>JBLWUR010000001.1:0-1088407 GCA_048268855.1 Fulvivirga sp.
TATTTTTTGAAAATGTACATTCACCAAGGCGAGTAAGGTGAAAAAATGGGCGTGGCGGTGTGTGACGGTGCAGCGGGGCTGGATATTTGAGGCTGGAAGTAGCGTGGTATTTTTTCAAGGCTCTTTTGCTTCGTTTTTTGGCCTCAAAAAATGAAGAGGTGAAGTGGCTAAAACCTTACCGGGCTTGTTTCTGGATTCATTCCGGGTCCCTAGGTTAGGGAAACCTGCCTACCGGTATTGTAAGCTGTCTTTTATTGGTAGAGAGGCCGGAATAAATCCGGCCAAGTGCTTACTGATTGATTATTTCCTGATATAGATATTTCCGAATTCCGATTTGAACTCCTGTTCCGCTCCACCACCATTGATAACACACGAAACCCAATCCCATTTACCAGGGCTATCCCCAAAAGCAATGACATCAAACTTCTGATCTAGGTTAGTATATTTTTTGCCAAACTGCGTGCCCGCTTTGATAGTGTTCTTGGCGATCGGCACAGTTACATCCACCCCACCAAATTTTGAATGAACCTGTAGTTTGCCTGTATAACCAGCTACCTCTACCATTCCATATTTACTATAGATCTCTAAATTGATGTTGGAAGGAACATACACCACCAGTTTGATGTCTTTGATTACACCATAATTCATAAATTCATATCCTGAAGAACCCTTTTCATCTAAGAATCGAACTACATCCGGACTGTTTCTGTCATCCGTATTAAAGAAATATTCCTCACCCCCAGACCTGATCATTATTTTTTTAGGCAGGTTCTCATGGTTTTCTATTTCCGAATAAATGTTAAGTGATCCTCCAGCCTCATCCAACTGTAGCTTAAAAGCGTCATCATTTTGCCCTTGATTAATACTCACCAAGGCTTCTATTTTAATCTCATTTTTATCCCAGGTGTTCACCTGAATCAATTCTGGCCAAGTGAAATTCATGGACACATTCTGACCACTTTTAGTAGCTATCGTCTTGTTAATTTTCGTTTGGCTTAGGGCAAAATTTCCCACCCCAGCCAATATAATTAGGCTAATTATCTTTTTCATGACTTCAATAAGTTAGTGTTTAGAAGGCACTCAGATTACAGTGCCATTCGGCTTTATTTCTTCCTCAAATAGATAGTCCCGTGCGTTGATGAGATATTAAAATTCACACCTCCGCCATTTAACTTTCCATTAACCTTGTTCATGCTGTAGCGCTTCATACTTTCCGCATTTTTCTCTATTGCCAAGTCCAAATCGGAATAAATTTCACCCCAATTAGTGCTGATCGTAAAATTGGCTTTAGCTGTCGGTGGAATAGACAAATCGATCCTGCCATGGGTAGAGATTATGGAAATGGGGTTGGATTGGTTTACTGAGCCAAAATTACCTTCAATATTTCCATGAACCGTGCTTATTGTCATTGGTCCCGTTACGTTTTCTAGATATATTTTACAATGCGTTGTTGTTGCCTCTATTTCGCTAGTAATATTTCTGAAAGTTACTTTATCACTGTATACCGATCCGTTTTCAAACACAATAGTGATTCCTTTGGGCACTTTGATCAGGTACTTACCCGCCCCCATTCTTGAAATTTGGTTGATCACTGTGCCCTCTGAAGTTTTTTCAACATTCAGTCCAATGCCAGTATTGTCTTCCAAACCCATACCATTAATGAGCTTCAGTCCTTTCGCTCTTTCCGATCGTTCTTGGCTTTTATCCTGATTGGTTATAAGTACTGAACTTCCCGTACTGGCTTCAAATTCTACATTATCCAGTTCCTTCACCATTAGTTTTCCCGAACTCATATCTAATTTATACTCGTTCGAATTCTGGGCATTTAATTGACCTTGACCAAAGGTTATTACAAAACACACCAGACCTATTAATTTTAACTTTTTCATCTTTTTCATTTTTAGTTGTTTTACTTTGATTTTTTGCCTCGGAAGGCTATTGTTTATTCACTCGAGTTTCACGATAATTTGAAGATTCCATAGTTTGCTTCGTCACGGACAGCATCAATGTTATTTTCATCTTCGGTTATTTTTTTAAGTGGCGCTAGGGCTCTTTTGTCTTTTAGCTGAACCAATAAGTCAATGAGCACAATCTGCACTGCTGGCTTATCTTGAATGCTCAGCGAGGCAATCAATGCCTTTCGCACCTTTTCATTGTCAGAATATTTTCTCAAAGCCTCCAATGCGGCCAGCCGAACATTTATATTTTCATCGGTATTTAGTGTATTTACAAAAGCATTGATGATGTCATTGTCCATATCAGCGATTAAATAACTCGCATTAACTGCTCCTATTCTTGAGCTCGCAGACTGGTCGTTTAAAGAGTTCAATACCAAAGCTTTTGTAGCGGCCATTTCTTTTTTCAATTGATTAATTTCATCCGTATTGCTTTTGTTAATTGATGTGCCTAACGCAAATCCAACAGCCAGAATGGCTACCGCAGCAGCCACTTGATACCACCTTTTATAAGAAGATGATGGGTGTATAGATCTGACTTTCGAGTTGTTTTCGATTTCTGTGTTTAGAAATTGCTCAAAGTCATTTTTTAAAGAAGCGGGTGCTTCCATTTCCACGTCAGTGGCCATCAAATTATTGAGCTCATTGAACTTGTTATAAGCGGTTTTCCAGTGTTCATCTTCGCTAATATGTTTTTCAACAAAAGCCTTCAACTCACCAGAAAGGTGGCCATCTATATAATCGTTTATCAACTCTGTCATTTTGCTCTCTTCCATGATCATATTTTTTCGAGTTCAAGGTAATTTTCCTTAAGCTGGCCCATAGCCCGATGTACTTTGGTTTTTATTGCCCCCACGGTGGTGTCATATATACTTGCTATTTCTTCGTATTTCATTTTTTGAAATTTGCTTAATAGTAGCAACTCTTTCTGTTCTGGTTTCAATTTGTAAAGCGCGATGTACAAAAGTTTTTGCTGTTCATCCTCTATTAGCAAATCGTCAATCGCCACTACCTTTTGATCCATTATTTCAAGATTATCATCACTTACCATCATTTTGTTTTTCTTATAATGATCCGCATAAATGTTCCTCGCAATTTTGAAAATCCATGATTTAAAAATCGCACCATTCTGATAGGTATGTCTGTACTGTATCATTCTCATAAAAACATTTTGCGTAAGGTCATGCCCTAGGTCTTTGTCCATGGTGATCTTTACAAAAAAGTTGTACAAATGCTTATGGTAGCGATCAAATAATAAAGAAGCTTTATTTAATTCTCCTCTTTTAACAGCTTCCATAAGCCATTCATCAGTAAGTGTTTCTTCCACTAATTATAATTTTCAGTCCTACATACCACGCCCGTGGTAAATGGTTACAGAGTAAGTTAAAAAATACTTGCGTCCGAGAAAAATGAAGTTTAATCGAAATTTTACCTTACACTTACCCCTAAATCCCCTAAAGGGGACTTTCTGGCACCCCTTTAGGGGAAGGGGTTCCTTTTGGGAAATGCCAGAAACCTTCGTTTTTTCGATTAAACGTCATTTTTAATAGCTAATAAATTTTAGGTGGACATCAGACCGATTTTGTGCCTTTAAGGGTATAATTTGCCTATATTGGCCCCGTTAATGAATCAAAGCCTCAGAGAAAAGATATTTCTAAAATGCTTAAAACCTACAATAGCCAGCTAGCGGGAGTTGATCTGATTTCCCTTTAGGGAATAAAAGGGTATCAACAAAAAGTTTAAACTCAAAATATCTTTTCTAAGAGGCCAGTATATAAAAATTAAAATCATGATAAAACTCAATGTTCTTATTGCTCTTTTATTCTTATCTACAGTTGCTCAAACACAGGATAGGCTCAATCCTATTATCACTCCTTTTGGTGGTATTTTTGAAATCCCTGATGCTACGGTAAAGGCAGATCCAGCACTCGAATATAAAATAGTGATTGATGTGACTACAGCCAATGAAGATCCAAAGGAATTCAATTGGTCGCTAAACAACGTGGCAAGAATGCTAAACCTTCATGCAGTATCAGGAGCGGATATGTCTAAAATGAAAGTGGTACTGGCTATCCATGGCGGTGCCACTATTGCCATTGCTAATGACAAAGTCTATAAAAAGAAATACGGAATTGATAATCCAAATAATGAGTTGATCAAGGTGCTTTCAGATGCAGGTGTATTGCTTACCGTGTGTGGACAATCGCTGATCTCTCGTGAAATTAATACGGCAGATGTTAATGAGCATGTACAAATAGCTACCTCAATGCTCACCACGGTGACCACCTATCAGCTTAAAGGGTACGCTCTCTTGAGGTTTTAGTTATTGGTTCTAAAGCGACATTATTTCGTCAAGCTGTGATAGCTGAACTTCGGGTGTGAATTGCTCTGCTAGTATCCGTGCGTTTTGCTGAGCCTCCGCCAGTTTTTCTTTACTCTCAAGGTAAGGCTTGACCAATTCGAAAAAGTCTCCCGGCTGAGTGGGATCATGATAAAAGCCACATTCATGTTTTTCTATTAACGTTTTTACCCAGCCTTTGAAATTGATAATAATCAATTTCCCTGCCGCCAGTCCATCGAAAAACTTATTTGGACTTCCAGATGAAAGAATGGACGCATTTAAAAAAGAGACATAGATGGCATCAACCTCATTCATTAATTCCAAAACTCCTTTTTTATCACGTTGGGGTAAAAATTGAATATTATCCAATTGCTCCAGTGTGGCTTTTTTTTCAATGTTCTCTTGCTTGGCACCGGATCCCATTATGATAAATTGAAAACGACTATCGTTGGATAGTGCCTTGGCAACATCCACCAAATACTCTAATTGATTGGCCATCCCCATACTCCCCAAATACGCAATGACGAATTTTTCTTTTTCAACGGGCTTAGTGGCTTCTCCAGGATTGAAGTATTTTAAATCCGCTAAATTGGTAATCACATCTACTTTATGATCAGGGACTTTTAATAATATATTGTCTTTAATATCAGGTGATAATGCTACAATCGATTTAGCATTTCGATATACTTTTTTCTCAAACCTATAGGTCAACCATTTCAACAGAGGGTTTTTAATCACTCCCAATTGGATAGGCGCATCTGGCCACAGATCACCCACTTCAAATATATAAGGAGTGCTGGTTCGTTTTTTTGATTTCAGCGCGATCAAACCCGTTGAAAGTGGTGTACTGATCACATAGTTAAGGTCAAATCGCGGCAATTTTTTCATCAGTCGGTTGGTAGACCAAACGAATAATAGAAACGCATGAATCCTACTTAAAAAACTGAGGTGATTAGAATAATAAATAGGCAGATTATGGACTTCATAGCCATCTTCGGTATCAACAGAATAGGCCTTATTATTTCTAGCTGTAATTACAGTTACCTCATGGCCTTTTTCAGCAAGATACTTCGCTATGTAATAGGATCTGATAGCGCCTCCCGATTGGGGGTTTTTATAATATTGGTGAACTAAACAAATTCTCATTTCAATTTGATCCGTTCATAGTACCGACAAAATTGACTGATTTTACACTCACCGCATTTGGGTGTTCTTGCTACGCAAGTGTATCGGCCATGTAATATGAGCCAATGATGTGCACGGGCAATATGTTCTTTAGGAATATGTTTGACCAATTGGCGCTCTACTTCTAGCGGAGTCTTGGCATTTTGATTGACCAGTCCCAGCCGCTTGGACACCCTGAATACGTGAGTATCTACCGCCATAGCCGGCTGGTCATAAACGACCGAGGCAATAACATTAGCTGTTTTCCTACCTACCCCAGGCATTTTTTGTAATTCTGAAATTTCTGAGGGCACTGTAGAGTCAAAATCTTCCACAAGCATTTTGGCCATGCCTATAAGATGTTTTGATTTGTTATTGGGATATGATACCGATCTGATAAGTGGAAAAACCTCATCAAAATGGGCAGTAGCTAAAAGTTCAGGGGTAGGAAAACGTTCAAATAGAGCAGGTGTGACGGCATTTATTCTTTTGTCTGTACATTGAGCACTGAGAATTACAGCCACAAGCAATTCATACGGATTACCATATTGCAGTTCCGTCTCAGCGTCAGGTTGGTGTTCTGTGAAATATTCTATTAAAAGTTCAAATCGCTCTTTTCTTTGCATTCCCTATTTATTGGAAAGCAAATTTAGCGTTTTTGAGTAATTGAGAATATTATTTGTCACCTTATCGGACGGAGACTTTACAGCCTCGTCCAATCGATTTTTGATACCACGAATTTCCTTAAAGGCAATTTGCAACTCCGGGTCGCAAAGCATGGCCTTTTCTATTTCATTATTTTCTTCTTCGGAAGTTTCGTTATATACATACCTGATTACATCATCTTGGGTAAATGTTCTGATCATACGCGATTTTATATTGTTTCATCTTTTTTCTCAGATTAATAAGCGCATACCTCATTCTTCCCAAAGCCGTGTTAATACTCACCCCCGTACTCTCCGATATGTCCTGAAAGCTCATGTCCATATAATGACGCATCACTAGCACCTCCCGCTGTGCTTCAGGCAACTCTTCGATCAACTGTCTCAATTTGGCGTGGGTGTCTTGTTTCACATGTTCTGATTCTATCGAATCTTCAGCAAAACGTAATGTATTAAACACCGAACTACCGTCTTCAAGTATAACTGTCGGATATCGCTTTTCTTTTCTAAAATTATCAATGGCCAGATTATGAGCTATTCTCAAGATCCAGGGTAAAAATTTACCCTCTTCATTATATCGACCTTCTTTAATCGTCCGTATGGCCTTGATAAAGGTTTCTTGCAGCAAATCTTCCGCTACGTAATTATCCTTTACAATAAGATAGATGGTGGTGAAAATCCTGGACTTATGCCTATAAAGCAACTGTTCAAAAGCCTCCTCGCTACCGTTTTTGTAAAGTGATACCAACTTCCCATCACTGATCTTATACTTCTCCATTAAGGTTTACAATTTAGTTAACGTAGAGGTCTATATCATATTGTTGCTCCCAGGGTTTATTTGAAAAATAGATTTTCGCAAGGAGTCAAATCTAAAAAAATAAAACTCGAACATGCAAATGTTTTGTAAAATCTTTTTCTATTTAGAATTTTATTTACTTCATTAAACTTATTATTTAAAATCACTTTTTTAATTATTTTATTTTTTACTCTTGCATGTTTTTATAAACACTTGAAAATAACGTTCATTAACTCAAAATACAGATTATTATAAATAATTCATGGAAAAGAAAAGAGTCATTAAAAGCCTAGAAAATCTAGACGGGGAATTGAAGATTTTACTTAAAAAAAAGTACCCCGATGGATTTGAAAATTCTTTGATGAGATTACAAAATGCAAAGAATGAGCCGTTTTTTGTTGTACCACTAGAAACAAGTGATACAACCTATTTGGTCAAAATTGCTGTTACAAAAAACAGCGCTGGAGGCTATGATGTGGATGATGAAGAGGAAGACAATGATAGGGATGACGATGAAAACATTGACCCTGGCTTTGACCCGGACTTCGATGATGATTAAGACTACTATTTGCTGACTTATCTCTTCATACTAATGTATCTTTGCAGCCCTTATGCCAAAGACGCTCGAGAATAATCTATTAGAAACGCTAGACCCTAAGCAATATATCATTGTAAAACGGGCAAGGGTCAACAATCTCAAAAATTTAAGTGTTGCCATACCTAGAAATAAGCTGGTGGTAATCACCGGTTTGTCGGGTTCTGGCAAATCTTCATTGGCTTTTGACACTCTTTTTGCCGAAGGGCAAAGAATGTATGTAGAAAGTTTGAGCTCCTATGCACGGCAGTTTTTGGGCAGAATGGAAAAACCCGAAGTAGATTACATCAAAGGAATTTCCCCGGCTATTGCCATAGAACAAAAAGTAAATACCCGCAATCCACGCTCTACAGTAGGCACCTCTACGGAAATTTTTGATTATCTAAAATTATTGTTTGCTAGAATCGGTGTAACCGTTTCGCCCATTAGCGGAAAAATAGTAGCTAAGGATACGGTAACAGATGTCGTTAATTACATCCATGCGTTTCCTAAAGGCACCAAAGTGATGATCACGTGTCCTTTGAAGTTAAACGAGGCTAGGACAATCGAGGAAGAACTCAATATATTACTTAGCAAGGGTTACCCCAGAGTAATTTTAGGGGAAGAAACTAAATTCATTGAAGAACTTATCGAGGAAAAGCATCAGTTCAATAAAGATGAAAAAATAGAGATCCTTATTGATAGAGCAGTTGTAGATAAAGAAGATGATGACAGTGTCTACCGAATTTCAGATTCTGTTCAAACAGCATATTTCGAAGGCATTGGGGATTGTTACGTCCATGTAAATGGAGAAGAAACCAAACGATTTTCAGATCGGTTTGAAGCCGATGGAATGAGATTTGTAGAGCCCTCAGCCAATCTTTTTAGCTTTAATAATCCTTATGGAGCATGTAGAACCTGTGAAGGTTTTGGTAAGGTACTAGGTATAGATATTGACCTGGTTATTCCTGATAAAAGCCTCTCCGTATATGAGGGAGCAATAGCCCCTTGGCGTAGCGAAACCATGAAAAAATGGCTACTCCCTCTTCTTAAAGACGGCATACAATTCGATTTTCCTATTCACAGGTCATATTATGAGCTAACGGACGCTGAAAAAGAGGTGATATGGACAGGTAATAAATACTTCAAAGGACTGACTGAGTTTTTCAAGCATTTGGAAAGCAAAACACACAAGATCCAATACCGTGTCCTTCTTTCACGATATCGGGGAAGAACAGTATGTCCTGATTGCAGAGGAACCCGATTGCGAAAAGACGCCAGTTATGTAAAAGTCGGTGGTAAATCAATCACGGATTTGGTGCTGATGCCTATTGATAAAAATGCTGAGTTTTTCAACGAACTAGTGCTCAATGAGCATGATCAAAAAATTAGTAATCGAATTCTAAAAGAAATTCAGAGCCGTTTGGATTACATAAAGCAAGTGGGGCTGGGCTACTTGACATTGAATAGAATGACGGCCACCCTTTCTGGAGGGGAATTTCAGCGTATAAAATTGGCCACTTCTTTAGGGAGCGCATTAGTGGGGTCAATGTATATTTTAGATGAGCCAAGTATTGGCTTGCACCCCAGAGATACACAAAGGTTAGTGGGTGTATTAAAAACGTTGCGCGACTTAGGTAATACAGTTATTGTAGTCGAACACGAAGAGGAGGTGATGATCGAGGCGGATCAGATTATCGATATTGGCCCTGATGCAGGTATTCACGGGGGTGAACTTGTATTTCAAGGAACCATGAAAGATATACCAATGGCCACTGGTCATACAGCTGATTTTTTATTGGGCAGAGATAAGCTTACTGTTCCCGCCAATCGAAGAAAATGGAAAGACGCTATCCGAATATCCGGTGCTAGTGAAAACAATCTAAAAAATATAGATGTAACCTTTCCACTAGGGATCCTTACCGCAATAACTGGAGTCAGTGGCTCGGGAAAATCTACTTTGGTTAAGAAGATTCTAAACCCAGCAGTTGGAAAAATATTGGGAACAGTTTCTGAAGCTTCAGGCAAATTTGACAAGCTGGAGGGTGATTATGAAAAAGTAACTCAAATTGAGTTTATTGATCAGAATCCGATCGGAAAATCTTCCAGATCGAACCCCGTTACTTACGTGAAAGCTTATGATGCTATAAGACAGCTTTTTGCTGATATGCCGCTATCCAAACAAAGAGGTTATAAACCATCTCACTTCTCATTTAATGTAGATGGAGGTAGATGTGAAACCTGTCAGGGTGAAGGGGTTGTGAAAATTGAAATGCAATTCATGGCTGATATTTTCCTTACTTGTGAAAGCTGTAAGGGCCAACGATTTAAGCAAGAGGTTTTGGAAGTAGAATACCATGGAAAAAATATATCGCAAGTCCTGGATTTAACCGTAGAGGAAAGTCTTGATTATTTTGAAGGAAAGACCCCAATCATTAATAAAATTAAGCCTTTACATGACGTTGGTCTTGGTTATATCGGCTTGGGTCAATCCTCCAATAGCCTGAGTGGTGGTGAGGCACAACGGGTTAAGCTTGCTTTTTATCTTGGTAAGAATTCAAAAGACAGTAAAGACCACATTCTCTTTATTTTTGATGAGCCTACAACTGGCCTTCATTTTCATGATATTTCAAAACTCATGGACTCGGTAAATGCGCTGATAGAACAAGGCAATAGCGTAATCATTATCGAGCATAATATGGAAGTGATCAAATCAGCCGACTGGGTCATTGACCTTGGACCTGAGGGTGGAGAATATGGAGGAAATATAACCTTTGCTGGTTTACCTGAAGACCTTGCGCTTTTGCAGGATAATCATACAGCAAAATTTTTAGCTCAAAAGCTTTAATTAATGCATTTACAACGTTTGCAATCCTAGCATAAATAGTATATTTAGCAAAAATTTTATTTTCATGTCCGATTTACTCACCAGAATATTTAATCGGAACCCTAACGAACCAGAGTTCCATCAGGCCGTAGACGAGGTCTACGAAACCGTTGAAAAAGTCATAGATAAAAATGCCAAATACCAAAAGGCAAAAATATTCGAGAGAATATCTGAGCCTGAGCGAATAATTAGCTTTCGCGTAACTTGGGTAGATGACAACGGTGACGTACAAATCAACAAAGGCTACAGAGTGCAGATGAATAGTGCCATTGGTCCATATAAAGGAGGGCTACGATTTCACCCGTCAGTAACGCCAAGTATATTGAAATTTTTGGCTTTTGAACAGATTTTTAAAAATGCACTGACAGGCCTACCAATGGGTGGCGGTAAAGGGGGGTCTGATTTTGACCCGAAAGGAAAATCTGATGGCGAAGTGATGCGTTTTTGTCAAGCATTTATGTCAGAACTTTCCAAACATATCGGGCACCGATTGGATGTGCCCGCTGGAGACATCGGTGTTGGAGGTAGAGAAATCGGATATATGTTTGGCGCCTACAAAAAGATCCAAAATGAATTTACTGGAGTTCTCACAGGTAAGGGCCAAGGTTGGGGTGGAAGTTTAATACGCCCAGAAGCTACGGGGTACGGACTTATTTACTTTGCCCAAAATATGTTGGCTGAAAAAAAGGACTCTTTAAATGGCAAAGTTTGCCTTGTTTCCGGTTCTGGTAACGTAGCTCAATATGCCATTAAAAAGCTTTTAATTTTAGGTGCTAAGCCAGTAACAGCTTCTGATTCATCAGGATATATTTATGATAAGGATGGAATCTCTGCAGAAAAGCTAGACTTTTTGATGGAATTAAAAAATGAGAAGCGTGGCCGAATATCGGAGTATGCAGATAAATTCAAATCCGCAAAATACTATGCCAATGATAAAAAATCGGACCACAACCCATTATGGTCACATAAGGCAGACTGTGCATTTCCATGTGCAACTCAAAATGAAATTAATGCAAAGGATGCAAAGAATTTAATTGCAGGCGGTATAAAGTTACTTGCCGAAGGTGCCAATATGCCCACCATGTCTGACGCCATCACCATACTCATGAAAGTGGGTGTAAATTATGCTCCAGGAAAAGCTTCCAATGCAGGTGGTGTAGCTACTTCAGGTTTGGAAATGGTACAGAACTATAGCGGAATTTACTGGTCGCGAGATGAAGTTGATGCTAAACTGAAAGAAATCATGAAAAGTATCCATGATTCTTGCCTACAATCTTCAAAAGAATATGGACTAGGTACAAATTATCAGGCCGGTGCCAATATTGCGGGTTTTGTTAAAGTGGCCGATGCTATGCTTGCACAAGGGATAATATAATCCGCTTTTTAAGCTATAGTTGACAAAGCCCTGTAAAATTTACGGGGTTTTTGTATTAAAAACTTATTACATTAGTTGTTCTATCAACAACTAATCCATTTGTATTGGTGAAACATTTGCTGAAAACACTTTTCTTAATTGGCCTTAGTATCGGGCTTGCAAATGCACAGAATGGAGATTTCTTCCTTACTCATTACTCGCACAAAAGTGAAAACATTGATAATGTCAACTTCGATATTGCCCAAGATAATAAGGGGGTAATATGTATTGCAAATAGAATTGGTGTTTTAAGATTTGACGGAAGAAGCTGGGATCACACTATAACTCCGGCAGCTATATTTTCATTAGCGTTCAATACTGAAGATAATACTTTATACATGGGAGGCCTTAATGGAATAGGTAAACTCATTCGTGATAAAAATAATGACCTTGTTTATCAATCATTACTAGATAGCACCAAACAGGTAGATAATATCTTCTCAATGCTTCTGAATAATGGCTTTTTATATGGAATAAACAGTGAATCGGTCATTCGATATTCACTTGCTGATGGGACATTCAAAAAGATAAAATCCAACTATAGTGGCGAGTTATATAAGCTATTTCAAATGGCCGGGAAAGTTTATGTGTCTACAGAAAAGAGTGGATTACAACTAGTTGGCAAAGATGAAATAGAAGTAGCAGCCATAAAGGTATTTGATCAATTAAATGTAGAATTCATTTCTAAACACCCTAATAAAGACGAGTACCTCATCGGATTAGTTAATAATACATTGAAAGTTTACGAGAATAATAAAATTGTAAATCTGGATATCAAGGACGATGATGAGTACTTGCAAAACAGTGAGATCATTGATGGAATCTGGATCAATGATACACTGTCAACGGTGGCTACTTTGAAAGGTGGAGTGATATTTATTAACCATCGAACAAAATCCATTGAGCAAGTTGTCAACTATCAATCGGGACTTCCTGATAATGAAGTGTTTGCATTTTCCAGAGATTCTAATGGTGGAATATGGGTAGCGCACAGTGCAGGGTTTACCAGAATTTCGCCTAGCCTACCGTTCAGAAGCTTCAATAAATACCCTGGCTTAGAGGGAAATATCCTATCTGTCATTAACCACAATGATAGCTTATATGTAGGCACTAGCTTAGGGCTGTTTTATTTACAAAAGGTAAAGAATTATGAAGATGTTTCTTACTTAGAGCGCAAGGTGGTAAAGACTACACAAGAAGTGAAGGCCGAACCAAAAAAGAGCAAAGGACTATTTGGATTCTTAAAAAAGGACAACGCTGACCCACCCAAGAAAACAGAAACCACTTCAAAGACAGTTTATAAATCGCGTACAAAGAGGGAACTTAAAGCAATTACCTATCAATATACCCGAGTGAAGGGAATTACTTCAAAGGTATTTCACTTTATGAGTTATGGAGACCAGCTTTTTTGCGGTGGACTGGATGGTTTATATCTTATTGAGGGGATTCAGGCTATCCCAATAAGTAAAGAGCCAATACACACTTTCACTATTGCTAAGAAATCCAATAAAATAATTACTGCTACTTATTCTAACCAGATCAAAACATTCCAGCTCAATACTAAAGAGCATGAAGACATCAACCTTTTTGGAGATTTTAGAGATCAGATTCAATACATATTTGAAGATTCTAATGGTCGTATTTGGTTATGTTCTACTGATGAAATTTACTATGTAACGATCTCTAATAACGAAATAATTAACACTGATAACTACAAAATAAACAACCCTTATTATTTCAATACTTTCGGGGCAGAAAAGGATGGTAAGAATTTATTTGTTAATGAATCTGGTATTTTTTCAATTGATCCAGCTACCCGAAAAATTTCAAATGTAGATAGCACGGGTTCACTCAAATACTTGAATGGTGCAAACGGGGAGGTTTGGGTATTTGGTGGTGAAGAATGGACACAGTTAGCAGAAGCTAAAGGTTCTAACAAATTGAACCTATTGAGTGTTTTTAAGAATATTAGCTATATCTCTTCTGACCCTAACCAAAATCATTGGGTGGTAACCGCACACAATGATTTGTATAAATTAACAGAAAGTGAGGAGGATCTTATTCACCCTTATAATTTATATCTCAAATGGATAAAAACAGGCGATAGAACACTGCTACCACAACAAGGCTTAAGGTTTGACCAAGAGAACAGCTCATTGCTATTTGAATATGCACAACCAGAGTTTTCTGGCATATTGGATATTAAATACCAATATAAATTAGAAGGGTTAAGTGAGGAGTGGTCAGATTGGTCAGGAAACTACAACATCGTCAATTTCCCCTATCTACCAGACGGTAAGTATAAATTAAAAATGAGGTCCAAAAATATTTTAGGAGTGGTAAGTGAAATTGAACCCTTAAGTTTTGAAGTGGTACCCCCTTATTGGAAGCGACCATGGTTTTATGCTTTTGAGTTTTCGGCCATGGCCCTTTTACTATTTATATCTGTGAGATTGAAAAAACTTGGATTTAAATATAGGTTATTAAGCAGGCTGTTAGCTTTGATAACACTTATTATTATTATTGAATTTATTCAAACTGTGGCGGAAAACGAGTTTGGTGATGAGAGCTCTCCCGTTCTCGATTTTATGATACAAGTTTCAATGGCAGTTATTATCTTGCCTGTGGAAAGTTTAATTAGGAAATTTATTTTCAAAGAGAAAAATGTTCAAATACTCGATTTTATTCATATTAAAGACAAAGGCGATAAAAAGGTCAATCCATAGTTTATTCGTTTTGTCAGTTATTTTAAGTTGTAGCCCAAGTAACGAAAGCAAGGAAGAGGTTAGCTTAGATTTAAATCCAGCCGCAAGTGGATTCGATTCCATGAATTCGGATGAAAAAGCAATGGCCTGGGCCGATGCTGCCATGCAGGCTATGGGTGGGCGTCAAAAATGGGATCAAACGAGATATATTTCGTGGAATTTTTTTAACAGACGCGACCTGATCTGGGATAAATATACTGGCAGGGTAAGAATAGAAGCCCCGTCCGATACGGCTGTATATCTCATTAATATTAATGACGAAACAGGAAAAGTATTATTAAAAGGAAATGAAGTAAAAGACACTGATTCGTTAAAGTTATTAATTAACAGAGCGAAAAGTATTTGGATTAATGATTCGTATTGGTTGGTCATGCCTTTTAAGTTGAAGGACAATGGCGTTACCTTAAAATATATTGGCGAGGCGACTACTTTAAAAGGGGAACCCGCTACTATACTCGAGTTAACTTTTAATGCAGTAGGAGTTACACCAGACAACAAATATGAAGTTTATATAACCAAAAGTGATTCTTTGATTAAACAATGGGCATTTTTTAACAGTGCTAGTCAGGATAGTGCCTCTGTAATTTGGCCATGGGATAACTATAAAGACTACAATGGTTTACTCCTTTCCTCTGATCGATCTGATATGAAAGGACCACATAATGTCAAAGTATTGACCGAGCTGCCTGATGCAACTTTTGAAGACTTTAACTGGAAGTTAGAGCAATAATTTTTACATTTATGACCAGTCAGTCATAAATATATGCCAAGTACTACATTCCATAAGCTTAATTCAACAAAGAAGGCCAATTTCCTTAATGCATGTATAACTGAGTTTGGGCAAATGGGGTATCAAGGTGCCTCTATATCTGCCATTGTAAAACAGTTAAAAATGGCCAAAGGTAGCGTCTATCAGTATTTTACTGACAAGGAAGATTTATATTCTTTTTTGGTAAGCCATAGTCTGGAAACCAAAGAAGAATTGATATCTAGAGCACATTTAAATCAATCGAATATTCAAGAATGGTTGTTTACTTATCTAGTTATAGAAATAAAATTTGCTCAGCGATTTTCAGAAATGAGTAGGTTATTGCTTGATAGTCACAGTCCTCATAGGGATGAAATCAGAAAAAAAGAAATGATAGCGATTAATAAAATGCTCAGTTCCTTTGAAGATATTATCATTGAGTCCTCCCTACCGGTAGCAACAGAAATACTATATTCATTTAAAAATGAATTGGTCAATTCTCTACAACAGATAGCAATCGAAGAAGTAGTAGCGAAATTAGATCAATATATAAATGTATTATTAAATGGAATGACCAAACAGTCGCATGAAAATTGATCAATTAAGGAAAAATACCCCTGGATGTAAAAATGTAGTGCATCTAAACAATGCAGGGGCGTCATTAGTGAGTCAGGCTACACTGGATGTTCAGCTTCAATATCTACAAGAGGAAGCTCAATATGGCGGATATGAGATGGCTTTTAAATATTCGGACAGAATTGAATCGCTCTATTCGGAACTAGGCAAATTAATCAATGCCTCGTCCTCAGAGATTGCAATAACAGACAGCGCAACTACTGCATGGGAAAGGGCCTTCTTCTCCATTCCATTTCAAAAAGGAGATGAGATCATTAGCGACCCTACAGCGTATGCCAGTAATTACATCGCTTATTTACAAGCGGAAAAGCGATTCGGAACAAAAACGATCGTCATTGGGGTAGATGCGGTCGGAGATTTTGATTTAAATGAGCTTAAGGACTCAATTAATAAAAAAACCAAATTGATATCCATAACACATATTCCTACCAATAATGGTATCGTCAATCCGGCTGAAGAGATTGGTGATATTGCCAGTGGGCATAACATCTACTATTTGCTAGATGCGTGCCAGTCTGCGGGGCAATATCCCCTGGACGTGCAGAAAATAAAATGTGATTTTCTAACGGCCACTGGCCGCAAATACCTACGCGGCCCTCGCGGCACTGGGTTTCTCTATGCTAGTTCCAATTCGATCAAAGACTTTGAGCCTTTCAATTTAGATCTTCATTCAGCCGAATGGACAGCAAAAAATTCTTTCAAACCCAGAGATGATGCTCGTAAGTTCGAAACTTGGGAGTCAAATATTGCCGCTAAATTAGGGTTGGTAAATGCAATATCAGAACTCAATTCCTTGGATTCTATTCAAGTTTGGAACCGGATTGTTGAGTTAGCCAATTATATGCGTGAACAACTGGCCTTGATTGACAAAATACAATTACACGACATGGGAAAAACTAAATGCGGCATTGTTACATTTAATGTCGACAGAATTACACCATATCAACTGAAAGAAAACTTGCACTCGGAGGGAATCAATACCTCAGTATCTGTCAAAAGTGGCACTTTAATAGATATGGAAAGGCGCAGCCTAGAAGCAGTACTGCGGGCTTCGATCCACTATTACAACACTCATGAAGAAATTGATATTTTCATCCATTCAATAAAAAAGATAGTTGCCAAATGATGAGGTCAATAAGTCTGCTCCTTCTTTTATTTATTTCTTCTTATTCCAGTGGGCAAACGAGTAAAGCCTCCTGGTCACTAGGTGTCAATCCCTATTATGGAGGGGTGATGCGCTATAAACCAACCATGAAGAAACTTGAGTTTACTAATCTGCATGGCATTGAAATTTATGCCAATAAAATAGCAAGTGGTGAGAAAGACTGGCATCAACTTTATAACTATCCTCAATGGGGGTTGGCGCTCTCCTATTTTAATTATGGTGTCCCAAAAGAGCTAGGTTATGTTTACTCACTTACTACCTATTTGGACTTTTCACCTAGTAAAAAAAGAAACAAATGGCGATATAACATTGGTACCGGGATAGTTTACAGTTCCGCAAGGTTTGATTCATTAAACAATTCAGAAAATACCGCCATTAGCAGTAAAATCAGTTATGTACTAAGAGGTACAATTCACAGAGAGTTTCAACTTAATGAAAACTATTATTTTAATATCAATTTGGCGTTCCGGCATTATTCAAATGGGAGATTGAATATGCCCAATAACGGCATGAATTACCCTATTGTAGGAATGGGAATAAGGTATGTTTTTAACCCAAAGCCAATAGCGAAAATTGGAAATGAGCATGTTGTGGCACCCATAGATAAAAAGCTTCATTTTTCACTTCGGGGATCTATGTCATGGCGTGAGGTTTGGCAGGAGGATGTAAAACACAAGGCTTATAGCATCTCGTTTTATGGGTCTAGGCAAATATCGAAGTACAATAATATACTTGTAGGCCTTGATGCTTTCAAATACGATCAGGCTTCTGTTGAACGACAGTATATTGTTTATCGAGACCAAAACAATATTATACTCGATCATGAACCCAATGATGACCCCCGACAACTGGCATTAACTGTAGGAACACAACTTTTAATAAGTAAGGTTTCGGTAATAGTGCAGGGAGGGTTTTACATTTATCGTCCACAAGAATATTATGCTACTTGGTACCAGCGTTATGGCGTAGTTTACAACTTTACTAATAACATTTTTGCACAGGTAAGTCTCAAAGCCCATAGCCGCACTGCCGACATGGTAGAATTTGGTGTGGGTTTGAGTATTTAATGACATAAATGCCTGATAACATTACAATTAACAATTTATAGTTATATTGTAATACCGTGAAACCTTCAAGGAATAAAAGTCAATTAGCATTAGGAGATCAACAGTTCAGGGCATTGATGGAAAAAGCCCATGATGGAATAGTACTTTACAACAAAACGGGAATAATAATTTATGCTTCGCCATCGGTGGTCAATATTGTAGGGTACATCGATTATGAAATAATTGGACAAATAGGCACCGACTTCATTCACCCTGAGGACGAAGAAGAAGCGAAAAATATGTTCGCAGAAGCGGCAAAAGTACCTGGCGAAAGTATCTCCTTTCAACAACGCTTAATTCATAAAAAGCAACATAGCATCTGGGTAGAGACTACACTCACCAATCTGTTACATGACCCTGAAGTACGAGGCATAATTTCCAATTTTAGGGACATTACGACACAAAAAATAGCGGAGGACGACCTATTTGAAAGTAAGGCCTTGCTTGAAAGCATCAATCATAATATTAAAGAGGGTATCTATAGAAACCTGCCCGATAGGTCATTTGAATACGTAAACCAAGCCTTCCTAGACATGTTTGGGTATGAATCGCTGGCCGATTTGAACAAAATCAACTCTTCATTATTATATGTTGACAATAACGTACGGCTCAAAATAAAAAAAGAGCTGCTAAGTAAAAAGGCCGTAAATAATGTAGAAGTGGAATACAGACGTAAAGATGGAACTACATTTTGGGGCCTAATAAGTAGCACCTATATAACCGCTCATGATGGGATAGAGTACTTTGATGGCGCTATTAGGAATATTACAGAGCAGAAAATAGCGGAAGAAAAGCTAAAAAAAAATGAAGAATTAATTTCTTCAATCAATCGAAACATTAAAGAGGGAATATACCGTAGCTCAATGAATAAGGGGTTGATTTATGCTAATGATGTTTTTGCGGAAATATTTGGTTATTCAACTCCAAAAGAAATTATTGAAACGGATATTACCAAAATTTATTACGATCCAGAAACACGTAAAGAAGTAGTCAACGAACTCATTGTCAATAAGGTAATAAGAAATAAAGAAATCCTGTTTAAAAGAAAATCGGGGGAAAAATTTTGGGCCCTTATGAGCAGCTTTCTAATAGAAGATAAGGATGGAAACCAATTTTTTGACAATGCGGTTACCGACATCACAGATATAAAATTGGCTGAACAACAGCTCTTAGAACTAAATGAAACACTACAGCGACAAAACATATCGCTGCTTGAACGTGAAGAAAAGTTGAATAGAACTATGAAAGAGCTATCTGATAGAAATTTTGAATTGGATCAGCTGGTTTATAAAACCTCCCACGATTTGAGGTCTCCTCTGAGTTCGATACTTGGGCTAGTCAATGTGGCTAAAATTGATAATAAAATTGATAAACTAGAATACATCAATAAAATAGGCACAAGTATTAAACGGTTGGATGACTTCGTTAAATCAATGCTTAACTATGCAAAAGCCAGTAGAGTGGAAGTATCACCTGAAAAGCTGAACATTAGAACAATAATAGAAGGGTGTATTAAAGACTTAGAATATCTCGAGAATTTCTCAAAACTGAAAGTATCCTTGTCTTTCCACAAAAACGAATTTTTTGTGACAGACAGCCTAAAGCTTAAAATTATACTAGGAAATATTATTTCCAACGCCTTTAAATACATTGATAATAGGAAAGAACAATCCTATTTAAAGATAGATGTTAATATAAGTACTACTAAAATGAAACTCATGATTGTGGATAACGGTATTGGAATTGAGAAGACGCACTTACCCAAAATAATGAACATGTTTTATCGTGGCACGGAACTATCGCAAGGTTCAGGACTTGGCATGTATATTGTCAAACAGTCAATTGATAAACTTGGCGGTTCCATCATTATAAACAGCACATCAGGAAAAGGAACAAGTATAGATATTGAGCTCCCAGCAAAGCTAAAAAAGTAAGGTTGGCGAATTGCACTAATCACATTACCTTTGTGGCCTTCAAAAAAACACTTCAAAACGTATGAGTCCAGTCGATTATATTAAAGATAATAAGCAGAAATTTTTAGATGAGTTGTTTAGTCTACTCAGAATCCCTTCCGTTAGTGCTGATCCTAAATACAAAGATGACGTTTTTAAAACGGCAGATTTTGTGAAAAACAGCCTAGTACAAGCTGGGGTTGATATGGCCGAAATATGCCCAACAGCAGGCTACCCAATAGTTTATGGTGAAAAGATAATTGATCCCTCCCTACCAACGGTATTGGTGTATGGACACTATGATGTACAACCCGCTGACCCTTTGGAGTTATGGGATTCGCCAGCTTTTGAGCCGGTGATTAAAAATGATAAAATCTATGCCCGTGGTGCTTGTGATGACAAGGGTCAAATGTATATGCATGTAAAGGCCTTTGAAACAATGATGAAGACCAACACGCTTACTTGTAACGTGAAATTCATGATTGAAGGTGAAGAGGAAGTTGGTTCTGAAAACCTTGAAATATTCGTAAAGGCTAATAAGAAAAAACTGGAAGCAGACATCATTCTTATTTCAGATACATCAATGATTTCTCTTGATACACCTTCAATAACTGTAGGACTTCGCGGATTGAGTTACTTACAAGTTGAAGTAACCGGACCGGACCGAGATCTTCATTCAGGTGTATATGGTGGTGCTGTTGGTAACCCAATAAACGAACTGTGCAAAATGATAGCTTCGTTAAAAGATGAAAACAATAGAATTACCATACCAGGGTTCTACGAAAAAGTACTTGACTTAACCAATGAGGAAAGAAAAGCACTGAACGATGCTCCTTTCGATTTGGATGAGTATAAAAAAGATTTGAAAATTAATGCTGTGAGTGGCGAAGATGGCTATACTACACTAGAACGTGCAGGTATCCGGCCTTCCTTAGATGTCAATGGCATATGGGGCGGATATATTGGAGAAGGTGCAAAAACAGTGTTGCCTTCCAAGGCTTCGGCTAAGATTTCTATGCGTTTGGTTCCAAACCAAGTCTCAGATGAAATATCAGATTTATTTACAAAACATTTTAAAAGTTTAGCCCCAGACACGGTAAAAGTAAAAGTTATACCACATCATGGAGGAGAGCCAGCTGTGACACCAACGGATTCAGTAGCTTATGCTGCGGCCAGTGATGCATTTGTTGAAGCTTGGGGTAAAGCACCAATACCTACAAGAGATGGGGGTAGTATTCCCATTGTATCCCTATTCAAAGATGTTCTGGGCTTAGATACTGTACTTATGGGCTTCGGCTTAGACTCTGATGCCATCCACTCTCCGAATGAGCATTATGGTGTTCATAATTATATAAAAGGAATTGAAACAATTACTTTGTTCTACAAACACTACGCTAATAAGAGCAAGTAAGTAGTAAAATGAAAAAAAAAGAGAAGCCCATTAGTCATTTAGTTGACAATGGGCTTTTTTTATTTAACAAATGAAAATTATTTTTCAAACAAATGCGTTAGAAGCTATAACCTATCGAATCTATGAAAATCATAATGTTAGTGTTGATGATTTTACCTTTATCAACCACAGAAAATTCAGCTCCCTGGCTCACCAATTACGAAACAGCTTTGACTAAGGCTACAGAAGAAGGCAAACCCATTCTTTTAAGTTTTAGCGGGTCAGATTGGTGCAAGCCCTGCATAATGTTAACACGCGAAGTATTTGAAGATCAAAAATTCAAAGACTATGCACAAGACAACCTTGTACTCTTACAGGCCGATTTTCCTCGACTTAAGAAAAATAAGTTGGATGCAGAACAAACTAAACAAAATGAAAGTTTAGCCGCTAAATTCAATAAAACGGGAGAATTTCCATTGGTAGTTCTTCTGAGTGCCAACGGAGAAGTAATAGCAAAAACAGGGTATCAAAAAGGAGGAGCTGAGCATTTCATCGAATATTTAAAGAGTGTGCTCTAAGGCAGAATGAAGCAACTTCTATCATTTTTATTCTTGTCAGTGTCCTTCACAACATTATACGGCCAACTTGAGGGTCACAAAAAAGTATTGCTTTTGATGGGCTCTAGGTTTGAAATTACGGCCAACTCCGAGGACGATGAATTGGCAATGAAGGCAATAGATGCTGCTATTGAGGAAATAACTCGAATTGAAAAACTAATAAGTTCATGGGATCCCGAATCTCAGACGAGCGAAATCAATAGACAGGCAGGTATTGCACCTGTGAAGGTGGATAAAGAGTTGTTTGATTTAATCGGCAGGTCAAAGAAAATATCACAATTGACTGATGGCTCCTTTGACATTTCATACGCTTCGATGGACAAAATATGGAAATTTGATGGAAGCGTTACTACACTACCAACCAATGAGGAAATAAGTACGTCTGTTTCTAAAATAAACTATCAAGACATTATTCTAGATAATAATGAACAAACTGTATTCTTAAAAAATGCAGGAATGAAAATTGGTTTTGGAGCGATTGGGAAAGGATATGCTGCCAACCGTGGCCGTGTCGTAATGAAAAGTATGGGTATAAAAGGTGGAATAGTGAATGCTGGTGGGGATTTAATCACTTGGGGAAAGGAGGCAGATGGCAACGATTGGAGTATTGGTATTGGCGATCCAAAGAATAAATCGAAAGTATTGGCTTGGATTACTGTGGGGGAAATGGCCGTTGTGACTTCCGGTAATTATGAAAAATTTATTATGATCAATGGTAAACGTTACAGTCATATTATTGATCCTAAAACAGGCTACCCGGTACATGGACTTAAAAGCGTTACTATAATTTGTCCTGATGCAGAACTTTCAGATGCTCTTGCGACAAGTGTCTTTATAATGGGCAGACTAAAAGGTTTAGCCATGATCAATCAATTGAAAGGCGTGGAAGCACTAGTTATTGACGATGATGATAAAATATGGACAAGTGAGCACTTGAAATTGAATTACTATCAAAACAACATGTTAGAAGAATCTGTAAATCATAATCTAAATATTGGATATGAAAAAAATTAATTACTCGCTGATACTGCTATTAGTAGTGACAGCATTGCTACAGAGCTGTGTTTCTGTAGCAGCCTACCAAAAAATGTATCTCAATGATGAGAACATGGAATTGAATGGTAAAAAAGTGGCTGTTTATGAAACGAATTTTGAAGCCTATCGTGAAGGCGCATCGGGTGCTAATGGAGGAAAAACTGGAGGAGGGTGCGGATGCAACTAAGATTAATAGTATTGGCTTTATTAGTAGGAATATCACTTGACTCTTACGCTCAAGATAAGGAATTTAAAAAATTAGATGATGCCGAGATAAATTTCCTATTCAATTATTATGAACAGAATGGTGATAACGCGGCAGTAACAGGCGGCAGGGGAACCGAAGAGCTGACCAATATTGCTCCTTCATTAATAGTGAATATTCCATTAGACACCACCAAAACCTTTATAGGTTATTTTGGCTTCGACAAATACTCTTCAGCAAGTACCGATCGGATTGATGATGGTAATTTTCAGAATATCAATTTATCTACTGCTTCAAGTTCAGACACTAGATTATACGGAAATTTTACCCTAAAAAAAGATAATAGCAAGCGCAGAGAGTCATATAGTTACAAGTTAGGGGTCTCTAAAGAGTATGACTACACCTCCTTTTCAGGTGGTTTTGCATGGGCTAAGGAATCTAAAGATCAAAATCGCGAGTTAGACTTAGGAATTACCGCGTATTTTGACACTTGGGTGCTCATCTTCCCAACGGAGTTAAGAGGAACGGCAGGTTTGGATAATAATAAACAAAGGCAATCATTTAACTTTTCAGCTACACTCTCACAAGTCCTCAGTAAGAGAATTCAGGGGTCTTTATCCACCGAGGTTGTGTATCAAACAGGCCGTTTAGCAACACCATTTCATCGCGTATTTTTCAATGATGGAGAAACTAATATTTTTGCTAAGGAGAGACGTATAGAAAAATTACCTGATTCAAGATTTAAAATTCCATTAGGTTTAAGATTAAACTATTATTTAAATGACTTAATTATCTTGAGGGGGTATTATAGATATTATTATGATGACTTTGGCATTACAGCCAATACTTTTGAAATTGAAACTCCAATAAGAATTATAAGCAGTTTAACAGTTTCTCCTTTTTACCGCTACCATTCTCAGAGTGCCGCTGATTATTTCAAGCCATTTGGTCAACATGAGTTGAACGATGAGTACTACTCTTCAGATTATGATTTATCGGCTGTCAATACCACTTCTATCGGTATTGGGGTTAAATTTGCACCACTTTACGGCTTAGCAAGGTTTAAAGGGCCATTAAGCGGTACTTCGGGTAGAGTTACTAAATTTAAAAGTATTGAGGTTCGCTATGCTGACTATACCCGCAAAGGAAACAACGATGGAGATCCCAACGGGGGTGATCTGGATGCCTACTCTTTAAGTTTCAATTTGACATTTACATTCTGATGCAGAAAAATATAATTACTCAAGTCACATTATTTATACTGTTTATTGGTTCAATTACCCTCAATGCTCAGGTTTTAGAGCCTTCAAATTGGGAACATTCCACCAGCAAGCAAAAAGTAAAGGTTGGTGAACAATTAGATTTAATATTTACTGCTACTATTGATGACAACTGGTATCTCTACTCTTCAGATTTTGATCCGGATTGTGGACCTATGGTTACTACTTTCCATTTCAACGATGATAAATCATTTGAATTAGTTGGGGGTATTAGGGCTATTAATCCAACTGAAAAGTTTGATGATGTATTTGAGTGTAATGTTAAAATATTCAAACACAAGGGCGAGTTTCGACAAACCATAAAAGTGCTTGATACAAACCCCAAAATAACAGGAAATTATGAATTTCAGGTTTGTACTGAAGTAGATGGCAAGTGCATACCCTTTGACTATGATTTTAATTTTTCTGGATTTAAAGTAATTGCTGATGTTAACTCAGTAAAAAAAGAGACCGTACCAGTCAAAGTTGAGGATAAGGTGGTGAAGCCTTTAGTTAATGTGGTACCGGACAGTGTAAAAACAGCTAAACCTATAGAGAAGGAAGTTGCCGTTGATTACGAAAAGGTTAAAAACCAAGGGCCCATTTTGGATCCAGAATTAGTGGTAAAATCCAAGCAAGATAAATCAATATTATGGTTTATGTTATTTGCTTTTGTTGCTGGACTTGCGGCATTATTGACACCCTGCGTTTTCCCTCTTATCCCTATGACTGTAAGTTTTTTTACTGGGCAAGGTAAAAACAGGCGTATGGCAATAATTTATGGTTTATCAATAATAATAATTTACACAGTAATCGGCTCAGCCATTGCACCACTGATGGGACCTGAAACCGCCAACCAATTAGCAACAGAGTGGCTTCCTAACCTCATATTTTTTGCTGTATTTTTCATTTTTGCACTTTCATTTTTTGGATTGTTTGATATTACACTACCCAGTTCGGTAATTAACAAGATTGATAAGAACGCAGATCGTGGGGGATTAATCGGAGTATTTTTTATGGCTTTCACGTTGGTGTTGGTTTCGTTTTCATGTACCGGCCCAATCGTGGGAAGCATATTGGTAAGCTCGGCTGGCGGAGAGTTTTTAAAGCCCATTTTGGGCATGTTCGCCTTTTCATTGGCTTTCGCTATTCCCTTTACTCTATTCGCAATATTCCCAGGGTGGCTTAGTAATCTGCCAAAATCTGGAGGCTGGCTCAATTCTGTAAAGGTGGTGTTGGGATTCCTTGAATTAGCGCTGGCGTTTAAATTTTTAAGTATCGCTGACCAAGCATTTCATTGGGGTATACTGGACAGGGACATTAATATTGCCATTTGGGTGGTAATCTTCACATTCATGGGCTTTTATTTGTTAGGGAAAATTCGACTTCCACATGATAGCCCTATGGAAGTAATAGGTGTGCCAAGATTAATGATGGCCATTGCCACATTCACCTTTGTCGTTTACCTCATCCCAGGATTGTGGGGTGCACCCCTTAAAGCACTAGCAGGATATCTTCCACCAATGTATACACATGATTTTAACCTAATCAATGAGGAAGATGATAATGCTAATTACAAAATATGTGAGGAGCCTTTATATTCTGATTTCCTTCACTTACCTCATGGGCTAAAGGGTTATTTTGATTATGATCAAGCATTAGCCTGTGCCAGAGCTCAAAAGAAACCCTTATTTATTGATTTTACAGGACACGGATGCACCAATTGTCGTGAAATGGAAGCTGTTGTTTGGTCGCACCCCGAAGTACTGAAAAGGCTGAAAGAGGATTATGTAGTAGTCGCACTTTACGTAGATGATAAGACCGAGTTACAAGAATCAGAATGGTACACTTCCACTTATGATGATAAGGTAAAAAAATCTATTGGTAAACAAAATGCTGACCTTCAAATTAGGAGACTCAATAACAATGCACAACCCTTCTATGTGCTATTAGGGGCCGATGAAAAGGTATTGGTGAGTCCAGTATCCTACGATAGGGATGTTAATAACTTCATAAAATTT
Organism: Fulvivirga sp.; assembly: GCA_048268855.1. Taxonomy (GTDB): domain Bacteria; phylum Bacteroidota; class Bacteroidia; order Cytophagales; family Cyclobacteriaceae; genus Fulvivirga. The sequence continues at coordinate 26,693 of JBLWUR010000001.1, forward strand.
CTGGACAAAGGTGTTCAACAATACAATGCCCTATATTGATTCTAATGCTTTTATTGGATCGGGATGGATAAATTTATATTTCAAGGCTGATTCCAATTTATGGGAGTTAATGATTTTAAATGGACTATCTTGATCATTGAATTTAGGGGGCTGTAAGTTTAATAATTTTGATGCTTGAGTATAAAATAATTCTTTGGTGGGATGTGCAGTTGCACAAGCATTAAATACTTCATTTCTGCTGTTTAAATCCATTATTTTATGGATAATAGCCACACAATCATCCAAATGAATCATGTTTACTGGATTGTTGGCTCCCGCTATATTCTCTTTATTTGCCAAAAAATTACCTGGGTGCCTGTTTGGACCAAAAAGACCAGCAAAACGGACAATGGTAGTGTCCAAAGGCGATTCAAAGAAAATATTTTCCGCTTTCAATAATGATATTCCTGTATGAGGTGAAGGGTAGTCTATAGCATCATTTTCATGAACCTCAATATTCGTATTTTTATATACAGAGCTAGAACTGGCAAAGATCACCCAGGTTTCTGAATTTAAAGCTGAGCAAAATTTTTCAAGCTCTTGCAGATAATTACCACGTGGAGGAATATTGATGATTACAACCTCACTATTCATTATCGGTAATGGAACTGGCATTCCTAAAGTATAAACTAGCGGTGTAATGCCTGCCTTTCTTAACGATTCCAATTTTCCGATAGAGGTGGTAGAACCCACCACATCAAAATCAGAAGAAATGAGCCTATTTGCAAGAGCACTACCCAACCAACCGCAACCTATGATACTTATTTTTTTCAAAGCTAAATGATATGTTTTCAAGTAGTTAGCACCATCAACTTAGAGTTTAAGATGAATTTAAAGTTTAATCTTAGCTTTTTTCTCACATAATCACTATTATTAGTGTTTAATTATACTTCTTTGCCAAAAATAATTTGGGAAAGCCATTTTTTAAACTGAAGTAAGTAATGTCAAGAATGAAAATCGGCCTTGTGCTAATTGTGGCACTTACGGCAACTATATATTTTACCCTTCCTATATTGAATCACACTGCTGATCAGGAGAGTGCAAAAGTCATTGCGCCCGACACCCTATTAGCTGAAGTGATAAAGCCTGAGCCTAAAATGCTATATGGCATTGTAATAGACTCCGCGCTAGTAATTGAAGATAAAATCAAAAGAAATCAAAATATTTCAGAAATACTTTCTGCTCATAATGTTTCACGTGAATCAATATTTCAACTTGCCAAATTATCCAAAAATGTTTTCGATGTTCGCAAGCTTGTAGCCAATAGAAAATATACCTTAATATGTGAACAAGACTCCCTTAAAACGGCCAAGGTTTTTGTTTATGAACACAATCCAATAGAATATGTAGTGTTTAGGCTTAAAGACACCATTAGCGTTGAGAAGAAGTTTAGGGAGATTGAAATTGTGGAAAAAGGCGTGGCGGGCGTTATTGAATCAAACCTGTCAATGACAATGACTAGTTTGGGACTTTCACCACAGCTCACCAATGATTTTGTAGATGTGTTTGCTTGGCAAATTGATTTTTTCAGATTACAAAAAGGTGACAAGTTCAAGTTGATATATGAAGACCATCTTGTCGATGGCAAGTCTATTGGAACTGGAAGAATAAAATCAATCTATTTTGATCATTTTGGTAATGGCTATTATGGGTTTTATTATGATCAGGGTGATGGTATTGACTATTTCGATGAAGATGGTAATAGTCTGAGAAAGGCATTACTTAAATACCCACTTGATTTTACGAGGATCAGCTCCAGATATTCTGGCAATAGATACCACCCTGTACAACAGAGGTGGAAAGCACATCGAGGGACTGATTTTGCTGCACCTGCAGGTACACCAATTCGCTCTGTTGGAGACGGTATAATTGAAGAAGCGAGATACCAAAAATATAATGGCAACTATGTAAAAGTGAGGCATAATAGTACCTATACCACCCAATATTTACACATGTCGAAAATAAAATCAGGTATAAAATCAGGTACAAAAGTACGGCAAGGGGAAATTATCGGTTATGTTGGTCAGACCGGACTTGCAACGGGTAATCATCTATGTTACCGCTTTTGGAGAAATGGAGTTCAAATTGATGCACTAAAAGTAGACCTGCCTCCATCAGCTCCTATTAAACCGGAATCACATGCCGATTTCGAAGTTAAAAAGAAGGAGATGATGGCACAATTGGATTTGATTCATTTTCCAAAAGACGAAACTCCTGTTTACGCAAGTAACAAGTAGAATAATAATGTTGGAAAATAGCATGGCAGGGCAATTTTGTCTTGCCATTTTTGTTTAATTTTAAACCAATATTGTTATTTCCTATGCGGCAAAATTATCTCTTAGCCCTCTTCCTTCTAATATTTATAGTGTCCCCTATTTTTGGACAAAAGGTTGCTTTGGTGATGAGTGGTGGTGGAGCTAAAGGACTTGCTCATATAGGAGTAATCAAAGCCCTTGAGGAGAATGATATCCCAATAGATTATGTGGTAGGTACTTCTATGGGTGGAATAGTCGCGGGTTGTTATGCTGCCGGATATTCCGCAAAGCAGATTGAAGGAATTATGCTGTCGGAGCAGTTTCAGAGATGGGTAAATGGTGAATTTGAAAAGGGATATAACTACTATCTACATAAAGACAAACCCAACTCTTCATTTATTTCAATTAACCTTTCATTAGATTCTATTTTTAATGCCACGCTAAATTCAAGTCTCGCGAGTGACCTGACGCTAAATTTTGCCCTGGCAGAATACCTATCCAGTGCCTCAGCTATTGCTGATAACGATTTCGATAGCCTTTATGTCCCCACGCGCGTGGTAGCTGCCGATATTTTTACACAAAATATAATGGTGTTAAAAAAGGCGAGCTTGCCGTTGGCAGTTAGGACTACTTTATCGGTGCCATTTTTTTACAAGCCGATCAAAATCAACAATCAATATCTTTTTGATGGAGGCATTTATGATAATTTCCCAGTTGATATTGCTCAAAAGGAGTTTGAGCCTGATGTAATCATAGGCTCAAACGTTTCTTCAAAGGTCTTCAACAAATACCCTTATGAAAATGATGACAAGTTGATCAATAACTCATTGCTTTTCATGCTTGTCGACAAATCTGATCCTACTTCTGTTCCAGAAAGTGGAGTTTATATTGAGCCTAATTTATCAGGATTTACTTCATTTGATTTTTCAAAGGCCAAATCATTGATTGATAGCGGATATGCAGCCACCATGGCTAGTATGAATGAAATAAAGGCAAAGATTAAGGTAAGGCAAACCTATCAAGATCTTAAGGAGAAAAGAAAAGCATTTACAGACCGAGCTCGACCTATGCAATTTTCTAATATTGAATTTCATGGCTATAACTCTAGACAGCGGAAGTACATAAAAAAAATATTCCATTTCAAAGAAGGTAAAACACTCTCACTAGAAGAGATAAAAAAAGGTTATTTTAAGTTCGTAAGTGAAAGTTACTTTAAGACTATTTATCCTGATATTCAATTTAATAAGGAAACAGGATTGTACGCATTGCATTTATATGGTCGCCCCAGAAACAATTTAAATTTTGAACTTGGTGGTGTAATTGCATCAAGGAATGTCAGTCAAATATACTTAGGAGCTAAATTTTACTATTTTGATAACTACCTGTTAAAAAATAGTGTCAATTTCTATTCGGGAAGTTTTTATAAATCCGCTCAAATTAAATCAAGATTGAATCTTTCAGGGATTTCACAATTATATATTGAACCAGAGCTTACCTACAACAATTGGGATTATATCAATTCAAATGAATTCTTATTAGACAGTGGTACACCCACCATATTAGATAGAATAGATAGAAAGTATGGGTTGAATATTGGATTGCCATTAGGTAATAAATTTAGAACTATTATATCAGGTGCATTTATTAACAATACTGACGAATATGTCAATAACCAGGGCGTTACTTCTCAAGACACGTTAGATATTCTTGATCTTAAAGGTTATCGGGTGGGAATCTCATTTGGTAGAAATAGTTTTAATAGAAAGCAGTACCCAAGTGAAGGTAAAGGTTTAAAAGTGTCTTTAGATTACTTTTCTATAAAAGAGGATTACTCTCCAGGCAATACTTCTTCAATTATTTCATTGGAAAGAAATCATGAATGGTTTAGAGCCGCTATTAGGTGGGAGCAATTTTTTAAAAAAGGCCGTTGGAGCACGGGTTATTCCTTTGATGGGGTATACACAGAACAAGATTTTTATGCCAATTATAAAGGGACATTGATCAATTTACCCGCCTTCAATCCATTACAAGACAGTCGTAGTTTGCTTTTACAAAATTTCAGAGCTTTTAGTTTTGGATCAGCGGGGTTAATCAATATTCTAAAGTTGAGACAGAATCTTGACTTTAGGTTAGAAGGATATGTTTTTACACCATTTGAAACTTTGCAAATAGAAAATGATGAGTTAGTAAGAAAGTCAAAGTTTGATAAGGCTTATTTTGCTGGTTCATCTGGATTTGTAATGCATAGCCCAATTGGACCAATTAGTTTGAACCTGAATTATTATGATGATCCCGAAAACCAATGGGGCGTATTACTACATTTTGGTTTTTTACTTTATAATGATTCTTCCATGGAACGTTAAACCACTAAATATCTGATTTAAAACCTATTGTAAAATCAACTAGGTATATTAATCAGGTCATAAATTGGATTCAGTGTGTTTTTTTTTCTATGTTTACCTTGATTAAATGTCACTTATAACATCACCCATTATATGAAAAGAATTTTACTCACCATTATATTGGTTCTTTCATGTCAATTTATAAAAGCTCAAGTTGTACAATGGGCCTCAGAAGTGATTGAATTTTCCTCTGAATTAACTCCTGTTCAATATTCAGCCAAACAACTCCTTGGTAAACCCAATGTGTTGCCAGCAGGTGGTGAAAACCCAAATGCCTGGACACCGGAGCGAGCAAACAAAAAAGAATTTATAAAAGTTGGGTATGCCAACCCCATCAAGATTAGGCAAATTGCAATAGCGGAATCATATAATGCAAGTGCCATTTTCAAAGTATATGCTTATGATGAACAAGGCACAGAATATTTAATAAATACATTCAGCCCGAGAGCAATCCCCTTAAAAGGAAGAATGCTCAATGTATTTATGGAAGAAACCCCTTACAAAGTAAAGGCCGTCAAAATTGAACTTGATGGTGCAGCGGTTCCTGATTATTATAGCATTGACGCTATCGCCATTTCAGATTCAAACATTCCGATTATCGCTTCAATTGATATCCCTGAATTTATCAACCCAGATATATTGAAAGAACGACTAGATGAGAACGTTAACAGTAAGTACAAGGAATATAAGCCTCTACTTTCTCCAGATGGAAAAACACTCTATTTTTCCAGAAAAAATCATCCTGACAATATAGGTGGTACTAGTGATAATGAAGACATTTGGTATTCTGAAAAAGATTCATTGGGCAACTGGCAGCTAGCTAAAAACATGGGTCCTGGGCTGAACAATGCCGGACCAAATTTTGTGAGTTCTGTAACGCCAGATGGCCATACAGTATTATTGGTGTTGGGTAATCAATATCTAGCAAACGGAAAAATGGCTGCTGGAGTGAGTATTAGCTCTAACTCCAGTGGTGATTGGTCTCCTCCTACAGCTATTAGAATTAAAAATGATTACAACTATTCTGAAAAGGCAAACTTCTACTTGGCCAACAGCCGTAAGGTTTTACTTATGTCCGTGATGCGTGACGACTCCAATGGAGGCCGGGATATATATGCCAGTTTCCTAAACAATGACAGTACATGGTCAGAGCCATTAAACCTTTCTGACAAATTGAATACTGCTGGTGAGGAATCCTCACCGTTTTTAGCATCTGATAATAAGACACTCTATTTCTCATCAGATGGCTATAGTGGTTTTGGCGCTAGTGACATTTACATGTCTAAAAGACTTGATGATACTTGGACAAATTGGTCACCTCCAGAGAATCTAGGGCCAACTATTAACTCACAGTACGAAGACTTGTTCTTTAACATCCCTGGCAATAGCGACTTTGCTTACTATTCGCAAGGTGTAAGTGAAGATGATTTGGATATTTTCAGAGTGGCGCTGCCAGTATTGAAAAAGCCTGAACTTGTTATTGCGGTTAAAGGCAAACTGATAAATTCAAAGACAGGAGAGCCTATTGAAGCTAAAATAATTTACGAACGATTGTCAGATGGCAAGGAAATTGGTATAACTAGCTCAAACCCTGAAACAGGTGCCTATGAGTTATTATTGCCAGCTGGTGAAATGTATGGAATTAGAGCCGAAGCGGAGGGATTTGTGGCAGAAAGTGCCAACATAGATTTAAGAAACTATACCGAAGAGGATGGAGCTGAACATAATGTTGAGCAAAGAGATCTTAAGCTAGTTCCTATAGAGGTTAAAGCTGTGGTTGTATTAAATAATGTATTCTTTGATTTTGATCAGGCCATTTTAAAGTCAGAATCATTCTCTGAATTAAACCGTATCGTGGATCTGATGAAGGAAAGAGAAGCCATGAAAATTGAAATAGCAGGACATACAGATGCTACAGGACCCGAGACTTATAATCTAGGTTTATCGGAACGTAGGGCTAACTCAGTACTTAAATACCTTACAGATAAAGGAGCAGATAAAGCCCGAGTAACAGTGAACTTCTATGGAGAAAGTAAGCCAATTGCTGACAACTCTACCAAAGAAGGAAGGCAGAAAAATAGAAGGGTTGAATTTAGTATTAAAGGAAGTGACTAAGAATCAATAAATATGAACTTCAAGCTTAACACAATAGTTATTTTAAGCCTGGCTTTGGTTATTAACGCCTATGCTCAGGATGCGGAACAAAATATCATTTCAGTAAAGGGAACCGTGTTAGATGCCTCCACAAAGGCTCCGGTGTCTGCAAAGATCAAATATGAAAGCTTGCCATATGGAAGTAGAATTGGTGTTTTCAGTGGCGATACTTTTACCTTTAGTATGGAAGATGGAAATGACTACAAACTTGAAGTCTCAGCTGATGGCTATACTACTCACTTTGAGACTTTAAAACTCAGTGAAAACATTGATGGGTTGATTGAAAAAACAATCGAGCTATCTCCTAATGGTATAAATCGTTTGATGCGTTTGGAAAAATTGATTTTTGCTCTGGGAAAAGATGAAATCACATCAGAATCATTCGATGAACTTAATGACCTTGTTAATATGCTCAATGCAAATCCAACTATGATCATTCAGCTTGAAGGCCATACTGATTTCAGAGGCAATGCTCAACAAAATATGAAGCTTTCGGAGCGCAGAGTGGAATCAGTGAAAGATTATTTGACAAAGAAGGGCATTAATAAAAATCGTATTAAAACAAAGGCATTTGGTGGTAATGAGCCATTGTCACGTGAAAATGATGCTGAGTCTAGAAGTCAAAACCGAAGAGTAGAGGTTCGTATTCTGTCCAACTAGCTACCCCCTCATAATCAGGTCATTTTTGTACTTAGAGACAAGCTTGTCATACCTGACTTTTCAGAGTGATCATCTGAGTTTTGAAACTAATTTTTCCAACAATCACTTACATATTGTATATTCAGGAAATGACAGCCAAAACGGAAAGCAATATTGATCAGAAAAATTTGGAGGCTTCCTTTGCCAGTTTGAAGTCACAAGCTCAACTTCAACGTAGCGAAAAAATCACCCAAAGAAAAGATCGTTTGAAACGGATGCTTCAATGGATTGAATCCCATGATTCAGACATAAAAACAGCACTTTATGCGGATTTCAAAAAACCAGCAAGTGAAGTAGATTTGGCCGAAATACTTCCTGTTACTGCAGAAATTAAGCATGCACTTAGCCACTTGAATAACTGGGTGCAACCCAAAAAAGTGGATACTCCACTTACCCTTTTAGGGTCTACCTCTCATATTCAATATGAGCCAAAAGGTGTCTGTTTGATAATTTCCCCATGGAACTTCCCTTTTAATTTGGCACTTGCCCCATTGGTTTCGTGCCTGGCGGCTGGAAATACTGCTATAATAAAACCGTCAGAGATGACATCAAATACCGCTGAACTCATTAAGAGCATGGTCTCTGATATTTATCCGCCTAATGAAGTAATTGTGGTATTGGGAGGGATTGAAACCTCACAGGCTCTATTAAAACTGCCATTTGACCATATTTTTTTTACTGGCAGTCCACAAGTAGGAAAAATTGTAATGCGTGCTGCTGCTGAGCACCTTACATCCGTTACTCTTGAACTCGGGGGTAAATCTCCAGCAGTAATTGATCAGAATACCAATATTGGTGATGCCGCGGAAAAAATAGCGTGGGGGAAGTTTTTAAATAACGGACAAACCTGTATTGCACCGGACTATCTATTGGTACATGAAAGCATTAAAGACAGGTTCCTTGAAGAACTGAAGGCTAAAGTACAAGTGCAATTTAACGCCAACGGTAATGGCTTTCATAATTCGCCTGACTATGGCCGAATTGTAAATAGAAATCATTACAACCGTCTGAATGAATTACTTCAAGATGCTCTAGCTAAAGGTGCCCACTTAGTAATGGGTGACAACGCGATTGAAGAGGATAATCACATGTCTCCAGTAATCCTCAAAAACGTGCCCATGGATACCCGAGTTATGGAAGAAGAGGTATTTGGGCCAATACTTCCAGTTGTTACTTTTTCATCATTGGATGATGCGCTGCAGATTATCAATGCGAAACCAAAGCCATTAGCGCTCTATTATTTCGGCAAGAGTAGTAAAGCAAAGAAACGTATGCTACATGAAACCTCCTCTGGTGGAGTATGTATTAATGACTGTGTATTACATTTCACACATACCAACTTACCTTTTGGTGGTGTGAATAACAGCGGAATAGGCAAATCACATGGCTATTACGGATTTATGGCTTTTTCAAATGAGAAAGGAGTGCTAAAACAAAGGATAGGACTTACTTCATCAAAAATGATTTATCCGCCCTACACTAAATTCTCCAAGACTATAGTGTCAATTATAAAAAAGTACCTGTAGGCCAAACAATCTTTGTGCTGAGCCACCGTTAGATTTCTAACGGATTATGAAAAATTTATCTTTCTTATTGTTATTAATATGGGGCTGTAGTGACCCGAATACCACACAACAAATGGCTGGTGTTTGGAGCATTGAGTGGAGTACAGAATCTGAAACCCGGCTTGGCGTACTTGTGCTTAATGAGGATCACACTGGCCACTTCTCTGTAGCGGCTGACACCAACTCCCTACTGCTGCCATTAAAATCCAGCACACATATTAATATAAGTTGGCAACAAGTTGATAGTTTGTTAACTATTACTCGACCAGATAACAATGTCATTTTAACTTATCATATAAAAGCTGCTGGCAAAGATTTTATAGATATGAGATTTGCTGAAGACATTGATGTGAGGTTGATCCGTAAATAGCTTATTTCAATCTCTTTAATTTTAATGCAATTGTTTAGTAAATTTGATATAGGAATTCTTCTATTGATAAATCTCGACTACCTTTAATATTATGAAAAAATTATTTATCTCCCTTGGCATAATTGTAGTAATCATATTAGCCGCTGCCTTTATTATTCCGGTTGTATTCAAAGATGATATCAAAGCCGCAATTGACTCCGCCATAGCTGAAAATGTGAATGCAGATATAGTATTTGATACTGATGATTTCAGTCTATCGCTGTTTTCTAACTTCCCCAATGTAACAGCAGGTATGAACAACCTAGGGGTGATCAATCGAGCGCCATTTGAAGGCCAAATACTTTTTGCTATTAAGGAATTTGAAGTGGAGATAGATCTCTTTAGCCTGTTTGGAGACCAAATTAGAATAAGTGGTATTAGGATGGTGGATCCAGAGATCAATATAAAAGTACTGGAAGACGGTAGGGCAAATTATGATATTGCAATGCCTTCTATTGAGACTGAGGTAGTAGAAACGCCTGCTGATGAAACACCTACTGCATTCAACATTGGTATTGATCATTGGGAAATCACCAACGCCCACCTGGTATATGATGATGCAACGATGCCAATAAAGCTGGAACTTAAAAATATGAACCACAGCGGTAGTGGTGATTTTAATCAAGATGTTTTTGACCTCAAAACATTGACTAATACGGAATCTGTTTCTGTGACTTATGATGGGGTTGAATATCTCTCGAATAAGAAAGTAAACGCTGATGTAGTGATGAGCATTAGCAATAATTATAGCACCTATACATTCAAAGAAAACAAAGCCACAGTCAATGATTTTGGTCTTTCATTTGATGGTTTCCTAACCCTTAATGACGATGGCAGCATGGATATGGACATTTCCTATGCTTCCAAGGAGGCAACTTTTAAAAGTTTGCTCTCCCTCGTCCCAGGTGTATACACTGCTGATTTTGGTAAAATTGAGACCGCTGGAAGCCTATCTTTTAATGGTGCAGTTAAAGGAAAATACGATAGCCTTACTATGCCCGCCTTTAATGTTGGCCTTCAAGTAAAAGATGCCATGTTTAAATATCCTGATCTGCCCACCGCAGTTACCAATATCGGTATGGATTTGTTAATCGATAATAAGGATGGAATCATTGATAACACGGTAGTTGACTTGAAACAATTCCATATGCATTTTGGCAAAAATCCGATTGATGCCAAATTACTAATTAAGAATTTGGTGAATTATGACATGGACGCAGCTGTGAAAGGGAAATTGGATCTGGCAGAATTGAGTTCGATGTTCCCTATGGAAGGAATGAGCATGAAAGGTGCCGTGACATTGGATGTAAAAGCAAGTGGAGTATATGACAGTATCACAGGTCAGATGCCCACAGTAAATGCCACAATGAAGATGACCAACGGGTATGTAAAAACTGCTGATTTGCCCCAAGCGCTTGAAAAGATGACTTTAGATGCAGTTGTAAAAAGTTCAGGGAAATTATCTGATTTTATTGCTGTGGTGAACGAATTTTCTATGGAAATGGATGGAGAACCATTCAAGGTAGATCTTGAATTTACCAACTTGGATAATTACACTTGGAAGCTCAATGCTTCTGGCGGAATTGACCTAGAAAAAATCACTAAGATCTTCCCTCTTGAAGGAATGACACTGGCAGGTAAGATTAAGGCCAATTTATCCACAGCAGGAAATATGGCAGATTTGGAAGCAGAAAAATATGATCGATTGCCTACCAGTGGTAAAATAAATATTACCAATTTTAAATATGTAGATGCAGAACTGCCCTACGATGTGACAATATCTTCGGCTCAGGCTTCCTTCGATCCAAAGAAAATGAGCATTGACAATTACAAAGGAACAATAGGAAAAAGTGACATCTCTCTAACAGGATCAGTGTCTAACTATATAGGTTTTCTTTTTGGAGAAAATCAGGTATTAAAAGGTAAAATGAACTTTAACTCTAATTTACTAGACCTCAATGAGTTTATGACAGAGGAAGAGGGCTCAACGGTGGTTGCCGTAGATTCCACAGGTACTGAGGATAGCTATGGCGTGGTGGATATACCTAAAAACATTGATTTTGTACTGACCTCATCTATTAAAACCATAGCAGTCATGGACATGTCTATGACCAATACAAAAGGCGATGTTATAGTGAAAGATGGCGTAGTAAATTTAAGTGAACTTAACTTTAATTTGCTCGGAGGAGCCTTTGCGGTAAATGGTACTTATGACCCTCGAGATTTGACCAAGCCCAAATATGATTTCAAATTAAAAATTGATAACCTGTCAGCGAGTAAGGCGTATGAGACATTTACCATTGTTCAGGGTTATTTCCCAATTGCTAAAAATATAGATGGCAATATCTCGACAGATTTTAAAATCAACGGCCTTTTAGATCAGGAAATGATGCCCGACATGAATACTGTTGGTGGGGCAGGTTTAATCAATCTGGCCAATGGTACCTTAAAAAATACTGATGTATTAAAAGGGGTTGGATCCCTAATTGGAGCCAGCTCACTTAGTAATACAGACCAAATTCCCATTAAGGATGTGTTGATGTCGATGACCATTGAAAACGGGCTGGTCACCATTAAGCCATTTGATTTGACCATGGCGGGCTATAAATCTTCACTTGGTGGTACGTCTACTTTAGGAGGAGCACTTGATTTCGATCTAAAAATGGATGTTCCAGCTGGGAAATTGGGTAGCCAGGTTAATAGTTTAATATCGCAATATACTGGCGGTAGCCCTTCTAACAGTTCCATCATACCATTGAATATTGGCATTGGCGGCACAGCCGATAAGCCTACTTTTAAGTTAAAAAGTAGTGGGACAAAACAGAAGGCCACTGAAGTTGTAAAAAATGTAGTGAAAGATCAGGCTAAAGAGCAATTAGGGGTAGATGTGGATGCAGAACGCAAAAAAATAATGGATCAGGCGCAATCTGAAGCTGATAAAGTTATTGCAGAAGGAAAAAAGGCGGCTGAAAAAGTTCGTAAGGAAGGATATGCACAAGCCGATCAACTAGTAAAAGAAGCAGGAAGTAATCCATTGAAGAAGACGATTGCGGAGGCTGCCGCTAAAAAAGTGAGAAAAGAGGCCGATGATACGGCCAATGGCCTCGAAAATGAAAGTAAAAAACAAGCAGATGCTTTGTTAGCCGCAGCTAAAAAGAAAGCGGATGCAATAAAGTAATTCTATCTATATTTTTAAAAATATGGTCTTGTGTCCGAGTATAGATTTTTCTAATAACAAAACTACCCCATCCCTAAAGGGTGTTTTCAATGAAAATTTCAAACTCAAAAAATTTATTCTCGGACACTACTAGTTTATAATTGAAAAATTGTAACCCAACCGTCTTTTCAACATCTAATATCAATACTATCGCTGAACTATGGATGAACAAGAAATAGTCGAAAAGTTAAAAGATCTCAACTTTACTTTTGAGCCATCAGAAAACGAAAGGAAGCATTACTTATCACAAATAGAGAATTATACCAGTGAGTTTTATACTGCACTCCCCAACTTACCAACCTATAGCCCAACCGGGTATAGTACCGAAGCAGATGATAATTTTTTAAAGGTTGAGAATACAGATGATTTTAATGCCATACTTGCCTATATCAAAGAACGGATTGATTCACACGGGTTGCAACCCGCTTCCGGAGGACACTTGGGTTATATTCCAGGAGGAGGATTATACGAAGCCGCATTAGGCGATTATCTAGCTGCAGTCAGCAATCAATATTCGGGAGTTTCATATGCCTCACCAGGTGCGGTGCGGTTGGAAAATAGCTTGATTCAATGGGTAGGAAAGATTGTAGGCTATGCTCAGGGATTTGCCGGTAATCTAACTTCAGGTGGAAGTATTGCCAACCTTATTGCTATTAATACTGCAAAACATAACAAGCAAATAAATTCGCAAAATGTACGGGAATCGGTAATCTACACTACACAACAAACACATCACAGTTTATTAAAAGCCATCAAGCTCACTGGGTTAGATGAATGTGTCGTTCGGGTGATTGAAATGGATGAAACGTATAGTATGCTCACAAATGCATTTGAGAAAACTGTAGTTGAAGATGTACGAAACGGACTTAATCCTTTTCTAGTCATATCCAATGCAGGCTCAACAGATGTGGGTGCAGTTGACCCACTCGAGGAGATTTCTAATATCGCAAAAAAACACGACCTATGGCATCATGTGGATGCCGCTTATGGTGGGTTTTTTATGCTCACTGAAGCAGGCAGAAAAACCTTGAAAGGTATTGAGCAAGCGGATTCGATTATTCTAGACCCGCACAAGGGCTTATTTCTATCTTATGGCTCCGGGGTGGTATTGGTAAAAGATGGTCTTAAACTTAAAAATGCGTTTAGCCAAGAGGCCAACTATATGCAGGATACAGTTGGTGAATACGACTGGTCACCAGCTGATCTATCACCAGAATTGAGCCGCCCGTTTAGAGGACTGCGCATGTGGCTTCCTTTAAAAATTCATGGAGTAGGTAAGTTCTCCCAGTGCCTTGACGAAAAATTACTACTGGCCAATTACTTCTATGTTAAAATAAAAGCACTTGGATTTGAAACCGGACCGAAACCAGCATTGAGTGTGGTACTATTCAGGTATGTGCCTTCGAATGCAGAAGCCAATGCATTCAATAAAGCAGTGGTGGCCAATATTCACCATTGTTGTAAAGTGTTTATTTCTACCACCTCCATCGACAATGTGTTTTGGCTTAGAGTGGCGATACTTTCATTTAGAACGAAACGCCATGAAGTGGATGTGCTGTTAGGTCATTTGAAAGAATATATGGCTACAGTTAAGGCGGCCTGATACTAATTCACTTTCAAGTCAATGGGAATACCGTTGATCTTTTGATCTCATTAAGAACAAACGTGCTTTTGATTTGACCTACATTCGGTAAGGTAGCTAACTTACCCGATGAGAAATGATGATAGGCCTTTAAATCATTGACTGCTACCTTCAATAGAAAGTCATTGGCACCACCCATGAGGTAACATTCCATCACTTCTGGTATACTCTTTACAGCATCGCTAAAGGCTTGTATCTCTTCCAATTTTTGGCTTTCTAGGGAAACAGAGCAAAAAACAACCATCGCATTACTAACCACTTCACGATTGAGTACGGCTACATATTTGTCAATAATACCTTCTTTTTCGTAACGTTTAATCCGTTCATAGATCGGTGTTTTGGTGATTGAAAGCTTTGCCGATATTTCCTTCACATTCATTTTTGAGTCACTCTGTAATAGCTCAAGTAGCTGGTGATCTAAGGCATCTAATTTAATCATAGGAATTTTTCCTTTTTTCTCATTCAATCACTTCAAATTTAAACCCATATTCCTAAATAATAATGATTTACAGGAATTATTAGCATATAATGACTTATTATTCAAACTCATTCCCATAATCCGTAATTTTGCAGCAACCTAATCTATTACACAATGGAGCATAAATTACAACCCGAAAGTCTGATGATGTCTCACGGCTATAAGCCTGAGTTGTCAGAAGGAGCCATTAAAGCACCTATTTTTCAAACTTCTACTTTTGCATTTAAATCGGCTGAAGCAGGGAAGGCATTCTTTGAAGTAGCATATGGTTTGAGGCAGAAAAATCAGGATGAAGAACTGGGTTTGATCTATAGTAGGATCAACAATCCAAACCTTGAAATTTTAGAAAACAGGCTTTGCCTTTGGGATAAATCTGATGACAGTGCCGTATTTGAAAGTGGCATGTCAGCGATAAGTACTGTTTTGCTAGAGTTCTTGAACCCCGGTGATTTGCTTTTATATAGTTCACCAACCTACGGAGGCACAGATCATTTTATAAATTATTTTCTCAAAAAGATTGGCGTACAAACGATCAGTTTTAGGCCAGACCAGGGCAAAGAGGAAATAATTGAGTTGATCAAAGGCACCAATAATTCAGCTAACCTGAGTACAATCTATATCGAAACACCGTCTAATCCGACCAATGATCTCATTGATATAGTCATGTGCCGAGAAATTGCCGACTACTTTAGTACGGAAGAGAAGCGTGTGGTACTGGCCGTTGACAATACGTACATGGGTCCCATTTGGTCAAGCCCATTACAACATGGCGCTGATCTGGTTATCTACTCAGCTACAAAATATATAGGAGGACATAGTGACCTTATTGCAGGGGCCGTATTAGGGAATTTCGAGTTGATAAAGAGAGTAAAGACTTTGCGTACATTTTTGGGAAACATGGCAAGCCCGCATACCTGCTGGCTTTTATTGAGAAGCCTTGAAACACTAAAAGTGCGTATGGAACAACAAACCAGAAACGCACAAGAAGTAGCGTTATTTTTGGAGAAGCGACCTAATGTAAAAAAGATTATGTTTTTGGGAAGTCTTAAAAAAGACACTAAAGCCTATTCTATTTACAAAAAGCAGTATAGTGCTCCGGGTGCGATGATTTCTTTTGTAATTAAGGGGGGCGAAAAAGAGGCTTTCCATTTTCTAAACCATCTTAAGTTGATCAAATTGGCGGTAAGCCTTGGAAGTACTGAAAGCTTAGCGGAACATCCTGCTTCTATGACACATGCAGGTGTTGATCCCGAGGTAAAGGCTCAAATGGGTATCTCGGACAGCCTTGTACGTCTGTCAATAGGGGTGGAGAACAGCCAAGATTTGATCTGGGATATCAAACAAGCCTTAGAAGCTACGTATTAGATGTTTCGCCTCCGCTGTTGTTGTCATCAACGGACATTATTGTAAGCTCTCCCTGCGAGCCTGTTGGTGACAACACCAACTAGGGCTAATGGTTTTCAGATAATTTGAATTAACTGCCTAGATTAGCAGATAAATAATTCCAAATGCCAGCCAAAAGACCTGAATTTAAAATTCCCCCGAAAAAATTTCAACCTAAGGGCTGTAAAGTGCTTTATGAGGATCAGGATATATTGGTGGTAGACAAGATGTGTGGGTTGTTAACGGTTGGCAATGAAGCCGAGAAAGAAAAGACGGCTCATTTTATCCTCAATGAATATGTGAAGAAAGGGAATCATCGTTCTAAAAACAGGGTATATGTGGTACATCGCATTGACCGTGATACTTCTGGCGTTTTAGTCTTTGCCAAAACCGAAAAAGTCAAGCAATACTTACAGCAGGAATGGGCCAGTTTTTCCAAAAAATACAATGTGATTGTGCATGGTGCTTTGAAAGAGAAGGAAGGAGTTATCACTTCTCAACTACTTGAAAATAAAGCCTTTAAAGTATACTCAGTTAAAGACCCCACTAAAGGGAAGCTTGCCAAAACGGGGTATAAAGTCATTAAACAATCGAAAGGCGTCAGCCTTCTTGAAATTGACCTTTTTACTGGAAGAAAACACCAAATTAGGGTACACCTTTCTGAATTGGGGCATCCTGTGGTAGGTGATAAGGTGTATGGTGAAAAAAGCAAAGGTAGATTAGCACTTAATGCGGCTTCACTGACTATAATTCATCCACATACCAAAGAAAAAATGACCTTTGAAACAGCATTTCCAGAGGACTTTAAAAAGCTCATTGGCGGGAAGTGACTGTTCCCTAAGAAAGTTGTAAAGCGGCAATTTATGTGATTGATTCCATTCGGCTGAAATTTCATCAATACTTATGCTCGAATGACTAGCTTTGAGGAAATTACTTTCTAATGACTACTTTTGAAAATTTCAATCTTACCAGACCACTTGTAAATGCCATTGAGGATTTAGGCTTTACAAGTCCAACCCCTATTCAACAAGAAGCATTTTCAGTAGTTCTTTCTGGCAAAGATGTGGTAGGTATTGCCCAGACAGGTACAGGAAAAACCTTAGCCTATATGTTGCCCATCCTACAACAGTTGAAATTTTCTAATCAGGTGAATCCACGTATTTTGATTTTAGTGCCAACTAGGGAGCTAGTAGATCAAATGGTGAACAATATTAATGATTTCACAAAATACATCAATGTTCGTGTTCTTGGTGTCTATGGAGAGTCGAATATTAACTTACAAAAACAGGCTGTAGCACAAGGGATCGATATTCTAGTGGCCACCCCCGGCCGACTAAACGATCTCGCCCTTAGCGGAGTTTTAAAACTTAAGTCAATAAGTAAATTGGTGATTGATGAGGTGGATGTGATGCTTGACCTTGGCTTTCGCCCGCAACTCACCAATATATTTGACCTACTGCCGCAAAAAAGGCAAAACATTATGTTTTCAGCTACGATGACAGATGAAGTAGATGCCCTGATCGATGATTTTTTTATAGCGCCAGAAAAAATAGCAATAGCCGTAAGTGGTACTCCCTTAGACAATATAGCTCAGTTTAGCTACTCAGTAAAGAACTTCTATACAAAGGCTAATCTGTTGATTCACTTGTTAAGGGACAAAACGGAATTTCATAAAGTGCTCGTCTTTGTATCGAGTAAAAAAATAGCAGATCGGCTATTTGAATACATCGAAGAAGAAATGGGTCCAACTAGTCTGATCATCCATTCGAATAAATCACAGAATGCTAGAATACGGGCTGTTGAAGAGTTTGAGAGTGGTGTGAAGCGAGTGTTGATCGCTACAGATGTTATTTCCAGGGGTTTAGATCTTGAAAAAATATCGCACGTCATTAATTTTGACACGCCTAAATACCCCGAGAACTACATGCACAGAATAGGCAGGACAGGCCGAGCTGAGCATCAGGGTAAATCACTACTTTTCTACACCGAGAAAGAAGAAGAGTCTAAAATTGAAATTGAATTATTGATGTCCCGTGAGATTCCATTATTGGATTTCCCGGAAGAAGTTGAGATCAACCATCAACTGATCCCAGAAGAGAGGGAACGTGTATTTGAAAAACATTTGAAGACCAAACCCAAAACATCAGGGGCAAGTACACACGAGAAAAAGGAGAAGAATAAGAAGGTGAACTTGGGTGGTTCTTATAAAAGAAAACTAGAAGAAAAGCATAAAAAACCAAGGACAAAAGGCGACAAGTATAGTAAATCGAAAAAAAGGAAGTAAAATGAAAAACATCTTTATTGCCACTATCTTAAGTTTAATGTTATCAAATGTTGTTAATGCTCAATATGAGGAAAATACTGTTCACATTGTAGGAGCAATGAAAAATGTCATGCAAAAAGGAGAATTGCAAGGCACGATTGATTTGGATACCCTTTCTAATAAAAAACATCTTTATGGCTTAGGTCCTTTAGAAAATTTAACTGGAGAATTATTAATTGTGGACGGCAAGGCCTATAAGTCTACTGTTAAGGATGACACTAAAATAAACATGGAACAAACCTTTTCTTCCAAAGCACCTTTTTTTGTTTATGCCAATGTGCCAAACTGGACACAACACATTTTACCAGACAGTGTTCACACCATTCCGCAGCTGGAAAAGTTTTTACACCTGCAATCTAAAACTAAGAAGCCTTTTGTATTCAAATTGATCGGTAAAGTGGAATCGGCTAAAATCCATGTGGTTAATTTGCCTCAAGGAACGGAAGTACGCACACCAAAAGACGCGCATATTGGGCAAAGGGATTATTTCATTGCCAATGAAGCAGTAGTAATAATTGGCTTTTTTTCGACTGAACATCAATCCATTTTCACTCATCATGATAGCTATACGCACATGCATTTGTTAACCAAGGACCAAGCAAAAATGGGTCATTTAGACGAGATATTGATAAATGCAGAAACTAAGCTTTTCCTACCCAAGTAGTTCTTTGTATGTACTAGTATTAATATTTTTCATGTTTTATCAGAAACTAGCAGTGGTATTTTGTCGTTTTCTTTATTCTAAACATAACGCTGAACAACATGACTGAAAAATCAATTTCTCCTGATCAGCTAGTGAAAAATTTCTTCGACAGAGTATGGCATGCTCCGCACGAACTAGATGCAATCGATTCACTAATGACTGAGGATTATACGATAACAACAGCCGGAAGTGTTATCAAGGGCCGAGAAGCCTTTAAAAATTGGGTGGCTGGATTTCAAAAATTATTACTGGATGCAAAAACTGAAAGTGATGATGTGTTTTATGACGCATCCCAGGGTAAAGTAGTATCAAGATGGGTTTGTTC
Organism: Fulvivirga sp.; assembly: GCA_048268855.1. Lineage (GTDB taxonomy): Bacteria > Bacteroidota > Bacteroidia > Cytophagales > Cyclobacteriaceae > Fulvivirga. Next base: position 46,287 of record JBLWUR010000001.1, read on the forward strand.
CGGAAAGAATAACGGACTTTTTGGACTTGAACCAGACAAAAGACTCGTTTCATTCACTGGAATTGCTATTTGGACTATTAGAAATGGTAAGCTTTCAGAGTGTTGGGCTGAGCGAAGTGCCTATGAGCTATACCAGCGATTAACCACTGAAACAGAAAGACCATTCGTCTAAACCATGCTACAGACTGATTAGAATATGAAAAAGCCCTAATTGTAAAATTTATAAACTCTATTTGTCACCATGTTGCTTATCTATTAACTTAGGCGCTTAGTTGAATTTTGAGTTAACAAATAAGTATTTTGAACATTGAATTTATCAATCCTTTAGTCTGGGGCGTACCCTGCTTTGTAGCTCTAGTTTTATTGGAACTAGCCTATAGCAAAACCCATGATAACGAAGACCTATATGATTGGAAAGATCTTGCTGCGAGTAGTACCATGGGACTTGGTGCCGTACTGTTAGCACCCTTGATCAAATTCATTTCTGCGGCAGCTATATTTTATTTTGTATTTGAAATATTTAATCCAGAAGTTAATGGTGTACACACCAATATCATGGGATATGAGTCTTTTGGCTGGGCTTGGTACGTTTGGTTAATTTGTCAGGTTTTAGATGATTTCAGTTACTATTGGTTGCATAGATTTAATCATACAGTGAGATTTATGTGGGCCGCCCACATTGTCCACCATTCCTCCAAGCGCTATAATCTTGGAACAGGGCTGAGAAATGGTTGGTTTACCATTCTTTATAAACCATTATTTTACATGTGGTTGCCGGCCATTGGATTTCATCCAGAGATGGTTTTGGTTTGTCTAGGTATAGAGGCCTTATGGCAATTTCAGTTGCACACCAAGTATGTACCCAAACTCGGTTTTCTAGAAAAATTTTTAAATACCCACAAACAACATCAGGTGCATCATGCTCAAAACCTACAGTACCTTGATAAAAATCACGGTGGATATTTGAATATTTTCGATAAGATATTTGGCACCTGGAAGGAATTGGAGGAAGATGTCGAAATCAAATATGGGGTAGTGAGTGACCCAGATTCGCATAATCCACTGGTTATTGTGAGTCACGAATACAAGAGTATTTGGAAGGACGTAAAGAACTCTAAAAATTTGTATGAGGCCTTTATGTATATATTCGGTGAGCCCGGCTGGAGCCCTGATGGATCAACACAAACAGTAAAACAACAGCAAAAAGCACTTAACTGATCTAATGATTGGAAAAGTATGATCAAATAGGGCTTAATTATAATCACACAAGAAAGGCCGACCCTTTTTTAACTTCAAAATTCATACATCACCTTTCCCCAGTCCCCAGTAAAATATACTTGGATATTGGTTGTGGTACGGGCAACTATACTCTAGAATTAGAAAAAACGGGGGCACATTTTATAGGTATTGATCCCTCCATTGAAATGCTCTCAAAGGCTAAAATGAAAAGTAAAACCATAGATTGGCGAGTGGGTTTTGCAGATAATACGGGTTTACCTTCACAAAGTATTTATGGCATTTTAGGAACACTTACTATCCATCACTGGCCTGATTTATACGTGGCGTTTAAAGAATTGCATAGGGTTTTGAAACCTCAGGGAAGTATTGCATTATTCACTTCAACCCCACAGCAAATGAAAGGATATTGGCTCAATCATTACTTCCCAAACATGCTCGAAAATTCGATGAATCAGATGCCATCATTAGAAAAGGTTAAAGATGCTATGGAATTGAGTGAGTTTATAATTCTCCAAACCGAGGCCTATTTTGTGAAACCTGATTTAAAGGATCTGTTTTTATATAGTGGTAAGCACAATCCAAATTTATACCTCGACCCGAAAGTACGTGCCGGTATCTCTTCCTTCTCTTCTCTGGCAAATCAGGATGAAGTGGAAAAAGGGCTTTTGGAGCTCCAAAAGGACATAATATCTGGAAAGATTAATGATGTAATGAAGGAGTATGAAAATGATGGTGGGGATTATTTATTTATAAAGGGAAGTAAACGGTAGTTAGTGTAATGACATTTGGTGAAAAAGTAAGTGAATATTATGCTCAATTGGAAGCCCCAAAAAACCTGCCTGCTGGGGTAGAGGTACTGCATCCATTTGTTGAAAAGCCGGTCATGGATATTGTAAAACAATACAATGAAAAGTATTTCAACGATAATCAACCTAGAACTTTTCTGATAGGTGTCAATCCTGGCCGGTTGGGGAGTGGCACAACTGGCATCCCTTTTACCGACCCACTTCGGCTCAAATCTGAACTAAATATTGAAAATGACTTTGCCCCAAAGCAAGAGCTATCTTCCAACTTTATATATCAGATGATCAACGCGCTCGAAGGGCCTGAGGCATTTTACAAGAAATTCTATTTTACTTCAGTTTGCCCTTTGGGCTTTACTAAAGAGGGTAAAAACCTTAATTACTATGACCTGCCAGCGCTGCAAAAAGCTCTTGATCCTTATATGGTAGAGCAACTAAAAAAACAGATTGCATTTGGAGCCAATCCGGTAGCGTACAGCTTGGGTATGGGAAAGAACATCGCCTACCTTAATAAAATGAATGCCAAATACCACCTTTTCCAACGTATTGAGCCGCTGCCTCACCCTCGATGGATCATGCAGTACCGGCTCAAAAAGCTTCAAGAGTTTATTGATCTTTATAAATCCTCTTTAAAGTAGAAAACGATACGTGTATTTGACAAGAAATATATTGTGTGGTGTGCGATCGAATAATGAACCATACAAATGGTCGTAAGAATTCCTATCCAGAGAAGCCGCATCCGAACGACTTTGATTCCAAACCAAAAATAAAGTTGAACCAGGAGTATATTCCCACCTCAATACCATATTGGATCGAAACTGAGCAAAATTAAAGTCAGGCTTGCCAATGGTATAATCTACCAGGTTATCTCCATTCTCATCAATTTCTATATTCTGATTATCTTCATTATAAGTGGCTGATAGCGGAGTAAATCTTTCATCATACTTTTCTGCTGTTGAATTGGTTACACGCTTGAAATTAGAGTAGGTGCCAGTGGCCGCAAAAGGTTGCCCCCAATATTGGATAGATAGATTAGGGGTAAGTACATAAGTTAACCGCAATGAGAAATCATAGACCGTTTGGTTTATTTTACCAATAATGTACCTGTTCTCATTGTTAAATTCAGCAGTGCCAATGTACTGCATTTCATTAAAGCTTTTTTCTACACTACCTATCAGTCTGATGTTCAAGGCATCTGTTGGACGAATCGTCAATGCAGTCCACAAGCCTGTAGTTTTTGAAAAATCGTTTAGACCCCAATCCCACCAGGGGTTAATCTCAAACCTCACCTTCTTGCGACTATTAGTCCCCACCCAGATCCAATAACCATATGACCCGGGGTAAACAATAGATGGCCCTCCACGTAAGTCAGCATTTGACGCCCTTTTGTTATAATTTAACCCGCTTCCCATACTCCAAAGGTTAGTGAAATCTATGTTGGTATTTATATTGAAATTTTTTCTTAATTCATCGCCACCAAAGTCCCACTCTTGACGTTGGTTGAAGTTGACCCGCATGGTTCTAAAAATACTAAATGGGTTCAGTTTTCTATATTGTACCCAGATCCATTGTGCTATCTTATCTGACTGAGATACAAATCCAATATCATTCAATTCTAACTCTGGGGAACTCCATGAACCGCCCACGTCATATATAATCTGACCACTTCTTTTACCAAAAAGTAAGGATCCTCCTGTACCAGATAATGACGTTTTTGTGGAGTCTACTTCCTCATAATCATTGTTAGTTCTTTGAAAGAAATGGACTGGTGAATATTGAAGTCTTTCTATCGCCCGGGCATCACCCATTACTTTACTAGAAACTACCTTCCCACTCACAAAGAATTTACGCTGACTCATATAATGTGTGAAATCTACTCCACCACTATAGGCTTCATCCACTATCTCAGCCTTAGGCTCTAGATTGCTTCTATTCGTTGCCGTAAACATCCCCCCAAATATGGTTTGCCCACCATTCAAATCTTGTTGCACACGACCCACCAGATAATTGGTGAAAGGCTCAACAGTTTCCTTTCTACGATAACCTAAACTATCAATTTCGGCCTCCTCTTTGTGAGTCACCGACTCAAGTAAGCCCCATGAAAAACCATGTTTGTTTTTGCCTGTCAATTTCATTGAAGAAAGTATGCGGGTATTGTTCCTTTTTTTAACATATTCTTGGACATTGTCCTCCCCATCATCATCAGTATCTATTCTTATTTGTGGCCTACGCCCAATTCTCCTGGAATAGAACAGGTTGTCGTTGTTCGCATCACTTATAGGGAAAGTTAGAATGTTATTCCCTTCAATAAAAAATGGCCGCTGTTCTGGAAAAAACAGCTGAAAAGCGGTGAGATTTACCTGCGAAGGATCTGCCTCTACCTGACCAAAATCCGGGTTAACGGTAAGGTCCAATGTAATATCACTGGTGATACCAATCTTGGCATCCAACCCCATGGTCAAATCTGAGGTCTTACCCGTTGCAAAAGGATTTCCTTCCTCTCTTTCAAAAGTTTCCGTACTGGCTACTATATAAGGCTGAATCTCAAGCTGTTTTTGTGATTTTATCCCTTGCAAACCGTTGAGTTCTCCAAAAAGATGTACCCATCCAGAAGCATCTTGAGGGATATACTGCCAATTAGAGCGCTCTTCATTTCTAAAATAAACGCGCATGATTTGAATTCCCCAGGTATGAACGTCTTTATCAGAAAACCTCAACTGGCTTAATGGGATTTTTACTTCCGCTATCCAACCTTCGCTATTAATGCTGGTTTTCAAATACCATATGGGGTCCCAGTTACTATCCCAATTGTCTCCATTGTTAGAAACATACTCATCCCCTTTCACTCCAGATACCGAGGAGGTAAATGAAAAGGCCGTTCTTTTATCGTTATAGCTGTCAATATTAATTTCTACTCGGTCACCATCAAACCCATCTCTTCTTGATAATCGACTGACTATTTTGTCTGGCTCAGGATCAAGACACAGAAAGGCGATATATAGATTTTTCTCGTCATAGAGAATTTTGAATTTTGTTTGAACTGAAGGTGCTGCTCCGTCATCTGGTTGGCGCTGCGTGAAATCACCACCGCCCCACTCCACCAGGTCCCAAGCCTCATCTTCTATTAAACCGTCAATATGAGGGGCTTCGCCTACAATACGTGTCGTGGTATAAGCTTTTCTCTCAATATTGTTTGGCTGTGAAAATAGTTGAGTAGCTCCGATAAATGCAAAAAGTAGAAGTAGTGTGTATTTCATTCAAAAAAAGGTTACCTAATGAAATACTGGAAAAAGTAATGAAGGTTGCACTATTTAGACAAACGGCAGGTCTTTTTAACTCAACAGATACAGAATCGGTACTAATAGACGTGACTAATGATTGGATATTTTATAAATGGTAAAGCCAACTACAGAAAAAAGAGAGGCGAAACCACCTATGAAAAAAATGAAAAACCATCGATCCATTATTGTGTTTACAAGTATGTTTTCAGGATTATCAGTATCTACAAATATTTCCACCTCTTCCCCCAGATAATAACTGGGTGGTTCAGAAGTTACAGAAGACAAATAACGGTAGGTGTTGCCATTGAATTCATACTTAAAGGTTGGTTGTGCCGGATTGCCTTCAACTGTTCCGGTTACGAGAATACTTTTATCGATGAGTTTGACTTGCTGAAAGTAAATAAATATAGCTATGAACAATATGAACAGGCCCAAGGACATGAACACTTTCCCAATATTACGAGTGGCATTGGCAGGTTTCCTTTTTTGTGTGTTGCCAATGGTGGCTCGTTCATAATTATTGATATCAAATTCTACTTCAATATGCTCGGCAAGAGTTTTGGCTTCCTTTAGGTTGAGATTGAAACTTGATCTAATGTACTTAATGGCTTCAATCTTTTTGCCTTCTTCAAGAAGCCGTTTTATTTCATCTTTCTGCCCTTCAGTTACTGCCATCTAAGATAAAAGTAGCGATTTTAGGCGATTTTTAGAATAATAACCTCGTAAGATATATCTTTAAAATAGTTGTGGCCAAGAATAGATTTTATCCTTTACTCCAAACTACCCCAGCCCTAAAGGGTGTTGGGCTAGATGTCCCTTTAGGGAATGAAAAGGGTATTTATCAAGAGCTTTGAACTCAAAAAATCTATTCTCTGACGCATTAATTACCTTTTTTAGGTTAAATTAAATCGGTCAACAGTATCTTTAAAAAATGAATTTTCACACAAGAAAATGGGTCAAGCCTGAGGATTTGAATCCCAACGGAACGCTATTTGGTGGAAGCCTTCTCAAATGGATAGATGAAGAAGCAGCCATTTACGCCATCATACAACTTGAAAATCAGCGGTGTGTTACCAAATACATTTCTGAAATCAATTTTGTGAGCTCAGCGAAACAAGGTGACATTATTGAAATGGGCATGGAGGCTATTCACTTTGGCAACACTTCCCTTACTCTGAAATGCGAGGTAAGGAATAAGCTCACTAGAAAAACCATATTAAAAGTAGATAAGATTGTTTTCGTTAGTCTGAATGAAGAGGGCAACCCAGCGCGCCATAACAAAACAAAAATATCGTATGTTAAAGATCGGTTTGGGGATAGTTAGGATGTTAAGACTAAACTGCTAGTCTTTATTCTATTCTGGATTTGTAATCCAGAAGTAATTCTCATAGGATTTGTAATCCGGATTATAAATCCTACTATATTCATTCGACAGTACAAATGTCGAATAGGAGAATGAAAAGCACTAAACATTACGAACAAATTAACTCAATCAAACCTTGTTCCCTCAATCTCCAAAATAAGCTCCTGACCATACGCCATGGCTGGGGTTTGATAGCCCGATTTAAAATTGACTTTATGAATTTTTGAAGCAATTAAAATGGTACTCAATGCGGTCAGCGTATATCCATTAGGAGTTACCAAACGGGCTTCAATTGTCTGATCTCCATTGGCTACTTTGCCCCATAAATACATCTTCCCTTTTTCACGTTTTTTCAACGAGGGTCCAGGAGGTTTTTTATCAATCTGTTTCTTAAGGAAGTTCTTTACCCATTGAAACCCAAGTAAAAAGGAAAGCCGTCCCATCCATTTCAACTTCTTGATTTGACTTTGGTCGCTTCCAGTGAACACTTCAATATTTGGAATGCCCGTACTGTAATAGGCCGTAGCAATATCGCCCCAAGAAATGCCCACAGCATCTTGTTTGAACTCCCCAAAGTCTATGTGAGTAACTGAACTACCCATGGCCTTACTTTCGAGTTTCCCATTTACTCTTACCCATTGGCCTTCATGTGATTTCTCAACCATGGTCTTGGCAGTGCCACGTGATAAACTTCCTCCAACACTTGTAAAGGCTAAGATTAAATCGGTAGCATCAGGCATTTTTGATTTTAAATGAACCGCTAGGCAATCTGAAGGAACCACATCAAACCCGGCACCGGGCATGAGCATGATACCTGCATCCTTAGCTTGATCATTCATGGCGTTGAGTTGCTCAAATACCTGTAACTCTCCCGTAATATCTAAATAATGGGTTTTTGTCTCGATGCACGCTTTGGCCATGGCGCTTGCAGTATGAACAAATGGTCCCGCACAATGAATTACTATCTTATGATTTTGAAGTACCTTAATTAATAAAGATTTATCATTTAAAGAAAAAACGGCATATTCCAAACTTTTTTCTTCCGCCAACTGCTTAATTTCATCTTTATTTCGTCCTGCTATTGTAGGTTTAATTCCCTGTTTGATGGCCTCATCTACTATTAATCTCCCAGTATAGCCGTTGGCTCCGTATATCAATAATTTCATTGGCCCAGTCTTATATCATCTGATAGTTCATTAGGGTTGTCGACTGGCTTATCTACCCCGGCCTCCACTAGCAACTCGCCACATCTCTCGACTCCATCAATAATTCCCTTTGCTGGATCACCGCTTTTAATTCCTGCTATAATCAACTCAACCACTTGCTGCCAATCTGCTTTATTCACTTTTTCATTGATACCTGAGTCACCCAAGACTTCTACCATGTGCTCAAAATTACTTACCAGTATCACTATCCCTGTTCTCTTTTCAGTCAGAAAAACCTCCTCTGAAAGGAAGGCTGAAGACGCCCTTTGTTGTACTTTGGCATGCATAAGCTCATTTGGTATTAGCATTTTCCGAAAAGGTGCAACAAAACGAGACAAACCATAGCCTACCGCGCCCATTGCCAAAGTGAACAACACTACTTCCAATGGAGTAATAGCAAAAGGTAAATTCCATGAAAATGAAAGCCCTCCCAATACACCCAAAGCGACCAGAATAAAAAGCAAAGCAGCCCTAAGGTTGGTCTCTTCATAATCATCACTAGCTGCTACAAAGTAAGGTACAATTTCACCCGATGTTCTTGTTTCAGCTTTTTGCACTGCAGCTTTAATCGCCTCTTTTTGTGCTTCTGTAAATTCAATTTTTTTCGCCATGATTTTTAACTTTAACTACCAGCTGCCTGAAGCTCCTCCGCCACCAAAGCTTCCGCCTCCGCCACTGAATCCTCCGCCTCCTCCAAAACTACCTCCGCCTCCAAATCCTCCTCCATAATAGCCCCCGCGGCCCGATCCTCCACTAATCGAGGAGAATATGAGAAAAAATATGGTCATCAAAAAAGCCAAGCCCAAACCAAATATTAGAACGCCTCCAATAAAAGCGATCGCTGCCCCAAGTCCTTTACTTTTCCATGGACCTAGTTTATTTTTTGAAACGCCTGCCACAATCAACGCTCCCATAAATATAAATATAGCCCATCCGCTAATTTCTTTTCCTTCACCTGACCCACTCCCATGAGTGGGTTCGGGTAATTCCTCGCCTACAATTAGTTTTGAGATAGCGGAAACTCCTTCATTTATACCGCCAACGAAATTGCCTTGTTTAAAATTGGGAGTAATGTAATCTTCAATTATTCTTCGCGACTGGGCATCAGTGATCGCCCCTTCCAAGCCATAACCAACTTCTATCCGTAGCTTACGATCGTCTTTGGCAATAAGTAATATCACTCCGTCATCCACTCCTTCCCGACCCAGTTTCCATTTTTCTGCTACCCTTATAGCGTAGTCTTCAATTGGTTCAGGTTCGGTAGTAGCGACAATTAACACGGCCAACTGACTCCCCTTTTCCTGTTCTAAAGACTGCAGATAATTTTCAAGCGCCTGCTTTTCATTTGCATTAAGGGTGTTTGTTTCATCAGTCACCCGAGCCCACAGCTCTGGTATTGGTTTTATATCTTGAGCATAGCCCAATATGGGTATGGCCAGTAGTGCACTTAATATAATACCTTTGAAATTCTTGAATATCTTTAATTTCATGATGATAAACTTAGCAAATTATCGTTAAATTAAAGTCATACAATAATTTAGATGATGATAGCAAAAAAGAAAGTCTTGGTACTAACCGGTGGTGGCGACTGCCCGGGACTCAATGCTGTGATCAGAGGGATCGTTAAACGAGCGAAAAAAGAAAAGGACTGGTCTATAATCGGAAGTATCGAATCGTTTAATGGCGTGTTGCAAGAGCCGATGCAGTTAATGAAATTGAACAATAAAACGACTGCTGGAATCCATGTTAAAGGGGGTACAATTTTAAAAACCACCAATAAAGGCAATCCATTTGAATTTCCAACCCAGAACAAAGATGGCTCTTGGCGCATTTCTGACCAATCTGATGAGCTTATAAACAGAATTAATAATCTTGGTATAGAAGCAGTAATCAACATCGGTGGCGATGGGTCACAACGCATCTCACAAAAGTTATTCGAAAAAGGACTAAACATTATTGGCGTACCCAAGACCATTGACAATGACGTTTCAGCCACGGATTTTACTTTTGGTTTTCGAACAGCGGTACAAATTGCTACCGACAGTTTTGACAAGTTGGTGACTACAGCGGAAAGTCATCATCGAGTGATGATCATGGAGGTAATGGGGCGTGATGCTGGATGGATAGCTTTACATACCGCCATTGCGGGAGGAGCTGAGGTGTGTTTAATTCCAGAAAAACCTTATGACATCAATAAAATTGTAGCCCACATCAACAAAAGGTATAAAGGAGGCAAAGGTTTCGTCAATATTGTGGTAGCAGAAGGGGCAAGACCTAAAGATGGTACTGCAACTGGAGAGCAAAGTGATGAAATAGGTTATGAACACCAACGCCTTCGTGGTGTTGCATTTGCCTTGTCGGCCCAACTAAAAGCTGCAGGATGTGAGGCGGATATCCGCGAGACCGTTTTAGGTCATACACAACGTGGTGGCACACCCATCGCTTTTGATAGGATACTGGCCACACTCTTTGGTGTTAAGGCCTTTGAAATGGTGCTTGATAAAGAATATGGACATATGACCTCCTACAAAAACAACAAGATTACCACCGTCAGTTTGAAATCAGCAGTTGGCGAATATAATTTTATCAAAGATGATGATTATCATATCCATGCAGCAAAAGCCATTGGCATCTCTTTTGGAGAATGATTTAAAAAATGTCAGACAATAGACTCAAGACGTATTATTTGTGTCAAAATCAAAACTTTCAACAGGTCAAGGAGTTAACATTTATATGTGTTCAGTCGAGAGAATATTTTTATTCAATGCTCAAATTACCCCAACCCTAAAGGGTGTAGTTGAAAATGTTCCTTAAGTGAATAAAAGGATGTTATTAGAATGGGTTTTAAACTAAAAGAATCATTTCTCGACCGCTTTATATGACATAATATTAAAGTGTATATAATTTAGTCGGATACAAATAATTTTGAATTATGAATGAGGCAGTATTTGGAGCAGGATGTTTTTGGTGTATTGAGGCGGTATTTCAACAAATAAAGGGGGTGAAAAATATCGAATCTGGTTACATGGGTGGGAGTATTAAAAATCCGGCTTATAGAGAAGTATGTACTGGATTAACCGGCCATGCCGAGGTAGTAAAAATTACTTTTGATCAGGATGTGATTTCTTTTAAGGAAATGCTGGAGATTTTTTGGAAAACACATGATCCCACTACTTTAAATAGGCAAGGAGCGGATAAAGGTACCCAATACAGATCGGTAATATTCTACATGGATGAAGAGCAAAAGAACCTTGCCATAGCCTACAAAAAGAAACTTAATGATGAAAACGTCTTTGGTAATCCAGTAGTTACAGAAATAAGCCCTGCTACAGTATTTTATGTTGCGGAAGAGGCACATCAAAATTATTACAACGAGAATACCAACCAGCCCTACTGCACATTTGTAGTAAAACCCAAGGTGGATAAGGTGAAAAAGTTGTTTGCTGAGAAGCTTGTTTGATCTTAAGTAAATACGTGGTGACTACTTTTCATCCATTCATTTTTTGAGGCAAAAAAACGAAGCAAATTATTGAAAGCCATCGCATGGCTGAGCTTGGAGTCCTCAACTGCTTCGTAGAAGCAAAGCGGGCAGCCCGCCAGAATACCGGGCGTGCGCAGGCTATGTGGGGGGAAGGATTATTCTGGCAAGCGTTTTTGGACACTTTTGGGGCGAATGCAAAAAGTGTCAGAAATAAGCAATTGATTTAGTCAAATCCATTATACCACAATTCTTGTTCAAGCTAATAGCCGTAAGCTGTTGGTGACTACTTTTCATCCATTCATTTTTTGAGGCAAAAGACCAGCCCCGCTGCAACGTCACACCATTTTTCAGCCTCGCCCTCCTAAGTGAACGAACGGTTTCAAAATAATAATAGACGGAGTGGGACCCAACCACCAATAACGATGCACGGATAATTGTTCTTTACAACTGTTTAGCTAGTATCAACTTCCCATATTTAACACCATAATCCGTTGTTATTTTGTAAGTATAGATATCACTTGGTAAGTCATACCCATCAAATAATATCTCTACATCTTGATGTCCTTGGACAACTTTATTATAGATCCGCTTTACTAAAAGCCCGTTTCTATTGTAAATGTCTACCGTTACATTAGTTGCTATCGGGGTATAAACCCTGATTTTCGATTCCCCTTTAGAAGGATTGGGATAAGTCGCCACCGTCATTTGTTCTGAAAGGTTGGAAATGCCATCCACATTTTGATATGTAATGCATTGACCATACTTATAGGCCACTTCAAAATTGGCATCGACCAATGTCTCCAAGCATTCCTGATCTTCTGAGCAAATAGTGAAGCTAAAGTCAAAATAATCAGCGATATCACCTTCACCAAAATTATTAACATCATCAATTTTAAATCCCGACAAGCCAGTAGTGGGGTCTGTCCCATATTCTATGCTCCAGTGTTCAGAATTTGTTACTTCTTCAAGATTTCCACAATCTACGTCAATCGACATATGTGAAAGTCCATGAACATGTGCTCCGTCATAGGTTACAGTTGCACTATAGGTATAGCAGTTACCTTCAACAGAGACCAGTTCAAGTGTTGTGTCAAATGGGTTGTCGCAATTTAAATCCCAGTCATGCCCGTTGCCATTTCCTCCTCCATGATCACCGCCATCATCGCCTCCTCCATCTCCATCTCCATCATCACCATCACCATCACCATCACCATTGTCACCCCCTCCATCATCATCTGGACAGTCTGTGTTTGCTTTTATTACTATCACTTCACCCACAGCAGTACAGCCCTTACTATCCGTTACTAAAACCTCGTAAGTACCTTCCAATAATCCAATTATATCTTCAGTAGTCTGGCCATTTGACCATACAAACGTGAATGGGTTGCTTCCGCCAGTGGTTGTCAAATCAATTTGATATCCAGTCTCTTCACAAGAAGGATTGCTAATCACAAAGGACAATTGGATAGGAGTAGGTTCAATAATAAAATAGGACAGTGTTTTTGTACATCCTGTGGCATCTGAAATTTCTACAGAGTAACTTCCGGTTGTTAGGTCCATCACCTCGCTGTCCTCTGTTCCATTTGACCAAACATAGCTGTAAGGTGGGGTTCCTCCATTTACAGTCAAACTAATTGATCCATCTGCTTCCCCATTACATGAAATTTGATTTACACTACCACTGGCTTGAAAAGTAGCTGAAGAGATATTCACGTTTAGGCTACTATAGCAGCCATTAGCGTCTGTAACTTTAACTATATAAGTACCTGCTGCCAAACTATCTATGTCTTCTGTAGTAGCTCCGTTAGACCATTCGTATAGGTAAGGAAGTGCTCCTCCATTTACAGTTAAATCAATTGTACCACTATAGTTTTCTATGCAAGCAGTGGGTGTAGTTATTGAACTCAATCGCAATGGATTATCCCTACTTACACCAAAGGTACGTGTGGAGAAGCAACCATTAGCATCTGTAACAATTACTCGATAAGAGCCAGGTAACAACTCTGAAATATCCTCTTCTGTTGATTCATTACTCCATGAGAACGTATAGGGAGCCATGCCACCTGATACATTTATATCAATTGCACCATTATCCAAATTACAACCCGCATTAGTTACAGTGCCAGTTATGGAAATAAATACAGTGTTATTAACAATGGCAGAAGCTGTCGCTACACAACCATTGGTATCTGTTACTTGTAGCGAATAGTATCCCCCTGCTATCGCTTCAACATCCTGGGAAGTGGCTCCATTAGACCACAAAATGCTATAAGGAGCCGTACCTCCAGATATTACAGTTGTGATTGCCCCATCACTTTGGCCACTACAGGTTGCATTAATCGTTTCTGTTGAAATTTCAATCGCTGAAGGTGCCATTATTTCTTCCATCAATTCGAGCACAGATCCGTTGGCATCGGTAATAGTTACAGAATAGGTTCCTGCTATAATATTTGAATTAACGGCTTCTGTTGACCCATTAGTCCATTGATAAGTATAGGGGGCAACACCGTCATCAACTACCACTTCTAAACTGCCTGAGGGTTCATTAGCACACTTGGCATCTGATTTTACTAAATGCGCTTCTAGGTTAGCGCAAACTAACTCTACTTGGTCATAATAAACACAAATACCCGCTTTATAAGCCACTTCTGGTGCCCAACAACCCAATTCGTCACAACCAGTATCGCATACAGTAAAGGATACAAAAAATTCTTTGGACTGATTGTCATCACCAAAATTATTAATGTCATCGATTTTGAAACCACTTACTCCGGTTGTTGGATCAGTCCCATATTCTATTTTCCAATTTTCTGAATTTGAAACTTCTGATAGTTCGTAGCATGGGGGTATCCCTACAGAATAATGCGAGAGACCATGTACGCAATCGCTACCCGCAGTTATTTGGATTTTATATGTAGTACAATTACCCTCCGGAAGTGTATCAATTATTTCAGAGTGAAAGCAACTCTGCCCACAGTCTTTCTTTTGACTGTAAACAGATTGATTGAATAATAAAAGAAAAAGCCATCCAACAACACCTAGTATATATTTATCCTTCATCGACAGTTAATTAGTTACAATATATAACTGTGATCAACTAAAGGTCAGTAGTGTTTTGGATGAAACGACTTCTTGATCGACAGTTGGTCGGATTGTTGCGTTATTGTGCTTGAGGGGGTTAAATATTACAAACTATCAAGAATCTCTTCAATTGCTTCTATCTTTTCATCTGTATATTCCCCAGAAGTAGCATAAACAATGTTTCCTTCTTTATCTAAAAGGAACATATAGGGGACATCTTTTTTGTCAAATTCCAAAGCGTCTTTATAAGTCTTCAAATCGCCTTTATAGAACAGGATATTTGGAATTAATAGTGGGTCAAGCTCATTGGCCGTTTTCTTTTTCGCAGCACTTGTAGCTACTGCTTTAATACCTGTAAACATGGGTATAAAAAATACATTGATGTCATAAGAAAAACTAGCAAACACTCCTGTAGTTTCCTTTATAAACTTGTTATAAACAGGACTAAACCAGGTATTTAGATCATCTCCAGCTTTCTTTGAATAGGCCAGACCAAGCAGGGTATATTTATCAGAAACATCATTAGGAATATTTACAATTTCATCCTCTACGGTTTCAGTTTCCATGTCAGGAAACCGGGTGCCCTCCAATTGAGCAATTGCACCAAAACTTAAAGCCAACAGACATGTTGTAAATAGGTATTTCATTAGTTTTTTTTATAGTTATAAAAATGATCCCGGGAGTTATTCCATCTTTCTGATTCTTGTTTCTATACCCGACTCGTTTTTCATCAATTCAACAATTATACCAGTATCTGTTTTTCCATAATGGTAGGGGTATAAAATTTTTGGCCTGAAAGCTTTGGCCGCATCCGCTACCATATCAGGTGTCATAGTATAGGGCAAATTCATTGGTAAAAAGGCAATATCAATGTTTTTTAATGCCTTCATCTCAGGTGTATTTTCCGTATCTCCACCTATGAAAATTCGCTTTTCGCCAATGGTTAGCAAATAGCTATTGCATGTTCCTTTTGGATGGAAGAATTCTCCATTTTCTCGTTTGTGAACTAAATTATAGGCCGGTAGGGCCTCAATTGAAACGGTTTCGAAAGTGGTAGATTTCCCGATTTCTAAAAGCTGTCCAAACCCAAGCTTGTCAATGGCCAATTGAGTAGTTATCACTTTCGTGCTTGGTATTTTTAATAGATTAATGGCTTCGAGGTCACAATGATCACCATGGTGATGAGTAATCAATATCAAATCTGCCTTTGGTAACTTGGCATAGTCGCCCTCTCTTGAAGAAGGGTCAATATGGATTACCTTATTTCCGATTTCGAACATCAATGAACCGTGCCCAATAAAGGTGATGTTAAGATTACCTGCAGTTGTTTCAAAGCTGTCTTTTTCGAAACCCTGACTAAAGGAGGCAATGCTCACGGCCAAAAAGCCAATGAGTAAAAAGTATTTTATTTTAACCATTCGTATAGCTTATAATGCTCCCCGTTCATGCCTAATTTCTCATATACCCGCTGTGCCTTCACGTTCTCCTTTTCTACATAAAGTCTGATTCCACTTAATTTCGGATCTGCCTCAACAATGGATCTAATATGTGAATACATCTCACGGAAAACTCCTTCTGCTCGATGTGAAATATCAACATAAACCGATTGAATCCACATTACTGTTCCATTTCGCCACTCACTCCACTCCGGGGTGATAAGCAGGCAGGCAATAACATTCTCCCCATCTGTTGTTGCTACATAATAGGTTCCTTTAGCGGGATCTTCAAACACTGCTTCAATACCTTCTAATAAGATATCTCGCTGTAAAACGATGTTTTCTGTTTCCTTGGCCATCAGCTGTTGAAAATTAGCAATGGTCTCAAGGTCTTTAAATTTTGCTTTTCTGATCTGAGTCACATTCTAAATATAGCACTTTAATAAAATTTTGCCTTGAAAATTCTATAGTAGTTGCAGATATCCTCTATCAAATGAACCATTTTAAGTTAAACTTGTAGTAACATATATCTACTTACTATATGAACTACGATGTTATAATTATCGGTGCGGGTCCCATTGGTTTAGCCTGTGGTATAGAAGCAAAAAAGCGCGGACTAAACTACCTGATAATTGAGAAAGGATGCCTCGTCAATTCTATATACAATTATCCTCTCAACATGACTTTTTTCTCAACTTCAGACAAGCTTGAGATCGGAGGTGTTCCATTTATCTCGCACGGTAATAAACCAAATAGGTTTGAAGCTTTAGAATATTATAGACGAGTTGCTTCAAGTCAAGAAATAGCTGTTCGTCTTTATGAAAAAGTGGAAACTATTTCGAAGGAAGGTTCAGGAGTGGTTGTGCAAACAAATAAGAGTAGGTATCATGGAAAATCTTTAGTGCTATCTACAGGTTTTTATGACTTACCTTACTTAATGAATGTGGAAGGGGAAGATTTGCCAAAGGTGAAGCATTATTATGACGAGCCACATCCTTACTTCAGACAAAAATTGGTGATTATAGGCGCAGCCAATTCGGCCGTTGATGCTGCACTGGAAACATTTAGAAAGGGGGCTGATGTGACTATGGTAGTGCGGGAGCCAAGTATCAAGGAATCGGTAAAGTATTGGGTCAAACCCGACATCGAGAATCGGATTAAAAGTGGTGAAATAAAAGCTTATTTTAATAGTGAGGTTACAAAAATAGAAGAGTATCAAGTGACCATAAATACACCCAAAGGAAAGGTTATCCTCGAAAATGATTTCGTATTGGCCATGACTGGCTATAAACCTAATTTTTCATTGATGGAGTCGTTAGGAATTAAGTTTCAAGAGGATGAGTATATCACACCGATTTATGACGAAAAATCAAATGAATCCAACATCGAAGGAGTTTATCTGGCTGGGGTTGTTTGTGGTGGATTGAAAACCAATAAGTGGTTTATTGAAAATTCGAGAGTCCATGCTGGCAATATCATCGATGACATTTTCAGTAAATTGGAGAAAAAGTAGTACGAAAAAAGTAGTGAATTGGTTATCTGGTCACTTTCGTACGATCGCTGTCTCAAGTCGATCATTATTAAAGACCCATTATTCGTATAAGTATCTTATTATCAGCCTTTTATAAAATCGGCATAATAATAGCCAAGTGTTTTGTGGTCAATTAAAATAATTAAACTCAAAACACTATGAAAACGTTAAAAACAACAATTTTCTCTACTATGGCACTGGTACTTATGTTATCCATTAGTGCCTTTGCTACCAACACTGACAAAGTAGTGGAAAAAGCAAGGGCAATGGTAAGTGAAGCTGCCCCTCATGACTGGCAGACATTGGCGAAAGCAGCTGATTTATGTATCAAAAAAGACGTTAACCTTACTGAAGCAAAAGAATGGTTAGACAAATCTTTAACGATTAAGGAAAGTAGCATGGCGCTTGAAGTAGCCGGTGACTATTTTGCTAAAAATAAGCTTTACGATCAGGCTATCAACAACTACGTTCAAAGTATGTTGAAAATCAAAGATCATGATAGGCAAGCGGACACTTCACGATTAGAAGCCAAAATTGCCAAAGCAAGGAAAAACTCTTAATACCCCAAGAACAACAGAAATGAGGGAGGGCTATGGCTCTCCCTCATTGTTTTTGTCCTCTTCCTTAGTCTCATGCTGTTCTTTTTCTTCTACCGTTTTATGCTTGTCCTGAACCGGTATTTCTTCTATATGCTTATCCATTTCCCTCCAATAATCCATTTGCATGGCATCTACCGGTTCGATGTGCTTCCCATTAGCAATAAGTGCTATTGCCATCGCTGAGCTTGTCAAAAGTATAGTATAAAGTAACACGGCCGAACTAAAAGTGTCTAATTGTAAGTGCACTGGGATTGAGAAGAATAAAAGTATAGTGATCAACCCTCTGGGAGCAATAAACAATTGTGGGTTTAAATCCCTTCGAACAATCAATTTTAAAAATAATGCTCGAACACCGAAAAGTGCAACAGTGATCAACAAACTAATTATGAATACCCTAAAATCAACCAGTGAGGAAATATTTATAGTAATACCAAAAATCACAAAGAAGAATGTCCTGACAACAAATGCCGACTCCATAGTAATTAAATGAAAATTGCTCAAAATACTGTGAATTGCCGAGAGGTTGATAAGCTTCATCAACTTTCCTTTGAAAAATAACTTGTAGTTATTGAGTACCAATCCAAATATCAGAATGATAAGCAACGAAGAAAGGTGGAAGAGTTTGCCGATGGCATATAGCAATAATAAAACAGCTATAAGTAAAAATAGTTTGACCTGGGTACGTAATCTTTGAAATATTAATACCAAAGCATAACTGATTAATATGGATAAAACTATGGTAATCAATATGTTAGATACAACACCCCAAATCACAGAGCCCACATTATTATTGTCAAGGTTACCGATAAGAAAATAGAAATACATGATCCCCAGAATATCGGAAAAGGTGCTTTCATAAATTAAAAACTCCTTCTTTTCGTCCATTATTTCCCCGATGGATGGGATAACGATTGCACTACTTATCACCGATAAAGGAATGGCATAAATCAAGGAAGTGGTAAAATCATCTACGAGAAAGGTATTGATTATGAAGCCAATAATGAACGAACATCCTATTAAAGAGGCAAAAGCTACTACCAACGATTTCCAGATTAGTGGCCATTTGCTCCTGTTGAGCTCAAGATCTAGTGCCGCCTCTAAAACAATCATAATTAACCCCACAATACCCAAAATTTCCAATGCGTTGAAAAGAAATTTTCCTGTAGGAATATCAAAATAACTAGCTGCTGACTTTATAATCATGCCAAGTGCCACTAGTAGCAATACACTTGGTACATTCGTTTTGGATGAAATAATGTTAAATAAATAGGAGATTATGACCACAAATGAAGCGGCTATTACTATGGTATATGGGTTTATTATTTCCATCTAGATTAGTTTTGATTGATTTAATAATTAAACAAAGAGGACGTAGTACTAGCAGGCTTAAAAATACATATTACTCCAATACATCAACTTAACTATTAAAAAAGAATCAAAAAACATCAATAATACTTTAAAAATGTACTATTTTAGAAAATCACAATATTATAATGCATGTTGATATACATTCTATTCGTAATAGGTTTTGTTTTTCTTATCAAGGGGGCAGACCTACTTGTTGATGGAGCAACATCTATAGGAAAGAAATTAAACATCTCAAGTATCATTATTGGCTTGACCATTGTTTCATTTGGCACCTCCTTGCCTGAATTGTTGGTCAATCTAATAGCCAGTTATGAGAATAAACCTGACATCGGTGTCGGGAATGTATTGGGTAGTAATATTGCAAATATCCTTTTGATTCTTGGAATTTCTGCCCTTATCAATCCACTACCAATTACTAAGAATACTTATTTTATTGAGGTTCCTTTTTCATTGACCGCCACTTTGTTGGTCGGATTTCTCGCCAACGCTTCCTTATTTCACAAATCAACAGATCTTGCCATAAGTAGGTCAGATGGTGTGATATTGCTTTTCTTTTTCTTTCTGTTCATGGGTTATGTATACATTGTATCAAAACAGAAAAAATCAGAATTTAGTCAAAGTGATTATAAGGAAATGCCTTATGCAAAATCCATAGGTCTCATTTTAATTGGCTGTGTCGGCCTATATTTTGGTGGTAGATGGGTTGTAGATGGTGCCATTTCAATCGCTCGTACATTCGGCATGAGCGAGACATTTATTGGCTTAACAATTATTGCAATAGGCACCTCGCTGCCAGAACTTGTAACTTCAGCTGTGGCCGCATTCAAAAAAGATACTGACATTGCTGTAGGTAACGTGGTAGGCTCTAATATCTTTAACCTACTCTGGATTTTGGGGTTAAGTGCTACTATTAAAGAAATTCCCTATGATGCCATATCTAACTCCGATATATTTATGATCATAGCCTCAAGCACTGCCCTTATTTTGGCTGTAGTTATTGGAAAACGTCCAATTATTAGTCGATGGGAAGGCTTCTTTTTCTTGGTTGCCTATGTCTGGTATATCATCTTCCTTATCGAAAGGGGATAAAAAAGGCTGAACTTGTATTTAACGCTCAGCCTAAGATTAATTCAGGTCCAAGCGGTGAGAATAGCACCCATTATGGTGAAACTTACCACAAAATAGAAAGCATCAATAAACCAAAGCTTAAACGAGTTTCTGGAAAACAGATAATTTACCCCAATCGCCATGGCTACCCATCCAAAGCCAGTTGCAAATCCGTAAATAATTCCGTCCTGTACTTTAAGGCCATTCAGAAAAAAAGCAAGGTTAACAGCCATAATAAACTCCAAAACAAAGGCGGTTCCATAAATTTTGGCCATGTTGGCATTTTTTAAGTCCTCCTCAGTAAAGCCATGTTCTTTCATCCATGGTTTTCCAAATAGTGGGCCATACCAAATAGCGCCAAGTACAAAAGTCGATAGTGTGGCTACTATTATCGCTAGCCAGTTTACATTTTCCATAGTAAGATTGTGTTTTGTTGATTAACAATATAATAAAATCTAATTGTAATCTTTTAGATCATTACACCTTTACTGTTTTCCAATTGCCTTTTCTGAATACCAATACGCTTACCACCGCAAAAAGTGCTGATGCTATGGCAATTGCCAAAAATATGCCCAAGGGACCAAAACCAAGACTTCTAGATAACACCCAGGCCAATGGTACTTCAAATGTCCAAAAACAAAAGAAATTAATAATGGTTGGTGTTCGTGTATCCCCAGCGCCATTAAAAGATTGCCCTATTACCATGCCATAGGCGAAAAACACATATCCGCAACAGATTACCCTGAGTGCCATGGCTCCATATTTTACTACTTCGGCCTCACTCGAAAACAGCCTGACAAATTCCTCTGCCCAAATGCCAAACACCAACGAAACAACACCCAAAAAAATCATATTATAAAAAGCTGCCTTCCATACCGACTTTTCAGCACGATCAGGTTGGCCTGCTCCCAAATTTTGTCCTACCAATGTCGCTGCCGCATTACTCAGCCCCCAGGACGGTAAAATAGTAAACATAATGATCCTAAATGCAATAGCATACCCTGCGAGCACCTCACTACCAAACTCGGCACTAATTCTCACTAAGAACAACCAACTCAATGTACCAATCATATATTGGCCAATTCCCCCTAACGCAATGTTGACGATGTTTTTAATGGTCTTCCACTTGACTTTCAGTTGATGCAAACGCATCCGAATAACGGAGGCCGTCCCGGCCAGCGCTATGAGTTGAATTACTACACCAATGCCTCTACCAATATTTGTGGCAATAGCTGCGCCTTCAACGCCAAAAGCCGGAATAGGACCCAGTCCAAATATAAAAATAGGGTCAAGTAAAATATTGATGCCATTGGCAATCCATAATACACGCATGGCTATGGAAGCATCTCCAGCACCACGGAAGATGGCATTGATAAGGAAAAGCAACATTACTGTGAGGTTGCCACCGAGCATAATTTTAGTGTAACCATACCCTTCTTCTATTAAAGAGGCCTCACCGCCCATAAGCCGCAAGATGTCCTTAGCATAAAAAATGCCGATTGCACTAAAAACAATAGAAATGACTGTGGTGATAATTATTGCTTGCATGCCCGCTTCTGCGGCTTTTTCAGGGTTCTTTTCTCCGATTCTTCGGGAGACTACAGCCGTAGCAGCCATACTAAGTCCAATGGCTATGGCATATACAATCATAATAACGGACTCAGTAAGAGCAACCGTTGCCACGGCATTGACGCTCACTTTGCCTACAAAATAAATATCCACTACAGCAAATAGTGACTCCATGACCATTTCCAATATCATCGGAATGGATAACATAAATATCGCTTTGTTAATACTTCCAGTAACAAAGTCTTTTTGTTCGCCCTTTAGGGCAAGCATAAAATTTTTAGCTAAACTGCTTAAACGCATGATTATCGGTATTAATGTAAATAAAAGATTAGGCTTAATGAAGAGTGAGTAGCTAACCTTCTAAAGGGGCTACTTCAAAATAAATACCGATGTAATGCTCATGGACTTGCTATTTATATCTTCGTTGATTGAAGATTTTGTTATAAATTAGATTGCAAATAACAGTAATTAGTGTCAAGTTACAAAAACACTATTATAAAATTTGAAGTCGGTTTAATGAAAAAATCCTTACTGTCTATCGGTTTACTCATCATCTCTTACTGCTGCGGGTATTCAAAGGCTGACGT
The DNA here is from genome assembly GCA_048268855.1 of Fulvivirga sp. Lineage (GTDB taxonomy): Bacteria > Bacteroidota > Bacteroidia > Cytophagales > Cyclobacteriaceae > Fulvivirga. The sequence goes on from JBLWUR010000001.1 coordinate 68,937, forward strand.
GGACAGTATCAAACATGTCATTGAAACTACGGATGACGATTCATTAAAAATTGAAGCTTTTTATGAATTAGCTAGAGAAACGAGAAAAACGGATGTGACTCTGGCCATCGAATATTGTGAAAAATCCGCTTCCATAGCTCGTGAAACTCAATCCTTTGGTCAGTTAGCTGATGCATTGAATTATATAGGCATATTATATTATGGCATTGGAAATTATGAGCAGACGCTCCACTACTTCTATCAAGTATTGTCTATTTATGAGAATAATCAAGATAGTGTCAAACTTGGGCGGGTATACAATAATGTTGGGCTAATACTTACGGAATTAGGTCGAATAGAAGAGACAATAAAATATTATGAAAAGTCCTTAAAAATAAAAATTTCATTTAATGATTCACTCGGTCTTTCTTCTACTTATAGCAATCTTGGCCTAGCCTATGACCAATTAGGTCAAAATGATAAAGCCCTAGAATACTACCGTATATCATTAAAATTAGACGTAAAACATAACGACTATAATGGTCTTTTTGTTGATATGAGCAACATCGGGGAAAATTACATGAGTAGAGAAAACTATGATTCGGCTGCTCATTATTTTGAAAAGGCCATGTCCTTATTTAATCAGATTGATGATCCGTATCACAAAGCTGAGTTATTAGAACAATTCGCAAGGTTGAACAGAGCACAAGGCAAGTATTTAAGAGCAATTGAAAAGCATAACAATAGTATCAGTTTCGCTGAATCAGTTGATGCCAAAAGTGTGATCGCAGATAATTACAATGGCCTTTCAAAAGTATATAAGGCTATGGGACAACTCGATAAATCATTAGAATATTATGAAAAGTATGTGGCCCTACATGAAGAGCTTTTTAATGAAGAACAATCTCAAAAATTAAAGCAGATTGAAAGTAATTACCAAATCCAGTCGCGTGAAAATAAAATCACGTTGCTAAATAAAGAAGCACAAATTAAGGATTTGAACCTGGCGCAAAATCAAATGCTGATTTACTTTATGGGAGGAGTAATTGTCATGATTATGTTTATTATTTATTTGCAGTACAGGAAGAATGCCTATAAAACCAAAACATATGGCCTACTACGTGCACAGAATGAAGAAATTGTAGAAAAAAATAAAAACATCATGGATAGTATTCTTTGTGCGAAAAATATTCAGCAAGCCATACTCCCTGATGATCAAAAATTGAAAGGGGTATTTAGTGAGTCCTTTGTCATGAGTAAGGCCCGTGATGTAGTAAGTGGTGATTTTTATTGGTTTGCAGAACGCGATGACAAGGTGTTGATAGCTGCTGTGGATTGTACCGGTCATGGAGTACCAGCAGCCTTTTTAAATGTCATGGGCAACTCCATGCTTAATCAAATAGTCCATGAATCAAACGTATTAAGTCCATCAGAAGTATTGGCCGAATTAAACAGTCGCGTTCTAAAGAGCTTAAAAGCAAAAGACATATATGTGCAAGTAGATGATGGTATGGATATAGGTATCTGCCAATTTGAAAGAAAATCTAAGAAGCTTTCTTTTGCAGGAGCCAAACGACCCATGTACTACTTTCATCAAGAAAAGTTGGAGATTATTAAAGGTGATCATTTCCCTGTTGGAGGCAATTTGTATGAAAATAACAGAGTCTACAGTGAACATGTATTACAGCTTCAAGAGAATGATTTAATATACCTCTTTACCGATGGCATTGTGGATCAATTTGGTGGTGATAAGAATAAGAAATTCATGTACAGTAGGTTAAAAGAATTGCTAAAGGACACCATAGAAATGCCTCTTGAACAGCAAAAAATGGCCATTGAAAAAACTATGCTGGAATGGCAGGGCAACAACGAACAGACCGATGATATGCTGCTAATCGGTATCAAGGTTTGATTTTCAAGATTATTTGCCTTCATAATTAATCTACCGCTTGTAACTTTTTCATGTGCAATAATTAGCCAATGAGTTACATTTAGTATTCTGATTAATCTTAAAATCTATTATTATGAAAAAGGTAATTTTTATGTGTTTAGCAATGGGGTTATTTTCGTTAACCGCACCTGCTCAAAGTAGGACTATCCCTGTTGATACCACGTTAGTCACCAGTCACACGGCCACAATAAATGGAGTGAAGATATCATACACGGCCACTACTGGTACACAACCTGTTTGGGATCAGGCAGGAAAACCCATTGCTACCCTTTATTATACCTATTATAAAAGGACAACTACAGAAAACACAGCAAACCGACCTTTACTTATTTCTTTTAATGGAGGCCCAGGTTCGGCTTCTGTCTGGATGCACGTGGCCTATACAGGACCCAGAGTATTAAATATAGATGAAGAAGGATATCCCGTGCAGCCCTATGGTGTCCATGATAATCCTAACTCGATATTAGACATTGCTGATATCGTCTATGTAAACCCAGTTAACACCGGATATTCAAGAACTATCCCCGCCAGTGGTGAAGGAATTGATAAGGATAAATTTTTTGGTATTAATGCTGATATTAAATATTTGGCTGAATGGCTAAATACATTTGTTACCAGAAATGAAAGATGGACATCACCAAAATACCTCATTGGTGAAAGTTATGGGGGTACAAGAGTATCAGGATTGGCATTAGAACTACAAGAAAGTCAATGGATGTACCTCAATGGTGTGATCATGGTTTCTCCTGCCGACTACAATGTTTTTAATTCGGATGTGCCAATATCTTCATCACTCAATTTCCCCTACTTTACTGCTGCCGCTTGGTATCACAAAATGCTACCCCCTGCTTTACAACAAAAAGACCTGCTAGATATACTTCCAGAGTCAGAGGAATTTACGCTTAATACACTCATGCCTGCATTAGCCAGGGGCGGTTCGTTATCAGCCGATGAGAAAGCCAAAATAGCCACTAAGATGTCCTACTATTCTGGACTATCCGAAAAGTCTATTTTACAAAACAACCTAGATGTACCAACAAGGTTTTTCTGGAAAGAATTGTTACGCGACAAAACGGGCAATACAATCGGGCGTTTGGATTCACGTTACTTAGGACTAGACAAAATGGAAGCTGGTACCTCACCCGACTATAGTGCGGAATTAACCTCTTGGTTACACTCCTTTACTCCGGCCATCAATTATTATATTCGTGAAGAACTAAAATTCAAAACCGATATTAAGTATAACCTGTTTGGTTCGGTGCACCCATGGGACAACAGAAATAACAATACCCGTGATGACCTCAGACAAGCTATGGCCGAAAATCCTTATTTGAAAGTAATGTTTCAAGCGGGATACTATGACGGGGCTACCACTTATTTCAACTCTAAATACACCATGTGGCAAATTGACCCAAGTGGTAAAATGAAAGACCGGTTTAGCTTTAAAGGCTATAGAAGTGGGCACATGATGTACTTGCGAAAAGAAGACCTAAAAACTGCCAATGATGATATTAGGGAATTTATAAAAAACAGCCTGCCGAATGGTAAAGCGGCAAAGTATTAGGGGTAATGGATCAAGACGAGAAAAAAACGGCCTCTTCGGGATTTGCAATCCCGAAGTAATGCTCATAGGATTTGTAATCCGACTATAATCATTCGACATTACAAATGTCGAATAGGTGGGGGTCGTTGAATAAGTTTTTCTGCCCAGGTATTACTTAAACTCCTCCATCAATTCTTCTACCGACTTCGTCTTGTCGAAATAGGAGACCATTTTTAACATCACGGCATCTACAAGGGTATCAGGACAACTTGCCCCGCTAGTTAAAATCACTTTAGTAGGTTTATTGTCGGGCAACCAGCCCTCTGAATTCACCTTCTTTTTATTATTGTAATCGTAATGATGAATCTCTGTATTAGAAATAATTTCCTTATCGGAATTGATAAAATAAGTAGGGAATTTGCGTTCGCACAATTCAACAATATGTGACGTGTTGGAACTGTTGTAACCTCCTACCACTACGGCTATATCGGCATCCATTTCCAATAGGCCATAGGTAGAGTCCTGATTGTCGTTGGTAGCATAGCACAACGTATCTCGCGTATCTGCAAAATGATTTTTTAGCTCGTCATTGCCATATATTTCAATCATCGTTTGTTTCACGAAGTCCGCAATTTCCTGAGTTTCCGTTGCCAACATCGTAGTCTGATTTACTACACCCACTTTTGCTAAATGTCTTGCCGGATCAAAACCTACAGAGTGCCTACCTTCAAAAAGCGTATAAAAATCATCATGAGATATTTCACCCTTCATCACCTTTGTTAGTTGCTCCGTTTCTTCAAGGTTCCTCACTATTACTGAAGGTGCCGTTTGGTTACTATGTGAGAAAGTGGCTCGGGTCTCCTCATGATTATGCTTACCATGGATAATAATGGTATGGTTATCCTGGCCTAATTTCTCTGAACGTTTCCACACCTTTTCTACAAAAGGGCATGTGGTATTGTATTGTTGTACCTGAATCCCGATTTCAGTCAATTTATTCTCTATATCGATGGTAGTACCAAAAGCGGGGATAATAACTATATCGTCAGCGTTTAATTCGGCCCAATCTATAAACTGGGTGCCATCCGTATCCATGATAAACTGAATGCCTCGAGATTGTAAATCACGATTTACTTCCTGATTATGGATCATCTGGCTGAGAAGGAAAACTCGCTTATCAGGATACTCTTCAAGAGCTCTATAACTTATTTCTATGGCATTTTCCACCCCATAACAAAACCCAAAGTGCCTAGCGATGTAAAACTGTATCGGGCCAAAGTCAATTAATGTAGGGCTGAAATCTTGTTTACGTGGGTCCGCCACTCTACGAGATTCTTTGATTTGGCCAGTTATTGATGACCGATAATATGCGGGGATGTCAAATTTTTTGATTTCGCCTTTGTTTGGTACACTACAAATTTAAGCATTTGTTTAGCAATAGGCTCGATATTCGGGAGGATAACGGTATAAAAACAAAATAGGGATTCTTCTTGACGAAAAATCCCTATTTCACTTTTGATAACCGTAGCTATCTCAGTGACCAAGTTACAGTTATCTAGCTTTGGCAACGGCTCACATCGAAATGTGAAATCTGCTTCTGGCGTTTGAGTAGTCTCTCAAATAATACCACTCCCTTAAGGTGATACGAGTCGAAATATTCTTTTGCAACCTTAGTTGTTTCAGACAGTTGACCTAAGCCTATGTCCTTTCGAGCTATTATGACTAATCCAATCTTTGTTATCAACTTCAGCAAGCCGTTATTGAGTAACAAATTTCAGACTATTCTATGATATGATGACCCTGTGACTTTAGTCATTTCAGATTCTAAACCGAAGTCTAAACCCCTTGTACAACACATCGCAAAACAAACTTTACTGACCTAACACTCTTTTGTGTCTGCCGAGAGTATCTCTCACTTGGTGAATCTAAGGTCTCAATTATTTTTGCATCTGCAAACAATTTAGGGATGATGTTTCCCACAACTTTTGCACAAAAAATTTTGGTTAAAAGCAGGTGTTTTTCCACAAGATTCTTCTGATAATCACGAGGTTATCCACATTAGTTGGCTAACTCCATTTCTAAAGTAAAACAGGTAGATTCATTGACCATTGATTTTACAAATAAATTACCATTGTGAAGTTTAACAATTTTACGAGCAAGGCTCAGACCCACACCTGATCCAGATTTTTTAGTGGTATAGAATGGAATAAATATTTTGTCCAGCTCCTCAGGGGAAATTCCCCTGCCGTTATCGGTGATTTTTAGTATTGACAAGCGCTGTGACTTTGTAAGTTCTACATTTAACCTACCATTTTCTATTTCTCGTAGAGCTTCAACGGCATTTTTAATCAAATTGATCAGTACGTGTTCCATTAAATCATAATCTGCTTTTATCAGCAATGGTTTGTCTGGCCTAGCCCAGTTCAATTTGATGACTGACTTCTCGATGTCTGGTTGGAAAAGTCGTAATACCCTTTCTATTAACTCCGCTAGATCAAAAGTAGTGGGTTTAAGATCTGGATTCTTGGCAAAATCTTTATAGGCATTTACGAATTTCATCAGCCCCTTACTTCTTCTTTCAATTGTTTTCAGACTTTCGGCTAAGTCATGGCTTTCATCTTCCGTAAACTCTTTTAATGACTTTTTACTTTCGAGTAATGTATTGAAGGCATCACTTAACGAAGCAATTGGAGTAACTGAATTCATGATTTCATGCGTAAGTACACTTACTAATCTTTGCCAAGCCTCCACTTCCTTTTGTTCCAGTTCTGCATTGATGTTCTGAATCATTAGTAATGTCCATGATTTATCGAGCACAATAAAGGTTTTGCTTTGTAGCGAGAGTTGGATAAGCTGACCATCTATGATGGATTTAGTTACCACCCTTTCTCCTGAAGAAAGATTTAAGGCCACTTTCAACAATTCAGGATCTACATGACCAAGATCATTAATGTTTCGCATGGCAGGACGCTTTAAAAGATTTTTGGCTTCCGGATTCATTAAATCAACCAAGCCCGCTTGATCAAAACTAATAAGCGCTACACCCAACTTTTCATTTAGTGCTTGTAGATAAAGATAGTGAGCTTCCTTTTCCAGTGTGACCCTTTGAAATTCCTGGATGACATCATTGAATATGTTATGAAGTTTGCTGTCTTTGTTTTTAAATGAGTGCGTATATCCTCCTTGTTTCACATTCAGTAGAAACTGAGCAAGGTTTCTACTGACACGTTCTACATAAAAGATTAAGTTAATTGTAGTAAGACCCAAAAGTATAATAAGTACCAATGGAGTAAAAAACCAATCTCTATTGATCAATACCCAAGCAAGTGCTAGGGAAATGATCAGTATTAAAACAACTCTTAAAATTACATTTACCCTTAAACTCATAGATTGCTCCAATTAGTAACTGTCATAAGATAGAGTTGATATTTAATATTTAATTCCATACTTGTCCATTTTACGATAAATCGTTGTTCTTCCAAGTCCCAGCTCTTTTGCTGCTTTACTTATATTTCCTTCATGTTGCTTGATTGCCCTTTCAATTGTGGTCTTCTCTATTTGACTCAGATTAATAGTGTTTACAGATGTCTGGTTAAAGGATGTCTGGTTAAATAGGAAATCATCCGCAGTTAAATATTCATGATCTGACATGATAACCGCACGTTCAATTGCATGCATCAATTCACGTACATTACCTGGCCAGCCGTATTTTTTTAAATGTGAAATTGCCTCCTCATTAAATTTCAATGTTTTGCCATATTTGGTGCTGAACATTACTAGAAAATGTGTTGCCAATTTGTCAATATCCTCCAATCTATCTCTTAGTGGGGGCAACATTATTTCAACCGTATTGAGTCGGTAAAGTAAATCTTCACGAAATAGCTTTTCTTCAATCGCTAGGGTCAAATCGTTATTTGTAGCAGCAATTACCCTACAGTTTAATGGTATCGATTTTGATCCTCCAACAGGAATCACCTCCTTATTCTGGAGCACTGATAACAACTTGGTTTGCATGGCGAGTGATAAATTACCGATTTCGTCTAGAAATAAGGTGCCTCCATTAGCGAGCACAAAACGCCCCGCTTTATCTTCTTTGGCATCTGTGAAAGCGCCTTTCAAATGACCAAATAATTCTGATTCGAATAATGACTCCGTAATCGACCCTAAGTCTACTTTTATAAATGGGCCTCTACTTCGCAATGAGTTATTATGAAGCAGTTTTGCTATCTGCTCTTTGCCAGTTCCATTTTCACCTAATATTAATACCCCGGCTTCGGTAGGAGCAACTTTTTTTATGGTTTTTATTACTTCATCCATCAAGTGAGATTCTCCTATTATGAGTGTATCACCAACTGAAAGGAGCTGATTAATATTACTTTGTTGGGCCTTTAATGTCTTTATTTCTTGCTTTGATCTACCATGTTCAACGGCCAGATTTACAGTAGCTAAAAGTTTTTCGTTCTCCCAGGGTTTAACAATGAAATCGGCTGCTCCCAATTTCATAGCTTCTACCGCAAGCTTAATATCTCCATAAGCCGTAATCATTACTACTTGTTGTTCTGGATTTGTCTCCTTGATTATTTTCAGCCAGCTGAGTCCTTCTTGTCCGGTGGTTACACCCGTATTGAAATTCATGTCAAGGAGTATTACATCATATCGTTTTTGATTAAGTAAGAATCGAATTTGTGCAGGGTCACTCTCCAGCATTATGTTGGTATAATGGGGCTTAAGGATGATCCGCAAAGTATGCAGTACATCAGTATCATCATCAATCACTAAAATATGAGCTTGTTCCATAACTGCTCTCAATTTATGCAATTGTTCTGATATGAAACAAAAGAATGTTTCATATTGGAACACAACCCATTTAATAATATGGACTATCCTTATTATAAAGCTAATAAAGACGTATTTTGAAGAATGGCATTATTTGGGTTGTATGAGATAAATATTCACTATAGGTTTATCATTCAATAACATGTTCAAAAATTATTTAAAAACTGCCTTTCGCACTGTAGTAAAGAACAAGGTCTTTGCTTTAATCAATATCTTTGGGTTGGCTTTTGGTATTGGCTGCTTTGCCTTTATTTCATTCTGGGTTTGGGATGAATTACGAATTGATAGCTTCCATGAGAATGGTAAAAACATCTATCAAATGTATGGGGAGGTAAATCGAAATGGGGAGAGTAAGATCAGGCAGTACGTTCCCTCTGCCCTGGTTGAACCCATTTTGACAAGTCTGCCCGAAGTGGAGGCCATAACCCGCGTTTTTCCTTCCGAGGCAGTATTTGGGAATGATGATAGCAGGTTTTCAGAAAAAGGCATTTATGCTGACTCCTCATTTCTTAATATTTTTAGTTTTCCGCTCAAAGAAGGAAGTGTTACTAATATATTCAGTCAAACCAATGCGGTAATTATCTCTTCAAGGCTGGCTGAGAAGTATTTCCCTGGTGAAATAGCTCTTGGAAAACAAATTGATATTGTTCAAAACCAGAAACAAAGCTATGTGATAACGGGGGTTTTGGAAGATCTACCAGAATACTCATCGCTTAAATTCGACTACATATTATCTTACGATTATTTTGAAAAAACCTTTCGTCCTTGGTGGGGAAAAGAAAATAAGAACTCCTTTACAAATTTCAATGTCACCGTATACGCGCAATTGCAGACGGATGTAAATTCTGAAGTATTTGACCAAAAATTAAACAACCTTTTTGATAATTACCTTGAAGATAAAGGTGATCAGGCATTATTTCTTTACCCCTTTTCAGAGGTCTATTTGCATTCCGATTTTTCTAATGGCAAGATTCCCACTGGAAAAATCACTTACGTTAAACTACTTTTTGTTATAGCGCTAATCGTATTACTAATAGCGTGTATCAACTTTATTAATCTTTCTACCGCCCTGGCTAACAAAAGAGCCAAAGAAGTAGGACTAAGAAAAACCATTGGCGCACAAAAGCGGCAAATAATATTGCAGTTCCTTGTCGAATCGATAAGTATCTCATTGGTTGCCTTAGTATTGGCCATTGCATGTGTAGAAATGCTTATGCCTGCCTTCAATTTATTAACGCAAAAATCAATCGTAGTTCCATTTAGCTCAATCACGTTTATTTTTTTACTTGCAGCTGCTGGAATAGTACTTGGTTTATTAGCTGGAGGCTATCCGGCCTATCTTATATCTTCATTTAAGATTTCAAAAACCTTGAAAAATAATAGCTCTTCTGCGGGCCTCGGTGGATTCAGAAAAGTGTTGGTGACCGTTCAATTTACGCTGTCAATTATTTTCATTGTCTTTACCCTAGTAGTTTTTCATCAAATTGATTTTATCAAAAACAAAGAACTTGGGATTAGAAAAAATAACATCATTATGCATCCATTGCACAGCATAAAGGGCAAGCAAAGCGTTTATAAAAAGGAGTTATTAGACCTACCCGGTATACAATCTGTTTGCTTTACTGAGCAAGATCCATTTTCTACATCAAATGCCAATGCCGGTGTTACTTGGCAAGGGAAACCGGAAAATTCCGCAACACTTTTCAATGTTATTCAGGTGGATGAAGATTTTCTAAAAACGTTTGAGCTTAAACTTATTGATGGAAAGGGATTTTCTAATAATGTTGGTGTTGGCGTGACAGAGTTCATAATTAATGAAGCAGCTGCCAAAGCAATGATGATTGATAATCCGGTGGGGATGGATTTGACAGTATGGGGTTACAATGGCAGAGTTGTTGGCGAGGTAAGCAATTACCATCACCGATCTTTATCTCAAAGTATCGGGCCGGTGGTTATTGTTTGTAATCCGGAAGCAACATATAATGCCTATATAAGTTTTGACAATACAGCCAAACAAGAGGTAATAGCAGCGGTACAATCGATATACAAAAAGTACGAGCAAGATTATATATTCGATTTTACGTTTGTAGACGATCAATACCAAAAAACCTATGGAGATGTGGAAACTGTAGGGGAGTTGAGTAGCATTTTTGCCTTTGCCGCTATTCTCATTTCTTGTCTTGGATTGTTTGGCCTGTCAGCATTTATCACCGAACAAAAGTTAAAGGAAACCGGAATAAGAAAAATATTAGGTGCTACTGAATTAAGTCTTTTGTACTTATTTTCCTCAGGCTTTATTCGCCTTGTAGTATTATCATTTTTGATTGCGGCACCGATTGCATGGTTAAGTTCTAACTACTGGTTAGATGGCTTTGTTTATCACATTTCTATCGGGGTGGCTCCATTTGTTATTGCCGGGATTTCAGCTGTATTAATTGCATTTCTGACCGTTACCTATAATACATTAAGAGCAGCACAAACCAATCCTGTAAACGTATTAAAGGAATAACTAGATTAATTGAAAGCTAGGTACTGAGTTGCCAAGGTGTATGAGAAGTTCCGTTTAACTAGAACTTCTCATACATTAAAATGGCTTATTTTATTTAATAACAATCCTTTTAACAACAGATGTATTGGCATCCTTTAGCTTTACAAAGTATATTCCTGCTGGAAGTCCGGCCAAATTAATTTTTGTTTCCGTCTTTACCCCCACTTTCAGAATTACTTCGCTATGTCTAACTTTTCCATTTATATCAACAATGTCTAGTGTTACGTTGCCTTTAAATGTGTTTTGGATAACCAGATTAATTTCTTCTATGGCAGGATTTGGGTATAGATAAATACTGGATTCCCCTTCACTTCCATCTATTGCAAGCACCAATTCCTCACCATCACAATTGTCATCAATGTCATTGTTTACAATCTCTATAGCATCAGGGTTTACAGCGCTGTTGTTATCATCGCAATCATCCGCCAAAAGAAATCCATCTTGGTCAATATCATCATCAGGAGTACTTTCATCACAATCATCATCAATGCCGTTATAGGGTATCTCTGTAGCTCCTGGATTTACGTTGGCATCAGTATCATCACAATCAACACTGATATCATATCCATCACCATCTTCATCAACTCCCTGAATCACCAAATTTTCTATTGCCCATCCCCAACCATTTGATAATGCATCGGAAAATAATCTAAACCTAATTAAAATCACATCCCCTGAGACAAATGTATCTTTCATGTCTATAGTTCTAGATGCATACAAATTACTTGTCGCTGTGGTAGAACTCCCATTCCATGAAGCATTTGCATCCGAATCATAGCCATCTAGAAGCGGGCTCCAGTTAACACCATCCTTTGATCCTTCAACGATTACATAATCCCAAAATTCTACATCTCCGAATACAGTACCTGCCGTACCTTCCTCCACTTGAACAATTTCATCAAAAGTTATTGTAGCATTTTGCTCGGCTACTATTATCGGTGTATTTAACTGAGCTATTAAATTAATAGAAGAGACCCCCAACCCATCCGCTTCTGGATAAGGATGTTCTGTATTTAGAGCCCTCGTAAAACCAGACCCTGAGGCAGTATTTATCCCCCACCTCTCATCCAAACTAAAATCAGAATCCATAGCAGCATCCTCAAAATCTGTTGCATATGATACTTCAGCATCAATTACCTCCGTTACTTCTATTTCTACATTTGCTGATTTGTATTCTACCCCGTCTTTAAATCCCGATACATGTACTACATAATTTCCTGCCTGAGCTACTGTGAATTCAGTCTCTTGTGACTCCGGACTAGCATTTCCTGGGATATTTTCAACTATTTCATTATTTGCAACAATATCTGTGCTGTCATAATTTGCCCTTAAAGTATAGCTTAAATTAATTGATAGTTCTGAGAGTGACTTACCTATTTTATCTAAAGTAGGCACTAAAGTAACTTCTGGAGCTGTGAAGCCCACCAATTCTGTGATATCTGCTGTCCAGATTCCCCGTCCATGTGTGGCTATTACTACTTGGCCATTCTTAATTTTAAAATCCCATATAGTAACTGATGGAAATTCATTTACCAATTGCCAATTGGCACCACCATCTACGGTTTCAAATAGTCCAATCTCCGTTCCTGCCCAAAGTACATTGGGATCATAAGGCATAGCCTGAAGTGCAAATGTTGCTACGTTTGGAAATCCCGTACTTGTACTTCCAGAACTAAAGCCAGATATGTCTTCCCAAGTCTGGCCTAAGTCATCTGTTTTTAACACTTTTGGTGAATCTGATACAGAAAATACTGCAAAAGCAGTACTGTCTTCGGTTGGGTGTGAATAAATTCCTGTACATAACCCAATATTATCAAAGTTAGGTACTGCATTGAATGATTCTCCTCCGTCAGTCGAGACAAACAAATTGCCATTTCCATCCATCCGGCCTCCAGCCCATACAATTCTCGGATCTGCTTTGGATACTTCTACATCAATTCCGCTCCAAAACCCCCAGCCTGCGCCAATTGGGATTTCTTTCCAGTTTTTACCAAAATCAGTACTCTTAAAAACCCCAGAACTTTCAACAGCAAATAAGACATCTGGATCTTGGTAGGCACTAGAAAGTCTAGAAACGAATGGTCCATTTCCGGTTAAACCATTAGTGGCATCATATTGAGTTGCTCCCCCGTCTTCAGTAGCAGCAAAGCCGTTAAATTGTGATCCTCCAATGAATTTAAGAGGGTCTGTATAATGAGCTACCACTTCAAATCCATCACCGCCTCTAAAGAAGCCATACTCTGAAATGCTTGAGGCTGTTTCTCCTTGTGCTGATAACCAAGTACCATTGTCTTGTGCTCCACCTCCATATCGCTCCACACCGGCTACTTTATCAGCCCCATAAAACTGTGTGGTATTATATTTTGCTCCCGACCATATCCAGTCACCATTTACTGTTCCGGGATCGGGGCCTTCTTTACTCACGTAAATACCCCCATCATTACCTAGCAATATTTTAAATTTACTGTTAGCCTCATCTGTTATTATTGGGGTTAAGAAATGCTGATCGGGGTGGACTGAACTGTTCTTCCCTCCAAAGGAATTGTATACATCTGCTACAATAGTCAAATCACTGCCTAAGCCACTTGAAGAATTAAGACTTGGGTTTAATTGTATTTGGAAAACGCCAACTCCACCAAAGTAAACTTTATCATCATCAAATGGATGTACCATAATCGTATTATCATACCATCCTTGTCCACCAAGGAAATTCACGTCACTACCTGAATTTTTGACAAGTACATTATTCCAATTACTGCCCCCGTCAATAGTTAAATATAAACTAGAGACACTTCCAGAGATTGGGGTAGAGCCATAGACTTTGTCTGGATCACTAAACGAAACTCCCAGTTCAATTCTACCTGTTATGTTTAAGCCATTGCTGGCATCAGCCCAGTTTAATCCCGCGTCAGTAGATTTTATCACCCCAAGCCCATTACCTATTGCCGCATATTGGATACTAAAATCCGAAGGAGCCGCCACTATTTGTTGTATTGGTCCATTTGTATCATAAACCTTGTCCCATGTAGCTCCACCATCTGTCGATCGCATGATAGCTCCTGCGGGAACGGCCCCACTACCTAATATTTTCCTACCAGCCGTACTAGCAACAACAATGTTTTCATTAGTTGGATCTACGATAATTCGACTTACATTTCTAAAGTCTTCTGTAGTAGTACTATTTAATAGCGACCATGATACACCTTTATCAATCGACTTATAGATTCCATCCCCATTTAAAATCAAGGTTCCATTATATACAAACCCCTCACCTGTTCCTGCATAGATTACTGAAGAATTAGATTCAGACATTGCTAAGGTAACTATGGCCATATTCGCCAAATCCGGAGCAACTTCGTTCCAAGATGTTCCGCCATTGGTTGTTTTCCAAATCCCTCCACTAACATTACCAGCAAACCATGTTTGATGGGTTCCGTCATCAGGATCGACAACAATTGATCTGGTTCTACCAGGCACATTTGCGGGTCCTCGCTCTATAAATGTAACTCCTTCTTTCCTGGCATTAAATGCTCTTTTTTTTGCTTTCTGAAGCTCTCCTTTTTTATAAAACGCATCGTATTGAGGATATATAAGGGGAGCGGTTACATCTTCTTGTCCAGCCCTAATAGCTGAATGATAATAGGCAAACTTTTCTGGGCCATCATACCGGTGATTACTTACTATTAGTGATTTTTTGTGTGGCTTAGATTTAGTAGAAGCCTTTGATTCTAAGTTCAAATCACCTGAAATAGACGTTTGTTGTTTATAAAATATTACTGAAATAAACGCAAGGCTTAATACAATGACTAAAACCTTGGATTGATAATTGAATTTTTTCATTAGTGGTTTACTGGTTAATTATTTGGGCTTTTAGTTATTTTCTTTTCATTGACATTATATATAATATAATCATCTGTACCGTCATTTACCGGCATGCCTGTCAATATATCTGCTCTTATTTCATTAGCTGATACCCAGGCTACCTTACGTATACGTCTTTGTGGCTCATATACTATTTCATTGTTTTGAAGGTCAAAAACGAAAAACTGTATGTATTTTACCCCAGCATCTGATTTGCCTGTTAAACAAAGTATGAAGGTACTGTCCTCATTAGCTATGTATGACACCTTCTCGCCAAGCTTCTCTTTGGCTAATTCTTTGTAATTCATATTTTTATCCTGCCCCTCTGTATTTGCCTTTTTTGATGTGCTACACGATAAAGAAAATGTCATAATGCAGGCAAGGAGAAAGTATTGTTTATTTATCATAGCTCGATTTACAGAATTTAAAATAGGCTCCAATTTACGATGAAATTATTTAATGGAAAATTATTCTACTAATGAGCTGGCCTTTAGAATTTGTTTGTAATTATTCTTCGTTAATAGAACTTACGGTAACTTTCCGCCATGAGTAAATCTAAAGTTACCATTGGCCATGTGTTCAAAACCATTGTTTGGCCTCGAAGAAAACAACTACTGGTAGGTCTTCTTTTAATTATTATTAGTCGATTGGCAGGGTTGGTGCTACCCGGAGCCTCCAAGTACCTTATGGACGATGTGATTCCGAATAATAATATGGAAACACTCAAATACTTATTGTTGGCTGTGGCAGGAGCTATATTAATTCAGGCAGTTACTTCTTTTGCCCTTACTCAAATATTAAGTGTTGAAGCACAAAACCTTATTTCAAAATTACGTGTGCAGGTGCAGGCACACATTATAAAACTGCCGGTTCGGTTTTTCGATAATACTAAAACTGGTGAACTAGTTTCTCGAATAATGACGGATGTTGAAGGGGTTAGAAATATTGTAGGTACAGGATTAGCACAGTTATTCGGTGGTACATTAACCTCGATTATCTGTCTTTTCCTATTGATAAATATCAGCCCTACGATGACCTTATACGTGCTGGTGCCAGTCGCAATTTTTGGTTTTATCTCACTAAAGGCATTTGGTAAGATTCGTCCGATATTCAGAGAAAGAGGCGTTATTAATGCTCAAGTGACTGGTCGATTAACAGAAACACTTGGCGGTGTCAGGGTAATTAAGGGTTTCAATGCTGAAAAACAGGAGATCAAAACTTTTGAAGATGGGGTAACCAAGCTTTTTCTTAATGTAAAAAAGAGCCTTACCTCCACAAGTATACTCACTAGTTCGGCCACTTTCTTACTTGGCTTAGCCTCGACAGGTATTATGGGTATAGGCGGTTATATGATAATGAATGGCGAAATGACCTTTGGTGATTTTCTTGCCTTCACACTGTACCTCGGTTTTATGATCGCTCCAATCGTACAGATGAGCAATATTGGTAGTCAGCTCACAGAGGCTTTCGCAGGGCTTGATAGAACAGAAGAAATTTTGAATATGCCATTAGAGGATGACCCCACGGTAAGAACAAAAACTATTGGGCCAATAAAAGGTGATATAGAGTTTAAAGACGTGTCATTCGCTTATGAAGAAGGCAAGGAAGTAATCAAGGATATAAGTTTTATTACGCCCCATGGTAGTGTCACCGCACTGGTAGGCACATCTGGATCGGGTAAAAGTACCATTGCTGGTATGGCGGCTTCATTTCTTAACCCCACGAAAGGAACCATTACAATAGATGGTTTGGATATGTCCACCATCACACTAGATAGTTTCCGAGGACAATTAGGCGTTGTTCTTCAAAACGATTTTCTATTTGAAGGTACTATCCGTGAAAACATACTTTTCCCAAGGCCTGATGCAACAGAAAACAGACTTTTGGATGCAGTAAAAGCTGCCCACGTTGATGAATTTACAGATCGATTTGAAGATGGCCTCAATACGCTGATAGGAGAGCGAGGAGTTAAATTATCTGGGGGTCAGCAGCAGCGTATTGCAATAGCACGTGCTATTTTAGCTGATCCAAGAATCCTGATTTTGGATGAGGCCACATCAAACCTGGATTTGGAAAGTGAATCTTACATACAGAAGAGCTTGAAAAGCTTAATGCGAGGTAGGACTACTTTTGTTATTGCCCACAGGCTTAGCACTATCAGACAAGCCGATCAGATATTAGTGGTGGAAAATGGAGAGATTGTTGAGCGTGGCAAACATGATGAGCTTATAGCCAAGGAAGGCAGGTATCATAACCTCCATACTTATCAGTCAAGGATATAAACCTATTTTTTTTGGTAAGCCAAACACAAAAAATGAGATGACAAAATATTTATATTAGAGCCTCCCCGGATCTATTTCGGGGTCTCATAGACGGGGATGCCTGCATTTGTCGGCAGTCAGGCTTGAATAAATCCAGTGGTAGCTTGTCGAAACCAATACACATTTCGACAAGCTCAATGTGACATTCCTTTTTTAATTCTTCACCCCAAACTTTGCTAAAATATCAGACAATAAACACCATTTGGTGAATGATGACTGGAGCAAATTGGCTCCTACAAAAGCGGTAAACCAAAGCCAGTTTTGATTTACATATAGTGATAGTATTAAACTTATTAATATAAAACTTCCGGCTATTCCCGTTACCATTCTACTTCTCATTTTTCTTCTCGATTTAATTTATGTTGGTCTCTTTTACTGCCATCACTGCTACATGAATTTTTGATAAAACATTATTAGTAGCATTAAATGCATTTATTTGTTCCATTATACTCGGCACGTTTTGTTTAGGTACAAAAGCATAAAACAGAATAGATTTAAACTCACCTACCTCCTTAGCAAACCAATTGGATTCCTTAGGTTGGTCCTTCAAATTTTTAAAGCCTGATACAGGCATATGAGAAAATGTGTTGACGCCTGATTCCTTCAGTATCTTTTTTATTTCTACCTCATACTCTTCTGTGGCTGTGATTATTAATAATTCCATGTTATTAAAATTTTGATATTTCCTGATTTTCATTTTCCCACTTTTTCCTCTCAGTCATATAATAAATAAGAGGAATAACAATTAGCGTCAATAATGTTGATACTATAGCTCCTGCGACCAACGAAATCGCCAAACCTTGAAATATGGGGTCAAACAATATGATGGATGCGCCAATCACAACAGCACCTGTAGTAAGCAAAATTGGCGTTATTCTTACTGCACCAGCCTCTATAATCGCTTGCTTCAAAGGCGCCCCTTCTGCCAATCTGATTTCTATAAAATCTATAAGTAGCACAGAGTTCCTTACCATGACACCTGCAAGGGCAATCATTCCAATAAATGATGTGGCTGTAAAAAATGCATCCAGTAACCAATGGCCAAGCACTATTCCTACAAGTGAAAGAGGAATAGCGATCATCATCACAATAGGTGTTTTGAAATTTTGAAACCACCCAACAATAAGCATATAGATAACGATAATTACCACTAAGAATGCAGCTCCCAAATCTCTAAATACTTCAAGAGTTATTTGCCATTCTCCATCCCATTTTACTGTAAAATCAGATTCGTCTGAAGGTTGCTCCATGTATAGCTCATTTACTTTATATCCTTTCGGAACGTCAATACCCTTTAATTTTTCTTCCATTCCAAGTATTGCGTAAGCGGGACTTTCAAGTCCTCCGGCCATATCAGCAGTAACATATACCACTCTTTTTTGATCCTTTCTATAAATAGATGACTTAAGTGTATCCTGCTTAACTGTAATTAAGTCTTGTACAGGTACCAGATTACCTCCTTGTCCCTTGATTTTAATCGCATAAATATCTCCTAGTCTTGATTTGTCAGTATCAGGCACTGTGAATACTACGCCAACAGGATTGAAAGAATGTTCATCATAAAAATTCGTGAAAGGATATTCTTGCAATAGATACGTAAGGTTTCCTACCACTTGCTGTGGTGCAACACCATTTAACATGGCTTTTTCATAATCAATATCGAGTTTGTACTCTACCTGATCTGCCTCTACTGTCCAGTCAACATCAACTACATCATCTGTATTAATCAAAATATCCTTTACTTGTTCAGCTACTTTGATCTGCTCCTCATAGTCAGGACCATATACCTCGGCTACTATTGTTGACAATACAGGAGGGCCTGGCGGAACTTCTACTACTTTGACATTCGCGTTGTATTTAACTGCAATCGCTTTTATTCTGGGACGTACCTTCGTGGCTATGTCATGACTTTTCAATGACCGTTTTCCTTTAGGCAACAGATTGACTTGAATATCAGCCATATTACTGCCCCCTCTTAAATCATAGTGACGTACCAACCCGTTGAAAGTTATGGGTGCTGACGTTCCTATATAATTTTGATAATTAACTACTTCAGGAATTGTGATTAGGTATTGAGTAATCTCCTTTGTCACGGCCGCTGTTCTTTCCAACGTGGTGCCTTCAGGCATATCAATTATTACTTGAAACTCGTTTTTATTATCAAAAGGCAACATTTTAACCGCCACTGACTTTGTGAAAAACATTGATATGGAACCAATCAGTAACAATAAAGTGATGCTGAGCATTACCCATCTTTTTAGACTACTGTCCAAAAATGGCTGCTCAATAAGCTTATAAATTTTATAGATAAAAGTTGGCTCTTCTGATGCTTTCTCATTGTGTTCTTCAGCATGTTTTTCTTGTAATAAATGATATCCCAAATAGGGTGTTACAGTAAGCGCTACAAACAATGATAGTATCATGGCAATGGAAGCTCCTATAGGCATTGGACTCATATATGGACCCATCATACCGGATACAAATGCCATTGGTAAAATGGCCGCAATTACTGTAAATGTTGCCAAAATGGTGGGGTTTCCTACCTCATTAATCGCATAGATAGCCGCTTGCTTAAACGGCAATCTTTTTGACTTGAAATGGCGGTGCATATTTTCTGCGATAATAATACTGTCATCAACTACTATACCTACCACAAATACCAAGGCAAAGAGGGTAATTCTATTGAGCGTATAGCCCAACATATAATAACTAAACAAAGTAAGTGCGAATGTTAAAGGCACTGAGAAAAACACCACCAATCCACCTCTCCAGCCCATCGCAAACATGACCAAAATAGTCACGGCCAATATTGCTACACCCAGATGCAGTAGTAACTCGCCAACTTTATGTGATGCGGTTTCACCGTAATTTCTTGTTACTTCTAAATTAACATCATTGGGAATTAAAGTAGATTTTAATGATTCAACTCGATCAATGATTTTTTTAGAAACCTTCATCGCATCGGCTCCCTTTACTTTTGCAATCGAAATTGTAACCGCTTGGTAGTCTGATGGAGACTGCGCAAACAATTCATTTGCTTTACCATATCCAAATGATACATAATCTTTTGATGTGGAGGGGCCATCTACAATTTTTGCCACCTGATGCAGATAAACAGGCATGTTCTTATGTATGCCTACAACAAGGTTTTCAACATCTTCAATACTCGATAAAAACTTTCCGGTAGTGAGCAAATACTCCTGATCATTATTAACAAACTTTCCTGTTTGTGCTGAACTATTGCTAGCCTTCATCATTTGCATAATGCCCAAGGCATCTACCCCGTGTCCAGCCATTTTATCGATATCTACAATCACTTTAACTTGACGGGTTCTTCCTCCTATCTGACTAGTGATAGCAACATCCTGTACCTTTTCAATCTCAGAAGTAAGCTCTTCAGCCAGTTGTCTTAACTCAAAATCACTGTATTTTTCACTCCAAAGTGTTAGACCGAGCATCGGTACATCATCTATCGATCTGGTCTTTATAACTGGGGGATAAACCGCAGCTGGTAGTAGATCATTGTGTTTCATCAGCTCGTCATACAATTTGACGTAGGAGCGCTCAATATCTTCACCTACATAAAACTGGACGATAATCATAGCCTGACCATTCATTGCCATGCTATGCATATGTTCTACCCCTTTAATATTAGCGATGATCTTTTCTAAAGGCTCAATAACCCTGCTTTCTACTTCTGTAGGATTGGCGCCCGGATAACCAACCATTATGTCAGCCATTGGCACATTAATCTGAGGCTCCTCTTCCCTTGGGATCAAAAATGAGCTGTACACTCCTATGATCATCAAACCGATCATCAATAAAATGGTGAGCTTCGAGTTTATAAAAAAGTTGGCAATCTTGCCTGATATTCCTTCTTGCATAATTTCTAATCTTTAGCTTTAGCTTTAGAATGTGACTTTAACGCCATTATATAATTTCCCATCAGCTGATAAAATATAGCTTTCACCAGCTTTCAAGCCAGAAAGCACTTCTACTTTGTCATCTTTCAATTTCCCTAATCGCAACCAGCGAAGTATGGCTACCTTTTCTGCGCTTACCACATACACTCCTGATAACTGTCCATTTCTGACAATGGCAGTTTGTAGCATAGTTACACCTGACTGTGATTCTGATATATTGTTATTTGAAAAATTTACATTGATAAACATACCAGGCAAAACATCCTTTGGGGCACTATTTATAGATACTTTTACCACATATTGCCCTGCAGTATTGGTAGATGATTGACTTATTTCCGTTACTACGCCATCCAACTCCATACTTTGACTTTTAATCAAAACTTTTGCTTTAGAAGCTGGTTTTATGTTGACAATATCATTTTCAGATATTAAAACAACTGCTTCATAATGTTTGCCCCCTTCTAAAGCTAGAAGTGGCATTCCAGGGTTGGCCATGTCTCCCTCTTTGATAAAGGTATTGGTTACCACTCCATCAAATGGCGCTACAATATTGCTATATGCATATTGGGCCATTACTTCTTTCTTCATCTGAGTAGCTACATCAAAGTTGGCCTTGGCCATTTCATATCGGGTAGTCATATCATCCAGCTCTTTTTGAGAAGCACTATTTTTTTCAAAAAGTGTTTTGAATCTTCCATAGTCCTTTTCAGCATTTTCAAGTGCACTTTTCGCTTGGACGATGCCTGCCTCTGCTTGTGCCTTTTTTGCATTTAAATCAGTATTACTAATACTAATCAACAGCTGCCCTTTTTTGACATATTGCCCAACTTTAACAGGCCGGCTCGTAACAAAACCCATCATTCTCGTGCTTATATTGGTACTGTTCTTTGCCTCAATGGTACCACTGGCCGAAATTGTGCTCGCCATGGTTTGGGCAGATGCTTTTGCAACTTTTACGGGTATGGCTTTTGATTCTACAATAGTTCCCTGATCATTGCTCCCGCATGCTAAAACCGTAAGTAGTATCGTGAATATGGCTATATAGTTAAATGTCTTCATTTCTTATTTTGTTAAAAATCTTAAGTATTCTTTAGTGAGATTGTATTCAAATATGGACTGGCGATATTCCAGTTCTTTCTGATAGTATTGTGTTTCTGCAACCAATAAATCAGTTGTTTTTTCGAGCCCTTCAATAAATCGATTTTTTCGAATTTCATAAGCCTCTTCAGATCGCTCTAACGCTAGCTTAGTCAGCCTTACTTTATTTTCTAAATCATTAAGTTGCCGAATAGACTTTTTCAGTTCCATTTGCTCCTTCCCTTTATATTGGAGGTTCTCATATTGAGCTTTTTCAAATTGAGCTTTTGATTTTTGAATTTTCCCAATAGTGCGAGCTCCATCAAAAATATTCCATGACAATTGTGCTCCAACTATATATCCTGAGGCCCCAAAACCTAAAAGGGTATCATCGTATAATTGGTAACTTCCAAAGGCATTGATTCTTGGAATCAGTCCCATCTTTTCAGATTTTAACATTGCTTGATACCCTTCTTCTGCCATTGACATGGCTGTCACATCCTTACGATTATCAGATAATTGACTATCAAACATCTCCACCTCAATGTTTTCGGTTGATCGATCAATTGGCTTATAAATGATGTCCTGATCTTGAGTATTAAGTAAAAAAGCTAAATAGGCTGACGCATTTTCAACATTTGATTGTGCGAAACGTAATTGATTTTCCACTTCATTTGCCCGAACATTTACAGCGAGTACATCCGTTTTTTGAACTAACCCCTGTTCGTTGTAGTCATTGATCACTCGCAATCCTTCATTTGCCGTATGCTGAGCGTTTTTAAGTACCGTTACTGCTTCATAACCCAACTGGAGTTGCATATAGGCTTTTATTACTTCCAGTTCCAGATACTCTGATGTTCTCTGTGCTTGCAATTGCTGAGCTTCTGTTTGAATTCTGGCTGCCTGACGTTGATAGGCATAATCCAGGTTCAGCAAAGGTTGTAACACCTGGATCTCCGTTGCAAAATTTTTGGTTTGACCTGGGTCATTAAGCAACGCTGGATCAAAATCGGCCGGTGTTAATATTTCCTGATTTAGTTTAGACCCAAAAGCCATCAATGGGTTGTTAGTAACCATGGCGGTATATGTGGTGTTTACCGTAGGAAGATATGAGGCTTTGGATTGACTCAAATCTCCTTGTGCTATTTCGACCTGTTTATTGGCAATCTTCAGTTGTAAATTTCCTTCGTATACCTTTTGGAGTAAAGTAGCTCTGTCAATGACTAAAGTATCTTGTGCGTAAGATTTTATAGTGACGGAGCTAATTATAAAAAGGAGTAAAATAACTTGTCTATTCATTTCATTTATGTTTTCGACAAAGCTATCTCAGTAATATCCCTAAGTCTGTAACCAATGTTACAGAGTAAGAAAATACCGCTCTAATTCTAAATATAGAGCTGTTTTATATCCTTTAAAATTTATGCTCTTCGTGGTCTTCTGTAAGCATAATAGCTCAGCACCACTTTAAGCGCCTCCGCTATTGCATTATTGATGGGTATCAACTCTCGGCCCAGGTCAGGATCAATCATTCTAAGTTGATGGTAATAATCTGTCATGATAGGCACCTTTCCATCCTCACTTATATAGTCTACAGCTTTTTCATATTCAGACGGATACTCGCCCTTTATTGTTTTGCAAGTAGCTAACTGTGGTTCACCATACTTATTTCGGTTGGCTGAAAAAGCAAAAAGCCTGCATATCAATCCTCTGAATTTGTATTGCGAACAAAACCCTTTGTCATTCTGCAGTTTTAATGGCTGGAATATCTGACACATAGGGCTATCATTTTGTTGCAAGTCGTCTAACCATTGATAAGCCAACCCATTTTTATGAAGATGATAGGCAAAGGGTAAAAATTCCAAAGCAGTAGCATTGATCTCCGGATTATGGCAACATAATCCACATCCTGAAATACATTTTAAGCCTGTGGCGTTTTTGAAGGAAGCCAGCTCCTTTTCCAGTTTGGCGAAAACCTTTTCGACCGCCTGAACTTTATGGTATATTGACATGCTTGCCAAATGGCAAACGCAAATTTAATCACAATTTTTTAAATTGTTATTTAACCACTTTCCTTTAAAGTATTGGGAATCATCACGATACGCATTTATATATTATATTTAATATAATATTGTTATATTAACACCCATGCCCATTAAAAAAAATGTCTTGAAACACCTTGAGAAGCTTCTTCATGAAGGTCTTCAAATTCAAGCAGTTAGGTACCTTGAAAAGCAAAAATACAAGCTGGAAGAGGCTATCAAAATAGTGGAGGAATTAGATATCAAATTAGGAATAACTGAAACACAAAGGCGACTTAATGAAACCTTAATTAAACGAAATAATGAACTTGCTATAAAGGAACGCGCCCTTCAAAAATCAAACAATGAATTAAAAGAAAGTGCCGAAAAATTAATCGAATCTCAACAAAAGATTGCTGAAAATGAAGAGCTCATTAATTCAATTAACACTAATTTAACCGAAGGGATTTATAGGAGTCATGCAATAGGCGGACTTGTTTATGCGAACCAGTCATTTGTAAAAATGTTTGGATATGATTCTGTTGATGAAATGCTTTCTATCCCTTCACATGAAATGTATGCCAACCCAGACTCAAGAAAGGGACTTACGGAGGAGATATTAAAAGACAAATCACGTTCAAACAATGAGGTGCTTTATAAAAGAAAGGATGGCAGTACTTTTTGGGGGCTAAACAGTTATTTTCTTACGCTTGATGAAAACGGTGATGCTGTATTTGATGGGGCCATACGAGATATTACCGAAGAAAAGAAAATCCGGAAAAAGATATACGAAAGCCAGCGCTTACTTGAGTCAATAAACACTAATTTGTCTGAAGGAATATATAGAAGTTACTCTAAGGGGGGACTTGTTTATGTTAATGAAGCATTTGCAAAAATGTTTGGATATGACAGTCCCGAAGAGATTCTAACCATCAAATCCATAGAATTGTACGCTAATGCTACATCACGTGAAGAGCCCGTAAAAACATTAAATGAAGATCGGAATAGATCAAATGAGGAAACGCTGTTCAAAAGAAAAGATGGCAGTACTTTCTGGGGGCTCAATACATATCGAATTACTACCGATGGAGAAGGTGAAGAAGTATATGATGGTGCTGTTCGAGACATAACTGAACAAAAAGTATATCAGGAAGAACTGAACAAGCTAAATAAAGAGTTGCTTCAGCGCAATCAAACCTTGGCTATACAAGAAATGGAATTAGAGGCTTCAAACGAGGAACTCGTGTCCAATAGTGAGAGCTTGGTGAAAACACTAGAAGAATTAAGTGATAGAAATTTCGAGCTTGATCAGCTTGTTTATCGAACTTCGCATGATCTTCGGTCACCATTACGTTCAGTGTTAGGCTTAGTAAATCTTTTTAAACTTGAGGCTGAAGACGAACCTCACGAATATATCCAAAAAATTGAATCCAGCATTCTGAAAATGGATGAGTTTATAAAGTCTATGCTGGACTATTCGCGAACCAGTAGAATGGGGGTGAAGAACAAGGTTATTAACATTAAAGAGCTTATTGATGAAATTATCTCTGGGTTAGAATTTTTAGAGGGTTACAAAACCATGAAAATTACTACCACAATCACCGGTTCAAAAGATACATTTGTGGTTGATCCATTGCGGTTACGAATAGTAATAGGTAATATCCTCTCCAATGCCATAAAATATAGAAATGCAAAACTGAAGCAAAACCTTCTCGACATCGATATTAAAATCTCGAAAAAGCAAGCCCACTTAACCTTTAAAGACAATGGTATCGGAATCTCTAAGAAATACTTAACAAAAGTATTCGATATGTTCTATCGCGCCACTGAGCAGTCTGACGGATCGGGTTTAGGGATGTACATTGTCAAACAATCAATTGACAAGATGGACGGTACAATCAATATTGATAGCCGACTGGGCAAGGGAACGGAAATTAAAATTGAATTGCCAATAAATGCTGGATGACTATTGTCACCCAGCATTTGATTTAAAGATCAAAGTGCGTTCAAGGCTGCCTCATAATTGGGCTCTTGGGCAATTTCTGGTACCAATTCTGAATAAGCCACATTACCCCCCTCATTTACCACTACTACTGCTCTAGCATATAAACCAGTAAATGCGCCATCAATAACTTCAACGCCATAGTCTTTGGAAAAGCTATTATTTCTATATCCCGAAAGTGAAATAACATTTTCAATTCCCTCAGCACCACAAAAGCGTTTTTGTGCAAATGGTAAATCCTTTGATATACTCAATACAACTGTATTGTCAAGAGAAGAAGCCTCTTCATTAAACTTTCTTATTGATGTAGCACACACACCTGTGTCAACGCTCGGGTGAATATTTAGTATTATTTTTTTACCCGCAAAGTCTTTCAATGACACCTCTGTCATATCTGATTTTACAAATGTAAAATTAGGAGCCTTTGTCCCTGTCTTAGGTAACTCTCCGTTTGTATTTATAGGATTTCCTCCCAATGTTATCTTAGCCATAATCTATTATTTTTTTACTTCTAACAACGCATCGATAGAACTTGTTGCAACAAAATGATAATTAGGTCGCGCTTTCACATAAATAGTATTAGCTCTAGTTTTTCCTTCGTCTGTCAATATTAACTCTTTGTATAAGGGCATTAAAAACTTTCTTCTTCCAGTGTGTACCAAAAAATCTTCCAGTCTAGCATATGCTGGTTCATATTGATGAGTAATTGATTTTTCTAACCAAGCACATAACACCTCAGAGTTGCCACTTTTAGTGAAGCCAAAAGCTTTATCCAATTCAGTCATTTTTTCCATTGATAAATCTTCAGGAATAGACCTTACAAAATGTAGCCATTCATGTGATGACCAC
This sequence comes from Fulvivirga sp., assembly GCA_048268855.1. Taxonomy (GTDB): domain Bacteria; phylum Bacteroidota; class Bacteroidia; order Cytophagales; family Cyclobacteriaceae; genus Fulvivirga. The sequence goes on from JBLWUR010000001.1 coordinate 95,845, forward strand.
CCCTCCGTTTGGAGTTTGTCTGCCGCAGTACCTCCAGCATACGCTACCCACTGATCATCCACCTTGGAGAATTTGTCAGAACTTGGAACTGGAGCATCAGCCGGCAGACCAGGCTGATAAATCCAAGCATTTATTTTATCCTTATCCATTACATGACCATTCTTTTTATAAAGTTTTTCATCCAATTGTGTGACGAAGCCCTCAGTGGTCATTACTTTAAAGGCATTTGTTGTAAAATAGTCCTTTAGGAAAATATCAAACTTTTCTCTCCCTACTAACTCTTCTTGGCTTCGCAGAAACAAATATCCCTTGTCATAGGCTATTGAGGTCATGCCATCATCTGGATTTCTTCCTATCAATGATAATTTCAATTCTGTATCTTTTGCCATTCCATCGGCTGTCATGGTTTCAATTTCATCTTTTAGCCCTTGGTGTGACAAAGTAGCCAACATCTCAGAGTAATCACGCCCATACATTTTTTCCATGATGCGCTGTTCGAAGTATACAGTAAAACCCTCATTCAACCAGAAGTCATCCCATGTGGCATTGGTTACCAAATTGCCCGACCACGAGTGAGCCAGTTCATGAGCAACTAATGAAATCAATGATTTGTCACCAGCTAAAATTGTTGGCGTAGCAAATGTAAGTCGTGGGTTCTCCATTCCGCCAAAGGGGAAACTTGGAGGTAATACCAACAAATCATATCTGCCCCATTGATAAGGGCCATAAAGTGACTCTGCTGCAGTTACCATAGATTCTAATTCTCCAAATTCATAAGCCGCTCCATCAATTACTGAAGGCTCAGCATAAACACCTGTTCGTGGGCCTAATTCCCTGAATTCCAAGTCACCCACAGAAAGTGCCAATAAGTAAGCAGGTATAGGCTGCTCCATCCTAAAGTGGTAGACTCCAGTAGGGTTTTTCTCTGTAGGGTTTTCAGCACTCATTAAAGCCAATAGATTGGAAGGTACAGTTACTGTGGCGTTATAAGTAAATCTAATACCCGGTGAGTCTTGTATTGGCACCCAACTTCTTGCCAATATTGCTTGTGATTGTGTAAACAAGAAGGGTTGCTCTTTATCTGCCGTTTGAACAGGCGACAGCCATTGTACTGCTTCAGCATCAGGTGAGGTAGTATAATATATGTTTACATGTTTTGTATCCGGTGATATCTTAATAGTTAATGATTTTCCAAGGAATTGGTCATATTCGCCAAGTTCGAAGGTAGTAGGCTGTTCATCTTCACCAAGGGTTACTTTTTCAATATTGAGCATTTTTGTGTCCAATACTACATTTTTAGCATCCGCGGCATTTTCTAAAGTAAGTGTCGCTTTGGCGGATATAGTTTTGGTATCAAAATTTACCGCTGCCGTCCAGTCCAAATGCTTCACCACTGATTCCGATGGTTTTGCATAACTATGGGGGTCATTGATTTCTGTTACCATTTTTTCATTCTTATTTTCAGAATTATTGTTTGTTGTACAACCCCAAATCAACGGGATTATAAACACAAGTACTCTACATTTCATAGTCGTAATATTGATTTCCTAATTAAATTCGATCGCGTTCAAACGAATCCATGAAGCTAAAAAAAGTTAGGTTGAATTGAATATAAAAAGGCAATTAATATATAATCCGTTTTAATATTATTAATTTAAATGTCTATGGTTAATAGGGGCTTATACGTGATTATTATTTTATTGTGCATAGTCGGCTCAGTTCCTGGACAAATTCATTCGGTTATTGATAGTTTGAAGACAGCTTCGAATAATTCAGACACCTCAGTAAAAATCGCAGTTTATAACCAATTGGGTTGGGAGTATCGGAAAATGTTCCCGGACACTTCTATTTACTTTTTAAACAAATCATTATCACTACTTGATAAGGTAGAGGACAAGCACCTGTTGCCAGAAACTTATAATTTTATTGGTGTGGCCTATTGGTATGGTGGGAATTACCTAGAGTCTTTCGATTTTCATACAAAAGCCAAATTATTGGCACTCGAAATAGGTGATAGTCTTCAATATGCCCATGCATTAAATAGTTTAGGAAGACTGTATGATGCTACCGCTGCATACGATCAGGCCATAGAATATTACAATCAAGCACTGGTGATTTTTGAAAAAATAAATGACAACATTGGCCTTGCTTACATCTACTCTAGCTTGGGTATGTTTTACAAAAGTCAAAAAAATTATCCCAAGGCTGAAGAAATGACGCAACGATCTCTTGAAATTAGGGTGAAAGAGGAGCATTGGGCAGGTGTCGCCCTAAGCTATATTGAATTATCAAGAATTTATTCAGTTGACAATAAAAGTGAACTCGCCTACGAAATGCTGCGCAAAGCTGAGCAATACAGTAAGCTGGTTAATGAGGATTTGGTACTCAAGGCCGAAATCAATACTCAATTGGCCGAGATTTATCGGGAGAAAAAGGAATTTAAACAAGCACTTGAATTAATTCAAATAGCCAAGAAAATCACTGAAAATATTGGTAATCAAAATTTGTTGATGAAGGTGTATGGCGAGTATGGAGATCTCTATTTTGACTTAAAAGAATATGATAAGGCCATACTCTATCACAACAAGGTGGTGGAGGCAACCTCCAACTCGGCATTTATGGAGGAGTTAAAAAATGCCTATTTCCACCTTGCCCAAGATTATGAACAAAAGGGGAATCTGCGTTTGTCCTACGAAAATTTTAAAAAGTACAACGAAATTGAAAAAATATTTTTAAGCACTGAAAGAACCCGTTTAGCTCAACAACATGAATCCAGAATAGCCTTGGAGAAACGCGCCAAGGAAAATGAGCTCCTTCAAGTTGAGCAAAAGAAGAATAAGGAGCTCCTTGACGAACAAAAATTACTTAATCTGGCAATTATTGGCATTGCCGTACTTACCTTCTTCTTATTGATCATGTTCATGTTATATTCACTAAAAAGAAAACGAGATAATCGCCTACTTACGATACAAAAAGATGCATTAGCTGAGATTAATCTTCAAAAAGATACCTTGATGAACATCCTTACCCATGACTTGAAGGCTCCTTTTAATCGAATTTTGGGACTTTGTGAGTTATCCAAAATTGACAAACAAAATGCTGACAATTACAATGTTATGATTAAAGATGCCACTAATTCAGGGCTGTCGCTAATCAAAAATATCATGGAGGTAAATAAACTTGAAAACAGTAATTCGTTGGAAAATGTTACTCCAGTAGATGTTCAAGAACTCTTCAATTCGAAAATAGCTAACCACCAAGAAGAGGCTGATAAAAAACAGATTAAATTAAATAAAACAATTGAAGTTGAAGATGAATTTATTACCAATCAACTGTATTTGGAAAGAATATGTGATAATTTGATTTCAAATGCCATTAAATACTCTCCGAAAGAATCTGAAGTACAGATAACAGTATATGAAAATAAGGACATTCTCAAATTTACTATTAAAGATAGTGGTCCAGGATTTACTGATAAGGACAAAGCAAATCTCTATAAAAAATTTACTACTCTCTCAGCAAGGCCGACAGGAGGAGAAGATTCCAATGGCTTGGGGCTGTCTCTAGTAAAAACATTAGTGGATAAACTTGGTGGTAACATTATACTCACCAGTCAGGTCGGTAAGGGAAGTAGTTTTGAAGTGGCTTTGCCTGAGTTAAAGGTTTAAGCTATACCTGAGTTCTAGTTATAAACAAACACACCCTTTTCACTTTTAACAGTTACTTGTGCCTTGTCAGCCGCTTCAACACGGCCAATTATTTTAGCTCTGATATTGAAAGATTTTCCTATTGCAATTAACTCAGTTGCAATGTTTTCTGGAACGTACAATTCCAATCGATGCCCCATATTGAATACTTTGTACATCTCTTTCCAGTCCGTACCACTTTGTTTTTGAATGGCTTCAAATAAAGGGGGCACTTCAAAAAGATCGTTTTTAATGATATGCAGCTTTTCTACAAAGTGAAGCACTTTGGTTTGTGCACCCCCACTACAATGTACTGCACCGTGTATTTGAGCTCTATGATTTTTTAGAATAGCCGCCATCACCGGAGCATAGGTACGAGTAGGTGACAATACCAATTTGCCCATGTCTAGGGGCACACCTTCTAATTTATCAGTTACTTTATAGCCTCCTGAATATACTAAATCCAAAGGCACCGATGGATCAAATGTTTCTGGATATTTAGTGGCATACGATTTATCAAACACATCATGACGAGCTGAGGTAAGGCCATTGCTTCCCATACCGCCATTGTACTCAGTTTCATAAGTAGCCTGACCGTAAGATTCGAAACCGACAATGACATCACCGGCTTGGATGTTGGCATTATCAATCACTTCGCTTCGCTTCATGCGGCCAGTCACCGTACTGTCCACCACAATCGTACGCACCAAGTCACCAAGATCTGCCGTCTCACCACCCGTACTTATAATGTTTACTCCATTGTTACGCAACATCTGTAGTACCTCCTCGGTACCGTTAATAATCGCTGCGATTACTTCTCCTGGGATCAGATTCTTATTTCTACCAATGGTTGAGGAAATCAAAATGTTATCCACCGCACCCACACAGATCAAATCATCGATATTCATAATGATGGCATCTTGCGCAATGCCTTTCCAAACAGAAATATCGCCTGTTTCTTTCCAATAAATATAGGCCAGTGAAGATTTTGTGCCCGCTCCATCGGCATGCATAATAGTGCAATAGCTAGGATCACCTCCTAGGTAGTCTTCTACTATTTTGCAAAAAGCCTGTGGATAAAGGCCTTTGTCAATGTTTTTGATGGCATTGTGAACATCTTCTTTGGAGGCAGAAACCCCCCGTTGTGCGTAGCGATCGCTCATGAGTCTTGATTAATGAGAAAGTGCCGTAAAAATAAGAAAAGAGAATGAGTTAGGGGCAAGGAAAAAGTTGTAATCAAAAACTGAGGATCTTTTTATATTATCAGACAAAAAAACTTTCGCCTATAAAAGAAAAATTATGTTTAGAAAGAAACAATAGCAAAAAAATCCAATTTTAATGTACACAGTTTTGTATATTTATTACACGTGTACAAATGCTACTTAAATAATGGTTATGGAAACAACTCCAGACATTTATAAGTTCTTTTTTAATAATAGCTACGATCTTAATTGCATTGCCAATAACGCAGGATATTTCGAAATCATAAGTCCTAACTGGATTTCCATACTTGGGTATACGGAAAAAGAACTACTAGAAAATCCTTTTCTTGATTTTGTACATCCAGACGATGTTAGTTCCACACTTAAAGAAATGGCGAAACTAGAGGCAGGTGCCAATACAATAAATTTCATCAACCGGTATCGTAAAAAAGACGGTGACTACATTTACATTGAATGGAGTGCAACACCAGACTCAAAGACGGAAAAACTGTATGCAATTGCTCGTAATGTTACAGAACGAATAAGTGCAGACGCCAGTTTAAAGGCTATTTTCGATTCTGCTGTGGTTTCCATTATCAAGACAGATAAAAACGGGATCATCACTCATTTCAGCAAAGGATCAGAGTACCTTTTGGGGTATAAAGCGGAGGAAATAATTGGAATCCATACTCCTGCGCTTATTCATGTCGAAAAACAGGTGATAGAAAGGGGCAAGGAATTATCTCAAATTTACGGTCGTGAAATTAGTGGATTTGATGTTTTTGTTGAATATGCTAAACAAGGTAAGCATGAATCCAGAGAATGGACTTATGTAAAAAAAGATGGTTCTACATTCCCTGTGCAATTGGTTGTAAGTGCCGTCTTAGACGAGTATGGTGCTGCCGATGGTTTTATTGGGATTGCCACAGATATATCCGATTTGAAAAAGGCTAAGTATGAACTAGAAATTCTTACTGACCATCTTCAAAAACAAAACAATCAATTATTAAACTTTGCTTATATAACGTCCCATAATTTAAGATCACCAGTTAGCAACCTTAACTCATTACTTAATTTTTATAAGGAGAGCCTGGATGACAATGACAAACAAATACTTTTAACAAAATTCGAAACCGTTGTAACACATCTTAGTTCAACATTAAACGAGCTTATTGAGTCTTTAAAATCACGAGTCGACTTAAGCAAAGAACGCGAGTTTATCACCTTCGATAATATTTTTACTAAACTTAAAGAAACCTTTGCGGGTCAAATTTTAGAGACTAAAGCTGAAATAACTGTTGATTTTTCAAACGTTAAAAACATTAAGTATCCAAAATCATATCTGGAGAGTATAATGCTTAATCTTTTTTCAAATGCCCTCAAATACAAGTCCCCTGATCGAACTCCAATAATTCATTTCCAGACCGACATCGAGGACAATAAAATAGTGCTGAGTGTAAAGGATAATGGACTGGGGATTGATTTAGAAAAGCATGGTAATGAATTGTTTGGGATAAATAAAACTTTCCACGAACATCCCGATTCGAAGGGGGTGGGGCTTTATATTACTAAGACTCAAGTAGAGGCCATGGGCGGACACATTATGGTGGAAAGCGAAGTCGATAAAGGAACAACTTTTAAGGTCTCTTTTAATAAAGACACAAAAGTGTAGATTTTATTCGTCAAAGTAAGATTAGGTCATATTTGGGTCTAATTAGAAGGTTATTTTAAAAATATTCCAGAATTTACTAGGGAGGTCTGTTATGGCTTATCTTGAAAACAAAATATAAATTCAATTTCAACATGGTGATGAAATGTAGATCACTAATGTACTTATTTCTATAATTTATATTAAATTGAGTGCAGATTTTCCCAGATAGGCACGTTAACCGGCTTAAAATCTGGCACTTATAAAAAACCAATCGCTAATATTATGAAAAAGGTCTTCATCGTTTTCTTTCTTCTATTGATCTATGAATCTAGCTCTGCACAAATAAGTGGAAGCTTGATGCAGCACCCTGATGTGTCAGAAACACAAATCACATTTATATACGGTGATGATGTGTGGATAGCCCCAAAATCAGGCGGTAAGGCCCATCGGTTGAGCTCACCTGATGGCAGTGAAGCTTACCCAAGATTTTCGCCTGACGGCAGCATGATTGCCTATACGGCCAACTATGATGGAAACAGTGACGTTTATATCATTTCTGTCAATGGCGGTATCCCAAAACGGTTAACCTACCATGGCATGTATGATCGTGTTTTAGGATGGTCCCCCGATGGCAAATCGGTATTATTCGCTTCTTCACGAGAAAGCGGTCGTCAGCGATACAATCAATTCTTTACCATTCCTATTATAGGAGGGCCACCTGTCAAACTACCCGTCCCTTATGGCGAATTCGCCTCCTTTTCTCCTGATGGAACTAAATTAGCTTATACAGATAGATCTAGAGTGAATAGAAATTGGAAGCGATACCGAGGTGGTACAGCTCCTGATATTACAGTATTTGACCTCACCACTTATGCCTCCGAAAATATTACTAATAATGAAGCAAATGATGAATTACCAATGTGGATTGGAAATGCCATTTATTACATGTCAGACAATGGCCCTAACAAGAGAAATAATTTGTGGAAATATGATTTAGTAGCAAAAACCAATACCCAACTGACATTTATTAAAGATTTTGATATTACATTCCCTGAAAGTAGTACTTCAGATATCATTTTTGAAGCTGGTGGAAAATTGTACTTATATAATATTTCATCAGGAAATACGACAGAAATCGCAATTCAAGTAATTTCTGACCAAAGAGATCTCATACCACAACAGAAGAAGGTGTCTTCTTACATTCAGGCCGCAACACTTTCTCCTGATGGAAACAGAGTTGTTGTACAGGCAAGAGGAGAACTTTTTAATTTGCCAGCGGCTGAGGGATTTGTAACAAACTTATCTAATTCTTCAGGCAGTGCTGAGCGTAACCCATCCTGGTCGCCAGATGGTAATTCAGTTGCTTGCTGGAGTGATATCAGTGGTGAATATCAATTGATGCTCTATGATATGACCGGTAAACAGCAGCCTAGAAAGCTTACCAATTTTTCAACTGGATTCTATTACACCATATACTGGTCGCCCGACAGTAAAAAAATTGTATATGTAGATCAGGCAATGAATATTAATTATTTGGAAGTAGCAACTGGTACAGTGACTACGGTAGATAAAGCCAAATATCTGTTTGAAGGAGGTCTGCGAAATTTCAGTGTTACATGGACGCCTGATAGCAAATGGTTCGCCTATGCTCGTGGAACAGATAACCCAGCAACTTCAGCCATTTATATCTGCAATACCCAAACCAAGAGTGTTTCTCAACTTACCTCCGGCTATTATGCCGATAACTCCCCTGCCTTCAGTATTGATGGTAAATATCTTTTTTTTGCAACCAATAGGAACTTCAGTCCGGTGTATTCTGATCTTGATAATACATTTATCTACCCAAACACAACGTTTATTGCCGTTGGCACATTAAATGGTTCGGTAGAATCTCTTTTAGCAACTAAAAACGATGCTGTAGAAGATTCTAAAAAGGATAATAAAGAGGAAAAAGAAGATAATTCAAAAGGTAAAAAAGACAAAAGTAAAAGTGCCAAGGAGGACGAGGTAAAAACCATTATTGAAATCGATGGGTTTGAAAATCGAGTAGAAATGCTGGACATACCTGCCGGAAACTTAGGTAATTTGGCTGCTGTTGAAGACAAACTTCTATTTGTTCGTTATCCAAATTCAGGATCCCCTGATGATGCTTCTCCAAGTATCGACTATTATGATTTTAAAGAAAGAGAAGTTAAAACCATCATAGCTGATGTTCCTAGTTTCAGCGTAGCTGCCAATGGTAAAAAGATACTGATCTCCAAAGGGTCAAAACTTGCTGTACTTGATATTAAAGCAGATCAAAAAATTGATAAAACGGTTCCAACAGAAGGTATGGTCATGAATATTGTGCCCAAACAAGAATGGAAACAGATATTTAATGACGTTTGGAGATTCGAACGTGACTACTTTTATGATCCGGGAATGCACGGAGTTGACTGGAATCTAATGCGAACACGTTATGGACAATTAATTGATCAAGCTAATACCAGAAATGATGTTAATATTATAATTGGTGATTTAATTGCCGAGCTTAATGCTTCTCATACGTATAATGGTGGTGGCGATATAACAGAGGCTAAAACAGTTAATGTGGGCTATTTGGGGGCGGATCTTAGTGTTGAAAATGGTCGTTATCGAATAACTAAAATTATCTCAGGAGCACCATGGGATGTAGAAGTTCGATCTCCTTTAGTAAAGCCGGGTATTGACGTTAAAGTAGGCGATTATATTTTAGCTGTTAACGGACTTCAAATAGATACCAACAAGCCGATCTCAGCCGCATTTCAAGGGTTAGCCAATGCTACTGTACAATTAACTGTAAACAGCAGTGCGTCATTGACCGGTGCCAGAGAGGTGATTATTAAACCTCTCGATTCTGAAACAAGACTCCGACATTTAGCCTGGATAGAAAATAATCGCCAACGAGTTGACAAGGCAACCAATGGAAAAGTAGGATACATTTATGTGCGTAGTACTGGTCGCGATGGCCAAAACGAATTGATAAGACAGTTTTATGCACAAATGAATAAAGAAGGATTAATTATTGATGAGCGTTTCAATAGTGGCGGACAGATACCCGATAGGTTTATAGAGTTATTAGATCGTGAGCCATTGGCATTTTGGGCGGTTAGAGATGGAAAAGACTGGGCTTGGCCTCCCGCTGGCAATTTTGGAGCAAAAGTTATGCTCATCAATGGCTTTAGTGGATCTGGTGGTGATGCCTTTCCTGATTATTTCAGAAAACGAAATTTAGGGCCTTTAATAGGTACACGAACTTGGGGAGGTTTAATTGGAATTAGTGGAGCACCAAATTTGATTGATAATGGCGGCATCACAATGCCTACTTTTAGAATGTATGACCCTGACGGACAGTGGTTCAAAGAGGGTCATGGAGTGGATCCTGACATGGAAGTGGTGGAGAATTTTCAACAACTGGCCAATGGCACTGATGTGCAATTGGAAGCAGGCATCCAAGAAGCAATAAAATTATTAAACTCAGGTAAAACCTTTAAAAAACCAGCTCGTCCCGCATATGAAAAGCGAAATTAAGTACTAAGCTGCCGTATGTAGTTGAATTTATTGTCGGATACGTTGAATTATGTGATATCGAAGATTATTGATTCACTATGAAAAACTGGTGGTTTTCATATGATTCTACATTTGTATTTCATTTTGAAATACAAATGTATTTTTCCTTATTACCAAACATTTTAATTCATTAACCGAGTTGAAACCATGGTGAATGGGGGCGGCTCTCTACGTAATATTTACTCTGATGAAAAAAATTTGTGGTCCTCAGACATTAATCGTATCCCTACTAATCCTTTCTGGTTTCAGCTTGCGGGCTCAACAGGTTATTGACAAAATTATGCAGCAGCAGCCTGCCTTTCCAAGCCAATTAATTTGGAAAGATCAGCCAGAAGGTAAATTCTTAGAACCGGGCCTGTTTTCTCATACAAAGCCATTATTTGAGTTATATAATGAATCTACTCATCAGTACATAGGTACTAAGAAGGGCAATTTATATGTCCGTGATCCGGATACCCTGATAGTAATCTCACAACCACAGACTGATTGGCACTGGAGCATGGATGGAGCGTTATGGTCTCCTGATGGAAAATACTTAGCTGCAAAGCAGATTAATGATAACGAGGTACCATTAATTGAACTTGTACTTCAAATGAGGACTTCAAATAAACATTATACAAGAGCAGGAGAAGCATTGCCTAAGCATCAATTTTACCTTATCAATATTCAAACCGGTGAACTAAAAATGATTGATCATGGCATGGATTGGCCCTATATTCATGTCCTAAGTTGGAGTGAAGACTGTAAGACCTTGCGATTTCTTCAGGCAGACAGGTTGTTAAAAAATATGCGGATGTTCTCAGTAGATATTGAATCAGGAGAAACTAAACAGATTCTGGCCGATAATTCAGATACCTATCTAATTGGGCTTAATTTACTCCAGGGTTATAGCAATCGACTTCTAGAAATGAATTTGTTCTGGTTTCTCGATTTTAAACAGCAATTTATTTACACTAGTGAGAAAAGTGGTTACAGCCAACTCTATCTATATAATATGGAGGGCAAACTGATTCGGCCATTGACAGAGTTTACTAAGAATGGTATTGTTCATAAGCTACTTAATGTAGACACAGAATCTGGATGGGCTTATTACACAGCCAGTTCAGACCAAAAACAACCCTACAACGTCCAGATTTTCAGAGCCTCATTAAATGAGAAAAAGATAGAAAAGATCATTGAAGGTGATAATATATTGGAGGTGCATTTCTCAAAGTCTAAGGATAGTCTGTTGGTCTTTCAAAACAGGCTTCCCGATTTCATGCAAATAGATTATTACTCCTCCTCGGGTAAACTTATTGCCAATGTTTGGAAAGCAGATCTTTCACCATTGGAAGAACTTGGGTTTCAACCCGAGTATGTACAAACACGGGCAACTGACAAAGCCACCTTACTAGAAGCGATGATTCTAAAACCTTTGGGGTTTAATCCTGAAACCAAATATCCAGTGGTGGAATACATATATGGTGGCCCAAATAGTGCCATCGTACCCCGGGATTTCTTTGACAGGAGCATGTGGAATATGCAAAATCTAGCCAATAAGGGTTTCATTGTGGTATTTATCGATGGCCGTGGGACACCTTATAGGGGTAAGCAATTTCAGGACTTTAGTTATGGTAAATTTGGACAGCTCGAAATCGAGGAGCATACTGCCGTTTTAAAACAATTGGGAGCTTCCAGACCATACATGAATCTGGACAAGGTGGGGGTGATTGGCCATAGCTGGGGCGGGTATTTTGCACTCAAAGCATTAATTGAGGCTCCTGACTTTTATAAAGTTGGTCATGTCAATGCTGCTGGACTGGATCCTAATGATTTTAGAGTGGCCATTGAACCGTTTATGGGCTGCCTGCCAGCCGAATGCCCAGATAAGTACGAAAAAGCAGCCGTCACTAACAAATTAAATCAACTGAAAGCACCACTGATGATAGTTCACGGTACTGCAGACGATGATGTGCCAATTACAGAATCCTACAAACTTGTTGAAGCTTTAGAGGCTATCGGTTACAAGAAGTATAAGTTTGACGAATACCAAGGCTTTGACCATATCGTAATGCGGAATCGGCAATGGGAGTCTGAAATGATTGCTTTTTTTGTTGACGAACTGATGGCTAAATAATTTGACCACTAAGCTTATGGGTCGAACATGATATAAATAAATTAGTTTAGCTAAATTCGACTAAAACCCCATTCTCACTATGAAAAAATTAATTCCATTTCTATTAATCACAACTTTTTTTGGAGCTCAAACACTAACTGCTCAATCTAAAAAAAGTGCCTACGTTGCCCCTGCTGCAATTCAGCAAAAAGTAATTGATTGGCGACACGATATTCATGAGCACCCTGAACTAGGTAACCGTGAATTTCGTACCGCAGAGTTGGTGGCCAACCACTTAAGATCTCTCGGAATAGAAGTCACTACTAAAGTAGGAATCACAGGTGTTGTTGGTGTACTGAAAGGGGGCAAACCTGGTCCCGTAGTGGCACTTCGAGCCGATATGGATGCACTTCCTGTCATTGAACGCACTCCCGTTCCTTTTGCTTCAAAAGTTGTTTCCACGTACAATGGTGTTGAAACTGGTGTAATGCATGCTTGTGGTCACGATTCACATGTTGCTATATTGATGGGCGTTGCCGAAGTGTTAGCAGGAATGAAAAATGAGTTGAAAGGTACGGTCAAATTTATTTTCCAACCTGCGGAAGAGGGTGCTCCGAAAGGAGAAGAAGGTGGAGCAGAATTGATGGTGAAAGAAGGCGTGTTGGACAACCCAAAAGTGGATGTGATCTTCGGACTGCACATTAATGCACAAGTAGAAGTGGGTACAATCACCTACCGCCCAGGAGGCATGTTTGCTGGAGTAGGCGACATGAAGATTACTGTCAAAGGAAAATCTGCTCATGGTGCCGAACCCTGGTCTTCAGTTGATCCGGTGGTTACAGCAGCACAAATTATAACAAGTCTTCAAACCATCGTGAGTCGAAATGTAAATGTTACCCAAAATGCTGCAGTAGTAACTATTGGGGCTATTCATGGGGGCAATCGGTCCAATATTATCCCTGAAGAAGTAGAAATGCTGGGCACCGTACGAACGTTGAGTGATTCGGATGAGGAATTGATTTATGCACGAATTCGACAAATCGCAACTAAAACAGCAGAGGCCAATAATGCTGAAGCCATTGTGGAATTACCCTACTCCGCACATTATCCGGTTACTTTCAATAACGAAGCCCTAACGGCCAAAATGTTGCCTACCTTACAGAAATCCGCTGGTAAAGCGAATGTGGTTTTAGTGCCACCAGAGACAGGAGCAGAAGATTTTTCCTTTTTCGCCAATAAAGTACCCGGCCTCTATTTTTATATTGGGGGACTGCCCAAAGGAAAAGATCCTAAAACATCAGCATCTCATCACACACCTGACTTTTTTATAGACGACAGTGGTTTCGTGACCGGTATCAATGCTATGGTAAATTTGGTGTTGGATTATATGGCGGATCCCAAATAGGAACATTATTAAAGAGATGGACAATGAAAACGGAAATCATTGATTTAAGTCAGGAGATTTACGAGGGGATGCCCGTGTTTAAAGACCTCCCACAAGTTAAAATGTCAGTTCACAACACCCATGAAGAATGGGATGGCATTAAAAACCCTGATACCATTACTCCTGCAGTTTACAAGCTTGAATTAGGAGAGCATACAGGAACCCATGTCGATGCTATTAATCATATGGCTCGCCAATATCAAGAACATTCGATTGACACTATGCCCTTGTCCATGTTTTATACCGAGGGGATTTGTCTTGATTTGTCACATAAAGGCTTGAAAGAATTAATAGAAACTCACGACATAGAAGCCGCTTGTGAAAAACATGGTCTTTCTATTAAAAAAGGAGATACGGTATTATTATATACTGATCATTATAGAAAAGCTTTCGGTGGGAAAGATTGGGGTAATGGGCCTGGAATAACCGCTGACGCTGCGCGGTGGTTGGGAGAAAAGAAAATATCGGCATTCGCGGTTGAAACCATGTCGCCCGGAATTCCTGGAATCTCAAACAAAGAAGTACATTATATCTGTGGCGAACTTGGTTTTACACACTATGAAAATATGATCAATCTTCATTTATTAGTAGGTAGAGGTAGATTTCGATTCATTGGCCTTCCTTTGAAAATTAGAGGAGGAACTGGTTCCCCAGTTCGAGCCGTAGCCATCTTTGAAAAATAAAAAGGCATCCCAATAGGAATGCCTTTTTTACAGTATTCACAAGATTACATTCTAGATTTACGTTTCTTAGCTTGTTTCTCTTCTACTTTCCTTTGTATTTTCTCTTGTTTCCTCGCTTTCAAATCTTTCGTTGAAGCTTTAAGGTTTTTCCCTTTTGCCATGATATAAATATTTAGATTTTAACATTCACATCCTCCCCCTATAATTGTAATTAATAGTACTGCGAGTAACAGGCACAAAATTAAGTGCTCAATTAAGGATGTATTAAATAAGAAAAAGGGGAGATGAGTTCAGCACACTCGCGGGTGCTTTTAAGCCAGAAAGATAAGCTGACTTTTACCTATTATATCTAGGGTTTTTTTTGTTTTTTGTAAATGAAAATCAAGCATAGTTGAAGATTTTATCATTTGTATAAAGATATCGAAGTATTACCTGATATGCAAAAATATTGCCCATACAGTCCATATAAGGCTTACTTCAATGCAAGTTTCTCTCAAAAGTCATTAACTTCATGACCATAAGCCAATTCAACATTTAATCTATGACACCTGTTATCGACCTTCATTGCGATTTACTTTCCTATTTAAATCATGTACCTGATGCTACCCCATTTAAAACTGAGGAAATAGGAGCCTCTTTTCCAGCCATGAAAGACGGTAATGTTAAGCTGCAAATAATGGCTATATACACTGCGACTGATAAGGGAAGCACTGAGTCTGCATTGAAACAAAGCCTGCTTTTCAAAAACCTACTTACACAACACACTGACCGGCTGGCATTGGCTAAAACTACTGAAGCAATACAATCTGTCCCGGCTTCAACCAAAATTAATATGCTAGCTGCCATTGAAAACGCCTCTGGTTTTTGCGAGGAAGAAGACAAGTTGGAAGACGGCTTTAAAAACTTAGAAACTATTATTTCTAATACAGAAAAAATACTTTACATAGGCCTCACGCATCATGCGGAAAATAGATTTGGTGGCGGAAATAACACCAATGTAGGTCTTAAAGAAGATGGAAAAGCTTTACTTGATTACATTAACGGCAGGAAAATCGCCATTGATTTTTCACATACCTGCGATGCCTTGGCCAATGACATTCTTAATTACCTTTCTAAAAATAAGTTAGATATCCCTATACTGGCCAGCCACTCCAATTATAGAGAAATATTCGATCATCCAAGAAATTTACCAGATGATATAGCAAAGGAAATCATTAGTCAGGGCGGCTTGATTGGTATGAACTTCTTACGGGCGTTTATGAATAATGACGATCCAAATGCATTTTATGATCATATAAACCATGGCCTCTCATTGGGTGGAGCAAAATCCATCTGCTTTGGTGCTGATTTCTTTTATACCGGCAATCACCCTGATCAGAGCCGAAGGCCTTTTTACTTCAAAGAGCATGAAAATGCTAGTTGCTACCCGGCTTTGTTGAAAGAACTAACTAAGCACACCAGCCATGAACATGTGGAGGATATTAGCCATAATAACGTAGCTAATTATATACAAAAGATTTGGAGCTAAAACTGACATTCCTATGAACAAAGTATTCGAAACCTACAGACCAGACGGGTTTGGTACCATAAGTCCCTATATCATGTCTGGAAATCCAGATGAGCTAATCGAATTTTTGAAAACCGCATTTTATGCGGATGAGTTAAATCGTAGTATCAATCCTGCCAATGGGGAAATTGCCAATTGTATTTTAAAAATTGGTGCCTCCTCGTTTATGATAAGTCAGGCACGGAATCAATTTCTAAACATGAGGACATCCTTTTATCTATACGTTGAGGATGTAGACGGAATGTATAACAGAGCCTTAGAAAAAGGTGCAAAATCAGAATTTGCACCAGCTGACATGCCTTATGATGATAGACAAGCAGGGGTGATAGACCCAAGTGGTAACTATTGGTGGATCTCGAAAAGACTAAAAAAGGAGAACTATTGAAAAATTATGCTCTTTTAATTTTATGGTGTTTTTTCGCTTGTAATCCCAAGACCGAAGAAGCTTGGGTAGCGAAAGTTAAAGCTCCCTCACTTATTATACTTGGCACTGTACAGGACGGGGGCTCACCACATATCGCCTGTAAAAAAGAGTGTTGCAAAACCCTCTTTCTCCATCCAGATCAAAATAGAAAGGTGGTCTCATTAGGCATCATTGATCCCATTGATAATAAGACCTTTCTCTTCGAAGCCACTCCAGATATTTCTACTCAGATGAAAATGTTATCCACAGTGAGTGGATCGGGACCTGAGACGCCAAATGGCATATTCCTAACCCATGCTCACATCGGTCATTACACAGGATTGATGTACTTAGGTAAAGAAGCTATGGATTCAAAAAGGATCCCTGTCTTCGCCATGCCCAAAATGAAGGCTTTTCTTGAAAAAAATGGCCCTTGGAGCCAACTCGTAACCAATAAGAATATCGCCATTAGAGAATTGGAAGATCAAAGACCAGTAAAACTCAATTCCAATTTTACAGTTATCCCGTTTTTAGTGCCTCATCGCGATGAGTTTTCTGAAACGGTGGGTTATAAGATTATCGGCCCAAATAAATCGGCCCTGTTTATCCCCGATATAGACAAATGGCAAAAGTGGAACCAGGATATTATTAAGGCAATCTCCAATACGGATTACGCCTTTATTGATGCTACTTTTTATGATGGTGAAGAGATCAATAACCGGGATATCTCAGAAATACCACATCCATTTATTATTGAAAGTATGTCGCTGTTTGTCAATCTTCCACAAAAGGAGAAAGACAAAATTTATTTTATCCATTTGAACCATACCAATCCGGCATTAGATCCTGAAAGTGAGCAGACAAAAGAGATTCTTGAAAAGGGTTTTCATCTGGCCAAAATGGGAGATGTTTTTGAATTATAAAAAGTAATCTCAAATAATTTAACATGAATAAAGGTCTGAGCATATTTATTAAGCTTGCCATTTTTGCTCTGTTAACCATCTTCACGCAAGTAGGAGGTCTAGTTTATTTATTAAGTCTAGTTATTACACGACACTTAAAGCAACAATTTAGATTTAAATTGTTAACCATTTTCATAGCCCTTTATCTAACCACAACCTACATTATAATTCCATTGATATCACCATTTTTTGGACGTGAGCGCGTAAGAAACACGACTATAATCCATCCTACTAACTACTTGACTATACTTCTAAATAGAAATTATGTTAAACCCGAACTTAACGAGTTATTAAAGTTTGCTGAAAAGCAGCTTGAAGGCACCGATGTTCAAATTCATTATTTGGATGCCAATTTCCCTTTTTTAAAAGGGTTTCCGTTATTTCCTCATTTAAGTCATAATGACGGAAGAAAAATAGATCTAAGCTTAATTTATGAAACTAATGACGGTATTATAAGTCCTTTACAGAAATCAGTTAGTGGATATGGAGCATTTATAGGTCCAAATCAGAATGAAGTAGATCAAATATCATATTGTATAAACAAAGGTTTTTTTCAATATGATTATCCGAAATATTTTACTTTTGGATCAATTAATCCTGATTTAATCTTTTCTGCAAAAGGTACCTTGGCTCTAATAAAGTCCGTATCAGATTATAAGAATATAGAAAAGCTATTCATTGAACCTCATTTAAAACAACGATTAGGACTAGAAAGTCCGCTAATTAGATATCATGGTTGCAATGCTGTTCGTCATGATGATCACATACATATACAAGTGAAATAATGAATTTCATAACCACTACGAAATTATCCAACGCTCAAAAAGAGGCCATACACAACATTTGGAATACAGAGTATCCTGCTACTTTGCAGCACACAGCACTAAACGATTTTGACAACTATCTCAATAAGTTAACTAATCACAAACACCTCCTTGCAACGGATGGTGATGGTATGGTTAAAGGTTGGTTATTTAGTTTTATTAGAGAGGATGAAACCTGGTTTTCATTACTTATCGATCATTCAGAACAAGGGCAGGGATTGGGAAGTCAATTGCTAAATCTAGCCAAAGATGCCTGTACAGAACTTAACGGATGGGTGATTGATCATAACAACGCTGTCAAAAGTGACGGTACTCTTTATAAATCTCCAATGGATTTTTATCTCAAGCATAATTTTGTTGTTTTACACGACATTCGTTTAGAAATTGAGGTGATGTCAGCAGTTAAAATAAAGTGGATTAATGAAAATATTAATAATCGGAGGTAACGGAACTATTGGAAAAAAGGTAGCCGCACATTTTGCTAAAAATCATGAAGTAATTATTGCAGGACGAACAAGCGGTTCGGTAACGGTTGACCTTACAGATAGTAATTCCATTAAGGAAATGTTTGAAGGCACTGATAAACTAGATGCAGTAATATGTACTGCTGGGGAAGCTAAATGGGCTCCGTTCAATGACTTAACTGAAGAAGACTTTTACTTCGGTCTGAAAAGCAAATTGATGGGACAGGTAAATTTAGTTAGGATCGGAAAAGATTATCTCAATCCGGGTGGTTCAATTACCCTTTCCACCGGCATTCTGGCCGATGATCCGGTTCCAATGACTACAAGTGCAGCTATGGTTAATGGTGGGATCCATAGTTTTGTTCAGGCAGTTGCCCTGGAATTGGAAAATAGCATCCGTGTCAATGTAGTCTCTTCAGGACTGGTAGAAGATGCCGTAGACAAGTATCAAGATTATTTCCCTGGCCACCATGCTATCCCGATGAATAGGGTTGTCAATGGCTTTGTAAGAAGTGTAGAGGGCAAGAATAATGGTGAGGTGATCAGAATTTATGGTTAACTCGTTTTTATTACATTATTATTTGTGCGTAGTATAATCAAACTCGTATATTTATTTTACATATGAACCCGCTAAAATTTCTTACCGCTTTATTATTGATTATGTCTCTGTCAACTTTAGTCGTGGGGCAGGAAATTGTTATTAACAATAGGGGAGACAGTATTTTATTAAATAATAATGGGACTTGGGAATACTATGATAATTACGTAGCGAGTACTACTGACAATCAAAGTATAAGAATTAATACAAATCCATATTTGAAACCAAAAAATTCTCGTAACAAAATCAATGGGAAAAATGATAAGTATGTTATTTGGTTTGATGCAAAAAAATGGAAACGAATACCCGTCACAGAGATTAATGCTGATGCTGATGTTGCGTTACAACTTATCGATGGCGATGCCTATGCAATGGTAATTTATGAAGAAATAGAAATTCAAATTGAGAACCTATCAAATATTGCAATTGAAAATGCAAAAACTGTTGCACCCGACATCAGGTTAATAGATAGAGAGTTTAGATCAGTCAATGGTAACAAACTAATATGGATGAGAATGGACGGTACAACTCAAGGAATAAAAATAACTTATTATTCCTATTACATTTCAAATGAAAATGGATCCATACAATTTCACACTTTTACAGGTCAAAGTCTTTTACCTAAATACTTAGATGATATTGAAAGCTTACTCAATGGATTTATTGCTAATAAGTAAAAGATCTCTTTTAACCTGTTTTAAAATAATCATGTCTTTATAGGTAAAATATAATTCAGGGTTTATATCTTGTTTTATTATTTCAATCTACAAACATGTCTGTAACAAGCTGTCCGAATTGTAATCAAGAAATCATAGGTGCATTTTGTCACCATTGCGGTCAAAAGAAAAATGTCTATAGACTTACTTGGAGAAGCTTATTTGATGACCTACAAAAACGACTTTTTGGGTTTGATAATAATTTTTTCCGAACGATTAAGGATCTTACCATCCGACCAGAAAAGGTAATTCAGGCCAATATTGATGGAAACCGGGTTCGGTATATTGGTCCTGTTGGTTTTTATTTTTTAATGGTCACCATTTTTGTATTGCTACTCTCGATACTAAATATCGATATGATACAATACACCCAGGACATTAACAGTGCCTTTTCTTCTGGCTCAAATGCAGAACAAACCGCCTTGCAAGTAAGTTTTCAAAGAACTGTATTCGAGAATTTCAGGGCTGTTGGCTTCCTTATGGCTCCTTTTTTTATAATTGGGGTATGGATAGTATTTAAAAACAAGAAGTACAATTTCTTGGAGAATTCCGTGTTGGTTTTTTATGCACAAGGCCAGCCTATGTTATTGAGTTTTTTGGGGCTGTTTGTATATAAGTTTGCTGACATTACACATGCTGTCGCATTTGTCTCACCAATAACTATTCTATATTTTGGATGGGTTTGTGCTCGTTTTTACAAAGGAAATGGTATCTGGAATTTCGTTAAAGGACTCTTAGCCTATACACTAGGTATGCTTATTTTTATGCTTATTGTAATTGTAATTACTGCAACAATAGCAGCCTTATTTCCGGAGATTTTTAAGCAATAACTAAGTTGTGGGTATTAAAAAACCGAAGAAGATTACCTCCTTCGGTCTTAAATCTTTTAATTGAACCCCATTCTACTTTTTTAGGATTACCCTACTTCTATTATTCTATAAATAATTCTGAAGGCTTTTCAATGATTACTTGCTTCACATTCATTGGATAAACCTCCACTTTTTTATCTAACTCAAACACCTCAGCAGGTAAGCTTTCCTTAATAATATTTGAATAGGTCATTGGAGATTTCTTGTTGGTTAACAAGCTTTGTTTTAATGGTTCAGCCTCCTCCTTGTCGGTAATAATGGTTATCCACATATTATCAGTTTGAAGGTATTTCGCTGCGGCCGTATTAACTTGTTCCAATGTTAGAGCTTCCAATTTTTTATCCATTTCAGCTATGTAGTTGTCCATACCATAAAACTTAGAGTCCATCAAAAAGCCCAACTGACGTTCGGGTGTTTGAATGTAAAGTTTCATGTAGCTTCTTAGGAATTGTTTAGTCAGGTCAAATTCTTCCTTGGTTAGACCTTCCTTTTTTACTCTGTCAATCTCATTGAGGGCCATTCTTATAGCAAAATGTGCATGGCCAATTTTGAGGTCTCCAAGCTCAGGATATTGGCTCTTTAAACTTATAGCTGTTTGCACTGGTCTGATCCATATGGCCATATAATTTTGGCTTCGTGGAAATCCTGTTGTAGGCAATTGATAACGACCCCCTGACTCATACCATTCAATATAGGTATAGTCACCGTAGTTCATTGATCTCTTTTCCCTTATCAATTGATAAAGTTTTGAATAAGATTTTCTATGCTCTCCTAAATATGAATTTACAACTAGCATAGCAGGCCAATCAGTAGAGGCCCTATTGATGCTTATAGGATAGCCTGTATAAATAGCCGCTCCCAAATTATTAGGCTTGGGTACCAACTCTACTTGTATGCCGTCAGGCATGGCCACTTCTCCCAACTTTGGTATGGTTGGTTGGGTGTCAGGCAGTTTATTAATATCCGCTTTAAGTTTTTCAACAAATGATTTGGGATAATCGCCAGCCACACCTATTAGCACATTATTTTTTGTGAAGAAAGATTTATAGTGATCAACAACGTCTTCACGGCTAATATTAGCCAATCCATTGATGGTGCCATTCTTCATATGTGCATAACCTGTACCGGCAAAAAGTTTTTCTTCCAAAGCCATTTTACTAAGCTCTTCATCAGAATTAGCCTTTATTACCTCTTTTACATAAACTTCGGCATTGGACTTTACTCGATCAAAATCATTCTCTGCAAATGCGGGATTAAGTATTAGGCTGCTGAAAATATCATAAAACTTGTCGAGAAAATCTTTATGTACTTCAAAAGTGAATGTCGTCATTTCTTTGTCAGTGAATGACCAATAACGAGCCGCCATCGGATATATTAAATCATCAATTTCTGATTTTGAATACTTATCACTTCCAGATTCTGTAAGTACTGAGGCCGTTAAATTTGTTAGTCCCTCTTTGCCCACAGGATCAGCAATTGACCCGTTTTTGAAGGATATTTTTACAACCACTTTAGTAGACTCCATTGGCAGTTCTACTACATTTTGAGCAAAAGCGGTAGTGCTTATAAATGCTAAGAATATATATATTAATTTCTTCATGGTTCTACTTAAAGTTTAATGTTTAATTCTTCTTTGACTTGATTTTCGTCATCTGAGGAAATTGTGGCTACAGTAAGATGTTCATCTACAAAATATTTCTTAGCAACTCGCATAATGTCCTCTTGTGTTACTTTATCATAATTTGCGTAGGCCTTATTCACATCAGCAGGATTGCCTGTAAGCCAAATAAATTCTGACAGTGAATTAGCAATTGAACTCGGACTATCGATGCCCATTGCATAACTGTATTTGATATTACTTTTAGTTTCTTTAAGAATGGTGGTGTCCACTGGTTCCGTTTTTAAATTGTTCAAAACCTGATCAATTTCAGTCTTCACATAGGCCATGTCACCCTTGTTTACCAATATGGCATTCACTGACCATAGACCCGGGTCTACCATATTCATTCCGCCAGCTCCTAGTTGTCTCACTTTTCGTTCATCTACCACCAGTTTTTTATAAATGTCTGATTTCTGAGAAAAGGCCAAAGTGCCAATGATATCTAATACCGCCATATCCGTATTCTCAACGGAGAATGCAGGGTCTTTATAATTTAAAGTCAAAACAGGAGGGAAGTTGGTTTCCTGAACGTGGGCCAGTCTAGTTTCCTTTTGCTCAGGTTCCACAGGTATTTGCTGTGTATAAGTTCCTCTTTGCCATTGCGCAAAATATTTTTTTGCCAACGCATTGACATCTCCCTGCTTTACGTCACCTACTACTAAAACAGTAACGTACTCAGGACGATAAAAGCGATTAAAGAACTCCAGAGAATACTCATACTGATTGGGCATATCTACAACATCTTCCCAAAAGCCCATGGTGGTATGTGAATAGGTGTGCTTCGTAAATGCTGTTTTATAGGTTATCTCTTCAAGTTTACTGTAAGGGCTTGCGTTGTTTTTAGTGTATTCACCTTTTACTGCACCTGCCTCAACTTTAAAATCCTCTTCAGAATATTTCAAATTCATAAACCTGTCTGATTCCAACTCAAACATCTTATCAAGCATGTTGGCATTACCCGTCATGTGGTATACTGTTCTGTCCCACCAAGTGTTGGCATTTGCAGCAGCACCAATGGCTTTTAATGCTTCACTATATTGGTCTTTGGAATATTTTTCTGTCCCTCTAAACATTACATGTTCAAAGAAATGTGCAAAGCCTGTTTTTCCTTTTTCAATTTCATTTCTACTTCCTGCACGAACCACAATAAAAAGAGAGGCCAACCCGGGACTGTTGTACGGAACCGTCACGACATTAAGACCATTATCTAGCTTCGTCTGTTGAATCGGATAAGGGAATATACCTTCGGGTTCTTTGATTTCCTGTTTATCTGGGCTACAGGCCGAGATAAAGAATAAAGTAGCTGCAATAGCTGCCAGGTAGTTTTTCATAGTTATAATTGTTTTTTGTTAATCAATATAGGTATTACTCGATAATTTTTATTTACCTGAATCCTCATCGAAATAAGAATCCTCATCAAAATTATCACCGCTCGTTTTTCTTCCAACATCCAGTATCTTAAATTCCGTTCTACGGTTTATCTGATGCTGCTCTTCCGTTGTGGCATTTGGAATTTTCAGTTTTGATTCACCATATCCTCGTGCTACCAGCCTTGTTTTATTTATTCCTTGGGAAACAATATAATCTACAGCAGCCTGAGCCCGTCTTTCTGATAATCTAAGATTATATTGTTCCGTTTGTCTGTCATCAGTATGTGAGCTCAACTCTATTTTAATGTCTGGGTTATCCCTTAGTATAGTCACTAATTTATCAAGTTCAACTGCGGCATCATCTCGAATATCATACTTGTCTAAATCATAGTAGATATTTTCCAATACAAATATTTTGTCCTTGACAAGTTTTTCCAACACCATAACTGTATCAAATTTAATGTCTGTTACCAATTGAGTTAACATTTTATGGTCTACCGACTTACCAATGGTAGTGAAGGGTTGCCTTGTAATCAAATATTGATCTTTACCCCCTTTTTTTGTGCCTACCATATTATAGCGTTCGTGTTCATACACTCTAAACAAAAACTTGCCATCCGCTTCTGTCACTATCTCATCCAACTCTTTACCACTGAAGTCAAGAAGTTTGACAGTAACGTCTGGAAGAATCTCCAATACACCCTTATCATTATGGGTCATAGTCACACCTTGTAAAAAGTAGTTGACAACCCTCAAGTCCGGGTCTTCATTTACAAAGGTGTAGATATCGTCATCTCCTTCTCCTCCGTCCCTGTTTGATGTAAAAAAACCTCTGTCGGCTTTAAATAAGAACATACCAAAATCATCAGCATTTGAATTAATGGGAGTTCCCAGATTTTCCACGGTAGTCACCCCATTGTTTCTTCTAGCAACAAACAAATCAAGTCCTCCAAAACCTGGGTGACCTGTACTAGAAAAGTATAGGTTACCGTCATCGGCTACATAAGGAAACATCTCATCTCCTGTAGTATTAATCTCCGGACCAAGATTGGTTACTTTGTAAAATCTGCCTCTGGCGTTTCTTTTTGCATAATACAGATCTACACCTCCATATCCACCTGGTCTATTAGAAGCAAAATATAGAGTACGTCCATCACGACTAAAAGCTGGCGTAGAATCCCAATAGCCGGGATTGTTAATATTTAACATCCTTGGGGCGATCCATTGTCCATTTCTAAGTATGGCCATAAACAAATTAACATCGGCTGTCCCTTTTCGTTTACCGGAGTTGCCTCGAGCAAACACTATTGTTTTTCCATCAGGGCTAAAGGTTAATGACCCTTCATTCATGTTAACATTGTTGATCAGATCGCTGATTGATTCAATAGTGGTGCTATCGACTCTGGCCCCTTTAGTTTGAGCTTTATAAATATTGGTAAATGGAGTGCCTGTTGCCAGATATATTCTATTAACCCCGCGCGATGAAGTGAAATAAAATTCCCCATCACTGTAAACCGGGGCATATTCTGCTGCAGGACTATTAATGGCTTTTAGATTTTTAACTTTATAATAGTTTTTCTTTTCTTTCAGCTCTTCAAGGTGATTGAGGTTATCAAACTCCTCACTGGCCCGTGCCGATAATTTTTCGTCTTTTACTGATTTTAAATACAGCTCCAATTGTTGTTTTGCTTGGTCATATTGCCCCCTTGATTTGAGTGCAAAAGCATAATAAAGCTGAATAGAATCATTTTTTACTCCATTAAGCATAGCCCTTTCATAATAAGGAGCTGACTCAAACAATCGGTTTGATTGGCGATAAGAGTCTGCCACATAAAAGTTTGCTTCCGCGTCATTTGGATTTTTCTCAAGCACCTTATTATACATATCAATGGTGTTTTGGAAACGACCAAATTCAAAGGCTTTATTGGCCTTTTTGTTGATACTACATGAGGCGACCATTAGGGCAACAACGACAATAGTGACTTTACTTGTGAGATTCATGCTCAATAATTAGTTTTATTAATGAATTTCCAGTCCTGATTGTGATTAAGGTGCGCAAATTAACTTTGTAGTTGCTTGAAGTACCTACCCGCCCAACTATCAATTACAGGTATGGTCCAATTATTTTCAAGCTCCTTTTTCAAAGTGATGGCGTTATTAAAAATAAGCGCTGACGCTGATATTTCCCCTGCCAATACTTTGCCCTTTATATCATTGAGTGATTCAATAAATAATTCTTCATTAAATATAAAGGCAATTTTACTGCGGTCAAAAAAGTCTAGGTTATATTCTTGCGCAACTGACTTTACAAAACTCACCGAGGTGTCAATGGAGCACCCTGACGCATTATGTACATTTTCATCCACCGCTAAAATTAAGAAATGGTTATGGCTAAACTTAAAAGAGGCTTGAAGTCCTGTCCCATGAGCCGCCCACTCATTCAAAAAACCGATTGTCTTAGTGGTAATTTCTTTTTGCTCCTCACTGCTAATTTCACGTGAAGACTGATAAATCCAGATTCTAGCGGATTCAGGTATATTGTCAAATGAAGTATACATAGTTGTCAAATTTATGAATAAAACCCAAAGCATTTATTATTAGTTCTAAAAAGCTAAATGATTAAAGGTCAGTAAAGCGACTATTAAAATGCTGATTTAAACTAACTTAGGTTCATAGTACAACGTTCATACTTACTCAAAGTGTAATTAACATTGTGAAAAATTTAGCTTTTATCATTTCTGTTTGTTTATCCAGCTGTATTGGCACAGATGTACTTGATGATTTGATGGAAGAGCAAATTTTAATTGAATCCAGCATAACCTCGTTGAAAATTGGTGAGTCACATCAATTTCAAGCGCGATATTTTAACAATATAGGTGAAGAGGTGGCTATTGAACCAGAGTGGGACAGTAGTAACCCTGCTATTATAACGATTAATAATAATGGACTGGCTACTGCAGTTAGCACGGGGCAGGTAATAATAACAACTTCATACAAGGACGCCACTGATGAAATAATCTTGGAGGCCACCACTAATGAAACGACTACAAATCCATTGCAGCGCAAAACAGAGTTACAAAGTGTAAGCTCCTATCCATTATCTGGAACTGTAACCCTAACGCC
Source organism: Fulvivirga sp. (assembly GCA_048268855.1). Taxonomy (GTDB): domain Bacteria; phylum Bacteroidota; class Bacteroidia; order Cytophagales; family Cyclobacteriaceae; genus Fulvivirga. The sequence goes on from JBLWUR010000001.1 coordinate 122,750, forward strand.
TAATGATCAGGGGCTGTTGTTAGAGTTTGCTGATAATTTCAACACCACTTCAGCGCTACCGGGATTGTATGTGTATTTATCAAATAACACCAATACCTTCAGCGGTGCCCTTGAAATTGGCCCAGTTACAAAATTTAGTGGAAGTCAGTCCTATCAAATTACGGACACTGATGACTTGTACAAATACTCCTATGTGCTTTTCTTCTGCAAACCATTTGTCGTCCCAGTGGGCAATGGAAAATTAAATCCGTGAAACTTCCCTATGACTTATGAGAATGACTAAAGCCTTCCTTTTTGTAATATTTATCCTTCTTACTTCCAAAGTGGAAGCCGGGGGCGGTTGGACACAACCCAAAAATGGTATGTTCTTTAAGCTAAGTGAATGGTGGGTAATCTCAGATCAACATTATACTAACACTGGCGGTATCGATCCTCATTTGACACGTGCATTATACAATACAAGTATTTATGCAGAATATGGCTTTTCAGAAAAACTAACTGGCATTTTATATTTTCCGTTTTTCAGCCGAGCTGTCCTAAACGAACAACAATCTGGAACTACTGGAAATGTTATTGTAGAAGGAGATGCGTTAAATTCCATTGGAGATGCAGATTTGAGCTTAAAGTATGGACTGATCAAGGATAAAAAAATTGTATTAAGTGCAAGTCTTACTTTAGGATTACCATTAGGAAATGATAGTGGAGGTCGAGATGGATCATTACAAACCGGTGACGGAGAGTTTAATCAAATGATAAGTTTGGACGCTAGCACTTCGTTTAAATTATTGGGAATAAATTCCTATGTTTCTATAAACACTGGGTTTAACAACCGAACAAATAACTACTCTGATGAATTTCGTTATGGCGCTGAAATTGGCATTGAATACAAAAGATTAATACTGTTGGCGAGAATTATTGGCATAAAATCTTTAAACAACGGTGCTGACAACTTCTCCTCAAGCGGAACCAGTATCTTTGCCAACAACACAGAATACCTTTCCTTTTCACCTGAAATCGGTTTCAAAATATCCGATAAGGTGGGCGTTTCAGCCTCCTATGGTACTGCTTTTTATGGTCGATTGATATTTGCTAACCCTAGCTATAGCGCTGGGGTATTTCTAAAATTATAGCTTGCAGTGTTAAATCAAAGTCCCTCTGCCTCAGCAATCAATTCAGCCAAGTCTTTCACCTTTACAGAGTTTTCTTTTTCCTTATTTTTAACACCGTCACTCATCATCGTAAGGCAGAAAGGGCAGCCCACAGCAATAGTGTCTGCACCTGTTTCCAGAGCTTCTTCTGTTCTTTCGATATTAACTTCCTTATTTCCTTTTTCGGCATCCTTGAACATCTGTGCTCCACCGGCTCCACAGCAAAAACCTTTGGTTTTACACCTTTTCATTTCTACCAATTCAGCATCCAGCGCTTCTAAAACCTGACGTGGGGCTTCATAAATATTGTTTGCTCGGCCCAAATAACAAGAATCGTGATAGGTGATTTTTCTTCCTTTAAATTCTCCTCCTCCTTTTAATCCCACTTTTCCCTCGTTGATCAATTGTTGAAGAAAAACTGAATGATGAATAACTTCATATTTTCCACCCAAAGCCGGATACTCATTTTTTATGGTATTAAAGCAGTGGGGGCAAGCGGTAACTACCTTTTTTATATTGTAGCCATTCATCACCTGAATGTTTGATACAGCCTGCATCTGAAATAAGAACTCATTTCCCGCTCTTCTAGCAGGATCACCTGTACAGCTTTCCTCTGGGCCCAATACAGCAAAGGATACCCCTACTTTGTTTAATATTTTTACGAAAGCCACAGTTACGGCCTTATATCTCTCATCAAAGCTTCCAGCACATCCTACCCAAAATAAGATTTCGGGACTTTGTCCAGAAGCGGCCATTTCGGCCATTGTTGGTACTTTATTGTTATTTTCGCTCATGTTTATTCAGTTAGTTATTAGTATCAGATACAAAGACTTTTATGTTTTCGCTTTCTTATCCCTTCTTTCTCAGTCTTACATCTTATGTCTTACATCTTATGTCTTGCCTCTTATGTCTCTTTATTTTCCGCTCTCAAATCATTCGCCCAGTTAAACCTATCAGTAGGAGCAAACTTCCAAGGGGCAAAATTAGTCTCGATATTTTGAAACATAGAATTCCAAGCTGCCGGTGATCCTGACTCTTCCATGGCCACAAACCTGCGCATCTCCAGAATAATCTCTAATGGATTGATATTAATTGGACAAGCCTCTACGCAGGCATTGCAACTTGTACATGCATTTATTTCATCTTTAGTAATGTAATCACCAAGCAATGACTTACCATCTTCCAGTCCCTTACCGCCTTTGGCTAGGCTTGCACCCACCTCTTCAGCACGATCCCTTACATCCATCATCACTTTACGTGGTGACAATTTTTTGCCAGTCTGGTTGGCAGGGCACTCTGAGGTACACCTTCCACATTCAGTACAGGAGTACGCGTTTAAAATATTTTTCCAGGTTAAATCATTAACATCCTTCGCCCCAAATCTGCCTACCTCTTGGGGAGGTGCTGCATTTTGATCTGTAGCGATACCCAACATCATATTCACTTCGTTAGTTACGGCATCCATATTGTTCATCTGTCCCTTTGGGTTCAGGTCTGAAAAATAGGTGTTGGGAAAGGCCAGTGCAATATGTAAATGTTTAGAGTAGGTCACATAAATGGCAAACCCTAATATACCGATGATATGAAACCACCATGCTCCACGCTCAACAATGACCAAGAAGCCCGTGCTGAAATTCTCATAAATAGGCATTAGCATAGAACTAAAAAACAACGACCCTGTTTGGTGATAATGTTCGGGCATTCTAGATTGAAGCAGTTGATCCGCAGCATTCATTTTTAGGATAGCCAACATGAGAATAATTTCAATCACCAGAATAAGGTTTCCATCCAATTTTGGCCATTTGGTCATTTCAGCATTATGAAACCGCTTGACCTTTATGATATTTCTTCTAATCAAAAATACAATACAAGAGAAAAGTACCGCCACAGCAAGAAATTCAAATATATTCATCAACACATTGTACATCGACCCAAGGTAAGGAGCGAAAAGCCGGTGTGTTCCGAATATTCCGTCAAGTACAAACTCGAGTACTTCTAGATTGATAACCATAAATCCAAAGTAAATGAAGAAGTGTAAAATGGCTGGAATAGGCTTTTTAAACATCTTTTTCTGTCCGAAGGCCACCAACAACATTTTATTCAATCGAGCTGATTTGTTGCCCGTTAAATCAACGTCTTTACCCAAAAGGATATTCTGGCGTATCCTTGATATTCGCTTTGATAAAATAAAAGTGGCTACACCCACTACTATTAAAAACAACGCTTGTTGTAAGTATTCCATCAATCAGTTATTTAATATCTATAATTTTAACTAAAATATTTGCGCCAACTACAAAATTATATAAGTTTGCATCCTCTTACGATGGTGCTGTAGCTCAGTTGGTAGAGCATCGGACTGAAAATCCGTGAGTCGGTGGTTCGAGCCCACTCAGCACCACGTTAAAACCCTGACAATATAGTCAGGGTTTTTTTATTTCCCTGCCTTTCTGCAAATCAAAATTAATAGATGATAATATAAATAGTATGCATACATACTACTTTCCTTTTTATTTATAATGGTTCTTGATTGGTGATTGCATGTAATAAACCTACTAGGCCTATCTGCTTTATTAAAAGTTAGGCCTAGTAGGTTTCATGCAGATATCATGCTATGAGAATGATTATAGTAAGATTTGCAATCCCTTTTCGCCCTTACTGGTGTTGCTATCTGCAAGCTCACATCACAAATTAGCGGCTAAAGCCAAAATGTTTTTATCACTTTGTCACGCCTTAAAAGGCGTGGAAATGGATAATGACCTGCGAAGACACTGACCAAGGATGTGAATTTAATAGCGTTCATAATCCATCTTTTGTCCTTGATTATTCCTCCAGGAGCAAGCACAGTAAGCTCGCACCAGTCGGGATGTTTATATAAATTGAGCAATTCCACTCATAAATAAGATTCCTACAACAATTATTAATGTTGATCTCCAAAAAGTCGCTATAATCGATCGCTTAAAAATCGTGTAGTTTAAAATAAATAAATTCGAATAAATGATAAAAGAATAGACTAGTGCCATTGTAATTGATCCGTCTAATATTGAAAGATATTGAACAATGAAGTAATAAAAAATTAGATAAAAAATAGTCTGACCTAATATATAAAAGGACACAATTAGGTGACTTAGGTAGTTCATTTTAGACCTTCTAAAAAAAAGAAAATTCATCACAGATATCACAAATATGAAAGGCACTGTAATTATATATTGTATAAAATCTGAATCGTTGGTTAGTGGTTTTGAAAATAATTTGTTCGATATGAAGCTAATTAGAAATAGAAAAAACAACGAAGAAAGGTAAAATGATAAAGGGTTTTGATACTTTTTATGTCCAGATAAATAGCTCTGAATTAATTGACTTGGCTTGGTCGCCAGATCAAATACTGTTTTGAAAAACTGAAAATCAATAACGTGAATTAAGACTCTTGTCACATTACTGAGTGTTAATTCAGATTTTAGATAATGCCAATTGTGTATTGATTTCATACGAAATAAGCCGTTATATCCAACTATCAACAATAGTTGATGTATTTTATTATTACACCCAACAACCTACGCTATTTTAAAGGAAAAGAATCTGTATTTTGATCATTATTCACTCCTTTGCTGTAGTGCAAGCTAACTCACGCCTAGCGCGGCATAAACCTTACAGGTCTATCTACTTCATTAAAATTAGACCTGTAAGGTTTCGTGTTAATCTAGTAGCATCTACGTGTTGTGCTGTCGGGTGTTTCTTCCTGAGTTTATCGAAGGATAAACCCCGAAGCAACACTTAAGGCGTTTTGCTCTTTAACCTAGATACTTCCTTATCCGTCAACATCCTCCATTTGCCTCTCGGAAGGTTCGTTTTGTCCAATCCGGCATAAACCACCCGATCAAGCTTGAGTACTTCATAGCCCAAGTGTTCAAATATTCTTCGCACGATTCTGTTCTTCCCAATATGAATTTCCAAACCTAAGGTCTTCTTGTCCTCTAGGATTGCAATTTTGTCCACTTTTACTGGACCGTCTTCGAGCTTTAAGCCCTCGGATATTTTATCAAAATCAGCATTGGTGATTTCTTTATCAATTTCTACTCGGTAAATCTTCTTAATATTATTTGAAGGATGGGCCAACTGAACTGCTAAATCACCATCATTGGTAAAGAGCAGCAGTCCCGTAGTAGCTCGGTCAAGTCGACCCACAGGATAAATTCTTTCTGGTCCAGCCATTTTTACCAAATCCATTACGGTTTTCCGCTCATGGGGATCATCAGTAGTAGTTATAAAGCCTTTAGGTTTATTCAACAGAAGATAGACAGGAGACTCTGCCGAAAGCTTTTTTCCATTATGTACCACCTTGTCGGTGAGAATCACTTTATAGCCCATCTCAGTAATTACCTCACCATTAACCGTGACTTCACCAGCAGCAATAAGCTTATCTGCTTCGCGTCTTGAGCATACACCAGCATTGGCTATAAACTTATTGAGTCTAATTGGTTCGGACGATTGAGTTGCTTCTTTTTTAACAGGTTGAGGTTTTTTCTTCATCATGGTGTCACAAAGCTACGAGATTAGCTGTTGTTTTCTTCACCTATGGTATTTTCTGCTGTAGCAAAGTCCTTGGGGGTCGGGAGTTCATTGAGATCGTTGATCCCAAAATACTCCATAAATTTTTCACTGGTACCATATAGTACTGGTCGGCCAATGGCTTCAGATTTACCTTTTATTTCTACCAGTCCTTTTTCTAATAATTTATGTACAGCATAATCGCAATTTACACCACGAATAGCCTCCATATCGCCTTTTGTAACGGGTTGCTTATAGGCTATTATTGATAACGTTTCGAGGGCCGAGGTAGAAAGTCTTCTTTTTGACTGCTGTTTTAAGAGAATTCCGATACTTGCTTGATAGGCTGGTTTTGTTAAAAATTGGTATCCTCCTGCAGTGTGGTTTAGTTCAAAAGAATACTCTTCAGCGGTATATTTTTCCAATAGCTGATCTATAGCTCCTTGAACATCCTTTTCGGGTACTTCTGCCTCGAACATTTCATTAAGACAAGCCTTAAGTTCCTTTACTTTTATCGAAGTGGGGGAACAAAAGATCAGCGCCTCAATATGATTTTGTAGGAAATCCAACTCAGTTTTGCTGGCTGAGCTTAGCCTCAATAGACTGTGTAGTATGGGGTACTGCCTTCAGTCTTTCTTTTGATATCAATTTCCCTGAAATTGAACAAATCCCATAGGTTCCGTTTTTGATTCGGATAAGTGCATTCTCAAGATTATTGATGAATTTTTGTTGACGGCCTGCTAACTGACTTAAGTTTTCTTTTTCAGCAGTATCAGCACCATCTTCCAGTACTTTTGTGTTGCCTGAGGTTGTATCAGTACCTTCTTCACCACTCTTATTCAAAGTTCCTTTAAGCGACTTCAATTCACTTTTAGCTTTTTCCAACTTCTCAGTAATTAGTGCTTCAAATTCCTGAAGCTCTGTTTCTGTGTATCTCGTTTTTTCTTCCATGATCAATAATATTGACTTTTCAGTGAACCCAATGTTCAATTTGGGGCTAAAAATAATTTAAGCATTCCAAAACAAAAAAGATTATGGCATAATTATCTTGTTTATCGCTTTATACACTCGTGGTTAAGATGGTAACTAACCTTGACTAAGTGTAGGTGATGCGGTAAGTTTTTTAAGACGCTCCTTTAACGATACCAAGTCAATATTTACCCGGTACTTCATTCGAATATACCTTCGAATTGCTTTAGGGTTTTGTCCCTCACGTGCTAGAAGCAAAATAGCGGAATCAATAATACAGTTCATAGCATAACATTTTACTCTATTTGTCTAACCGAATAATTTAGATTCAAGTTTTATAAAACTACCTTTATTTCAAACATTCCGCAAAACTTGTAATTTGTTCTATAATTTGTGCTAAAAACGAGAGCCTATGACCACTTTTTCCTTATATTTTCTTACCTCTCCAGAGTGCTCAAATACCTCTACATAGACAATGTAATAACCTATACGCACCGGATTCCCATTTTCATCAGAACCATCCCAGGTGTAAAAACCTGACTGTCCTAAGTAGTCATTAGCTGCTATACGTTTTATTTCACGTCCATATAAATCCATAATCCACACATTGGCCACATTGCCCGACTGGTCAAAGGCATAGGATATCGTGACAAACTCATTTTGCCCACTGCCGTCTGGGATGATCACTTTCGGTTCAATGGTGATGGCTCCCATAACAGTACCAATGATTGCTCGCGTTTGAGAATTGATATAACCTGGTGTTGCAAATCCTACACCAGAGACAGCAGAAATCCAATTATTTGGATCACTGGTAGCTTCTGAAAAACTAATGCGTTCCAAAGAAATCCCTTCGGTATTAGAAAGTATTTCTGAATGTAAGTCATCAGAATATTCAAAATGGTCATAAACAGAGTCTTTCATCAAAATAACGATCCCTTCGGTATCAGAATAGGAAGGGATACTCATTGTTACAAAATTAATTTCTACACCTTTCGGGTATTGATCTTTTAAAATAATTGGATCAGAGGTAAAAACGCGATATTCACCGGGGCCTATAATCAAATTATCGACAGAAATAACCCTTGAGGTTCCTATGGTTATTGAGTCATTGTCCCTGGTACCGTTTGCCAATTGCCAGTTTTTTAATGAAATATGCTTGTTTGAATTATTGTATATCTCTACAAAATCAACCGCGTTGGGTCTAGGGTTAAATAAAATTTCGTTGATAAGTAAATCACCCGGCTCTGCCAGCTCAAGTAATGCAAAAGATACGGAATTAGTGTTTTCACTAATAAAATTTCCAGGGCAATCAAAGAGGTTAGTTATAGTCAAACTATATTCCTGACCACTAATCAATGGAGTGGTTTGATCGATGATCAAATACAGGCTATTCGTACTTCCAATTGCAACATGATTCAACACCAGCCCTCCTGAAAGCTGATAATTTGCATTAATAGCCGAGGCAGGATCTAACTTCTCGTCAAAGTTTACCACTAAGGTGTCTGCGCTTATTCCAAACGCATTTAAAATAACCGGCCCCATATTATCAGGTATCTCGCTCAAAACGGAATTGACTAATCCGGGTGTCGCCCCACTTTCATCCTCAGAAGCAATCCAGTTGCCAGCATCAGCACAGATATTATCTGGATCAATTAATTCAAGGGAATAACCGCCATCATCTTTGATTGAACTTCGATACCATGAAGAAGTATAGTTAACAGTATCCACCCGATATGATGAATTGGAATAGAGTGACAAGGCATCTCCGGCATTATTGAGTGAAGGCCAATTTGTTAACCCAATTATATCTAATGTGGCATCAAATTTTGAAGCCTCCTTAACGCTCGTCAATATCGCATAGGTATTTGGATAAAAAATGTAAAAGGGTAATTCGCCAACACTCGAACCGTCCGTTATTTTCCATCCTTGGAGATTAAATGTTTTATCACTTCGATTATATAATTCAACAAATTCAGCATTGGGTGCACTTGTTTCTTCAGAGGGGTTAGGCATTAATTCATTAAAAATGATATCCTTTTCATTGATCGTTGGGTTGACAATTAAAATAAAATTGTCACTCTGCTCACTAAGCACATTACTTGTGCAGTCTGAAAGGCCATTAACAGTTACCGTATAATTTTGACTTGCTGTGAGCGGAGTGCCCAACAACAGGGTTACTTTATCATTATCAAGTAAAAATGAAGTAACGGTAATCTCCTGATCAATTTGGAAGTCTGATAATGAAATGGATGTACTATCCAACCTTTCTGAGAATAGCAGTTCTACCTCTAATTCATTAATAGCACGTACTTCTACTAAATCTGGCATTTCTGATCCAATGCTTATGTCATTTACAGAATTAATTTCTCCTGGTGTTCCTCCACTCGCATCATTTGAAGCAATCCAATTCTCACTACCTCCACATACATTATTGGGGTTTATCAACTCCAATGAGTAGCCTCCGCCTTGTTTATCCTCATCTTTGTACCAGCTACTGGAGTAACTCACCTCATCAACCAGGTTTCCAATGTTATCTTTTAATGAAAGGTCATCCCCACTGTTATTTAAAGTGGGGAAGCTAGAAATGCCAATGACATCACCAAATGGTTGAAACAGGCTAACATTGGAAGAAGAGCATAGAATAACATAACTATCGGGCTGAAGAATAAAAGTAGCTAGGGGCACCGTTGAACTGGCATCTGAAAAAGTCCAGTCCTTCAGATCAAATGTTTTACTGCTGTTATTAAACAATTCAACGAATTCAGCGTCAGGTAATCCTGCTACCGGAGAAGGTATGGACATTATCTCATTGATAATAATATCCCTTAGTTCTATGGGAGGGTTTACTATCAAAATGAACTCTGCTGCATTATTACCATCAATAGTATTTCCAGTACAATCATTTAAGGTTTCAGCTGTAACCGTATAGGTTTGTGCTTCAATAATTGGAGTGCTAAGATCTAATGTAATAATATTGTTAGATTGGTTAATGGTCGAAATGGTCAGGCTCGGGTTAATTGAAAAATCTACAAGATCAACTGTAGTACTATCCAGCGTTTCAGAAAAGTGCAGTTCCACTTGCATATTATTTATGATAATAGCTTCCAATAATGTTGGCAATGATGTCCCTGTGGTAGGGTCATTGACGAAATTAATTTTTCCTGGTGTTCCTCCACTCACATCATTGGAAGCAATCCAATTCTCACTACCTCCACATCCATTATTGGGGTTTATCAATTCCAAAGAGTAGCCTCCAACTTGTTTATCTTCATCTTTGTACCAACTGCTGGAGTAACTCACCTTATCAACCAGGTTTCCAAGGTTATCTTTTATTGAAAGGTCATCACCGCTATTATTTAAAGAGGGTAAACTTGAAATGCCAATGACATCACCATAAGGTTGAAACAGGCTAACATTGGAAGAAGAGCATAGAATAACATAACTATCAGGCTGAAGAATAAACGTTGATAGGCCCACTGTTGAACTGGCATCTGAAAAAGTCCAGTCCTTCAGATCAAATGTTTTGCTACTGCTATTAAACAGCTCTACAAACTCTGCGTCAGGCAGGCCTACCGCGGGTGTAGGATCCGCCATTAGTTCATTGATAATTACATCACGTAGAACCGGTTCGTCTGGAACAAAAATCGTGAAATCGCTTGTGGTGGATAGCAATGTGTTGGCATTGAGATCATCAATATTAGTAACGGTGAGTGTATATTCTCCATTGGCAAAATCGTTGCTAAAGGTCAAAGTCACCTGATTGGCTGGCGAAAGTACAGCGGTTAGTGGTGTTCCTACTCCGTTATTTAATGAATAGTTGGTTGTTGTTTCTGTTGAGGTTTGATTAAGATCTTCGCTAAAAGTAAGTAGTAACTGATTGCTCCCTGAAACTTGTAAGGCGTTTAATGAGGGTGGGGTTGTATCCACACCTGTTTGAATGACAGAAACATCATCAAAGAAAAAGTCTTGATTTTTTGTTGAGGTGTGATAGACTCTAAATCCAAAATTAGGTCCTGTTGTAAATTCAGTATCATTAATACTGCCAATTGTTGTAAAGCTGGTGCCCCCTGTAGGATCAGCCTCTATTGTCCAGGTGCCGTCAGTTAGTCTAGTCACTTTTATGTTTACGTTTATTCCCGCAGCCACGGAAGGATTTGCATCCACAATCAAGGTGGTTCCTGATGAGGTTTTGTAAAAATCTATGCCATCATCACTTCCTGTTTCACCCATACGAATAAAATAGCCCTCTGGGGCTGCGTTTAAATCGGGATTATTACTCAAGAGAAAAACCTCAATCTTATTCGAGCTACTTGGCGCGGAAGTATACCTCGCTTTAAACTGCCAAGTCACGTCAAAAGATGTTAAATTGGGGATTCCGGGAGTGGTGATAGATAATTGCGTGGTGGCTGCCGGCCCAAAACTTTGCAGCTCACCCCCATTTACTTGAAAATCAGCTCCATTACCAGATAAGTCAGAACTTACCCATGTAGGGTTACTAGTAAAATCTCCATCCTGAAAATCGTCCGTAATCTGGGCATTGACAATAAAAAATGTAACTAAAAATAGTATCGTCAGGAGTGATCTCAACAGATAATGAAATTATAACATAATAGTAAATATCAAAAATACTACTTTTACAATTCCGATAATCATATATTAATAACAAATGAAACTAGCAATAGTAGGAGCCACTGGATTAGTAGGGCAAGAAGTATTAAAAGTGCTGGATGAGCACAATTTTAAATATGACCAATTATTATTGGTAGCTTCCGAAAGATCTGTGGGAAAGCAGTTGGAGTATAAATCTGAACTTCATACCGTTATAAGCATGACAGAAGCTGTAAAGCAGACTCCTGATATCGCAATTTTTTCAGCGGGAGGCACTACTTCATTGGAATGGGCGCCTCGATTTGCCGAAGTAGGAACTATAGTGGTCGATAACTCTTCAGCTTGGAGAATGAACCCCGCCCATAAGCTTATTGTACCCGAAGTAAATGGTGAGTTATTGCGTATTGATGACCGAATTATTGCTAATCCGAATTGTTCCACAATTCAATTGGTAATGGCACTAGCACCACTACATAAGAAATATAAAATAAAACGACTTGTTATTTCTACTTACCAGTCAGTAACCGGAACTGGAAAAGCAGCAGTAGCACAATTGATGAATGAGCGAAATGGCGATGAAACCGGAAAGGTGTATCCACACAAAATTGACATGAACGTACTTCCACACATTGACTCATTTACTGACAATGGTTACACTAAGGAAGAAATGAAAATGGTCAACGAAACGCGCAAAATTCTTCAAGATGACAACATTGCCGTAACTGCTACGGCTGTGCGTTTGCCTGTTATGGGCGGACATTCAGAGTCTGTTAACGTGGAATTCTACCATGATTTTTCATTTGATGAGGTACGCTCATTATTAGAAAAATCACCTGGAATTATCGTTGAAGATGATGTGGCCAACAACAAATATCCAATGCCACTTAACGCACAAGGTAAAGATGAAGTATTTGTTGGTAGATTGAGGAGAGATGAATCACAGCCTAATACTTTAAATATGTGGATCGTTGCTGACAACTTGAGAAAGGGTGCTGCAACCAATGCCGTACAAATTGCGCAATTCATGACAGCCAATAATTTGGTATATTGATTGACAAGCTACTTGATCCGGAGGTTCAAAAATTCATTCAGGATAATGAGTCTATTGACCCTTTTGAACTATCTATAAAATACCAATCGTTTCAAGGTATTCCTTTTAAGCTTATTGCGGAACAAATGATTTCGCGGAAACTCGCAAAATCAAAACTCCCTGAGTGGTACGAAACCAATAATATCGTTTATCCTCCAAAACTGTCTATGGAGCAATGTTCTTCGGACATAGCGGCTAATTATAAAGCTAGTTTGGTCAAAGGCAATTCCTTTATTGATCTGACGGGTGGCATGGGAATAGATACAATGGCCTTTTCTAAGCGCTTTAAATCAGGCTGTTATGTGGAGAGAAGCCCAGATTTAGTGGAATTAGCCCAACACAACCTCACAGCCCTTGGTACTTCAAACGTGACATTTGAAAATAATAATGCTGAATTACTCTTAGCCTCTGTTCAACAACCTGTAGATTTTATTTACATCGATCCTGCCCGAAGGGGAACAAAAGATGAAAAGGTATTTCTATTCTCTGATTGCGAACCTAATATCATAGAATTGCAACCCCTTTTACAAGAGAAGGCAAATAAAATTATGGTGAAGGCTTCTCCCATGCTAGATATAGATTTATCCATTAAATCGTTGGCTGGAATTTATGAAGTTCACATTGTATCTATTAACAATGAATGCAAAGAGGTGCTATATTTAATAGACCACGCACAACATGATCAAATCAAAATTGTTGCTGTTAATTTCCGTTCTTCCGTAGCAGAATCCTTTGCTTTTTATAAAGAAGAAGAACAAAATGCCAAGGTATCATTTAGCGCTCCACTACGGTTTTTGTACGAGCCAAATACTTCAATTCTGAAGGCCGGAGGATTTAAAATCGTTGGTGAACATTTCAACATTAAAAAGCTTCATCGACATGCGCATCTTTATACGAGTGAAACATTAGTAGAAAATTTTCCTGGCCGTGTGTTTGAAATCGAGCATGTAGTCCCCTATAATAAAAAAGTAATTAAAAAGCTGATCCCAGAAGGTAAAGTGAATATAACCACGCGTAACTTTAAAGAAGAGGTGAGTCAAATTAGAAAAAAGACAGGACTTAAGGATGGTGGTTTGAAGTACTTATTTGCCACCACTGGCCTAGATGAAAAGCCAATTATTATTATTACTAAAAAAGTGAGTGAAAATGGGTAAGGCCAATATTTAATAAATAAAATAAGATAGCTGCAGCGCCATAAACCTTAATCACTTTTTTGCGGTTTTGCCTATCCTCCCACCATAGCATTATCCAAGGTCGATAAAGACCAATGGCTAGAAAACAGAGGCTTAGATAAGTAACTGCTAATGAGATGTCAGCATAAAACTGCATTTTGCTAAATTACGTTGCAAAGAATAATCTGTCATGGATATGCAAGATAAAATTTATACGGCATTAAAAAATAAAGTTGCCTCCCTCACCACTATTTCTGACGCGGAGTGGGTTGACTTTTCATCTAAATGGCAAATGATGGAAATAAATAAAGACGACTATTTAGTTAAAGAGGGACAAATAGAAAATTATTTTTATTTCGTGTTTGATGGGGTATTGCGAGCATTCGCTACCAAAGAAGGAGATGAAATTTGTATTGGGTTTACCTACAATGGTGATTTTTCAGGAGCTTATGATTCGTTCCTAGCCCAAACCAAATCAGAATTTGCCATTCAGGCCCTTACAAAGTCCACCCTATTAAAAATCAATAGGGAAAGCCTCCTAGGTCTTTTTGATAAATATAAAAGCATTGAACGTTGGGGGCGGCTGTTTAACGCAGAAATACTAATTGGAATGGCTAAACGGCAAGTTGAGGCCAGATCTTATTCTGCCGAAGAGAAATATCTCCGTTTATTAAATCAAAGCCCGCATGTATTTCAACTCGTTCCTCAAAAACATCTGGCCTCTTACTTGGGCATGACAGCCGAAACTTTTAGTAGACTACGCAAAAAGAAACGCTAACTTGATCTATATCAAGCATCAATAATGTTTTGCTAATTAATATTGCATAAACAATTAAAAAAAAGAAAGGTGGCCCGATTAAATAAGGTTGAATTTTGTAACGAATTACAAAATCAATTAAACGCCCAAATTCAGTTAGCCAACTCCTTCAAAGAGCTAGGGTTAGATGTTCTCAACAATAAAGAATCTCTTAAAAAATGGAGTGTATTGGAGTGTTTCGATCATATTAACCTCTCCACATTGGTATACACTGACCAACTGGAAAAAACATCGTTAGACTCTGGATCGGAAGAGTTTATCAAAATTGGATGGAAAGGCAATTTCTTTGCTGAAGGTATGCGGCCAAAAGATGAAGTGATCTCCTATAAAATGAAAACCTTCAAACGGCTAAATCCCAAGAGTAATCTTACGTTGGATGCTATAGAGGAATTTTTAAGACTGTCTAACAAGCTATCCACCTTTATCTCTGATCACCAAAATGATAAGTGGAATAACATTAAGGTTGTTTCGGCATTAGGTCCAGTATTGAAGTTCAACTTGGGTGAAGCCCTCAATTTTGTAATTGCCCATAACGAGCGTCATTTATTACAAGCAAAAAATGCCCTACTCGCAAAAATGGATGCTTAGCATTTCGTAAAAGTGATTAATCTTCCTAATTTTCCTTAAACCTTACATGCCATATCTATAATTATATTGAGTATAAATGTATTAATTGTATATCAAGGGCTTTATTTTCTCGCTTTTTGTATCGATTATTACATTGAATTTTGTACTTTTGAAGTAATTTAAATTACATAGTATGAAACCAGATAACATTGCTCATCTAAAAAACTTATTGGTTTTGGCATTTTCAGACGGGGTACTTGAAGATTCTGAAATTAGAAATCTACGAAATGCTGCCACCGAATTAGGGATAGAAAAAGCGTTGTTAGATGACTGGATAGAGAATGTTGATAATCTCGTTCTTCAAATTCCGGAGGATGATAAAGAAAGAGAGAAGCAACTTATCAATATGATAAGTATGTCTACAGCTGACGGATTTTTCTCACAAGATGAGTATGATTTATGTCTGAGGATTTCAGAAAAATTAGGTTATAATGGACTCAGCGAAACACTTAATCGCTGTATGGATCAATCCAATTTGAAAAACCTTATTGCATTAGCAAGTGCCGATGGTCATGTTGATGACAGTGAATTAAAAATAATTAAAGAGGCTGCTAAGTCTGCCGGTGTTTCTGATACAAAACTTGAGGAGTGGTTAAAGATTGGGGCTGATTTTATTCATGTTATTCCTGAACAGGAAGATGACAGGGAAATGCAGTTGATACAAATGCTAACCTTAGCCATAGCTGATGGAGAATTTACGGAAGATGAGTATAATTTGTGCAAAGTTGTTGCAGAGAGGCTCGGTTTTAGTCAGCAGGAATTGGATATGATTATCAAATTATCCTTTAGCAAAGAACCACATTTAGCCAAAGCTGCCAATTTTTAATTCGCGCATCACACTGTGTTCTTCTAACCAAATTACTACTTTTGCAGGCCAATAGATAAATCTTGGAAGCAAAAGATCTTTTAAAACTTTATAAATCAGACAGTATTATCCAGACAATCGCTGAAATTACCAAAGCGAATGAGGAAAAATATGTCCAATTAAAAGGTCTTTCTGGGAGTTTAGATGCTGTTATCATCGCTTCCATTTATCAAACCAATCACCAAAATCATCTGGTTGTATTACACGACAAAGAGGAGGCCGCTTATTTCCATAATGACCTACAAAACCTCCTTCCAGGAAAGGAAATACTGTTTTTCCCTACTTCCTACAAACGACCTTATGAATTTGAGGAAACAGAGAATGCTAACATATTAATGCGAGCTGAAATTCTCAATCGTGTAAATCACAAGGCTTCAAGTGGTGAAATGATAGTAACCTACCCTGAAGCACTTACCGAAAAGGTGATCAATAAAAAATCATTATTGAAAAACACATTTACTGCCAAAGTTGGTGAGCAAATAGATGTGGCTTTTTTAAGTGAACTACTAAGGACCTATGATTTCGAAAAAGAAGACTTTGTTTATGAAGCTGGCCAATTTGCCGTCCGAGGTGGAATAGTAGACGTTTTCTCCTATGCCCATGATCTGCCTTATCGTTTAGAGCTATTTGGTAACGAAATAGAAAGTATCCGGACTTTCGACCCTAACACCCAACTGTCTGTTGACCAAATAAAGGAGATCAACTTAATCCCAAACATACAAACGAAATTAATACTGGAGGAAAGACAGGGCTTTCTAGACTTTCTGCCCAACAATACCAAAATATGGTTTAAGGATTATCAACAAACACTAGATGTCATAGATGACTATTTTGATCGCGCCTCAGGAAGTTTTGACAAAATATTCAATGAAAGTGGACAAAATCCGATTGTCCTTAAGCCTACCGATCTATTTGAAGATGCAAAATCCTTTAGTGTTCAATCCAAAACACTGACAAATATAGAATTTGGCAATCGCTTTAAATTTAAAGATGCTCATGTTTTTCAGTTTGAGGCAGAACCACAGCCTTCCTTTAATAAGAATTTTGAATTGTTAGTTGAGAATATTACTGATAACCAAGAAAAAGGATTTACGACCTTAATCGCCTCAGATTCTCAACGTCAACTCGAAAGGCTACATGGTGTCACTGAAGAAATTCAGTTCGATACGGTTTTTCAAGATTTTGTGCTGAGTCTTAGAGCTGGGTTTGTAGATAAGTCAATGAAAATCGCCTGCTATACAGATCATCAAATATTTGAACGATTTCATAGGTATAAAACAAAGGATAAACATTCGAAGTCAAAAGCACTCACTTTAAAAGAACTGCGCACCCTTCAGCCTGGTGATTTTGTAACCCATATTGAATATGGCATTGGGAAGTTTGCAGGAATGGAAAAGCAGGAGATCAATGGTAAACTGCAAGAAGCCGTTAGAATCATCTATCGTGATGACGATTTACTTTACGTCAGTATCCATTCGTTGCATAAAATATCAAAATATACTGGTAAAGAGACTGGCCCACCCACAATCAGTAAATTAGGATCACCCGAATGGGAAAATAAGAAAAAGAAGGCCAAAAAGCAGGTGATGGATATCGCCAAGGATTTGATCACCTTATATGCGAAAAGGAAGCAAGCACCTGGGTTCGCGTTTGCGGAAGACAGTTTTCTACAAGTAGAGTTAGAGTCTTCATTTATTTATGAAGATACCCCAGATCAGGCAAAGGCCACTGCTGATGTAAAAGAAGACATGGAGCAGCAACATCCTATGGATCGGCTCGTTTGTGGTGACGTGGGCTTTGGCAAAACAGAAGTGGCCATTAGGGCGGCTTTTAAGGCTGTAACTGAAAATAAACAAGTGGCCATTTTAGTGCCAACCACCATTTTGGCTATGCAGCATTATCGTACTTTCAGTGAACGCCTTTCCAATTTTCCTGTCAAAGTAGAATTTATTAACCGATTCAAGTCAACCCAGGCCATCAAGGAAACACTCCAAAGAGTAAAATCGGGAGAAACGGACATTCTCATTGGAACACACCGAATTGTAAGCAAAGATGTTGGATTTAAAGATTTGGGGCTGATGATCATTGACGAGGAGCAAAAATTTGGGGTGAAGATCAAAGAAAAGTTGAAAGAACTTCGTGTCAACGTAGATGCCCTTACACTCACGGCTACTCCCATACCTCGAACACTTCACTTTTCGTTGATGGGTGCTAGGGATTTAAGTATTATTTCCACTCCCCCTCCCAATAGGCAACCCGTAACTACAGAAATTCATACTTTCAATGAAGAAGTGGTTCGTGATGCGATAAGCTTTGAACTGAGACGTGGTGGTCAGGTATTCTTTGTACACAATCGGGTGGGTGATATTGAATCAGTAGCCAATATCATACTCAAGTTAACACCTGATGCTCGAGTTGGAGTGGCTCATGGGCAAATGGATGGATCAAAACTTGAAAAAGCTATGATGAAATTCATTGAGGGAGAATTTGATGTGCTGGTTTCCACCAACATTATCGAATCTGGACTTGATATTCCAAATGCGAATACAATCATTATCAATCAGGCACATACCTTTGGCCTTTCTGACCTGCATCAAATGCGAGGTAGGGTAGGTCGAAGCAATAAAAAGGCCTTTTGTTATTTGTTAACTCCTCCCACCATTGGTCTCTCCTCGGATTCGCGTAAAAGATTGAGTACACTTGAAGAGTTCTCTGAGTTAGGTGACGGTTTCAAAGTAGCCATGCGTGATTTAGATATTCGTGGAGCAGGCAACCTACTTGGTTCCGAACAAAGTGGATTTATTACAGATCTGGGATTTGAAATGTACCATAAAATTCTCGATGAGGCTGTTCAAGAGTTAAAAGAAACAGATTTTCGCGATCTTTTTGTAAAAGAACTGTCGGAAACCACTAAACTAATTGTTCAGGACTGTAATATAGAAACGGATCTCGAGCTGATCATACCTGATAGCTATGTGGCAAATATATCAGAACGCTTGAGCTTATATTCTCAGCTTGATGCTTTAAAGACAGAAACTGACCTTGACGAATTCCTGACTTCAGTCTCAGACCGTTTTGGGCCTATTCCTGAAACTGTACTTGAACTGGCGGAAATGGTTAGATTAAGATGGTTGGCTGAAAAACTTGGTTTTGAAAAACTGACACTTAAAAGCGAAAAATTGAAAGGCTACTTTGTATCTTCTGATAATACGGCCTATTTCAATTCAGATGTATTTGGTAGTATTCTGTCCTATGCACAAACACACCCTAAAAAGTGTAGATTAAAAGAATATAAAGATAAATTGATCTTTACTATTCAAGAAGTAACAACTGTAAGCGAAGCTAAGGAAGTACTTGGAAATATTCTTTCCAGTAATCTAAAGTTGAAGGTCTGAAATATCGATATGTTCAAAGTAGGCCTCCGCGAGTTCTATGTTTTTGAATGCGTGTATACCTAATACCTTACCTTTTAGAGGTAGATAGCACACCTCTACAAAGTAATCCTTCATAAAATACAGGTAATATTTCCTGTCCATCTCTGACCTATACACGATGTAGTCAGCGAAAACTGTGATGAAATCACATTTCTTGTCGAATGGTAAAATTTGAAAGTCACTTAACGAAATCATAGTTGTATTTATTAGCTTCGGCATAACCATAGGAAAGATTATGCCATACTAATAAATAGCTCAAACTGACTGTTTGGGCAGCTATGCATATTAAAAATAATTCAAAACAGGAATTTTTGTCCCATATTGGGACTAGAAGCTCATCAATTCCTTAAATCTTTGGGTTTGTCTTCTAGATACATCAACGCCTATATCACCCTTCATAAATATTTTAATACTTCCGCTAAACCAAGGTTCAATACGTTCGACCCATTTTAAGTTAATAATCTGTTGTCTATTAGCTCTAAAAAATGTCTTAGGATCTAGGCGTGTTTCCAGATAATTTAAGGTTCTAGGAATCATCGGTTTGTGTTCATCGAAATAAAGTTTTGTATAGTTGCCATCTACTTCAAATAACCGAACTTTTGAAAGCGTAACAAACCAACATTTTTCACCATCTTTTACAAATACCTGATGGTTTTCGGTCATGAAGTTTTCAGTGTTTTGAGCTTCCAGCTCATTCTTGTCATTTACCTTATTCAGGGCTCCCGCCAACCGGTCTTTTTGAATGGGCTTTTGTAGATAGTCTAACGCATTATATTCAAATGCCTTAATGGCATATTCATCATAGGCGGTAGTAAATATGACATCAGGCACTTCATCCAGATCTTCCAGTAACTCAAATCCATTTTTACCGGGCATTTGAATATCTAAAAATATCAAATCCGGACTTTTTTCTTCAATTAAAGTTTTGGCCTCTATTGAATCAGCCGCTTCACCAATCACTTCTACCTGGTCAAAATCCTTTAATAGTCGCTTGAGTTCATTTCTTGCCAGACGAGAGTCGTCAATTACTAATGCTTTCATAAGATTATTTTTTAAACCATTTATTTCTTCTATGCTAATGGAATTTTAAATTTTGCCAATACCATCTCACTATTAAAGTTGCTGATTTCTAGGCCTGATAATTTACCAAAAATCAAATTGAGTCTGTCTGATGCATTTTTAAGGCCTATTCCTGCCCCTGTTGTTGTATTATTAATTTGACCTGTATTAAGTACTTCCACAACTAAGGTTTGGTTGTCCAAATAGGATTTTATGTTAACCTCTCCTCCTTTAGGAAGATTCGCAATACCATGCTTAATAGCATTTTCTACTAATAATTGTATTGCCATGGGTGGAATCTGCAATTCTAAAGTTTCAGGTTTTATTTCAAGCCTATATCTTAAACGATCTTCAAATTGAATAGACTCAAGATTGAGATAGTTTTGAACTACTTCGAGTTCCTGTTCCAAACTTACTTTCTCTTTATTATTGAATTGTATTGAATGCCGAAGTAAATCCGACAAATGAGTTATCATATCTCTGGATTTTTCTGGATTCTCTATTACCAGAGATCTAATGTTATTTAAGCAGTTAAAAATAAAGTGAGGGTTAATTTGTGATTTTAAAGCAATGAGCTCAGCATCTTTAACAGCAGCTTCGAGGCGCCATTTTTCCACCTCGCTGCTTTTGAAGTTCATGAAAAATTTGAAAAGGAAATACATTAATGACCACCCCACTACCACAATAGCTAAGTTAAAAACCAGAATAATTCCAAAGACAACGGTCATCTCTGATTCTTTGCCTGTTGGAAAAAATATACTATTAATAGGCAAAACTATTCCTGCCCAAACAACAGCTATTGTAAATGACGCTGTTATTACAAATCCTGATAGTTTTAACAGGCCATAGTTTTCACAATTATGTGTGGTTATATATTTTCGATATAGATGAGTTAGAATAAACCCAACAACTACCGTATTCATATAACCTATCATTATATGCCATTGATAACCATTGAGATAGGTGGCGACCACAGTATAAAAGATATAAAATAGCCCCCAACCAAAAAATTGGAAAATCCAGTAAAGCCTTGCGCTATTTAAAGTTGACTCTTTCATAATAGTCAAATGTCCGTCTGTTTTATCAAAAAGTTAGATTATTTGTAATCTACGGCATTGAAAAATGGTAAATGGTCAATTGAAAAGATTAAAATATTAACAAAAGATACCTGACTATAATAAATACTTTAAAATTTAGTTATTACTTTGGCAATTGGATTTTTTTGCCGGAAGTATTAAAAATTTCACTATTTGTGTAATATTTATCGAATAGAAATGTTATTTTGCTTCCTCATAAACTTGTTAAACGTTAATATATATCACTATATTAGTGTTTGCGATTAATTTTTTGATAAATAAATAGGTATGAAAAGAACGGCAGGCTTATTAAAAAGTGCTTTGTTGGTTGTAGGTGGCTCAATGATGTTAACTTCTTGCTTCCTCGGAGGCGGCAGCAGACCCACCAGTTCTCACCCCGGTTCATTGAGTACGGCTACCGGAATGGCTTATAATGATGAAGACAACAACGGATTTGAGGTGAAGCCATTTGCTGGCCAACCCGAAGGTCCTAATCTCGTTTTTATTGAGGGAGGTAGATCTATTGTTGGATCCTTTGAAGAGGATATCTTAAATAGAAGAGATAATGTTGAAAGAACAGTTTCTGTTGCTTCATTCTATATGGATGAAACTGAAATTGCTAATATTCACTGGTTAGAATACCTGCACTATCTTAATGTCTCTGATTCTTCAAGAGAAGTGTACATTGCAGCTTTACCAGACACTACTGTATGGGAAGCCAAATTGGCCTACAATGACCCTTATGTGGATCATTACCTAAGATACCCTGGTTTCAGATATTTCCCTGTGGTTGGAGTAAGCTGGGTACAAGCAAGTAATTACTCTGATTGGAGAACAACAGCGGTTAATCAAAAACTATATGAAGAATCAGGTGAGGAACTTCCTGAAACTTCTGGTGGAAGAATTCCTTTGGAATCTGGAATCGTATTACCTAACTATAGGCTTCCCTCAGAGGCTGAGTGGGAATATGCCGCTACTGCACTAATTGGTACGCAGTGGTTAGACGAAAACCAAACTCACCAAAGACTTTATCCTTGGGACGGTCATGCGTTAAGAAATCCTTATGGCAAGGAAATGGGTTACTTTTTAGCCAACTTCAAAAGAGGACGTGGTGACTACGCAGGTATTGCTGGAAAATTAAATGACGGTGCATTGATCACTTCTTATATTTATGAATTCCCTCCTAATGACTTTGGATTATACAATATGGCGGGCAATGTGAGCGAATGGGTACTTGATGTGTATCGACCAATGTCGTTTCAAGATTTTGATGACCTCAACCCTATTAGAAGGGACGGTTACATGGATGAAGTTAAAAACGAAGCTACCGGAGAACAGTACTACAATTCTGATTCAGAAAATAACCCGGAAGGTTTTACATCATTAATCACAGATGAAGCCAGAGTTTATAAGGGTGGATCTTGGAAAGATGTTGCCTATTGGATGTCGCCTGGTACTAGAAGATACTTAGATCAGGATTCTTCTACCGCTACTATTGGTTTCCGATGTGCCATGATTAGAGCTGGATCTAACTACTAATTAGTAAGTCTATAAAATACTTAAAAGGCCGTATCTCACGATACGGCCTTTTTTTTGCCTTTTATCTAGCTGCTGCAATGGCCATGACAGAAACTTCGCTGGCCCCAGCTTCAATAAGTACTTGAACACAAGACTCTAAAGTGGATCCTGTGGTTATGACATCATCTACAAGGAGAATGTGTTTTCCCACAACCTCCTTGTCGATTACCTCAAATATTTGGTGTACATTTTTCCATCGCTCTAATCTCGATTTGGAAGTTTGGGTTGTAGTTGCCTTTATTCTTCTTAAAGCACTATTAATGGGAGTATTTAATGTACTTGCTAACCCCTTTGCAAATTCTTCACTTTGATTATAGCCCCTAAGTTTCAACTTACTCCTATGAAGCGGCACTGGAACTATCAATTCAAAAGGCCAAACTTCAGAATAATTTAATAATTCAGCAGCATATCTTATGCCCAATTCTACCCCTAAATCTGGTTGGTTTTCATACTTTAAGTTGTGTAATAAATGCTGAACTATTCCCCCTTTTAAAAACACAAAATAGGCTAAAGCCTTTGATACATTCACTTTTCCATAAAACTTCTGTTTTATAAAATTATCTTTTTCCAAATGGCTATTTGTACTCTCCACATTAGTATAGCAATAAATACACACATGTTTTTCTCCTTTTAATAAGGTGCCATTACATCCCAAACAAAATCTTGGGAAGAACAAGGATATAAAATCATCAATCATTCTCACCGATTGGATATATTTGTTAAATACTAATTACTTACTATGAGTACTGTTACTGAATTTAATGATTACAGAGCCAAAATGAATGAACGGATTTTGAGCGCTGATAATAAAGTTATAAAAAGAATATTCAATCTTGACACTAACACCTTTGCCGAAGGTGCCTTGGATGTAAAAACGAAAGAGTTACTTGGTTTGGCTTGTTCCATGGTTTTACGATGTGATGATTGTGTAAAATATCATTTAGGTAAATGTCATGAATTAGGTTTTAATGACGAAGAAATATTTGAAGCATTTGCAGTTGCCAACTTAATTGGAGGGACTATTGTTATTCCTCACTTACGAAGGGCAACAGAATTCTGGGATAGTTTGAAGGGTGAGCAATGATAAAAAAAGACCTTGAATTAGAAAGGAGATGGCAGGAACTTCGACTTTCTTTGCAAAAAGTGATAGGGAGGAGACCTAAAGATTTAAATGCTATCTTATTTCTTATTGGGGTTCAGGAATTAGGTAAAGGTCGATTGGAGTTTGACAAAGAAGAGAAACAAGATTTAATGCATATAGCTATTTGCAAAGTGTTAAGTCTATCCGGTTTTTATGAATTAGAAGGACTTGATGAAGATGGCTGGCCACACTGGAAACCCACTAAGAAAATGCCCCATTTCGATTTGTTAGAACAAGAAAAGCTCTTAAAAATGCATGTTATAGAATACTTTGAAAAAGAAATGCCATTACTTACCTAAATAGGATTCTATATTGCACTATTTCGAACTCGTTCTCAAA
The DNA here is from genome assembly GCA_048268855.1 of Fulvivirga sp. GTDB lineage: Bacteria > Bacteroidota > Bacteroidia > Cytophagales > Cyclobacteriaceae > Fulvivirga. Next base: position 147,218 of record JBLWUR010000001.1, read on the forward strand.
CAAATTCGTAATAGTACATAAGTAACAATTATGAGTGAGAAAGAAAAAATTATATTATCCCAAATGCGCGCCTATAAAAGGAAGCATTTTTTTAATTTAATTGTTAAGGGGTTATTAATTACTCTTTCTACACTACTTATTCTATTCCTAGTCTTTAACTATTTAGAGTATGCTTTTCAGTTTGGTGTTAATATCCGGACTGTTCTGTTTTTTACTTTTATTGTGCTGAGTCTCGTACTTATGTTTAAGTATGTGTTTTTACCAGCTTTTAAATTGACTCGACTTGACCAAGCAATGGGGGATGAGTATGCTGCTTACAATATTGGGAAATACTTTCCTGAAATAAGTGACAAGTTGCTGAATATCATACAGTTAAGAAGAGAAAAGGGGCGGGAAAATCAATTAGTAGTCGCTGGTATTCAACAAAAGTTAGAAGCCTTACCAAATATTGAGTATCAAAATGCAATTACTCTTAAACAAAATAATTACTTACTTCCTTGGTTGCTAGTACCCGTGTTGATCACTTTATTCTTGTTCATTATCAAACCAGAAATTATTACTGGGAGTACTGAACGAATTACAAATTATAACACTAATTATATTCCAAAGGCGCCTTTTAATTTTGAACTGATCAACCCAGAATTACGTGCATTTCGTAACGAAGACTTTACAATTCATCTTTCATTAACGGGTAATGCCATACCAAAAAACGCCTATATTAATACGGAAGGGCGAAAATTCAAGATGGTAATGGGTGAAAAAGGAGTATATTCATATACTTTCAAGAAAATACAACAAACGAAGCTCCTTAGCTTTGAATCTGCAGGGTTTTCCTCTACTAACTACCGTATAGAGGTAGAATCAAGGCCTAATTTGAGAAGTTTTAATATGTACTTAGAATATCCTAGTTACTTAAGAAAAAAGAATGAGCGATTATCCAATGTAGGCAATGTACAAGTACCTGAAGGAACAAGTATAAAATGGCAGCTACATACACTTGAAACTGACACTGCTAAAATGAAATTTCTATCAGATAAAAAATTAAGATTGATGCAATCAACAGAAAATCAAATATTTGAATTTGATAAAACGGTGAATCATTCTGAACGATATGAAATACTATTAGCCAATAAATATAGTGAAAACAAAGAACCTATATTATACAATATCGATGTGGTAAAGGACCAGTATCCTCGCATAGAAAGTACCATATATCAAGATACCACTCTTTATAAATTCATTGGTTTAGGGGGTAATATATTCGATGACTATGGCTTAAGTGCCCTTCAACTATTCTACAGTATTGATAACAAGCATTACAAATCAATGCCCATTGCAATCAACAAAAATCAAACTAACCAGCGCTACTATTTTAATTGGGCCATAGATTCATTGATAAAAAATGGAAAAGACCTTAGCTTCTACTTACAAGTTTGGGATAATGATCAGGTTAATGGTAGAAAATCAACTAAAACAAGTGTATATAACTTTAAAATACCTACCAAAAAAGAGATTCAAGAGTCATTGACTAAAGTGGCCAAACAAACAGAAAACAAAATTGATCGTACTCTACAAGAAGCAAAAGAGCTTAAGGAACAGTTAAACGAGGCCGAAAATCGCACTAAAGGTAAAAAAGAGCTGAACTGGCAGGATAAAAAATTAATAAAAGATCTTATAGAGAAAAAGGAACAACTGAACAAGGCCATTGAAGAACTTAAAGAGCAGAATAAAAATAATGATATCAAAAGAGACCGGTTTACTGATCAGGACGAAAAAATAAGGGAGAATGTTAAAAAACTTCAGGAACTAATGGATGAACTTTTGGACGATGAGACTAAAAAACTATACCAAGAACTCCAAGAGTTGCTCGAGAAGAATGAGCAAATAGAAAACATACAGGACATCCTAGATAAAATCAATAATAAAGAGACGAACCTTGAACAAGAACTCGAACGGACACTCGAGCTATTTAAAAAAATGAAGTTTGAATATGAACTTAATGAAGCAGTAAATGAGCTGAACAAACAACTTGAAGATCAAAAGGACTTACAAGAAAAAACTGCTGACAAGAAGAATAAAGACACACAACTACCTGATAATCAAGAGGAACTGAATAATAATTTTAAAAACCTACAAGATCAATTAGATCAATTAAAAGAAAGTAATCAGGATATGAAGAACCCTGAATCCTTACCTGATACCAATGAAGAAGAACAGAATATAGAAGAAAGTCAAAAAGAAAGTAAAGAACTACTTGAGCAACAAAAAAACAAAAAAGCAACTGAAAAACAGCAAAAAGCCATCGATAACATGAAGAAAATGGCGGAAAAGATGCAACAAATGCAAACCAGCATGGAGATGCAATCGATGCAGGAAAATCTTGACGATTTGAGAGCTATTGTTTATAATTTACTTAGGCTTTCATTTGAACAGGAAGATTTGATGGATGAATTCACCGCTGTTAAGCAAAGTGATCCTAGATTTATTGAATTATCTCAAAAGCAGCTTAACTTAAAAGATGATTCTCAAATCGTTCAGGACAGTTTACTATCATTGGCCAATAGAGTCTTTCAAATAGCCTCATTTGTTACCAGAGAAGTAACTGAAATGAATGCACATATGGATAAGGCCGTTGACTATATCAAAGAACGAAAAAAGCCACAAGCAGTATCTGAACAACAGTTTGCAATGACTTCCATGAATAATTTGGCTCTATTACTCGATGATGTACTTCAACAAATGCAAGAAGCGATGGCAGATGCCATGGGTAAACCTCAGAAAAACAAAGGCAATCAAAAAATGCCTTCAATGAGTGAATTACAAAAGCAGCTGAATGGCAAAATTGAAGAGTTAAAAGAAAGTGGAAAATCAGGACGGGCATTATCAGAAGAATTAGCCAAATTAGCCGCTGAACAAGAACGAATACGTAAAGCACTACAGGATGCCCAAAATAAGATGGATGAAAATAATGGCACCAAACCAGGCAATGGCATTCCTGAAAAGATGGAAGAAACTGAAAGTGATCTTGTCAACAAGAAATTAACTCAAGAAACTATCAATCGACAAAGAGAAATTTTATCTAGGTTATTGGAAGCTGAAGATGCATTAAGAGAAAGGGATAAGGAAGAAGAAAGAAAGTCGGAAATAGCCAAAGATCATGAAAAAGCAATTCCGAAGGCATTCGAAGAATACTTTAGATTAAAAGAGCAGGAAATAGAATTTTTAAAGACAATTCCTCCTATATTATACCCATATTACAAAAACGAAGTGAGCGAGTACTTCAGAAGAATCGGCAACGAATCCCATAAGATTGAATCAGAATGAAAAGCATTAAAATACAAATACCTTCCTTAACGGAAAACATCAGAATGATTGAAAGCTTCATAGATAATGCTAAGGAGAAGTTTCAACTAGACGATGATATTTATGGCAACATAATGATTGCTATAACCGAAGCAGTCAATAATGCTATTAAGCATGGCAATAACGCGGATAAATCAAAAAATGTAACTCTTACACTGACGTTAGATGATAGCATGATCAAATTTGTGGTTGAAGATGAGGGTGGTGGCTTTGATTTTCTCAACTTACCTGACCCAACTTCTCCTGAGAACCTCGAAAAGCCAGGAGGTAGAGGAATTTTTCTAATGAAACACTTATCAGATGAAGTAGCGTTCTTGGAATCAGGAAGGGTAGTGTCACTAAATTTCTACATCAATTAGATGTCACAAATCCATTTTTTCGAAGAGGGGGTTAAGTTTAAGCACGTAAATGAAGAGAACATCATAAGTTGGCTTAACACTATAATCAAAACAGAAGGATTTTATTTAGAAGAACTTAATTATATATTTTGTTCAGATGAGCATTTATATAAAATAAACTTAGAATACCTAAATCACGACACACTCACCGATATTATTACGTTTGACAACTCAGAAGAAGATCTAGCCATTGAGGCTGACATTTTTATTAGTATAGACAGAGTGAAAGAAAATGAGCTTACTTTTAATTCAGGATTTGAAAAAGAATTGAATCGCGTCATTGTTCATGGACTATTGCACTTGTTTGGGTATGATGACAAAACAGAAGAACAAAAGCAGTCCATGCGTAAAAAAGAAGAAGCTTGTCTATCTTTGTTACCCAATTAAAATAAGAACGTTCCACGTGGAACATCAGACAACAAAAGTTTGTTAACTGTTCCACGTGAAACATTTACAAAAATACTATGTTTTCAGAATACGATGTAATAGTAGTAGGTGCTGGTCATGCTGGATGTGAGGCGGCCAATGCTGCGGCAACAATGGGGTCGAAAGTATTGTTAGTTACTATGAACATGAACACCATAGCCCAAATGTCATGCAATCCTGCAATGGGTGGTATAGCTAAAGGACAAATAGTCCGAGAAATAGACGCACTTGGTGGAATGTCTGGAATTATTTCAGATCTATCGATGATTCAGTTTCGCATGTTAAATATGTCCAAAGGCCCTGCAATGTGGAGCCCAAGAACTCAAAACGACAGGATGCGCTTTGCTGAAGAGTGGAGATTGGCCCTGGAACGTAATCTAAATGTTGATTTCTGGCAAGAAATGGCGACTGGCATTATTGTAGAGGATAATAAAGCAGTAGGTATAACGACATCACTTGGTCTTGAAATACGTGCCAAATCTGTGATATTAACTAATGGTACATTTCTTAACGGGCTAATTCATATTGGTGAAAAACAATTTGGTGGCGGCCGTACAGGGGAACGAGCAGCTAAAGGTATTACTGAACAATTAGTTCAATTAGGTTTCGAGTCGGGCAGAATGAAAACAGGAACTCCGCCACGCGTTGATAGTCGTAGTTTAGATTATTCCAAAATGGAAGAACAAAAAGGTGATGAGGTGCCAGGTAAATTCTCATTTACCAATACAAAACCTTTAATTAAACAAAAAAGCTGTTATATCACCTACACAAACCCTTCCGTACATGAAACGTTACAAACAGGGTTTGACAAATCCCCTATGTTCAATGGAAGAATTCAAGGAGTGGGGCCCAGATACTGTCCCTCAATAGAAGACAAAATAAATAGATTTGCCGAACGTGATAGGCATCAAATTTTTGTAGAGCCAGAAGGTTGGAATACTGTTGAAATCTATGTCAATGGGTTTTCAACTTCACTTCCTGAAGACGTACAGTATGAATCATTAAAGTTGGTAGAAGGCTTCGAAAAAGTCAAAATGTTTAGGCCTGGATACGCAATAGAATATGATTATTTCCCACCAACCCAGTTAAATCTAACATTAGAGACTAAGCTAATTAAAAATCTCTATTTTGCCGGGCAAATCAATGGAACCACTGGATATGAAGAAGCCGCATGTCAAGGTCTTATGGCTGGAATCAATGCACACCTTTCTATCAATAACAAAGAATCCTTTATACTTAAAAGGTCTGAAGCATATATCGGTGTATTAATCGATGATTTGATTAATAAAGGGACAGATGAACCCTACCGTATGTTTACGTCACGAGCAGAGTTTAGAATATTATTGCGCCAAGACAACGCAGATGCAAGACTTACTGAAAAAGGACATCAAATAGGACTTGCCGATAATCAAAGGTTAGAAAACATGTTTGATAAAACCAATTCGTTGAATCAGCTGCTTACTGATCTTAATAAAAAAAGAGTTGAACCTCTAGAGTCGAATACTGTTCTCAATAATTTGAACACCGCAACACTAAAGCAAAGAGTGCCGGTAATAAATATTTTGAAGCGCCCAGAAGTAAACATTAGTGATTTAAAAAATCTTAATAATGAACTAAATGAATATCTTTCAAACTATGACACAGATACTTTGCAGCAAGCAGAAATTGCTGTTAAGTATGAGACGTACATAGAAAAAGAACGACAACTTGCTGAGAAAATGGAATCACTAGAGGACAAGAAAATTAGGCGTAATTTAGACTATGACGAAATCAAAGCGCTTTCTGCAGAAGGTCGCCAAAAACTAAACAAAATAAAACCAATTACTATTGGACAAGCTAGTCGGATAAGCGGTGTTTCACCTTCTGACATTTCTATTCTCATGGTATATTTAGCAAGATAGGTATGTTTGAAAAACTGGAGCAGTGCCCAGCCTGTGGAAATACTACGTTTAGAAATCACATAATTTGTAAAGATTATACCGTTTCCCAGGAGGAATTCGCTATCGTTCAATGTGAGAATTGTAATTTACAATTTACAAACCCAAGACCGGATAAGGCTAATCTCGGTAAATATTATCAATCAGAAGACTATATATCCCATGCTGATAAAACCTCAGGCATAACAGATATAATCTACAAACTAGTTAGGCAATTTACAATAAGACAAAAATTTAAACTGATTAGCAAACTTAGTTCCAAGAGAACATTACTCGATTACGGATGCGGAACTGGTTATTTTCTTAAAGAAGGACAAAATACTAAATGGAAAATAATAGGTATAGAGCCAAATGAAAAAGCACGAGAAACAGCCAACAAACAATTAAATGGAATAGTTAAGGAGTCATTAGACTTAGTACCAATTGAGACCAAGTTTGGAATAATAACTCTTTGGCATGTCTTAGAACATGTATTTGATCTAAATACTACAATCAAACAATTAGTAAGTCATTTGGAAAAAAATGGTTTTATAATAGTGGCTGTACCAAATCCCAAGAGTTATGACGCTAACAAATATAAAAAGTATTGGGCTGCTTATGACTTACCACGTCACCTATATCATTTTACCCCTGATACACTTAAAGTTCTAGCAAAAAAACACGGTCTGAAAATTGTAGATGTTATTCCAATGAAGTTTGATGCCTACTATGTTTCTTTGTTAAGTGAAAAGTATAAAACAGGTAAGAATAAATATCTCAAATCCATGTTAACAGGTTATAAATCAAATAGTTATGCAAAAAAACATGGTCATAATTATTCAAGCCTTATTTACATATTAAGTAAAAAATGAAAATTGCTAATCTGCTTATTGTATTTGTTCTTTTGATACTATTTGGTTGCGCAAATCAAACGCAACCCACTGGTGGACCAAAAGACACAACACCTCCGGTTTTATTACGCTCAGTCCCAGAAGACCGACAAACTAATATTAATCCTAAAGAAGTCATACTTGAATTCGATGAACTAATAAAACTTAAAAATGCAAAAGAACAAATACTGATAACCCCACGAGTTGCGCAGGAATATCAAATAACCTCGAAGAGAAACAGAGTTAATATAAAATTCAAAGAGCCGTTAAATGATAGTACCACTTACACTTTAAATTTTCGCGAAGGGATTCAAGACTTGACAGAAAGTAACACACCCACTGACCTACAGTTAGCATTTAGTACTGGCCCCTATTTAGATTCTCTTTCAATTCAAGGAGACGTTAAAGGTTTGTTTACAAATAAACCAGCAAAAGACATATCTATTCTTCTATATAATTCAAATGATACTTTGAGTATACTTAATGGACCGCCTATTTATTTGACAAAAACTACAGATAAAGGCCATTACGAATTATCAAACCTTAAAAGTGGAACCTATGACCTGTATGCCTTAACAGACAAAAACAAAAACCTAATGGCAGAAGTAAAGTCAGAAGCTTATGGGTACTATCCCACTGCCATCAAACTGGATAGTACTATATCAAATATCAATCTTGAAATTCAAAACCTAGACATCAGTCCATTGAATAAAATTAGCGCTAGGCAAACAGGAACTACATTTGAAGCTAAATACAATAAATACATTACTAATTACCGAATAGAAACCAATGATAGTTTGGTTTTACATGCAAACTTTGTGGATGAAACTCACAAAAACATTCAAATTTATAATCCATTAACTATTAAAGATAGTCTACAAATCTTTTTAACTGTTACCGACAGTATTAACAATAAACAAACAGATACTCTATATCTTAAATTCGAACCTACTTTAAGAAGTCCCCGTGATTTTACTCTAGATATTAAATTAGATAAAATATTTGTTACAGATGGAATCTTTAAGGGTAAACTTACTTTCAACAAACCAATTACCAATTTCAATACAGATAGTATATTTATCTATCTTGATTCATTGCATGTATTTCATTTTGATAGCACACAACTTCAATGGAACACAACTAAGGACCAACTTACCTTAAATTATAAAATCGACCCGACATTATTAAATACAACCTCACCAACTTCTTCTACCGTTAAACCATCATCTAGCCCCAAAGCGCCACTTCCAAAAGACAATTTACAAACAGATGTAAAGTCTATAGCGCCACCCGATAAAGCACCTCAATTATACATTGGTAATTATACCTTTATTAGTGCTGAAAATGATAGTATCGCTTTTAAAACCACAAATCTTTCATTTACTAAACCAGAACTATTCGGAATTATATTAGTCGAAATCCAGACTGATCATAAATCGTATTTGGTACAATTACTTGACAATAAAAATAACATAGTTCAGTCTGTAGAATCAATATCAAAATTTACTTTTAACAAAGTGTCTCCAGGTGACTATCGTATTAGAGTATTAGTTGATACAAATGGCAGTGGAACCTGGGATCCAGGGAATATACTAACCAAGACTCCACCCGAACCAATTATATTTTATCAATCTACAGAAGGAAATCAGACCTTGACTATCCGTGCAAATTGGGAATTAGGTCCAAATTATATCCAATTTTAATGTGGATAAAATTAGAACTACTGTTGATTACTTTGAACTTCTGCACATGTGTTAGAGTTGTATACTTAAACTTTAGGAAACTATGTTTCTAACTACCTAAAATCAAAACTTATTAAACTAAATATCAACAACTCTCAAATAAAAATTAATTATCAACAACACTAATAATATTCACATACTCAGTAATAATCAATTGATAATCAATATCTTACAAACATAATCTAGTGTTGATAACTCAGACGCTTATCTACACTACACTAAAACAAATAATATTTAATAATTTTATCCACGTAATCACACACTAATAATTTATAATAGTTTTATATATATAAATCAATATTAAAACTAACATGTGCATATTGTGAACAACTCGAAATTCTACATATTACTATTAGTTTTATTTTTACCTATAGTAAAACTTTCTGCCCAACATAATAGTGAGGTACAACTTGCTAATGAATATTATGGTCAAGGGGAATATGAAAAGGCAAAAAATCTCTATGATGATTTGTCGAAAGATTTTGACAACATTCCGCTGATTCACAATAATTATTTTTTCCTTTTAATTGAAACAGCAGATTATTCTGACGCTGAAAAATATATCAAACGACTAATAAAGAAATTTCCTAACAATCTTTATTATCGATTAGATCTCGGCTTATTACTCCTATCATCAGGTGGTGAGCAAAAAGCACAGAACTATTTTAATAATATTATTAATGAAATAAAATATGACTCCTACCTTACAAGTATAACTGCTGATTATTTTGTAAATAAGAAACTAACTCAATATGCCATAAAAACATTTCTTGAAAGTAGGCAAGCTACTAAAAGCCCGTATTCTTTTTCTTTAGAAATGGCCAATATATATAGAATAATGAATGCCAAAGATTTGATGGTACAAGAGTATTTGAACTATGTGAGTCAAAATCCTTCTAATCTCAATTATGTAAAAAACACATTACAAACATTACTATCAAAACCAGATGAACTTGAAAGCTTGGAACGACTGCTGTATGATAAGATACAACTCAATCCAAATAGTGAAATATACAGTGAGTTATTGATTTGGGTAAATCTGCAACAGAAAAACTTTTATGGAGCTTTTTTACAAGCTCGATCTATTGATTTGCGACTTAACTCTGAAGGGGCACGTACACTCAATATTGGATTAATTGCTTTGGATAACAACGATTATAATAGCGCAATTAAAATTTTTAGTTATCTAATCAAAACTTTCCCCGGATCCCACAATTATCTTTTGGCTAAAATGTATTTGATAAGATCTTACGAACAACGTGTAAGAAACACCTATCCAATTGATGAAAGAGAAATTCGAAATCTGATCAATGATTATAATCAGTTCATTGTAGAATTGGGAGTTACAAGAAACACATTAGAAGCATTACGTAATAAAGCTTTGCTCCATGCCTTTTATTTAGACGAAAAAGATTCAGCTATTTCCATTCTAAAGAAGATCATTGATACACCTCGCGCAAATCCGGAAATAAAAGCAAGGTCTAAAATGGATCTTGGTGATATTTATTTGTTAATAGGCCAACCTTGGGAATCCTCTTTACTTTATTCTCAGGTGGAAAAATCAAATAAAGATGAAAGTTTGGGATATACGGCAAAATTAAAGAATGCGGAATTGTCATTTTACAAAGGGGACTTTCAATTGGCTCAAGAGCATTTGGATATTTTGAAACAAGCAACAACAAGAGAGATCGCAAATGACGCTATGGCTTTAAGTCTGCTTATAAAAGATAATACAGCAATGGATACCACAGAAACTGCATTACGAAAATTTGCCAATATAAAATTGTTAATGTTTCAAAATAAGATAATTGAAGCGACCGCTTCTATTGATACATTATTAGTTAAATACCCGGGCCATTCACTAGTAGATGAATTACTTTGGTTAAAAGCAGATACTGAGAGAAAGCAAGGTAATTTTTTAGAAGCAATTGCCCTTATGAAAAAAATTGTGGATGAACATGGCTATGATATACTAAGTGATGATGCCTATTTTGGAATGGCAGATATTTATGACCGGCAATTACACAGAAAGGAAGAAGCCATGGAATTATATCGTTCATTTCTAACCAAATACCCCGGTAGTGTTTTTGTAGCGGAAGCTCGAAAAAGATTCCGTGCGCTTCGAGGTGATTTTGACCAAGAAGAAAAAGTCATTAACTGAATTCAGTCTTTATACCTCAAATTTTCTTATATTAATCGCCTAACTATTTATCATGGAAATAAACAGGCTATTTGATGTGATTAATGACCAACTCCTCCACCATTCTCTGGAGGATTCCCTGGCAAATAAGATCAACGATAATTGGAAAAAATACTCAACACAAGAGGTGATTAATATTGTTAATTCCTTGAGTGCCGGTTTGTTGAAAAATGGAATTAACAAAGGAGATAAAATTGGTATAATATCCTTCAATCGACCGGAATGGATTTTTGCGGATCTTGCTATTTCACAGATTGGTTGTATTTCAATACCCATGTATCCCAATTCAACGGCAGAAGATTATGCGTTTATTATAAATGATGCTGAAGTTAAAGTCGTGTTCTATGGAGATCAGGAAATTTTAACAAAACTTCAAAAAATAACTACTGAAGTTAACCTTCCATTTGACAGTTACAGTTTTGATAAACTGAAGGACGAAAAAAACTGGGAACAGCTTTTAGTAGACAACGATCAAATTGATTTTTTGAAAATATCTCAATTAAAGGAGGGTATCAAAACAACAGATCTAGCAACAATTATTTATACTTCTGGCACCACAGGCAAACCAAAAGGTGTTATGTTGTCTCACAAAAATATATTGTCAAACGCAAACGCGGTTAGAAGTATATTTCCATCAGATGCCAATGGAAAAAGAGCGTTAAGCTTTTTACCTCTTTGTCATATTTTTGCACGAACAGCTTATTATGCCTATAGTCAAATGGGTATTTCAATATACTATGCCGAAAGCATGGAGACTATTGGAGAAAACCTGAAAGAAGTAAAACCACACTTTTTTGCTACGGTACCACGACTGTTAGAAAAAGTTTACGATAAAATTGTAGCCAAAGGCTATGAATTGAGTGGACTAAAGAAAGCATTGTTTTTTTGGGCACTTAAACTAGGAGATCAATATGAGCCAAATAAAAAATATGGGTTTTGGTATAGTCTCCAGCTGACTCTAGCGAACAAAATTATATTCAATAAATGGCGTGACGCCCTTGGCGGAAATATAAGGTTTATAATTTCTGGAGCAGCGGCACTACAACCACGTTTGGCCCGCATATTTTGGGCGGCACAAATAAAAATCCTCGAAGCCTACGGCCTTACTGAAACTTCACCGGGTGTAAGCTTTACTAGAGAAGAGCCGAATAATGTCAGGATTGGCTGCGTAGGCCCATTATTGCCTGGAGTATCGGTAAAAATTGCTGAGGATGGCGAAATATTGGTGAAAGGGCCAAATGTAATGATGGGTTACTATAATAGACCTGACGCAACCGCTGAAGTTATAGATGGTGAAGGTTGGTTTCATACTGGTGATATTGGCAAGATGGAAGAAGGCATTTATCTTAAAATTACGGATCGAAAAAAAGAAATGTTCAAAACATCGGGAGGCAAATACATTGCTCCGCAGGTGTTGGAAAATAAATTTAAAGAGTCATCTTTTATAGAACAGATTATGGTAGTGGGTGAAGGCGAGAAATTTCCTGCGGCTCTAATTATTCCTGCCATCGATGCTATAAAAGAATGGTGTGGCAAAAAGGGAATAAAATTTACTTCAGATCAAGATTTAATAGAAAATGAACAGGTGCTTGAAAAATTTGAAAAAGAGCGCGTGAAACTTAATGAGAATTTTGCTCAATATGAGCAAATCAAAAAATTCAAGATACTTCTAGAACCATGGACCATTGAAGGAGGAGAACTAACCCCAACACTCAAGCTCAAAAGGAAAAAAGTGTTTTCCAACTTTGAGTCAGAGATAAAGGAACTTTATGCTGATTAAATGTTACTCGCTTCTTAAAGAATCTACCGGATTACTTATCGCTGCTTTTATTGATTGGTAACTAACAGTTAACCAAGCAACAACAAAGGCAACTAAGCCTGAAAGGAGATATACTTCTGGGCCAACATCGATCCTGTAAGAATATTTTCCAAGCCACAAGTTAACTCCCCACCAAGCTATAGGCGCGGCTAACAAAAATGAGATAATTATCAATTTTGAAAATTCTTTAGAAAGCATAATTACGATTGTCTTAACTGATGCCCCCATTACTTTCCTGATTCCGATTTCTTTGGTTCTTTGTTCAGCCATAAATGCAGCTAAAGCAAAAAGACCCAGACACCCAATGAAAATGGCAAGTCCTGCAAAAATCGTAAACACCTTTGCAAGTCTTTTTTCATCATGATACATATTTTCAAACGCATTGTCTAAGAATTTATAGTTAAGCGTAATTCCAGGAGCAAATTTTTTCCAAAGTTCCTTTACAGAATTAATGGTCCCTGCGAATTCAGAGGTATTTAATCTTACTGCCATGGTTCCCGTACTTCGCCCACGGTAAAATGCAAGATTACCTATTGGTTGTGTCATGGGCTCATAATTAAAATCTTTAACTACGCCTATGACGTGGTATTTCAAAAACTGATCAGGGAGAGCTTGTCGAGTTTTTTCATCAAAATCATAAGTCAGAATAGTACTGTTTTGATCCTTTAAATTATAAGCAGCAAATGCCTTTTCATTTAGAATAATTGCTGAAGAGTCAGAAGCTCGGTTTTTATCGAAATTTCTACCCCATAACAACTCAATTCCCAGCGTATTTAAATAATCCTCATCAACGCGCCAAAACTGCATATTTATTAGATTATCTTCGGTAGGTTCTTTGCCCTCAGCCCAAAAAGTGTTGTCACTTCTATTGTATCCCTTCACTGGCATAAAACCGGAAATAGTAGCTGAATTTACATTGGCTATTTGTGTTACTTCATCTTTGAAAGACCCAAGCTGATCGTTAAGCATATAACAGTCATTAATCAAAAGGACCTGTTCTTTATTAAACCCAATTTTTTTGTTTTGAATATACCCCAATTGTCGATAGACAGTTACGGTACCGATTAATAAAATAATACTGATCGTAAATTGTAAAACAACCAAGCCACTTCTTATAAATCCACTTTTGCTTCCTAATGATAATTTGCCTTTTAATACATTGATGGGGCGAAATGAACTAAGAAAAAAAGCTGGATAAATTCCTGCCAAGAACCCAATTACTAACGAAGTAGTGATTAAAGTAAAATAGTACAGGGGTTGATCAAAAGGAACAATTAATGATTTGCCAGAAATTTGATTAAAAAAAGGCATGGCAAGTACTACTAGGACAATACTTAGTGCGAACGCTATTATACTAATTAACATGGATTCGGTCAGAAATTGACGAACTAGATGAGATTTATATGATCCGAGCACTTTTCTTACCCCCACTTCCTTAGCCCTATTTGCTGATCGAGCCGTAGAGAGGTTCATGAAATTTATACATGCGATTACTAAGATAAAAATGGCAATGATGAGAAAGAGATAGACATAGGTTATGTCACCCGTTTCTCCAATATCAAAAGTAAAAGGAGAGTATAGATAAACTTCGGTTAATGGCTGAAGACTATAATTCATGTAATTACCCACCGCTAGAAACTCTTCCATAGAATTACCAGTAAATTGTTTTAGTTGGGGAGCAATGTGCGCTTCTGCCATTTTGTTTATTTTATTTTCCAATGGCGCGCTGTCTACATTCTCTTTTATTTTTAAATAAGTAAAGTAATTGTTGCTTACCCAGGTTTGATCTTTACTTACGCCCAAAGTTTCTAATGGCATAATAAAATCAAAATCAAAATGTGAGTTATCGGGAATATCTCTAAATACAGCCGTTACATTGAATTCCTGATCTCCATCTAAAATTAATGTTTGACCTAGAGGTAGCTGATCTTTAAAGTATTTTTGGGCAACAGATTCGCTAATTGCAATACTCATAGGTTCGGTAAGTGCTGTTTCAGCCTTGCCCTGTGCAACGTTGATATCAAAAAGTGTGAAAAATGATGGATCCGCAAAAATCAGATTACTTTCCTTAATGGACTCAGTCATTTCTGTGGTTTTTACTAGATAGGTACCCCGTGACCTAAACCTAACAACAGATTCTACTTCAGGAATTTCGGCTATTAGAGCTGATCCAAAAGGGGCCGGAGCTACTGGTAAATGAAATTCATTTTCACCAAACTTGATGTCGCTGTTAATTCTATAAATTCTATCTGCATCGGTATAAAACTTATCATAACTCAGTTCATCAATTACAAAAAGTGATATCAGGATACAGCAAGCCATACTTATACCCAGCCCCGTGATATTGATGGCGGAGTAAAATTTGTGATTGACTAGATTTCTAAAAGCGATTTTAAAGTAATTCTTAACCATGATTTTAGTGTTGTTGTTTGAGAATTTTATTGTTTGATCCTGTAATTCTTGGAGTCGCGATTCACTTCCAAAACCCTTTATAGTGAGATCATAGGCTTCAATGAATCGCATTCCCGTTTCCATTTTCTCTTCGACCAAAGAGCAAATGTGATCCACCAATTCTTCACCGAGATCCTCATCAACTATCCCGCGATAGGCGACATCTTTGATTATATAATTGATATGTTCTTCTGTTAGTGTCAACCCAACTGTGGATTAATTTGTAATATTTTGAACATGGTGCTTATGAAAGCTTCAAAATCTTCAATTCGTTGAACCACTGAATTTTTACCAACCGAAGTAAGGTGATAATATTTCCTAACTCTTTTACCGAGATGTACTTTCTCTGTTTTTAAGAAACCCTCGGCTTCAAGTTTATGTAAGGTGGGGTACAACGCGCCTTCAGTTAGCACCAATTTACCCCCAGATAATTCCTTCACTTTTTGAGTAATTTCATACCCATACATCCTATCGTTATCAACAAGTAATTTCAATATTATGGTTTGTAATGATCCTTTGAGTAGTTCTGGGCTATGCATAATTCTTCAATACATTGGAGTCTTATGTAATACGAAGATGGTATATAATAGTTTCATATGTGAATATTATTGGTAACTTCATTACCCAATTGAACTGTCCGTAGGCTCCCCAAAATTTCTCATATTTGTTATGCATGCATAACAAATTTTATTATATTTGTTACCCTTCAAATATGAAGTGGATTGTAAAACAAATTAATGAAACGAGAAGAAACGATAGACCATAATATAAAAACAGCTTGGCATGCGATCTCTCGTATGTACAATCAACAGGCTGTAAAACAAAATATTACTACCTCTATTGGTTTCGTTTTATTAAACATCAGCTCCAAAGACGGAACACCCGCAACTAAAATTGCCCCATTGATGGGACTCGAATCCAGAAGCCTAACCCGGGTATTAAAAAACATGGAGGAAAAAGGCCTAATCTATCGTCAGCCAGACGAAAATGACGGCAGGTCTGTTAGAATCTATATGACGGAATTAGGAAAACAAAAGAAGGAAGTTTCACGTGAAGTGGTGCTTTCATTTAATCAACAAGTGCGAGAGAAAATTCCAGAGGAAAAGCTGGAAGTGTTTTTTGATGTAATTGAAGGCATCAATAAAATTATAGATAACAATAGAATTTACGAAAACGCAAATAACAAGTAATCCAATGACGAGACGAATTAAAAAAGTAGCGGTATTAGGCTCAGGAATAATGGGTTCACGAATAGCCTGCCATTTTGCAAACATAGGTGTCAATGTACTTTTGTTAGATATAGTTCCTAGAGAACTAACGGAAGAGGAAAAGAAAAAAGGGCTGACCATGGAAAGTTCGGCCGTTAGAAACAGGATTGTAAATCAAGCGTTCACTACAGCGGTAAAATCAAATCCGGCTCCGCTTTATGATAAGGCTTTTGCAAGTCGCATTACCCTTGGAAATTTTGATGATGATATGTCAAAGATCAAGGATTATGATTGGACTATAGAAGTGGTTATTGAGAACCTAGATATTAAGAAAAAAGTATTTGAGCAGGTTGAAAAACATAGAACTCCTGGAACATTAATCACCTCTAACACTTCGGGTATTCCAATCAACTTTATGTTGGAAGGAAGAAGTGATGATTTTCAAAAGCATTTCTGTGGAACGCACTTTTTCAATCCTCCACGATATTTGAAATTACTGGAGATTATTCCAACAGTTAAAACTGATCCAGAGATTATAGATTTCTTAATGCATTATGGAGATCTTTATTTGGGTAAAACTACGGTACTTGCCAAAGACACTCCGGCATTTATTGCCAACAGGGTCGGGATATTTGCCATTCTAAAAGTGATTGAGTCTATGCAGAAGTTGGGACTCAACGTGGATCAAATTGATAAACTAACCGGGCCGGTAATTGGCCGACCAAAGTCAGCAACCTTCAGAACATCTGATGTTGTTGGCTTGGATACGCTGGTAAAAGTCGCCAATGGTCTATATGCAGGTTTGCCAAAAGATGAAGGACGAGAAACATTCAAGTTGCCCGAAGTCGTGGGTAAATTAATGGAGAATAATTGGCTTGGTGATAAAACGGGACAGGGCTTTTATAAAAAGACAAAAGATGCCAAAGGTAAAACTGAGATATTAACGCTCAATCTCGAAACCCTTAAATATGGGCCAAAAGAAAAGGCGTCATTCGGAACACTCGAAGCAACCAAACCAATTGATAATCTAAAAGAAAGATTCAAACCACTCTTGTCAGGTAAAGATGTTGCGGGTGAATTTTACCGAGATTCGTTCTACGCATTATTTCAGTATGTTTCAAATAGAATCCCTGAGATAGCCGATGAACTATATAAAATAGATGATGCACTTTGTGCCGGATTTGGCTGGGAAGTTGGTCCATTTGAAACTTGGGATTCCGTGGATGTTGCCAAAACGGTAACTAAAATGGAAGAAATGGGTTACAAGCCCAATCAATGGGTATATGATATGCTCAAGGCTGGCATCAAATCATTTTATATGGCCAAAGATGGCGTAAGACATTATTACGATATTCCATCAAAATCATACAAGGCCGTTCCTGGTGCAGAAGCTTATATCATTCTTGATAATATCAGAGAAAGTAAAGTACTATGGAGTAACTCTGGTTCTACCATTTTCGACTTAGGCGATGGAGTTCTCAATGTAGAGTTTCATACTAAAATGAATACGCTTGGCGGTGAGGTTGTAGAGGGAATAAACCGAGCCATTGATATGGCAGAAAAAGATTATAGAGGACTGGTAATAGGAAATCAAGGAGCACAATTTTCGGCAGGGGCAAATTTAGGAATGGTGTTTATGTATGCCATTGAACAAGAGTTTGACGAAGTGGATTTTATGATCCGTCATTTTCAAAATACCATGATGCGCGTAAGATACTCTTCAGTGCCAGTTGTAGTAGCCCCCCATGGACTTACTCTAGGCGGAGGCTGTGAGATGTCACTTCATGCAGATCTTATTCAAGCGGCAGCTGAAACGTACATTGGCTTAGTAGAAGTTGGTGTAGGCCTTATCCCAGGAGGAGGGGGAACTAAAGAATTGACGAAACGAGTTTCAGATTCTTTCGAAACAGGAGATGTGGAATTAAATGCACTACAAAATGCGTTTATGAATATAGCCACCGCGAAAGTGGCTACCTCAGCCGAAGAAGCCCGAGGAATGAATATTCTAAGAAATCACGATAGAATTAGTGTTAATCGAGATCGACAAATTGCAGATGCAAAATCTGCAGTAATTGAATTGGCTGATGCAGGATATACTATGCCAGTTCCTGCTACCAATATTAAGGTGCAAGGTAAAACGGGCATGGCGCTTTTCATGGCTGGAGTTAACGGAATGAAAATGGGAAATTACATATCTGAGCATGACTTAAAAATTGCCAATAAGATTGGATACGTAATGTGTGGTGGAGATTTATCCTACCCTCAAGAAGTATCAGAGCAATATCTTTTGGATTTGGAAAGAGAGGCATTCTTGTCACTAACAGGTGAGAAGAAAACATTGGAAAGAATTCAAAGCATTTTGACTTCAGGGAAGCCGTTGAGGAATTAGATTAAAGAATTAAGTAATTAGTCGTAAGTCGTAAGAATATGAATGATTATAAAAATCTGAAAGTTTGGCAAAAATCTGTTGATTTAGTGGAGGCTATTTATAGTTTAACAAAATCATTTCCCAAGGATGAATTATTTGGATTGACAAGTCAGATAAGAAGAAGTTCAGTATCAATAGTTTCTAATATTGCGGAAGGATCTGGTCGTAATTCTAATAAGGAATTTTTAAATTTCTTAAGCATCTCACACGGCTCAAGTTATGAGCTCGAAACGCAGCTTTTAATAGCACATCGGGTTGGGTATTTAAGCCAAACGGATTATCAAAATTTTACTAATGACTTAATTGAAATACAAAAAATGAATTCAGGATTAAAAAAGTCATTAAAATAATAAAGACTTATGACTTACTACTATCAACTAAATAACTAATAAAGAAATGGACGCATATATAGTAAAAGGATTTAGAACAGCAGTGGGTAAAGCCGGAAGAGGAGGCTTTAGGTTTACACGACCTGATAACCTAGCTGCGGATGTGATCAAACACCTTGTGGGTTCCGTAGATTTTGATCCAAAAAGAGTGGATGACCTAATCGTAGGGAATGCTGTTCAGGAAGCTGAACAAGGAATGCAGATGGGAAGAATAATTGCCCTTTTGTCATTGCCCATTGAGGTACCGGGAATGGTGATCAACCGATATTGCGGATCTGGTTTGGAGGCCATTAATATTGCTTCGGCACGTATTCATGCCGGACAGGCGGATTGTATTATTGCCGGAGGAACAGAGTCAATGTCTATGGTACCGGTGATGGGATACAAGACTGCTCTCAATTATGAAATCACGACAAAAAACCCTGATTATTATACAAGCATGGGTTTAACGGCTGAGCAGGTAGCCAGCCAATATAAAATTTCACGAGAGGATCAGGATGAGTTTTCTTACCAGTCGCATGTAAAAGCTACCGCAGCTTTGAAGGACGGTAAGTTCAAAGATCAAATCTTGCCTATTACTGTGAAAGAAACTTATCTAGATGCGGATTTAAAAAAGCAACATCGTGAATACGTGGTGGATACGGACGAAGGAGTAAGACCTAACACAACTGTAGAAGCACTAAGCAAACTTCGACCTGTATTTGCACAAGGAGGATCGGTTACTGCGGGTAACTCAAGTCAAACTTCTGATGGGGCAGCATTTGTAATGGTGATGTCAGAAAAAATGGTGAATGAATTAAACCTGAAACCAATAGCAAGATTGGTGAGCTATACTGCTGCAGGAGTTGAGCCAAGAATTATGGGTATCGGTCCAGTAGCCGCTATTCCAAAAGCTCTAAAAATTGCCGGATTGAAATTAGAAGATATTGATCAAATAGAACTGAATGAAGCATTTGCTGCGCAATCACTTGCTGTGATCAGGGAATTGGGTCTGGATAAAAATAAACTGAACCCAAATGGTGGAGCTATAGCTTTAGGTCATCCACTGGGCTGTTCAGGTGCTAAACTTTCTATTCAACTTTTTGATGAGATGAGAAGAAGAAAACAAAAATATGGAATGGTAACAGCTTGTGTTGGCGGAGGCCAAGGAGTGGCAGGAGTTTATGAGCTATTGAATTAGAAGTGAGTCGTAAGACAAAAGATCTAAGATATGAGACAAAAGATGTAAGTGGTGCATAATTTCAAAGAACTAAAAGTCTGGCAAAAATCAAGAGAGTTGGCAAAATTGGTATATTGTATTGAACTTCCAAATGAAGAAAAATATGGATTAACATCACAAATAAGAAGGTCAGTGGTTTCTATATCATCCAATATTGCCGAAGGATCATCAAGAAAGTCCAATATAGATTTTATAAGATTCTTAAACATTAGTTTAGGTTCTGCATACGAATTGGAAACGCAATTAATTTTATGTCTGGATTTACAATTAATTAAAAATATAGAAGCACAAGAAATATTGGAAAATCTATCTGAGGCACAAAAAATGATTCATGGATTGATCAAATCATTAAATCCACAATTAAATAATATAACCCGTAAAAGCATTAAATCTTAAGTCTAATGTCTTAAGTCTAAAATCTAAATACTATGAACGCAACTACCGAAACTAAAAAAAGCATCAAAGGCGGAGAATTTTTGATCCGCGAGACTAACGCCAATGATATATTCATTCCCGAAGAATGGAGTGAGGAGCAGAAAATGATTGCACAAACTTGTCATGACTTCATCGCTCAAGAGATCCATCCAATTCTTGATGATATTGATTCGATGAAAAAGCCTGAATTGATGCCATCATTATTAGACAAAGCGGGCGAATTGGGTTTGCTTGGAACCAGCGTTCCAGAAGCTTATGGGGGATTTGGGATGAACTTCAACACTTCCATGTTGGTGGCGGAAGTATTTGGCGGAGCTCATTCATTTGCTGTAGCCATATCCGCTCATACAGGAATTGGAACCTTACCAATACTTTATTATGGTACTGAAGAACAAAAGAAAAAGTACTTACCAAACCTAGCTAGTGGTAAATGGAAAGCAGCCTATTGCTTAACCGAACCAGATTCAGGATCAGATGCGAATTCAGGGAAGACAAAAGCAGTGCTAACGGCCGACAAAAAACATTACGTTATCAACGGGCAAAAGATGTGGATAACAAATGGTGGTTTTGCAGATGTATTTATTGTGTTCGCCAAAATTGAAGACGACAAAAACCTATCAGCCTTTATTGTCGAAAAGGAATTTGGTGGAATCACCATGAACGAGGAAGAAAAGAAAATGGGTATCAAAGGATCTTCTACCCGTCAGATTTTCTTTAATGATTGTAAGGTACCTGCTGACAATTTGCTTTCTGAAAGAGAAAACGGATTTAAGATTGCCGTGAATATTTTAAATATTGGAAGAATAAAACTAGGCGTTGCTGCTGTAGGAGGTAGTAAAGGAATTATCAGTACTGCAGTTAATTACTCAAATGAACGAAAACAGTTCGGCACTTCTATTTCTAATTTCGGAGCGATAAAATTTAAGATCGCTCAAATGACAACAAAAACATTTGCCTCCGAATCGGCTCATTACCGAGCAGGTCAAAACATTGATGATGCATACGACAGCTTGATAGCTGGTGGAATGGATGAAGCACAAGCAAAACTAAAATCAGTAGAAGAATTTGCTATTGAGTGTGCGATCTTAAAAGTTCATGGTTCTGAAGTACTTGATTATTGTGCAGATGAGGGTGTGCAAATATATGGAGGAATGGGATTTTCAGCAGAAGGTCCAATGGATAGAGCTTATCGTGATGCCCGAATTAACAGAATATTTGAAGGAACGAATGAAATCAACAGAATGCTTTGCATTGATATGTTGATGAAAAGAGCCATGAAAGGAACCATCGATTTGATGACCCCTGCTATGGCGGTCCAAAAAGAGCTGATGTCTATTCCTGACTTTGGTGCCTCTGATGGGGACGAACTTTTTGCTAAAGAAAAGAAAGCCATGACCAATTTGAAAAAAGCAGGACTTATGGTAGCAGGGGCGGCAGTTCAAAAGTTCATGCAGAAGCTTGGCGAAGAGCAGGAAATATTAATGAATATGGCTGATATGATGATTGAAGGTTATGTTGCGGAATCGACACTTCTTCGAGTTGAGAAGCTGGTGGCAAAGAATGGAGAAGAAGCTTCCCAAATTCAAATTGATATGATGCGGGTTAATCTTCATGAGGCCATTGAAAAAGCAGCTGCGGCTGGTAGAGAAGCTATCAACTCTTTTGCATCAGGTGACGAACAGCGCATGATGCTAATGGGACTTAAGAGGTTTACAAAAATTGAGCCGATGAACCTAAAGGACGCAAGAAGAAGAATTGCAGACTATGTGATTGAAAAGAATGAATACCCGTTTTAAACACTAGTTCATATATTAAAAAACCCCAGCTCTAAAGGCCGGGGTTTTTTATTGCCCTATAATTTTAAGCAATTGCCTCAGGACCAACACAGATTGTATTTACTTAGTATTGTAATTCACTTTAATTACATTTGAGAAAAAAGTAGATCTACAATGAAGAATCTTATCATTATCATCTTGGCCCTAATTACTATGGTGTCATGCAAAAAAGAAAGTGAGAATAAAGAAGAAAAAACCAAAGTAGCTTTTGATGAATTTTTGAATAACTACCATCAAGAACGATTGGCTTTTTATCCATTAGACGCAACATTCGCAGGCGATGTGAGCTATAATGATCAATTCCCAAATAGCATTTCTGAAGAATATCGTGGTCAGCTAAGGGATTTTTATTCTAAATACCTTACCGGATTACAGAGTTATGACAGGACATCATTCAATGAAAACGATCAAATGAGCTATGACGTTCTGAAATGGGAGTGTGATATAAATTTGGAAGAGCTGAATTTCCCCACTAACCTAAGGCCAATAGACCAAATGTGGTCGGTGAATTTGGTAATGGGCCAATTTGCAAGTGGGTCTTCGGCACAACCGTTCAAAACAGTTGAAGATTACAACAATTGGCTCAAGCGAGTAGGTAAATTTATTGTATGGGGTGACACAGCCATTGCCAACATGAAAAAGGGAATCAAAACAGGAAATGTTTTACCTACTTCATTAATTAAAAAAGTAATTCCTCAGATAGAGTCATTAACTAAAGGTAAAGTGGAGGATCACTTATTCTATTCACCAGTGAAAATGTTTCCTGAAAGTTTTACCGATGCAGAAAAAGAAAAGCTGACTGCTGAATATGAAAAAATGGTTTCTGACCAAATAATCCCTTTGTTCACACGGATGTCTCAGTTTTTAAATGAGGAATATCTTTCAGCGGGTAGATCAACTTCCGGAATTTCAGCATTGGAAAATGGTGATAAGTATTACAAATATCAAATCAAACTATATACTACTACCGAAATGACCGCTGATGAAGTATTTGAACTAGGTAAGAGCGAGGTGGCCAGAATATTGTCGGAAATGGAAAAAGTGAAAAACGAAGTGGGTTTCAAAGGGGACATAAAGTCATTTTTTAATTATGTGAGAAATAAAAAGGAGCTTATGCCCTTTACCTCACCGGATCAGGTATTGGCTAACTTCCATGCCATTCATGAAAGAATGAAGCCACAATTGGAGAAACTTTTTGATAGAGTTCCGAAGACAGCTTTTCAGATTAAAAGAACAGAAGCATTTAGAGAGGCGTCTGCAAGTGCCGAATATAACCAAGGCTCAATAGATGGAACAAGGCCGGGAACGTTTTACGTACCTGTTCCAGATGCAAAGAAATACAACACCTATTCTGATGAGTCACTATTTTTACACGAAGCAATACCTGGTCACCATTATCAAATTTCCCTGCAACAAGAAAACGAAAACCTACCTGAATTTAGAAGAACGTTATGGTATAGTGCTTATGGTGAGGGTTGGGCGTTATACAGTGAATCACTAGGCAAAGAGCTGGGTCTCTATACTGATCCATACCAGTATTTTGGTATGCTAGGAGCTGAAATGCATCGGGCGGTTAGATTAGTGGTTGATGCAGGAATGCATTCTAAAGGGTGGACAAAAGAGCAGGCCATTCAATATTCTCTGGACAATGAGGCGGAAAGTGAAGCAGGAATTACCTCCGAAATTGAAAGATATATGGCCAACCCAGGTCAGGCACTTTCTTATAAAATTGGCCAATTGAAGATTATTGAATTAAGGAAGCGTGCAGAGGTGGCAATGGGTGAGAAATTTGATATCAAGGTATTCCACAATATCGTACTTGAAATGGGATGTGTTCCCTTAGAATTATTGGAAGCTAAAATTGACAGCTGGATAGCGGCTAGTAAATAAAAACTTACAAAAGTAAAGACTTACTAAGCCTTCAAGGCTTGGTAGGTCGTTTAACTTTTTAATGTGAGACCACAATTTTTCTCGAAGTTTTGAAATACTTACCTTGAATTTCAAGCACATACAACCCATCATTTAGTAATGAAGTGTCTACGGTCAATTCGTTAAGAGTGGCATTTTTATGAAGATGTAGTTTACCCTGAAGGTCATAAATATTAATTTCAGCTAATCCTTTACCATTTAAATTAACTTGTAACTGATTATCAACGGGATTAGGATAAACCAATACGTTGTTCAATTTATCTTTTATGTCATCAGTAGCGGTGACTTGGTTTAGAAAATATTTTTCAGCTAATCCAAATGCCTCTTCAGCTATTGTGGCTCCAATTATCCTACCCCTTATATCATCTGCCGGAGGATGAATACCTCCCCAAATACGGGACAAGCTGCATTGATCAGAGGCATCTCGATAAGTCGCCCACTGCAAATCAATATCCATACTTGGACCTTCTTCAAAAACAAGAAATTCATTTTTAGGAGCAAAAAATTCACCCATACCCCCTGGGAAGTATTCATCTCCTGTTAGTAAGGTCAACACCTCAGCGGCAGCTCTGGAGTAGGTAGAGTGTCCAGAGATGTACCCAGCAAATGGAGGAGTGATAAAAGAAGGTCTTTGATATGGCCACCAGTTTTCAGCCAAAATCCAGTCTACGCCTGCTTCATCAACCTCAGGATCACTAATATAATCAGGCCCTTTCCAGGCATATAACTTAATTTTTCCAACATTGATGTCATTTTCACCAGCCAGAGGATCTCCAGATTCAACGACTTCTATCAAACCGGGCTCGAGCTTGAGACCTTCAGGTGAATAGTTTTCTAAATCAGGATTGGAGCTCTGTCCTTTGTCGGCCATATACCTAATGGCTGAGATTGGACGGATATAATCATACCATCCTTTAATACCCCAAGCGGTAATAGCAGCATCGTGCATGGTTCCTCCCAAAACAAAATAGGCTTTAACGTCCCATTCAAGGTCATTCAATACCAACCCTTCGCCCCTGAATTTTTTTACAAACAATGGATGATCGTTCACATAGTTTAAAATAGTGAACCAATGACCTGGAGGTGTTTCAGAGGCTGGCCCATCTGCCCAAAACTCGGCTAGTACCCTAGTATAGTCACCACGAGAAACGATATTGTCGGCATAAGGCAATCCTGTTCTTGGATTTAAGGCTCTTCCTTTACCTGGATCACCACCCTCCAATGTATTGTAGAAATTTTTATAGTCAGCTAATTCAGTTGGTAAATTATCAACGCCACCTAAATTTCCAGAAGCTCCAGGGGAGATATTCCACATCACACCATCGGTAGGATCAAGGTGACTAGACCATTTTGAAACCAAAGAGAAATTCCATTTATATTCATCAGATAATCCGGAACCATCTTCTTCCAAGTAGGGGGGAGCACCCGGATCATGATACACTTTATATTCATGATTATCTCGCGAATATTTTTTAAGGTCATTTCCAATTAGTGAAAAGCCATCAGAATTACCCCATTCAGGTCCTAAAAAATCTGGAGTGGCACCTGGAATAATATTACCACTCTGATCAATAAAAATCTCCAAAGTTAATGGTTGCCATCTATTAGGATCAGTTAATGTCGGGTTCCCAGGTTCTGCAGGAATTAATGGTTCGTTAACAGGTGTGTAATAAATATTTTCATACTCATTTTCTTCGTTTGAGCCATCTTGAAGTCCATAATCGATAATTTTTTGTGCTAAATAGTTGCCAAGGGCAGCTGGAGAACCTGAGGAATAATCAACACTTTCAAATGACGGATCGAATCCTAATTCATTCATCAACGCCTCCATTTCTAAAGTCACTTTTACTACACCAGGAGATTGACTAAACCGATGATTAAGTAGGCGGTAACAGGCATAGCTTATGGCCTCTTCCTGGGCGGCCTGAACATTTTCAGGTTGCATTATTCCATCAAATGAACAATTATATCCATGTACGATTTTACCTAAGAAGTAAGTCTCGGCCAGATCATCAAAGGCCGCCCAAGCATCATACATTACAACGGAAGTATGAAAGAGATTCCGCGCATGAACTGTTGGACGCGCATAATCACCACGAATTCCATCAAGTAAAATCTCGTTCCACTTTCTTGCCACTGAATGTGATGCCTGTGCAATACCTAAACCATGAAAGGCAAGAGTAATGGCAAGAATTAATACTGATTTTTTAAGCATATCTCAATTAAAAATTAGGTTGTTCAGGCAAAGTATAAGTCCGTCCTTCATTGGCCGTTTTCAAATAGACGGTTAAAGGCTCAAAATACTCTAGCATTGCCTTAGCATTAAGGTCCTCCCCAGTTGTTTCCTTTAATAATAACCTCCAGTCTTTGGTTGCACCTACTTTCAACATGTTATTTAAGAAGGTACCTACCTCTTTGCTTCCATAATAATTCGTTGCGCGAGGATCCTCATGTAAAATATTTTTTGCAATGTAATTATGGATTTGAAATAGGAGCACATAAGATAATGCGTAATCATAGTACTGTGCAGCATCATCATTAATATGTGTTTTTGAAGTTGCGTCAGCATATTCTTCTCCCCTTGCTGTTGGTGGTACTATCCCTTGAAATTTTGCCTTCATGTCCCACCAGGTTTTATTATACTGATCCTTTGGAAGATCGTTGACATAAAGCTCACTTTCAAAATGGGGCATTAAACCTGCTGAGAATGGAATGAAAACAATATAGTTTAAGGCTTCTTTTAGCAGCGTTTGGGTCTCGTCTGTTTGGATACCTGCTGGGATGAGGTTCAAATTCTCTAAAAATGGTTTTTGCATTGCTGCCAGACCAAGCATACTACCGATGGCTTCGTGGAACCCTCTATTTGCCCCACTTCTTAAAAGTGGTGGCACATCAGGATTTGTATAGGCCATATAATAATATATGTGACCAAACTCATGATGGGTAGTTTCATACCATTCAGCATTGGGTACTACACTCATCAAACTCCTCACATCTTTTTTCAAGTCCATATGCCAAGCAGAGGCATGATTGTTTTTTCTGTAACCAGCATCTATTGGTGCGGGGTAAAGGCTTGAACTATCATAAAAACTTTGTGGTAGCGGATTAAACCCTAAGCTTACATAAAAACGTTCTGATTGTTTAACAATCCATTCGGGTCCTTTTTCTTTTAACACACCATCAAGGTCTATACCTTCTACTTTAACCAATTCTGACCAATCCTGACCCCATCTGTTAGGCAACCAATCAGCAGGTAACATTTCTGGCACTTCGGTTTTGTATTTTTTGGCAAGCTCGTACCGCGCCCAGGTATGTAATTCTCTATACAGAGGCCATACATCCTTTACTAGTTGCTCGTTTAGTTCGAGCATTTCCTCCGTTGTCATTCCATAATCGGATACTTGATAAGTAAAGAAATCATGATAGCCCAGCGCCTGAACAGTTTTATTTCTTAAATGTTGAAGATTAGCCAAACCGTCTTTAAGTGCCTTACCTACTTCTTTACTTGCTTCCCAAGCCTTTCTCCTTTTAGTTAGATCGGTTTCTTCATTTAGGATTTTGTCAATGTCATTAGTAGAAACAGATTTGCCATCAATTTGAAAATCAAAGCCAAAAAGCTTTTCTGTTTGGGCAGTTTCAGCTTTGATTCTTTCTTTTACAATGTTAGAGACTGTGGCGGGGTTGTTTGCAGCAGCATATAATATGGCTTCTAATTGTTTTACTTGAAGATCGTCAAGTTGATCTTTTTGCTCGAGTAACGCACGAGTACTTGTTATAATGGATTCGCCACCTGTAAATCTGGCCAAAGCCCCATTGGCAACTTGTGTATTATATGCATTAAGAGTGTCGCCTTCAACAATTCTTGTGTTTGAAGCCCATTCTGCTTTTGATGAGTTATAGTAAAGTTTTAAATATTCCTTTGTGTACTCATCAAGAAAAGTTTGTGCCTCTTCTCTGATTTTAGAATTATCTTTTTCTGGTTCACTGCAGCCAGAAAGCATTACGGCTATTAGGCCGAAAACAATTAATAGATTCTTCATAAAAGTAGCTTTAAGTATTGGTTCTATGTTGAGTGCTCCTGAATGGGGCGATATTCAAATATATAAATAATTGGCAAAATTATTTTCTCACCAACTCGTTTCGCAGGTTGGTAATATAATTTGCTAAAGCCTTTTGCCATGTAGGTGCGGCATCCCATCGCTTGCCAACAAAATTATTTTCAGAGTAGATATGCTTAACATAAAACTTGTAGACCTGCGTATTTATATTGTAGGATGATATTTCAGATGCGCCATCATTCACTACCTCACTTACATAGGCCGATTCATTGTCACTAATTTCATACTCGAGTATTTGTTTAACTGCTTTTCCTGATGAATGGGTATAATATAGAATATATTGATAACCCTTACTTCGCAATTCTTTTTCATCAAAACCCGGCTCTACAAAACCCCACTTGTAGGGATAATTTTTCATTACTTCAGCAATTGCAGCCGTATCGGCAAATTGAGGTACGGCTAATTTTTCTGATGAGAAGTTTAAATCATAAAACTCGGATCTTCGGCCTTTGATGATGCTTACCATATCACCATATTGGGGATTCCCAATGATCAATAAATTTGTTTTCTTAAGATTTGAATTGGCAGCAACTCGATATAAGTCTTCTAGTATTTTTTTTAAATCAGCGCCTTCCATTTTCCAAGCCTCTTGATTATTTGCTATTAAAAAAGATCGATCCTTTAACTTGAGTAGTATTAGTTGATAGGATTTCCCATCATAAAACAAGAAAGCTGCATGTGAAAGATCTCTCGCGTCTAATGCATCAAGAAAAGCGTCATATGATTCATACCCGCTAAAAAAGTCATCCATATAATAGTATGTGACAGCATCAATCCCCGCTTTTTTAAATCCTGGTTGTGCAACTTCAGCAATCTCACTCCAATTAGCACGAATTTCTGGGGACTGGCTTTTTAATGGCGCTTTGACAAAAACCACTGTTTTGGATGAAAGAATTTCTTCGGGCAGTTGATCTGAATAATTCAGTGAAGCCAGACGATTATAAAATTCCTTTTCCTGAGACATGCCATCTAAGGAAATGAGTAATAAGAGGGCAAGCAATATTTTGGTTGATTTCATTATAAACGAAACGCTATAGTGTGAATATTATTTACCGATAAGGTCATCAAGTGGCAAATATTTGGTTTTTATCTTTAAAAGCCTTGAATTCTAATGCATTTCCACTTGGATCCAAAAAGAACATGGTGGCTTGTTCGCCTGGTTTTCCTTTAAATCTTATGTGGGGTTTGATAATAAATGAGATGTTATGCTTCTCAAGTCGTTCACTTAGCTTTTCCCATTGTTCCCATTCCAAAATTACCCCAAAATGTCTAACGGGAACGGAGTCACCATCAACGTCATTGGTAGTAGCTTCTTTTACCTCTTCAGGTTTTAAGTGGGCCACTAGTTGATGACCAAAGAAATTAAAATCGACCCATTGATCGGAACTTCTTCCAGTTGTGCAGCCTAAAACGTTTATATAAAATGCCCGGGCTTCTTCAAGGTCTTTGACCGGAAAAGCGAGATGAAAAGGAGGTATCATATTATTCTGTTAAGCCGATATAAAAACCGGAATCGTCAATTTTTATTGGGTATGTTTTCAAGTCTGCTGTACGATGATCACATTCACCACCAAACTTAAGATTATATCTGTAATTATGTAAGGGGCAAATAATCTCGCCAAATCTAGTGATGGTGCCGCCACTTAAAGATTCTGATTGATGTGGACACGTATCTGAAGTAGCATAAAAATTTGAATCGAAAAATGAGAGACAAATTTTTTGATCCTTATAAATAATCTGAACAGGATTGATTTCACTCAATTTAGCTTCAGCTTGTGTTTTGCCACTAAATATTTTTATCCAATTCATAAATTATAGGTATACCTTGGCAACGATTAAGTTATCAAATTTGATTTGCATCTGCCAAAAGGAGCGATCAATCTTTTATTATATTAGTGTAATACAAACATCTAGAATTTTGATGGAGTCTATTCTAACAAAAAATAATGCTCAAGATTTATAAGGAGCCAATAATCCAACAAATTAAAGAACCATTCTTTTCTCATAATGGAGTAGAAGTGTTTATTAAACGTGAGGATTTGATTCATCCATTTGTCTCAGGTAACAAGTGGAGAAAATTAAAATACAATTTGGAAGAGGCCACCCGGTTACAACATAAAACGGTACTGACATTTGGAGGGGCTTTTTCCAACCATATTTATGCTACTTCTGCAGCAGCCAATGAAGTAGGTTTCAAATCTATTGGAATTATTAGGGGGGAAGAGCTTGCTGATAAACCACTAAATGTGACTTTGGCTTTTGCTAAAAATCAGGGCATGCAACTGGAATTTGTATCACGTGAAAACTACCGATCAAAAGCGGAAGATAATTATATCGACCAACTACGTGATATTTATGGTGATTTTTACCTAATACCAGAGGGTGGCACCAACAATCTGGCGATAAAAGGCTGTGAAGAAATAGTGGATGAAGAGGTAAAACAATTTGATTACCTCTGTCTTTCTGTGGGTACGGGTGGTACTATTAGCGGAGTGGTGGCGGCAGCGGCCAAAGATCAAAAGGTGATAGGCTTTTCTGCATTGAAAGGAGATTTTTTAATAAAAGAGGTATCAGATTTATTAAGCAACTATTCAAGCCATGTGTATAAGAATTGGCATATCGAAACGGAGTTTCATTTTGGTGGCTATGCAAAGACTAAACCTGAGCTCAATGAATTCATTGAAGAGTTTAATAGTAATCACAATTTCCCGATAGAGCCTATTTACACAGGCAAGATGATGTTTGGCTTGTATGATAAGATTAAAAAGGGTGATTTTATATCGGGGAGTAAAATTTTGGCTATTCATACGGGAGGGTTGCAAGGGCGAAATACTTAATGCAATACTTTTTTTACCTTCTCTTCACTGAAGTCAACCATCCACCTAATCCCCTCCGACTAGGTTTTTCGTTTAATATGCCCGCTTCACTTGCTCTCTTTACAGATTCTATGGTATAAAAGGCCTTTGGCATATGAGTTTTCAACTCATTCAACATCTGTGGGATATGATCTCTTTTCAACACTGCAAACAATAGATTTTCATCCCCCTGTTCACTTTTGGAAGCTACAACCGAATACCTGAAATTATGGTGAGAAAGAAATTCCTTTACTTTGGTTAAATCTTCAGCCGTGATAATTCTTATGATTACTTTCCCAAGGGCTATTTTTTCTTCGATTAACATTCCCACAAATATTCCACAAGCAAAACCCGCGGGATAAGCTATATAGGAGTAGATATTATCTACATGCTTGAAAATTTGGCCAATGGCCATGAGCCAAATAAATGATTCGAAAAAGCCAAGTATGGTGGAGATATATTTCTTTCCGCTCATCACAAAGATAATCCTTACAGTATTAATAGAAACGTCCAATATCCTGGCAAAAAATATCAGTAGCGGAATTACTACCAGACCAAATGTCTCTGAACTCATACCTAACGTAGCAAAAAACTGTTCCATAATATTTTTGTTATCCGAAAAGGTCAGTGAAGACCTCATTAATTTTTGAAAAGGGATGAATCTTTAATTTGTATTTATTTACATCAAGACCTTTTAGGCCATATTTCGATATATATATTGATTCGAAACCCAACTTTTCTGCTTCCGCTATTCTATTATCTAACCTATTTACCGTTCTCAATTCTCCACCAAGGCCAACTTCAGCCGCAAAACAAGCTTTATCTGAAATAGATATTTCTTCTAAAGAAGATATAATAGAACAACAAACCGCCAAATCTATTGCGGGATCTTCTACTTTTATCCCCCCTGCCATATTTAGAAAAACATCCTGCAAACCTAATCGGAATCCGCATCTTTTTTCTAAAACAGCCAAAAGCATATTTAATCGTTTTCCATCAAAACCAGTTGAGCTACGCTGTGGGGTTCCATAGGCAGCATTGCTCACCAAAGACTGAATTTCAATCATCAAAGGGCGGTTTCCCTCCACAGTGGCTCCTATTGTCACACCACTTATATCGCCTTCTTTTTGACTGATTAGTATTTCTGATGGATTGCTTACCTGTCTCAAACCTGTAGCTACCATTTCATATATTCCTAATTCGGAGGTAGAGCCAAAACGGTTTTTGGTGGTTCGTAATATTCGATACGTTAAATGGCGATCTCCTTCAAATTGAAGCACAGTGTCCACCATATGTTCCAGCACCTTTGGCCCGGCAATGGCACCATCTTTAGTGATGTGGCCTACTAGAAACACAGGAGTGTCAGTTTCTTTGGCGTATCGTATTAGTTCAGCAGCACACTGCCTTACTTGTGAAACACTGCCCGAGGAGGATTCTACCTGATCAGAATGAAGTGTTTGTATTGAATCAACAATCATTAAATCAGGCTTTACTTGTTCGGCCTGTTTAAAAATGGATTTGGTGGCTGTTTCTGATAAAATGAAACATTCTCCCGTTATGGAATCCGTCATTCTATCTGCCCGCATTTTTATTTGTTGTTCGCTTTCCTCACCTGAAACGTAGAGTATTTTACAATTTAGAGAAAGGCCAATTTGCAACATCAGCGTTGATTTACCAATACCGGGTTCTCCTGCTATTAGAATAACGGACCCGTACACTATTCCTCCTCCCAACACACGATTTAATTCAGTATCATGGGTATCGATACGTTGAATTCTTTCTGAAGTGATTTCCTGAATAGGCTTTGGAATGGCAGACTTTTTAGAAGGAGATCCTGTTTGCCAGTCATTTTTAGTTGGTTTTTGTACTACCTCTTCTACAAAGCTATTCCATTCATTACAAGTGGGGCACTTACCTACCCATTTGGCAGATTCATAACCGCAATTTTGACAGAAGTAGGATGATTTAGTTTTGGCCAATTTTGTCTTTTTTTTAAGTAATCAAATTTGATGATTAAATCTGTTTATAAAAATATTATGATCAAAGAATGGCTAATTCCGTTACATGTTTGTTGACCAATTCAAAAATGACGTTTTTTGTAGTAAACCAGTTTGGCGATGAATAAGAAAGTACTTTTAATGATTTTGGATGGGT
The DNA here is from genome assembly GCA_048268855.1 of Fulvivirga sp. GTDB lineage: Bacteria > Bacteroidota > Bacteroidia > Cytophagales > Cyclobacteriaceae > Fulvivirga. Next base: position 180,993 of record JBLWUR010000001.1, read on the forward strand.
GGGGCCTAGGAACCAACCCGGAAGTATCTGCTATTGCGAAAGCAGATACCCGATTTGTGGATTCACTGTATAAAAAATACCCTAATAGTAAACTTGAAGCTTCTGGACTAGCCGTTGGTTTGCCAAAGGGACAAATGGGCAACTCTGAAGTGGGACATATGAATATTGGTGCAGGCAGGGTGGTTTATCAGGACTTGGTAAAAGTAAACCGAGCCTTTGAGCAAAAGACCATTAACAGTAATCCAGTTATTAATAATGCTTTTGATTACGCCAAGTCATCAAACAAAAAGATTCATTTTATTGGTCTTTTGTCAGATGGAGGTGTGCATTCTCATATCAATCATTTAAAAGGGTTGTGTACTTTGGCTAATGACAAAGGACTGAAAGAGGTATATATTCACGCCTTTACTGACGGAAGAGATACCGATCCAAACGGAGGTCAGCATTATATTGCTGATTTGGAAAACCATATGAGTCACACTACTGGAAAGATTGCTTCTGTTGTAGGGCGCTATTATGCGATGGATCGTGATAACAGATGGGAAAGAGTAAAGCTCGCTTATGATGTAATGGTGAAAGGTGTGGGTGAATTTGTGGAAAGTGCCACTGCAGGAATCAAAAAATCGTATGAGAATGATGTAACTGATGAGTTCATCAAACCACTCGTGGTTACCCAGAATAATGTGCCGATTGGGAAGATAGAAAAAGATGATGTGGTTGTTTGCTTTAACTTTCGAACTGACAGAGGGCGTGAGATTACGCAGGCATTGACACAAAAGGACTTTGCTGACCAAGACATGAAAAAACTTGATCTGCATTACATTACAATGACCAATTATGACAACACCTTTAAGGGTGTTGAGGTGATTTTTGATAAAGACAATCTGATTAATACGCTGGGGGAGGTGCTTGAGCAAAATAACCGCAAACAAGTACGTATTGCGGAAACAGAAAAATATCCTCATGTCACTTATTTCTTTTCAGGAGGTAGGGAAGATTCTTTTCGGGGCGAAAAAAGAATCTTGTGCCCTTCACCTAAAGTGGCCACTTATGATCTACAACCTGAGATGAGTGCTTATGACATCCGAGATAAGATTGTGGAGGAGCTTAACGCCAATCATCCAGACTTTGTATGTCTCAACTTTGCCAATCCTGATATGGTCGGGCATACGGGTGTTTTTGAAGCAGCCGTAAAGGCATGTGAAACTGTTGACAGATGTGCTGAAACGGTCATCAATACTGCTTTAGAAAACGATTATATAACTATCGTAATTGCTGATCACGGTAATTCGGATATTATGATAAATCCAGACGGGACACCAAACACAGCACACACAACTAATCTTGTGCCGTGCATTTTTGTGGGCAATGAATTTAAAAATCCATTAAAAGACGGAAAACTAGGCGATTTGGCGCCAACGATACTAACATTGATGGGCTTACCAATACCAGCAGAAATGACCGGGGATATATTGTTATGAAGAAATTGATATACTTATGCTTGGCCGTTTGCACTATTTCGTGCTCTAACATTAAATCTGAGAAAGTAGCTTATTACTTTTCAGTTGACAGCTTAAATAGGGCACAAGCAAAAATATTACTCAACAATAAGGCTAAACTGTTCAAATTTGCTGTTGTGAATGGAGACACCACCACAACGACTATCATGCCAGATAGTATGCAATGGGCCGATGAATTCCAAGTTTTTAATGACACGGATATCAACAAACCGGCAATGAAGGGAAATTATAAAGTTTCCTTTTATAATGACCCACAAAGCAATCTGAAAGTGAAGAGTTACGAAGCCATTTCAAAGGGGATAGCAGTTCAGTCACTTCAACTTTATTTTCTTGACAATATTGAGAAGCTAAAAAAGATCGAGATTGTCTCCCATGAGAAAAACAGCATTTACAACTCAACCAAGTACCTAAACATGGAATTCGATGAGGTAAAAGATGACCTCAGACTGACCTCATATACTATTACAGGCTATCAAAAAATGATTTTAATGGATACGGTGAAGTATTATTTGAGGGGAAAATTGAAAAGTGATCTTTAATTGAACAAAGTATAATTGCCCCCTTTTCTAAAGTGCGATAGATTCCACTCTGGCATATTACGGCCTTCCATATATTTTGCTTTCGACACCTTAAATAGATTTTGAATGGCAAGTGCGATATTACCTTCACCTCTCATCCGTTTTCCAAATTCACTATCACTTACACTGCCTCCATGTAGTTCGCTTATTTGATTCATTACCTTGGCACGTCTGTCAGGAAAATATTTTTCTAGCCATCCATCAAAAATATCTGCAATCTTTCCATTTAGCCTGACAGTAGTATAACCAACATTTAATGCGCCACAATCGGCTACTGTATTTATTATGTTAGGTATTTCGTGATGATTGAGCCCTGGAATGATAGGAGCATTCATAACCATAACGGGAACGCCTGACTTGGTTAAGGTTTCTATTGCTGCCAGTTTTTTAATCGCACTGGCCGTTCGGGGCTCCATTATGGAGCGTAATTTTTCATCTAAAGTAGTGATTGATAAAATTACTTTTACCAAGCCATCTTTGGCTAGATCCTGTATAATATCAAGGTCTCTAAGAACGAGCACATTCTTAGTAATAATGCCTACTGGGTGCCTGTATTTGGCAAATACCTCTAGCAGTTGACGCGTAATAGCCAATTTTTTTTCAACAGGTTGATAACAATCCGTATTGCCCGAGAGTATGATAGGCCGGGCCTTCCAGGAAGGCTGAAGTAGGTGCCTTTCAAGAAGTTGAGGGGCATTCTTTTTGATGATGATTTTTGTTTCAAAGTCTAGTCCTAGATTGTAACCCCAGTATTCATGTGTTTTCTAGCATAGCAATAAATGCAACCATGTTCGCATCCCTGATATGGGTTTAGAGAATACTCCATGCCCACATCTGGGCTTTGGATTTTGTTGACCACCTTAGAGGCATTCTCATAGAATAGTTCGGTTTTGGGGCGTTCAATAAATAATGCCTCATCGATTGCCTCAAGTTGATCGGTAACTAATGTATTATTTATAAAATCATTGGAAACCGTAGTTTGTGCACCACGACCCCTTAAAGCATTATCCATACCCTAAAATACTAAAAATATTAGTATTTTAGAGTATTTTTAGTAATCTATTTCTTGATAGGCTCAGCAAAAGTGAGATAGTAGCCATTTATGTCTCTAATTGTAAATTCTCGCATACCATAATGTGCATTTTTTATTTGATCAACAACGTCAGCCGTGGTATATAGATATTCATAAAATTCATCTACTCCAGTCATCGTGATAAACAAGGTAAATCCACCACCAATACTTTCTTTTCGTATTTCAGGTAATTCTTTCTTTAAACTATCTTCCTGTTGGAACATAATTTCAACATCTCCTTTTTTAAGTTTGGCCCATATCAATTCTCCTTTATCATTAGCCATTTTATCTAAAGTCTTGAACGATAATACACCATGATAATAGTTGATGGTTTGCCCAATGTCTTCCACCATCAGGTTGGGGGTCAATGTTTCTAATTTCATTTTAGTTAAGTTTTGTCTTTAAAAAGTATACGAAAGATAATTAATCTTCATGCAAATCACTAGCTGTCTATGATTAACTCAAAGCCTACACCATGCCGATTGAAGATTTTTAAACGTTCGTCAGCAGCTAAATATTTGCGGAGCTTGGAAATAAATACATCTAAACTTCTACCCAGAAAGTAGTCATCATCACCCCACACTTCATTCAATATATCTTCTCTTTTGACCACTTGGTTTTTATGGACACAAAAAAACTTAAGTATATCAGCTTCTTTTTGTGTTAAATGCTTTTTCTCTTCGCCTATGGTGAGACTGAGATCGGTATAGTCAAATCTAAATTTACCTATGTTAAAGAGTTTTTCATTCACCAATTTGGCTCCGGCTCTTTTGAGAAATACTTCTATCCTAAAAATGAGTTCTTCCATACTGAAGGGTTTAGTGATGTAATCATCTCCCCCTCTTTTGAAGCCCTCTAAGCGATCTTCTTGCATTGCTTTTGCAGTAAGAAATAATATTGGAATGGATTTATTTTTTGCTCTTATTTTTTCAGCTAAATCAAACCCATCTATTTTTGGAAGCATTACATCCAAAAGACATAGATCAAATTTTCCGCTTTTAAACGTCACTAAAGCATCATTGCCATTGGTACAAAGTGTTACCTCATAGCCTTGGAGTATTAGGTTGTCTTTAATTACAAATGAAAGGCTTTCATCATCCTCTGCTAGCAAAATTGAAGATTTACCCATTACTTAAGTAAAATTTAAATGTACTGCCTTGTTTTGGATTACTTTCCACGTTGATAATACCCTTATGCGCTTTTATTACCTGCATTACATAGCTAAGCCCTAATCCAAAACCCTTAACATCATGCACATTACCAGTAGGCACCCGATAGAATTTATCAAAAATCTTTTTCTGATCTTCCGGTTTTATACCAATGCCATTATCTGATATCTCTACCCAGATATGCTTTTTATCATTATATGATTTTATATTAATTCGAGGCTCTTGTTCACAATATTTTACAGCATTGTCTATCAGGTTATAAAGTACATTCGAGATATGGAGCTTATCAATAATTACCTTGCTGTTTTCTGCTGATAATTCGAGGCTTATTTTCTTATTACTGCTTTTATAGCCAAGATTAATCTCGTTGGTTATTTGTATGATTATTTCATGCAAATCAGCGGGTTCTTTATTTAAACCTATCTCATCATTGTCCATACCGGCCATTTGCAATACTCGCTCTACCTGTTTTTTTAGTCGCTGATTTTCATTTTTTATAATGGTAGTATAATTCAATAACCGATCTGGCTGATCAATAATTTTTGGATCGAGTAATACATCAGTACTTAGCGCAATGGTGGATATTGGTGTTTTAAATTCATGGGTCATATTATTGACAAAGTCTTTCTGAATTTCTGATAATCGCCTTTGTTTTAAAATAACAAAAAGTGAATAAGAGAAAAAGATGACCACTAATAATAACACCGAAGAGGAGAATATCCAAATACCCATACGGTTGGTTACAATCGAAACCTTGTCAGGAAATTGAACCCCAAAATAATAACTTTGATTTTCCCATTTTGAAAGATTAGAATTGCGATCTACTACCTTATTTTTATCAAAGCTGATATAATTACCATATACCATTTTATCATTGTTGCAATCATATATACCATACTCAAAATCAGCAGTTACATTACGCTTTTCAAATTCTGATTTTAACAAATATTCCAACATATGAGCATCGATCTCACTGTTGATCATGACTACATAATAGTTGGTACTCAACTGTTTAATAGGATTTGTGGTTGGCACAACCGTTTTGTTGAGTTCAAACAATTTGTTGGCAACATTGTAAAGAGCAGTGTTTACTTCCCTATTGAAAAGATCTTCCTCAGTATTAAAAGCCTTGCTAAACCAATATACCTGTACCGCTACAATACCAAAGATGCTAATTGCGGCCATTATCACTAATGCAAGTATTGATTTACGCTTCATTATTGTTTGAATTTATATAAATCCGTCATGTCTTTACAGTTCTTTAACACTTCATTAACAAGATAGTTACATTTCAATGGAGCAATCTCGGTAATTGATAACTATTGTTTAATTTGCCAGACTATTATTTTAGAATACCAATTTCATATCAACGCAAAAAATATATGAATTCAAGATATAGTATTGCCTTTGTTTTTGCCATATGCTTAAATACCACACTTTTTGCACAAACTCAATTTTTCCCTGCGGAGTCACGAGGGATAATTGAAAACAGCGAGATAAATGAAGCTTCTGGTCTTACAGCAGGGATCAACAATGTGGATATGCTTTGGACGCATAATGATAGTGGAGGCAAACCTAGGATATTCTTACTGGATCAATATGGGAAATTTAAGGCAGAATTTACTTTGCCGAAACTAAAAAACAGGGACTGGGAAGACATAGCTTCTGGACCGGGACCTGATGCAAATAAAAACTATATCTACATATCTGAAACGGGAGATAATAGAGCGGAATTTGATTTGAAGTATGTTTATAGGTTTGAAGAGCCTCTTCTTTCCTCAAAAAGCCGGGAGATCACAGATGTGGATGTGATCGCATTTAGATATCCAGATGGAAAGCGAGATGCCGAGAGCTTGTTTGTTGACCCTCTTACAAAGGACATCTATGTATTATCTAAAAGAGAGCAGAATATCGGCATTTATCGAGCGGCCTATCCGCAGTCAACTACAGAAACGCTAGTTTTAGAAAAAATGGGGACGATGCCCTATTTCAATACTGTAGCAGCTGATATAACGTCAGACGGCCAGGAAATTTTAACTAAAACGTATGCCGCTGTTTATTACTGGAAACGTAATGGGCAATCAATCGCTGACTTGCTAATGACCAAACCTATCTCAATCCCATATGTAATTGAGCCACAGGGGGAGGCTATTGCTTGGAAAAAAGACGGTTCTGGCTTTTTCACTTTGAGTGAAGAGCCTAGGGATATTGAGGCGGTACTTTACTTTTATAGAAAGAAGTAAGCTTATTTGGATTTGCGTCCGCTAAAGCGTACGTTTGTAATATGAAAACCTTGACAATAACTGAAGCCAGAAAAGATATTTATGCCTTAATTGACCGCACTTCAGAAACTCATGAACCTATACAGATAACGGGCAAGCGAAATAATGCCGTACTGGTAGGTGAAGAAGACTGGCGGGCAATTCAAGAAACTTTATTTCTTGTATCCATACCTGGCATGCGTGAATCTATTATTGATGGTTTGAATACCCCCCTAGAAGAAACCTCTAAGAGTCTTAAATGGTAGAGAAGTATCAACTTGTTTATACTAAACAGGCTCAAAAAGATGCCAAAAAAATTTTGTCCGCAGGCCTCAAGGTAAAGGTTCAACATCTTTTGAAGATTATTGAAAAGAATCCATTTGAAGCGTATCCCCCATTCGAAAAGCTTGTAGGAGATTTAACTGGTGCCTATTCAAGACGGATTAACATTCAACATCGCTTGGTTTATCAGGTCCTAGAAGAAGATAAAATTGTAAAAGTGATTAGATTGTGGACACACTATGAGTAGTTTTTAATGCTGCCGATCGGCTAAGGTTTCAGCAAACCCCTTCAGGGCAGCTTTATTGATAAGTGTAGCTTCCACCTTTCTAAGTGAGGCAAAACCTTTATCAAAATATTCATTCATTTTTGCTTCAGTTAACTCCCTGATCTCCATTTCGTTATAAATGGCCGTTACCTCACTTACTTTGTTGGCAGCTTGAGCTCCAGATTGAGCTATTAATTTTTTTAACTTGGCCTTTTGTTCTCTATTTGCCCCTTCTAATGCTTTAATCATTAAGAACGTTTTTTTATTGGCCATGATGTCTCCACCTACCTGCTTGCCGAATTTTTCTTTGTCTCCATAAACATCCAACAGATCATCCTTTAGTTGAAAACCGATACCAATGTTAATACCAAAATCACGAAGAGCAAGTTGACTTTTTTTGTCAGCCTCGGCAAGAATAGCCCCCATTTCTAGGCTCATTCCCAATAAAACAGCTGTTTTCAGTTTAATCATTTCCAAGTACTCTAGTTCGGTAACTTTAGATTTTGTTTCAAACAACATATCCATTTGCTGCCCCTCGCATACTTGAGCTGCACAATCGCCAAATACCCTAATAACTTTTTTCAATTGTTTTTTTCGGGTAGACAATAACAATTGATAGGCCTTAACCAACATCACATCACCGGAAAGTATGGCAGTGTTACTATTCCATTTTTCATGAACTGTAGCTTTTCCTCTTCTCAAAGGTGCTTCATCCATAATATCGTCATGCATCAGCGTGAAGTTGTGAAACACTTCAACCGCCAAAGCTTGATCAAGGATAGATTCAGGATCTTCTTTAAACAGAGAATAGCTTAGCATCGACAAAATAGGACGTAATCTCTTTCCGCCCAAGTTCATAATATAACGAATGGGCTCATACAGTTCCTTAGGCGTAGAACCGTATTGATGTGTCTTAATTTTATTTTCTAAAAGTGACTGGAGTTTAGCTACCCTTTTCTGCATATTTTATTCATAAAAGAATTTGTCTTTTTCATTTACAAATTCGAGGTCAATTGTTCTTCTGTCAATATCAGTATTTTTTACTGCAACTATTACCTTATCGCCAAGCGCATAGATTTTTTTATTCTTTTTGCCAATCACACGATAATTTTTTTCATCGAATTCATAGTAATCATCTTTTAGATCAACCATTCTCACCATGCCTTCACATTTGGTTTCGACAATCTCAATAAATATACCCCATTCCGTTACACCAGAGATAATACCATCGAAAATTTTATCTTGAACAGACTGCATATACTCTACCTGCTTGTATTTGATAGATGCTCTTTCTGCTTCGGCTGCACGCTTCTCTCTTTCTGAAGAATGCACGCATTTTTCCTCATAGTCTTCTTTTTTCACAGATTTTTCACCATCGATATAGTGCTGTAGCAACCGGTGAACCATCACATCGGGGTACCTCCTAATAGGTGAGGTGAAATGAGAGTAATGATCAAACGCCAATCCAAAATGGCCCATAGCTTCTGTGGTATAGGTGGCTTTTGCCATGGATCGAATAGCCAATTGTTGGAGCACATTTTCTTCAGGTTTACCTTCAATGCTATCCAGTAATTTATTCAGCGATTTGGACACTGCTTGTTCATCCGTTTTTAGTTCATGACCAAACCTTCGAGCAAATGTCGCAAATACTTCAATTTTTTCAGGATTAGGATAATCATGGGCCCGATAAATAAATGTGAGTTTATCATCTCCTTTTTTCTTGTTATAGATGAACCTTGCTACTTGCCTATTGGCCAACAGCATGAATTCCTCAACTAGCTTATGTGCGTCTTTTCTGATCTTTGGTATTACACCTAAAGGCTTACCATTCTCATCAAGTTTAAACTTTACTTCAGTAGATTCGAAATTCACTGCACCATGAGCAAACCGATTTTTTCTTAATATTTTAGCGAGGTTGTTTAACTCCACTAGTTCTATTCCATGGTCACCTTTGCCAGATTCAATCCCCTCTTGCGCATCTTCATAAGTAAATCGCCTGTTGGAGTGAATAATAGTTCTTCCAAACCATTCCTTCACAATATTAGCGTTCTCATCCAGTTCAAATACTGCGGCAAATGTTAATTTATCTTCATTCGGCCTTAATGAACAAAGCCCATTTGAAAGCTTCTCTGGAAGCATGGGGATAGTTCTATCTACCAAATAAACTGAGGTAGCTCTATCATAAGCTTCTTTATCCAAAGCGGTTTTTGGTGTAACATAATGGGTAACATCGGCAATATGCACACCTACTTCAACATGTCCACCGGCTAATTTTTTAAATGAAATTGCATCATCAAAATCTTTAGCGTCTTCAGGGTCAATTGTAAAGGTAAGTACGTCTCTGAAATCCTTTCTTTTGGCAATTTCTTTCTTGTCAATTACATCGCTGATACCTTCTGCTTCTTGTTCAATTTGTTTCGGAAATTCAAAGGGGAGGTCAAATTCAGCCATAATAGAATGAATCTCAGCATTATTCTCCCCTGCTTTACCTAATATTCTTATGACTTTTCCTTCGGGTTTCTTGTCCCGTTCTGGAAACTGAGTGATCTTGACAATCACCTTATCATTATGTTTAGCCTCCAATGTATCTGCCAAACTGATAAAGATATCTTGATGAATCTTTTTGTTATCGGCAATTACAAAGGCAAATCGTGGGGAAAACTCAATTCTTCCTACTAACTGATCGCGTCCTCGTTCCACCACCTCTAACACCATCCCTTCACGGTGCTTGCCATGTTTTTTGCTTTTTATTGCCACCATTACGGTATCTCCGTCCATGGCTGAGCCCATATCTTTGGCGCTTATATAAATATCTTCTTCATCATCTGGTGTGATGACATAACCAAATCGCGCATTGACAAAATCTACTTTGCCAGTAATGGCATCTGTGGTAGTATGTAATTTGGCGCTGTAGCTTCCGTTACTTAGTTTCCTGATTAGTCCCTTTTTTTCAAGGAAATCGATTACCACGGGTATTTCGCGGTTATAGTCTTTACGTTGAAAGCCCATTTTTTTAGTGACCTGAGCGGTACTGTAAGCTTTGCTAGGGTTAGCATTGAGAAGGTTCGTAATTTTATTGGCGAGCTTTTCTTTAATGTTTTCCGTTTTACCGGGTTTTTGTTTGTTTCTTTTTTTACTCATGTATTAATTATTGTAATGCTGCAAAGATGCAACTATTTTTTTCGACTGTAAAAAGCCGTTGATTATTAAAAGGTTAAGGATATGGTAGTTTAAAATTCAAGGTTCAATATTCTAAGAATTGTTATAGGTAAGTGCCACTCAAAAAATGCCGTTGATGTGTTTGGAATTTCTAACCACCACCAACCAGCAACGATTAACCACCAACCACCATTATCTCCCCCAAATCAATTGATTTCAATTTGGCATAAATTTTAGCCGTAACCACCACATCCTGAATACAGTAGGTCGCAATTTTGTCCAGCGCGTCTTCATTATAATATGCACTATTGACCATGCTTCCATCCATATCAGTCTTACTTGATTCTATCCCAAATATGGCTGCTAGTAGGTCAAGTGAAGTATAATTTTTCCAATCACCAAACTTCCACATGTCCATTGTGTCCAAATGATTGACTTCCCAGGGTTTTTTGCCAGAAAGATTAAGCACCGTTGGTAGAGAAATTCCATTGATCAGCATACGCCTACTTAGGTACGGAAAATCAAACTCCTTACCATTATGAGCGCAAAGCCGCAGGTCAGGGTTCATTTTGGTAAGCAATGCCTTGAATTGTTCCAACAACTTATTTTCGTCATGGTCGGCCAATGCTTTTGTGCGAAACTGAAGTTGATCACCTTCCTGATGAAAGAAGCCAAGACCAATCACTACTACTTTACCAAATTCAGCATAGATTCCAGCCCGTTCGTTAAAAAGTGCTTCATCGGTGACGCCCTCCTCCCTTTTCAAAAAAGAGGCCTTTCTGGCCCATTGCTTTTTCAGCCTTTCATCTATCAATTTGAAATCATTGGTTTGGCCAACCGTTTCAATGTCTAGAAATAAAATATCTCTGAGTTCGCGATTCACGAATGTAAAATACCTTTGGTGTTCAGTTCCTTAATGTAAGTTAAATTTTCTTCTTTTATTGACTCTGGTAAAAAAATGAATTTCTTGTCGAAAATTTTTGAACCAACGTAATAACTTACCCAATATTCATTGTTCAGATGAAATATATCCTCATTTATAGGTTCAATGAGCGCAGCACTTTTGGCTTCCACTGTTTCCAGGTAATGCCTTAGTGTAGATGTCTTTTGAATTTCACCGGTAGTCTCGCCATATCCTTTGGAAGTGACTAATGTGTTTTCTATTTCAAAATCATTTTTGTTAATAATATAGACTGACCATTCATCTACATTTAGTTCGTTTGTTTTCTTGGCCACGGCCACCGTTACATTTTTTACTTTTGGCTCCTTAATGTCTTTCTTCATACCAATTCCATTTCGAATAAGCGGGAAATATGAGCGAGCAATTTCTTAGCAACCTCTTTCATTTCTACTTTTTTACCAAGCTCTTGTTCAAGTGAAGTCACTGCCTTATCGTCAATTCCACAAGGTACAATATTATTAAAATAATCTAGATCGGGGTTAATATTGAAGGCAAATCCATGCATAGTTACCCAGCGGCTTGACTTCACGCCAAGAGCACATATCTTTCTAGGGCTTATCTGTTTTTCATAATCTATCCATACTCCAGTTAGCCCCTCTATTCTTCCTGCATCAACGCCATAATCGTTAAGGGTGAGTATTACAGCCTCTTCAAGCATCCTCAAATATTTGTGAATGTCAGTAAAGAAATTATCCAAATCCAAAATAGGATAACCCACGAGTTGGCCAGGACCATGGTAGGTTATATCCCCACCGCGATTGATCTTATAATAAGTGGCATTCTTTTCTTTGAGGCCATTTTCATCCAACAAAAGATGTTCTTCTAAGCCGCTTTTACCCAAGGTATATACATGTGGATGCTGGCAAAAAATGATAAAATTATCTGTTGGTACCTCTTGATCCTCAGGTAATTTTCGATTAGTTATTTTTTTGCTAACCACTCCATCAAAAAGTTCTGTTTGATAATCCCAGGCTTCTTTATAATCTATATTGCCGAGATTGATGAATTTTACTTTTTTATTAATATTGTGATTCACGTTGGATCAGAGAAATTAGTAACGCAAACTAAACGGGAATGATCATCCAATTAACAAACTTGGTTTCAATAAGTTCAGTCGGTAATAAATTATTATTTTTTGTAAGGTTATGTAAAGGTAGATAATTCTATGAACAGTAAAGCTGAAATAGGCCTTGAAGGCGAACAACAGGCCATTAAATACCTGATGAGTAAAGGATATGAAATATTAAAAACCAACTATCGATATAGAAGATCAGAAATTGACATTATCGCCAGAAATACAGAGTTACTGGTTTTTATTGAAGTGAAAACCAAAAGCTACTCTGCTTTTGGAGAACCTGAAATAGCCGTGGATGAAAAGAAAGCCAACAAAGTAATGGAAGGCGCTGATCAATTTATAGAAGTGAATAACTGGCACGGAGATATTCGCTTTGATGTGATATCAATTATAATTAACCGAGGTAGATACGAAATCAGACATTTTGAAGATGCCTTTCATTGAAAAAAGTGCTTCCAGAAAGGAAGCACTTTACACTACTTTTTAGCTACTTTATGTTTATTAACAATTGCCGTTAATTTCTTGTTTTTCGTTTGGTATTCTTTAATGAGACCTTCAATATGATCTAATTTTACATCTGATTCGGCTTTGAAAGCTCTTAATTCAGCTATTCGCTCAGCAGCGGCCTCCGGTTCAATCGATTTCTTATCTAAAAGATCAACTAATTCATTTACAGACTTAGATTTTAAGTTCCATTCCTTGATGTAGATATTTAAGTCATTGAGCTCCTTTTCTAGAGTTGTTAAATCTTCTTTTGATTCGTTAATAATAATAGTGGTCTCTTGCTTGAGTTTTACATTCTTCGATTCCATAAGCTTATTAGTCTCTATTTGAAGATCAGTAAACCCCTTCAGACTAGCCATCATATTGGTCATATTAGTACCTAGTTTTTCCTGAGTTATTTTCCAGTTACTCATTAAAACAGCCATATCTTTTTTAACGACTTCATATTCTTTGGCTTTTTTTGCGCCACAACTCAGGAGTATCGTACTTATAATTAAGAGTACCCCAATTCTCAAAATTTTGAATCTCATTTTCATTTTTATGTGTTTTTTAATATGACGATAAGATCTTTATTTCGTCACTGACTCACCATTAAAAAATTTGATGAAGTAGGCATAAGTCAATACCTCGAAATAGCAAAAAAGGTAGTCAAAACAAATTATTGATATTATTGAAATCAAAAGAAAAAGGAAACCTATAAAAGCTACTTAAGAGATTTATCTTTTTTCAAATACGAGCTTCCCTTTTTCATTCCATTCCTTCCAAATATAGGGTTTGAAAGTTTTGTCAAATGGGTCTTTTGAGTATCGGATGATTTTTTTTCGTCTGCCTGAAGCATAATATTCTATCCAGTCACCTACAGGTAAATCCCAATGATATTCACCTTGAACTCCAACACGACCATTTTCAAAGAAGTAATAAAAATAACCTTCCTTTTCTCCATATTCTATTGGGACAATGTCTTTCATTTTTTCGTGCCCGCGGTCATAGTAACGTACTTGTGATTCTTTGGGCCAGCCTTTAAAATACTTTTCTTTATCTACTAGTAAATCTTCCTTGTCATATTGCATCCAGCGGCCGTGCTTCATTCCTTTAAAAAAAATGCCTTCCACCAATACCTGATCCCCACGGAGTTTTTTGTATGTGCCATGAAGTATGGCACCATATTTTTGATCAATCTTGCCCCCGATTCTTATTTCTTTTCTTCTAAAGTCGTACCAATAGATGTCCCTCACATAGGGATCTACCTCTACCGGTTCTTTGAGCATATAAAAAAGCTCCAATGTAGTGCGGTCACCGTACCCCTGTCGTGTGTAACCCTTTCTGGTTTTAATATCGTAGAATACCTTCTTTTTTCTCTTTTTCTTTTTAATCTCCACATCCTCCAGCTGATCCTCTTTTTCAACCAGATCAATAGTAACTGGTGCCCCAACTGTAAATCGATTGTCGATACTATTGGGGTCAACTTCTTCCTGTGCAGTTCCCACTAATGGAGCTAACAATAGAAGTGAAAATATGTAATTGATGTATTTCAAAATCCTTAACTACTAAACGTAAAGTAGTGCTTTTTATTTTTTCTGTCAAACAGTATTAAATGTGAAATAGTACCTACCTAAAGTTCTTTAAAAAAAGAGGCTGATTCAAAAGTTAATCGTCATTGCGAACAGAGTGAAGCAATCCTCGCTAAAATAACTGCTAACAGTATTGGGATCGCTTCGTTACCTCGCGATGACGGCTTTTTAACTTTTGAATCAGCCGTTATCAGATTTTTATCAAATATTACTCTGCTGCCAGACTCACACTTCTTTTGATGAAGTTAGTAAGGTCGGCTCCAGTAAGCATATTTTGTGAAAGCATAGCTAAATCATAAGCCTGCTTAGCAAGCTGTGATTTTTTCTCTGCTTTCTTGGCTTTTAAAATTTTGTCAATTATTGCGCTATTCCCATTGACAGTTACTTCAAATTGGTCAGGCATATTGCCCATCATGGCATAGCCACCACCCATTTTACTCATGTCTTTCATTCTTCGCATAAACTCCGACATGGTTATTGTTACGGGCATTTCTTCAGGAGACAAAGAGGCGATACTCACCTTCATATTTGCATTATTTATGGCAGCCTCAAAAACACCTTTGACCTTTTCCTCCTGCTCTTTTGTCAATACGCTTTCAATGTTCTCATCCTTATCGATAAGCTTATTGATCGCATCAGAATCAACCCTTTTCAGTTGAGTTTTTTCAAGCTTTTGTTCCAAAAAGTTAACAAAATGGCTATCAATAGGTCCATCCATTAACAGCACGTCATAAGACTTGCTTTTGGCAGTTTGAATATAAGTATCCTGCGTTCCTGGGTTTGAAGTATATAAATAAATAAGGTTACCGTCTTTATCAGTTTGGTTTGCTTTGATCAACTCAGCATACTCGTCTAGTGTAGAGTACTTATTGTCAACGTTTTTAAACAATCCAAATTCTTTTGCCTTTTCATAAAACTTCTCTTCACTTAACATACCGTATTTTACAAATACACCTATGTCATCCCACTTTTCTTCATAAGCTTTTCTGTCTTTTTTGAAAAGTTCACTCAATTTATCGGCTACCTTTTTGGTAATATGTGAGTTGATTTTCTTCACATTACCATCAGATTGCAAGTAGCTTCGTGATACGTTTAATGGAATGTCTGGTGAGTCAATTACACCATGCAATAGCATTAAAAACTCAGGAACTACATCTTTAACTTCATCAGTAATAAAAACCTGACGGGAGTACAGTTGAATTTTGTTTTTCTGTACTTCAAAATCATTTTTCACTTTAGGGAAATAAAGTATTCCCGTTAGATTAAATGGGTAATCTACATTGAGGTGAATCCAAAACAAAGGATCTTCAGTCATTGGATAGAGTTCCTTATAGAAACTCAAATAATCTTCATCTTTTAAATCCGCTGGTGACTTAGTCCAAAGAGGCTCAGTTTCATTGATGATCCTGTCCTTTGTTACTTTCTTATACTTTGGCTTATCATCCTTGTCTTTTCCATCTTCTACAGATTCTTCAGTAGTACCAAATTTTATAGGTACAGGTAAGAATTTGCAGTATTTATCAAGTATGCCTTTCAGTTTGAATTCATCAAGGAAGTCTTCAGAGTCTTCAGCAATGTGTAGAATTACAGTAGTACCCCGCTCTTCTTTTTTGGCTTTTGTAATTTCAAATTCAGTAGAACCATCACAAACCCATCTGGCTGCTTCTGTTCCCGCTTCGTGTGATTTCGAAATGATTTCAACTTGCTTGGCCACCATAAATGATGAATAAAAACCAAGACCGAATTTACCGATGATATCTTGTACGTCTTCTTTGTCTTTGAATTTTTCAACAAACTCAGTAGCACCTGAAAACGCAATTTGATTAATATATTTCTTAATCTCTTCGGCTGTCATACCGATACCTCTATCCTGAATGGTGATTGTTTTCTTCTTTTTGTCGAAGCTAACTTCTATGGTGGTGTCACCTAATTCATCTTTTATCTCACCTAAGGAGGTAAGTCTTTTCAACTTTTGTGTCGCATCAACTGCATTGGATACTAATTCCCTTAAGAAAATCTCATGATCGGAATACAGGAATTTCTTGATGATGGGGAAAATGTTTTCGGTATGTATCGAAATTGTACCTTTCTCTTCCATTGTTTAGCTATCTTTTGTTTATTATAAATTTCTCAATGATGAAAGGGGTATTTCAAATACTGTTCCATCTTAAGAGTGGTGACAAAATGACAGCAGAACTAATGAATTAGCGACTTACTTAAGGCTAATATCGTTTTATTTCGATCTTCCAGGTCGTTCGCCTCTTCTTCAAATCGGTACAGATTTAATGTCACTTTGTCTCCAGCCCATGTGACTGCCTGAACTACGCCTACTTCAATCGGTTCTATTTCTTTAGCTAAACCATATTTCTCCTCAAGTGACATGCGAAGTGCACTAAAATCATCAGACGAAAGTCTTTTAAAATAAAAGTCCATGTACTCCAATTTGTCATTTCTAAACCCAAGATTTATGACTTGTACTTTAAACCCACTGATCTCTTTTAGCTCTCTACTTTTAAATTTGTAATACTTTAAACCGTAAGATATAATGAGATCTAGATCAAGTGAACCATTTTGTGATTCAGGGGAGCTACCAAAGGCAATGTTTTGAAATGAGGTGATGTCATCGACAGATTTAAACTTTTGTGCAAATCCATTAATGGAACTAAACGCAAAAATTAAAACCAAAATCGAGCATTTCATTACCTTATCCTGTCCACAGACTTAACAAGTCTGTCATCCCTTCGAATAAATCGATTGGCTAATACATTACAAATC
Source organism: Fulvivirga sp. (assembly GCA_048268855.1). Taxonomy (GTDB): domain Bacteria; phylum Bacteroidota; class Bacteroidia; order Cytophagales; family Cyclobacteriaceae; genus Fulvivirga. The sequence goes on from JBLWUR010000001.1 coordinate 198,185, forward strand.
ATTGCAGCGGCAGGAAGAAACAGGGCAATTCCATATTTGCCACTTGAGCCGTATAGTTTGATCAAATCTGTTGCAAAATAAACTCCAATTCCCATTGTAGCGGCCATAAACAGGGAATTCAATGCCCCCATTTTCATTTGAACCAACCTATTATTGAATTTTGTGATTTCTACAATAGCTATAGTGGCTGAGGCCACTGCAAATGTCGCCACCAGAGAATATGGATAAAATATATCAACAAGTTCGCCAGTTTCGGTAGAAAATCGGGTGAGTTTTAAGGTAAATAGTTGGTTTAAAATCTGACCTTCTTCATCTACTAAAGTCCATAAAGGGAAGAAAAAAGTAAGTAGCATAAACAGGGCTACGAGCATCAGAAATACGGTTTGAATCCTTTGTAACATATCGGTATTGGCTTAACTTGCAGCCACAAATGTAAATCAAACCACTCGGTTTAAAAAAGGAAAGTAAATATGAAAACGGCCTATATAGTTGATATTTTAAGAACGCCTGTTGGCAAATTTGGAGGAACATTGGCCACAATCAGACCAGATGATCTTGCTGCTTTTGTTATAAAAAAACTGATTGAGCGCAATAGCTCGTTGGATTTAAACCTAATAGAAGATGTTATTTTTGGGGCTGCCAATCAGGCAGGAGAAGATAACAGAAATGTAGCCCGAATGGCAGGGCTAATGGCGGGATTGCCTATAACCACAGGTGGAGTTACAGTAAATAGACTTTGTGCTTCAGGGCTACAGTCCATTATGGATGCTTCAAGGGCATTAATGTTAAATGAAGGCCAGGCCTATATAGCTGGTGGTGTGGAAAGCATGACTCGTGCGCCATTTGTTACAGCTAAATCAGATTCCGCCTATAGCAGACAAATAGAATCTTATGATACTTCAATAGGTTGGCGTTTTGTTAATCCAAAACTGGTAGAAATGTATTACCCCTATGCCATGGGAGAAACAGCAGAAAATGTAGCAGAGCAATGGAAAATAAGCCGAGAACAGCAAGATAAATTTGCATTCAACTCTCAGCAAAAATATAATGCCGCTCATGAGCTTGGCAAATTTAAAGATGAAATTGTAGCGATTCCAGTGCCACAAAGAAAGGCCGCTGATATTATTTTTGATAAGGATGAACACCCTAGGCTTTCGTCTATGGAAAAATTGGCAGCCCTTCCACCAGCATTTAAAAAAGGCGGCTCGGTAACAGCGGCCAACTCATCAGGGATTAATGACGGTGCAGCGGCCTCACTTATTGTAAGTGAAGACGTTTTGAAAAAATATAACCTCACCCCAATGGCACGCGTTGTTTCAATGGCCATTGCCGGAGTAACACCCGACTGTATGGGTGTAGGGCCTGTACCTGCTACGCAAAAAGCATTGGCAAGAGCCGGACTCAAGGTTCAGGATTTGGACGTAATTGAATTGAATGAAGCGTTTGCGTCACAATCTCTTGCATGTATTCGTGACCTTGATTTGGATCCAAACAAAGTGAATTTAAATGGAGGTTCTATAGCAATTGGACACCCTCTCGGTGCCAGTGGTACAAGAATAGCAGCTACATTATTACATGAAATGCATAAGCAAACTAATGCAAAATTTGGCTTGGCAACTATGTGCATTGGAGTAGGTCAAGGAGCCGCAATAATATTTGAAAAGTTGTAATCATGTCGATAAAGGTAGTTGGTTTCGATGCTGATGATACCTTGTGGGTCAATGAAAATTATTTTCGTGAAGCGGAAAAATCCTTCGTTGAACTTCTTAAGGATTATGGATCGGAAAATGAAATCATGAAGTTATTGTATGAAACCGAAATGAAAAACCTACCAATCTACGGATTTGGTGTAAAGGGATTTGTGCTTTCAATGACTGAAACTGCTGTTAAAGCTTCCAACGGACAAGTTCTCACAAATTTAATTAATCAAATTATTGACATTGGTAAGGACATGCTTAACAAACCTGTACAACTACTTAATGGGGTGGAAGAGGTTTTGAAAAAAGTTGCCATAAAATACAAAGTCATCCTTGTCACTAAAGGGGACCTGCTTGATCAACAACGGAAACTAGAAAAATCTGGGTTGGAGAAATATTTCCATCATATTGAAATAATGAGCAATAAGCAGGAAAAAGACTATAAGAAATTAATTAACCACCTAGATATTGAGTCAGAAGAATTTTTAATGGTGGGCAACTCCTTAAAATCCGATATTCTTCCAGTCACTAATATTGGCGGAAATGCTATTTATGTTCCTTATGAAATTACCTGGCTTCATGAGGAGGTGTCGGAAGAAGAATTAAATACCGATAAATTTCACCAGGTTGATAAATTACATGACGTCTTAAACTATATCTTATAGTATTGAAATCATACCTAAACATTGATACCTGGTCCAGAAAAAATCATTTCCATTTTTTCAAAGAATTTACTGAACCCTTTTTTGGAGCAACAGCTGAAGTAGATTGTACATTATCTTATCAATATGCTAAAGAGAAGAAATTGTCCTTTTTTCTCTACTACCTACATAAATCATTATTAGCCATAAATGAAATTGAACCATTTCATTATAGAATAGAAGGCGATAAAATAGCTCATTACGATATAATTAACGCGTCTCCAACAATTGCCCGCCCCGATGGTACATTTGGGTTTTCAAAAATGATGTACCATAAAGACTTTGAAGTCTATTATCCGTTAGCTTTGGAAGAAATGAATCGCGTAAGTCAAGAAAAGACGCTAGTGCCGGGTGTTGATCAAAATGTAATTTACTTTTCAGCAATTCCATGGATTAAATTTACCTCTCTGTCTCATACTAGGCATTACGCGATTTCAGACTCAGTACCAAAGATTAGTTTCGGGAAAGTTTATGCGGATAATGGTAAAAAAATGATGCCGGTTAGTGTTCATGTACACCATGCGCTAATGGATGGATATCATGTTGGAATGTACTTTGATCTATTTCAGAAATTTTTAAATAACCAATGAGATACTTCTTCGAAATAGCCTATAAAGGCACCAATTATCATGGCTGGCAACGTCAACCTAACGTGGTTACCATACAGGAGGTAGTAGAGCAGGGTCTTTCAAAAATTCTCAGAGAAAATATTACCATAATTGGTAGCGGACGTACGGATACAGGTGTTCACTGTGAGCAGCAATATTTTCACATCAACCCTGATCAGAATATTGAGGAGCCTGAACTGCTTTTATATAAGATCAATAATTACTTACCGAAGGACATCGCCATAAAACGTATTTTTCTTGTTGATGATAATGCTCATGCAAGATTTAGTGCTGTGTCACGGAGTTATCAATATCGTATTAATCAAACTAAAAACCCTTTTACCAATAAATTGTATAATTTTTTCGATCGTCCTTTAAATATAATAACTATGAACAAGGCGGCTGCGTTATTACTTGGTAAAAAAGATTTCGAGTCTTTCAGTAGAGTAAAGACTGATGTCAGCAACTTTTATTGTGAAATTACGGAGGCCTATTGGGTTCAAGAAGGGGATAATTTGATTTTTAATATTACTGCAAATCGTTTTTTAAGAGGGATGGTGCGTGCCATTGTAGGATCTTTGCTCGAAGTAGGCCAAGGAAAATATGGTGCGATCGAATTTGAAAAAATTATTGAAGGTAAAGACAGAAAATTAGCCGGATCTTCTGCTTTGGCACAAGGGTTATTCCTCACAAAAGTGGAGTATCCACCCCATATAATTAAACCCTAACATTGGAAAAAGAAAAAGTTAATAGCGGAAGTATTGTCGATTTGCAAGTCTTAAAAAGACTTATGCATTTTGTAAAACCGTATAAAGGAAGATTCTATATCCTCATTTTATTAACGGTACTCCTAGGCGTTACGGCTCCTTTGAGACCATACCTGATTCAGCTCACTTTAGACAATGATGTGGCCAAAGGGGACTATCCGGGGTTGGTAAATATGACCCTGTTCTTAATCGGACTTCTGTTTCTTCAGGCGATTATTCAATATCTCCACACCTATATGTCGGGTTGGTTGGGACAGTTTATCATCCGCGATATACGTATCAAGCTTTATAGTCATTTAGTAAGGTTAAGGCTCAAGTTTTTTGATAAAACACCTATTGGTCAACTGGTTACCCGAACTGTCTCTGATGTAGAAACCCTTGCTGATGTTTTTAGTGAAGGACTTGCAGCTATGGTAGGTGACCTACTCCAGTTGATATTTATATTGGCAATAATGTTATACACCGACTGGCGATTGGCGTTAATCAGTCTTTCTACGTTGCCAATACTTTTATTAAGTACATATGTATTTAAAGAAAAAATTAAGGTAGCCTTTAATGACGTCCGGAATGCAGTTTCGAATTTAAACACCTTTGTTCAGGAGCATATTACCGGAATGAGCATCGTGCAAATATTTGGTAGTGAAAAACGTGAATACAAAAAATTCACTGATATTAATCGCGAGCACCGTAGAGCCAATCTTAAATCTGTACTTTACTATTCTGTATATTTTCCTGTAGCTGAAATTATCAGTGCTGCTGGTATTGGTTTACTAGTTTGGTATGGAGCTAAAGGGGTAATTCATCAGGTAGATACAGGAATTACCCTTGGGATGCTCATCGCTTTCATTATGTACATCCAGATGTTCTTTCGCCCGATAAGAATGATTGCTGATAGATTCAACACCTTACAATTAGGTATTGTAAGTTCTTCAAGGATAATGAAGTTGTTAGATAATGAAGAACATATACCTAATAATGGAAAACATGCGCCTGCAAATATCGAGGGGACCGTTGAATTTAAAGATGTTTGGTTTGCATATAATGAAAGTGACTATGTTTTAAAAAACATCTCGTTAAAGGTAAAAGCCGGTGAAACAATAGCCCTAGTGGGAGCCACGGGGGCGGGAAAATCATCAATCATCAATCTACTAAATCGATTTTATGACATAAACAGGGGTACCATTACTGTTGATGGAAAAGACATTCAAGAATATGATTTAGAAAATTTAAGAGGAAAGATTGGTGTGGTGTTGCAAGACGTTTTCTTATTCTCAGACACTATCATGCAAAATATCACATTGGGGAATCCTGAAATTACTGAAAAAGATGTAATGAAGGCGGCTGAATTAGTGGGTGCCAAGAAGTTTATTGAGCGACTACCAGGAGGACTTAATTACAACGTGATGGAGCGGGGCTCAACCCTCTCAGTAGGCCAGCGACAATTAATATCATTTGTTAGAGCAATGGTATATGACCCTAAAATACTAGTACTCGATGAAGCTACCTCGTCTGTAGATACAGAAACAGAGGAAATGATCCAGAGTGCCATTGATAAAATGATGTCAGGAAGAACGGCTATTGTTATTGCACACAGGCTATCTACCATACAGAAGGCGAACAAAATAATAGTAATGGATAAAGGTGAGATGATGGAAGAAGGAAGCCATGACTTTTTACTGGAGCAGGACGGGTATTATACTCAACTACACAAAATGCAATACAAAGAAATTGTATAATCTGTTTAATTCATTTTTAAGACATTCGCTAATTACTTTATTTGTCATTAAATTAGCCGGATAATGCCCACTATTTTTCGCTACATATTTATTATTGGACTGTGTCTTATTATGACTGAAACTATCAGTTATGGGCAGAAACGCAAACGACCGACTGCTACATCCTCGCACCGAGGAAGGTTTAAACAAATACATATTAGCCGAGCAAAGGCTAGGGTTGTGTGCCCCATATTTGAAGAAAGTCAATATCCATATATGGGAATTGGAGTAAAACTAGGAGATCCATTTGCCATTACGTATAAATTCTATGCATCAAAAAGCTTCAGTATTGCCATAGATGGCGGTAAAGCGGCCAGCGGATTATATAGCAAATTCCATAGAGATAATGCGGATGATCTTACAGAACCAGATACTCTCAATACAAATCCAAACGGATTTGAGCAAAATGTAAGTTACTCAAGCCATACAGTTAAGTCTGAGTGGGTTGTTGAGGGCAAACTGCTTTATCAACGTGATGCCTCCAAATTGCTCAAAGGACTTCAATGGTATGTAGGTGCCGGATGGCAATGGCGAAATCCGCACATTCAGTATGAATTTCAAATACAAGAGGATGTATTTGATAATGCCTTTGATACTAGAAACGAATCTTATATAACTATGGGGCCAACAGTAGTTCTAGGTATTGAATATTCCTATTTTACTATGCCAATATCTGCCTTTATGGAAGTAGAGTGGTATACTGATGTACTCAAATATCCTGGTTGGTCACGGTTTCAAGGAGGCGTTGGGTTAAGATACATTTTTTAATCTATGCAAAAATACTTTAAATCCTTTGTTGCGCTAGCGGCAGTGGGTATTATCACGGCCATTATATTTTTTCTTTTGGGAGGAGGTCAGGAACTTAAATTTGAGCTTCTAACCAATGACATTACAGTATATGGTAAGACTTTCGTGGGAAAATATGATGACCCTGCTATAGGAAAACTGTTTGAGGAAGCAAAAAGTCAGGTACTATCAAATCCTAACGAGACCATTGCAGTTGTTAACTATAATTTTGATCATGAGGATTCTGTAAAACAATTCATTGGATTTGTTTCTACTAAAAATTATGACTTACCGAAAATGGAAATGAAGGAAGTTACCTTTGTCAAAACTAAATTGGAAGCACATGTTTTGGTTATGCCAAACCCACAGGAAGTTAAAGAAAAAGCTCTGGAATTTGCCGTTCAAAAAGGGTTAAAACTAGATACGTTTTCTATTGAGTTATACCATGCAGAACGTGATCTGGAGGTTTTATTTCCTTGTAAGGTAGATTAGCTTTCCAAAGTTTCCTCTGCCGACATTTGCTTATCGTAGAGTTCCTTATAGGCACCGTTAGCTGCCATCAAACTGTTATGAGTTCCTTTTTCAATGATTTTGCCGTCATCTAACATAATGATCTTATCAGCAAGTTTGGATGAAGATACTCGATGAGAGATAATGATAGTGGTGCGGTTAAGCATGATTTTTTTCATACTATTCAGGATGGTATTTTCTGTTTTCATATCCACAGCAGATAAGGCATCATCCAATACCAATATCTTTGGGTTTCTTGATATTGCCCTTGCAATGGAAACCCGTTGCTTTTGACCTCCCGACAACGTAATTCCACGCTCACCTACTTTGGTGCTAAATCCGTTCGGAAATTCCATAATATTGCTATAAACATCAGAATCCTTGGCGGCTTGGATAACCACTTCTTCATCAAATTCCTGACTGCCAAAAGCGATATTATTAAAAATAGTGTCGCTAAATAGGAAAACATCTTGAGGGACATAGCCTATCTGACTTCTTAAATTAACCACCTCATAAGCTTTGATGTCTTCATCATCAATTAGGATTTCACCTTGAGAAGGATCGTACATTCTTGAAATTAAACTAGCGATGGTGCTTTTTCCAGATCCTGTTGTGCCAATCACCGCTAAACACTCGCCTTGGTTTACCTCAAATGAAATACCGTCTAGTGCGGTAATCCCCGAATCAGGATAAATGAAGCCCACATTCTTAAATGTAATTTTCCCAATTAATGATTTTTCAATGCCTTTAGTGGTTGTTATATCATTTTTGGTTTTTAAGAATTCATTTAATCTTTTTTGTGAAGCGGCAGCCCGTTGAATAATACTGCTAATCCATCCCAATGATGTCACTGGCCAAGTAAGCAAGTTTACATATATGATAAACTCGGCTATGTTACCAAAAGTAAGTGTACCTTGTATCACCTGCTTGCTTCCTGCATACACTGTGAGTACCGTACTAAGACCTATAAGTCCCAAAATAAGTGGGAAAAACAAAGCTTGGACAAGAGTTAATCGCAAGGACTTATTTTTATACTCATTACTTGCCGAAGAGAATTTGCTAATAGAATCACTCTCACGCGTAAAGGATTTCAAGACCCTAATTCCTGAAAAGGCTTCCTGAACAAATGTGGACAGTCCAGATTGACTTATCTGTATTTCTTCAGAACGCTTGTTAATTATGTTATTTACATAGTAAATACTAACTGAAAGGATTGGCAGTGGAATTAATGCGTAAAGTGTCAAGGTCACATTAATGGACAACATATACGGAATAAGCATGGCAAAAAGTACTACCAGATTCAATCCGTACATAATAGAGGGCCCCAAATACATACGTACTTTACTCACGTCCTCCGATATTCTGTTCATCAAATCACCTGTGTTGTTACGTCTGTAAAAGCTCAATGGTAAAGATTGGTAATGTGCGTATACCTCATTCTTTAGGTCGTATTCAATCAATCGTGACATTACTATTATGGTTTGGCGGACCATAAACAAAAATATTCCCCGCAGTAATGCCATTAGTAAAATAATACCGGCATAGATAAGTATACTGGTGGCGAAAACAGTATACATATTATCCTGAACCTCAAGGCCTTGAAAGGATTTATAGATTAATATATTGTCAGCTACTAGGTCGAGAGCATACCTTACCACTTGAGCGGGTATGATTTGGAAAACGTTGGAAATGATGATGAAAAGAAGGCCTAAAGCTAGGTGGTATTTATATTTCCAAAGATATTTATTGAGGTAACTTAATTCTTTCATTCAGGATTGTGCACAAAAAATTTATTGTATTCACCGTTGAACGCATTGTATGATGATAGGTTGTTTTCATCTTTATCGTTCATTGAATAAATTATAAAAAAGACTTAGTTTTGCGCCACATTTCCTTGAGACGTTCACTAAGGATAGGCTCAAAAATACGACAAACAAAATAATTAAGACATTATGATGGATATAAAAGAAATGGAAAAAGCTGAGGGAGGGTTTCTGTTTTCAGAGATTTCAGAACTTGGTCACGAGCAAGTGGTGTTTTGTCATGACGAGCCAACGGGCCTCAAGGCGATTATAGGAATTCACAATACAGTTTTAGGGCCAGCATTGGGTGGAACTCGAATGTGGAATTATGCATCTGAACAAGAAGCATTTACTGACGTATTGCGTCTCTCTCGAGGGATGACTTATAAGGCGGCTATCACGGGGTTGAATTTAGGAGGAGGAAAAGCAGTGATAATTGGTGACGCCACCAAAATGAAAACTGAGGCTTTCCTTAGAAGGTTTGGAAAGTTTGTAGAAAACCTGAATGGAAAATATATTACTGCAGAAGATGTAAACATGAAAACCCGTGACATGGAGTACATTGCGATGGAAACAAAACACGTAACCGGACTTCCTGAATCACGTGGTGGTGGTGGTGATCCTTCTCCAGTAACAGCCTATGGTGTGTATATGGGTATGAAGGCCACAGCAAAAAAAGTCTTTGGAAGTGACAGCCTAACAGGTAAAAAAGTGGCAGTTCAAGGTGTTGGACAGGTGGGGATGTATCTTGTAGAGCATCTTAAAAAAGAAAATGCTGAGGTATATATCACAGATATTTCAGATGAAAAGTTGAAAATGGTATCTGATAAATATGGAGCCAAAGTGGTGGGCATGGATGAAATATTTGATTTAAATACGGATATATATGCGCCATGTGCCCTAGGTGCTACTTTAAATGACGAAACTATTGGCCGATTAAAATGCCAAATGGTTGCTGGAGCTGCTAATAACCAATTGGCCGATGAGATTAAGCACGGCCACATGTTGATGGACAAAGGAATTGCTTACGCTCCTGATTTTCTTATCAATGCGGGTGGGTTAATCAATGTTTACGAAGAATTTCTTGGATCTTACAACAGAGAAAGTGCCTACAGACAAGCTGAAAATATCTATAGCACTTGTCTCAATATTTTAAATGTCGCTGACAATGAAAAAATTCCTTCACAAGAAGCAGCTATCCAATTGGCAGTAAAAAGGATCACAGATATTGGTAAAGTAAAATTGCCCAGGTAATTCATAAATAAGCTACTTTAGCATAATAAATTGGTGATCATAGATGATCACCAATTTTCAAATTAATAAACGTTCTTTTAATTCACGTAAATGCTCAACCGCAGGACATTACGAATCAAAGCAATGCAGGCCATGTTTGCCTACAGACAATGCCGTGAGGCTAACTATGCTTTGGCGTTATCACAAATCGCAGACATATTTTCACCAGATCTCAATTCGATGGAGGTACAAGATAAAGATCAATTAAAACTTGATCGAAAGGCTTGTACGGAACTGTTTAAAGCTCAATTTGAGAATAAAGACTATAAAGCGACTGTAGGTAATAAAATTGAACAAGTTACTGAGGACATGATCAACGGCTATCATCAAAATAATGATAAGGATTTACGTCATTTCAAAAAAACGATGCTAGCGGATGCTGATAAAATTGAAGGTCACTACCTCCGAATTTTATTGTTATTGGTAGAATTTGCTGACTATGCTGAAAATGATTCAAAACTAGATCAATCAAAATTTGTTAAAAATTTGTTAATCCAAGGGATTAAATTTAACAAGTCGATTGAAACAACTAGTTTAAGGGGTAATTTAAGTTGGTCAAAAGAGGCCGATATGGTTCGTCAGTGGTTTAAGGAGGCGTTAAAACCGGATAAGGTATATCTGGATTACCTAAAAACCTCGGGGCAATCTTTTGAAGAGGATCAGGCATTGGTTTCTCATATTGTCAAAAACATTATTTTTAAGAATGATGCTATTGACAAGTACATGGAAGATTATGACCTCAATTGGGATGAGGATAGAGCCATTGTTAAAAGTCTAGTAACAAAAACTTTAAAATCAATACCTGAAGAAGGTGCTGAGATATTTGAAATACAAGAGTTGTCATATAACTGGGAAGATGACAAAACGTTCTTTAAAAAACTGTTTGAAGAGACCATAGAAGTAGAGGAAAAATATGAGCCATTAATAGCTCAGAAAGCGAAAAACTGGGATATTGATAGAATAGCTGCCACCGACAAAATAATTTTGGAAATGGCAATATCTGAGATGATCAATTTTCCAAGTATCCCTGTAAAAGTGACAATAAATGAATATATTGAGGTCGCTAAACGATACAGTACTCCAAAGAGCAAAGTATTTGTAAATGGTATCCTAGATGTCATTGCTACAGAGCTTGAAAAGGAAGGTGTAATCAAGAAAAGTGGGCGGGGATTAATTGATAATAAATAGAATAAACTATGAGTAAGAAATCAGGAAATACTTTTATGGCATTTTTTCTGGGAGCAGCAGCAGGTGCTGTGGTAGGTGTACTCTATGCACCTGACAAAGGATCAAACACTAGGGATAAACTGTCTTTCAGGTTGGATAAATATAAAACAATGCTGGAAGACTTGGTGGATGACCTTGTAAGCCAGAAAGAAGGAGGCCCCTTAAGTGAGGCTAAATCACACGGAGAGCGTGTAGTTAACGATGCCAAAGAAAAAGCCGAAAGGCTGTTAGAAGATGTGGATGAGCTAATCAGCCATATCAAAGGTGGAGGCACAAACGAATAAGTATCAATTAAACTAAATAATAGCATGAACAAAATAGTAAAATCAGCACTGGCAATAGCCCTTATGGCCTTTGTATTAGGTGCATGTGGCAGCGATAAGAATGCCGAAAAAAGAATTGCTGAATTGGAGAATAAGCTTTCTCAACTAGAGTCAGGTAAAAAAGTTCCGGTTGCAGATGCTGCAGCTCCAGAAGAAAAACCAGAAGGTCCGATACCAGCATTTACTTTCGAAACCACCGATCATGATTTTGGTACTATCAAAGAAGGAGATGTAGTTCACCACAAATTTGAATTTACCAATACGGGTGATGCCCCTTTGATTATTCAAAGTGCAAAAGGATCTTGTGGATGTACCGTACCGGATTGGTCAAAAGAGCCTATTCCGATAGGAGGAAAAGGATTTGTTAACGCTACCTTCAATAGTAAAGGAAAGCCAAATGTTCAAAACAAAACAGTAACTATTACTGCGAATACATGGCCTAAACTCACTACATTGAGGATCAAAGCGATGGTAACTCCACAACCAGCTGAAGCCGCTTCTGATGCCGGACCAGTAAAAAAATAACAGTAGAATAAATATTCTATATTTGTGCATCCCAACTCCCCAAAGGAGTTGGGATGTCTTGTTTTAATTATCTTATTTTACCAAAACAAAAAACGACAAAATGTTTAAATCATTATTATTACAGGCTGCAGATGGTGGTAGCGGAGGTCTTTCTTCTATTATTCTATTTGGCGGTATAGCTTTGGTGTTTTATTTTTTCATGATCAGACCACAGCAAAAGAAGCAAAAAGAACAGAAGAAATTTATTGAGGAAATTAAACGTGGCGATAATGTAGTTACAATCGGTGGAATTCATGGTAAAGTACTTTCTACTGAAGACACTACTATTACGCTTGAAGTTGACAAAGGAGTAAAGCTTAAATTGTCCAAATCAGCCGTTTCACAAGAATCTACCAAAGCCACAGAACCAGCTGTTAAAAAAGATTGAATAAGCTAAAAAATATATTGCAGTCGATTAAACCTGAGCGTATGAAAAACCTCAGGATAATCGCTTTGGCAATATTGGCTGCTGCTACATTCTGGTTTCTCAACGCTTTGAATGGTACATATTCTACCACATTAAGATATCCTATTAATTTCCACTATGACCATGAGAAGTATATTCCATTGGAGGAACTACCAAAGGATGTACAGATCAACGTAAGTGGGGTAGGCTGGAACTTGTTTAGAAACAATCTGGGAATAAAAATTACCCCGGTAAATTTCAGACTTGATAATGCCTCGGATATAAAAAAAATTCCTGGCAACTCCTTATTAGGAACATTGTCTGATCAGCTTGATGAATTTCAAGTAAATTTTGTGCTTACTGATACGCTTTATATCAAAGTGGATAAACGTATGACAAAGACGTTCAAGTTAGCAGTAGATAGTGCATCAATAGCATTGGGAAATAACTTTTGGGTGACATCGCCCATCAGATTTTCTCCGGATTCTGTAAAGCTCCAAGGACCTGAGTCTATCTTGAGCTCGTTTTCTGATGAAATTGTTGTAAAAATCCCTAAATCAGGAATTGATGAAAACTATAAAGAAGACATACCGATAGAATTTGATAACTCACAGCTGATCACACGTGAGCCACCTACTATGAATGTTGTTTTCAACGTGGAAGAATTCCGAAATGCAGAAATAGTGGTTCCCATATTTAAAGAAAATTTTCCTAAAAATGGCAAGGCCAATATTTCTACCAATCAAGTAAAAGTAAGCTATCAGGTGGTGAAAAGTAAAGCTGAGGCAGTACTTTCAGATGAATTTGAAGTAGTGGCCAACTACAACAAGATCAACCCAGATGATTCTACGATTACTTTTAATTTTAGGAAATACCCAGAATATATAAAGCAAGTGTCGCTCGACACTACTGCGGTTAAAGTAAATTTTAATAAATAGCCATGTTACAAATTGGTGTAACTGGAGGAATAGGATCGGGAAAAAGCCTTGTATGTAAAATATTTTCTACTCTTGGAGTAGCCATTTATGATGCTGATTCCCGTGCCAAGTGGCTCACCAATAATGATAAATCGATTAGGGACTCTGTTATCGAGCACTTTGGTAAGGAGGCCTACACTTCGGTTGGTCTAAATCGTGATTACATAGCCCAGAAGGTATTCAACAATGCGGATCAGTTACAGCTGCTCAATAGCATTATACACCCTGCAGTAGGTACTGACTATACACAATGGGCTTCTGAACAGTCTTCTGCTTACATAATAAAAGAAGCTGCTTTAATGTTTGAGTCTGGCTCATACAAAATGTTGGATAAAATAATTAATGTAGCCGCTCCCATTGAATTAAGGATTGCACGTGTGTTGAAGAGAGATTCTTTCAGAACAAAAGACGAAGTGCTGGCCATCATTAACAAGCAGCTTTCTGATAAAGAACGGAGTAAGCGATCTGATTATGAAATTGTGAATGATGAACAGGAAATGTTGCTGCCTCAGGTGATAAAATTACATAATGAGTTCAAGAAGTTGATTGTGTGATTTGATTATAGCAATCAGTACTTTCACTGCTCTCTAGCCAAACTTTAATTACAGTTTGAGAAAAATCAACCTTTAGTCTGACCTTCCTCATACTTTTTTGTAAGGGTTAGTTGTTAATTGGGCTATGGGCGAACATAATGTTAAGGTAGCTGACAATATAAAAGTTAGGGCCGAATTTATACGGCACCTACTAGACGACATTGAAGCATTGGAGCAAATGCTTAATCGTGGACTTATAGAAAGTGATATCTATAGAATAGGCGCAGAACAAGAATTTTGTCTTGTTACCGATAACTGGCGGCCAGCAAAAAACGCTGAACAACTGATCCGTGAAATCAATGACCCTCATTTTGCATCAGAATTGGCAAGATACAATCTGGAAATCAATGTAGATCCTGTAAAACTAGAAAATAAATGTTTTTCCGACATCGAGAAACAAGTTATTAGTCTATTAGAAAAAGCTGAAACAGTAGCTGATCGACATCAAACCAAGGTTTTACTTACAGGTATACTCCCTACTATCAGCAAGCACGAATTGGAACTTGACTACATGACACCTGATCGTAGATATTGGGCACTCAATAATATTGTAAAGAAAATGCGGGGCAGTGACCCTCAGCTTCAATTGAGGGGCATAGATCAGTTAGCTATCACACATGATTCTGTATTGTTTGAAGCTTGTAATACCAGCTTTCAAACACACTTGCAAATTCCACCAGACGATTTTATATCTAGCTACAATTGGGCACAGGCAATATCTGGCCCTGTACTAGGCGTATGTACAAATTCCCCCTTACTGTTGGGGCGAGAATTATGGAGTGAAACAAGAATAGCCTTATTCCAGCAAAGTATAGACACGCGAAGTTCATCATACGCACTCAAAGATCAACATGCACGGGTGACTTATGGTCATGAATGGGCGGAAGGTTCTATTGCCGATATATACAAAAATGATATTGCCAGACATAAGGTCTTTCTTACGAAAGAAGTAAATATAAATGCCTTGGAGGCATTAAAGCAAGGTGAGATGCCAAAACTCGAAGCGCTCAATGTACATAACGGCACCATTTACCGTTGGAATCGACCTTGCTATGGAGTGGCCAAGAATAAAGCGCATGTAAGAATAGAAAATCGTTACATTCCGGCTGGGCCAAGTGTACCAGATCAGATGGCTAACTTTGCGTTTTGGGTCGGGTTGATGATGGGCAGACCAGCCCGCTTTGACAATATTGCAGAAGTAATGGACTTTAGAGACGCTAAAGCCAATTTCATTAAAGCTGCGAGAACTGGCAAAGAGTCCGTCTTAATTTGGAATGATAAACCAACATCTGTACGTGACTTAGTTACTAAAGAGATGCTACCAATAGCATACAATGGGCTATTGAAAGCAGGCGTTGACAAAGGAGATATTGATAGGCTTTTGGGAATCATAGCAGCACGTGCCACCAAAATGACCGGCTCACAGTGGATTACCAAAACTTACCGCTCGCTGAGAAAGGTATTGAAACAAGATGATGCCCTTTTGGCCCTCACAAAGTCAATTTATCAAAATCAACACGATGGCCTACCCGTACATGAATGGCCAAATCCTGAGGCCGTACCCACTATCCATGAAACCGCAAATTTGGTAAGCCATGTGATGTCCACGCAATTATTTGTAGTAAACGAAAATGACCTAGCCGATTTGGCAACGAGCGTCATGCAATGGAAAAATATCCATCACGTGCCTGTAGAAAATGACAAAGGAAAATTAACGGGCTTACTGACATGGACACATATGAATAAATATAAAGCTCAAAAGGAGTTTAGTAATAATAATTTAGCAGTGCGTGACATCATGATACAGGATGTAAAGACAATAGGGTCTAAGAAAAAAATCAAGTCAGCTATTAAAATCATGAAAGAAAACGAGATTGGTTGCCTTCCAGTAGTTGAAGAAGAGCACCTCATTGGTATCATTACTATTAAAGATGTAATAACATTTGATGATGATAAGCATTAAGAGCGATGTACTTGAAAGTACGATAGAAATAAGTAGGATAATTGGTCACATCAAAGGATCAAGACCTGGGCCGACAATTGTATTTACTGCAGGGATACACGGTAATGAACCCTCAGGCATTTTTGCCCTGAACAAGGTTTTAAATGAGCTACAATCCAATCATTTCAATTTAGCTGGAAATATATATGGAATCAGCGGTAACATGTATGCGCTTGAAAAAGGACTTCGATATGACAAAATGGACCTTAATCGCTTATGGACAAACAAAAGAATGAAGGAAGTAGTGGAAGGCAGGTCATCGCCTCAAAATCAGGATATTATAGAGCAATTGGAAATCTACGAAGTACTACAAAATATTCTCCACACAGAAGAAGGTCCTTTTTATTTTATGGATTTGCACACTACCTCAAGTAAATCAATTCCTTTTTTAACAGTGAACGACAGCTTACTCAATAGATGGTTTACGTCCCAATACCCTTTACCTATAATATTGGGGATTGAGGAATACCTAGATGGCCCAGTGTTGAGTTACATCAATGAATTAGGTTATGTGTCTTTTGGGTATGAGGCAGGCCAGCATGATGACCTTTCTTCTTATGAAAATCAAGTAGCTTTTATCTATACGTCATTGGTGTTAGCCGGCTGTTTAAGTAAGAATGAGATTGATTACCGTCATTATCACAATGTGCTGGCTAAAACTTCGGTGGGCTCCAACGGTGTTTATGAGATTTTATATAAATACGATATTCAAAAAGATGAACAGTTCAAGATGAAACCTGGTTTTGTCAACTTTCAAGCCATACATAAAAAGCAATTACTAGCCACAAGTAATAAGGGTGATGTATTGTCTAAATATAATGACCGCATATTTATGCCACTATATCAAGCTCAGGGTGATGATGGATTTTACATAATTCGCAGTGTAAGAAATATTTTTTTAAAGCTATCTGAGATTCTTCGTAAAATAAAATTCGATAAAATATTAACACTCTTGCCAGGTATCCGCAGGGAAGTAAACCAACAAGAGACACTTGTTATTAATCTTAAGATTGCCAAATTCTTTGCAAAGCAATTCTTTCATTTACTGGGCTATAGGAATAAAATAAAAGATAAAACCCACCTGATTGTTAAAAATAGAGAAGTGGCAGCAAGAAATGAAGATTATGCCCATCAACCATGGTATAAAGGATAGGGGTTTCCAAATATTTAATCTCAACCCATAATATCTAGAATAAAGAAAGCCGATGAATAATTTCATCGGCTTTCTATCTACTATTAAGGATTATTATTCTGTCGAAGGTTCGACTTTTTTCTTTCGGTTAGCAAACTTGGTTATCAATACATACAGTACAGGCACCACAAATATTGCTAAAGAGCTGGCAGCTATCATACCTCCTGCTACTGTCCAGCCAATTGTTTTTCGTGCTTCGGCACCTGCCCCAGAAGAAAAGGCCAATGGCATAACTCCCAATATAAAGGCCAAAGAGGTCATGATAATTGGTCTGAGTCTCAATTTCACAGCTTCCAAAGTAGCTGTAACTATTTCCATCCCAGCATCCACACGCTCTTTTGCAAATTCTACAATAAGAATAGCATTCTTAGCTGATAACCCAATTAAGGTAATAAGACCGATTTGAGCATATATATTATTAGTGAGGTTAGGGAGGAGCATCAAGGTTAGAATAGACCCGAAGGCTCCAATTGGGACAGCCAACAATACAGAAAAAGGTACAGACCAACTTTCATAAAGTGCAGCCAAAAACAAGAACACAAATATAATTGATATGGCGAAAATCATTCCAGTGCTATTACCAGCTTTTATCTCTTCTCTGCTCATTCCGCTAAACTCATAACTATACCCTTTTGGCAAGACTTCAGCTGCCACTTCCTTAAGAGCGGCTATGGCCTGGCCACTGCTGTATCCTGCCATGGGACTTCCCATTATCTCAGCAGATCTATATATGTTGTAATGTGATATTACCGATGGTGTTTCTATAACTTTTGATGTTATAAGTGCACTCAACGGAACCATATTTCCAGCACTATTCATCACTTGATATCTGCCTATATCAGAAATATTCTTTCTATACGCAGTATCTGCCTGTGTTACTACTCTGAAATTACGTCCGTAAATGTTAAAGTCATTGACATAACTACTGGCCAAATAGGAAGAAAGTGTTTGATAAGCCTGCGAAACAGAAACTCCTAATTTCTTAGCTTTTTCCTTGTCAAGATCAACCTGATAACTTGGGGTACGGGCAGAAAAGAATGAGAAAGCCATAGCAATTTCTGGTCGCTGGTTTATGGCACCAACTAACTTGTACATAACTCCTTCAAATTCTTTGATATCATCTGTACTAGTAGTTTGAAGAAGCTGAAAGCTGAATCCTGATGAACGACCTAATCCAGGGATGGCTGGCGGAGCGATTACCAAAATTCTGGCTTCTTTAATATCAGCAGTAAGGGCTTGTATTTTGGCCATAACTTGTGGAATACCTTCAGTGTCTGGATCACGATCATCCCAATGTTTTAAATTAACGAACAGTGTTCCTGAATTTGACTTATTAGAAAAGGTTAGAATATTCAAACCAGCTAATCCGCCCACTACATCAACTGCGGGGATGGTCATGATTCTTTTTTGAAGTTCTAATTGTAATTCTATGTTACGAGTAGTGGAAGTTCCCTCAGGCATTTCATAGGTAACATACATACGCTTCTCGTCTTCGGAGGGTATGAACCCCGTGGGCTTTGTACTGAACATATAGCCAAGGCCTACAAAAAGACAAACCATCATTATCAAAACATAGGGAGTTTTTTTAATCCATGAACTTACACTTCTGGTATACCACCAAGCAGTTTTGTCGAACCAGATGTTGAACCTATCAAAAAACCTGTTTAGCATATTTTTCTTGTTTCTGCTACTAGAAGGTTTTAACAAAAGCATACTTAGGGCAGGAGTTAATGATAGTGCCACAAAAGCAGAGATCATAACAGAAATAGCAATGGTTATGGCAAATTGTTGATATAACCTACCTACAATTCCTGGCACAAATCCTACTGGAACGAAAACCGCAGCCAAGATAAGTGCAATGGCAATAACAGGGCCTGAAATCTCTTTCATGGCCTTTTTGGTGGCCTCTTTTGCCGAAAGTTTGTAGGCGTCCATGTTATGTTGAATGGCCTCAACAACCACGATGGCGTCATCAACCACTATTCCTATAGCCAGTACGAATGCAAAAAGAGTAAGGGTATTAATAGTAAAGCCAAATGGAATAAAGAATATAAATGTTCCTATCAATGAAACTGGAATGGCGAGTATTGGGATTAATGTTGCTCTCCAGTTTTGTAGAAACAGGAATACCACAAGTACTACGAGTAATAGTGCTTCTACTAATGTTTCAGTTACTTCTTTAATTGATACTTCAACTACAGAGGTTGTTTCTAATGGCACATTATAATCCACATCTTTAGGGAAGCTCTTTTTTAATTCCACAAGGGCCTCCTGAAGTCCTTTACTTGCTTCAAGGGCATTTGCACCTGGTTCTAGATAAATTAGAATAAATGCCGAAGGCTTGCCCATAACGAAAGGATGATTTCCATAGTTAAACTTGGCCAGCTCTACCCGGGCAATGTCTTTCATGTAAATCAAGCGGCCTTGTTCAGGAATAGTACGCACAACTATATTTTCAAAATCCTCCACAGTGCTAATGCGACTATTGCTTATTACGTTATATTCAAACGCTTGATTACTGGGCTGGGGAGTTCCACCTATTGTTCCAGCAGAAATTTGAAGGTTTTGCTCCGTAAGGGCAGCGTTTACCTCTGAAGGTGTGATGCCTAGACTAGCAAGTTTGTCTGGATTCAACCAAATACGCATACCGAACTCATCTCCTACAGAAAAAATATCACCTACCCCTTTTACCCTTAGCAAGGCATCCTTTAAATAGATATTAGCATAATTACCAAGGAAGGTAGCATCATGAGTTCCATTTGGGGAATACAGCGCAATGGCCTGAAATATACTAGGGTTCCTTTTCCTTACCGTCACCCCTAATCTTTTTACAATCTCAGGTAACGAGGATTCTGCAACGTTTACCCTGTTTTGTACATCCAGTGTGGCAATATCGATATTTGTACCTACATCAAAGGTTACGGTAACACTACTTGCTCCACTGGCCGTACTATTACTGGTCATGTAGGACATTCCTGGTGTTCCATTAATTTGAGTTTCAATGGCTGTTGTGGTGGTCTGCTCTACGGTTTCCGCATCGGCACCTATGTAATTGCCACTCACAGCTACCGTAGGCGGAGTGATGTCAGGATACTGTGAAATTGGCAAGGTTGTCATGGCAATTAGCCCCACGAGCACAATTACTATAGAAATTACTATGGCGGTAACAGGTCTTTTTATAAAAACATCTGCAATCATTTCTTTCTTAATTAGATGTGTTAATTTTTTTATTTGATAATTGAAGCATTATTCGAAGCTTACTTGTGCTCCTTGTCTTAGCTTCTGGACGCCCTCTATTACTATTGTTTCACCATCTTTGAGTCCGGTGGGAATGATAACCCTAGTTCCAACTTGTTTGCCTGGAACCACCTTTTGCTGTGTAACAATATTCCCCTCGCCTACAACAAATACAAAGAATTCACCAAGCTGTTCAGTGACGGCTTTATAGGGGATAGCAATGGTTTTATTGTCACTTTTAGTAAGTATGCGCAAGGTTCCACTCATTCCGGGTCTCAACTCAAATTTAGGGTTAGGAAATTCGATCCTTATTTTAATCGTTCCGGTTTGTGCATCAACGGCCCTATCTATAAAGCTTAATTTTCCATAATTTGGATAAATAATATTATCAAAAGTGAGCTGAAAGGTAGAGTCCAAAGTAGGCTTATCGAGCAATTGTGAAAACTTAAAAATATCACGCTGATCGACCGAGATATCTACAGCAATAGGGTCATTAGAGGAAATAGTATTCAATAGTGTCTGACCTGGTGATACGGAGGCACCCAATTTTACTTGAGATATTCCGATAGTCCCATCAAACGGAGCTACTATGGTGGAGTACCTTACATTAGTTTGAGCACTTTGCACCATTGCCTTGGCTGCGTCAACTTGCTTTTGTGCTGCGGTATAGGCTGCTTCCGCATAATCTACCTGTTGTTTGGCGATGGCATCTTGTTTATCCAATTCTCTGTAGCGCTCTACATCTTTTTTTGCCTTTAACAAGTTTGCTTCTTGTACAGAAAGATTGGCCTGAGCTTGTTGGTATGAAGCGGCAGATTGTTGCATATCTATAGAATATAGTTTTTGCCCCTTTTTAACCCTTTGTCCTTCATTGAAATGAATAGCGGTAATATATCCGCTGACCTGAGGACGAAGCTCAACTTCCTGAAGTGCCTTGATGGTTCCTGGGTATTCATCATAATAGGCGACTGGTGCAGCCACTATCTTCTCAACGGTTACTGATGCTGGCGGTGGAGCAGGTCTTTCTGATTGGGTTGATCCTCCACATCCTGCTAATAAAATCGCACTTGATATAATCAACGATGTTTGAATAAGTTTCACTGACATGTGTATATAATGGTTTCTTGTTTTTAATAATTGATTTGTCCTAATGCACGCTCTACGTCCATTTTACTCGCCAACACCCTATAGAGTGCATTGAAGTAGTTTATTTTTGTTGTTCTTAAGTCACTCTCGGCAATGGTGACATCCAGATAGGATTTGACTCCACTTTGATATTGCAGACGAATGACATTGTATACCTCCTCTGCTAAATCCACATTAGCTTTTTGTGTTTGATAATTATGTAAGTTGCTCTTATAAGTAGATAGTGATCTGGCATATTCAGTAGTTAGCTTACTTTCTAAATCAACCATTTCCACATCCAATTTCTGGCTTGTCCATCGCTGTTCCTGCACCTTATAAGTTCTTTTACCACCTTGAAATATGGGAAGTGAAATCGAGGCGCCAACGTAGGAATATGGAAATCGCGTATTATATAAATCACCAAAGTTGTCATTCTGATAATTCAAATTATAAGCGCCAAACAAACTTACGGTTGGAAGAAATCCCCACTTACTGTACTTCAAGTTGGCATCTTGTAACTGTGTATTTGTTTGTAATATTTTGTGGTCTATGTGCTGATTGTAATCAATTTGCTGAACGGTATCAATTAGGGTTTCATTTTCCATGAGTTCAATATCGTACTGAATAGATAATGGTTTCTCAATAGTGTACCCCATCAGCATCTTGAGATTCTGCTCTTTATATTTCAGCAGCTCCTTATTGGAGTAATAATCTGTATTGGCATTACTCAGTAATATAGTAGCCCGTTGATAGTCCGTCTTATCAGTAATACCTGAATTATATCGACTTTTTGCATCCTTCAGGCTTAGTTCGAGTCTTTTAATTGACTCTTCGCTCACCTCAATTTGGCGCATAGTGGTAAGCACATCATAGAAAGCTTTGGTAACATTTACCACCAGATCAATCTTACTTCTACTAGTGTTTTGTTGAGATTGCATTCTCACCTTTGAAGCAGTACTACTTGCTAAAAGTACATCTCTGTTAAACACATTTTGTGTCGCTGTAAATTGTGCCGAAGAGGTATTATTTACTCCAAAACGAATGACATTGCCACCAATAACACTGGATTGTAAATCAATAAATCGTTGATAGTTATAGTTGAAGTTAATTTGTGGGTACCACTCCGCCAATTTTCCTTTGATAGCCTTATTGGTAATTTCCTCATCAATTTGGGCCTCTTTTAATGCAGGTTGGTGCTTTATAGCATATTGTATTACCTGTTCCAGTGTTGCTTTTGATAGTTCTTCAGTGCCTTGATCTTGTGATCGGCTAAATTGTGGTATCAGCAACAGGATACAAACAACCCAACAGGATGTCTGCATCTTTGATAGATTTAAAATCATAAATTGTTTGAAATTTTTTAAAACTCAGACTACTTTTTCTTAAGCTGAGGCATCTCCTCATTGAAGATGGTCATGTAAATAATTTGTTTACGTTCAATTAAAAACTTGCGATATGCATCATCCGTCATTCCATGAATGGTTTTTAGAATAGGTTTTGCTAGCAAAGGGTAATTACAAAGAGATATCAGATTCACCATAAAATGCTCTGGCTCAATGGGTGGTATTTTCTTTAATCGAATTTCTTCTTCTAATCCTTCTCTAATTAAATCGCTAGACTTAAGCTTATCAATGGAACAAAAAGCAATTACTTTATCTGGTTGTCGTGCTAATTCACTTATTATAAAATTTTCTAAATAAGGGTAGGTAAGTCCGTAATCCACAATTGCCTCAATGTAATTCGCTATTTTTTCTCTAAAAGGAATTTCGGCCAAAAGAATCGCTCTTATTCTCTCTTTCTTTTCGGATAGTGCTTCATTCATCAAAATGTCTAACATTTGCTCCCGTGATCTGAAATAGTAGTGAATTAATGCCCTATTAACACCTGCTTCATCAGCTATTTCCTGTGTGGTAGCTTTTAAATATCCCTTTTGAAAAAAAAGAACCTTAGCCTTATCCTTTATCAATTGCTCAGTTTGAGCCTCTTCAATTCCCATTAACTTTTTTGTTTAACAATTTTGTTAAACGGTAGCAATGTTCATATGGTTTCATAATTCTGAAAAGTTTTTGAATAATTTTTGTGGGTATGATTGTTGGTAGGCGCTATGGTACTCCTTATACTATGGTACGGGGGTAGGATATTGGTAAAGAGTACTCTACATTAATTTTTCTGCACCAATCCATTTGAAAATTTTACCTGATAGTTTGGTTTTTATTCTTTCACGTACCCCCTTTTTTCCAAAATTGCTTAGCAAAACTTCCAAATGTTGATGACGGGCACTCAGTAATTTATATTTACTATGATAATTAACATTGCCATTCACATCAAGTGCAACTTTTGCATCGTCAGAAGGCAATGAATTTATGAACTTCCGTTTTCTAAATCCTGGCCTGTAATATGTAAAAAGTTTATAAACGTGATCTTGACTAACCAATACGTGATCGCATGATTCGCAGATGGAGAATTCAACTTTTTGAAATGAGATACGATTTGAGTTAATGTCAGTTTCGCAATTAATACATTTTAATGATAAAACTTTGTTTAGCGTTTTAAATTCGTCTTCATGAAATCGCTTTTTAAAAGGTGATAAACTCAATGTCATATTAAAGAAAACGAAAAGAAATACTACTAGTACCACCCAAAGTCCAATTACCAATAGGTTTAATTCTGATTCAAACAGAAAGCCATCATAAAGGCCATGTGCAATGGAGGCCACAATAAACGAAATCAATAAGCCACGAAGGTTATGACCTGTCTTTTTGTGGATGTAAAATGCGATTCCCATATAACCAGAAAATGCAATATGACCCAACACACAAATTATTGATCTAAATGCCAATAGGACATAAGGTGAGGAAGAATTAAAGGCGTAAAAGATGTTCTCAATAGTTGAAAAACCAAGTGCTACTGCTGACATATAAACCAATCCATCAGCTGGTTCATTGAAGTCTTTTTTATAAAAATGATAGGTAATATAGAGGGCTGTAAGCTTTGAAATTTCCTCTATTGGACCAATTTTAAATATGGCGTCATAAAATGTGTGTTCAGCATCAATGAAGGAGTAAAGTGTTAAACTCAAGATAACAGAAAGTACTCCGCCAAGGAGAAAAGCAATTGTTAACTTGCCAAACGGCTCTTTCTCAAAATGATCTTTTTTCCAAATTCTATTTAAATAGAGGAAACCTATTATAAATGCAAGAGAGACAATTATCATATGCCAAAATCAAACAAGCAAGTTAAGTATAAACCATAAATAACCATTTCGATTGCCTTTAATTTCATCGCAAACGAATATAGATATAATTCTTAACGGCCTTAAACTTGTCCATTTAATGACGAGTGAAATTCTTGCTACATAATTTAACTCAAACCAATACTGACCAAATAAACTGCACTTAGAATTATGATTGTTTTACCGTATCGGATCAGTAATTTTTTATACACTCCTGATTCTGAGTTTAATGATTTTATAAATGTGATAATAATGATAATACATAAGGCGGGGACTCCTATTTCGAGCATATTAATGCCTCCCGGAAGGCTTAATACTAAAAACAACATACCGATGACAACTACAGCTGAAGCAATTCCTCCAGCTTTGACAATAAATTTATTTAGAACCCCTTGTAGCTCCGTTTCTTCAAATGCACTTAGATAACACACTGCGGCATAGGTAGATAATGAAATCATAAGTAATTCAGAAGTACCTTGAAGGTGGAAAATTTTGAATAACACACTTATTGCAACCAGAATAAGACTAATCCACTCAACTTTTGGAAGAATTGTTTCATACAATAAATCCTTAAATGTTTTTTTCTCATTTTTTTCTTCCATGATAAATTAAATTTTCAAAAGATGGAAAATATTCGTTTAAGGGTTTAAAATAGTCAATTCTTGCCACATATAATTATATAGGCGTTTAGCATTACCGCTTTCTTTTATTTCAAACATGTGTCTCACTTACTTTAACTTGACGGACTTTTTAAATACCAATCCACCTATCTTATACCAACCATGTAAAAGTGTATTCCAAACTTCATATTTTTTACTCATCTTTAGAATAACAATCTAAGTCAGACTAACTCTCTCTAAATCAATGAAGACGCTCCTCACACTTTCGTTTGTAATGCTTTCTATTGGCTTAACATTCGGCCAGTTAACTCCAAAATGGATTCGCTATCAGGCCATCTCACCGGACGGTAAAAGTATAGCATTTACCTATATGGGAGATTTGTATCGGGTGTCTTCAGAAGGTGGCGATGCCTTACAACTTACCTTTCATGAAGCGCATGATTATATGCCGGTTTGGAGTAAAGATGGAAAAAACATCGCCTTTGCCTCTGACCGTTATGGCAATTTTGATGTATATGTAATGGATGCGCTGGGCGGTCCAGCTGAGCGCTTAACTTTTCATAGTAATGATGAGAAGCCATATTCTTTTTCTGCAGATAATAAATCAGTGATCTTCGGTGGTGTACGTCAGGACTTGGCGAAACATCGTCAATTCCCTACAGGTTCTCAACCTGAGCTGTATCAGGTGCCTGTGGGAGGTGGCAGAGTCGATCAGGTATTCACCATTCCAGCTGAGTTTGTTCAGATAAGCAAAGATGGTAACACCATAATCTATCATGATAAAAAAGGAGGTGAGAATGAATGGCGTAAACATCATGTTTCATCAATAACCAGAGATATCTGGAAGTATGATGTGAAAACTGGTGAACATAAAATGATTACTTCATTTAAGGGGGAGGATCGTCAGCCAGTATTCAATGATAAAGAGGACAATATTTATTATTTAAGTGAGAAGAGTGGCAATTTCAACGTACATAAACTTGCCTTGGCCAATCCTGCACAGGATCAACAATTGACGAAATTTGATACTTATCCGGTACGTTTTTTAAGCTATGGTGGTAATACCCTGGCCTTTGGTTATGATGGAGAACTGTACACCATGAAAGAAGGGGAAGGGCCAAAGAAAGTTCTGGTAAACATTCGCACTCAATCCAAGGACAATTCTGATAGCTTCATCAGCATCAAAGATGGAGTACAGGAAATGGAAATTTCTCCTAATGGAAAGGAAATTGCCTTTATTGCCCGTGGCGAAGTATTTGTTACCTCAGTTGATGGATCTTTAACTAAAAGAATCACCAACACACCTACCCAGGAGCGGTTTGTAACTTTTACGCCAGATGGAAAGGGAGTAGTTTATGCCGGTGAAAGAAATGGCAAATGGAATATTTATAAAACTGAAAAAACTAGAGCTGAGGAACCCTTCTTTTATGCCTCTACTTTATTGAAGGAAACTGGTTTAGTAGTCAATGAAACTGATAGTTACTTACCTAATTATTCACCTGATGGCAAGAAATTGGCCTACATTTCGGCTAGAAGAACTCTCAGAGTAAAAGACTTGGCATCCGGGACAGAAATTGATCTGATGACACCAAAAGATCTATATTCAATGCGTGATGGAGACAAGTATTTTAGATGGAGCCCTGATAGCAAATGGCTTCTGATGGGCTGGGGAAAAACATTAAGTAATGATGAAGTTCTGTTATTGGCTGCAGATGGTAGCAAAAGGGAAAATCTAACTGAAAGTGGCTATTACGATTCTGAACCAAAATGGGTTAATGAAGGCAAACAAGTGCTCTGGTTTAGTAACAGAAATGGCCTTAAAAGTTATGCCACTAGCGGTAGAAGTGAAGTAGATGTGTACACCATGTTTTTCACTCAGGATGCTCACGACAAATTCAACATGTCGGAAGAGGATTATAAGCTAATGAAAGCCATTGAAGAAGCGCAAAAGGAAGACAAAAAAGAGGCCGATGAAAAAGGCAAGAAGGGCAAAAAAGACAAAGAGGAGGATAAAGATAAGGAAGAGGTAAAACCATTAAAAATTGATTGGGATGGACTGAAAGAGCGGAAGACCAGACTCACCACACACTCTAGTAGCCTGAGTGATGCCGTACTTTCAAAAGATGGCGAGAAGATTTACTATCTATCAAGTTTTGAAGATAAAAACAACTTATGGGAAACAAACCTACGAACAGGTGAAACAAAAATGACCATTGGTTTAAATACCAGCCGAGGTAGCTTAATCTGGGACAAAAAAATGGAGAATCTCTATTTACTAGCAGGAGGCAATATTTCCAAACTGGATGTGGATAAAGGTAAATCAGAGGGGATCAAGATTGCTGGAGATATGTACCTTGACAAGGTGGCTGAAAGGGAGAGCATGTTTGACCACATTTATATCCGCACAAAAAACATGTTTTATGAGCCTACTTTTCATGGAAACAATTGGGATACGCTCTATCAGGAATATAAAAAATACTTGCCCCATTTAGGAAACTCCTATGAGTTTACGGAGATGGTTTCAGAAATGCTGGGTGAATTAAATACTTCGCATACTGGTGCTAGTTACAGAGGCCGTGGTAAAAATGAGGATGAAACCGCTTCTCTAGGGATATTTATGGATTATGCATTTACTGGCGATGGAATCAAAATTGTGGAGGTAATAAAAGGGGGACCGTTGGATAAAGCTACGCTAGACATTAAGCCCGGAATGATCATAAAATCTATTGATGGAGAAACCATATCAAACAATAGAGATATAGCCGGCTACCTTAACCATAAGACAGATAAGTTTGTGCTTTTAACGGTGGGTACTGAAGGCAGTGATTCAAAGCAAATAACCATTAAACCCATTTCATTGGGTGAAGAAAGAAGTTTACTTTATAAGCGCTTTGTTCGAATTAATCAGAAAGAGGTGGAAGAGAAGAGTAAAGGAACACTTGGTTATGTACATATCCCCGGTATGTCCGATGAGCCCTATCGTTCCATATATGAAGATATGATGGGTAAGTATGCTGATACCAAAGGAGTGATTATCGATACCCGTTTCAATGGTGGAGGCGACCTAGTTGCCGATCTGGCGGCCTTCTTAACAGGTACTCATTTTATTACCTATGCTACGGCCGATAAAGTGGTGGGTGGCGAGCCAACTTCCAGGTGGACTAAGCCAAGCGTATCGCTTTTTAATGAGAGCATGTATTCAGATGGTCATTGTTATGCCTGTGGATATACTGATTTAAAAATAGGTACCACCATCGGAATGCCAGTACCCGGAACTTGCAGCTTTGCTGGATGGGAAGGCTTGCCAGATGGGAGCTATTGGGGCACAGTGCCGGTAAGCGCTAAAGACATGTCAGGTAATTGGATGGAAAATAATCAGACAGAGCCAAACATATTAATTAAGAACATGCCGGGTATAATTGACAAAGGCAGAGATCAGCAGCTAGAAAAGGGGATTGAAGTTCTATTAAAAGAAGTTTCGGAGTAAACGTTGAGAACAAATAACGCCTTACTTTATTTGATGTACCATCCAGAATCGAATGAGCTTATGAAATCAGATTAAAATTATTTTTAACCTATTTAACTCTAATGAGGGGACTACATATGCATTTGAACAAGTCAGCCTTCAAGGTTTTAAGATTGTTTTCTGTTCTATCAATTACATACTTCAGCGGCTAGCTCTAAGATCAACTCCCTAGAGTTGGGGAGATGATCTTCTGGGGATAAGCCGAAGTTTTCTAAAATACCCCAAGTATGAATAGCAATAGGTCCTTTGTAATCAATTTCATAAAGAGCCTTGTAAAAATTTGTATAATCATAAGTCCCCATATTCAAGGGTTTAATTGCCCAAAACCACAAAGGTAAAGTGTTATCAAATTGCTCATTTTCAGTGGCTCCACTAATACTAACTGCTTTGATATATTGAGACACATTGGTTATTACTTCTTCAATGCGACCTCCGTTGCCAGCTGCCAGTTCATGGCATAAATGAACAGACAGAAACACATTATCTTGATTTGTGGATTTGATATAAATTAGAGCCTCCTCAGCTGTTTCTATTGCAGTTCCCTCATGTGGATAGATGACTAAATCTTTATTGTATTTCTCAGCAATTTCAGCAATTTGAGCAATTTGAGCAATAATCATAGAAGTGTTAATTTTTCTTTTTTCACCATTAAAAATAACCTGAAGTATGGTTTTTTCATGCTGTATTTTCTTATAGATATATTCTATTGTAGCCATTTGATTACCCCATTCTTCCTGATTGTCCAAGGAAAAAGAAGTAAAAATGTTGTAGATTGAAAATGCCCCACTTTTAACTTCACAAGCCCGGTAATATTCTTCTAAATTTTGAATTGAATTTGATTCTATTTGCAGAATTATTCCATCCATTTGGAGATTAGCTAGCTTACTTATTTGATCTATAATAGGAAGTGTCTCTACACCAAAATGATATGACATTATTTTTGGAGAGCACATATTACTTTGCTCAAAAGTCATTATTTGCGAATCCTCACAACTATTGTCTAATTGAGTATCATCCACACATGAAAATAGACTCAGTAGAACAACGGTCATTAAGAAATATCCAAAATTGAAATTTATTTCATTATTCATTATAATCTGTTATGCCGAATACTAATTATGAAATCGGTGTCTTGGCCAAAAGGACCAATGTTTTAAATTTCTCCAACAAACTCTAAAAAGACTTTTTTGTGAAGTTCAAGGTCCATATTAGCAGAAAGGGCTACCCGAGCAATATAATCTTTGTCACCTTCTTTAGTCGTCCCTTGAGTGGAAGTTGCAGGTATTGTCCAGTAACAACCTTTTAGCTGACCATAGCTTACACAGTACTTACTTTCATTGGGGATTTTTGAAATCATTAAATTGATTAGCTTAAGATTTAATGTTCTTTTATAAGCTTCTTTTTCCTCAGCCGTATTCCCTTTTGTAGGTAGATCCAATGAAAAGACAGATGGTGTAAACCCTTGTTGTGCCAATTCTTCAGAAACGAAATTTATTTTTGCAGTAGGCAAAGTATCGTGGATGAAGTTTACAAACTCACGTGTATTCTTATACGCATCAATAATTCTTTGCTTCATTGAAGGCATTTGTTTGGCTAATAGTTCATACTGAAGATTTGTGGCCTCGTTATCACAAAGATTTAGATGCAATTCAATTTTATCCATCAATGCTTCCGTTTTCGTATTTCCTACACAATAGCCAGCGGTACATTTCCCACCACTTGGAAATTTAGACCCACTCACATAGGAAATGGTCCTAACTGTTGAGAGTATTTCACCTTCGCCCAAAAAGTGCACATTCGGACAAAATGTTTGATCTAAAATAAAAACAGGATCGATAGCCGTTGCTCCGTTTGCCGTTTTACGGGCTTGACTTAAAACAGCCTTTAATTTTGTGAGATCTGGCACTTCAACTCTGGGGTTGGTCGGAATTTCAGCGATGATGTATGGGATAGCATCTTCGTTAGCAATTTTAGCCAGAACGATGTCAAGGCTTTTAACCATATCGTTACCACCATCCACCGGTAAATCCACCACTTCTACATTATCATTGCAAGCAGCAACGCGTCTTGCTTGGTCGTTTGTGCCACCATAACAATTGGGAGGGACAACAAATTTTATGGCCTTCTTTATATGATTTTCTTGTGCGTGATGAATTAGTCCCATCATAATCGCATATTGAATGGATAGTCCACTAGAACCAACAAGTGCTTTTGTTGGAGAACCAGTAATGGCCTTTATTGATTCTAGAACAAGTGCTTTGTTTGTCTCCCGGCTGCTATCAGGGTCAACAGCAGATTGCCCTGTTAACCCCTTTAAGGCAGCAAGACAATTGACTGGCGTCATGGCAATGGTCTCTCTTCTTCTTACGTGCTGAATTTCTGAGATATAGCTTTCATTTTGACTACCATTCACTAATAAAACACTTCCCAGGCGGTAGTGAAAATTGATATAAAAATCTATGTTTTCAGAAGGAGTAACCTTTGAAATGTCAACTTGCTGCGAAATAAAAATGGTACTTCCACCACTCGGATTGCTATTGGGGTCTATCTCTTCTACTTTCTCAATGTGGATTAGATCAAATTGATAACCATAAACCTGCTTGATTATTTTGGCATCAAATGAACTAGGCAGTTCACCTGTATAACAGATTTGGGTGCTTTTATTGTCTAAGGAATTCTTTCTAAGAATGGCCAAAATAGGAACCGTCTTGGAAGAAAAGCTAATCACATTTTCTGGTTTTAGCTGATTTAAGTGTGCAATTGTCCATTCTAACACACAAGATAATGGATGGCCTAAGCGTATGTAGTCATAAGCTGTGGGTAATTCATTGAGTGCGGATGATGACGAGTTATTGTTATCAATTAAGATTTCAAACTGATCAAGGAATTGGGTTTTGGCCAATTTTTCATCATAAATATCCAGTCGATGGGTGGTTAGGTTTAACCAGTCGGTGGGCATATTTTCTACTACATCCTTAATATAATTTAACATTTTATTGTCTTCCATAATTTCCGCCTTTAGATAGCCGCGAAGATACGTTAATTAGATTTTTTTGAAGCGTTGAAAACTGATTTGTTGGCTTGAGATTAACGATTCCATAGAAGGCGAGAACCAGAGGATTGAAAAGTTGAAAGAAATATTAAGTAATGTGGTTATTAACTTTTCAATATTTCAATAAAATCATTCATAACTTATCCACCCTTGTACTTAACGGATCGATGCTAAATAGCTCTGTCATTTTTTATTCTTTACACTATCTAATCTGACATATTCGCACTTTTCATCTCGCCAACATAGAAGTTCGAGTCAATGGTTATTTTGGCATCTTCTAATTTCATGAAATCTTCTGTCCAATTCGTTTTCGGATAAATCCATTTCTCTTTCTGATTCACATAAATTTTTATGGGCATATCAAATGCTGGAACAGTATTGACCCATCGGTAACTAAATTTTTCTTTCGTTATATAGTATTCCAAAGTGGGTATTTGAATCGTTCTTAGGTATTGATCAAAGAATGGTTCCAAGTTTATTCCAACTTGAGTAGCTATGTAATCCTCAATATCTTTTGTTGTTACTGTTTGATGATAAAACTGTTTGTTCAATCCTCTCAATATTGACCTCCATTTGTCATCATCATTGACTACTTGCCTTAAGGTATGTAGCATGACAGCACCCTTTGGGTATATATCACCTGTATAATCATCATCATTGATGTTATAGTCACCAATGATTGCTTTATCATTTGAAATGCCGTGCCTTCTTTGTCCCATTAAATATTCCTTAGCTGCCTGCTTTCCAAAATAATACTCCACATAGATGCTTTCAGAATAGGTAGTAAAGCTCTCATGAACCCACATATCAGCTATGTCTTTGTAGGTGATATTATTAGCAAACCATTCATGTCCAGATTCATGAATGATTATATAATCAAACTTCAATCCCCAACCTGACTGAGTATTGTCTCCGCCTCGATAACCATTTTCGTACCCGTTACCGTACGTGACTGAACTTTGATGTTCCATGCCTAAATAGGGCGTCTCAACCAATTTATATCCATCTTCATAAAAAGGGTAGGGTCCGAACCAATGCTCAAAAGCCTTCATCATTTTAGGAGCCTGCTTAAATTGTTCTTTCGCTTTATCAAGATTATAGCTTAAAACGTAATAGTCTAAATCTAGTGGCCCTTTTTCGCCCTCATATACTTCTGAGAAATGTACGTAGTCTCCAATATTAATATTAACCCCGTAATTATTTATTGGATTGTTTACAAACCAATGAGAGGTTACTGTATTATCACTATGTTCTTCTAGTTTACGAAGTCTACCGTTAGATACATTAGTAAGTCCTTTAGGAATGTTAACACTAATTAGCATGCTGTCCACTTCATCATACATGTGATCTTTATTGGGCCACCACAAGCTGGCTCCATCGCCTTGGCATGATGTTGCAATGAAGTCATTACCATTCTTATCTTTTTTCCATGAAAATCCTCCATCCCAAGGAGCTCTAGGAGCATCTCTGGGTACTCCTTCATAAAAGACTTTAATTTGATTTATATCCCCTACCTTCTGTTTTTCTTTTAATTGAATGAAATAGGCACTGCCTTCATTTGTAAATTTCAAAGCGTTCCCATTTTGAATGACTTTAGAAATTATCAGTGGGGATTGTAAATCAATTTGTAAAAGGGAATAGGGCTCTATTACCTTATATTGGATAACATTGGAACCTTTAATGCTTTTATTCTCTACATCGAGCTTTATATCTAAATGATAATAAGTGAGATCCCACCATGCTCTTTCAGGTGTGATAGAGCCTCTTAAGCTATCTTGTCGTGTGGGTGTTTTTTCCGAGATGACCTTAACCGTCATATCTCGTACAACAGGAGTTCTACTAAGGGTTACAGAACCTAATTGACGAGTATTGGCATAGAAAAAACCTTTGTAAGTATCTGTTTTACCATCCCACTTCAATCTGTAATTAATTGGAAAGCTTGAATATGTTAGTTCTAATAAAAGCGAATCCTTCTTAATTAGTACATTATCTAACGGTGCATTAGCGGTATTAGTCCTGTTTTTCCATTCCCAGGAGTAAGTGCCATAATAGTTATTGTCGTTTTTATTAATGGTGATTTCTAAACTAGCATTGGGGTTCCCAGTCTCGTACCATTTACCAGTTATGTCTTGTGCGTGAGAAAAGTTGATCGTAAAAAATAAGAGTAATGTAAAGAGAATTAATTTTTTCATGAATTAGTCGGTTTGGTAATTACGCACAATTCTGGTTTTAGAAGTTGTACTTATCCTGTGCTTTCCCGATAGCTATCGGGTTGATGAAAGTAGGATTTTTTGCGATTCGAACCAAGTTTAACAAGTCTTATATATTTGATTTACAAATATAGATTTAATATATTTGATCTATATTTGTAGAAATAATAAACTAATCAAATGAAGGGTGATAATATTGGTGAATTAGAAGAGCTTATTTTGCTTACAGTTGGAATTTTAACCGATGAGGCCTATGGAGTCTCTGTTTTGCAGGAAATTAAATCACAAATTGGAAGGTCGGTGAATATAAGTGCTGTACATGCCGTACTTAGCCGCCTTGAAGAAAAAGGATTGTTGAAATCAAATATGGGTGGTGCTACCAATGAACGAGGTGGACGTAGAAAGCGATATTATGTGCTTTCCAATGCAGGAAGAGCCAGTCTTGATCAAATTAAATTAACACGAGATAAGCTTTATAATCAATTACCTCCATTGGCCTACAATTACAGCGCATGAAATCTGATAGCCCAAAGAAGCCACCAAAGTGGATTGATCGTTTCTTGGAATTCTACTGCAACCCTAATTTATTAGAACAGATTCAAGGCGATGTGCATGAACTATTTTACTGGCGCTTAAATGAGAAAGGAGCAGGTCATGCAAAAAGAGCTTTTTTATGGGATGTTATCCGATTTTGCCGATTGAGCAATATAAGCAAATCAAAAACTCAATTAAATTCTATTAGCATGTTTAAAAACTATATGAAAATCGGCTGGAGAAACTTACTCAAGCAGAAAGGGCCCTCATTTATCAACATTTTTGGATTGGCCTCTGCCATTGGTTGTTGCTTAGTTGCTTACCTTTTTATCACGAGCATTTGGTTTCGAGGTGATTTTCATGAGAACAAAGATGAAATTTATTTGGTGACACATACTTCGATGCTTACCGATTACGAACAAAAGTATGGAGCTACTTCAGTGCCATTAGCGGATAAAATCAAACATGAATTCTCTTCTGTTAAAGAAACAGTACGTGTTGGTCGTAGGTCTGTAGTTTTAAAAACTAAGGGAGACACATTTTCTGAGATCGGGCAATTTGTTGATCCTGAATTCATGAAAATGTTTACATACAAGATAAAATACGGCTCAAAAGAGGCATTAAATGACCCAAATCAAGTCATCATTACAGAGAAGGCCGCTTTAAAATTATTTGGCAATACCTATCCTGTTGGTGAAAGCATACAAATGAAGGTGAACAATGAATTAAAAACCTTCAGTATTGGGGCAGTAATGGCAGCATTGCCGGCCAATATTATGTTTCGATTTGGGGTTTTGATTAGTTATGAAAATTTGGATCGTGCCACCGAACATGATACGCTCGATGAAAACTGGGACAAACAGGCTTGGGTTTTTGTACAAATAGATAAAAATGTTTTCAACGATGCCATCAAAGAAGATTTTAATCAATTAAAAGAAGTTCAAAATCAAGTTAAACCCTCCAACAAATACTTGGGGATACAGCTCTTGCCCTTTAGCAATATCATTAAAGAGACTCAAAACATCATTGGTGGCCCTGGAGAATATGGCTCGTTGGCACCACAAATTTTGCTGGGTACTCTCTCAATATTTTTGCTCACACTAGCAGTTTTTAACTATATCAATATTGCGGTGTTAATGGCTACAAGACGTATAAAGGAAATAGGGGTACGTAAAGTCATTGGAGGTAGGAGAAGTCAATTAATTTTTCAATTTCTGAGTGAGAATGCCATCCTCTGTTTTTTGGCTATTGTATTGGGTTGTATAATGGCTTCTACCTTATTTATTCCATGGTTCAATGATATTTCAGGTCATAATCTACGTATTGATTTACTCACAAATTTAAATCGGTTTCAATATTTGGGGGCAAGCAAAAATTAGGTGGTAAAAGTAAATTTACAAGTGTTTTACTCACCTTTCAGTTTGTACTGGCCATCCTTACAATAGTGGCTGGGTTGGCTTTTGTCAATACCAATAAGGCAAATGTTAATCGTGATTGGGGCTATAATCCTGAAGACAAAATATTTGTAAATATCCCATCTAATCAAGAATATATTAAGATAAAAGATAAGTTAGCTCAACAGCCTGATGTGCTTGAAATAGCAGGAAGTGTAGAGCATATTGGCAAAGAATTGAGCAATGCAGAGGTAGAAATTAACAATGAATTGCAGGAATTAAAGGTGATTCATGCAGCACCAAACTATGCTCAACTAATGGGCTTAAGACTCAAGCAGGGACGCTATTTCAATCCAGAAGCAAAAAGTGATCAATTGTCCGGCATTATAGTCAATCAAACATTTCTGGATTGGTTTGAAGTCCCTTTTCCCAATGATCAGCCACTCACCATTGATAGTGTTGATTATAATATTATAGGTGTAGTTGAAGATTATCATTATTAGCCATTTATGATCACAATAGTACCAACAGCTATTATGGCAATGTCTGATTCTAATTACAATTTTCTTTCTATCAAACTGGCAGCTGGGAGTGATAATAAAATGAGTGAAACGGTAAAAACCATTTGGCACGAATCGGTAGAAAATGATCTATATGAGGGGCAACAACAAGCCACGGTTTTCGAAGAATTTTTTGCCACTATGGAAGGTGTAAGTCATATTTTACTCTTTACAGCAACACTTGCAATCATATTATCTGCCATGGGATTATTTGGTTTGGTTTCTTTAAATATCAATGCCAAAATCAAAGACTTTGGGATCAGAAAAGTTATGGGCGCTAATATTGGCCAGCTGTCACGTTTAGTGTATCAACGCTTTGTAATTTTATGGTTGGCGGGTGCTTTAATTGGTGGAGGATTGTCCATCTTTTTGGTATCTAAAATGCTTGATATGATCTATGCGTATCACGCTCCGGTGGGATATGTGCCCTTAGCAACAGCCGTGATTATACTATTTGCAGTGATTGGGATAACAATTGGGTTTCAACTGGTCAAACTTAAAAAGTCTAATCCTGTTGATATATTGAGGATGGAGTAATTCGATTAATATTTAAATATTACTTGGTGGACTTACCTGAGTTGAGGATTGCAGATCAGCCCTACGTTGTCTTTTGTTCCAGGTTATTCATTCTATATCCTATAATGCCGCCATTTATGTCAATTGCAATATGTAGGACAACGGCTATCCAAATGTTATCAGTATAATAGTAAATAGTGGAAAACAACAACCCTAATATAAAAGAACTTATAATATTCTGCTTGCCCATACCGATATGTGTTATTGCAAAAATTATATTTGCCAACGCAAAGGCAATTAATAAATTGGCATTTTCTTTTAAAAACTCGAATAAAAAGAGTCTGAAAATAATCTCTTCACAAATTCCGGCACTTATTGATAGTATGATAAACCAATCAAATTCTCTTTTTGTTTTTGGCAGGTAGTGGTATACATCTTTCATTTTGTCCTTAACAATGGTAAGGTTGTCAGATGTAATTTTTGATGACTTGTATTGTATTACCGAAAACACCAAAACTAAAATTAAAAGTATAATACCGATTATAGTAAAATTTGGATACAGATTTATTTGGGGGAGTTGTGTTGCGAAAAAATTAATGAAAATCAATATCGTTAAAAACCAAAATATCGAAATGGTTTGTTTATAGTCAATTAGTCTAAACTTGTCGTCTTGCTTTATACTGTTGTTCGTTTTTTTATAGGTTAACAGAAAGTATGTTGGATAAATTATCCCTATGAGTACCGCCAGTATAGTTGTCCAAATCATTATTGTGTTGCTGTATATATCTGTTACTATGCCCTGACCACTAATTATTGAATATAGTAATTTGCTAATATAAGTGCGTGTAGTAATAATCTATATTCCCAATAGATCTTTAATTCTCTATTTCTTCCTCTACCCCATCTAATTTCTCCACCCAGAAGTTGTTGAAGCCTTCACCAATATGGAGCGTGATCATATTCATTTGAAGCAATTCTAAAATGGCCAAGAAGTTAAAAATAACCGCAATCTTGTTTTTATCGCTCTCGATTATATCTGTAAAGGGTACTCTCGCTTTATCGCTTAACGTGTACATTATAAAATCACGCTGACCTCCAATGGTATAAGCATATTGTATTACCTCATGGCGGGGCTTATTTTGCTCAATTTCATAGCGCTCAATAACATTTTGAAACACCTTGAGCAATTTGTACAAATCCAGATCTTGCATCTCAGACTCTACATTGACAGCCTCTGACAATGAACGGAGTTCTTTTGAAAGATTACCTCTTTTCTCCTTGTCTATCTGGCTACCTTCCATCAGCTGGAGTTCTTCCAATACGGATTTATATTTCTTGTATTCTAGTAAATGCTTAATCAGCTCATCGCGAGGATCTATTTCATTACCAGCCTCATCTAATTGTGGCCTGGGCAGCAACATTTTAGATTTTATACGCATCAAAGTAGCAGCTACCAGAATAAACTCGCTGGCCACCTCAATGTTCATTTTCTCCAAGTTGTGTAGATAGTCGAGAAAATCATTCGTTATTTTTGAAATAGGAATGTCGTTTATATCTAATTCATCTCTTTCAATGAAAAAGAGTAGTAGGTCAAAAGGACCTTCAAAAAGCGGTAATTTTATTTCAAAGCTCAATTAATATAAATAGGTTTAATTCCCGTTAATAACCAAAGATATTACTATCCAAGCTAATTTTGCCTTGCTTGACTAAAAATGTGTAATTTTGAACCTTCTAAAATCGATTGCAAAAGGTTAATAAAACACTTACCTTTTATTTTTGTTTAGAATGAATGCCAATAACACTCTTAAATGTTAATTGAACCAGGAAAATTACTCGCTGAAATCAACAGCCCAGATGATCTAAAGAAATTAGATCAAACTCAACTGGTACAGCTATGTGATGAACTCAGACAGTTTATCGTAGATAACGTTTCCGTATACGGAGGCCATTTTGGAGCTAGTTTAGGAGTAGTTGAACTTACAGTTGCACTTCATTATATATACAATACCCCTAAAGATCAATTAGTATGGGACGTGGGCCATCAGG
The DNA here is from genome assembly GCA_048268855.1 of Fulvivirga sp. GTDB lineage: Bacteria > Bacteroidota > Bacteroidia > Cytophagales > Cyclobacteriaceae > Fulvivirga. Next base: position 237,460 of record JBLWUR010000001.1, read on the forward strand.
CTTATGGGCATAAAATATTAACTGGCCGCAGGGATATTTTTCATACAAACAGAATGTATAAAGGCATGTCTGGTTTTCCAAAAAGGAAGGAAAGCGAATATGATGCCTTTGGAGTGGGTCATTCTTCTACATCTATTTCTGCAGCACTAGGTATGGCAGTGGCTGCCAAATATAAAGGAGACAACGAACAACAACATATTGCCATAATTGGTGATGGTGCCATGACGGGCGGATTGGCCTTTGAAGGCATGAATCATGCGGGAGTATCCAACAGTAACATACTTATAATCCTCAATGATAATTGTATGTCCATCGACCCAAACGTTGGGGCATTGAAGGATTACTTGACAGACATAACCACCTCAGGTACTTATAATAAAGCAAAGGACGAGGTTTGGAAGATTTTGGGTAAGGTCAGCAGATTTGGACCAAATGCGCGCGAGGTAATTTCTAAGGTAGAGAATAGCATAAAATCATTTGTACTTAGCCAAAGTAACATGTTCGAATCATTGAACTTAAGATATTTTGGCCCAGTTGATGGTCATGATATCAACCATTTGGTAAGTGTACTTGATGATCTAAAAAATATTAAAGGCCCTAAAATTTTACATTGTGTAACTGTAAAAGGGAAGGGGTATGGGCCTGCTGAAAATGGAAACCAAACTACATGGCATGCTCCAGGGAAGTTCGATAAACTTTCAGGGGAGATTAGGAAAAAGACTTATGATACCCCTCAGCCACCAAAATATCAAGATGTGTTTGGCCACACAATGGTGGAACTGGCAGAAAAAAATGAAAAAATAACAGGTATTACACCTGCTATGCCCTCCGGTTCTTCTATGAATATTATGATGGAAGCCATGCCAGACAGGGCGTTTGATGTGGGTATTGCCGAACAACATGCAGTCACATTCTCTGCTGGCTTGGCCACACAAGGATTGATTCCGTTTTGTAATATTTATAGTTCATTTATGCAGCGTGCTTTTGATCAGGTGATCCATGATGTTTGCATTCAGGATTTGCCTGTTAACTTCTGCCTAGACAGAGCAGGATTTGCCGGAGCGGATGGCCCCACTCATCATGGTGCTTATGATATTGCCTATATGCGCTGTATTCCAAACATGGTGATTGCTTCGCCAATGAATGAAGCGGAACTCAGGAACTTAATGTACACATCACAACTTCCCAGAAAAGGTAAAGCGTTTACAATACGTTATCCAAGGGGACAAGGGGTAATGCCAGAATGGAGAACCCCATTTGAGAAAATTGAAATTGGAACGGGAAGAAAAATTAAGGATGGTGAAGACGTGGCTATTTTAACGCTCGGACATATTGGTAATTATGCTGTTGAAGCTTGTGAGTTATTAGAAAAAGATGGGTTGAATCCAGCGCATTACGATATGCGATTTGTTAAACCACTGGACGAGAATATGCTTCATGAAATATTTTCTTCATTTAAAAAAATAGTTACCGTTGAAGACGGCTGCCTCATGGGCGGATTTGGTACAGCGGTGTTGGAATTTATGGCTGAGAACAACTACTCCGCACAAATTTCAAGGTTAGGTATCCCTGACAGAATTGTTGAACACGGAGAGCAAATAGAGCTTCATGAAGAATGTAATTTTGATCCAAAAGGAATCGCCAAAGCTGTAATCACCCTGTCAGAAGTGGTATTGTCAAAAAAATAATGTCCAAAATTTATTCTAAAAAACAAGGTAGTGGTAATCCTATTGTATTGATTCACGGATTTTGTGAAACCTTAGAAATATGGAAACCTCTTGTTAATAAACTGGCATTAAGCAACGAAATACACACGCTTGACCTGCCCGGATTTGGGTCAAGTCCGTTACCCACAGGCGCATTTACACTAGAAGATATAGCAGAGATTGTTTACCAATGGATTATTGACAATAATTTACAAAACAGTATCATCATTGGACATTCTTTGGGTGGATATATCACACTTGCCCTAGCCAGAAATCATCATGATACCATCAAAGGTTTCGGGCTTTTTCATTCTTCTGCTCTGGCAGATGATGAAGAAAAGAAATCATCACGAAATAAGACCATTGATTTTGTAAAGAAAAGGGGCGTTAAGGTTTTTGCAGAGTCATTTGTTACTCAACTCTTCTATTTGAAGAACAGAAGTAGATTAAAAGAGGAAATAGGTGAGGTGACTAAAGTAGCTGGAAATACTTCTGAAGAAACCTTAGTTTCATACATGGAGGCTATGCGTGATAGACCAGATAATACCGAAGTTCTTAAATCATTTGAGAAACCGATACTTTTTATAGCCGGGGACCAAGATACTTCAGTGCCTATTGAAAAATCAAAAGCACAATTTGAATTTATCAAAAGGCCGTTTATACATGTATTGAATAATGTAGGACATATGGGTATGTATGAAGATACAGCGGCAAGTTTTCAGGCAATCAGACGGTTTATTGATGCTGCCGAGCCAGATGAAATTCAAGATGAGCGAAAAGGAATTCTTCCTGATCGAGATTTGAAAAAGAATTTAGGTTGTGGATAGATCAGCTTGTTGGTGACAACACCAACAAGGGCTAAAAAAAGAATTTAAGTTGTGGGTGATGAATATAAATTCTAATTTATATCAAGATCAATTTCTACTTCTTCTTCATCACCCTGATCTTCATATATCTCTAATATATTTGGTGGTTTAATGAGTAGATTTTCATCCGTGCTCAGAAAATAGTTTTTATAGGAATTTCCACCATCATCTAATAGTAGGTCAAAATTATTAGTTTTGAAATTATACTTTTTACCGTCTACGTTAATAAAGCTGCGAAGAGGTCTCGTTTCATTCCTAGAATTAATATCATAATAGCCAACCCAATGCTTATTTGTGTATAAATAAATGCGGTTGCTATAAATGTATACCGCTTTAATATCCGATTGAGTTGTGTCTTTTAGTATAAAAAGAGAATCCGAGCTAATTTTTGATTGCCCTGAAGTAATGTTGGACAATCCTAGCACTAATAATGCGAATAATATTGCTCTCAAACCGTTCATAAATTATGTGAATTATTCACGAATATACAGAGTATAAAATCTAAGACATTTCAATGTGAATAATATTGTTTGAGTATCTCCCTAAGACATACACAGTCCTAGTTGGAGACAACACCAACAAGGGTTACAAGGGTGTAAAGTCACTTCAATTAAACAATGACAAAAATCATAATTTTTTGTTGATCCTTTTTCTTGTTAATACCACACTAAGGGCATATCTTCGCATTGTTTATAATTAATCTAAATAAAAGTAGTGAATTTCAGAAGCGTAGTGGATCTAGCCCCAGGAGAAAGCGGAATCATCAATGGTTTTATGGATGACACACTTTCATTAAAATTATTAGAAATGGGCTGCCTGCCAGGTCAGCCAATTAAATACAACTTCTCGGCTCCTCTTGGCGATCCGATTTGCGTAAGTGTTTCTGGATACGATTTATCCCTTCGTCTAGACGAAGCAATCACTATCTCTATTCAATAAATGGCTACGGGCGATATGAAAAAAATCGCTTTGGTTGGAAATCCAAACTCAGGTAAGTCTTCATTATTTAACCATCTTACAGGGCTCAATCAAAAAATTGGCAATTTCCCAGGTGTAACTGTTGACAAAAAAACGGGAACGGCTACCCTTACTAATGGAGAGAAAGTTAAAATTATTGATCTCCCGGGAACATACAGCATCTACCCCAACTCCACTGACGAAAAAGTGGTTTTTGACATACTTGCTAACAAATCCAATGCATTATATCCAGATGTGGTGGTCGTCATTGTTGATGCTTCAAATTTTAAACGTAACCTGCTACTTTTTACACAGATTCATGATTTAAGAATTCCATCCATATTGGCCTTGAACATGATGGACATCGTAGAAAAAACAGGGCTGAGTATAGATGCAAAAAAATTAAGTGCGGAGTTAGGCGTACCTGTTTTACCAATGAAAGCCAGATCCGGAAAAGGGGTAGATCAACTAAAGAGAATTTTAGTTGACATTGAATTAACTGATTATCAGCCAATATTCGATCCTCGAAAGCATGCCGAACAAGCCATTGATGAAGTAAAGAAGGCGTTTTCTATTGAAGAAGATTACCTGGCCTATCAAACTTTACAACAATTTAGAATCAACTCATCACTCACCCAAAACGAAAAGAATTTACTTCAGGACATTGCTGATAAATTTCAATTTAATCGTGATGATTTAAGACGAACAGAAACCCTCGAGAGATATTCGGCCATAAATCATTTTATTGACGGATCTATCAAGGAGAATTTCACTGTACTACCAAAAAGAGTAACCCAAAAATTGGATAAAATGTTTACCCATAAAATATGGGGATATGCTATTTTCCTAGCCATTTTATTTATGATTTTTCAATCGATATTTACATGGGCTACAGTACCTATGGATATTATTGATGTTACATTTTCATCGATGAGCACCTATTTTGGTAATTTATTGCCTGATAGTGCCTTAACAAGATTACTTACTGAGGGCTTGATTCCAGGTATTGGAGGCATTGTTATTTTCATACCCCAAATAGCCATTCTTTTTGCATTTATAGCCATTTTGGAAGAAACGGGCTATATGTCGCGGGTGGTTTTTCTCATGGATAAAATCATGCGTAAAGTAGGTCTTAGTGGCAAAAGTGTGGTGCCGCTTATTTCTGGTGTGGCCTGTGCTATACCTGCTATCATGGCCACCAGAACTATTGAAAATTGGAAGGAACGCCTGATTACAATTTTCGTGACTCCTTTCATGAGCTGCTCTGCTCGTCTACCGGTTTACACGATTTTGGTCGCACTGGTTATTCCAAACAAGTTGGCATTCGGCATATTTAATTTGCAAGGTGTAGCTTTAATGGGATTGTATTTGCTTGGATTTGCAATGGCAATGCTCTCCGCAGCAGTGATGAAATTGATACTGAAGTCGAATGAACGCAGTTTTTTGGTAATGGAATTACCAACCTATAAAATGCCCAGGTGGAAAAATGTGGGTTTAACAATGATTGAAAAATCAAAAGCTTTTGTTTTTGAAGCGGGAAAAATAATCCTTGCTATCTCGGTCATACTTTGGGTGCTTGCTTCATATGGACCAGGAGATCATATCCAGAATGCTGAAGCTGAAGTAAAGGCCATTAACATTGATCAGCAACTCACCCCTATAGCTTTTGATAATCAAGTTCAGGCATACAAATTGGAACATTCTTATGCTGGTATATTTGGAAAAGCTATTGAGCCAGCAATCACACCACTTGGATATGATTGGAAAATTGGGATTGCACTAATAACTTCTTTTGCGGCTCGCGAGGTCTTTGTTAGTACAATGGCTACCATTTATAGTATTGGCGATACAGATGAAGAAAACACGATTAAGAGCCGAATGAAAAATGAAATAAATCAAGAAACAGGCGAGCCACGCTATAATTTGGCTACTGGAATTTCACTTTTACTCTTTTATGTATTTGCCATGCAATGTATGAGCACTCTTGCGGTAGTTTACCGAGAAACAAATGGTTGGAAATGGCCATTAATTCAACTTGGTTACATGACCGCTGTTGCCTACATTTCTGCCTTTGCGGCATTTCAATTATTATCTTAATAGCTTTTACAAAACCATAATTTAAGCTATTTCATCAAAGCGCTTAACTTAGCATTAAATATATAATCTCTATGGCAAACCCTTTGGATATATTTCAAAAGCGAATTGAAGTATTTAGTAATGATTATCAAATACTAAATAGAAAATATAATGCTATTGCTGTTGTAAGGATTGCAACATTCACTCTATTTCTAATTGTATCCATCTTAGCGGCTAATTATAGGATGGGGATGTTACTCGGTTTAACTGTACTTGCTTTCCCATTTGTTTTTGGTACAATTATCATCCTGCACAATCGGATTTCTTATAAAAGAAAACAAGCTGGTTTTTTGAAGTCAATCAATGAAAAAGAAATCCTGATTGGCAAGGGAAATCTTTCTGAACAAGACAAGGGCGAAGAATATGTAGACGCAAAACATCCTTATACGAATGACTTAGATGTATTTGGAGCTAATTCACTTTTTCAATTACTTAACAGAACCTCAACGGGTAACGGTAAAAATACCATGGCCTCATGGCTTCAAGCAAGAGCTACAAAAGAAGAGATTGAAAACAGACATTTGGCGATAAAAGAACTGGCACCCAATATTGACTGGCGCCAAGATTTTCAGGCTAAAGGGATGCACAATGATATTCGTCAGTTGGATTATAGTCCATTATTATCTTGGCTAAAGGAATCCATACACATAAAACGGCTATACAAGGGTTTGACAATGATTATGCCCGTGATAACCTTCCTTCTAATCGGACTCAATATATTTACAGAGGTCAGTTTTTATTACACATTGGCTGCCATATTTATAAATTTTCTGGTGGTAAGTCGTTACCAACAACAGATGAAAGATTTATCTGAAGCGGTTATTGACCATGTTGGGGTATTAAAATCATATAGTTCGTTGATCAAACATTTGGAGGAGTCATCATTCACCACCGATTATTTACAAAAACTACAATCGCATTTTGAGCAGGAAGGCTCAAAGGCCTCTTTATCTATTTCGAGACTTCAAAAGATTCTTGACTTGCTCAATGCGAGATCTAATTTTTTATACTTTTTTATAAATTTTACATTCCTATTTGATTTAGTGATTCTCATACGCGCTGAAAGATGGAAAAGGAAAAATCAGGCTGATATAGCACATTGGTTTGATACTATTGGTGAATTTGAGGCGATTAGTAGTTTGTCCGGGTTTCGATATTCAAACCCCGATTATGTCTTTCCAAGTATTGATGATAAAGAGTTTATTTTATCTGGAGAAGCACTAGGTCACCCCTTGATTAAAGCACAAGAACGAGTGAAGAACGATTTTATGATGACAGGGGAAGGAGCAATTACTATTATAACCGGGTCAAATATGTCAGGAAAGAGCACCTTCTTACGCACATTGGGAGTTAATATGGTACTTGCATATGCTGGTGCTCCTGTCTGTGCCAACAAGTTGACAATATCACTAATGCAAATATTTACTGGAATGCGAACGGTTGATAATTTGGAAGAGCATGTGTCTTCATTTTATGCAGAGTTGAAGAGAATTAAAGCCTTGTTGGATTTGGTTGAATTAGGTCAACCAGTATTCTATATGCTCGATGAAATTCTCAAGGGGACGAATTCCAAAGATCGACACATTGGTGCTGTGGCATTGGCCAGACAATTGTCAAAAACACGATCATTTGGGCTAATATCTACCCATGATCTTGATTTAGGAAAGCTGGATCAAGAACTAAATAATGTGGAGAATTATAGTTTTAATAGCCAAATTGAAGGCAATGAAATCATCTTTCCTTATCTGCTGGAGAAAGGTATTTGCAAAAGCTTTAATGCAAGTAAGTTGATGGAGAATATGGGGATAAAAATAAAATAACTCTCCAATTAGAAAACGGGAGAGTTATTTCAATATCAATGAGTAATAATGCTTAATTTTTTCTATTAATTACATTTGTAGGAGCAGGCAAATCAGGCAAATTATATTCAACCTTAACCTCTTCGTAACTTGGCATCTCTCTTCTACCATTGCCATCCCAGAATTTTCCGGGCACAACCACTATCCTTACCACCCAATCATCCGTATCGCTGGCAGTAAGATCATCCAATGGAAATTCTGCATCTAAAAACAACTTTACATCATTACGAGTAAAATCAAAGTTGTACTGCAATAGACCATCCGCTGTAATAATGTTTTGTGGTAGCGGTCTCCAGATTTCAGAACCGTCTACAATATCCCATAAAAAATAAACCAGTGTTACATCAGATTCCAAAGCAGTAAAGTCACTTGCATATTCAAGAATAAGCTCGTAATCAGGCCCCGTGAACGAAACATTTTCATATTCAAAAACAAATGCTTCTTCTCCATCGACACCATCCTGTCCTTGTGGTCCCTGAGGTCCACGCGGGCCATCGTCACCAATAAAACATGAATTTAAAGAGAGCATTACTCCGAGTCCAATTATTGTAAGTAAGGTTTTCATAGGTTTCAAAATTTGGTATTAACTTGAATGTACCAAACATTGTTCCAAAAAAATATTCGGATTGTTTAATCTCACTTTCTTTATATTTATGCCACAAAGAAAGCTGGTTTTGGTATGCCGAGCGAGAGGTAAAAAATTGATTATGACAAACAAAGAACTAATTATCCTTCAGGAAGCACTCGAAAAACTTCAAACCCATTTTAAATATCCGATTTCTAATCCAGACGCTGATTTGGATAAGGTGGCCAGTACTTTAGATCAAGTTGTAAATAGGTTAAGTGACAATTACCCCTATTTTGATACTGATTATGCAGGTCAAATGCTAAAACCGCCTCATACCATTGCAAGACTTGCCTACTCACTAGCATTGTACATCAACCCTAATAACCATGCTCTGGATGGTGGCAGGGCGAGTTCAATAATGGAAAAAGAAGCTGTTGCACAGATTGCTGCCATGTTTGGCTGGAGTGAGCATTTGGGGCATCTGACAGGAGGTGGAACGATGGCTAATATGGAGGCTCTTTGGATTGGAAGGAAGATTCACCCAAGCAAATGTGTGGTAGCCTCTGAAATGGCTCACTATACCCATGAGCGTATTTCCGAGGTGTTAGGTTTAAAATTTGAAAATGTTGGCTGTGATTTGAATGGCAGAATGGATGTTAAAGCTTTAGAAGCAAAACTAAACGCTACTCAGGTAGGTACAGTTGTGGTTACGCTAGGCACCACAGGTACTGGTTCTGTGGATCCGCTAATTGAGATCTTGGAATTACAAAAAAACTATAAATTTCGTATTCATGTTGATGCCGCCTATGGTGGATATTTCAAAATAGCTCAAAACCTTTCTGAATATACCCAAGCTCAATATGAGGCCATTCATCTAGCGGACAGCTTAGTTATTGATCCACACAAACATGGCTTACAGCCATATGGCTGTGGTTGTATTTTATTCAAAGATCCACAGGTAGGAAAATACTACAAACACGATTCTCCCTACACTTATTTCAGTTCTGCAGAACTGCATTTAGGAGAAATCAGCTTGGAATGTTCTCGGGCTGGTGCTGCGGCAGTAGCTCTATGGGCGACTATGAAAATGTTTCCCTTGAAGAAAGGGGAAGAGTTTTCATTAGGAATCTCTCGATGCCATGACGCGGTCATGAAATTATATAACCTGATTGAGGAGGACAGTGAGTTTTTAACTGTTTTAGAACCAGAGTTGGACATTGTTGTTTGGGCACCCAAAGCAGCATCATTAAGTTTAATAAGCGAGACTTCCAATAATATATTTGAAGTAACGGCTAAACAGGGATTACATTTGGCCTTAATAAAGTATCCCACGCATCTATTACCTGCACATTGGGATGGTATTGGTAAGGATCAAGCCTATGTAACTTGTCTCAGGAGTTGTTTAATGAAACACAATCACCTCGAAAATGTTGAAAAAATTTGGGAAGGAATTAAATCCGCCTATCAGCATTAATCATATTGCATTATATTAGCTTCTTAAAATTTCCTATATGAAAAAATTAATTCAATGTTGGCCTTTACTTTTTGCTATGATTCTCATTTCAGCTTGTCAGTCGCAAGTGGAAAAACTGGAGAAAACGACCAATAAATTTGAAGATGCAGAGCTAATAAAAATATATGAATTTATTGACCATAGAAACACCAATGAGTTAATACCCTATCTTACCAGTGAAAACGACACCTATAGAATAGAAGCAGCACTTGGTTTTGGTTCTATTCAAGATAGTGCAGCAATTGGTAAACTATCGATTTCCCTTAATGACAAGAACCCAAAAGTTAGGCGGGCAGTGGCCTATGCCTTGGGACAAACCTATGACACTGCTGCTATAGCACCTTTAGTGCGCTCATTGGAAGAAGAAGACAGTGTCTATGTAAGACAAGAAATGCTAGAAGCCTTGGGCAAGGTAATCACACAAGAAAAATTACGCATGTTACAGTATTGGCCCTTAAAAACCACTGCGGATAAAAAAGGGCTTGCTTGGGGATTATATCGGGCCGGCATTAGAAATGTTCATGATGGTATTTCAATAGATATTGCTTTGTCATTATTGGATAGTTCTAATAGCTATTTGACGAGGCTTGGCGCGGCTCAATTCCTAGCTCGTTCAAGAAATTTAGATTTAACAGGGCGAAGCGCACTCATTATTAGGTCAGCGACAGGAGATGTTTCTCCATTTGTAAGAATGGCCTGCGCACAAGCTTTAGGAAAATTAAATGACAAAAACACTTTCAATGCTCTATCCTCTTTATCACAAGCATCAGATTATCGAATACGAATAAATGCAGTAAGATCAATAGGCCAAATAGGCCATTTCGATTTTCATGAGCTGGTTCCTGTTTTTGAAAAAGCTTTAGTAGATAAAAATGTAAATGTAGCCATAGCTGCTGCTGAACAAATAGAAATTGTGGCGGGCAAAAAAGATTTGGAATCAATTAAAGCATTACAAAATGAAAAACTCAACTGGAGGAGAGTAAAGGCCTTATTATATGGAACAATATTAAAGTTTGCCGAAAACAAGGAAGAGGTAATTTCAGAAATTGAAACCCTATTTAATAGTACAGGAAACCAGTACTATAAAGCTTCTTTAATAAGGGCATTGGGTAATTCCATTTTGGCGAACGAATTTATTATTACTAACACATTCTTAAAAATTCCAAGCCCAGTAGCTACTGCAGGTATTGAATCATTGGCTAGATTAAGGTATAGTAAGGAATTCCCAACTAAACTTATAAGGCCATTTGCTGATATATTCAAGCAAGCTATTGAAACTAAGGATATTGCCATGGTTGGCGTGGCTTGTGTTGTACTTGGCGACTCATCTCTTGGGTTTAAATCTGAATACGAATCGTTTGATTTTTTGAGTAAAGTACGTGCCGAACTCTCCTTGCCGAAAGATATGGAGGCCATTCAAATATTGGACAAAACGATTGCTTATTTTGAGGGTTCAGAGTACATACTCCCGAAAAATGAATATAATCATCCAATTGATTGGGAATTGGTAAAGCAAATTTCGAAGGATCAGAAAGTATTGATCAAAACAGAGAAAGGAGAGATTAAACTACGCCTATTAGTGGAGGATGCACCTGGCTCCGCGGCCAATTTTGTAGCATTAGCAAAACAAGGATATTACAATGGCAAAAATTTTCATCGAGTGGTTCCTAATTTTGTGGTTCAAGGCGGTTGTAATAGAGGAGATGGCTATGGTGGTGAAGACTATTCTATCCGTTCAGAATTGACAAATCTTAGATATGAGGAAGGTAGTGTGGGAATGGCCTCAGCAGGAAAAGACACTGAAGGTACGCAATGGTTTATAACACATTCACCTACTCCACATTTGGATGGGAAATATACCATATTTGCTAAGGTGGAAGAAGGGATGGATGTAGTTCATCAGATGGAAGTTGGGGATAAGATTATTTCAGTAGAATTGAAATAGATTATCCAAATTCTAATAAAGGAGGTGCCTTCTCCTATTTTTGACTGAAATCTTATCTTCCATTGTGAAGGCGTATTCCTACTCTAGCGAAGCTCAAACCCCAATACTAGTCTTTTTTTGTAGTATAGAACGGGATAAAGATTTTATATATCCTCAGGAGCTAGGCCGGCACCATTATTCGAAATCCTTTTTAACCAAAATAGGCCTTCTTTTCCACTTGTAGCCCAGCCATGTAATTCATGTCAAGCAAAATGGCATCATAAACATGTGCAAAAACATCCTTATCGTAATCAATAATTAGTATATGTGAACCTTACTTATCCATTGGGTTAAATATAGTTATTCGTTTCAATGTGGAACAACATTATGTTTCATTATGAAACAGTAAGGGAAGGGATTGTTTACGTATTAGTCGATTTTAGACACTTTGGGCTATATTTAACTAGTGGCATCTTTTTGGAGTAGAACATTGTAATGCCAGGTTCTGACTTAAAACGATGTGATATAAAAATTCATTTCAAAATAGCGATACGAACAATTGGGAGGAAAGCAATATACTCCCTTATAAACATTGTTGGTTTTCCATTGGACATCATATGCAGTTAAAAATTATAAACTATGCTCAGAAACTATATAAAAATCGCCCTACGCAATATCCTTAAACACAAGGCCTATTCCTTTATCAATATCATTGGTCTGGCAGGAAGTATAGCGATAACCATACTTATAATTTTTTATGCTAAAAGTGTGCTCACCTATGATCAGTTTCATAAAGATTCAGATCAAGTCTATTTTATGTACCGAGATAGAGCTACTGAAAATGGCAGGTTGGATGTGTTTGACACTTGGTACCCATTGGTAGATGTGGCTAAAGAAGAATTTCCTATAATAGAATCGGGAACCAGATTACTATCAATGGGCAATACATGGGTGGAAAGAGAGGATAAGAGATTTGAACAGGAAATCACCTATGCTGATTCTAATTTCTTTGATGTTTTCACATTTCCTATTATTAAAGGTGATGTAAATACCGCTCTTGATCAGCCGAATTCAGTTATTATTAGCTCAGCAATAGCTACCAAGTATTTTGGTGATGAAGACCCTATTGGCAAAACATTACGTTTTGGTTTTACCACCGAACGCGTTGTTACAGCTGTATTGGGAGAAATCCCCGCTAACTCTTCATATACCTTTGAATGCATCGCCCCATTAACCCATAATATGGTTAAAAACTGGATGGGCGATAACATGTGGGGAGGCTCCTTTTGCGAATCATTTATCAAATTACGGGCAGATGCTGAAGCCGGTGTACTTAAAGCACAGCTTAATATTCTTATGGAGAAGTACGTTTCCAAGCAGGAACAAGGCAATTTTTTAATCCTTCCACTTAAGGATTTTTACAATAAAATGACTGGACAGCAAAAATATGCCAATATAATGCTCTTGGTGGCCTTGGGCATTTTAATCATTGCCATTATCAATTTTACCAACCTCGCTACGGCTCAAAGTCTGTTAAGGACTAAGGAAGTGGGAGTACGCAAGGTAATGGGTGCCCATCGGAGAGGATTGATAGCACAGTTTCTTGGAGAGGCAATGTTAATTACATTAATTGCCTTGGTGCTGGGAGGACTGTTGGCAGAGTTGTTCCTACCCAAGTTTAATGAACTTATTGGTATGCAACTCGACATTGTTTACTCACCCGAAAACCTTCTTATCATTTTATTTCTGGGGTTAATTGTTGGAATTATCTCTGGAAGCTATCCCGCGTTTTTTACTTCACGACTTCAGACAAACAATATATTAAAGGGTGAAAAACTAATGAGTAAAATGAGTGTAAGAAATATGCTCGTGGGCTTACAATTTGTACTGGCAATAGCATTGATTAGCGGAGTAGGTATTATTATGCAACAGATCGATTTTATGAAATCCCATGATCTCAACTTTGATCAGGATAATGTTATGGTAATCCCACTTTCACTTCGGGATTTTGAAGACCCTCAGGCGGCTCTACCCCGAGTAGTGTCATTCCGTAATGAACTTAAAAATATTACTGGAGTAGAGCATGTTTCAGGTTCTAGTTCTGTACCTGGTAACTACAGAAGATCATTTACCTTATTTCTTCCAAAAGGAAAAGAAGACATACCTCCACTTGATTGGCAGGTGGCAGTAGTAGATCATGAGTTTTTCGATACCTATGGAGTTAAAATGATGGAGGGGCGATCATTTAAACAAGGATCACAAAATGATTTTGAACGAGGGGTTATCATCAATCAGGCGGCTCTGGATCAAATTGGTTGGAAATCCATTGAAGGAAAACAGCTGTTGTTTCCTCGATCACGACAGGAAATCGATATAATTGGGCTTGTACAAAATTTTAACGTTCAATCATTAAGGGATCCCATTCAACCACTGGTACATTATTATGGTGGGGATAGTGCAAGAGCCTACCGGTTTATTACTGTAAAACTTAACCCCAAGTCGAGAGAAGATGCTTTGGCCTCTATTGCAACAGCATGGGATAAAATGGATTTTGGTCAATCTTATGAGTATTATTTTCCAGCAGAACGTTTCAAAGACCTTTATGAAACGGAGGAAAATGTGGCCAGTGTATTGTCATTTGCCATGATATTCGCCATTATCATTGCTTGTCTTGGTCTGTATGCACTTGCCTCATTTAGCGTCATGCTCAAAACCAAAGAAATCGCCATAAGAAAGGTGCTAGGAGCATCGGTATCTAGGATAATAGGTTCCTTTTCAAAAAAGTATTTGATACTTGTTTTTATAGCAGCAATTCCGGCTATTGGACTATCTTGGTATGCTATGCATAGTTGGTTACAAGACTTTGCCTATCGAATTTCCATAGGGCCAAAAGTGTATATAGTAGCCACACTTAGCGCGGCAATCATAGCTTTTGTAACCGTTTCTTACCATGCACTCAAAGCTGCCTTTACAAATCCAGTAAAATCTTTGAAGGAAGAGTAATCCATGCGATTTGCTAAATTGGAAAGTAAATAAAGGCCATAAATCCTAATAGTTGGAATAAATTTGAAAATGACTAAAGGATATTCAGCGCTATCTTCACCATCTCTACAAACCTTTTTTCACGATCTTCAATTGAACTGACGTCTCCAGTAATAATATTGTCACTGACCGTTAGGATACTTAAAGCGTTAACCCCTGTTCCAGCTGCAAGGGTATAAAGCATAGAGGTCTCCATATCGGTACATAATATTTCATGTTCTGTCCAGATTTTCCACCGATTAGGGTCATTTTTAAAATAAAACAAGTCCGTACTAAAAACATTCCCCACTCTTACGTTAATTCCCACCTCACGAGCCTTTTCATAACTGCTGATTAAAAGCGTAAAGTCAGCCAATGGTGCAAAATCTAATCCATTGAAAATGATTTTATTAAAGTTTGCGTCAGTAGATGCTCCTTGGGCAATAATAATTTCACCAAGCTTTATATCAGTCTTTAATGCACCGCAAGTCCCTATACGAATAATGGTTTTAACATTATAATCGTGAATTAACTCATGTACATAAATGGCCAAAGAAGATTGTCCCATTCCAGTACCTTGCACAGATACCTTTTTGCCTTTGTATTTTCCTGTATAACCTAACATATTCCTAACCGATGTATAGCATACGGCATCGGTTAGCATATTTTCAGCCACAAACTTAGCGCGTAATGGATCACCACTTATCAAAACGGTTTCGGCAATTTCACCTTCCTGGGCTCCTATATGTATACTCATAGATTAAATGTTTTGTATGACAAAGTACTATTATTGAACCTTGGTAACATCTGAAATAAATTAGATAAAATATTGATCTATATCATATTTACTACTCCTTTTCTAAACTTTAATGAACCATTTCATCCAATAGTTTATACTATCTTTGTTACTTATCAAGTCATTGCAACGTCAAAAAATGAGTAAAGGCATACAAGAACAAAAATTGGGAATATTAGGTGGAGGCCAACTTGGCCGTATGTTGATTCAAAGTGCTCTCGATTTTAATATTGATGTTAAAATACTTGACCCTGACCCTGAAGCACCCTGTAAGTCATTGGTATCTGACTTTGTAGTGGGCAAACTAACTGACTTTGATACGGTGTATAATTTTGGAAAAGATTGTGATTTAATCACCATCGAAATAGAAAATGTTAATACAGATGCGCTAAAGAAATTACAAAAAGAGGGAGTGAAAGTATTCCCACAACCTGATGTAGTTGAGTTGATAAAAGATAAACGCATTCAAAAACAGTTTTATGTTGATCACAATATTCCTACCGCAGAATTTATCCTCACCAAAAATAAGGAGGAGGTTAAAGCAAACAAGGAGTTTTTTCCGGCAGTAAATAAATTGGGCACTGAAGGTTACGATGGTAGAGGTGTTCAAATAATAAGAACACAAGAAGATCTAGAAAAGGCCTTTGATGCTCCGGGATTATTAGAAAAATTAGTTGATTTTCAAACGGAAATTTCAGTGATAGTTGCCCGCAATGAAAAAGGTGAAGTGACTAGTTTTCCAGCGGTGGAACTTAAGTATCATCCTGAGGCCAACCTAGTTGAATATTTATTTTCGCCAGCGAACCTCACTAAAGAAGTTGAGGAGGAGGCACAGACAGTGGCTAAATCTGTTATCAATAAATTAGAGATGGTGGGCCTATTAGCGGTAGAGATGTTTGTTACCAAAGATCAGAGAATACTGGTTAATGAAGTTGCCCCACGACCACACAATAGTGGGCATCAAACCATTGAAGCCAACTATACTTCACAATATGAGCAACATTTGAGAGCAATCTTCAATTTACCTCTGGGTAATACCGAAATGATCTTACCTTCTGCAATGGTTAATTTACTTGGTGAAGAGGGTTATACTGGTATCGCCACATATGAAGGGTTAGAGGAAGTAATGTCTTACAGGGGCGCCCATGTTCATTTATACGGTAAGAAGAATACCAAACCGTTTAGGAAGATGGGTCATGTGACTGTGAGGGGTGAAGATGTTGATCAATTAAAGAATACGGTAGATTTTGTAAAGAATACGTTAAAAATAAAAGCATAGCTATGAGTAAGCCATTAGTAGGTATTATTATGGGGAGCGACTCAGACCTCCGAGTGATGAAAGATGCAGCTGAAATACTTGAAGAATTGAACGTTGCCTATGAGTTAACCATCGTGTCTGCCCATCGTACGCCTGAAAGAATGTATGATTATGCCACAAAAGCCAGAGAAAAAGGCTTGAAAGTGATCATTGCTGGGGCAGGTGGAGCAGCTCATCTTCCAGGAATGGTGGCTTCAATTACTACACTCCCTGTAATTGGTGTACCAGTAAAATCAAGCAATTCGATTGATGGGTGGGACTCTATTCTCTCAATACTTCAAATGCCTGGTGGCATACCGGTAGCTACTGTAGCGCTGGATGGTGCTAAAAACGCGGGAATCTTGGCGGCTGAAATTATTGGGGCGTTTGATGAGAAAACAGCAAAGAACCTCGCCAAATACAAGTCAAACTTAAAGGATAAGGTGATTAAAACTGCTGAAGAAATTGAATCTAAAGGATGGAGAGGCAAAAAGATCGGGTTCAATTAGCCCTAGATGATCAGGCTAATTGCAAATACAATTCAATTTTGATAGCTTACGGTACATGAAGATTATCTCCTTATGGTCTGGCCCGCGAAATGTGTCAACGGCCATTATGTATTCTTTTGCACAACGTTCTGATACTTATGTAGTTGATGAACCACTATATGGGCATTATCTTGTTACCTCAGGAGCCGATCACCCAGGCAAGAACGAGGTGATCAACAATATGGAAACGGATGGCACCAAAGTATTAATCCAATTAAAAAGACAAGCCAAAAATACTCCTATTTTATTTCTCAAAAACATGGCTCATCATTGGGTAAACCTTGATGACAACTTACTTTTAGACTTTAGCAACGTATTTCTTGTCCGCGACCCTAGAGAGATGCTACCTTCATTGATCAATCAAATACCAAATCCTGTGATGCGTGATACGGGGTTAAAAATGCAAGTTGACATATATAAAAAATTAACCGCTGAAGGTAGAAACCCGGTTATTATTGACGCTAGACAACTGTTGCTTAATCCGCCAAAAGCAATAGAACATTTATGTACTGCTCTTAAAATCCCCTTTGAAGAAGCTATGTTGGAATGGGAAGCAAAACCAAGAAAAGAAGATGGCATATGGGCCAAACACTGGTACCATAACGTACATAAATCCACCGGGTTTGGCTCTTATGAGCGTAAAATAGAGGAGGTACCAGAGCATGTAAAACCACTTTTGGAAGAATGCCTTCCATATTATGATTTTCTATATGAAAAAGCGATAAAACTTAACTAGATATGATTCAATTGCCAGACTCGAGAAACGAGAATATTCTAATCAATATAAATGGTGAACTACTACCAAGAGAAGATGCTAAAGTATCCGTGTTCGATAGTGTAGTTCAGGGTGGTGACGCTGTTTGGGAAGGACTTAGAATATACGATGGGAAAGTGTTTATGCTTGACGAACACCTTGAAAGAATGGTGAATTCTGCAAAGGCAATGGCATTTGCTGAAGTCCCGTCAAAAGAGGAGATAAAAGAGCAGGTATTTAAAACTTTGAAGGCAAACAGGATGTATGATGAAGCACATATTCGTCTTACACTTACCAGAGGCAAAAAAGTGACTTCAGGGATGAGCCCACATTTCAACCAATATGGACCTACTTTGATTGTGCTGGCAGAGTGGAAAAAACCTGTCTATAGTACAGCAGGTATTAATTTAATCACTTCATCTATAAGAAGAAATCCACCACAATGTGTCGATTCCAAAATACATCACAATAACCTAATCAATAACATACTTGCTAAAATAGAAGCCAACATGGCGGGAGTTGAAGATGCAGTAATGCTTGATGTTGATGGGTTTGTATCTGAAACCAATGCTACTAATATATTTTTTGTGAATAAAGGAAATATAAAGACTCCTTTTGCAGATAGTTGCCTGCCGGGAATTACAAGGGCCAATGTGATAAAATTGGCAGAACAAAATAATATTCCCATCAAGGAAAAGAGGATTTCCATTTCAGAAATGTACACAGCTGACGAAGTGTTTGTTACTGGTACAATGGGAGAAATAACCCCAGTACTTAATATAGATGGGAGAGTAATTGGCATTGGTGCAGGCCCTTTGACCAATAAGATATCGGAACTATACAAAAACATGACCAAGTCCCAAGGATTGGCTATTCCAAAATAAACAGTACCATTTCTAAAGAAATAAGCGTAAATTTTGACTATGAATCCGTCCAAATCAGGCTGGCTCAACGAATTCGTTGACTATAGAAAAAAGGCATTTGTCCTCAATAATGAGTTCAGTAAAACCAGAATGGGCAAGCATCCCGATCAATCCTTTTATGGGATTATTCAACCCACAGGAATTATGTACGGCTATCCTGTCAACAAATTTGGATTTAATGAAGAACATGAATGGGGAGATAAAGAAAAAATTAAAGTACTGTTAGCGGATAGTCTCATTAACATAGCTGAACTATACAATGAAACTACTGTAGAAAATGAGGCGGATTTTATCGCCTTAATAGAAGATGCAATGGTAAACCTAAGCGACTTTTATAAAGGGGTTTATCCTGAAATAGCTGTTTCCACCAAAAACTGGTTAGGGAAGAAAAAGGATGTTTTTAGTTTAGCTGAGCAAATAATAAATAAAAGGGTTTCTCTCACAGTAAGTAAAAATGGCAATTTTTGGACGGATTTCTTTAGCCGAAGTCAGCTCTTTTTGGACATCTATATTTTTGGACAATGGAATCATACCCATCCCGACAAGGTACTTCTGGACTTTTTTAGAGGGGAAAAGGAAGAACTAAGTTTCACTTCATTAAAGGTATTGGCAGCAGCCACCCATGCCAACGAGCATATTGAAGAGGAAGAACGAGCCTTATTCGAACATTTTATATCTAACTCTCCTCTGCCTGTTGAAAAGAAGAGAGTGGCTAAAGAATATTTTGAACATGGTTTAAAAATTCAAGAACTTCCTATTCACGAATCTGATCCATGGATTATAAGAAAGTTCTTCTTGGAACTAGCCATGCTTACCGTCTGGTCTGATAAGAAGGTAGATGAGAAAGAACGTGAGTTTCTAAAGTCGTTTAATGAATCTCTTGGGTTCAATGATGATGAATTTGAGGTTAGTTTAATTGCAGTAGAGGGGTTTCTATTACAAAATTGGAGTCAATTAGAGCGTCTGCAAAGTAAAATTGACTATGCTGCAGTTAGTGAAGAATATATTGGCCATTTAGTAAAAATGTGTTCTCGTCATATGAACAAGTTAGAGAGCATGATTACGGATGACACCCCTCTGTTGTCAGCGATTAAAAAAGGTAATTCTAACGAATTGAATGAAGATGATCGGCAAATGATCAGAAAAAAGTTTTTAGAGATACTTCAATCTATCCCCAATTTCAGGGTAGTAATGTTACCTGATGAATTTCTTAGTTATGAAAACCTGTTGAGAGTTATTCCAAAGGAGACTATTTCTCGGATTCTTTCTCAACACTAGCAGGCTCTTCCTTTTTTGGGAAAATAAGTGAGAAAACTACGGAGCCACCAAGTACCAACAGTATCACCATAAAGCTTACCATGATATCGATTTTTATATGGAATATTTCCAAAAGCATTTTGGCTCCAATGAATATTAAAATAAAGGAAAGACCTTTTTGTAATAAATAGAATCTGTCTATAATTCCTGCAAGTAGAAAGAACTTAGCTCTTAAACCCAGTATGGCAAAAATGTTGGAGGTGTAAATCAAAAACTCATTTTGGGTGATGGCAAACGCAGCAGGGATAGAATCAACAGCAAAAATTAAATCAGTTGTTTCAACAAGAATAATAACCAAAAATAGTGGAGTAAATAAAAATTTACCATTACGCCTCACCACAAATCGGCCTCCGAAGTCACTTTTTGTAATATTAAGATACTTTCTAGCTAGTTTTAGAAGTGGGTTTTTCCCGGGGTCCATTTCATCTTCTCCATCATCAAAGAATATTTTAATCCCAGAATAGACTAGAAAAACACCAAAAATGTAGAGTATCCAATAAAACTGACCTATTAGATAAGCACCTACAAATATGAAAATGGCACGGAAAACGATTGCTCCAATGATGCCCCAAAATAATATGTTGTGATAATATATTTCCTTGACAGCAAAGTACCTGAGTATAAGTAAGATGACAAAAATATTGTCTACTGAAAGGGCATATTCAGTTAAATAAGCAGTAAAAAAAGTAATGGAAGCATCTGCACCATCGCCATACGAATAAATTAAGTATCCGAAACCAACTGAAACAGCTACCCAGAAAATAGATTGATAAAGAGCTGAGCGAGTAGAGATTTTGTGTGCTTTTTTATTAAAAAAGCCAAGGTCTATGACCAAGAAAAGCAAGATAATAACCCCAAAAAGGGCAAATAGCGTCAGCTCATGTGTGTTTTCTAAAAAGGAAATTAAAAGCATCCGTAGGGATTATTACCAATTATCTATAGACAGCAATATATTAATAAATTATTAAGTAATAGACTACCAACACTAATTATTACTCATAACAACTTGCAAATTAACTAATTTAATTTCCCTCCAAAAACTTACATCCTGTTTATTCTATGTAAGAGTAAAATAAAGGAGTTATTTATCCACAATTTTGGCATGTGCCGTGAACAAGAATATTTTTTTCAGTGATTTTGTAACCTGGGGGGAGGTTTATTACTGGAATTGAAACCTTATCTAGGCATAATGTTTGGCCACATTCATTACATTTAAAGTGTACATGCTCGTGGTTATGCTCGTTGACCTCACAATCATTACAAAGTGCATACTTCGTGGTTCCAGTATCATCAAGTACTTTGTGAATAAGGCCTTTATCTAAGAATGTTTTTAACGTCCGATATACAGTAACTCGGTCAACATCAGGATCTATGCTTTTCTCAATTTCCGATTGACTTAGTGCCTGGGGAGTTCTTAGTAAAAGCTCAAGTACTTCATTTCTACATGATGTTGTTTTAAGTGCATGATTTTCTAATACCTCCCTCGCTTCCATACCTAAATTTACGTAATCTACTTTAATTGAAACTGAAGTTTTGACAAATAACTATAGATCCCTTTGTCATCTGAGGCAAGCTCATCATGTGTTCCAGATTCTACTATTTCCCCTTCTTTTAAAACGAAAATTTGATCAACCTTACGGATGGTTGCCAAACGGTGGGCAATTATGATTGTAGTTCGGTTCTTCATTAGTTCATCTAATGCTTGTTGAACTAAATGTTCTGATTCCGCATCCAGACTACTAGTTGCCTCATCGAGTACCAATATTGCTGGATCTTTAAGAATTGCTCTGGCTATTGCAATCCGTTGTCGTTGGCCACCCGAAAGTTTCACACCTCGTTCACCTACTAGTGTTTCAAGCTTTTCTGGAAATCTTTCAATAAATTCCAAAGCATTAGCCTTTTCGGCAGCGTTTAGTACTTCCTCATCTGTGGCATTTGGTCTTCCATAAGCAATATTTTCTTTTATGGTCCCACCAAAAAGCATTACTTCCTGGGGAACCATGCCCACATTTAACCTCAACATATGAAGGTCATAATTATGGATATCCTCGCCATCAATAGTTATACTTCCGCTGGTGGTTTCATAGAATCGGGAAAGCAATTGTATTATTGTTGACTTCCCAGCTCCACTTTGCCCAACTAATGCAATTTTTTGCCCTTGTTTTATTTGAAGGTTGATGTTTTTCAACACCTTTATTTCTTTTCTCGTAGGGTAGTAAAAACCAACATTATTAAAAGAAATTTCACCTTTCAACTTAAGTTTTTCTGCTTTATCGTCCGTAAGTTCTGGCTCTTCATCAATGATTTCCAGTACTCTTTCTGAAGCTCCAATTGCGCGTTGCACCTGACCATATATATCTCCAAGCCCAGCGATTGATCCACCTATAAATATGGTGTAAAGAACAAAAGAAAGTAAATCACCCACGGACATGCTTTGTGATTGGACCAAAGTAGCTCCATACCACATCACTGCTACAATACCACCAAAGAGTGCGAAAATGATGAAAGATATAAAGGCACCACGATGGGTAGCGGTTTTTAATGCAATCGTGACTACTTCGTCTAATTTTTTACTATATCGTTTTCTTTCAAAAAACTCATTGGTAAATGCTTTGACAACATTAATGGCTTGCAGTGTTTCTTCCACAATAGTATTGGCTTCCGCCAATTTATCTTGAGTAGATTTTGAAAGTTTTCGTATTGACCTTCCAAATATTAAGGCACTCAACACCAAAATTGGAAAAGTAGCGAGCATAAATAAGGTCAATTTGGGAGCAACAAAAAAGATGACTACAATGCCAATAATCAATGTAGCTATTTGCCTAAAAAGCTCAGCAAGGGTTGTTGAAAATGTATCCTGTAGCATAGACACGTCTGAGGTGATCCTACTTATGAGTTCTCCGATCCTGCGGCTGTCAAAGAAACTGGTAGGTAAGGTCACCATTCTGCTAAAAACTGAACGCCTTATGTCGGCCATCGAACGTTCACTTACTTGTGCAAATAGATAAACCCTAAAAAAAGAAAATATACTTTGAAAGAAAAGAACGCCCACTAAAGCTGTGGTTATTTCATTAATAGTAAATGGAAATCCAGGTTTATTTTGAGCTACATCCATAAGTTTACCAGCTAAATATGGAAAAACTAATAGTGTTGTACTACTAAAGACAAGGCAGATCATGCCAAGAATAAATTGCCCTTTATATGGCTTTATATATCTAAATACACCTATTAACTTGTTAAAATTTTGTTTGTTAAGTGCCCTTTTTTCTTCTTCGTTGAGAGGGGTGTTTCCTTTACGCTTTGCCATGGAGTATAATCCTTTGAGGCCGCAAATTTATTCAGAATAGCCATCTTTGTCTAATTATAAATAAAAAACTACAAGACAACGTAAATCCACCCAATTGCTTATATTTATTTTAACTTTATAAAAAACAAAAGAGAGACATTATGTTCCCATTTAAAAGAGTGTTAGTGGCGCTTGATCTAACTGAAATGGACGAAACGCTTATAGCGTATACGGCCTATCTCAATACTATATTTGACATTGAAAAACTTTATTTCATACATGTTGCTAAATCACTCGAACTACCCAAAAGGCTACTTGAGAAATATCCGAATTTAATGGCTCCTGCTGATGAGTCCATTGAAGGGGTTATTCGAGGGAAAGTTGATAAGCATTATAAAGGCAATAAAAAGGTAGAGATTAAAATTGAAGTTAGGGAAGGTAATGCCGAGGATAAAATAATGCGATTGTCAGATATAAAGGAAGTTGATCTAATAGTAATGGGCCGTAAACATAACCTCAAGGGGAGTGGCCTGTTGCCTAATAGAATTGCAAGAATTGGCCATTGTTCACTGCTTACCGTACCGGAAAACGCAAATATAAAAATCAATAAGATCATGGTCCCCGTTGATTTTTCTAAAAACTCTCAGTTTGCTGTAGATCAAGGCAAGCTTATAGCCGAAAAGACAAAGGCTGAATTGGTGATTCAAAATACGTACTCCGTGCCTTCTGGATACCATACTATCGGCAAAAGTTATGAAGAGTTTGCCAAGATTATGAAGGAACATGCGAAGGAAGATGCCGTTGAATTTTTAAAAAATTGTAAAGTTGACGAAAAGAAGGCAACACTTCTATTCTCATTGGATGATGACAATGAGCCATCGAATAAAATTCATGCGGAGGCAATAAACCACAATGCCGACTTGATAATAATAGCTTCAAGAGGACGTACTGGGTTGGCCAATATACTCCTGGGCAGCGTGGCTGATAAGATATTGCAATTGAAGAATCGAGTTCCAATATTGGTTGTAAAAAACAAAAAACACAACCTTGGATTCCTTGACGCACTATTAAGGCTTTAATATGGTTGGTTTGTAATTAATGAAGGCCGTTCTACAGGCTCCATTCCAACTACTTCCTTTAAAAATTTAATAGTTTCATTCTCCACTGCGTCTACGCTTTCCGAGGTGAGATAGGAACCAATTACATGATGATTGGCATTTGGAAAGTCTACCTTTCTTTTCATTGATGAGGGTGTGCCCAGTTCATCATACATTTTGAGCATGGCCGGCACAGAAACGGTCATGTCCTGTGCTGTATCATTGCGATAATAATATCCCATAAAAACGGGCTGTATTACTGTCTTGAAAGTTTCTTCCGTCATAGTCTGATCCATCATAGCCCGGAGTTGGGTCAGTACTTCAATTCTGTACCTATTGGTCCAATAATTAGCTCGAATCCTGTCTAACGGCCACTCGTTATAAGCTGACCCTTTCACTAGTTTGGCAAGTTGTAACCCCCATGGTTTGGTGAGTAAAAAGGATTTTTGATCATAGATATCAACATTTGGCGAGTACATGACCAGTGCAGCAATATTAGGATGGTTTTCTGCTAAGTAAAGTGAGTACGTTCCACCAGTCGATGTGGAAAGCAAAATAACTTTTTTCCCCATTTTCATTCCAATGGCTATAGCCTCCTTAGCACTTTCCATCATTTCTTCAGATGAAAGGTTGAGCATTGGTTCTTTTTCTTTTAGCCCATGCCCCGCTATGCGTGGAAGGTATAAATTACAACCAAACAATTTAGCCAAATCCTTGTGTATTGGATCTCCTTCAACCTGACTGGCAGAAAACCCATGCAGGTACACTATGCTATATTCTGTAACAGAGGGAATTGTGTCATACCAGATTATTTGTCCCTCATTGTTGGGTTTAATATTAGGAATGGCGGCTTCTTTCGTGTTTACAAAGTTTTCCAATTCATATAGATCAGAGGGCACCTCTGGTAATTCTTTGGATAGTGACGGGATCTCAACTCTTGGCCCAACAAGGTAAACTATAACTAATATAGCTGTTATACCTACAATCCATTTTAGAAACTTCATAGATCCTTATATTTAATTGAATTTAATAAGAGGTTAAAACGTCCACTAAATTTTGAACGTCACGCTGATCGTTGTATAAATGTGGAGCAACCCTGATGGCATCTCCACGCACAGATACGGAAATCTTATTTTCCTGAAGGGCAAGCTTTATTTTATCCATTTTTGAAATATCCTTACAACGGATTCCGAACAAATGAGCACTTCTATAATTTGGATTTTCAATTTTATATCCAGCAGCAGTTAAAGTGTTATTAGCATCAATGAACAGTTGTTTACAATAGGTCTGAATATTCTCTACCCCCCAGCTGTTCAATTGGTCAATGGCTTTCCTAAGCATAGGCACCAAAATAAAATTGCTATGCTCACCAACTTCATATCTCAAAGCTCCCGTTTGGTATTGATCATTGTAATTAACTAGCGCTGCAAAATCTTCACTTTCAAATCGATTGATCCAGTTTTCTTCAATGGGAACTCCATTGTCAAACGCCTTACCAAAATAAGCCAATCCGATAGAATAGGGACCGAGTAGCCACTTATAACCTGCGCAAATCAAGGCATCAGGTTCTATTTTTGCTATGTCAAAAGGTAGGGCACCTACTGACTGTGTGCCGTCAATTATTAAAAGCGCTCCAACTTCTTTTGTTCTTTTTCTGATATGCTCTAAATTGAATAATGTGCCATCTGCCCAATGTACGTTAGCCATGGCCACTACAGCTACCGATTCATCAATGGCTTTAATAATTGCCTCATTCCAATCTTTCCCCCGGTCTTCACTCTTGGGAGCGGGAATAGTAATCAGTGTACCTTTATTTTCATCACAGAGCCTTTTCCAGGGATAATAATTACTTGGAAATTGTTCGCCAATTACAATTACCTTTTGCCCTTTTTTAAGAGCCACATTTTTACACACTGTTGAGATTCCGTAAGATACTGAAGGGATAATGACAATACGCTTAGGATCGGTTGCATTGATGAGCTTGGCATAAGATTGTCTTAGGATTTCCCCATCTGTAAAAAAATCTTGGGCACTAATATTAGCGGGGTTTCTCTTTCCTTTTATTGCCTCAATACCTGCCTCTTCCACACTTTTAAGAATTGGAGACATATAGGCACAATTCAGATACGTTTGTTCATCATTTAAGGAGAACAATTCTTTTTGACAGGTAATCATGCAGTTATATTTTGAGTAATGGCTATAAATTTACTCAAAGTGATCACTACTGCAAATTCAATGAATCACGCAGATAGGAATCTTCATTATTATGTCTGTTCCAATAATCTAAGAGTATTGTCTTGTCCAATTCAGCAGAAGTAGTAACCTGTTTGCCGCCTAATCCATCATAAATTTCTTTCCAACCTAATATTTTATGAGGAAACTCAACTTCAAAAAAAATAGACAATTCTCTTGATGGATATTTTATAATGTAGGCCGCTTTATTATCATATTGAGATAAAGAAGCCGTTGCTTTTACAGCTTCTAAATTTTTGTGTAGTAACCTAGTATAGAAAAGACCAGGAATAATTTCAATTTCTCCTATGGGCAATGATTTATAATCAAGTCGTATTCTGTTCCATACTTCATCTTCTAGTAATGCCTTTTTTACCTTTTTATTAAGATCTCCTTCTTGTTCAAAATAGGAATAGGAATGAAGATCATAAGAATTTTTTCGGAGGTTCATTTGTGAAAATACTTGTCCACACCACTCCTGACTGCTCATAGTTACTTTTGGAGTATTGGAGTATTGTCCCCTATCTACAGGTGTAAAAGCAGAAAGCATCATTGAATAGGGATAAATGCCAGTATTAAACTTTTTAGTGAAATTGAATTTTAATACAGTTTGCTCATCCGTATTTCCTTGTCCCCCTTTGTCGAGTTTCACTTGCTTACTTTTGGAAAAAGGTTCTGTCACAAATATCATTACTGCCTTTCCTTCATGAGTTTGACCATATCTGGCCTGATGTAATGTGTATGAACTAAGTTCGGCTTTCCCAGCATACCAATAGTCACCAAATGAGCCGTTGGATACCTGAACGGCAGGGACTTTGAAGGCTGTTTGTGAGTCACCGTTAGTAGGAGAGGAACATGATATAGCAATACTGCTTACAATGAAGATTATTAGGAGTAATTTTTTCATATGCTAAATATTTTACTGTACCCTAACAAAATATTACCTCGATTGATTTCAACTTGAATGAATTTGTTATTTCGACCGCTACTTAAATACCGACTACTAATATTAAATACGCTTTAAATATTTTTATCTTTAGGCGTAATTGCATTTATGTCGGTGACTGAGAAGGCTTCTAAAAAATACATTTATATAATCATCTTGGCAGTTGCCTTTGTGGCTGCTTATGGATTTACATTTGACTCCAAGCAGGCTCTACTTGGCGACAACGCAAGCTATTATTCATTGGGCAAGGCCTTAGCTCAAGGAGAAGGTTATGTAAATATCTCAAGGATTACCAAAAGTCCAAATAACCATTACCCTCCAGGTTATCCGGCAATAATAAGTTCCGTTTTGCTATTTACCGATAGTATAGTGGCTGTGAAGCTTTTGAATGGATTGCTTTTTGGACTTTCCATCGGTTTTATCTATTTATTGGTGTTTGAGCTAACCGAAAACAGAATCTCGGCTTTTGTAATCTCACTTATGGCCATTTTTAATAGTCATTTACTATTTTACTCCTCTCTTATGATGTCGGAGGTGCCATTTATGTTTTTCAGTCTCTTGTCAATTTATTTATATACAAAAGTTGACTATGAGAAGGCTTTTTGGAGGGACAAATATTTGATAGGAGCTATATTGAATATGATTGCTGCCTACTATATAAGGTCTTTAGGGATAGCTTTACTAGCGGGCTTTTTTCTACATTGGTTATTTCAAAAGCGATGGAAATATATGGCCATCTCACTTATTACTTTTGTATTGGCAGGATTACCTTGGTTTTTAAGAGGCCAGAAGTTAGGTGGAGGATCATATGTGAAACAATTACAAATGATCAATCCTTATAATCCCGGGTTAGGTCAGGCAGATTTGGGTGATTTTATAGATAGAATGATCAATAATTTCACGCGGTACTTCACAAGGGAAATTCCAGATTCAATTTTCACATTTTCACCAAACTACAATACGCCAATTTCGGGTAGTGAATGGTTTTTTGGGCTGCTTATTCTACTATTAATTGGGTTTGGTATCTATAAGTTAAAAAATTACCGACTACTCATTGTAGGCTACTTACTAGGCACTTTGGCGATATTGATGATATGGCCAGACGTTTGGATTGGGGTTAGGTTTATTGTGCCAATCATTCCATTATTTTTAATGGCTTTTGTCAATGGTTTTATCCAGTTGATAAAGGTGATCAGAAAAAACATTAGTACACCTGTTTATTACGCCCCCTTGATTATATTGTTTTTTACTTTTGGTGCGGTGAAATCACTGCATGACAGTGCCAAATCGGATTACCCACCAGCATGGAAACGATATTTTGAAGTAGCCACTTGGCTTAAAACCAATGGGCATACTAATGCCGTAGTTAGCTGTGGTAAACCATCCCTTTTTTACACCTATAGTGGATCTTATACTATGCGTTACAAATTCACAAAAGACGCGGATGATCTTATTGCGGATTTGGAGCTGAATCAGGTAGATTATGTGGTAATCGACCAGGTATATGGCAATACATTTCAATACCTGCTCCCTGCTGTTCGCCAACATCCCGAGCGTTTTCAGCAGGTACTACATTTAAAGAATCCAGATACGTTTCTTCTTAAATTTAAAAGATGATCATCGATAAGTTATCCATTATAATTCCCGTTTACAACGAGGAAAACACAATCCATTTGATCCTTGACAAGGTAAAAGCAGTTCAGTTAATCAATGGGATTGATAAAGAAGTGGTGATGGTCAATGATGCTTCTACTGATCAATCAGAGCAACGTATTGAGACATATAAAAATGATAACCCAGATCTGGACATTAGATATTTTAATCAACCTAAAAATATGGGCAAGGGGGCTGCGCTTCATCGAGGTATCAAGGAAGCTACAGGCGAATTCCTTATCATCCAGGATGCAGACTTAGAATATGATCCGGAAGAATATAATATACTTTTGCAGCCGGTCGTTGATGGTATGGCTGATGTAGTTTATGGGAGTCGATTTGTTGGAGGTAAGCCACATCGCATTTTGTTTTTTTGGCATTCAATTGGCAATTGGGTGCTTACAAGTCTATCAAATGCCCTTACCAATTTGAACCTTACAGATATGGAGACATGTTACAAACTTATTAACACGTCAGTAGCCAGAGGGTTAAAATTAAAGGAAAGAAGGTTTGGGTTTGAACCTGAGGTAACTGCCAGATTATCAAAGATTAAGAATATAAGGATTTATGAAGTAGGGATTTCTTACTATGGTCGAACTTATGCCGAAGGCAAAAAAATCAACTGGAAGGATGGATTTAGGGCGATTTATTGTATCTTAAGATATAACCTTTTTTAATAATTCTTTATCTAAAGGTTACCAAACTACTATGAAGTTATATTTATCTTTACGTTAATTAGTCTTGGTTGGAAAATGTTGAAAGCTAGAATATACAAAGGTATTGAGTTTATAAGGATAAGTGATTTGAATGCTGATCAGCAAAATGCAATACGGTCTTGGGCAAGTGATGACACTATCATAAAAATTCAACAAGAAAACGTCCTACTCTCTGATTGCGTCCAGTTTAAGGATTATTGTTTTTGGATAGAGAAAATATATACTGAAATTAACTTACCCGTTGAAGCATCAAGAGCCTCATTAGATCGCAAGAAAAAACAAATTGGTTTGGCGCTGGATAGCTAATTAATAGGCATTATATGGGTGGATATTAATTCCAAACACCCTCAGGAACAAATTCTAACACATTATTTTCAGGGTCTTTGAAGTAAAAGGACTCTTGCCCGGACTTCCAGACCAGCGTATCGATTACTTCAATGCCTTTATTTACGATTTGATCTTTACATTTAAAATAATCTTCTTGCGTAACCTCAAAAGCAAAATGCTGATTACCTTCCGCATAATGTGGAGGTGGAGATTCTTTTAATCTCGAGTCATCAGGGTTGAAGCATAGCAAAACTGATGAGCCTACTTTAAAAAATAAATGTTTGTTGGGCTGATAATGAATGACATCAAAACCTAGCAACTCATGATAAAACATTTTTGCTTGCTCTAAGTCATGTAAATAGAGGCAGGTTTCCTTAATTTTAATTACTTCTTTCATTGGCAGAATGTCTTTTTGAGTTGTTCATACTCGCTCCATATTTCATTTAATATTTCACCGGCAGGTCTCACGTCTTTTAAATAAGCGGCTATTTGGCCAATTTCTAATTCTCCTTCTTCAAGATCTCCTTCGAAAATACCTTTCTTCGATCTTTTTTGCCCCAAGATGGCCTTGAGTTCTTCAGCAGTGGCACCGTATCTTTCTGCCCCTAGGATTTTATCATAAAACCCATTTTTAATTAAACGAACAGGAGCAAGTTGCTTTAGAGTCAATACTGTATCACCCTCAGTACTTTCTATTATTCTGTTTTTAAAATTATCATGGGCAGATGATTCTTTGCTAACGGCAAACCGACTTCCTATTTGTACTCCTTCAGCCCCCAAAGCAAAGGCACCCATTACCCCCCTTCCGCTGCCTATTCCACCAGCTGCTATTAATGGAATATTGATAGCTTCACACACAGCAGGTACTAGGCAAAAAGTGGTTATTTCTTCCCGTCCGTTATGGCCACCCGCTTCAAATCCCTCTGCTACAACGGCATCTACACCAGCATCCTGACTCTTTAGGGCAAACTTCACACTTGACACAACATGCACTACTGTAATCCCCTTCAGTTTAAGAAATTGTGTCCATGATTTTGGATTTCCCGCAGAGGTAAACACTATTTTTACGCCACTCTCAACAATAACATCCATTACTTTGTCAATCTCCGGATATAGTAATGGCACATTGACTCCAAAGGGCTTATTGGTAGCTTGTTTGCATTTAGTGATATGTTCTTCCAGTATTTCGGGATGCATGGATCCTGCACCGATTAAGCCCAATCCACCAGCGTTACTAACTGCAGAGGCGAGCCTCCAGCCGCTACACCATACCATTCCTGCTTGTACAATCGGATATTTTATATTAAATAGTCTTGAAATTCTGTTCATCATCATTAATCTACTAACATTACCTTACTATAAGTATCCACTTTTAATATTTAATATAAAACCAGCTGAAAATTGAAACATGAATCTACCTTAATTAAGTTTCTCGTCTGGAGAATGAAGAATGTGAGCAACAAAAATTTTGTGCTCATCTTGGCTGGTTTGATAGGGCTGATATCAGGTTGTGCGTCAGTGATTCTTAAGGAGACGGTTCACTTTATTCAGCATCAGGTCAGAGAGATCGTCACTTACGAGAGCTACTACTATCTGGCATTACCCATGGTAGGAATTTTACTCACTGTCATATTTAGCAACATCATTCTCAAAAGAAAGAGTGGTCATGGAATAACTCAAATTCTTTACGATATATCGAAGAATTCCAGTATAGTGAAACGCACAAAAATGTATTCACAAATGGTAGCCAGTGCCTTAACAGTTGGTTTTGGAGGATCAGTGGGCTTGGAGGCTCCAATTGTAGTAACAGGTTCCGCCATTGGATCCAATGTGGGCAAGTTTATGCATCTCAATTATAAAAAACGAACCTTATTAATTGGGTGTGGAGCAGCTGGGGCTATTTCAGCGATCTTTAATTCGCCCGTAGCAGGAGTAATTTTTAGTCTGGAAGTCATATTAGCAGATGTTACCATTGGCATGTTTATCCCATTATTGATTGCTTCGGTAACAGGCTCCTTGGTATCGTTAACACTATTGGGTGATGATGTACTGTTCTCTTTTAAACTGGTCGACACGTTTAAAGCCTCAGATACTCCATTATACATTCTATTGGGTATCGTCTGTGGTTTAGTATCAGTTTACTTTACCAGAACAGCTTATAAAATTGAAGGATTAATTGATAAAGTTCAGAATGTTTATGGAAAAGCAATAGTAGGTGGATTGCTGTTAGGGTTAATAATATTGGTGTTTCCGCCTATTTATGGTGAAGGGTATAACACCATTAAGCTGATGCTTGAAGGAAGGGAAAATGAGATATTTAATCAGTCATTTTTCATCAAAGACCTTGAAAACGCTTGGGTTTTCCTAGCATTTATTTTTGGGGTTATTTTAATAAAACCTGTAGCCTCTATCCTTACTATTGGGTCGGGGGGTAGTGGAGGAATTTTTGCGCCTTCATTATTTTTAGGGGGGGTAACGGGTTTTCTTTTTGCTGCAATTACCAATGTCATTACATGGGGTAATGTGAGTACCAGTAACTTTACTTTAGTAGGCATGTGTGGGGTAATGAGCGGAGTGCTTTATGCGCCTCTTACTGCAATATTCCTCATTGCCGAAATTACAAGTGGCTATGAATTATTTGTTCCATTGATGCTAGTTTCGGCCATTGCTTTCATCACAAGTTCGATATTTGAAAAACATTCTCTTTATACCAAACATTTAATAGAACGAGGAGATTTAATTCAGCATGATAAAGATAGACAGGTATTAAGTCAAATTGAATTACACAAAATTATAGAAAAGGATTTGCTTACTATCCATCCTGATCAGAACCTAGATGCTCTGGTTGATCTAGTACAAATTTCTACGAGAAACATATTTCCAGTAGTCAATGAAAAGGACGAATTACTTGGAGTAATTACCCTTGATGACATTCGACATATCATGTTTGATACGGAGATGAGAAGTAAAACCCTAATAAGATCATTAATGCAAAATCCTCCGGCTTTTGTTTCTTCTCATGAAAATATGCAATCTGTTATGGATAAGTTTGAAAGATCAGGTGCATGGAACTTACCCGTCATTGATAATGGAAAATATATTGGGTTCCTTTCGAAATCGAGAATTTTTAACACCTATAGAACAAAGTTAATAAGGACGAATAAAGAATGAACCACCTTACATCAGTAGTCAAATCTTTGTTTCAGTTAAATGAAGGCATAATTTCTAATTATTAGTAAGACATATTTTAACAATTTTTCTAAAGAACAGTTGTCCACAAAGTGAAAATTCAGCTTGTCAATGATAAGTAGCTGTTTGTCAAATAGTTAAGTGTATGGCCAAAATATGTGTGGAAAACTTTTCAAAATTGTGGAAAACTTTTCATTGTTTTATTTGATTCTTTTTTAAGTCTAAACGGACACCTGTTTCATTGTTTAAACATTGCACTTTATAGTAAAATCTTACACAATTGATAATGTCAGAATGACGCCTATTTTAACATAAAATATTCCTATACCCCTCTACAAAAATTGATCACCCGTAGATAATTATAACATTACCGAATATTTATCGTGCATAAACCAAGTTATATTTGACCAAATTACTCGAAGGTATGTCATATTGCCAGCTTCTTTGAATAATACAATTACACATATCTGTTAAAAATAATGTTTGAACCAAATGTCAATTTATTCGTTTCGAAAAGTATGCTAAAATCACTGATTTTAATTGCCATGATATTTGGCAGTATTCAAATTAAAGCTCAGGAAGCTAAAGTTTTAAAGTTCCCTGAGCTATATCAACTTCTCAATGCAAAAAGTGAAAAGATACAGGTGTTTAATTTCTGGGCAACTTGGTGCGGGCCGTGTATTAAGGAGCTTCCTTACTTCGAGATAGCACGGGAAAACATGAGTGATAAAATTGATGTCAATCTGGTTAGTGTAGATTTTGTTGAAGAGTTAAGTAAAGTCAATAAATTCATTGCTCGAAAAAATCTTAAATCTAATATTTACCTAATTGATGACATCGATTATAATAGTTGGATTGATAAAGTGGATACCAAATGGTCCGGGGCTATTCCTGCTACTTTGATATTGAATACTACAACAGGTGAAAGAACCTTCATAGAACATGAACTAAACGAAGGTGAACTCGAAGAAATGATCAATGAATTACTTAACTAAAATTGATAATTATGAAAACTAAAATTCTATCATTATTATGTCTGGCTTTATTTTTTGCTGGCACACCAACTGAAAAGACCTATCAAATTGGGGATGCAGTTAATGATTTTACACTTAAAAGCATTGATGGTAAGATGATTTCCTTATCAGAGTATGCCGACAAAGGAGCTATTGTAATTTTTGATTGTAATACTTGTCCTTATTCTCAGGCCTATTTAGAACGAATTAAGGCATTAGATGCAAAATATGCACCTAAAGGGTATCCTGTAATTGCGATAAATCCTAATGATCCAGATAAATCACCTGATGATAGTTTTGATAAAATGGTGTCTTACGGTAAAGAAAATAATTATAAGCATGCTTATCTACAAGATGCTGACCAGACAGTAGCAAGGGCATTTGGTGCCACTAACACGCCTCATGTTTTCATTGTAAAGAAGGAAGATGGAAAGTTTGTTTTGAATTACATCGGTGCGATTGATAATAATACGCGCGATGCCAAGGCAGCCGATAAAAAATATGTTGAAAGTGCTGTTGACCAATTACTCAAAGGTGAAAAGGTAGAGGTCAATAAAACCAAGGCTATTGGATGTACTATTAAATGGAAAGCAGCATAAGTAATGGCTAAACCAGATTTGAACGAGTTACCACAATTTTATAGAAAGTATGTGGAGGCTGTGAATTACAATGATCTCATCCCTGGGTTAATTGGAAGTGGCAATGAGACTATAGATTTAATAAAATCAATACCAGAAACATCTGGTGATTATAAATATGGGCCAGATAAATGGACTGTGAAACAGGTTTTAACTCATATGATTGACGCGGAAAGAGTTTTTGCTTATCGAGCTCTTCGCTTTGCCAGAAATGATAAAACAGCGCTTTCCGGATTTGAAGAAAACGACTGGGCACCAGAAGCTAATGCCAACAACAGAAAACTTTATAAGATAATTGAGGAGTATAATAATGTTCGTGCCTCTACAGTAGATTTATTTGCGAGTTGCTCAGAAGAAATGCTCAAAAGAGTCGGAACAGCTAATGGATCACAAATGTCTGTAAATGCCATAGGCTTTGTAATTATTGGCCATGAAATCCATCACAGAAAAATTCTCAATGAACGATATTTTTCTTAATTGAAACCCTATTGTTAAATTGCCCTGATGAAAAACTTCAGGGCAATTTTATTTTTAGCCCTCACCTGCTGTACAACAACCAAAATTCATAAGTCCATAGTAACTATGGAGACTGACCTTAGTGACCATATCGGGCTAATGGTTTATGATCCAGCAGCAAAGAAAGAGGTGCTTAGTTATCAAGCAGATAAATACTTTACCCCCGCTTCAAATACAAAAATACTGACCTTATATTCTTGCCTGAAGGTGCTGGGAGATTCTATCCCCGCGTTATATTATCAACAATCTGGCGACTCGGTGATATTCTGGGGGTCGGGCGATCCGACATTATTAAATCCACTATTGACACAGAATAAAACATTGGATTTTTTAAAATCTCTGCACGGGGATCTTTATTTTTCTGATGCTAATTTCTTTGATGAACGATTTGGACCAGGCTGGGCGTGGGATGATTACAACTATACCTTCTCTTCAGAAAAATCACCATTACCGATATACGGAAATAATCTTGCTGTAACGAAACCGGAAAATGAGCCATATTTATCATTAACCCCCAATTATTTTAAGAAATTCTTTTGGATGGCCGACTCTACAGAAAAAGCAGCACTTGACCGGACTTATGACAATAACATGTTTGTCTACACCCCGTCCAAACGAAAACTAGATGTAACGCGACCTTTCAAAAACTCAGGCCTACTAACGGCCCAGCTTTTATCAGACACGTTAAAACGGTCAGTTAGGTACCGCCATAAAGCTTTACCCATTCAGCATTCTATATTTTATGGGGCTCCAGCGGATAGTATCTATAAAGTGATGATGCAGGAAAGCGATAATTTTATGGCTGAACAACTTCTTCTTATGGTGGCTGGCGTTATATCAGATTCCTTGAAATGCGATATCGCAATTAAATACATACTTGATAACTATTTAATGGAAATACCTGACCAACCAGTATGGCACGATGGCTCTGGATTATCTCGTTACAATTTAGTGACTCCCCGGTCACTTGTATGGCTTTGGGAGAAAATATTGGAAGATAAGCCAAGAGAGCAGTTGCTTCCATTATTAGCTACTGGAGGTCAATCAGGAACTTTAAAGAATTATTACCTATCGAATTCACCATATATTTTTGGGAAAACGGGAACACTCAGTAATGTTCATAATCTAAGTGGATTTCTGATAACCCGCTCAGGTAAGCTTTTTATATTTAGTTTTATGAACAATAATTACCCTACCTCATCCGCACCTATCAAAATGAAGATGGAGCAGATTTTGTGGGAGATCCATTTAAAATATTGATATGCACAAATTTCTGATTCTAGTATTCTTATTGATTTCTTCAAATTTATCTGCACAGTTGAAAGACAGTCTGGATTTTAAGATTGGGCAGATGCTCATTGTAGGAGTCCATGAAACGAGTGCGGCAAGCAATCCGGGCATACTAAAGGATATAAAAGAGGGTAAAGTGGGGGGCGTCATCTTGTTCGAAAAGAACATCACTCCAGATAATTCTTTCAACAACTTAAAAAACTTCATAACAGGTCTGAGTGAAGGAGCACCACTACCCTTATTTGTAGCCATTGACCAAGAAGGGGGCTTAATCAACAGATTGAAAGAGAAGTATGGCTTCCCAAAATCAGTATCGGCAGCGTATCTGGGAAAAATGGGCAATCTGGATTCAACAAGATTTTATGCGGAATCAACAGCTTCTACTCTTAAAGGATTGGGCATCAATGTAAATTTTGCCCCGGTGGTAGATATTCTGGTTGAAGGCAATCCTGTGATATCGAAGCACGGACGTGCCTATTCACAAGATCCTGATAGCGTGGCATTACATGCGGAAGTAGTAGTAGAGACCATGAAAAAATATAGGATTGTTAGCGTATTGAAACATTTCCCAGGTCATGGCAGCTCGATGGCAGATTCTCATCTGGGGGTGGCGGATGTAACCAAGTACTGGACAAAGAAAGAATTGGTTCCGTATAGCTACATGCTAAAAAAACATGAAGTAGATGCCATCATGACCGCTCATATTGTCAACAAAAAATTGGATAAAACAGGCCTGCCGGGCACATTGTCAAAACCTATTATGACAGATTTATTGCGCAAGGATATGGGGTTTGATGGCGTTATTTTTTCAGATGATATGCAAATGCATGCCATTGCCAAATATTATGGATTAGAGAAAGCACTCAAGCTTTCTATATTGGCAGGAGTGGATGTACTGATGTTTTCAAATAACATTCAAGGCAGTGAAAACCGAACAGTCGACACCGTACATGAGCTGATTAAGAAAATGGTACTAGATGGGGTGATTACCAAAGAAAGGATTGATCAATCATACCAAAGAATAGTTAAACTTAAATACACTAGAATCAATGGTTAAGAATATTGTAATTGGAGTACTCGTAGTATTTAGTCTTGGGTGTTTAACATTTGCTTTTTATCAAAAAACGGTAGCAGAAAATGCCCGAATAGAGGCTGTAAACCAACTTCAAAAAGCAATGGAATGTGCTGAAAGTTCGAGAACAGCACAAGAAGAGGCAAGAAAGGCAGAAGAAATGGCGCATATAGCAATGTTAGAAGCAATGGAACAAAGACAAATTGCTGAAACGCCACTTGCTGACGCAACACAGAAATTAAGAGCAGAAAAAGCTAATAAATAATGCAAACAGAATCTTATAAAATAATCAAACCCTCGGTACCTCGCGTGCCGATATTAATTTCGGTACCTCACTGTGGGGTGTTGTTTCCTGATGAAATAAAGAACGATTACAATCAAGAGCT
Organism: Fulvivirga sp.; assembly: GCA_048268855.1. Classification (GTDB taxonomy): domain Bacteria; phylum Bacteroidota; class Bacteroidia; order Cytophagales; family Cyclobacteriaceae; genus Fulvivirga. The sequence continues at coordinate 276,006 of JBLWUR010000001.1, forward strand.
AATCAAGGCACCAGATGATACGGATTGGTATGTGAACCAACTCTATGATTTTGCCACAGAGATGGGAATCACGATGATCACGGCACAGTACAGTCGCTGGGTAATTGATATTAACCGTGATCCGGAAAGTAAGCCTTTGTACGATGACGGCAGAATAATTACAGAACTTTGCCCAACAGCCACTTTTGCTGGGGAGGACATCTACAAAGAGGGATGTAAACCTAACGAGGACGAGGTAAAAAGAAGGATTACCACATATTATAACCCTTATTATGCCAAAATTACTGAGCTACTGGAGGATATTAAAAAGGAATTCGGACAGGTGATTTTTTGGGATTCACATTCCATTAGGGAGTATGTGCCTCTGATTAGAAAGGACAAGTTTCCTGATTTGATTTTGGGAGATAATGATGGAAAAACAGCACATCCAAGTCTATCCAACATTACTCTAGAAAATTTAGAGAAAAGTGGTCTGGAAGTCCGTCATAATACACCATTTAAAGGTGGTCATTTGACAAGATATTTTGGCCAACCACATAATAACCAACACGGACTTCAGCTTGAAATGACCAAAGTCAATTATATGGACGATCAGGAAGTCAACTACCATCCACAACGAGCTGAAAAAATACGGACAATGCTAAAAGAAGTGTTTCGAGGTTTACTGGTAAAGTTGGAAGAGATCAAATGAAAAAGTACAGGTTCAAAGGCGTATTGCAAAATGAAGGATGGATAGAGAATGCCACCATTGCAGTTGATGAAACAGGATTGATTACTTCCATTTCTTCTGACGCTCAAAATGTTGAAGAGGTAGCTGGGTATGCCCTTCCGGGTTTTCAGAATTCCCACTCTCATGCGTTCCAATATGCGATGGCGGGCATTGCCGAAAGGCATCAGGCAGGCAAAGAAGCCGATGATTTTTGGAGCTGGCGCGAGGCCATGTATCAACTGGCTTTGACAATGTCACCAGATGACTTGGAAGCTGTCGCTACTATGTTGTATGCTGAGATGGCGAGGCATGGCTATACACATGTTGCAGAGTTTCATTATTTGCATCATGATATAAATGGTAAACCATATGCTAATCTTGCTGAACATGGAGAGCGACTAGTGTCTGCTGCTAAGACAGCTGGAATAAAGATCACCCTCGTTCCGATGTTTTACCAAAGAGGCGGCTTTGGTCTAGACCCGCAGCCAAGACAAAGGCGCTTTATTTCAAAAACCATTGATGATTATCACAAATTACTAGAGGCTTCACAAATAGCTACTTCACATTATTCAGGGGCTAATTTAGGTTATGGAGTTCACTCCTTACGTGCAGCAGCTCCTGATGATTTTGTGAAGCTATTGGAAGAAAAAAGAAACCTTTCATTCCATATTCATATTGCGGAGCAGCTTAAAGAAATTGAGGATTCAATTTCTTTTTTGAAAAAACGGCCTGTTCAATGGTTGTTGGGCAATGTAAATATAGATGACAACTGCCACTTGGTACACGCCACACACCTTACTGAGGATGAGGTAAAAGGAATAGCCAATAGTGGGGCTAATGTTGTCCTTTGCCCTTCAACAGAAGGAAACTTAGGTGATGGTATCTTTCCGTTAAAGCAATTTCAATCATTGGGAGGTAAGTGGTCTATTGGTACCGACAGCCATATTGGGCTTAACCCCTTGGAAGAGTTGCGGATTCTTGATTACGGCCAAAGGTTGACTTCACACAATCGAAATACTTTTACAGATAAAGACGAGAATGATAGTGGTGCTTATGCAATTAGACAATCATTGATTGCAGGAAGAAAGGCGATGGGAAATGCCAACAAAAAGTATTTTACTGTGGGTCAGCCGTTCGATGCGGTGGTTTATGATGCAAAGGCCGCTTTGTTAGCAACTTGCAGTGCCGAAAATCGGCTTTCTACGATTGTTTACGCCTCTGATTCATCTTGGGTTTTAGGAACAATGGTCGATGGTAAGTGGATTGTTAAAGATCAAAATCATTCTCAAAAAGAAAGTATCACATCACAGTTCAAGGAGACCATTCAAAAATTAAAGGTCAGGTAAGTATCAAAACATTGCCAAAAATCCGTCCTCTACCCGCATTTTAGCTCGGAAACCACATTAATAGATATTTTGTTAAATTGTGATATCAAAAATCATGTCTATTGGTGGCCAAACGTGTTCTATTTTTAGTACTAATGCCTTTATTGGTGGCATCATTTCATCAGGCAAATAGCCAAGTTGAAGTGGATACCAGCTATACCGCAGATCATTTGGTTAGAGAAATATTGCTTGGTAGTGGGGTGTTGGTAGGGAATGTCAAATATACTGGTGAAAAATATGCTATTAGTAGTTATGAAGACCCGACAAAAGAAATTGGCATTTCAAAAGGTATTTTACTTACTTCAGGGAATGTTTTTTATGCCTTAGGTCCTAACAAAACTCCCCGATCGGGCTGGGCGAGCTCCGCAAAGGGAGATGAAGAACTTGAGGCCATTGCCCGTGGTAAAACATGGGATGCAGCCGTACTGGAATTTGATTTTGTTACGGTTTCAGAACATCTTTCTTTCCGTTATGTGTTTGCTTCTGAAGAATATTTGGAATACGTAGGTTCTAAATTCAATGACGTTTTTGGGTTTTTTATTTCAGGTGAGGATATTACCAAAGTTAATATTGCCAGGTTGCCAGATGGAATTACTCCTATTACAGTCAATACAGTCAATAATGAACTTAATGAAAACTACTATATAGACAATACTTATTTTAATACCACTGACCCCTATATCTGGGATGTCCGCAATAGAAAGGTAATCACTAATAAAGATTATCAACAACCGGAAGTTCCGCCCAAATACAACATTCAATTCGATGGATTTACTACTGTATTGGAGGCGAAATATGAGGTTATCCCAAATAAGGTTTATCATATCAAATTGGCCATAGCCGATGTAGGAGATGATATTCTTGATTCTGGTGTTTTTCTAGAAGCAGGTTCTTTTCAAAGTTATGGGGATCATGTTGTAGAATTGGACGACCACTTTAATACTAAAACCATTGCGGCTAAAATCCCCATTGTAAAACCTAAATCAATTGTAAATAGAGAGCCAAAAAGAGTTGAAATTCCCAAGCAGCAAAAGTTTGGTCAGATTGAATTTGAATTTGATGAGTATCACTTATCCCCCATGGCAGTCAGTACTATTGTAAAAATTTATAATCAATGGAAGACTACCAGTAAAGCCTCCATTGAGGTTATTGGCCATACGGATGATTGGGGAAGTTTAGAATATAATCAGGGTTTGTCTAAGAATCGGTCGCAGTCAGTGGCAGATATGCTGGTGGAATTGGGCGTCCCTAAGAATTTAATAGTAATCGAATATCGTGGGGAAACCACTCCAATAAGTGACAATCAGACTTCAGAAGGGCGGGCACGAAATCGAAGAGTGGAGTTTTATCTTAACTACTGACCTTATTTAGTTAGTACCTTAATCTGATTTCATCTTCGTAATCAACTTTCACTTTTATGGGTAAGCCACGATAGGATAATTTGATATATCCCTGATAACGCGCCTTCATTTTTCGGCCCTGCAGTACATTAAGTATACTTTTGATCACGCCAACCTCTCCAATATTAAATGTGGCATCAACAGGTACTTTAAATTCGGATAATGCACCTACCTTGGTTCGAACACTATGGTTTATCTTCCCGATTTTCTTGTCTTCCAGCGTTACTTCAATGTCCACCTTTTTTAGGGTCATTCCTACTTTATTGGGATTATAGAAGTATGCATTTCCATTGAGGAAAGCTTGAGTGCCTGAAACTTTATCTACTTTTATATCACCTACACCTTTAAAAACGGGCATTTCTTCGGGCCTGGTACAGGAAAAGAAAATTATAGGAAGGGCCAATAGTAAAAGATATTTCATAGATAGGCGAGTGACTGAATTAGTATTGAGGGTGTAATTTTAAAGCATTTTATCAATCGGGAAAAAGGCTCCTATCGATATTTGGGATAACGTTCAATGCATTTTTGTAGTATAACTTCTTCAATACTTCATCACTCAAGTTTAGGCCATACATTTTCCAAAAGGCATGGTAGCGTTTATAATAAGGGAAATATTCATCTGCCGTTTCCAGTACCCTGAAATAAGTATAGTATTCCTCCGGATTCCAAGAGTCTTTACCAAACATTACCCTGTCCTGATATTTTGTGATAAACGTATTTGCCGCTGTTGGTTGTCTACCCAATTCTGCAATCACTGCTCCAATTTCAGTATACATGTTGGGGTAAATGTCCATAAGGTGAGCGAGAGTAGCTAAGTCATTGCCATACCATCCTAAATGGGCATTGATAAATTTTGTTTCAGGGTGTTTTTTGAAAACGTCATGCTGCTCATCTATTATAGTTTGCCATGGAGCAGGATCATTGTCTTCTCTTTTTCTATTGGGTCTAACCTTAAGTTCGAGCCAACGTTCGTTACTCTCGTCATGAGTGTCCCAAAAAGGTTTAGGATCTGCTGCATGGATCAAAACAGGAATCCCTAGTTCACCGCACTTAGCCCAAACTGGATCAATACGGGGATCATTGATGGAAATCCTTTCTCCATCTATCACCGCCATTGTCTGACTTTTATATATTTTGAGTCCATTGGCTCCTAATTTCACATCATTCTCTATTTGCTCAACTGTATTTTTTGTCCAGTCTTTTTTGTTTATATCGCTGATGTCAATGTTGGTGAATACAATAAATCTATTTGGAGCTGTATTGTTCACATTTTCAATTGAACCTCGCAGGTGTTTTTCTGATCCTCGACCTCTGCCACTCAAGTTGACCATTACGGCCATGTTCAATTTGTCCATATCTGTCGTAAGTTCATTCAGGTCTTGTGTAGGCATAGAAAATTGATGATTATGAACATCAATGAAAGGAAATTTGGCGCTTTTTACTTCATGTTCAGGAACAATGAGAGTTGAAGGCGGATCGTATTTTTCCCAATCCATGACCTTACTTTGAGTGGGTTGTTCCTGCGCATTACATTGAATGGTAATAAAAAAAAGGATCGATATAAATAGTATTGGGTTCTTCATTCGTTAAATCTTTAATTTATAGATCATTGTTACGGCCTTATTACTGTGAAGGTTTATTAATAATACGAATGTTCATCACTATATTTGACAAAAGTCGCAACCTCGACCCTTAAATGTAAAAGCATTATGAGAATCTTACTTATCGTTTTCTTATTGACTCCATTTGTTTCCACGGCACAAGGCGGAACAACCTTATTGCAAACTGCAGAATCTAATATTGAAAAGACAAATTATAAGGAAGCAATCAATAATTTAAATACGCTCATTAGTCAAGAACCTAAAAATAAGGAAGCCTTTATTAAAAGAGGATATGTTAAGAACATTTTAGGGGATTTTTATGGTGCAATAGGAGATTACAATTTTGCTCTTGATATGGACTCGACTTCTTCAGAAGCGTTGAACAACCGTGGTGAGGCCAAATTTAATCTTGGAGATGATTATGGGGCCATTGAGGATTTTGATAAAGCCATAAAATTTGATGATAAAAATGCTGAGGCCTATAATAACAGAGGTTTTGCAAAATATAATATTGAGGATTTAGAAGGGTCCTATTTTGACTTTTCAAAAGCTATCGATCTAGACCCAAAAGATGCCGATAAATATTTCAACAGAGCCGTGGTAAAGGCTGAATTGGAGGAGTATATCAGTGCGATAGATGATTATAACAAAGCGATTGCTCTTGATCCAAATGAAGCGGAGGTTTTTAATTTCAGGGGAGTATCCAAATACAACATAGGCCAGGTCAAGGAGGCCATCGCTGATTATGACAAAGCTATTTCCTTAGATGAAAATGACCCAGTAACTTATGAGAATAGGGCATTGGCAAAGACTGCTTTAGAAGATTATGAAGGGGCCCTAGCCGATTATTCCAAGTCAATCGAATTGTATTCTGAAGACTCAGATACTTATAATTTAAGAGGAGTGGTGTATTATATTCTTGAAAATTATGATGCTGCCATTGAAGATTATAATACTGCTATTGAGCTAAACCCAAACGATCCGGTTTATTTTGATAATCGAGCCTTAGCCAAAACAGCAAAAGAAGATTACAAAGGGGCAGTAAAAGATTATTCTTACTCCATCGAGCTATATCCTAACGATCCGGAAACATTCCATCAACGTGGACTGGTCAAAATTAGCATGGGTGATAATTATGACGGGTGCCTTGATTTGAATACTGCTCTTGAACTAGGTTCGGAAGAAGCGAAAGAGTCTATTAAAGAATATTGCAAATAAGATTGATAGGTGTCAAACGTTCTGTAATGTAAATCTTAATTAATTGGGTCATTTCGCAACGCAGTGGAGAAATCTTTACCAAAAACATATTATGGCTAAGATCCCTCTGGGATGACTTGCTAAATGGAACACATCGTTTTGAAAATTATGACAGCTACATATTTGAGCTGATAAATATAATTGGATAATATCATTTAAATATCACTTTACTACTTCCACGCCTTTCCAAAAAGCCACATAACCTTTAATTTGAGTTGCCAACTCGCTTGTTTCTGGGTAATACCAAGCAGCATCTGTGTTGGTTTTTCCATCTACATCAAGGGTAAAATATGATGCTGTGCCCTTCCAAGGGCAGATGGTGTGGGTATCAGAGGACTTAAAAAACTCCTTTTTAATTGAGTTTTCTGGGAAATAATGATTTCCTTCAATTACAATAGTATCATTGCTTTCTGCCAAAGTCATTCCGTTCCAAATTGCTTTCATAGTGTTTATTTTCTTTTACGAACAAATAACAATTATAATCGTAAAATGATTGTCCTTCTTCTGACAAGTATTGACTTTATAAAGATTTAAAATGTTCAAAGTTGGTTTTATATTAAATAGCCGTATCTCCCGAAAGAAGAAATTTTATCAGGAGCTGGATCATGCTAAGAAAGCGCTAAGAAACATTGAATTTGCAGTAGCCGAAACTTTACTACACGGTCATGCTATTACGTTGACCAGCACATTTATTAAGGAGGGATATACCCATCTTATTGCAGTTGGGGGTGACGGCACGTTGAATGAAGTAATAAATGGCTTTATGCAAGAAGAAAATTACAATGAAGATATTATAATCGGACTTTTGCCTTATGGTTCAGCCAACGATTTTGCCAAATCTATTGACTCACCTAGAAATATGGTTGACCTGTTTGAGGCAGTAAGCAAAGAAAGGGTTAAAAAAGTAGATGTTGGCGTGATCCAACTTGAAAAGAGTAAAAAGTATTTTATCAATATAGCTGATGTGGGTATTGGTGCTTCAATAGTTCAAAGAGTAAATAAATCTAAAAAATTATTAGGGTCTAGCTTTACTTTCTTCAGTGCTATTTTAAGAACCTTTCTATCTTATAAAAATCAAAGTATTAGTTGTTCTACTGCTGACTGGGAGTTTACTGGTAAGGTAAATTCACTGGTGATGGGCAATGGTAAATTTTTTGGTCATGGTTTGTGTATAGCACCAGACGCCAATCTTGCTGATGGACAATTGGCGATATTAATCTCAGGAGATATTACCATTTGGGATTATATTAAAAATGTGAAAACAGTTAAGAAGGGGATTCGAGTAGACCATCCTCTATTACAATACAAAACGGCAAATAAACTTGAATTATCTTCAGAAGAGTCGTGTGGCATAGAGGCAGATGGTGAGTTTATCGGTACCACCCCTGCTACCATTAGTGTGGCTGCTAAAAAGATCAGGTTTTTAGTTTAAAATTGGCCTACAAAATTAGAAGTAGTGTTCCAGACCTTCATCTGCTATTTTCAAGATGTCTTCATCTTTTGAAGCTCGTTGATATGATTTGATATATTCCTCTTTTTCCAATTGTTCGAGGTATAACTTCAGGGCATTCTATATCAATATATGTTTGGGAACGGACATAGCCTTGGCTATATCAGCCAATTGTTTGAGTAAGTTATTGGAAAGGTTGCTAGTGAATGTTGCCATTATATAAATATAAAACAAAAATCATATTTGTAAAGAGGCAAAATTCTTTCTCAGTTTATATAACAGTACTTTTCTGCAACATAAAGCTTCCCATAAAGCGGTTACTTTACACGGCCATTGATTTTCAGGATCAATTACACGTCAATTGTTATTTTATTTAGCCCAACCATCCTTTTAAAATATCCTTTTAAAATAATTTTATGTTGAAATTATATGTAAATTAATCTCAAATGCTTAACCGGATGAGAAAATTTGTCATTGCCTTTTTCTTTATTCTTATCCGGGGATTATTGATTGCGCAAAACTCTACAGACAGTGTAATCCAAATTCTCAACAGGCACACCAAAGATTCTACTGAAATAAAGGCCCTAATATGGCTTGGTGAACAAGCCTCAAAAAATGAATTCAAAAAAGCGTTCTATTATTACAAAAAGGCAATTCAACTTTCTCTGAGTATCAAAGACACTAAAAGTATGATTGCCATAAATAATGAATTGGGGGTTCTTTATTTAGCCGATGGTAACTATGACTCTTCCCTTTATTTTCACAGACATGCCCTTCAATTGGCAAAAGTAGAGGATGATTCTGTGCTCATGTCAAGTGCATACAGAGGGCTTGGCCTCAATTTCCTCCGCCAAAGAAAACTTGATTCAGCTAGACTAAATTTAGACAAAGCCTTATTTATTTCTGATTTGGCACAGGATTATACTGGATTAGCAGAAGCCCATATTGACTTGGGTAATCTCTTACTTGACGAAAACAACAAAGTAGGGGCACTAAAGGAATTTATAATAGCAGCAAAATTGCAAGATAGTCTGGTTCATAATCCTGTAGGAGCATGTACAGCACTTGCAAATATTGGAAACATACAATCTGAACTTGGTAATCTAGACAAGGCACTGTATTATACACATGAGGCTCAAAAGTTAGCCATTATAGGCAAGTATGATCAGGGAATTGGGTATGCCTCACAGTTGATGGGGCGAATTTTTAGAAAACAAAAGAAATTAGATGAAGCCTTGGGGGAATATAATAAGGCACTGGCTGTATATAAGCGGATTGGCGAAAAAAGAAGTATGGCCGAAACATTAAACAGTATTGGTAACATCTATTACGACCAAGGTAATTTTCAACAGGCAAGAAAGAAATACTATGAAGTACTAACTATTGCAAAAAGCATAAAAAATGCATCACTTACCATTTTTGCCTATTCTTGTCTGGGGTATTCCTATTACGAACTTAAAGATTATGGAAAGGCCATAAACTATATAGACTCATCACGATTAAAGGCACTGGCAATCAAAGATTATTATTCTGTGCTAGATGCCTTAAATATACTATCCTCCATTAATGAAGATAAAGGGGAATACCATCAGTCACTTAAATACTTTCGAGAATATGCTGTTTTGAAGGACAGTCTAATCATTGCTGAAAATAGAATTGAGTTGGAAGAAGTGGAGGCAAAATACCAGAACAACAAGAAACTGGCAGAGATTAAACTCCTTAAGGCCGATCAAAACCTAAATGAAGTGGAGCTTAGTCGCCAAAGGACCATTCAGATAGGTACTGTAATCACTTTGATATTGGTCATTATTATTGCTGTGGTTTTGGTTAACCGTTACAGGTTGATTAGTAAAACTCAAAGATTGGCAGAAATGGAGCGAATACGAAATACAATTTCACGGGATTTACATGATGATATTGGATCTACTTTATCCAGTATTAATATCATGAGTCAGACCGCACTTAATCAACATTATGAAGATCAAAAGATCCACTTAGGAAAAATCAATGAGCATTCTGCAAAAATGATGGAAAAGATGAGTGATATCGTATGGTCGATTAATCCTTTAAATGATTCCCTTGAGCAACTGAGTTTGAAAATGCTTGAATTTGCTGCAGAAATACTTGAACCCAAAAATATTAGCTTCAAATTTAATCAGAATGTACCGTTGGATTTAATACTAGATGCCGAAAAAAGAAAACATATTTTCTTGATTTTTAAAGAAGCTATAAACAATACGGCAAAGTACAGTGGAGGAAGTGAAGTGGCCGTTTCTATTTCAAGTAAAAATGGGAAACTAAATATTACAATTAAAGATAATGGTATTGGATTTGATCCGGAGGAAGTGTGTCACGGGAACGGCTTGGCAAACATGAAATCAAGAGCTAGGAACATTCAGGGAAACTTGGAGTACCTAAGTACCTTAGGAAAGGGTACAAGTATTATACTTGAAATTGATATCACATGATTGGGGTATTGAAACCAATAATTAAGTGGACCAAATTTGTATAAAATAAAAGTCTATGGCCATTCGACTTATCGTATATGAAGACAATGACTTACTTCGTGATAGTTTAGTTAGTCTGATTGCGTTGGACAATAGGTTTGAATTAATAGCCGCTTATTCTAATGCCACTGAGATAGAAAATAAACTCAAAAACTTTTCACCAAATGTTATATTAATGGACATTGATATGCCTGGAATCACCGGCATTGAAGCTGTGAAGAAAATCCGACAACAAGATGCGACTGTCCCAATTATTATGCTTACCGTGTTTGAAGATAACAGTCATGTGTTTGATGCTTTACGAGCTGGTGCTTCTGGATATTTATTAAAGAAGTATATCTCTACTAAACTTTTTGAAGCGATTGAAGAAGTACTTAGCGGTGGTGCACCTATGTCACCAAGTATCGCTCGGTTAGTAGTCAATTCCATGCAAAATATGGCACCAGCGAATAATTATGCTTTAACGGCCCGCGAAAACGAGATACTTGCTGAATTAAGCAATGGACAAAGTTATAAGATGATTGCCGCATCGTTAGCTATCAGTTTGGATACCGTACGGACACATATTAAAAATATTTATGAGAAACTCCAGGTGCATTCACAAACAGAAGCAGTAAGCAAGGCGATAAATGAAAGGTTGATTTAAAAAATAAACCTTTAAGGGAAGTAGCATTGGGGCTTTATTTTATTAGTCCAACCATGGATTGGGCACCAGTTTTTGCACATGTTTTTTTGCCCCTCCTGATTTATAACTTACTTCCATCACATCATCATGTGATACCCATGTACTAGTTTTTTGTTGACATTTGATTGATGAAAATCTTCTTTTTTCTTGGGTTGCTTTCATTAGCATCAGGTCTGTTTGCTCAACAGGATCCTCTCTATGGGCAATATTTTTTTAACCCGCAGTTAATCAATCCTGCATATGTGGGAATCAATAATAATTTTAGTGCTATGGCTGGCTACCGCACACAATGGACGGGATTTGAAGGTCATCCAGAGACGTTTTATGTGAGCGGTAATTCTTCCATCCTAAATAATATAGCTGGTGTGGGATTGCTTGTAATGAACGATCGAATAGGTAACATTTCCAATACTGAATCCAATGTAACATTTGCTTATAAACTTAATCTAAAGAGTGCTTCTTTTAGTTTTGGAATGCAGGCGGGCTTTCAACGCTACAGCACTTCTTATGAGGATCTGAATATCTTTGATCCTGATGACATTGCTTTTGCAAGTGGTGAAAGTGGCTCCAGACTAAATCTTGGAGCCGGTGCAATTTTAAAAGGAGACAGATATTTAGTTGGTTTTTCCGTACCAAGGCTATTGCCAACAACTTTCAAAAATGCAGGCCAGGAGTTTGAGCTTTACAATCGTCATTACTATCTGATGGGAGCTTATATTTTTCAACTCTCAGATCGGGTAGAATTAAAACCTACCACATTATTTCGTGGCGTAGTGGATGCCCCTGCTAATATTGATTTTGCACTTAATGTGAATCTTGATGGCCTATATACTGCAGGATTTTTCACCCGCAACCTGAATACTTATGGAGCATTGTTGCAAGCAACAATTAATAATAAACTGCGTCTAGGCTATATTTTTGAATCCCCGTCCTCCAAATCAGTAGGGACTAATTTTAGTACGCATGAGATTAGCCTAGGCATTACACTTTCTGTATTTAGCTATCATGAAGAACACAACAGCAATTTTTGAGGTCATGAGCGTCAAGTCTATTCTTAGTTTTTCAATTATATCGGTATGCTTTTTTTTGAACTTTAGCATGCAAGCCCAAATCACAAGTGACTTTGATGCAGATGAGGATGGGTGGATCCTTCGGAACGATGGCGATAATGTTACTGCAACTATTGTCCATACACCAACAGGAGGAAACCCAAATGGATTCATTTCAGGGACACTTGGGTTTGATAATTATCCTGCATACTTCTGGTACGCACCAGCAAAGTTTTTAGGAGACCTAACTTATCAATCTTATGGCCAAATATTATCCTTTAGTCAACAGCAAGCTGTTGTAGGTGATAACAATGAGTACAATGGAAATTATTATGAATTATATAGTGAAGACATATATATTGCTAGTGGCAACAATCGAATCTACTATCACTTACCTAAACCCTTAATAGCTCCTGATTGGTCTACTTATTCGATTAATCTTGATGCATCATCACCCTGGCGAACCGGAACCGCGAGTAACTCCCCATTGGCTACAGCCGCACAAATCAAAGCTGCACTAATGAATGTAACGGAATTTAGAATTCGCGGAAATTATAGTAATACCGCTAATACGGTAAGCCTTGATGAGGTTTCAATAGGCCAAAGAGTGCTGGCCACACCGTTAACAATTTCAAACATTTCAACACTTTCCGGAACCCCGGGTTCTACAATAACCATAACAGGGTCAAACTTTGGTGCCACTAGTACAGACAACGCAGTATATTTTGGATCGATGGAAGCATCAATCTCATCCGCATCATCAACTTCGATTTCATCAACTGTACCCTTGGGGGCAACTTATGGGAAGATCACCATCATCAATAAAGCAAGCGGGGCAGTCATTCAATCGAAGCAGCCATTCAACCCAACTTTCGATGGAGGGGGTCGGATTATTCCAGCATCTTTCAAATCAAAAATTGATATCACGTTAGATGCAACTGCTGGTAATGATATTCGCGGTTTAGCCGTTGCTGATATCGATGGCGATGGATGGAATGACATTTTAGTCGCAGAGTCTTCCATCAATAGTGTGTCAATTTTCCGAAATCTTGGAACAGGTGGAGAATTAGCCACTACATCTTTTGCTCCCAAGATGACCTTATCGGGTGCGGGAAATGGTAGTGGCCTTCGAATTATAGATTTGGATGGTGATGGGAAGCAGGATATTGCCACAGAAAGAACGACTTCATCACCTACACAATTCGCAACCTTTCGCAATACAAGTACAGCGGGCAATCTTTCTTTTGAACCGATAGAGTTATGGCCTGGAATTGTATATTCTGGTTCGTTATCTGCACTAGAAGATGTAGATGGGGATGGCAAATTTGACCTTATTGGACAACATGGAAGTGGAAGTGGAAGTCCAGATTTTTGGATTGCACAAAACATCAGTAGCCCTGGCAACATAGAATTTGGAGCATCGGTAAGTTATTTTGGAGGAGCAACATTGGATGCTGGAGCAGGAGTTAGCACGGGTGATTTAGATAATGATGGAATTCCTGAAATCATTGTGAAGCATGGGTTTGGTAATCAATTTCAAATTATAAAAAACAATTCTACGCCAGGAACAATTTCATTGGGAACGCCTTTCCCAATAGTGCAACCAAGTAACGGCTCTATTATCATTGCTGATTTTAATCTGGATGGGAAAAACGATATTGCATGGAAACAAGGGTATAGTAATGATGATGTCCACATTCGTTTAAACACCAACAGTGGAGGAGCACTGGTTGCAACTGACTTTGATACAGAAATCATTCTTAATGCAGATTTATTAAACTATGGAGCTATTTCCATTGGTGATATTAACGGAGATGGTAAACCCGATATACTTACTTCTGACAGTCGCCAAATAGGTGTGTTTGAAAATATCTATGATGGTGGAAATTTTACTGCATCTTCTTTTATTCGTTCACATGTATTTGAGGCTTCAGGGATTTCCACCTATCCTACTGGCATTATTGCTGCGGATTTAAATGGTAATCAAAAACCAGATTTGGTAGTAGGTATTACCAATACAAATCCAGTTCGAATACTGCTTTATGAGAATAGGAATGTGTCCGCCCCAGTAATCTCACTCAATACTGTATCACCTTTAAAAGGAGTCGTTGGCAGCACGGTAACAATAACAGGTAATAATTTTTCAACAATACCCAATGAAAATACGGTACGTTTCGGGACAGTGGAAGCTGCTGTACTAACTGCTACAGAAACTGAACTAACGGTATCAGTTCCTTCAGGTGCGTCTATTTCCTTAGTTAGTGTTACCTGTAATAACCTTACTTCACGTTATCATCTTCCTTTTGTGCCTACGTTTGGGCCAGGCGTTCTATTTGATAATACTCATTTTTCTGCCCCAACTTCCTTCACACTGACTACAGCCGATTATGATATTGCAGTAGGTGATTTAAACAACGATGGAAAACCAGATGTTCTTGCAGAGGGTCAGACTCAACGAGCGTACTCATTTCTTAATACACATATAAGCGGACCAATCACCGCAGCATCCTTAGTAGCGAATGATACAACTTCCAGTTCAGCGCAAAATCCAATCCTCATTGATCTTGATGAAGATGGCTTGTTAGACATTATGAGTGTAAGTGGAGCATTTAGAAATATCAGTTCAATCGGTAAAATTAATTTTGCTCCCCTCACAAATGCATCAGCAGGAAGCAATCATTCCTTTGGTGATTTTAATTTAGATGGAAAAACCGATGTGCTTGGTGCGAATGGAACCAACATTGCCATAATAGAAAACAGATCACCTCAACCAGGACCTTTTGTTACAGGCAGTTATCCGACCTTAAGTTCAAGTTTTAATTATTCAAAACCTGCAACAGGAGGAGGAACTGCTTCGGCAGATTTTGACAATGATGGATGGAAGGATTTTGTGGCCACCAATCCCGGAACGGATAACGTAACGGTGTGGAGAAATAATGGTGAATTCAGAATTTCTACTACGGAATTTACCGCATTGCCTGTGATTACAGTTGGCGACAATCCTGGAAGAATTTACGAAGGTGATATGGATGTTGATGGTAAAATGGATTTGGTAATTTACTATTCAAATACCACCACGAGCCAATTCATTACTGTACTTCATAATCAAAGTACTCCTGGAAATATTGACTTTAACCGAGTTGATTATGCGATTGGGGCTACTGCCACAGTAGCACATATTAGTGATTTAGATGGTGATGGTAAACCAGAAATTTTAGTGACCAGCGAAACCAGCGACCAGTTTTTTATTTTGAAGAACAATTCAACACCTGGAACAATGGATGCCTCCTCATTTGGGGTACCATTTTCAACTTCAGTCAACAACCCTAGGGGAATTTCTACTGGAGATATTAATTTAGATGGTAAGCCAGAAATAATTATTGCTTCCGCGCCAAATACCCTTCTTGTATACGAAAATCTCATTGAAGGAACTCCTTTACCCACAATTACCTCCTTCAACCCAACATCTGGCCCGATTGGTACTTCAGTGACGATAATAGGGACAAATTTTCGTGACATATCTGATGACAACATTGTAATGTTCAATGGAGCTGAAGCAGAGGTGACCGCCAGTGCAACAACAAGTATTACGGCCATTGTGCCGTTTGGGGGCACTACGGGGCCCATCACAGTGACGGTAGATGGAAACACAGCCACAAGTGATACTGACTTTATCGTCACAACCACTCTCGTATTAATGGATGATATCCTTGTTCAGGATTGTGAAGTTCAATTTACAGACTCAGGTGGGTTATTGGATTATGGTTCGAATGAGAATTATACATTGACCTTTTTGCCCGTGATAAGTACAGATAAAATCAAGATATCCTTTTTATCCTTTTCAACAGAAAGTTGTTGTGATAAGTTATATGTATATGATGGGCCTGATGCTACTTTCCCTTTAGTCGCCACACTTTTTGGGACTATTTCACCTTCGGATATTACTGCAACCGGTGCTGGAGGAGAATTAACATTTGTTTTTATCTCCGATGGTGATGTGGAGGAATTTGGCTGGGAAGCACTAGTTTCCTGTGAGCCCTCATCACCTACAGCTACTATTACCATTTCTACTCAACCGTCAGATCTGACTGTTTGCGAGGAAGAAGATGCAATAGTTACAGTTTCGGCTACAGGCACAACTAATATCACTTATCAATGGCAACTTTTTGATGGCTCAGTTTATAATGATGTAGTTGATGGAAGTGGTTATTCAGGGGCAACCACATCAACGTTGATTGTTAATACTGTAGGTGATTTTGGATCAGGTGCTTATCAATGCCGTATTTCTGGTGATGCGGCTGCAGACGTTTTTACTAATTCAATTACGTTAGGTATCAATGCATTACCATCTACTCCAACTACCACCGGGGCAACAGGCTGTGCAGGTGAGTCAATTACCCTAACGGCCTCCGGTTCTTTGGATGGAAATTACCGTTGGTATAATGTAGCCACAGGTGGGTCGCCACTTTCAGGAGAAGTAAACAGTTCTTTCTTAACGCCTATTCTATCAAATTCGACAACTTATTATGTTGCACTAAGTGATGGAAATTGCGAAAGTACACGTGCTCCGGTAACAGCATTTATAAACACCCCACCCTCAAAACCAAACATTACCAATTCTGGTAGCTTAACTATTTGCGAAGGAAATTCTATAGTATTGACCGCTCCATTAGCTACCTCTTATTTATGGTCTAATGGTGAGGTGACTCAGGAAATAACCGTAAATGTGGCGGATAGTTATTCATTGGTAATTACTGATGCTAATGGTTGTGAAAGTTTACCTTCTGATCCTTTGGTGATTACTATCCAAGATTGTAGTACCAATCAGCCACCAACAATAAACGCCACTCCATTAACTACATTTATTGGAGGAATTATTAGGCTCGATCTTACGACCATTATTTCAGATCCTGATAATAATATAGATTTTACAACGCTTAATATCACTAGTCCACCTTCAAGTGGAGCTTCTTCAATTATAGAAAATACAGATCTTATTTTAGATTATAATGGTGTTTCCTTTTCAGGAACCGATCATGTGACATTAGAAGTTTGTGATTTATTGATGAGTTGTGTGCAACAGGAATTAAGTATTGAAGTGGCCGGAGATGTGGTAGTTTACAATGCGATTTCACCTAATAATGATGGCTTGAATGACATTTTTTTCCTTCAATACATCGATATCATAGAAGGAGCTAAGCTGAATAAAATTACAATATTCAATCGTTGGGGCGATGAAGTATTCAGTATTGAAAATTATAATAACGCTGATCGTGTTTTCAATGGCGTCAGTAACTCTGGGAAGGAGTTACCCTCAGGCACTTATTTTTACAAGTTAAAATTTGCCTCAGGCATGCCAGAAAAAACCGGATATTTGCTACTGAAGAGATAATGTTTAGCTTATTTTTTTAACATAAAACTTCCCATCGACCGTTTCCCTTCCACCACTACCGATTTCCAAGGTTCAGTTAATTTAAGACCTTGTTTGGCAAAGGTGGTTTCAATGTGGTCTGTTTGAAGTAAATAAGGAAATGAGTTTTTGTTTTCTACAAGTCCAATATCCGTAGCCATACGGATAAACATTACCCCATCATCCTTTAATACTCGGACGAGCTCAGACAACATTTTTTCAAACTCTTTCTGATCTTTGGCAAAGTGTAAAACAGCGGTGCAAATGACAGCATCAAATTGTGTTTCAGGATAAGGCAGGTCAGTTAAATTTGCTACAGCAAAATTCTCAGAAACGGATTTGTACATCATTTTGGCCATTTTAATGGCCATTGGATTCAGATCTATGCCATGTACGGCATATCCGTTATCCACAAAGTATTTAAGGTTGCGGCCCTCGCCACATCCTGCATCTAGCAGCTGAATTTTATTATCGAAATGGCCTTTTAATATATGGTCGAGAAGATAAATATCAACATTGCCGAGCAATCCATTAAGTTCTTTTTGCTGCATTTTCTAGGGCTAGTTTAAATTCTTGTTTTCCATATTCAATCAGCTCAGAAGATCTATAAAATTCAAATGTGCCTGAAGTGTATCGCGATATCCTTACTACTAAATCAGGACGACTTCTTTCAATGACAAGGTCAGAAATCCGGTCTTGCATCAAGTCGACCGAACTGGTAATT
Organism: Fulvivirga sp.; assembly: GCA_048268855.1. Classification (GTDB taxonomy): domain Bacteria; phylum Bacteroidota; class Bacteroidia; order Cytophagales; family Cyclobacteriaceae; genus Fulvivirga. The sequence goes on from JBLWUR010000001.1 coordinate 294,183, forward strand.
AAATCAAAGTAACTTAGCCGCCTTGTTTTTTGCTCACTAGGAAAGAAGCTATTCCATTTTTCAAGCAACCCTGTAAACTTATTTAGCTGTTTTGGCTCTTGTTTTTTCATGGTATTGGGAACATTGGCATTTACATCTGACACTACAAGTATGTCGTTGGAGTTTCGCTCTACATGGGCAATTGGTATTGGGTTACAAACACCCCCATCAACCAGCTCAATACCATTGATAAAACTTGGTTTTAGAACGGAGGGTATTGCGGCAGAAGCCCTCAGTGCCGTAAATAATTTGCCGGACTTAAAAACTATTTCCTTTTTATTGGTAATGTCAGTTGCTATTATGGACAATGGGATATTCAATTCTTCAATGTCGCAGTCAGAAACGAACTTTTTCATTTCATTAAATACCTTGTCACCCCGTACAAACCCGTGTGTACTGAATGTAAAGTCCATGAGCTTAAAAACGTCAATTTTATCAAGATTACTAATCCATTCTTTGAATTCAGGCAATTTTCCAGCAGCATACACTCCACCAATAACCGCTCCCATAGAGCTTCCTGAAATTGCCTTAATGTCATAACCCGCCTCTAAAAGGCCCTCGATCACGCCAATATGGGCAACACCACGCGCTCCGCCACTAGATAAAACTAATGATACTGATTGACCCATAACCTTTTGCATTTGGTTAAATTTATCATAGAATCGTGGAACAAAATAATTAAACCCTCCTTTTTCAACCGTTTTTTATGAATTCAAAAATAAAATTACAGTTCAATAAGCTGGAAGAACTGAAAACCAATCTTTTAGATCAACTTAGTAAATTAAGTGATCAAGAAATTAATTTCAAACCAGAGCCCGACCAATGGTCACTTGGGCAGGTAATGTTCCACCTTTATTTGGTAGAACAACGAATTGTGGAATATATTTCAAAGAAGTCGCAAGATGCGGATAATCTTGAGAAGACGGGAGTTAAAGAAGCATGGAGAAACTCACTACTGCACTTACTATTAAAACTCCCATTGAAATTTAAGGCGCCCAAAGTGGTAGTGGACGCAATGCCCGATTCAATAAATATGAAACAGCTTGCCAACGATTGGGAACTAAACCGAAATGGGTTAGAAGAGTTATTGAATAAACAGCAAGACAAACACCTACACCTTAAAATATTTAAACACCCACGGGTAGGGTATATAAACATGTTTCAAACCATGAGTTTCATTTATGCCCACCATCAACACCATTTGAAACAGATTAACGGCCTTTTATCAAAAATCGGGACCTTAAACGACTAACAGTTCAGATTTTGAATATCATATTTACTATCTTCATTGCTTCTCATCACGCATAATTTATATGAAAAAGTTATTAGTTGCCTTGCTATTTATAGGCTCATCGGCCTTTAGCCAGACCATACAAAGTCCAGCTCAATTTTTAGGATATCAATTAGGTGAGCGATTTTCACACCATCATCAAGTAGTTGATTATTTTAAGTATGTAGCAGCCAATGCAGCTAACGTGAAACTAGAGCAATACGGAGAAACCTATGAGCATCGACCGCTGATGGTGGCCATATTAAGTTCGCCAGAAAACATGGTTAAAGTTGATGAAATAAGGACGAATAACTTAAAAAGAGCACAAATGCTAGCAGGGCAACCGTCAGATGATGGTGTTGCCATAGTTTGGTTAAGCTATAATATTCATGGCAATGAAGCTTCGTCTACAGAAGCGGCAATGAAAACATTATTTGCGCTGGTGGACCCAAATAATAAAGAAAGTAAAGAGTGGTTAAAAAACACGGTGGTAATCATTGACCCTTGCATCAACCCAGATGGCCGTGACCGTTACGCCAATTTTTATAACCAGTATGGCAACAAAGATTACAACCCCAACGGAGATGACATAGAGCATCATGAGCCTTGGCCAGGAGGAAGGCCAAATCACTATTTATTTGATCTGAACCGGGACTGGGCATGGCAAACACAAATAGAATCAATAAACAGATCGAAAATATATCATCAATGGATGCCTCAAATTCATGTCGATTTCCATGAGCAATTCATCAACAATCCCTATTATTTTGCTCCAGCGGCTGAGCCGTTTCATGAGATCGTGACATCATGGCAAAGGGAATTTCAAACCGCAATTGGTAAAAACCATGCTAAGTATTTTGATAAAAATGGCTGGCTATATTTTACCAAAGAGAGTTTCGATTTATTATACCCTAGTTATGGCGATACCTACCCCACTTACAATGGTGCCATTGGCATGACCTATGAGCAAGCAGGACATGGCTATGCTGGCCTAGGAGTCATAACCGAATATGGTGACACTCTTGCCCTTACAGATCGTATAGCGCATCACTTTACCACTGGCATGTCTACCATTGAAATGGCATCGAAAAATGCAGCAAAATTGGATAGTGAGTTCATCAAATACTTTGATGATAATGTGAAGCGGCCAGACGCCAGCTATAAAACGTATGTGGTTAAAAACACCAATGTCGATAAGATAAAGTGGCTTACCGAATTTCTAGACAAACAAATGATTAATTATGGCACAGTAAAATCTTCCCGAAGTGCTAAGGGGTTTGGCTATATTACCAATAGCCAGACTTCATTTACCATTACGCCTAACGATCTGATAATCAATGTTTATCAACCTACTTCACGGCTAATCACTGCTTTATTTGAACCAGTGACTAAATTATCAGATACCTTAACTTATGACATCACTGCGTGGGCGTTGCCCTATGCTTATGGCTTAGATGCCTATGCGGTAACGGAAAAAATTAATACAGAAAACCCTTTTGAATCGGTAATAAGCAAAACCAATTCGGAAATTAAAAACCCGTATGCCTATATCTCAAAATACAACAGCATTGAAGATGTAAAATGGCTTTCCTATTTATTGAAAAATGGGGTAAATGTGCGGGTGGCTAATAAGGAGCTAACAATAGAAGGTACTAAATACGGAAGGGGATCACTCATTATTACACAGCGCAATAACGAACATGTAAAGGGAGGCCTTGATGCAGTAGTGGCTGCTGCTTCTAAACAGTTTGGCAGAAATCCTATTGCAGTTTCAACGGGCTTTGCCGACAGTGGGGTTGATTTGGGCTCTTCTTCAGTAGCACGTCTGGCAGCTCCTAAAGTGGCCGTCTTGACTGGTGACCAAACCTCATCATTGAATTATGGCCAAATTTGGCATTTCTTTGAACAGCAGATTGACTACCCAATTACTTCCATTGGTACAGATTATTTTGCCCGAGTAAATTTGAAAGAATACACAGTCTTAATCGTGCCCAATGGATATTATAGCTTATTCAATGAGGGAATACTATCCAAAGTTAATGACTGGGTGAGGGACGGTGGTAAGCTCATTGTGATTGGTTACGGTCTCAATGCCTTTAAGGAACAGAAAGACTATGCCCTCAAAGAGTATTTTGATGAGAACGAAAAGAAGGGGATGGAAAAAGAACCTTCTGTTGAAGAAATTTTGAAAAGCTATGAAAGTCAGGAACGGGATGGTTTAAGCTCTTCCATATTTGGTGCAGTTTTTAAAATCCGACTAGATAATACAAATCCATTGGCTTATGGTTACAATTCCGAATACTTTTCATTGAAGACGAGCACCCTGCGGTTTGCCTTTCTTGAGGAGGGTAATAATGTAGGGGTAATAAAAGGAGATGCCAAAGCCGTTAGTGGTTTTGCGGGCACTCAAGCTACTGATAACCTGGAAAACAGCCTTGTGTTTGGCGTAGAGTCGAATGGAAGAGGCAGCATAGTTTATATGGTAGACAACCCCTTATTCCGAGGCTTTTGGGAAAACGGCAAGTTGTTATTTAGCAATGCTGTGTTTATGGTGGGGAATTGAGTTCACTGTTAAAGATATGAATGAAATATAGTGCATTGTGCGCTATATTAAATTACTACCCGCAAGTATTATTGCATGATGCAATTAAATCGAACATTATCATACCTAGAAAATACACAACTCAAAATTCGTGAACTTGTGAACAATCGTCTAGAAGGCTCTTATGACGAATTGCTAAAGCAAGTGGATGAAATGAATTCATTTCTTGCTGAAAATTATGGCAATAACTTAGAACTTATTACTGAACTTAATCAACAACCAGAACTTATCAAACCATCGATATTTAATCAAAATCAAAGTGAATTACTTACAGTAGGATATCTTGGCGCACTTGCCCCTTACATTCTGATAATTTTATTTGCCCTGTTTTTGCCAGTAACGCTAATTTTTCTGATAATAAGATGGCAAAACAAAAACAGAACCCTCGAAAATCTTCGGATTTTGGACTCACATATAAATCGATTGGCAATGACTCTAAAAATGACTAGCTGGTAATGCGGGTAGCCATTGCACAACCTCCTGTAATTGAAAATTTCAATATCCAGTCAATGAGAGGATATTTTTGAAAACGTACATTCATCTAGGAGGGTGAGGAGAAAAAATGGCGTGGCGGTGTGTGACGGAGCAGCGGGGTTGGATATTTGAGGGTTGGAAGTAGCGCGGTATTTTTTCAAGGCTTTTTTGCTTCGTTTTTTGGCCTCAAAAAATGAAGGGTAGAAGTGCTGTCACCAACAAATTAATGTCATTAGCTGGATAAGGCTAGTGGTATAAATGACTAAGTCACTTGCTTATTTCTGACACTTTTTGCAATCGCTCAAAAAGTGTCAGAAAATGCTTGCCAGGTTTGTACAACTTGTCAGGAAACACAGAAATCACTACTTTCAATACTATTAAGAACTGAATAGGCACAGCGTTCTATTAGGGCGTTATCTTAAAACATGAAAACTATCGAATCAACAGAAAATATATTCAAACATTTTGAGGAGTATATTACTCTTTCAGAAGAACTAAAATCCGAACTCGAGAAACGATTAAACAAAGAGGTTTTCAAAAAAGGTGAATTGGTTTTAAATGCTGATAAGATATGCACAGAAAGTTATTTCATTACGGAAGGCATCCTACGGACTTATTTTTTGAAAGAAGGAAAAGAAATCAGTGAATATTTTTGTGGAACCGATGAATGGGTGAACTCGCCAAGAAGTTTCATGCAAAGAAAAAAAGACATCTATTACATTGATGCTATTGAAGACACCGAAGCCTATTGTATTAATGTAAATGATCTTGTTTATCTCTTTGATAATTTCCCAGAAATGGAACGTTACTCTCGATTATCGATGGGGACCTTTTTTGGTCATATGATGGAACGAATAACGTCTATTCGGTTTACCACTGCTAAAGAAAAATACGATCACTTTTGTCAGACTTATCACCCCATCTATCATCGTATTCCATTAGGAATGGTAGCGTCCTATTTGGGCATTTCACCTGAAACGTTAAGTAGAATTAGAAAACAAAAGTGATTATTTGACTTAGGTCAATTTTTAAACTCCGAGCAATAGATATCTTTACACTTTATCAAAAAGATATATTTATGTTAAAAAAATCACTCGGTGTTGTCCTTATTTTAATAGTCGCACTTTTTATATTTTTAGAAACGTACACACCTGCGCTTTCTGAAAATTATGGTAAGGTTCAAACAAGATTATATTTAGGAGAGTCTGAAAATCAACCATTAATCGTAGGTTTTGGTGGGTCAGAAGGAGGAAACGCATGGGATAGTGATTTCTGGAAGCCCACTCGCGATAAATTTCTGGCAAAAGGGTATGCTTTTCTGGCGATTGGCTATTTTGGCACGAAAGAAACCCCACAAAGTTTAGACCGTATTTCATTGAACGCGATACACGATGCGATTATTGAAATCTCGAAAAACCCAAAGATAAACGCACAAAGAATAGCTATAATTGGGGGCTCAAAAGGCGGTGAATTGGTATTAAATCTTGCTAGTTATTTCAATGACATTGATGCCGTAGTGGCCATGTCAGCGAGTCATGTTAGTTTCGCTGGATTAACAATGATGAGTAATACTTCATCTTGGACTTTGAATGATAAAGAAGTAGCCTTTGCTCCTACGCCATATTCAGCTGTTCCAGCAATGATTTCTGGAGATCATCTAGAAGCATATAGGCTTATTCTGGTAGACAGAGATGCTGAAAGAAGAGCACTAATACCTGTTGAAAGAATTAACGGTTCCATCCTTTTATTGTCACCTACTAATGATGAATCTTGGCCTTCCAGAGAAATGTCAAACAAAATAGTTGAACGTTTAAAAAGCAAAGGGTTTAAAAATTATTTTGATCATATTGTAGTGGAGGGAGGTCACACAGAGCCAGCAAAACATTTCGATCTGGTATTTGACTTTTTAGAAAAAACATTCCCTGTAGAATAAAGCCAATCGCTAACAAATAAGAAAGAATTGTAATTTATCGGTCAAGAGATTTTATACAGTTTGTACGTTCTTGTTTGCTTCGCTGAAGCACAGCGCGTAGACCAACCAGAATACCTAGCGTGGGCAGGCTTTTAGCCCTTGTTGGTGTTGTCACCAACAAGCCGGAGAGAAGTACCTATACTTGAATTTTATATCCAAGAGATCAAATTTGTTTGTTAATCCTAGGAGTAATAATCTCTGTTGGTGACAACACCAACAGCACAACTACCTATTCCATCTTCCTTCCTGGAGTATACGGTGCTCCCGCTTTTTCGATGGCTATCTCATAAGCGGCCAAGTCATTAAAAAAGGTAGAGGCATCTTGAAGATATTGGTCAAAGCCACTTTGTGCTAACTCAATGTCTCGCTTTTGAGTTTCTGTTGGTAACTCGGTAGTATCCCAATGTCCATAAATGACCTCCCCAACTCTCGACCTTATGGAAGGTGAGGTGGACATGTATTTCCCTTGTCGAATACCATCTCCATATAATTTAGTCTGGAGATCGGTTAAGGTTTTATTTAGCTCACTTAGTTTATTGAATAGTTCAGGCGTAGCGGCTGACGTATTGGTGAGTGCTACTTTGATATAACGTAGTTTCTCACTTGCTTCTCCTAATTGTCTGCCAGCGCTAGATACTCTTCTTGATAGCTCACTGGTTTTCTTTTGGAAAGCTGCCACTGCATTGTAATTGGCTCCTGGGTTATGTACCGCTTTCACATTAAACTCTTGTTTAGCACCTTGCGATTGTAAATTGCCATTATTCAACACAAAGAGCTCGGCACTATATTTTCCTGGGGCTACTAGTGGTCCCTGTGGAGAGCCAGCCCATGGTGGCTGAAATGCTGGTACAGTCAAATTGATCGGATCAGGTGGCGGTAATCTCAAATCCCAATTCACACGATGAACTCCTTTTTTAGAAGCACCTTCTATCCAACGAACAGGCTCATTATTGGCATCTCTCACCAGTAGCATAACAACAGGTTCTTCCTCTGTGGATTCTGTACGCAGAGCTTCCCAACCAGGAAATGGAATATTTGCCTTTTGTACGTTCAGGGCTTTTTCCGATTCCTCTCGTTGTACTTTAGCTGTTTTTGGTAAATCCTTAAGGTAATAGGTGAATACCGCACCGAAAGGAGGGTTATCGCTTACAAAGCTCGTGGATCCTTGCGAAGGCATCTCTTTGGCTTGCATCGGAACACTTGGGACATACCACCACGCATCTCTTACAGGAAACAACGCACTGGCGTTAGATTTCATTAATTTGCTTATTTCTCTCAACGGAGAATAGTCATCCAAAATATAAACACCTCGTCCAAAAGTGGCGCCCACCAAATCATTATCTCGAGCGTGTAATTCTAAATCTCGGAAAGGAATGGTAGGGACTCCTGCATCTAGTTTGGTCCAATTAACTCCTTTGTTCAAAGAAAAGTAAATGCCGTATTCGGTACCAATAAACAGGAGATTCTCCTCTTGATGATCTTGTTTGATCACCCAGACAATCGTATTGGCTGGGAGATCTCCAGCTATGGATTGCCATGATTTACCTCGATCAGTACTCATAAATAAATAAGTAGCATAATCACCTAATTGATGACCATCTGCTACAGCAAAAACGGTGTTCTCATTAAGCGATGACGCTTCAATATCATTGATGAATGTGAGTGCAGGTACTTTTGGGAGACTGCTTCGTCTCCAATTCTGACCGCCATCTTCACTCACTTGAATAAGGCCATCATCTGAACCTGTGTAGATAAGTCCGGCTTTTAATGGCGATTCTGATATGCTAGTGAGTGTAGCAAACTTAGACATGGCTCCATTGTCATAAAGTGCATCTATACTTTCAACACGGTCTATCATTTTCAATGCATATCTACTCGTATTGGTGGTTAGATCACCACTGATAGGCGTCCATGAATTACCTCTATCCGTACTTTTCCAAACGCGTTGTGAGCCAAAATACAATGTTTTATGATCATGAGGACTGACAAGTATTGGGCTATCCCAATTCCATCGTTCAGGAGGATCGTTAGGTCCAGGCTGTGGCTGAATATTCAATACTTCATTGGTAGTTCTGTCATGTCGATGTAACAGCCCCTGTTGAATTTCCATGTAAACGATATTAGGATCTACAGGATCAAAAGCAGCATCATAGCCATCCGCCCCAAGAGGAATGTACCAATCCTGATTTCTAACGCCTTCCGTATTCATCGTTCTGGAGGGGCCAATCAATGTACCCAAGTCCTGTGCACCAACCACCACATTATAAAAAGGCTCAGTGTTATCCAGTGCCAGTTTATAAAATTGAGAAATAGGAAGATTAGGAAAATGACGCCAGGTTGTGCCTTCATCGAATGTTTCATATAAACCACCATCGGTACCCGCTATCAAATGCAGACCGTTAGTAGGATCAATCCACATCGCATGGTTATCACTGTGCTTCTCGCGACCAGTACCCAGATAGTCAAAAGTCTTGCCCCCATCTCGCGTCACATGTATAAAGACATCCATCTGATAAATTAGATCGGGATTAGTGGGGGACGCTTCTATCTCCTGATAATAATGTGGGCCTGTACCTCCAGAGACATAGCTATTACGCTTTTCCCAGCTTTCTCCTTTGTCAGTCGATTTGTAAAAGCCTTTATTTTTATCATCTGACTCAATCGTAGCATATACCAACTGTGGATTGGCTGGAGTAACAGCCAGTCCAATTTTTCCGACATCACCACTTGGCAATCCTGTGGCCACTTTCTTCCAGTTCTGGCCACTATCTGTTGACTTATAGATTCCTGATTTTGGCCCACCAGCCAATAAAGCCCAAGTTTTTCTTCTTCGTTGATAAGCTGCCGCATAAATCACCTCCGGATTGGATGGATCAAATTCTATATCCGTCACCCCTGTATTTTCATCAATGTTCAGAATTAGCTGCCAGGTACTGCCACCATCCGAGGTTTTGTACAAACCACGCTCACCACCGGAAGACCATAACGGCCCTTCTGCTGCTACATAAACCACATTTGTATTACGTGGGTCAATCAATATTTTTCCTATATGCTCTGATCTCTTAAGCCCCATTTGCTTCCAAGTGGCTCCTCCATCCATGCTTTTATACACCCCGTCTCCCCAACCGACATGACGGCCACTTACATTCTCACCAGTACCAACCCATACCACTTCCGTGTTTTTTGGATCCAAAGTAACTGTACCAATGGAATATGAAGGTTGTTGATCAAAAACGGGTGTCCAGGTAATCCCACTATTGATCGTCTTCCAAAGGCCTCCCGAACCCACTGCTACGTACCAGGTACTACTATTTTGAGGACTCACTGCTATATCCGCTATTCTACCACCCATAACAGCAGGGCCAATGCCTCGGAGTTTAAGGCCTTTTGCTATTTCTGCCGCATACTCTTTTTGGCTCGATTGTGCCCAAGTAATGGAACTTGCAGATAGAAAAATAATTGAAAGTGTAAAAAGGAATCCTAATTTGATAGTTCGCATGATCGAGCATTTTAATAGAAGGATGAATATAAATTAAAAATTGGACTCTATATAACCACTTATCAAAAAGAGCAGCACAAGAGTCAATCAAGCATTTATGCTCAATGATAATTCAGGTTTCTATTACTCGCCTTTCCTATCTAAAGCCGAAAACACCAAGTCATTGAGGAATAAGACAATGTTGTTCTCTTCAGGGTGTTTGCCAAAATCTGTTAGTGAGGGCAAGTTGTTCATAAAGAACGTTTGAAAATGGGCCATTTCAACAATTGTACTGGCAAGTGATCTAGGATAACTATAGTTAGGTTTACATTCCAATATAATATCGCCAATTGTACCACAAAGATCCTTATATGGTTTGAAGAAATGATGTTTGTTGTCCTCATCAACCTGCTTGGTTAGATATGTTTTAGACCCCTCAGCAATCATGATTTGATGCAACAAACTTTCGCTCACATAATTAGTACTTTTATCATCTTCAATGGCTGTAGCTAAAAGGGTAATTACTTTTTTTAACCTTATTACAGGATCAACTATGTTGTTGGTGTGATAGCTTATTTGGAACTCGAGCCAACCCCAGTACCACGCAGTGATATAAATCAAAAGCCGATGTTTATTTTCAAAGTACCGATAAATGCCAGCTTCAGTAGAACCAATATCAATCGCCAATTTTTTAAAATTAAACGATTCGAATCCTTCCTTATGAATCAATTGAATCGCGTGTTGGATAATTTTTTTACCCAATTTAGACTGCACTGGATTACGCACATAGAGTGCTTCATTCATTTTAATTTCAACCTGTAGCTTCATTTTCTAGATTATCAATGGGTACTTAAAATAGGCTGTGCAAATGTAATAAAAATATGCTTACAATTATATTTGATAGTAGTACTATTAAAAACGAAACTATTCCTATCTTTGTCCCGTATTAATCACATGAAAATGAATATTAGTGAAGCATTTAAGGAAATAAAACACGATTTACCAGCGAGTATTGTCGTGTTTTTTGTTGCAGTCCCCTTATGTCTTGGCATTGCGCTTGCCTCTGGGGCTCCGTTGTTTGCAGGTATTATAGCCGGTATTGTCGGTGGTATTGTTGTTGGCGTTGCCAGTGGCTCCCCTCTTGGAGTGAGTGGGCCAGCTGCAGGGTTGGCTGTGATAGTGCTAACCTCTATCTCGGCTTTGGGCGGCTCATGGGCCGCATTTTTAACAGCAGTTGTATTAGCTGGGGTTATCCAACTTTTATTGGGATATTTTAAAGCTGGTTTTATTGCCTACTTTTTTCCTTCTTCCGTGATCAAAGGTATGCTGACAGGTATTGGCCTTTTAATCATTCTTAAACAAATACCCCATGCACTAGGTTGGGACAAAGCGAATGAAGGAGTACTTTCCTTTGAGCAATTGGATGGGCGCAATACGTTCACTGAGATATCAGCTGCACTAGATTTCATAACCCCTGGCGCACTGATCATCTCCGTAATTTCACTAGCAATTTTAATTCTCTGGGAAGCAGTTTTAACAAAGAAACATAAGATATTTCAATTGTTACAGGGTCCTATTGTAGTCGTTCTACTAGGAATAATTATGAACTATTTTTACCAAAATGGCATATTAAATTTTAGTCTAGCGGTAGATCAGGTTGTAAAAATACCCGTACCACAAAACCTAGGAGATTTTTTAAGCCAGTTTACGTTACCCGATTTTACGGCACTAACAAATATTGAAGTGTGGAAAATAGCGGTAGTTATTGCCATAGTTGCCAGTTTGGAAACGCTACTATGCGTGGAGGCCACTGATAAATTAGACCCCGATAAAAGAGTTACGCCTACTAACAGAGAGCTTAAAGCTCAGGGTTTGGGTAACGTCATTTCTGGTTTAATCGGTGGCTTACCAATAACTCAGGTAATTGTTAGAAGTTCTGCAAACATAAATTTTGGAGGTAAGACCAAGATGTCAGCAATATTGCATGGTGTTTTTCTCCTCTTAAGTGCCCTTACAATAGCAAGTGTCTTGAATATGATTCCACTAGCCAGTTTGGCTGCTATTCTACTGATGGTAGGTTATAAGCTCGCCAAACCAGCACTGTTTATCAAGATGTATAAGCTCGGGCGTGAGCAATTTGTTCCATTTGTTGTAACCGTTGTTGCCATTATTGCTACAGATCTTTTGAAAGGAATAGCTGCAGGTATGGTTATGGGTGGATTTTACGCCCTACTTCACAGTTATCGTAATTCTCACCATATGAGAGATGTTGTCACAACCGAAAATGGTAAGCAAATCCATCACTTGGTTTTGGCGGAAGAAGTATCATTTTTTAATAAGGCCAGTGTAGTAAAAGCATTGTCAAATATCCCTGCCAATTCAAATGTAATTATAGACTGTTCGAATTCTAAGTCTATTGCACATGACGTTTTGGAATTAATAAAGGACTATGAAAGTAATGCCAAGACAAAAAATATAACTGTAGAAAAAATAAATTTTATCGAACCAAAACTAGTTTAAAATATTTATGAAAACACTCACCAAAGAAATGCAAGATAGTATTACAGCGCAATCTGCACTGCAACTACTAAAAGATGGAAATGAGAGATTTGTCAAAAACCTTAAAATAAATCGCAATCTATTACAACAGGCGAACGAAACTTCAGATGGTCAACATCCATTTGCTGTAATCCTTAGTTGTATTGATAGCCGAACTTCTGCGGAGTTAATCTTTGATCAAGGGTTAGGTGATATATTTAGTGTAAGAATCGCAGGAAATATTATCAACGAGGATATTCTAGGGAGTATGGAGTTTGCCTGTAAAGTAGCTGGCTCCAAAATAATTGTCGTGTTAGGTCACACGAAATGCGGTGCAGTAAAAGGAGCATGTGACCACGTAGAAATGGGTAATCTTACAGCATTGTTGACTAAAATTAGACCTGCTGTAGATGATGAGCTTTCTACCAAGGAAAATAGAAACTCAGAAAATGGTGAGTTTGTTGAGAAAGTATCTGTAATTAATGTAAAAAGGGCTGCTAAAGCCATTATGGAGCGTAGTCCGGTTTTAAAAGAAATGATTGAGAATGGCGAAATTGGTATTGTGGGAGGTACACACGATATATCCACCGGTCGAGTACAGTTTTATCAAGACACAACTACATTAAGTGTGTAACACAAAAAAGCCTCGTAAATTTTTACGAGGCTTTTTATTTTATTGAAGTTCGATCTCTTCACCAAACTTATTCAGAATTCTAAATTCTGTAACAGCCATGGAGGAGTCTTCGATTAACTTAATCCATTTAAAGTACTTAAAATACCACTTCATTCTTCTTGAGAAGGTACCTGCTGTATAGTAAGCATAAATGAACGGGTGGAGTACCACCACTATATCTTTTTCGTTCTGAGTAGTCATCAGATGATCTACGTTTCTATCGATCTGGTCTGAAATCACAATGGAAGCATTAATCTTGCCGGTACCATTACAAGTAGGACAAAGCTCTTTAGTTGTGATGTTCATCTCAGGTCTTACTCGCTGACGAGTAATCTGCATCAACCCGAATTTTGACAAAGGCAATACCGTAAATTTTGATCGGTCAGGTGCCATCTCATCCTTCATCACTTTATAGATCAGCTTTCTGTGATCCATTTTCTTCATATCAATGAAGTCGACCACAATAATTCCACCCATGTCACGAAGTCTTAACTGACGAGCAATTTCCTTAGCAGCCTCTATATTTACAGAAAGTGCCGTAGCCTCCTGTCCATCTTCCTTGTTGGATTTGTTACCGCTGTTAACGTCAATTACGTGTAACGCTTCAGTGTGTTCAATGATTAGATACCCACCTCCTTTAATACTCACAGACTGTCCAAAAGCAGTTTTTATCTGTTTTTCGACACCAAAAATTTCAAATATTTTGGCTTTGCCATTAAAGAGTTTTACGATCTTTTCCTTTTCAGGGGCAATTTTATGAATGTAGGTTTTCACCTCATCATAGATTGTCTGATCATCAATATGAATATTATCAAAGGATTCATTGAGAACATCTCTAAGAATAGTAGATGCTTTTCCCATTTCACCGATCACGCGGTCTTTGGGTTTGGCAGACTTGAGGGTTTCCATTCCCTGATGCCAAATACTAACTACATTTCTAAGATCGGCATCAAGTTCTTTTACCTCTTTGCCTTCAGCTACAGTTCGAATGATCACCCCAAAGTTTTGAGGCTTAATAGAGGATACTAGTCGAAGTAGTCTTTTACGCTCTTCATTACTCGTAATTTTTTTAGATACGTTTACTGCGTTCGAGAATGGAACCAGTACCAGGTATCTGCCAGGAATTGACAACTCACATGAAAGTCGAGGCCCTTTTGTTGAAATAGGTTCTTTTACAACCTGAACAAGCAATTGCTGATTTTTGGAAAGTACATCAGTAATCTTTCCATGCTTGTCAATATCAGGTTTGATGTTGAGTTTATCTAATTTACCGGAAGCGTTGTTTTTATTAAGCGTTCTCTTGGTATAGTCCTGGAGTGTATTATATTTTGGTCCAAGATCAAGATAGTGCAGGAATGCGTCTTTTTCATATCCTATGTCAATGAAAGCAGCATTCAGTCCCTGAACAACTTTTCGTACAGTGCCAAGGTATATATCTCCAACAGTAAATTTATTTCCATCTTCTTCATGATGGAATTCAACAAGATTTTTATCTTTTAAAAGGGCTATGCGACATCCGTTTTGAGTTGAATTAATTATTAATTCGTTACTCAAAATAATTTGGTTTAAATTAAAAAATGGATGTGATAGAATGCCCCTATATCACTATAGGGGCATTAGATTATTTCTTCTTGTGCCTGTTCTTTCTAAGTCTTTTCTTTCTCTTATGAGTGGCAATCTTATGTCTTTTTCTTTTTTTACCGCAAGGCATAATTTTTAATTTTTAATCCCGACATGTCGGGAGGTTTAACAATATTTTATTTACTCTATTTCTTTCAGATAAGAATCTGCAGTTGCTTGCACTGACGGATCACTATCTAATTTTTTTACTAATTCAAATTGCTCTTTTGCCTTTTCATTATTGCCGGTTTCTTTATAGGAAACTCCAAGGAAAAATTGCGCTTGGGTATTATTCGGGTACAACTCTGTGAGCTTTTTAAATCGCTCAACGGCTTTGTCATACTGACCAGATTGCATGGAGAGCATACCCAAGTTGAACATAGCCTGCTCATTATTTGGATCACTTTCTAGAATTTCCCGTAACATCATTATTCCTTGCATAGGATTTGATGTTGTCAGGTAAGTCATGGCCAGTTTGTTTTTCACATCAAGATTTTTGGGTGCTTTTTCCAAAACCTTTTCGAAATAAAACCTAGCCTTCTTTCCTAGCTCCTCCTGCTTTACATTGTCCATAGCAAATCCATAGGCATCATAGTAGGCACTTCCTGCTCTATACCAATTGGTTTCACTTGGCGCTTTTTCAGCAATAATTTCAATGAACTTTGCCGCACTGTCGTATTTATTAACACTTAGATACAGTTTGGCCAAAGAGTCTGCAAAGATAATACTTTTTTCTACATTTTCTGCAACCCGTAAATTTTCCTTTAAAGTACTTGCCTTTTCGGCACTTGAGGGGTCAAGAGTTTCTATATGGGTGTCAGGGGCTTCATCATGATTTCTTCCCGCTTCTGACTCGTCCATCTCTTTGGGGTCGTTGTCAACAACAACTCGAGGGAGGCTAAATATAATAGCCACAAGTACAATTGCACTTACAAGTAAAATGATCCTATTCTTAAGCATATCTCTGGTTTAAAGTATGCAAAGATCAAGGATCAAAGTTATAATTAAAAGGAAGCAGGTCTTTAAGTATTGAGCTCTTTTACTTTTGAGCTCCTTTTAATTTTGTCAATGAACACCTTTGACGGTTTGAAGCTAGGGATAAAGTGCTCGTCAATGACAATGGCGGTATTTTTTGATATATTTCTGGCTATTTTCTTTTTTCGTTTTTTATTTACGAAACTGCCAAATCCACGCACGTAAATATTACTACCATCTGCCATGGATCCTTTTACGATGTTGAAAAAAGCTTCAACAGTAACTGATACATCTTCCTTTGGGATTCCCGTTTTCTCCGCTATTTCTGAAATTACGTCTGCTTTAGTCACTTATTTGTTATTTAATTAAGCTTAAATTCTGATGATTCTTTTTCTAACTACTTGTTAATGAGCAAATTTACCTCGCTAATACGCAATTAAAAATAATATTTGAAAAAAAACTCACATTGTAATAAACACGTGATAATCGAAGAATCTAGCTCTGGAAAAACATCATTTTCGGAAAGAATAATGCTCTGGTATAGCCAAAATAAAAGGGAACTTCCATGGCGTAATACTAAAAACCCCTATCATATATGGCTGTCTGAGGTCATACTACAACAAACAAGGGTAAATCAGGGACTTCCTTACTATGAGCGGTTTTTGGAATTATTTCCAACAGTCCATCATTTGGCAAAAGCCGAAGAACGCGAAGTACTTAGAGCATGGCAAGGCTTAGGATATTACTCCAGGGCAAGAAACTTACATAAGACTGCAAAAATAATTTCTGAAGATATGGAGGGGATATTCCCAAATACCTCCTTAAAATTAATAAAACTACCTGGTATTGGGCCGTATACAGCTGCTGCCATTTCTTCTATTGCCAATGGTGAACAAGTGGCTGTTGTTGACGGAAATGTTTTTAGAGTACTTTCCAGAGTATTCGGCATCTATGACGATATCGCCTCAAATAACGGGCAAAAGGTGTTTTATAGAAAGGCTAATCAATTAATACCTTCTGACCAACCGGATATTTTTAATCAAAGTGTCATGGAATTTGGGGCAGTTCATTGTACACCTAAAAATCCTGACTGCGGAAACTGCCCTATGGCTGTGGAATGCTATGCCAGGATCAACCATAAGCAAGAAAACTTACCTTTTAAGTCAAAAAAAGTAAAAGTTAGGCAGCGATTTTTCTATTATATATGCGTCAGTTTTAATAACTCATTAATGATGAAAGAAAGAAAGGGAAGCGGCATATGGCGGGGACTTTTCGACTTTTATCTAATAGAACGTAATGAACAACTTGAGTTTAATGATTTGCTTGGAGATCCAATATTAAAGCGATTGGTTACAAATTCCGAGCACATAGAGGAGAGTAAAACTTATAAGCATATCCTCACACATCAACACATACTAGCAAAATTTTATACAATTCATTTAAATCAAATACCTAATGAAGGTGAGTATGTTAAAGAAGGATTGGTGTTTTATAATACACAGGAATTGATAGATTTACCCAAGCCTGTGCTCATATCTGCCTATTTGAAGGACAGCTTTTTTTAGCTAGTTTTAGGAAAGATTACCTAACTTTGTACAGAATTAAAATGTTTTTATCATGTCTGGAGTAAATAAAGCAATTATAGTTGGAAGGTTGGGGAAAGATCCCGAAGTAAGACATTTGGAGAATGGTGCTGCTGTTGCCAATTTCCCAGTTGCTACCTCAGAAACTTATAAGGATAGGAATACAGGTGAACGTAAAGAACAAACCGAATGGCACAATGTAGTGCTGTGGAGAGGTCTTGCGGAAGTAGCTGAAAAATATCTCAAAAAAGGCGAGATGGTTTATATCGAAGGTAAAATGAGAACACGTTCATGGGAAAAAGATGGAGTTACACGTTATACTACTGAAATTGTAGGTGATAATATGACCATGCTTAGCCCAAAAGGAAGTTCTGAAGGTGGCGCTGCTCCCTCGGCATCAACATCCTCAGCACCACAGCAACAAAATACTGCCTCTACTCCGGCTGGAGATATTGCACTAGAAGATGAATCGGATGATTTACCCTTCTAAAGTTGTACTAAAACCAATATATTGGAAACACCTATAGACGAACCTCCCAGTCAATTATTACTAGAAGCCTTATTGTCAGGACAGTCGCTATTCTTTTTAGTTAGCGCATTATTTATATTGCTCTTACTAGTGGTATCAGCACTTATTAGTGGTTCAGAAGTTGCCTTCTTTTCCCTAAGCATCAAAGATATTGCTCATTGTAAAGAAAGTGATAACCCTACCGATCGTAAATTGGTAGAGCTAATAAGAAGGCCTAAGAGATTGTTGGCCACTATTCTTATCATGAATAATTTCGTGAATGTGGCTATCGTAACGCTCGCTACTTTTATTACATGGGAAATCATGGGCACGAAAAGTACTGAAGGCACAACCATATTAGTACTTACGGGAGTAGTTACCATGACCATTTTATTTTTTGGTGAAGTATTGCCTAAAGTGTACGCTACTCCCAATAATTTGAGTTTTGCAAGGTTTACCACCCCAATGCTGAAAGTTTTACAGACAGTTTTCAAGCCATTGTCCTATGTACTTTTAAACCTCAGCAATATTATTGAAAGTAGATTTCAAAAAAAGGGGTATGACATTTCTGTTGAAGAACTCCACCATGCACTTGAACTTACCACAGGAAATGAAGAAACCACCGATGAGGAAAAGGATATATTGAGAGGGATAGTGAATTTTGGAACACTCACCGTGAAGCAGGTAATGAAATCCAGAATGGATATTACGGCTTTTGATACCGAAACAAATTTTCATGAACTGATTGCAGAAGTAAATAAGTCAGGTTTTTCTAGAGTACCAGCTTATACAGAAACCATTGACAAGATAGATGGCATTCTATACATCAAAGATTTGCTGCCTTATATTGAGAAGGGTGAAGATTTTGATTGGAAAACTTTACTGAGGCAAGGGTTTTTTGTGCCTGAAACAAAAAAAATAGATATGCTGCTACGTGATTTTCAGGAAAAACGCGTTCATATGGCTATCGTAGTTGACGAGTATGGGGGCACATCTGGCCTGATTACAATGGAAGATATTATTGAAGAAATCGTTGGGGAGATCAATGATGAATTTGATGACGATGAAATTCCTTATGATCAGATAGATGAAAACACGTATTTGTTTGAAGGGAAAACCACTTTGAATGATTTTTGTAAAATAACGGAAGAAAACCCCGCAACTTTTGAAAAAATAAAAGGAGAAAGCGAATCTTTGGGTGGGCTGTTATTAGAAATAAACACCAAATTACCACTTGAAGGAGAAAAGATTTATTTTGACAAGTTTGTGTTTACGGCAGTGGATGTAAATACAAAAAAAATAAATAAAGTACGAGTTTATATAAAAGCAGAGGATGAGGAGACAAATGAAAAACGTTAAAAGCTATTATCTACTAATAATGGCAATCATTTTCTTTGCTTGTGAGACGGACTATCTCCCCAAACCCAAAGGTTATAATCGTTTTGATCTTCCCGATCATGAATATATCGCTTTAGCAGATAGTTTTCCCTATAGCTTTGAATACTCAAAACATGCCAAAATACTCAGAGACTCTTCTTGGATGTCAGAGCGCTATTGGATTGAAATTTACTATCCAAAATTTAAAGCAGATATCAACCTTACCTATAAAGTAATTGGCAATGACGATTCATTGAAAGAATATCTTGCAGATGCTTATTTCTTGACTGCCAAACACCAGATAAAGGCCTATTCCATAGATGAAAGTATTACTAAAACTCCTTTAGGGAAAACAGTGGTTTATGCCGAACTGGATGGTCAGGTGCCTAGTCAATTTCAATTTTTTACAACTGATTCTACCAAGAACTTCTTTCGTGGGGCATTGTATTTCAACACCACCGTCCAGAATGACTCCCTCCAACCAGCTATAGAGTTCGTGAAAATTGACATTGTTCACATGATGAATTCATTTCAGTGGAATAACCTCAAATGAAATAAATTATATATTTTTAGCATTACCAATTCACACCGACTTATTTCGAGTCGAAATAATATACTGAATGATGTATTGAATAAATGCAAAACTTCTTCGATACTAAAATAGAATTCCTCAAAGGGGTAGGGCCACAAAAAGCGGTGTTACTCAATAAGGAACTGGGCATTTTTACTTTCGGGGATTTAGTTCAGTATTATCCCTTCCGACATGAAGACCGCACAAAATTTCATACTATAAGTGAGGCCAACGGCAGTATGCCTTACATTCAGCTAAAAGGCCGAATAAGGCATTATGAAATGCAAGGGCCTCCACGAAGACGAAGGCTGAAAGCCTATTTGGCAGATGATACAGGAGAAATCGAACTGGTGTGGTTTCAAGGGGCACAATGGATGCTCAAAAAGATTCAACCTGGAGTCGAGTATATTGTTTTTGGAAAGCCCAATCTGTTCGGTTCAAAACTGAATATTGCTCATCCAGAAATTGAAATTGCAAGTCAGCAAAATCTAGAATCCGGATTTTTACAACCTGTCTATTCTACAACAGAGGTATTAAAAAGAAAATATCTCGATAGCAAGGCCATAGTCAAATTGCAGAAGGTGCTCTTGCCCGAAGCAGTAAAGCGAATTAAAGAAACACTGCCTGTTCAAATCAGAGAGAGGTATAGTTTAATTAATAAGAATGAGTCCATCGCCCATATTCACTTTCCAGAAACATCTGAAATGCTGCAAAAAGCACAATTCAGGTTGAAATTCGAGGAGCTCTTCTATGTACAGATCAGGCTTTTAAAGCTTAAGTTGGCCAGGATTGACAAGTTTAAAGGCATGGTTTTCAATAAGGCAGAATTACTCAATAAATTTTATAATGAACACTTGCCCTTTGAACTAACCAATGCTCAGAAGCGGGTAATAAAGGAAATTTATCGTGATCTACGATCTGGTAATCAGATGAACAGGCTGCTACAAGGAGATGTAGGAAGTGGTAAAACAATCGTGGCATTTATCTGCATGCTCATTGCCATAGGATGCGACACTCAAGGGGCACTGATGGCTCCTACAGAAATATTGGCCACCCAGCATTATCATGGTTTGAAAGAGTTTGCCGATAAAATGGGTTTGCGGATAGCCCTACTTACAGGCTCTACAAAGAAAAGTGAGCGGAAGATAATTCATGAGTATTTACGAACTGGAGAGCTACATATATTGGTAGGAACCCATGCTTTATTGGAAGAGATTGTTCAGTTTAAGAATTTGGGATTAGCTATTGTTGATGAGCAACATCGTTTTGGAGTAGCACAAAGGTCTAGGTTATGGCAAAAAAATGAAGGTATTTACCCTCATGTACTAGTAATGACTGCCACACCCATCCCTCGAACATTGGCAATGACCTTATATGGTGATTTAGATATCTCGACTATCGATGAACTACCGGCAGGCCGTAAGCCCATCAAGACTATTCATCGTTTTGATTCTAATCGATTGAAAGTAAACAGTTTTATAAAGGAGCAAATAGCACTGGGCAGACAGGTATACATTGTTTATCCTTTAATAGAAGAATCTGAAAAGTTAGATTTAAAAGACTTGATGGATGGTTATGAGAGTGTAGCACGGGCTTTCCCTGAAGTGCCCTTAAGTATCCTTCACGGGAAAATGAAAACTGATGCAAAGGAGTACGAAATGAATCGCTTTGTAAAAGGTGAAACAAAAATAATGGTAGCCACCACCGTCATAGAAGTTGGCGTGAACGTTCCAAATGCTTCGGTAATGATCATTGAGAATGCCGAGCGATTCGGGTTGGCACAATTGCACCAGCTACGTGGACGTGTTGGGCGTGGTGCCGATCAATCTTATTGTATACTTATTTCCAATTATAAATTGTCCCAAGATGGGCGAGTAAGGCTTGAAACAATGGTGAGGACAAATAACGGTTTTGAAATAGCCGATACCGATTTGCAATTACGAGGCCCTGGTGATTTGATGGGGACACAACAAAGTGGAGTATTAGACCTCCTCATTGCCGATTTGGGAAAGGATGGCAAAATATTGCAGGCAGCACGTGAGGCAGCTCTTGCTATTTTAGATGACGATCCTACTTTACAAAAAGAAGAAAATGCCAATATAAAATATCAGATTGCTTCGATGAAGAAAAGTGCCATCAATTGGAGCAGGATAAGCTGAGAGGATTAAGATTGTATTAACTTAAATCGATATCTTTGCGAGCCCTATAAACAAGAGATATGAGACAAAAAATAGTAGCTGGCAACTGGAAAATGAACAATACCCTTAATGAAGGGCTGAAGTTAACCACCGAGATTGTCAATATGGTGGCAGATGAGGTACATGGTGATGTTAAAGTAATATTAGCACCACCATTTATACACTTAACACAACTCAATGGTCAGATAAAAAATGCTGATAGAATCTTTTTGGGGGCTCAGAATTGTAGTGAACATAAGTCAGGTGCTTTTACTGGTGAAATTTCAGCTGAAATGCTCGCCTCAGTGGGAGTATCGTACGTTTTAATAGGACACAGTGAAAGACGGGAGTACTTCAAAGAAAGCAACCTACAACTGGCTAGTAAAATTGATATAGCACTTGAAAGTAATTTGCTACCCATATTTTGTTGTGGAGAATCACTTGATATTCGAGAGTCTGGTAAGTACGAAGCATTTATCTGTAATCAAATAAAAGAGAGCTTGTTTCATTTAAATGAAGAGCAATTCTCAAAAATAATAATAGCTTATGAGCCTATTTGGGCTATTGGAACTGGTAAGACAGCCACTTCTCAGCAAGCACAAGAAGTGCATGCCGCAATACGCAAATTTATTGCAGGCCAGTACGGTGAAAAAATTGCTGAGAGCCTCTCCATACTTTATGGCGGTAGTTGTAAGCCTGATAACGCTAAGGAATTATTTGCCTGTCCGGATGTTGATGGCGGGCTAATAGGTGGGGCAGCTCTAAAATCACGTGATTTTACAGATATCGTAAAGTCCTTTTAATGAAGCTCATAAAATACATGGAAGTTAAATTCATCTGCAATGATGACTTTAAAGAAATTCTCATAGCCGAGCTTAATGACTTAGATTTCGACTCCATGATGGAAACGGAAGAAGGCCTTGATGCTTACCAACTCATCAATGATTTTGATAAAAAGACTTTAGATAGTCTGATTGCACGCTATCCCGATGCCCAAATAACTTACTCTACCTCCGAATTTGAAAATAAAAACTGGAACGAAGAGTGGGAGAAAAACTATGACCCTATTATAGTAGAAGATAAATGTCTGGTACGGGCTACATTCCACAAAGACTTGGGGGATTTTGAATATGAGATTGTCATTAACCCTAAAATGTCATTTGGAACGGGGCATCATTCCACCACTTATTTGATGCTCAAAAACCAAATGCAAATTGATCATAGGGCCAAGCGAGTGTTAGATGCAGGCTGCGGCACTGCAATATTGGCAATTATGGCCGAAAAGTTGGGGGCTAAAGAGGTCGTAGCCTATGATATTGATGATTGGAGCATTGAAAATGCGCCCGAAAATGTATCCTTAAACAATTCAAAAAATATAACTGTACTCGGTGGTACTATAAATACTATTGAGTTGAAAGGCGAGTTTGATATCATACTTGCCAACATCAACAAAAATGTACTACTTGAAGAAATGAAAGAATACGCCCAAGTTTTGACCGATCAGGGGATATTGATACTAAGTGGATTTTACACAGCTGACGATAAAGATATTATCGAAAAAGCAGCTGAATTTGGACTAAAGTACCAGAGTAGCAGTAATAAAAATGATTGGTCATCATTGATCTTTGTTAAAAATTGAGGATTAACAATCTTTAAGGCTATTTTTACGTTAGTAACTCCACCTTCGAACCTAATTGCTAAATTGGTTTATTCACTTTTATTTAAGAATTTCAGGGGTTAATGATGGCTCACATAAAACCATATCTCCTAAGCCTACTCCTACTTTGTTCTGGCCTATTGCATGCCCAGAAAAAAGTATTGCCAGATGATCCTGCTATTTTCGGTGACTCCGTAAGTGTGATACTCAATAATACCCGTGCCGCAAGAGCAATGGAGGTAGGTGATAATTTTGCCCTGATATGGTCGCAACTCGGACTTGATCAACAGAAAAAAGTAGTGTCGCAAATGAAGGCACTTGAAGATAAAAAATTGAAAGTGCGGCCTTATCAAGAGGCCTATTGTGCCGCACTGGTCAAAGCCGTACAAATAGAAGCGGCTGATAATCAAAAGATTACAGATTATTTAAATACGGCAGGAAGAGTCATTGCCACTTATAAAAATGAAGGCATTATTAAATTTCTGAATTTTTCGACATCCTTTTTTGCCAATAGAGCATTATTTTTTGAAAAGTCCAACAAGTTATTCATTGGTGAAGCGGACTATTACTTTGAGTTTATAGAGCCACCACTAATTGAGGAGGTGGTAGAAGAGCCTGCTCCTGCTGAAGACGAATGGTTTGATGACATGGATCAGGAGCCGGATGAAAGTGATTGGGATACGGAATGGGATGATACCGATGACACTTACTATTATGATGAATATGAAGAACAGACCCCATATGACGAAGATCAGGCAATGATCGATGCAGTCCGAGGGACATCTACTATGCCAATTGTAGAAGGGGCAGTCGTACGTTTCGAAAAACTCACACTCAATTTTGTTACTCCTTATGATTCCGTTTTTCTAGCAAATTCATCGGGTGATTACATTATTAAAACCAATACTTTTGTAGGAAAAGGCGGCAAATTTGACTGGTCTTTGGCAGGATTAAATGGAGATTCTGTTTTTTGTCAACTTTCTGAATACAGTTTGGATGCTTCCAAAGCAGCTTTATCTGCTGAAGGGGCAAAGCTCACCTATTTGGATAAATTAGATGAGCCTGTTGAAGGAGTATTTGAATATAAAAGCGTACGCCATGATTCCACTAAAGCCTCAAGGTATCCAAGGTTCAAATCATATTACAGCAACATTAGGATTAAAAATCTTGGAGAGGGCCTTATATATAAAGGAGGATTTACCCTAGATGGAGCCAAAATTAAGAGTGCCTCTTTGTTGGGAAGTTATTCACGCATTGAAGTACAAGATAAAAGTGCCATAAAATTTAAAGCTAAAGCCAACATTTTTGAATTCAAGGATTCTACAATTACGGCAGACAGAGCAGGGCTTGTAATTTATCAGGGCAATGATTCTATATACCACCCAGCTGTAAGGATTAAATACGATTATAATAAACGTCAGTTGGTTGTACAAAAAGATAAAGGAGCTTTTAGGAATACACCATATACTTCTACGTTCTTTAATCTGGATTTTACCGCAGATATAATGCGGTGGGATTTGAATGCCGACAGCCTTGATGCTTCTATCCTTCAAGCACGAAATATTATTCCTGCTTATATCGAATCTTCTGATCATTATAATTATGAGGATTATCGATCGTTGGGAGATAGAGTGTATCCTTTTAACCCTTTGGGTATTGCCGTGGTTTATGCCAATCTGAAAGGCACTGATCAGTTTTATGTGAGTGACTTAGCCAAACATTATAACAAAGATGTAAGGCTAATCAAGGGTGCCATGGTTGGGCTCGCTCAAAAGGGACTAATTGGATATGACTCACAATCAGATTTAGTTACAGTAAAGAAAAAAGCATTTCATCTTTATGATTCCAAAAATGGAGATAAGGATTATGACAATATTATACTTGCCTCAGTAACTAATAAAAAGCCAAACCTCACATTCAATTTTCTAAAAAGATCAATGACCGTAAGAGGGGTAAACAGTTTTAAAATTAGCGATTCACTTAATGTAATCATAGAACCAGATAGTAGTGAGATCACCTTTTTAAAGGACCGGGATTTTACTTTTAATGGGCATGTTCTTGCAGGTAATTTCGAATATATTGGTAAGGAGTTTACTTTTAAGTACGACTCTTTTTTAATCTATTTAAATAATATTGACTCCATCCGTTTTTATGTAAAAGATGAAAATAGCCGCGGTGGCAACGGAAGAAGAAAAGTAGATAACTCACTGGTATCTAACGACTCCACAGTTAACGAAGGCAGTTTGTCGAACAATCTTCAGAGCTCTTCAGGCACATTGTATATTAATAAACCCGGAAACAAATCAAGCAAGGTCAAATATCTAGATTATCCGCGATTTAATTCTGAGAAAGGTGGGGTGGTGTATTTTAATAGAAAGGAAGTGCTTGGAGGTGTATATGACAAGTCTATGTATTTTTTGGTGCCACCGTTCGATCTCGACAGTTTGGGAGGAGCAGACGCCTCAGCCATTGCATTTGAGGGGACATTTGTTTCTAGTGGTATGTTTCCTGTTTTTAAAGAGCGACTGGCTATTCAAAAAGACTTTTCGTTAGGGTTTACACATAAAGTGCCTCCTGAAGGTTACCAGCTTTATGAAGGGGAAGGACGTTTTTTTAATAATCTTAAACTTAATAAAACTGGAATTAGGGGTGATGGACGAATTGACTTTCTAACTACTTCAATGGAGTCGAAAGATTTTATTTTTTATCCCGATTCTGTAATCGCAACGGGTGATTATGTAGAAATCAAGAATGAAGATTATAATGGAATTACTTTTCCACAAGCAACCCTGAACAATTATAAAATGCACTGGCTTCCGAAAAAAGACAGTATGTACATCGAAAATGTGGACAAGCCGTTCCAATTTTACAACCAGACGGCTTCACTGGACGGAAAAGCAATAGTGAGTAATGCTGGAGTGTTCGGATCAGGAACCTTGGAAACCCGAGGTTCAGAGTCAATTTCTAAACAAATCACCTTAGAACATGACAGTTTTAATTCAAGACATACTGATTTTACATTAAAATCGGATAATCCGGATAAGCCGGCTTTGAGTGGAGATGATGTTAGAGTAAAATTTGACCTCGAGAAAAACTATGCCATCATAAGCCCCGAAATAGAAGGGGAGGCCGCAATAGCATTTCCCTATGCTCAGTTTAAAACTTCAATTACAGAAGCACGATGGGATTTGAATGCCCAGAAAATAACCATGTCAAAGCCAGCGAATGTGCCACTGGAAAACTCCTATTTCTACACTACAAGGAAAGATTTAGATTCGCTTCGCTTTAGCGCTACTGGTGCTGAGTATGATATCAATTCACTAGAACTAAAGGTCAGTGGTATTCCGTATATTATTGTAGCAGATGCGAAGATTACCCCTGAGAATAATGAGGTATTAATCTTGGAAAACGCAAAAATTGGAAGGCTTACCAATACCACCATTATTCTTGATACACTCAATGGATATCATAGACTAACCGAAGGGGTTATAGATATCGTTTCCAGAAATGAATTTTCAGGCTACGCTACTTACCAGTTCGTCAATAGTGAGCATGATACTATTCCAATAAAAATGGAAAACTTTAGACTGGAAAGTATTGCAAATCCCAATGCTAGAAAAAAGGAAAATCAGTTTGAGTTACACTCGGTAGCTAATGGTTCTGTTACTGAGAGTCAAAATCTTGTAATTTCTTCTGGAATGTATTTTAAAGGAGACATGACGTTGTATGCCCATAAACCTGCCATGGAACTGGAGGGTTACATTAAGTTGGATATGGACGAATCGGGTTATAATACATGGATAAAATATACCAGTAGTGCTGACCAAACAGAAGTCGCTATTAATTATAATAATGCTGTAACCGAAGAAGGCAAGAGGCTTGAAGCGGGGCTACATTATTCAGCAGGAGACAACAGTTTATACAGCACCTTCATTACTGAGAAGTTTACCCCAGATGATGATGATTTTTTCACTCCAAGCGGCATTCTCTATTATGATAAAAAGAAGCGCGAGTTTGCAATTGAAGATACGGCCAAAGTAGCAGGCAGATCATTTCAAGGACAGATATTTAGATATAATCACCTCACATCTGAGATAATTTTTGAAGGAAAGGCAAATTTTATGGAGCCTAAAAAAGAGGTAACCGTAGTAAGTTCGGTGATAGGCAATGGAAATTTAAATAACCTTGATTTCAAACTTAATACCTTTTTCTCTATAAATTTTGGATTAGTACCCACCCAGGCATTTGATATCATGGCTAGGGATTTTTTGGATGTACTAAATAATTTGGGTGTACCAGAAGGACTTGGTGATCAAACTCAATTGCTATATAAACTTGCTGACGTATCTGGCGAAAGAGCAGCTAAAGAATATGAGACCAGGTCCTTACAGGAATATACTTCTCTGGCTGGGTTTACCAAAGAAACATCAGCCTCATTAGTACTACCCAATATTGATTTGAAATGGTCGGTAGATCAGAAGGCCTTTTACAGTGAAGGGAAGATCGGAATGTCCAATATCCAGCGGAATGATGTAAATGGTGCCTTTGATGGCTTTTACGAAATAAAAAGAAATGAGGACGGGGCAACAGGCTTGAATTTGTTTATTAAAGCTTCACCAGACTCATGGTATTTCTTTAGCTATGAAGACAATAGGCTACTGATGTTTTCTTCTAATAATGCTTTTAATCAGCTGATCAGCAAAAAAAGTAATGGGGCGAAAGCTAAAATTGGGGAATTGGTATTTGCCCCAGCCGATAGGGCTGAAACGCTCAATTTTATTAACCGATTCAGACTCCAGTATTATGGAATTGATGACATCTATCAACTCGATTCTGAGCTAGAAGAAGAAGTACAAAAGACCGAAGATGGTTCTGTGCCCACAGAGGAAGATGATGGCTTCGAAGATGACGATGATGGCTTTTAAGAGCCGATGATTTTCATTATATTTGATGGCCTATAATTTCAAAGTATCATATATTTTTTAATTAGAAATTTCTGAAATTTTATGACTATTGCACCTGTATTGATTGGTTTTTTTCTAGCATATCTTGTTGGTTCCATCCCCACTGCAGTTTGGTTTGGTAAAGCAATATACGGACTGGATGTACGTGAGCATGGAAGTGGAAATCCCGGAGCAACGAATACCTTTAGAGTATTGGGCAAACGTGCCGGAACTATTGTTATGCTTTGCGATATTATAAAAGGCCTATTGGCCACATCCATAGCCTTGCTGTTATTGAGATTTCAGTTTATTGAAGAGCATAATTTGATCACCTTTAAACTTATATTGGGTGTAATGGCCGTTGTAGGGCATATATTTTCGGTGTTCTTAAATTTTAAAGGTGGCAAGGGTGTAGCAACATTACTTGGGATGATGATTGCCATACAGTATGAAGTCGCTTTGCTTTGTATCGTGATGTTTTTGATCACGCTTTTGATCTCTAAGTACGTTTCATTGGCTTCCATATTAGGGGCATTAACTTTCCCAACTCTTCTACTTTTTGTTCCGAGATTCAAAACCAGCGAGCCACTTCTGATTATATTCGGATTTTTTCTTTTTGTAGTCATCGTTTGGACGCACAATAAGAATATCAAACGCATAGCCGATGGCGAAGAAAGTAAAACCTATCTAGTCAAGGGATTGCGTAAGCACTAATTCCCATTCAACACTTCCTAGCACTGTTTATGTAATCATGTAAACCTAGGACTACCATTTTCGTAAAAGGCACTAATCAATCCTGAGCTTACCGTATTTTTTTTCATTTAAATTCATTATTATGAAATTCAAGAACTCACTATTCATTGTGATGTTTACGGGCTGCTTAATTACCAATATGCATGCTCAGAACATTGTATTTACTCCACGTGCAAGTGGAGAGGCCGCTGTAATGCAAAAGGTAGGTATTACTGACATTTCAGTTCATTACTCACGTCCAAGTGTCACAAGTCCGCAAGGACAAGACAGAACGGGAGCTATCTGGGGACAATTGGTTCCTTATGGGTATAATAATCTTGGCTTTGGAACCGCAACTGAGGCTCCTTGGCGTGCAGGTGCCAATGAGAATACTGTTATAGAATTTTCTACTGATGTAAAAGTGGAAGGTAGAGATTTGAAAGCTGGAAAATATGGACTCCATATTGCGGTTTTTGAAGAAGGGAAAGCCACTATAATTTTTTCTGAGGATACCGAATCTTGGGGAAGTTTTTTCTATGATAAAGCCAAAGATGCTCTTAGGGTAGATGTACAGACAGTTGAACACCCTGAGACTGACTTGCTAACTTATGAATTTGATAAAGTCACTACTTCATCGGCTACGTTGGCTTTGAATTGGGAGAAAAAACAGATTCCAATACAAATTACTGTAGATACACCGGAATTAGTTTATCAAAGTTTCCAAAACGAGCTTAAAGGAAATGCGGGGTTTAACATACAGTCGTGGCAGGCAGCTGCCAATTACTTGGTACAAAACAATATCCATTTGGAAGAGGCACTTATTTATGCTAACAATGCGGTAGAAGGTCAGTTTTATAGCCAAAAGAATTTCAATACACTTAGCACAAAAGCAAACGTACTTAATGCCATGGGCAAAAAGGAGGAGTCTCTCAAAGTGATGGATGAGGCACTTAATGGTCCGGATGCTACTATCGGTAATTATTATGGTTATGGTCGCCAATTGATCGCTGCCGATCAGGATGCAAAGGCTATGGAAATATTTAAAGCTGCTAGCAAAAAATGGCCAGATAATTGGCTGGCCCCCCATGGATTGGCAAGGGGCTATGCTGCCAATGGGGATATTAAAAATGCCTTAAAATATGAAAAAATAGCCTACCAAAAGGCGCCCGAAGCCTCTAAACAGTTTTTGGAAGGTTATTTAAAATCCTTAGAAGAAGGTAAGGATTTTAATTAATTAAAACCGCCTTATTACTTACTAAGCTTTTAAAACTTAGTAAGTAGTAAGGCCTATTTCATCAACTTCAATATATCTTCAAGGTGATCACGGTTGTTAGACAATCGCGGGACTTTGTTTTGGCCACCAAGTTTTCCGCGCTTAGCCATCCAATTGTAAAACGTTCCTTGTGCTGCACATCTGATTACAGGAGCTACCAATGCAATGTCTTTGTATCTTTTAGCGTCATAATCTGAATTGATTTCACGCAGTTTTTGGTCAAGGATTTCTGTAAACCGTTCAATATCCGATGGCTCTTGAACAAATTCAATGATCCACTCATGGCCACCACGTTTACCTTCTTCGAAATAAATAGGGCCAGCTGTAAAATTATCAATTATGGAACCTGTTTCGTCACAGGCTTTAGTGATTGCACTTTCTGCATTTTCAATTATGAGTTCTTCTCCAAAGGCGTTGATGAAGTGCTTGGTTCGCCCTGAAATTTTTATTCTATAAGGTTCAATTGAAGTAAATTTGACTGTATCACCTATATTATATCTCCATAATCCTGAGTTGGTAGTGATGATCATGGCGTAGTTTTTACCAATTTCTACTTCGTCTAATGAGAGAACTTTTGGGTGCTCGTCATCTATTTGATCGGCTAGAATAAACTCATAAAATATACCATAATCCAACATTAATAATAACTCATCAGAATCACTTTGATCTTGGATACCGAAAAACCCTTCTGATGCATTATAGGTTTCACAATAATGCATATTGTCAGTGGGGATAAGTTTTTTGAATAGCTCGCGGTAAGGGGTAAAGGCCACAGCCCCATGAAAAAACACCTCCAGATTTGGCCATACCTCTAGGATATTGTTAGTATTTTTAATCTCCATTACCTTTTGAATCAAAAGAATGGTCCAGGTGGGCACACCGACAAAATTGGTAACGTTGTCCTCAGCCGTTACTCTTGCCATTTTCTCTATTTTTTCTTCCCACTTATCCATCAGTGCTACTTCCAAGCTAGGGGTTCGGATAAATTGCGCCCACAAAGGTAAGTTCTGCATGATTACTGCTGAAACATCACCGTAATAGGAGTTTTCATTTGGATTAAATTCATTGATCTGGTGGCTGCCTCCAATGGTTACCCCTTTTCCTGTAAACATTCTAGTCTCAGGGTAATTATTTACATAAATGGAAATAAGGTCTTTGCCTCCCTTGAAGTGGCAGTCTTCCAATGCTTCTGGGGAAACTGGGATAAATTTACTTCTGGCATTTGTAGTTCCACTGGACTTGGCAAACCAAGTAATCTCCGATGGCCAAAGCAATTTTTGTTCTCCCCGCATCAGCCGTTCGATGTACGGAAAAATCTGTTCATAGGCTTGAACTGGTACTCTTTCCGTATAAGATTTGTAGGAGGTTATACTTTTAAAATCGTATTTTTTTCCAAATTCGGTATTTTTCCCCTGGTCAATCAGTTTTTTGAAAAGTTCTGACTGAACATCATGGGGATATTTCATGAAAAGCTCGATATCATGTATCCTCTTTTTCATCACCCAAGTTAGTATCGAATTTAATATATCCACAGAGTATGGTTAAATGCGTATTCTGTTAAATTATGAAAAAAAAGAAAAGGAAAGGGTCAGAAAGAATTAGATTTTTCGCTTTAATTCAAAGCTTTGACCAAGATAGACTCTTCTTACTTGTTCATCGGCCGCTAATTCTTCCGCTGAACCGGCTTTCAGTAACTTTCCTTCGAACATAAGGTAAGCACGATCAGTGATAGACAGGGTCTCGTTTACATTGTGATCGGTAATTAAAATGCCAATATTTTTGTCTTTTAGTTTGGCAACTATGCCCTGAATCTCTTCTACAGCTATAGGATCTACTCCTGCAAAAGGTTCATCTAATAATACGAAACTAGGATCAACGGCTAGTGCTCGGGCAATTTCTGTTCTTCTTCTCTCTCCTCCGGAGAGTACAACGCCAAGGTTTTTGCGAACATGTGTTAAGGAAAACTCTTCTAGTAGGGCTTCTACCTTTTCTTTCCTATCTACTTTTGACATTTCACGCATTTCAAGCACGGCTAAAATGTTTTCCTCAACAGTTAGATTTCGGAATACAGAGGCTTCTTGCGCTAAATATCCTATTCCCAATTTGGCTCTGCGGTACATAGGTAAGTCAGTAATATTTTCATCATCAAGATAAATGTTTCCTTCGTTGGGTTTTATTAAGCCAACGATCATATAAAATGAGGTAGTTTTTCCCGCACCATTAGGACCTAAAAGCCCAACAATTTCTCCTTGCTCTACTTCTACAGAGATGTGGTCCACCACCGTTCTTTTCTTATACTTCTTAACTAAATTATCAGCTCTTAATATCATTGGTGCTAAGTTAACTAATCGAATTTTATATCCTTAATGTTAAATTGTAATGACTTGCGTCCGCGAAATTCATTTTCTTCTATTGTAAAGGCCATTTTAAATGAAATGTCGTTGCTCATTTGCTCAGCTATATGGCCTAAACCGAAACCAATACAATCGAAAGATGCTTTATTACCTTCCTGCTTTACAGTAAATTTTAAATGTTTCTCTTTGATCACATTCAAAGAACTTGCCAAAAATAAATTGTTAGCAAAAAAAACCGGAGGCATGTTTTGAGGACCAAAGGGTTCCATTTGCCGAAGGATGCTGTAAAATTTTTTGCTCACATTTTCTAATTTGATTTCTGTATCAATTTCTATTTGCGGAATAAGTAATTCGTCAGGGATGGTTTCAGATACTACCTTTTCAAATTTTAATTGAAATGCCTCTAATTTATCTAGTGACATAGTTAGGCCAGCGGCATATTTATGTCCACCGAACTGCTCTAGTAGGTCACTACAGGCATCAATAGCCTCATAAACGTCAAATCCGAAAACCGATCTGGCGGAGCCCGTAGCTTTATTATCAGTTTGGGTAAGGATTATGGTAGGGCGATAGTGTTTTTCGATACATCGGGAAGCTACTATGCCAATCACTCCTTTATGCCAATCTTCTTTAAAAAGAACGGTTGTTTTCGAATTCCTTAAGGTTTCATTACCATCAATCATAGCTAATGCCTCTTCGGTAATTTGGGCATCTACATCCCTCCGTTGTTCATTTTTCAGATTCAGTTTGTCGGCAAAGTGATAAGCCTCATCCTCAGTTTCAGCTAACAATAAGTCTACTGCACCTTTTGCATGACTAATGCGTCCGGCTGCATTTATTCTTGGGGCCAAGCCAAAAACAATTCCTGTAATGGTAATCGTTTTTTTCACTCCAGCTAAATGCAGTAATGCTTTAAGTCCTGGCCGTGGGGCTGATGACAACCTTTTGATACCAAAATGGGCTAGAACCCTGTTTTCACCCACTATGGGGACAATGTCAGAAGCGATGGCCACGACCACTAAATCAAGGAAATCAAAAGGGTTCGCCTTAATTGAAGGTATACTGGCTGCCAGAGCCTGTATCAGTTTAAAGCCAATACCGCAGCCGGGTAGTTCTTTGAATGGATAGTTACAGTCAGTACGCTTGGGATCTAATACGGCAACTGCTTGTGGTAATTGATCTCCGGGACGGTGGTGATCACAAATGATAAAATCTATATTAAGTGAATTGGCATAATCAACCAATTTGTTTGATTTTATACCACAGTCGAGTGCTACAATAAGTGAATAACCATTTTCTTTCGCCCAATCTATCCCTTGCCTTGAAATACCATAACCTTCCTTATAACGATCGGGAATATAAAAAGCAGAGTTATAATGGAAAGAGTTGATAAACCCATAGAACAAGGCAACAGAGGTGGTGCCGTCCACATCATAGTCACCGTAAACAAGAATTTTTTCGTCCGTCTCAAATGCCTTCTTAACTCTTGTTACAGCTAAATCCATATCCTTCATCAAAAAGGGATCATGAAGCATGTCTAGATTTGGCCTGAAGAATGATTTGGCGGATTCGAAATTTTGAACACCGCGTTGCCCTAAAATGGTGGCAATAGGCTTACTAACATTAATTTTAGTACACAGTTCGGTGATAACTGCATCACTGGGAAGTTCTTTGTGGACCCAACGTTTTGTAACCATTTCAAAAATTCATAAAAAAAGAAAGCAGCACAAATGTACTGCTTTCCAAATTTTATAGGTATTTAATTTCTTATTCTGAATCAGCAGGTTTTTCTGTAACTACGCCTTCTAGCACATCTTTAATTTCTACTCGAATACCGTCTTTGTAAGGTACGATCCAAGCATCTTTAACACCCATTTCTCTAAGGTACTTTTTGAATGTATCAGCTTCCCAATAATCACGGAATTGACCTAGTGTTATTTTTTGAGTACCATCGGCACTTTCACCACCAAAATTCTCATTATTATCAAAATACTTAGATAGATCTTTATTTCTAAAGGCACCTATTTGTACTTTAAATACAACACCATCAATCATTTTTTCACCAGCTTTCATTTCAACTGGCTTAGGCTTGGCTTCTCTAGCTGCAGCTTTTGCCGCAGATAGATCACTTCGCAATTTTGCTATGTCATCTTGCAATTCGCTCACCTTGGCATCTTTATCGCTGAGATTAGATTGCAAACTTGCATTATCGGCTTTTAAGCTTGTTACTTGACTTTTAAGCGCCTGACTATCGTCAATAAGTTGCTTTAGCTGCTCAGGGTTTTTGGCATATTCTTTAGCTTTCTTTTTCCACTCCTTTTTTTCCTTCTTTTCCATTTGGGCAGAAGCATTAAAAGCAAAGGCGCCAACCAAAACCATTGTAAATATTAAAGTTACTTTTTTCATTCTATGTTGTATTTGTCTAAAACTTTGAAAATATAGTCAATTTAATCAAATAAATAAAAGTTTCTATGATTTAAGGCCACCTACCATATCCTCAGGTCTTACCCATTGATCAAACTCTTCTGCTGTTAAATAACCTAAATTGATGGCTTCTTCCTTTAAAGTAGTGCCATTTTTATGAGCTGTTTTGGCAATTTTTGCCGCTTTTTCGTAACCAATGTGAGTGTTAAGTGCAGTTACCAACATCAAGCTGTTATTTACATGTTCTTGAATGTTCTTGTGATTTGGTGTGATTCCAATAGCACAATTATCATTGAATGAAACACAGGCATCACCTATTAATCTGGCCGATTGCAATATGTTATTGGCCAACATTGGTTTAAATACGTTGAGCTCATATTGTCCCTGGGCACCACCAATAGAAATGGCCACATCATTACCAATTACTTGTGCACATACCATTGTAAGGGCTTCACATTGCGTTGGATTTACCTTTCCAGGCATGATTGACGAGCCGGGCTCATTTTCAGGAATATTGATTTCACCAATACCTGATCTTGGACCAGACGCCAACATTCGAATATCATTAGCAATTTTATTAAGTGAAACGGCCAATTGTTTCAAAGCTCCATGAGATTCGACTATAGCATCGTGAGCCGCTAAAGCTTCAAACTTATTTTCAGCGGTGACAAATGGCAGTTTCGTAAATTCGGCAATTTTCTTAGCTACTAATACGTCATATCCTTTCGGAGTGTTAATGCCAGTACCAACTGCAGTTCCACCCAATGCCAGTTCAGATAAGTGAGCTAATGTGTTTTTTAATGCTTTTAGCCCATGATTAAGCTGTGAAACGTAACCAGAAAACTCCTGACCAAGGGTTAACGGTGTGGCGTCCATTAGGTGCGTACGTCCAATTTTCACCACTGACATAAATTCAGTGGATTTTTTCTTCAACGTATCACGAAGTTTCTCAACACCTGGAATAGTCGTTTCCACGATCATCTTGTAACTAGCAATGTGCATACCTGTTGGATAGGTATCATTTGACGACTGTGATTTGTTGACATCATCGTTGGGGTGAACGTTACTTTTTCCTTCTCCAAGTTTGTTGCCAGCGATTACATGGGCACGATTGGAAATCACTTCATTGGTATTCATATTGGACTGAGTTCCAGAACCAGTTTGCCAGATCACCAAAGGAAACTGATCATCAAGTTTGCCTT
Source organism: Fulvivirga sp. (assembly GCA_048268855.1). Classification (GTDB taxonomy): domain Bacteria; phylum Bacteroidota; class Bacteroidia; order Cytophagales; family Cyclobacteriaceae; genus Fulvivirga. The sequence continues at coordinate 330,625 of JBLWUR010000001.1, forward strand.
CCAAAATTTCGTCACATACTTTGGAGATCAAATCGCGCTTATCAGTGCTTAATACACCAAGTTCGTGATTGGCATGTGCAGCGGCTTTCTTTAAGTAAGCAAAACCATATATTACTTCTAAAGGCATACTAGCCGCTGGCCCTATTTTGAAATTATTACGTGAACGTTCGGTTTGGGCACCCCAATATTTATCGGCAGGTACTTTTACCTCACCCATAGTGTCTTTTTCTATTCTATAATCCATTTTATATAATTTTCATTAATGATGCCTTCGACAAGCTCAGGCTGACCTCACATGTAAATTTGACATGAAGTCAGTCTGAGCCTGAGCTTGTCGAAGGCCTGTCGAAGGGTCAACCTGAGCCTGTCGAAGGTCAAATTTAAAAAATAATCTAGTTGGCATGGATATTCTACTGTTTTAAATTCGGCATTGACCGATGCTCATCCGTCATTGGCCGATAAGTGTAAACAATCCCTAAAGTTTAGTAGTAAAATTGAACATACAAAAACATCAAAAAAATGGGAAAAGAAAATAATATACAAGACCGAAGATTCTGGCTAGGCCTCATCTTTGTCGTTATCGGTGGCGTATTGCTACTCGACAATTTGAACATTATTCCGTATTACATTCCTGAGTATCTGATCTCATGGAAAACACTGTTAATTGTAATAGGTACCTATCTAATTGTTGCTAAAAGAAAACCTGAGTTTGGAATTATCCTTATTGTAATTGGATCCTTAAATCTCTTACAGGATTTTTATTATTTCAGGATGAGAGACGTTTGGCATTTGATATGGCCTATGGTCTTCATAGTTATAGGGGGGTCTCTGATTTTCCGTAGAAGCCGTCAAAACAGAGAGGCCTTAGATGGCGAAAAAAAAAATGATTTAGATTACATGGATGACTTTGCAATTTTCGGTGGTCGCGAAATTGTAGTAGACTCTCAAAACTTTAAGGGCGGGAAAATATCTGCTGTTATGGGGGGGTCAACCATTGACTTACGAAATGCCAACTTATCTGAGGGTAATAATGAACTGGACATATTGGCCATATTTGGTGGAACATCCATAATAGTGCCACCTGATTGGACAGTTAAGGTTGAGGTAGTCTCGATTTTAGGCGGATTTAGTGATAAGCGCAACTCTGGAGTAAAAGTTGTTCCACATCCAAATAAAGTGCTCACTGTCAAAGGGTTTGTTATGTTTGGGGGAGGAGATATCAAACATAAGAGATAAATGCGCCATCCATTTTTCGGCAAATCATTTTTATTTTATTCATTTGCATGGGCTGTAATTATAGCAGCCCATGCATTTGTTTATAACTATCAATTTGGTTTTTCTTGGTCTTCAGCAATCACAGATAGTCTGACTTTTAACCTACCCATAATGGGTTTTGGAATGAGTTACTGGTATATAGTACAGTATATCTCTCCAAGTAATCAAGGACTAACCAATACCATTTTTAACCAAAGCATGGCCATAATTATTGGGGTGGCTTTGCTTAGCTACGCCAGCCACTCAGCCGTTATGCAATTTTCATTAGTGGAGGATAACAAGATATTTCTCAATACAGCACTACCTTGGCGTATATTCATAGGCTCATTTTTTATGGCTATGATTGTAATGATATATTACTTACTCGAGTATACCCATAACTTGAAGGAAAAGGAACAAGATGAATTGCAGCTTCAGAACCTGTTAAAGAATGCGGAGTTGGAAACGTTAAAATCACAACTCAATCCACACTTTATATTCAATAGTTTAAACTCGGTAAGTTCTCTTACTTTAACCAATCCAGATCTTGCCCATGAGATGGTAATCAAGCTCTCAGATTTTTTAAGGCTGTCTTTGGGGAGGTCAAATGCAGAATTACATACTGTGGAGGAAGAGTTAAAACAAATGAATTTGTATCTTGATATTGAACGCGTACGATTTGGTGATAGGTTGAGCCTTTCTGCTGATATAAATAATGCTTGCTTGAAGAAACAACTACCTGTTATGTTACTACAGCCGCTGTATGAAAATGCCATCAAATATGGGGTATATGAACAGTTAGAGGATGTAGCTATTAAAACGACATGTTCTTGCGATGAGGATTACCTATACTTGGCGATTTCTAATAACTATGATTCTACTGCAGCTCCACAAAAAGGAAAAGGCATTGGGTTGAAAAATGTTAGAAATAGACTGGAGTTGTTATATGGAGCTCCAGATTTAGTTACCATTGAAAAAGATAAGAATACTTTTACCATTCATTTACAAATTCCACAAAAGGTAGTATGATTAAGGCCATTGTTATAGATGATGAGAAACTAGCACGAGATATTATCGTAAAATTTCTGCAAAGCCATCAACAGATAGAATTGGTGGCGCAATGTGCCAATGGCTTTGAAGGGGTGAAAGCCATAGCTGAACATCAGCCACAGCTTATTTTTCTAGATGTGCAAATGCCAAAATTAACAGGCTTTGAAATGTTAGAGCTTATTGATGAAAAGCCGGTGATCATATTCAGTACTGCTTTTGATCAATTTGCAATAAAAGCCTTCGAACAAAGTGCAGCTGATTACCTTCTAAAACCTTATGCAAAAGCTAGGTTTGATGAAGCTATCAACAAGGCATTGGTAAAAATAAACAATCAAAAAACGGATGAGCAGGTAATTGAGCAGGTCATAAGCCATAAAGTGACTGATGAGTCACTTGATAGAATAGTAATCAAAAATGGGACTAAGATTTTAATTATTAGTGTGGAAGAGATCAATTATTTTGAAGCTCAAGATGATTACGTAGCAGTTCATACTAACGATAAAAAATACCTCAAACAGTTTACAATGAAATATTTGACTGATCATTTGCCCGCAGATAAGTTTGTTCGCGTACACAGATCATTTATAGTGGCGATTGAGCGGATTGATAAGTTGGAAGCCTACTCGAAGGATTCTTATTTAGCTATTTTGAAAACGGGAGAGAAGATAGCCGTGAGTCGAAGTGGGTACGGTGAGTTGAGGGAAAAGTTGAAATTTTAACTTTAATCAGAAATCTAGTCGCTTCTGGATTTGGAATCCTGAAGATATACCCGTAGGATTTGTAACCCGGTATTACGTATATACATTTTAGTGCCTCGTTAAGATTCTACCTCATCAAGCCAGATTAAAATCCTATGGTAAACAATTAGACATTACAATGTCGAGTAGGCTTTCCCAATAAATTATATTATTGTATTAAATAGTTTGTCTATTTATGCAATTCTTTCTTAATTGTTGGTTCTAACCAAACCTAAACCATTATGACTTTTGATATTAAGAGGCAAGAAAGCTATTCGAGAGGAGAGCTTATTTTAAGATCCTTATTTGGATGGTTGTACATAGTAATACCCCACACATTCATTCTATTGTTCCTTGCTATTTGGGGAGCTATACTAAGCTTTATCTCTTGGTGGGTAGTATTATTTACCGCACGATATCCACAAAGTTTTTTTGAATACCAAGTAAAGTTATTACGCTGGCAATGGAGATTGAATGCCGTTACCTATAATCTTTGTGATGGATATCCACCATTTGGTTTGGATTCAGAATTTGAAGGAATAACTTTCGATGTAGAATATCCTGAAACATTAAGTAGAGGCACTTTACTTCTGAGGCTATTCTTTGGATTCTTTTATATTCTTATTCCTCATGGGTTCATTCTATATTTTAGAATGCTATGGACCTTAATACTGATGTTCTTATCATGGTGGGCCGTTTTATTTACTGGCGAATATCCCGCAAGCTGGCACGAGTTTAACGTAGGAACATTACGTTGGGCAACACGAGTCAATTTATATTGGTCATTTATGACTGACGAATATCCTCCATTTAGCGGAAAACCATAATTTATGAACTACCATCCATTGCCACAGCCGGAAGAAATTCCGGTTAGAGAGAGAGAAGATGCAATGGGAGCCTACCTTATGATGTTCGCATCCATTGGGGCAGGACTTCCTTTGCCGATTATTAACCTGATAGCTGCCATCATTTACTTTTTTGTAAATAAAAAGAAAAGCCGATTTGTACATTTCCATGCCTTACAATCATTATTGAGCCAATTGCCAACGAGCTTGATAAATGCAGGGGGAGTATTTTGGGCAGTAAGGATATTTTTTTTCCATTGGGAGTTTTCCGATGCCTTTAAAGGTTATCTGATCATGGCGGTGGCGGCTAATTTAATATATTTTATTTTCAGCATTATAGCAGCCGTTCAAGCTCGAAAAGGAAGAATGTACTATTTGATTTTCTTTGGCAGAATCTCCTATGAATATGCTTATCGGGTGCGTGAAGAATCTACTGAAAAAGCTCAAAATTTACCTCCAAAATGAAAACGTTAAGAGACCTAGCTATCCTCCTTTTAGTTTTCGGGGGAATTTGGATGGCCTTTACTTATTGGCCTGTGTCTTCATTTAAAACAGATTCAACGACTGATTTAACATTTGGAAACGAAGATAAGTTGGCCGATTTAATGAGGGATCAAATAGAAAATAAATATGAAGAGCTAGAAGACTCTTTAGTCGTGGCAAATATTGATATTATTTTACAACGGATTGTAAGCCACCTTGACTCACCAAAATATAAATACAACATTAGTTTACTTGAGAGTAGCGAAGTAAATGCTTTTGCGACATTCAATGGAGATGTCTACGTCTTATCTGGTTTAATAAAATTTGCAGAAACACCAGAGGAAGTGGCAGCAGTTTTAGCTCACGAAATCGGGCATCATGAGAAACAACATGTACAAAAGAAGTTGGTTAAAGAGTTAGGTTTGACCGTTCTTCTGGCGATTGCTACAGGTGGTGACCCTGGCTTGATTAGTGAAGTGTTTAAACTGGTAATGTCTACGAAATTTGATAGAGGTCAGGAAAAGGAGGCCGATAATTTCGCTTATAAACTTTTAGAAAAATCGGGAATTAATCCGAACCATATGGCCACGTTTTTCATACGCATGAAACGTGAAAAAAATGAGTTAGATCATGAACTTCAATTTATTTCCACTCATCCTGCCAATAAAGACAGGATACAAGATGCCATTGAGTATAAACTATCGGACGACTTTAGGGACGTAAGTATTGATGTTGATTGGGCCAAAGTTAAAGAGCACCTTTAACGACTACTCTTTAAGTCGGATCATAAATCCTATGATAAAAATTCGACATTACAAATGTCGAATAGAGTAGGGATTAGTGCTTTAGTTTGGAATAAAAATCCCAAATAACAACCCCCAAACTCACCGATATATTTAATGAATGTTTAGTGCCATGTTGTGGTATTTCTATACATAAATCAGAAGCATTCACTAATTCTTGATCCACACCAAAAACCTCGTTGCCAAATACAAGGCAATATTTTTCTTTATCTACAGGGCTGAAATCACTTAGTGAAATACTTTTCTCAACCTGCTCTATCGAGATTACTTTATAACCATCAGCCTTTAATTTTTTAATAAGTTGAAGTGGGTCAGGTGCATGTTCCCATTCAACAGATTCAGTTGCACCTAATGCCGTTTTTTGGATTTCCCTATGTGGAGGAGTACCGGTAATTCCACCCAAATAAATTTTTTCTATAAGAAAGGCATCGCTAGTTCTAAATACGGAGCCAACATTATTAAGACTACGGATATTGTCTAACAGAATGACAATCGGAAGCTTATCAACCTCCTTGAATTCCTCAACAGAAATTCGATCCAATTCTTCGTTTGCAAGCTTCCTCATTTTAAAGTTTCAGAAAGATACTTTATAAGTTTAACCCGACTGGCAAGTTTGAAATTTACCAAATGGACAGTAACAGTTTTTTGCTGACCATTATCATTGTATTCTATCAACAATTTCCCTCCAATTTCCCTTCTACCTTTAACAAAGTGGTGGCCAATAATATCATTAAGTTTTATTTGCAATTGGATTTTAAAAGTGGGGTTAAATAACCTTCTTATGTAAATATGAAGGTCATTGTCTTTTTTGGAAATGGTAACAAATGCTGGCTTCAAAAAAATAAATTGGATGACAGTAGCTAAAGATATCAATCCAAAAAATATCGCAATCGAGGATTCATCCTTATGCCCGACTACTGCTATGATTATTGAAGCAATTATGAACATAATACTCACAATGATCACGGTATTTAACGCGCGCATTTGAACTTGATTTTTTACTTCCCAATTGTTTGACGATTGTGCCATGTTTCAAATATAGCTACTTAAATATTTAGCCGCAGCTAAATTTAACTCACGGAGTAAAGATTCTTCCGTGTTGTTAAACCCTGCAAAAAATTGAATCTTTGTACACCCTCTATATTATATACAATGGCCAAAACCAAAGATGTAAAAGAAACCCCCTTGATGAAGCAATATAATGCCATCAAAACGAAGCACCCAGGGGCGCTTTTACTATTTAGGGTAGGTGATTTTTACGAAACATTTGGTGAAGATGCCGTTAAGGCCAGTAAAGTATTGGATATTGTTCTGACAAAAAGGGCCAACGGATCAGCTTCACATATAGAGTTAGCAGGTTTTCCACATCATTCTCTTGACACCTATCTGCCAAAATTAGTAAGGTCAGGATTAAGGGTTGCCATTTGCGACCAGCTTGAAGATCCAAAATCTGTCAAAGGCATTGTGAAAAGAGGAGTTACTGAGCTTGTGACTCCGGGACTTTCTTACAATGACAATGTACTTGAGAAAAAAACAAACAACTTTTTAGCGTCAGTCCATTGTGGGAAAGATCAAATAGGAGTAGCATTTTTAGATGTCTCCACTGGTGAGTTTATGGCGGCCCGTGGTAGTGCCGATTATATTTCAAAACTATTTCAAGGATTTAACCCCTCAGAGGTCATCTTCAGTAAGCCAAATAGAGGCGAAATAGAGGCATTATTTTATGATGACTACAATGTTTTCGCCATAGATGAATGGGTATTCAATTTCGATTTTTGCTATGATAAGTTAACAGAGCATTTTAAAACCTCGTCATTAAAGGGATTTGGTGTGGAAGAAATGGGCGAGGCAATAATAGCGGCTGGTGCCATACTGCATTATCTGGAAGAAACCGAACATCGTGAGATAAGCCACATTTCATCTATATCGCGTATAGATGAAGATAAATATGTTTGGTTGGACAAATTTACAATCCGTAACCTTGAGCTGATTTATGCTCAAAATGATGGGGTATCGCTTATTGAAGTACTCGACAAGACGGAGACTCCGATGGGTTCAAGGATGCTTAAGAAGTGGATGGTATTGCCACTTAAAGAGCAAGCTGCCATTGTTGAACGCCACAAAATTGTAGAGGCCTTTTTCAATGATGAGGATTTATTAGAATCTACCAGAGGCAGCCTCAGACACATGGGTGATCTGGAGCGGTTGATTTCTAAAGTGGCGGTAGGCAGAATCAACCCTCGAGAAATGCTTCAATTGAAAAGATCACTAAAAATAACCCAACCGATACATGAGTCTTTAATTAATCATGCGCTTCCTTCCATTAAAAAATTAGGAGATCAGATCAACTTGTGTGAGTTCCTACTAGAGAAGATAGAAAAAGAACTAAAAGAAGAAGTGCCCTTGGTATCGAACCTTGGCAATCTGATCAAAGAGGGGATTGACGAGGAATTGGACGAATTGAGAAAAATTGCTTACTCAGGTAAAGATTATCTTTTACAGCTGCAAAAGCGAGAGGTAGAGCGAACAGGAATCACCTCTTTGAAGATTGCATTTAATAAGGTGTTTGGGTACTATCTGGAAGTCAGTAATTCCCATAAAGATAAGGTACCCCAAGAATGGATAAGAAAACAGACTTTGGTAAATGCGGAACGGTATATTACTGAAGAGCTGAAATTGTACGAGGAGAAAATCCTAAATGCAGAAGATAAGTTGTTTGTCATCGAACAACGGATTTATAATGAGCTGGTAGTTTCAGCCGCTGAATTTGTGGGGCAAATACAACAAAATGCTCGCGTTCTCGCCAACATTGATTGCCTATCTTCTTTCGCTTTGATTGCCAAAGAAAACAATTATACTAAGCCAGAAGTAAATGATTCAACGGCCATTGATATAAAAGCAGGACGTCACCCTGTGATCGAAAAACAAATGTCCGTGAGTGAGACTTATGTGCCCAATGATGTCTATTTAGATAATAGTACACAACAGATTATGATTATTACCGGGCCCAACATGGCAGGTAAATCAGCTTTGCTTAGGCAAACGGCACTTATTGTGCTGATGACTCAAATGGGCTCTTTTGTTCCTGCAGCCAAAGCTACTATTGGTATTGTTGACAAGGTGTTTACCAGGGTGGGTGCCTCTGACAATCTTTCAAGAGGAGAATCTACATTCATGGTGGAGATGATTGAAACAGCTAGTATTCTGAATAATCTAAGTGATAGAAGCTTAATCCTTATGGATGAAATAGGACGCGGTACAAGCACCTATGACGGTGTTTCCATCGCCTGGTCTATTGTCGAATACTTACATAACCATCAGGATTTTAAAGCCAAAACCTTGTTTGCTACTCATTACCATGAGTTGAATCAACTTTCTGAAGATTTTCCCAGAATAAAAAACTTCAATGTATCGGTAAAAGAAGTCGGTGATAAGATCATTTTCATGCGGACACTAAAGGAAGGGGGCAGTGAGCACAGCTTCGGTATTCATGTAGCGCAACTCGCAGGAATGCCTAATAAAGTGGTGATCCGAGCCAACGAGATCATGCACTTCTTAGAGAAAGACAAACATAAAAATGACACAAGTAAAAAGCTGAGAGATGAGCTACCCAAAGCTAACTTTCAAATGAACCTTTTTGAAGCAGACCCTAAGTTTAAGGCGGTAATGGCCATGATGGAGGCTTTTGATATTAACACTATATCGCCCGTGGAGGCTCTACTTAAGCTGAATGAGATCAAATCCAAATTGAAAGGTTAACTGTTGATCGAGGATTAAGTCCAACTCAAAATACTAAAAAGGACTTATGCTCAATAGGTTCTCAACATTATTTAATGAATTCAAGATAATCAAGCCAATACCCCTAACTACCCCTAACTCAATCATTTGCTTGAGCGCTTCACTCGTATTGTTTACCCCTAATTTTTTTAAAATGGTCCTTCGGTGAGTATCCACCGTATGTTTAGAAATGAATAGAACTTCAGCAGCTTCTTTACTAGAATACCCATTCCCAATATGACTTAGAACGGTTATTTCTTGTGGTGTTAGTGGGAGCTCTTTTTCAAACATATTACGGATAAGTGGTTCAATCGTAGCTGAATTAGCTCCGGAAAGACTCCATGTGTAAGCTTGTCCTACTAAATCAGTAACATCCTTGTGTTGTTCAGCAACAAGTATCACGTGTCTATTACTATCCATTAGCAGTGGTGTTGATGTCTTCAAAATCATTCTGTCATTTTTCAATCTGAAGATCTGTGAAATGCTATCTTTCCCACATTCGAAATGTCTTTCATTGCTCAAGGTGGCCGCCATAAGATTCATAACATTTTGCATATGCTCCTCATGTACAAGATTGATCAATTCAAGAGGCGAACTTGGTTGAAGATTTGGAACCCCAAAAACCTCTGCAAAAGTATCATGCACTAAGTGGAGCTCAAGAATCTGACAATCTAATAGGTGGCATGCTTCGTTTGGAATCCCCTCAAATCGTTTTCTAAAACTATCTATATCAACATCCTCACTATAACCTTTATAAGCGCGATCCATTTGCCATTGCATATGATCTTGTATCGTAGTTTTCTTTTTCATAGTTAGTAGGCTATGTGCTTGTCTAATACCGCTTTTTGATAAAGGTATTATGCTATTTCAAAATTGAAATATACTCATTTATAAGAATATGATAATAAACTTGTTTTTTGAGCTTGTGCGTGCGATTTTATACTAATAGCTTAATCAAATGAAGATTTTGATTTGTTACAGGGGAAAAAATAAGGGGGTTGAATATGTATTCAACCCCCTTTATGTAGATTAACAAATAGTCTATGGCAATTTAATATCACCACTAGTATTGTTAGTATAGGTATTAGTTGCAGTTGGCGTAACAGGATCATATTTTCCTAGAAACACTTGAACCCCATATCCTGCACTGTTGCTTACAGTATTATTCTCAAATGAATAATTGGTCTGAGGATAAGTTGCAAATTCTGAATTTGAATTAAACAATACATTTGTTTTTTCACCACCAGATAAGGCATTTTCACCACCATTATTGATTGTACAGAAAGCCATTTTATAGGTGCCTAGTAATGTTATTCCGTTCCACGAACCTGAAGTGTTTCCTTCTCCTTCAAATACAATAGGATCATCAACTGTTCCTTCAGCAACTATTCCTGTATTTACAGATAGGCCGGTTCCTGATTGAAATTTGATGTGTACCCCAGGATTTAGCACTAATTGACTGGAAGTCACCGTGAGATTCTCTGTTACTAAATAGGCAATGCCGTCTCCTAGGGCGATCCATGGTGAGGACACATTGTTAGTAGATGGCTTCAATGCTACAGGTGTATTACTTGACCAGGTATTTCCTGTCTTGATGATACTGCCTACCATACCAAAAGGAAGGCTAACATCATTGTTTGTAGTGTTGGTAAATGTAGTCCCAGACACTTCGGCATTACTCGTCTGTGAGTCTAAATACACTCCATATCCTTCACTATTAGTGATTTCACAATTTTTAACCTGAACGGCTGTCGAGAAAGCACCATAAACCGCAGCTTTCTCGGCAGTGGAAAAGCTCCCTGTATCGTGGGTGGCGCTTCCAGCATCTTTGATTGTGACATCATTGAGAAGAGCACTGACAGAAGCTGCTATGCCTTTCCAGTTAGCCCCATCAAATCCTTCAATAGTTGTACTATTGATACTCATCTCGGCACCAACAATACCGGCACCCTCTTTCATGTAGATAGTAGCAGAACTTGTTGATATTGGAGAACCTGCCGTAAAGTCGCCATCAATTAAATACTTGCGATTAGCAAAGAGGAATGTGCCAGAAACACTGCCTTCCGTAACACCTGCTCCACTGGTCGTAAGATGGATATATTCATGACTGGTTGACTCTTGAATAGCAGCTATTAGAGGTAGATATCCTATTGGTGCTTTTACAGGTATTACCGCCTCGATAGTAGCAAAACCACCAGTCATGTTCCAATTACTTGAAGTAGTAGGTGTAAGCACCATGCCCAAGTCACTGATCGGATTAGTGATATTCATGGAGGTACCCAGAGATAGGTTCCCACTATTAGTAAAAGTGATGGCCGCAGCCTCCTGTCCAGAAAAAGCCGCACTTCCTACCTTATCAATAGTTAGTTGACCATCATTTACATTTAAGCTGCCCCCATCAACCAATATACCTTTCCATCCATTAGCACTGGCTTCCAATAGAGTAGTTGAACTGATATTAAAAACACCATTGATGATGATTCCGGCTCCATCCGCCACACCAATGGTTATATCTTGACCATTTTCTATGGTTAATGTTTTGCCTGTGGGAATGGTAAAATCAGCATTAATCAAATAATCAGCTGCTCCATTGTCTATATTTTTTAAATTGAGATTGTCTCCAATAAAAGAACTTGCATCTAGCGTAAGTGCACCAGTTACTGTTACAGTGGTGGAGGCTTCCTTAAATTCAAAATCACTAGTTAAACGCAGCGTAAAGTTATATTGACCATTTTTTTCTGGTGTAAACGTCACAATTGCCTCATTGGTACTTGATAAGTTTACGGTTTCGCTTCCGGTATAGATCCACTCATATCGAAACCCTTCTGGTCCTGTAGATGCTGAGCCATCCAAGGTGACTTCTGTAAAGGGGGCGACAGTTTGAGGTGCTCCAGCATCGGCCACTAATGTGTTTTCGACTGGTTGAAATACATCGTCACTACTACAGCCAAAAACTAAACTTAGGAAAGTAAGTGAGTAGATAATATTTTTAGTTTTCATAGTCTTGTGTTTTGAGTTGGTTATTTATTCGACAATCTTAAATGCAAGTTTGATAAATTATGAATACGAACATATACTCATATATGAGTATATTAAATCTTCAATCTGTTTAGCTTTTGTGTATGGATAAGCCCTTTAAATGCACTTTCCTTTGCCTCGGCCTGCTAAAAAGGTGTAATTTTGCGAGATCAGGATTTTTTGATTTCGAACATTTGAGAGCAACTTCCAATATATTCTTAACTTTGTACGGCAACTAAAAAATCAGTGGCATGGCAGAACCAGTAACATTAGAAAATCGGAGAAGACCAATTATAAAGCAGGAAATTGCTTTTACTATAATCCATCTATTACCTCTAGCAGCTATATGGACGGGTGCTACGTTATTTGACTGGATGCTTTGCATTGCTCTGTATTTATTCCGGATGTTCTGGATAACAGGGGGCTATCATCGATATTTTGCTCACAAATCATACAAGACCTCGCGGTTTTTTCAGTTCTTGATTGCCTTTTTTGCAGAAACATCCGCACAAAAAGGGGCTCTGTGGTGGGCTGCACACCATCGTCATCATCATCGACATAGTGATACTCCACAAGATCCTCATTCGATGAAACTGTATGGCTTTTGGTATTCACATGTGGGCTGGATTATTGGACCTGATTATAAAGAAACAGACTACAAAACGATAGGAGATTATGCCAAATACCCTGAATTAGTATGGTTGAATAATCATTATTTAGTTCCTCCAACTATTTTGGCCATAGTGGTTATGGCGTTAGGGGGTTATTTCAATGGTGGAAGCGTGATGTTAATGTTTACTCATCACGGTTTTTCAGCTTTATTTATTGGATTTTTTCTTAGTACAGTTATCACCTACCATGGTACATTTTCTATCAATTCGATAATGCATAAGTTTGGAAAACAACGGTATGTCACCGGTGATGAATCCAAAAATAGTCTTTGGTTGGCGTTGCTAACTCTAGGAGAAGGCTGGCACAATAATCATCATTACTATGAAAGTGCTTCAAGACAAGGGTTCTTTTGGTGGGAGATTGACATTACCTACTATGGCCTGAAGGTTTTAAGTTGGTTAGGACTAATCTGGGATTTGAAAGGGGTTCCAAACCATATTAAGTATTCTAAAAATAAGGAGCACGCCAAAGAACTGGCCGCTGAGATGAAGAAAGAAGCTGCGTAAAACTTCGCAAAATCGGTTACTATTTAGTATCTTGCCCGATTAAGTACTATCAATTACTATAGTTTGGCCATAAAATCGAAGCACATATTACTAATGTGTACAGCATTTCTTTTACTGTACACTCACATCAATGCTCAAAATTTGAGCAACAAAAACATTCCTAATGAAGTATCATTAGCAGCCGCTAAAGCATTGAGTTTCTATCCAGAACTAGACGACTATCAAATTGATTTTGTTTTCAAAAAAAGTCTGAATAACAGGGTAATGCAAGCTCAGCCAAAGTTCAAAACACTATTGGCCAACAAACAAAACCGTCAGTATCGGATTATGATGAGCAAAAACCTGCTGATGAAAGATACTACTATGATTTTGGATCAACTTCCGTTTGAAATTTTGGTGGGTTGGTTTGCCCATGAGCTAGGTCATATCATGGACTACAAAGAACGGAGCTCAATTAATTTAGTCAGATTTGGATTTAATTACATCACATCTACCCCATTCTTAAAAAGGTCAGAGCGAAAGGCAGATGCCTATGCCGTAAAACATGGCTTGGGAGATCAATTGATTAAAACCAAAAATTACATCCTCTACAAATCCAATTTTACTACTGCATACAAAGCAAAAATTGAAGAGCTTTACCCCTCCACAGAGGATATTACCGCTTGGTCGCAAGAATAAATCAATAATCATTTGTAAATAGAAAGTGACCTAATCACATTGACCCCGTCACAATAGAATTACTATATTCTTTGATGATGAGAAAGTGTTTACTGTTTGCTATTGTTTTATTTTCTTCGCCTGCCTTTTCGCAATTGCTGTATCCGGAAAGTTATACTATCATACTTGATACTACCCGTCATTATAAAGGATCAATAGCTCCCTCTTTTGAAATTAAAACACCAAAAGAGACCTATATAGCAATCAATAATACCGCTGATTTAGCCTATCGATTTAAAAATTATGGCATTATTCTAGCCAATAAATTTGAACTCACTAAAAACGGATCCGAAACTATCCTTAGTGGCGGATTTGTTTATCTCAAGTTAAAAAGGTTTTTTGACGCCCCATGGGTACTAGAGCATTACGGGCAATATCAGTGGGCTGATGCTCGGGGCCTTCAGCAAAAATATGCTGTAGGCAGTAATGTTAGATACAAAATATATAAAAAGCCGATGGGAGGAGCTTTTGTGGGGATAGGTCCATTTTATGAGCATGAAGAATGGAATTATGACGGTGTGCCTGATGAGCGACTACCAACAGATTTGAGAATGATTACAACAGATTTAATCAAACTCAATTTCTATATAAGTGCGAAACAAACGCTATCAGAAAAGTTGAAACTGGAAGGTGCGTTCTATTATCAGGATGCATTTGAAAATCTGTTTGAAGCCTATAGAATAGGTGCTAGTGCCGGTGTTTCGTACCAGATCACGAAACACATAGCATTTGGAGTTCAATATAGAATGCTCTTTGATGATCAACCTATTGTACCAGTTGATAAAATCTGGTATAACACTTATACTGAACTTCAGGTTACGTTTTAAAATGTGAATTTATAGAAATGGTAGATCAAATAACTTAAATAAAAAGCAGATGCACATTGCAGTCAGAAGGAGAGTTTTAATTCTATAATTCACTTACGTCTATTTTGTTGTTTTATTGAGCGTCATAATTTTATTCTGTCACAAAATATAGTAATATACGTGTGACTTATTTCAACATGTAAAGTCCAACCTAAGTTATATTTATAATTTTACTAAATGGCTAAGAGTAATAAGTTCGGAACATTTGGAGGTGTATTTACGCCCTCCATACTTACAATATTAGGCGTAATCATGTATTTGCGTCTACCAATGATCATTGGTCAGGCCGGATTACTAGCTACTATTGGAATCATCATTGTAGCACATATCATTTCGGTGACAACCGGCCTAAGCGTATCCTCTATAGCTACTGATAAGAAAGTGGAGGCCGGAGGTACGTACTTTATGATTTCCAGAAGTTTGGGACTACCTATTGGCGGAACATTGGGACTGGCACTTTTTGTTGGTCTTTCATTTAGTGTAAGTCTTTATCTTATTGGTTTCTCTGAAAGCTTTCTTGGCTTTTGGGGTCTAGATACAGGTATTAATAACATCCGTCTTACAGGAACACTAGTATTGTTAGCGGTTACTACCCTAACATTTATAAGTACTTCACTGGCTATGAAAACGCAATATTTTATCATGGCGGCTATTGTTCTTTCTTTGATTTCTATATTTTTTGGCTCTCACGATCACACTCCTACACTACCCTTTGTAAATACAACAAGTTCAGCGGTACCGATTATGGTATTATTTGGAATATTCTTCCCTGCCGTTACTGGTTTTGAAGCAGGCGTCTCGATGTCCGGTGATCTGAAAGATGCAAAAAAATCTATCCCAAGCGGCTCTATTATGGCTATTATGGTTGGATTGGTGGTGTATATAATATTGACAATCTTTTTGTCATATACTGTAGATGCTAATTTACTTGCTTCTGACTCAAATATTTTACTTAAAATTTCATGGTTACCAGAACTTGTGATCGCTGGTATTTGGGGAGCTACTTTATCATCGGCTTTGGGCAGTATTCTTGGTGCACCTAGAATTTTGCAGGCTACAGCGGTTGATAAAATTTCACATAAATTCTTTGCTAAGGGTTATGGCCCATCAAGCGAACCGAGGAATGCCCTAATACTCACATTTTTAATTGCTGAAGGTGGAATTCTCATTGGTGAATTGGATGTCATTGCACGTGTAGTTTCCATATTCTTTATTACCACCTATGGTTTCTTAAATCTTAGCGCAGCATTTGAAAGTTGGACGGGTGCTGACTTCAGACCAGAATTTAAGGTGTCAGGCTGGATCAGCTTGCTAGGAGCACTTGCTTGTATGATTGTAATGATCCAATTAGATTTTGTGGCCATGCTTGGTGCCACCTTTATACTTGGTGCACTCTTCCTTTATTTAAAAAGAAAGGAACTAACCCTCGAAACAGGTGATGCCTGGAGTGGGGTGTGGGCTTCTTTGGTACGGAAGGGGCTTTCGAGCTTGAAACAGGAAAAACTGCATAATAGAAACTGGCGGCCAAACATAATCTTGTTTAGTGGCAACTCATCACACCGTCCTCACCTAGTCGAAATTAGCCAGGCCTTGACAGGTAAACTGGGTATACTCTCAGCTTTTGAGTTAATAGAAAGTCAGGAGCAGAATTTGAAAAGAAACGTATCTGAAATGACCGGGGCAGCAGGTGATACTTATTTTCAACATCAATATTATTGTAGAAATATCTATGATGGCATGGATGAGATTAGCCGGGTATATGGCTTTTCAGGGGTTGAGCCAAATACTATACTCATGGGCTGGAGTAAGCACGAAAAGAATAGAAGTCAATTTGTTGACTTACTCGCCCGATTTGAGATTTATAATTATAACACTGTATTTATAGACTATGACCCAGTTAAAAAATATGGAGAACACCGTACTATTGATATCTGGTGGAACGGTAAAGGCAGGAATCTTGCCTTCGCCATCAATTTAATCAGACATGTCAACAACTCGCATTTATGGAAGCGGGCAAAAGTAAGACTGCTTGTTGAGAATCATAGAAATAGTGATGAAGAGGACATCTATAGAGAAGCAGCCTTGGTATTTAATGAATATCGCGTTGAAGGAGAGATTAAAATACTAAACAATGAACTAGACAGACAGCCACTCAAGGATTTGATAGCTAGGGAATCAAAATCTACGGATTTAGTGATTATCGAAGTTCCGCAAGGTATGGCCAGTCATCCCGACAAAAATTATGAGCAATTGTCGGAGATCTCGAAGGAGATAGGTACTACTTTAATAATAAATGCCTCGACAGACTTTGAATACCTTGAAGTATTGCCAAGTAAAGAAAGGAGCAAGTCCATTGAAGAGGAAGTTGAGAAGTTATTAGAATTACCACCGTTGGTACTTTCAAAATATCCAGAGATAGCAGCTGAAGTATCTAAAATTGACGAAAACGGGCAAAAGACTTTAGAGTTGTTCCATCATAAATCGTTTGAAGCTTTATTCAAAGATCATATCAACATACTCGATCAATTGGGTGGTGAGATTAAGTATATCCAAAAGCAATTGGATAAAATAGAAGAGTATCCTGATTTATACCGAAAGAAAAAGGCTTGTGATAAACTGAAAAATGAGCTTTTTTTTAAAATTAACACCCTATTTACCGAAGAGGTTAGTAACAAATTGCTTCCTCAACAGTTGGAAAAATTAAGTGAAGGGATTTCATGGTTTCAGAAAAAACTCAACCAGGATCTAAAACAATATCCGAAAAAGCTGAAGGTCAAATTGATCAAGGAAGACCTTATTATTATACCTGAAGATCGATTGGCCATAAGAAATTATAAACGCATTAAGCAGTTTGCACTATGGCTGGGAGCTAAATATGTATATCATACCGTGCATTACAGGGGGGTTGTAAGGCTTTACCAATTATACACTCAGCAGGTATTTTTAAACAAATTACTAAAGCGTTTTGAGGAGGAGGAAATTGCCTTTTATAATGATCTTAGGTTTCTGACCAATAACATCATTGCCGATTTGGACGAAACGGAGCGAAAAATTTGGCAAGAATCTACAGAGTGGAATGATCAGGCTAAATATACCGAAACGATTAGGCTCATTGATGAACAGTTGAATTTTCAGAAAAAACTGGAGAGTCACTATAAAGGCAGGTTCTTGCTCGAATTCAGAAAGAATTTGCAACTAATGAATAATGACCTTGAGAAAATTGATGTTGATCATATTGTAGAAAAGAAGACCAGAAAGTCTAAGTATTACAAGAAATTCGTAAAACAAGTCGACAGTTTCACCGAAGAGTATCAGCCCAAGATCAAGACCCTATTGAATAAGATACTCATGGAGCTTTCCGTTAATGCTACCCACAATAGAATGGAGGCCATGCACATCGAGTTTGGTGACAAATTGAAATTTGCGGTGTCAAGCAAGTTTGTAAAATACCTTGACAATGTGCTGGCAACAATCGAAAAAGAGGGTAGTACGACTGAATTACAGAAGCTCAAATTTGATGAGAATTTTGAAACGGAGTTGGAGGAAGCATTCGGTGACAATAAGGAACAAATGATGGCACTGACAGAGCAAATGCCAGAGACACTAGAAATATTTTCTTCAAGGAAAGGTGATGGTGTGCAGGAGATTCTTTCTGTACCGATAGCTCGGATGTCCGAGTACTATTTAAAATCTATCTACGAGGTAAGTGTTGAAAATCATTTCAGGTCAGTATTGGAGGCCATTAAGAAATCAGTCTATAGTTCATCGGATCAGATTAACCTTACACACTTTAATCTCGAGAATCTGCCAGATACCAAAGACAAAGCCGCCCGAAAAGAAATTATGGACGAGTGTACGGCCAAGATTGAGGCTGAAAAGAAGCAGGTGAATCTTAAGATTGATGAGTTTCTGCAGTTCGCAGATGAACAGTTTGAAAAAGCTTTTGATCCACTCTCTTCAATGAAAATTGAAGAGAGTGCCGAGGATTTTACTTCTGGCTTACGAAGCTATCAGAGCAAGCGAGTATGGTATAAGATAAGTCATATCACACAAGAACTAGGCAAAGTTATTCAGCGCTTGGTAACCGAGCTATTCTATAGGAGAAGTGAAGGTATTCTATTGGCAAAGAAGCTTAAATCTACGCCTGGGCTAAATTCAAATATTAGCAGCTTACTTGATCTTAGAGATAAAGTAAACTTCGATGTTGAAGAATTAAAGGGCCTTCCACCGTATTATGTAGCCTTATTTAATGGGAAGTCAAATATTGGTAAGGATTTTTGGATTCCAAGGCCAGTAGAAGAACAGGAGTTTAACAAGGCCATCCAAAGACACCAAGAGGGCTTTCATGGAGGCATCTTGTTACTGGGGGAACGGAATTGTGGTAAGACGGCTTTTGGTAAATATGGGCTGGAGCGCAATTTTAAACCCAAAAATATTTATTCAGTATTTCCACCAATACCCGGTTCTATTAACAAGGGAGGATTTACCTCAGCGTTGCAAAAAGCAGTACAAATGAATGAAAATGCTGATCAGGTTATGAGCATTTTACCGGCAGGGAGTGTGGTTATTATCAATGATCTGGAGCTTTTTTGGGAGCGAACAGATGAGGGACTTGAAGTTGTGAGCTTCGTGGAGCACTTAATTGATGAATACGGACAACGAATTTTGTTTGTGGTTAATATGAATCCCCATGCCTATAAGTTGATAAATTCCCTGACAAGTCTGGGCGACCGTTTTATAGAAATTATAAACTTTAGCCCATTCGATGCCAAAGAATTAAAAGAGCTGATAATGAAAAGGCATCGCTCCAGTGGCTTTGGCATAAGCTATAATGCTGATGAAGGTGAATTGAGTGAATTACAGTTGGCCCAATTATTCAATGGTTATTTTGACTATAGCGAGGGTAATCCAGGTGTGGCTTTAAATGGCTGGCTGTCAAATATTAAAAAGGTAGTAGGCAACTCTCTACTTATTGGCAAACCGGAGTATCCGTCTATTTCAATTCTTAAGGAGTTGGATGAAAATTGGACTATGCTGCTTGTTCAGTTTGTATTGCACAAGCGGTTAACCAAAGAAAAAATAATGCGAATTACCGGTTGGAATGATACTGATACGATTAGCCAATTATTGGCGATGCTCCGATCAGGGATTATTATTGAAAGAACCACAAGTGTTTATATTGTGGATCCATTTATGTTGCCCTTCTTGATAAAAGCTTTGAAAGATAAAGAACTGTTGGGATGAGGTGGTCAAGGTTGATAAATAGATTCAAAAATGTGATAGGCAAAGAGAATACGGCTACGGAAGCCACTATTGAAAAGCATGGTGTGGTAGATATCTTTTTCACTTTTCAACCCAAGACAACAAAATCTATTCCTTTAAAACAGATAAGGGCTCTCATAACCCAAAGCCCATGGACAGCATTGGGAGAGCTTCCTAAAGTTAATATTAATGACAAAGGTGAGGTGGAGGTAAGTTTTTTGGCGCTCAATGAGAAACAGAGGAATTTGATGAAGGAGCAGATAGAGGGGTTGTTTTTATAACCTTAGAGAATCAACAACTTATAATTCAAGGTGATCATGTCTTGGAATTGAGAACCAATTGTTTATTCTCTGTTTTTTTGATGTCGTTAAAGTAGATCTGAAACTTAGAGTATTCATCCTCAGTATATTCTCCCTTATGAAATCTGAGTTTTCTATCAATAATGATCATATTATCTATTTGTATAATATCTACTTTATATGTGCCATATTTTGATTCAATGCTTACTGCTTCGGGGATATTGTAAATCCAATAATTTTGTGGAAGCTGAACTATGACACTGTCATGTACAGTGATGGCTCTTGGTATAGCTGCGTATTTCCTTAAGCTGTTTTCATCAATTATATTATCAACGGGGGACAATACATTCGTTGGAAGGATCAATCTATTTCCTACTACTTTCCCTAACCCATTTACATTAATATTGTATTTAATTTTAAAAGTGGCACTATCTCTGGGAGATTGTTTTAGGGCGTAATTATTTATAGAAAAATCTTTATAAGGAAATTTTTTTTCATTATATAATCTTATATAATCCTCATTTCCGGATTTATAGATCATTAATTCATCATAAAAAATCCCCTCATTCCTTACATCAATACCAATAACTGCATTGCCATCTTTGTCAATAGACACTTCTGCAATTGATGTTCTAACATTGTCATCAATGGAGTACTTTCTTGATCTGATAATGGAGCTGTTAGTTTCTGAAATCCAAAGCACATTCCTGTCATCAGTAAACTGACCCGTATAGTTTGACGGCATGGTTTGACTGGTACATTCATAATATAGCGTATCTTGGATTGGAATGCCAAGATATACATGGTTAAATTGGTTACTTGGGAAATCCTCTATTACTTCTGGGACATCACGTCCGGCTCTGGCCAAAATATAGTTAGATGGTATTTTAGCATAATCCAACATGTTTTTCATGTAGGTTGTAAGTGCTTTACAGTCACCGTAACCATAATTTTCGACATCTTCAGTAGGCAACGATTTAAAGCCACCAATTCCCAACTGGATTGAAATATATCGAGTTCGATCTTGCATGTAATTGTAAATTTTATTAATCATATCAACCGTATCACTATTGTCCAGTTTGTTAATAAAGCTTTTAGTTTTTTCTGATAATTGATAGGGTTCATTGTTTAATTTATAGAACCATTTGCCAAATTCTGCCCAAGTATTAAAATTTCCAGGTTGGCTTTCAAGCTCAAAATACTGAGGCACAATTAATACTTTGGGTTGTTGCTTATAAAAATCTTTATATCTTATTTTTGAATTAATGGCTTCCAAATTGGAAACTTTGAAAGTTATATTTCTATTGTTATCACTGACAATTTTTTGATCTAAATTGAAATTTTCATGTCTTATGTTAACATCTATTGATTCTGGACTTTTTATATTTAATGTAGACTCATCAACTGCTAGATTGAAGTACGGCCTTGGAATCCATGTGGGGAGCGATATATAGCCATTTATTTTAATCTTACTTTCTACAGTTAATACGAAGGGGTACTGACGGTATTTTGGGTCTAAATACAATATTTTGCTATCATCAATTTCATAGGAGGAACTCATTCCAAACTCATGAGCATCACTTTTGCCTAAGGACTGAACTTTCTTCCCATTTTCATTAAAAATTGTAATTTTCAAGCTTTTAACCTTTCTAAATTTATCTATATAATCTTGGTATATAGCATATTTATAGCCTTCCTTAGAATTGATTTTGATTGAATATGTTTCAGTTATTTCTACTTCTTTAGAAGAGATAATATCATAAGTTGTTTCACTTTCAAGAATCCTTGCATATTCTTGGGATATGGCAACCCCATAATTAAAAAACACAGAGAATAGTATAGTTGAAATAATCGGTTTAGAGATAGAAGTCATAGTTTTTTAAGTTCAATTGGGTGATTAATTAGTCGACTTACTTCACTATAAAATTGCTTCAATTCTGGATATTCACCCTCATCAAAAACGTGTTTGCTAATTTGCATTTTAAGACTAAACTGAATTCCGGTTTCGCTGGCATTGATCAAATAAGTAAAAGTTGCATTGCCATCAGAAGTTGAGAGTTTAGTTGATTCAGGAATAGATATGGGGGTATAGTTATCAGGTAATTTTACAATAACAGTCGATGTGAATTCCGTAGGATAAATGAGATCTACAGGATATTTTCTTGAGTCAGTTTTGAATGGATTTTTAGAGTATTCAATCATTACCAAAGGATTGATTATTAATCCATCCCCAGTATCAATCAATTGATTAGATAAATTTACGTTAAATTGATCACTAGATTTTAGGTGATTTCGTTCATTTTTTAATTGCACGTAGTCATCAATATTTATTTGATCAAATTTGTTCTTGATTTCATCAAGATAAAGTTCGTCATCCTGTTTAAATTCATCATATTCATCACACCAATTTAAGTAAGCATATTCTTTATAATTGAAATTAATGACACCATCAGCAGTCCCATCAGGATGAACTGTGATGGTTGAAAATTGTTTTTTATAATTGACGTAGGACTCATTTAGATTAATCCATAATTCAGTTCCTCGATTTACTAGAAGACCTTTTTGGTTTAAACATTTTGCAGGTAAAATTCCTGGCCAAGCGTGAATAGAGGTGGCATCTATAAGCATTTCGATATTATCATGCTTTACATAGGCAACCACAAAATTAAGACGATCTATTGAGGGGTTTAGAATATATCCGTTATCCCTAGTACTGAGTACTACAGGAAATGTTCTGATGTTCAACTTGTTAAGTAATGTAACCATCAAAAGGTTAATATCAGCTGAATTTCCACTATGGATATTTTTAAAATTATTTTTATTGAATTCAGAAGCATATATTGTGTTAATCCCATTCCATTTAATATTTTGCTGTATAATTTTATATGCTTCTTCAATTTTATCTTCTACAGATAAATTTTTAGAATTAATTTCCTTAGCAATATCATTTAAGAAAGCTGATCCATTAATTACGCTGCCAAATCTCTCTGATTCTAACAGCCGATCAATAATCCTTTCCCATGTTGTACTGTACTCATGAAAGTTGATAGATATTAGTTGAAATTGAAATTTGGTAATATAATTTTTATAATTGCTTAAAAAAGATTCAATATGAAAAGCAGGCATATTTCTGGCAATCCATTTTGTATCGTTTATTGTTTTTATCTCTTCAAAGCCAAAGAAAAATTTAGAATATTTAACTATGTGAGAATTTTCTAATTCCAATTCATTATAAACGACTGGAATAATACTTTGGAATCGCCATTCAAAAGGTATTCCAAAATGTGAATAGGAGATATCTATGACACTTCCAACTTTTACATTTGGGGCAAATACCTTGTAAACATCGAAATTATCGACAATATACTCTTCATATATTGATTTATTTGTAGCTTTTTCAGATACAATTTCTCCATTCTCAAGGTTAGAGACGACAACTTTAAATGTACTTTTAGTTGGTGTGTTAAATGTCCAATTCCCCCAACTTAATCCAGACTTCTTTAGTATTTTAACTCTGACGTGCCTTGTAAAACGCAGATCTCTAGAGTTAAATTTACCAACATCAGAAAGTATAACCGCCACAGCAGTGGTGTCATTCTCATATGAAGTCATTAAAAGCTCATCCATCGAAACTCGCCCAAACTTAATATTGTGTTTTTGTGCATAATTCTGAGAGTAGGAGATCATTAAGATTAGAAAAATCGAAATGGAGAAGGTAAAGTAATTGAACCTCATAATGGTTGCATATATGATTTACTTCAAAATAATAGAATACATTTAAATACTGAAAGACTTTTAATTAAAAATAGCCTAAATAATATTAAAATATAATGATTATATATAATGTCAGTTTTCGATAAAATCAATGATTTAATATCTAGGCAAGTAATCAAATAGCCCTGATTACCATTAAGTTAACAAAGTTCTAAGTGCATGAACCCGAATATTATTCTTTCAGTTTAGAAACCATTTCAGGATATGATTTCAATTCTTTGATAAATTATTTACTTCTCACTTAATTATATTTCTTAGTTCATAAGAACTAGTGGTAGAGATGTAGGGGATAAAATGAACTTTCTTTTCGGATTTGCTTCAACTTTGGCACTTAACTCGATTTTTTGATTGCACTGATATAAGTCCAAACAATAAACAGGAATTGCAAAGGGATTCTAAACCACAAATAAATAAGACCATTTCCATCAAATGTTCCTTTTTGGTAATTCACATTGTTCATAGAAGCATATATATTGGCAGGTAACATTAGTACGAGAAAAACAATAAGTGCCCATCCTGATACTGTTTGAAATTTAGGAATTAGTAAACCTAATGCTAATAGTATTTCAAATATTCCAGTTAGGTAAACTACACTTTCTTTCAATGGAATAAATTCAGGTATCATCATTGACATTCCTTTTGTAAAGGCAAAATGGCCAATAGCTGTAAAAACAAGCATTATTGACATTGCAATTCTTGCTGATAAGGCAACATTATACTCTTTTCTGAGGATCTTAATTACGAAAATAGAGATTGTAAAACTTACTATAAGTACAATTAGTGGCTTCATGTTTTTTGAATTAGTGAAATACAAATTTCAGAAAACACCTAGATGAAAACCATGAACCCAAGTTAAGTAATGCGCCTTCTTATTCTGCTCAATGCTTGTGGAGTAACACCAATGTGAGAGGCAATATATTTTAATGGAATTTGTTGGAGTAACTTTGGTCGGTCAGAGAATAAGTCTAAATATCGTTCTTCTGCTGTTTTACTTAATAATGAAAGTTCTCTTTTTGATTTTATTAAGAACATATTTTCGGCCATTTTACGTCCGATAATATTTCCACTGTTTGTCCTTGCATAGACCTCTTGCAAGTCTTCGCGGGAAATTTGCCACAGCGTGGTTTCCGTCAAAGTTTCAATTTGGTATTCAGAAGGGATTTGAGTTAAAAATGAATCATAACCTGTGACGAATTCATTTTCGAATAGGAAACCAAACGTTAAATCGGATTCTTCTCTAGGCACATAAAATCTAATTATTCCTTTTACTATAAATGATAAATGGTTTTCAACCTCTCCAAATTTTAATAAAACAGAATGTTTTTTAAGTTTTACTTCTTGCAATTTTGATGAAAAGAACTGCCAATCAGCATCGTTAATTGGAGTGATATTTTCAATAAACTTTCTGATTTTGTTCATTCGGGATGTTTTATTTGCTTGTGGTTAACGATCTACCTGTGCTGTGGATTAATTTTTGCCGCCCTTAAAACAAAAAAGCACCGTTAATAATTAACGGTGCTTTATGTACCCGGAGCGGGACTTGAACCCGCACGACCGCAATGGTCACAGGATTTTAAGTCCTGCGTGTCTACCAATTCCACCATCCGGGCCTGTAAAACAACTTCCTAGTTGTCTTGCCTTTCATCTCTTAACTTTCTAAGAAACATTTTTGTCAAATCCACTTTATTGGATTCTATTAAAATAAAGATGCCGGATCAAGTCCGGCATGACATTAGTCTATGAGCGGGAGACGGGGTTCGAACCCGCGACCTCAACCTTGGCAAGGTTGCGCTCTACCAGCTGAGCTACTCTCGCTTATAATGCTTACTCAAAGGCGTTTCCTTCAAGTGGGTGCAAATTTAAGTAAGCCTTTTAAATATGCAATACGTTTTCTAATTAAAAATCAATAAAATTTCTTAATAACAACCATTGGATGGCTCTAAGCCATCCGATGGTTTGAACAGTTGACTACGGATGCATATTAACTTAATTTAGTAACCATGTACGCCATTGTTGATATAGAAACCACTGGAGGATTTGCTGGTAAAAGCAAAATTACTGAAATCGCAGTGGTTATCCATGATGGAAACAAGGTCATTAATTCCTATGAAACGCTCC
This sequence comes from Fulvivirga sp., assembly GCA_048268855.1. Lineage (GTDB taxonomy): Bacteria > Bacteroidota > Bacteroidia > Cytophagales > Cyclobacteriaceae > Fulvivirga. Next base: position 356,806 of record JBLWUR010000001.1, read on the forward strand.
TCAATCCCCAACAGATTATACCTAATTACATCACAGGCTTAACGGGTATCTCACAAAATATGGTAGAAGGGGCTCCCCTATTTTCAGCCATTGCGGAAAAACTCTATCACCTGCTTAAAGACAAAGTGTTTGTTGCTCATAATGTACATTTTGACTATTCATTTATAAAAAAGGCCTTTGAAGATGAAGGATATCACTTCAGTACCAAGAAATTATGCACCGTAAGGCTTAGCCGTCAAATATTGCCCGGGCACCGATCGTATAGTCTAGGGAATCTTTGTGAGTCACTAGACATTCAGATAGAGAATAGACACAGAGCGGGTGGTGATGCACAGGCAACGGCCATTTTATTTGGTATGCTGCTCAAAACTAATCCAGTATCTGTCAAAGATGCACTTAAACATAATTCTAAAGAAACTACCCTGCCGCCACATTTGCCAAAAGAGGAGTATCTATCCTTGCCGGAATATCCCGGAGTATATTATTTTCAGGATGCTCAAGGGGAAGTTATTTATGTAGGCAAAGCCATTAACATTAAAAAAAGGATTACAAGTCACTTTTCAGGAACTGCAAAAGATCATCGAAACCAGGGAATTCGAAACGAAGTGCATCATATTAATTATGAACTTACAGGAAATGAACTTGTCGCATTAGTGCTGGAATCTCAAGAGATCAAGCGGCTTTGGCCAAAGTATAACCGATCGCAAAAACACGTTGGGACGCAATGGGGTATCTACCAATACGAAGACCGCCATGGGTATATTCGTTTCAATGTAAGTAAAGTGGTGAAGGGGGTGAAGCCGTTGATCAACTTCAATAGTCATGCCGATGCCTTTCATTACACAATGAAAAAAGTTCGAGAGTTTACTCTTTGCCCAAAATTATCAGGGATTCAAAAATCAACTGGGGCTTGTTTTGACGTAAAAATGGGCACATGTAAAGGCGCCTGTGAGCAGGCAGAAGAAGTGGCAGTGTACAATATTAGAGTACAAGAGGCGATTTACTCCTTTTACGATGAAGACCGCACTTATGCCATTATAGGAGATGGACGCAATGAAGACGAAAGTTCGTTGATTCTGGTAGAAAAAGGAGCTTATCATGGCTTTGGCTTTTGTGATAAGGAAGCCCCTATTTCCAATCTTGATGACGCCAAATTATTGATTGACACCTATAAGCCAACTGTTGAAATTGAGCATTATATACAGAGTTATATCAACAGTCCGCAAGCTGAGATAATTGAGTTCAACTAGGGTTATCCCACTGAATTAGGGGTTATCACTCTGAGAATTAACATTTTCGAGAAAACGCACAAATGTGATGACGAAAAAATATTTATAACGACTCTCCCCGGATTTATTCCGAGGTCTCTTTGTGCGGGATGCCTGCTAAAAGCCAACCTTCTACTTAGAATTCATTGAGCCCTCAAGGGATTGGGGGGTCAGACTCGCAATGACCGTAAAGGTCAAACTCTCCCACTTCCTATAGGATACAAAGTCTCCACCCTATCGCTCTGAAATACTTCATAAGTATCAAGATCCATGATCGATAATTTTTCACCCCAACCCGCCCCGGTATCCATCATCCACACCTCACAAAATTTTGTGGGTTTATCATAACCATACCGATGAATTGGTGTATGACCAATAAAAACCTCATCGTATTTGGTTAATGGTTGATCTAATTCATTTTGCCTGATGGCCATTTGAGCAAAAGATCGATTCCAAAGTAATACCGAAGCATCCTGATCTTTGACAGAATAATTAGGATATAGCCCTGCATGCACAAACAACCTATTGTCCATTTCATAAAATAAAGAGGCATTTTTCAATAATTGCAAATGCGTAACTGGCATTCCTTCAGGATAACTATCAATTGTATTCTGACCTCCAAATGATAACCAAGCTACTTCTGGCTCTAGCCCCTCTGCCCATTCTAACGTCCAGTAATCATGATTGCCCAGAAGGATCACTTTGTTCTTGAGAGTCAATAGGGTTTCAAAACAAGCATTTGTTTCTGGCCAACCATCACTAACGTCTCCGAGTACAATAAGTAAGTCAAGATTTTTATCAAAATCACTTCTTTGCAGGCACTGAACCAATGCCTTATTTGCACCATGAATGTCACCGATCACAAATCTTCTCATATTGAATCCAATAATAGGGTTCTGGTTATAATAATCTAAATAATGCGCTTATCAAACACTACCTTTGGTTAATTAATGTTAAATCTAAGCCCATTGTTAAAAGGGGATTGCCCTTTATCAAATAATTGAGCCTAATTTTTTATTATTGCCGTAATTTTACATCAATATAAGGCTAGCCTACGTTAGGCTATATTGGAAAGCATAAAATACACATGGAAGAAACAGTAGTCATTGACAAGAGGAAAGATCATCAGGAAAAGATAAAGCAGGTTTTTGATGAAATGGGGAAAGTAGTTGTTGGTCAACATGCGTTGATCAATAGGCTCTTGATAGGATTGTTTACACAAAGCCACATATTGCTTGAAGGAGTACCAGGGATAGCTAAAACCTTAACCGTAAGCACATTAGCTCAAGTACTTCACCTAGATTTTCAAAGAATTCAGTTTACCCCAGATCTATTGCCTGCCGATTTGATCGGTACTATGATCTACAACCAGAAGCAAGCCAATTTTGAAGTTAAAAAAGGGCCTATTTTCTCAAACATAATATTAGCGGATGAGATTAACCGATCTCCAGCCAAAGTACAGTCGGCATTGTTGGAAGCTATGCAAGAGAAACAAGTAACTATTGGCGAAACTACTTTTCAGTTAGATCGACCATTTTTGGTATTAGCTACTCAAAACCCTGTGGATCAGGAAGGTACTTATCCATTGCCTGAGGCTCAGGTAGATAGATTTATGATGAAAGTAAATGTGGATTACCCATCTAAGTCTGAGGAGCTTGAAGTGATGCGCAGGATTTCTAACATGTCATTTGATTTTAAAGTGAATACAGTGCTTGAAAAGCAGGACATATTCAACATAAGAAATGAGATCAACCAAACCACCATTTCAGAATCTTTAGAAAAATATATTATTGAGCTCGTTTATGCCACACGTGATCCTAAAGCATATAACCTCACTGATGAAGCCGAGTATATCCAGTTTGGTGTTTCACCAAGAGCATCAATTAATTTGAACCTGGCAGCAAAAGCAACAGCCTACTTTGAAGGCCGTGACTATGTGTTACCAGAAGACATTAAAGAAGTAGCAGCCGATGTTATGGGTCATAGAATTATCCTAAATTATGAAGCGGAAGCTGATAATATCAAGACGAGTGATATTGTAAAGTCAATTCTTAACAAAGTGCCGATTAACAATTAGTTAACATCGATTTTTTATATCTAGATACATTAAAGGCCTTTTTACAAAGGCCTTTTTTATTTCAATATTGATAGCCCATAACATTGCTTTAATGTAAATCCCTCATAGTTAATAAACCCTTAATATCTTCTAAGGCATGAGTTAACATCTAAACAACACATTTGTGGAAAGTTTAAATAACGAAACATTCAAAAACACAAATAATGAAAAAAATTTTAAGTTTATTAGTCGTAATAGGAGCCATATTCAGCTTCTCTTCTTGTAGTAGTGATGATGATCCAGTGATAACCTCATTAGGAAATGAGGTATTGTCAGGATTGATTGAAAATGATATGACACTGACAAATGATCGCTTTTGGGAGCTTTCAGGTCGTGTATTTGTGACCTCAGGAGCCACATTGACAATTGAGCCAGGAACTATAATTAAAGGTAGGGCTGGACAGGGCACAAATTCTTCAGGGTTATATATTGCCAGAGACGGAAAAATTGATGCACAAGGTACTGCAGCAAAACCAATCATTTTCACATCAGTTGATGACAACATTGAAGTTGGAGGTTTAATGGGAACTAATCTAACTCCTACTGACAATCAACTTTGGGGAGGTGTTGTAATATTAGGAAATGCTCCTATCTCACCAGATGCAGGTACTACCGCACAAATAGAAGGTGTTCCAGCTTCTGAAACATTGGGACAGTATGGTGGATCTGATAATAATGATAATAGAGGAATCTTGAAATATATTTCCATACGTCATGGTGGTACCTCAATTGACCAGGCAGCAGGTAAAGACATCAATGGCCTAACTTTAGGTGGTGTTGGCAAAGGAACCCAGATTTCTTACATTGAAGTATTTGCCAACTATGATGATGGCATCGAATTCTTTGGTGGATCTGTAAACGTTTCTAACGTCCTTGTTTATGGTGTAGGTGATGACGGTCTTGATGTTGATCAGGCTTATTCTGGAACAGTAGATAACTTTATGGTATACACTTCTACTGCAGCAAGTTCTGATGAAGCATTTGAAATTGATGGACCAGAAGGTTCTGAAAATTCTACAGGAAAATTCACCATCAAAAATGGTAATGCGATTTCTGTGGATGGTGGAGGTTCAGCTGGCGATTTCAAATCTAAAGCTCAAGGAACAATTACAAATGTGAAGTGGTCAGGTTTTGAAGGGGGTTCGGTAGTCAAATTCAGAGCAAGCTTTGATGATGTTTGTGCTGATAAAACGGATGCTTACACTAACTTGATTAATGATGTATTGGTATTCATCAATACTGAATTTGATGAAGCAGTCGTTTACGATGGTGATGATTCAGATGCTTGTGGCATACCAGATGGCTATCAAACAACAGCTTTAAATAAGCTTCTTAACGGAACCACTTCTATTGGAGCTACAGATAATACAGTTTTTGATAATTGGACAATTGCTTCTTTAAGCAGCTTACTATAATCGATAAATAACATTTAAACAAAAAACCCTCGACATTGTGTCGAGGGTTTTTTGTTACCTCAATGTTATGATCGTTAAATAACGATTAAGCATCAAACTTATCCTTATTCCTTTGTTTTTTTCTTCTTCCAGGAGTCTAACCCTTTTAAAATTAATTTAATGTTATCTCAAGTAACATTTGGCCTGTAAAACTTAAACAATTCGTAATTAACCAAATCATATAGTTGGGTTAAGCACATCTAGCTTTGCATCAAATATTATTCATAAGACATGAAAAAATTTTTATTAGTATCTATTTTATTGTACTCCATAACACTAATCTCTTTTGGTCAAAAAGGCTATCTAAGAGGTAAAGTGTTAGACGCAGAGTCAGGTGAAGAACTTATTGGCGCAACCATATCAAAGCAAGGAACCAGTGTAGGAACAGCCGCAGATTTTGATGGTAATTACTCGCTGTTATTAGAAGCGGGTATTCATAATATAGTTTTTCAATTTGTATCCTACCAAACCAAGGTAGTTCAAAACATTGAAATCAAAGCTAATGAGGTGACCACCTTTGATATTGCTTTAGGTGAAGATGTTGAACAATTAGCAGAAGTAGTCATTCAAGCCGAAGCTATTAATGATTCTGAGGTAGCATTACTTGCATTACAGAAAAAATCAGCCAATGTAACTGATGGAATATCATCTCAGACATTTAGAAAAATTGGCGATAGCAATCTTTCTAATGCTATGAAAAGGGTAACTGGTGTTTCAGTTCAAGGTGGCAAGTATGTCTATGTGCGAGGACTGGGGGATAGATATACCAGAACTACACTTAATGGAATGAGTATCCCAGGGTTAGATCCTGATAGGAATGACGTACAGATAGACCTATTTCCTACTAGCGTGTTGGAAAATGTTATAGTTTATAAAACCTTTTCACCAGAATTGGCAGGCGATTTTACTGGCGGAACCATTGATGTGGAAACAAAAAGTTTTCCTGAAGAGAAATTTACAAGAGTATCATTAGGGTTAGGTTATAACCCTCAAATGAACCTCAATAAAGACTATTTAACTTATGATGGAGGTAATTTAGATTTTTTAGGGTTTGATGATGGTTCAAGAGATCTTCCTATAGCGGATCCAAAAAATGGGGTGCCAAGACCAACCCAGGATCCTGTAAAACTGGAAGAGATCACCAAAAAACTTGATCCTCAAATGGCAGCAAAGAAAAAGAACAACTTTCTCAATACTAGCTTTTCCATTAATCATGGTAACCAGATTGACAAGGGTGATTATACGTTAGGATATGGGGCTGTTTTCAACTATCAAAACCAATATCAGTATTTTGATAATACTGTATCTAGTTTATATTTTAAAGACATCAATCCTAATGTAAATAACCTTGATGCACAAAGAATAAGAGTTGGAGAATTAGGGGTAAATAACATTTTATGGAGCTCTCTTATTACTGGGGCGGTGAAGTATAACAAAAACGAATTAGGGCTTAGATTATTTAGAACTCAAAATGGCATTAGCCAAGCTTCAAATATTAATACAAAAGATTTGGAAGAAACGGGACAAAAGATTCATGAAGATATTCTGACTTATACTCAGAGGTCAATTACCAGTGCAACATTGTATGGTAAGCATAAGTTGGATAATTTATCATTGACTTGGTCAAACGCATTTACCTATGCAAGGGTAAGTGATCCAGATTTTCGAGCTACGGCTATTGCAGAAATTTCACAATATAGTAATGGAGGAGAACAGGATCCAACCTATTCTATTGATGGTGGTGACGGAGGTTCGGTAAGGAGATTCTGGAGAGATTTAAAGGAGAATAACGAAAATTTCAGATTGGATGCGATATATGAACTAGGTGAAAATAACAAGCTGAAAGTAGGTACTTCTGGCTTACTAAAGTGGAGAGATTTTGAAACGTCTGCTTTTCAACTATCTAACAAAGAAGAAGTGAAGAATGACCCAGATTATTTACTTCTATCTGAGAATATTTGGGATGCCAACACACGTACAGGAACTTATCTGGAAGGAAATTATGAGGCAGCCAATAACTACCAGGCAACATCTTCTGTAATCTCAGGATATTTAATGAATGACATATTCCTTACCAGAAAACTAAGGGCGATTTATGGAGTGAGGTTTGAACAGGCTAATATGTTTTACACGGGTCAGAATAATTTAGGTACACTAGTTTATAATAAACAAAAAACACTAAATAATTTAAGTTGGTTGCCTTCTTTGAACGTGGTATTCAGTCTAACAGAAAACGCTAATCTAAGAGGTTCTTATGGAAGAACATTAGCAAGGCCTTCGTTTAGGGAAAAGTCAATTGCTCAGGTTTTAGACCCTATCTCGGGAATTACTTACAATGGAAATATTGACCTAAACCAAACTTCAATTGACAACTTTGATTTTAGATTTGAAAATTTCTTTGGAGGGGGTGAAATGTTCGCAGTATCTGGATTTTATAAAAAATTTGATGGTCATATAGAGCAAGTAAGATATCAAGTAGCTATTCGTGAGGTTACATGGCAGAATATCGGTAAAAGTGAGGTGTTTGGAGTTGAGTTTGAATTTCGCAAAAACCTAAACTTTATCAATGGACTTTCAGTAGGGTCAAATGTCTCTTTGATAAAATCCGGGGTGGATACCAAAGAGGTAATCGTTTTTGAAGATAGAATAACAGGAGCCAAAACAACTGAGTATGAATCAAGATTGGCTCAAGCCAGAACCGGTGAAAGCGTGAAAGATACCCGACCAATGGCGGGCCAGGCTCCTTACCTTATTAATGGCTTCATTAATTATTCTGATATTAATGGATTTAACAACATCAATCTGTCATACAATGTACAAGGTGAGACACTTTCGGTAGTGGGTGTTGGTCAGGTACCTGACGTATATGTTAAACCTTTCCATAGTTTGAATTTTAATGCATCAAGGAGGATAGGCCATGGTAAGAACTCTCAAATCACATTTGGAATAGATAATCTTTTAGGAAGTGTTAAAAAGGAAATCTGGAAAAATTATGAGGCCAGTGAGATATTATCATCAAGGTTAGATTATGGTCGTACATTTTCAATAAAATACAGTTATACATTATAACTAGCTTTAATAATAAATTAAAGCTTCATCTTTTGATGGAGCTTTTTTGTACTTAGGGGAGTAAATAAATTGAACAATTTACACCTATGCTCGTTTCCATCTAAGTACTTATTAATCAATCTTCAATGTCAAAAACCATACTTATAACCGGAGGAACAGGTATGTTAGGTTCCCACTTAACCCAACTCTTACAATCAAAAAATTATACAGTAAAGTATCTTTCCAGAACCCCAGGAACAATAAATGGGGTACAATCTTTCCAATGGGATGTAGCTGCTCAAACCATTGATGATCAGGCATTTGAAAATGTGAATACCATCATCCATTTGGCAGGGGCAGGCATTGTGGATAAAAAATGGACACCAAGTCGTAAAAAAGAAATTTTAGAAAGTCGTACTAAATCCACTCGGTTAATAAATGAAGCTTTAGAAAGAATTCCACACAAAGTGGAGACCTTCATTTCCGCATCAGCCATTGGATATTACGGTTGGGATACTGGTGGAGTTTGGAAAAAAGAAGAGAGCAGATTTGGAGATGATTTTTTGGCCACCGTTACAAAGGCATGGGAAAGTGAGGCTGATGAGATTGAGAAATTAAACATAAGGGTTGCGAAAATAAGGATAGGTATTATTCTTAGTAAAAAAGGGGGCGCTTTGGCCGAGTTAATCAAACCTATAAAATTTGGGTTTGCAGCGGCATTAGGGCGTGGGGATCAATACATGAGTTGGATTCATATTGAGGATTTATGTAGAATCTTTATCCATTTAATAGAGAATAAAGAATTATCTGGTGTCTATAATGGTGTGGCGCCTAACCCAGAAACTAATGCCACGATGACAAAGTTGGCAGCCAGAGTGTTAAACCGCCCCTATTTTTTACCCAACGTACCAGGTTTTATACTGAGATTGATACTTGGTCAACGTGCATCACTTGTTTTGGGTGGTAGTAGAGTGTCTTCTGAGAAAATAGAAGCGCAAGAATTTAAATTTAACTTCTCTAATTTACAGCCAGCATTAGCGGATTTATTATCCTAAATCCATCCTAATTTGATAAGTTTACCAGAATAAAATTTTTTAAACGATGCAAGAGAAGAGAACAAAACTTGACAATATCAGGACTAAAGATGACCTGAATGATGAAGAAAAGAAGATAATAAGGGCTTTCGAAGAGAAAGATTGGAATGAAATAAAAAGTTATGATTCCTGGGTAATATTTAAGGTAATGTCCGAGTTTGTAGATGGCTTTGAAAAGCTGGCTAAGATTGGACCATGTGTTTCTATTTTTGGTTCGGCCAGAACCAAGTCTGATCACAAGTACTATAAAATGGCCGAAGAAATTGCCGCCAAATTAGTTAGACATGGATATGGTGTAGTTACAGGTGGTGGGCCAGGTATTATGGAAGCTGGTAATAAAGGAGCCAAAAAACAAGGTGGAAAATCTGTTGGATTAAACATTATTCTACCTTTTGAGCAAAATGGAAATGAATATATCGATCAGGATAAACTGATTACCTTTGATTACTTTTTTGTAAGAAAAGTGATGTTCGTGAAGTACTCTCAAGGCTTCATTGTCATGCCAGGTGGGTTCGGAACGCTGGATGAACTTTTTGAGGCGATTACACTTATTCAGACAAAGAAAATAGGCAAATTTCCAATTGTATTGGTAGGTAAAGATTATTGGGGGGGACTGATAGATTGGATCAAAAGCACTATGCTTGCTAAAGAGAATAATATCAATGAAAAGGATTTGGACTTGTTTAAAGTAGTAGAAGATGCTACTGAAGCGGTAGCCGCCATTGACGAGTTCTATGCGAAATATTTACTTTCTCCGAATTTTTAATAATGCCGGACATGTTCTTTGGTGCTAGTCCGATTATTTTCGAGCAAGCAAAAAAGCTTAGAAATAATCTGGCTGCCGAAGAACATATTTTCTGGAATGCTGTAAAAGGCAATCAACTTGGATTTAAATTTAGAAGGCAACATCCACTAGCCAGCTACGTTGTAGATTTTTATGTTCATTCCTTAAGACTGGTTATTGAAATTGATGGTGTAAATCACAATTCAGCAGATCACAGGGAGAAGGATATTTTAAGAGACTCCCATTTGATAGAGTTGGGGATTAAAGTACTCCGTTTCACTAATTTTGAAATAAGTAGTGAACTATCTGAAGTATTGAAAAGGGTTAATGAAGAAATTGAATTAAGGAAATAATTTCTCAAACTCCACGAAATCTAAATCCTCCCTTGAAGGTTGGGGTAAGTCTTAAACTATTTAATTTGTACATTAATATTTTCAGCCATCGCGCACCCTTTTATTCCCTAAAGGGAACTAGCCCACAGCAACTAAAACTTCATTCCTCTCTTAGATCGGAAGTTATTATAATTTAAGAAACGTAAATTTTTCGAAGAACTTATTTCCCCCTTTAGGGTTGGGGTAAGTCTTAACCTATTTAATTTGTACATTAATATTTTCAGCCATCGCGCACCCTTTTATTCCCTAAAGGGAACCAGCCCACAGGAAACGAAAATTCATTCTCCATTTAGGGCCGGGGTAGAACGTAACCTGATTGGGTTATGTATTAATATTTATGACACCGCACACCCTTTTATTCCCTAAAGGGAACCGGCCACGGCAACTAAATCTTGGTTCTTATCTTAGATCGGAAGTTATTATAATTTAAGAAACGTAAATTTTTCGAAGAACTTATTTCCCCCTTTAGGGTTGGGGTAAACGAATTAACCTAATTTTTTATGATTGTGTTTATACCACAGCACATCCTAAATCCCTAAAGGGAACCAGCCCACAGCAACTAAAACTTCATTCCTCTCTTGGATCGGTAGTTATTATAATTGAAGAGCTTACTTCTCTCTTTAGGGTCGGGGTAAAACGTAACCTATAATATTTTATACCATCACACCCCTACTTTTTGTGAACAACATTTATCTTCGTTCACGTTATACTAACAATAAATTAACATTATTAAAGTATGAAATACCTCCCTCACGCCATTTCCCTTCTCACCCTCGTAATAGTTTGTTCCTATATTCAATACAATGAAGGGAAAAGAAACGAATTAATGGCTGTCAAACGTACTGACATGGAGATGCCCCCAGCTGGCTACAGTGATCAGATAAATGACATTTCACTTGAATTACCCAAAAACCTGTCCTTTGCAGGGGAGCCTGTTCCACTGGATATTCCTGATGTACGAGAAAGGTTAGATAGGGAGCTGCATATCAATACATACTGGCATAGTAGTACCATATTCTTATTAAAGAGAGCCAATAAGTGGTTGCCCCAAATGGAGCAAATATTAAAAGAAAATAACATTCCTGATGACTTTAAATATTTAGCTGCAATTGAAGGAGGTTTCCTGAATGACTCATCTCCGAAAAATGCTGTTGGATTTTGGCAATTTCTAAAAGATGCGGGAAAGGAAAATGGTTTGGAAATTAGTAGGGATGTAGATGAACGTTACGATCCTATAAAATCTACCGAAGCAGCATGTCGATACTTGAGTAAAGCATATGAAAAATTTGGGAACTGGACCAATGTGGCGGCTTCTTACAATCGAGGCCGATCTGGACTGGGGAGAGCACTGGACAACCAAAAGGAATCCTCCTACTACGACCTGATGCTTAATGACGAAACCTCACGTTACGTTTTTCGGATTTTGGCTATTAAGGAAATTTTTGAACATCCGATTAAATATGGCTTTAAAATTAACCCAGAACACTTATATCAGGCCCCTGAATTACGCTATGTGGAGGTAGATTCTGATATCAAGGATTTGGTCGAATTCGCAAAAGAGCAAGGCATTAATTACAAACTATTAAAGCTCAATAACCCATGGCTTCGAGATGATAGGTTAACGGTGAGGCGAAATAAGACCTATAGGATCGCTATTCCTGTGTTGGAATAGAATAAGAATAATCGCTTAGATTAGTATTAAACTAAAAGCTATTATTACCTACCATAAATTATCAAATTGAAAAAATCAATTTATTTCATCTTATTAATCTGTTCTTCACAGATTAATAATGTTTTTGGGCAAGACTGGACAACAGATTCTCTTAGATTTGGAAGAAAGGAATTTAAATTAGAACTGCCCGCGGATCATATCAGAAATTTTGATAGGTATACGGAAGGATCCTGGGTGTTTTATAATTTTCCAGACACATCCGTATTCACCATATTTTATGGTTTTAATGCAACGGTGACACATCCTGACGGTTACGATACGCTATGGGTCGATGGACAAATTAGTTACGGACATACCGAGATGAAAGATAAATTTTGGAAAACCTATAAGGATTCGGAAAGTCTTAGTTGGGGTTATAACAGGGTTTCTAAACAAAATTTAGAAGTATTTGACAGAATTTTTAAGTCTATGGTTGTAGATGATATATCAAAACGTTTGGTAACGGGTATTGATTAACCCAACCTTTTCGTATCCGTCCTTTTCACCAACCAAAAAAGCACTCCTGAAACTAGGGCAAGTATACCTATCAGATTCATCAGCCAAGTGTACCCAATAGAAGCTGATAAATTCATGCCCAAGTTGTGGCCTACCACATGTGCTAATGAAAACGCCATGGTATAATAACCCATGTATTTGCCTTCATTTCCTTTGCCAGCACGTTTAAGTGTAAACGTATTGGAAAAGGGGAAACACATCATCTCTGCCCAAGTGGCAAATAACATTCCGATGACCAACATGCCAACCCATGAGGTGAGGTTAAGGATAAAAAAGCTTATCGATAACAGTACGCTACTGATCATCATAATTTTGAAGATAGAATTTCGGTCTTTATCCAAATGTTTGATCAGTGGCATTTCAAAAAGAAAAACGACAATACCATTCAATGCTAAAATCCATCCAATATGGATTTCTGATAATTGCCATACCACATGGTAATAAACTGGCATGACCGAAAAGTATTGGATGAAAATCATTCCAAAAAGGAAAACCGCACCTAGAAAGATTAAATAGGGGATGTCTTTAAAAACATTTTTCTTAGTTAAAGCAATGGTAACAACTTCTATTTCGGACACTTTTTTTGGTTTGAGTAAAATTAGAATGGCGATGCCTGCCAACACGCAAGTTCCGCCATCTATCCAGAAAAGAGCAGCATATCCTGCTGTGGCAATTAATATTCCACCTACTGCTGGGCCTAAGGAAAAACCCAAATTGATGGCTAATCGAATAAGTGTAATAGCTCGAGTATAATTTTTCTCAGCGCTATAGGAACCTGCAGCAACATAGGCAGCTGGTCTATAGGCGTCAGTCACCATGGTAACTAGGAATATCCCGCCACAGATCCACCATAAACCTTGAAGTGTACTGATCCAAAAGAAGAGAAATCCTGAGAGTACAAGACTAATAATCATTACTTTATAGAACCCAATTTTATCTGTTAGTTGACCTCCGATCCATGATCCAACGAAAGCACCTACACCGAAACTGGTCATAATCCAGCCAACTTGCGGGAGTGTGAAACCAAGATTTGTTGACAAATAGAGTGAAAGGAATGGTACCACCATTCCCCCGGCACGATTGATAAATGTGGCAAAGGCAAGAAACCAAATTTCACGAGATAGCCCTTGAAATGATTCTCTATAGTACCTCCACGAGTTAACAATTATAGTCATCAAGCCAAATATATATATAAATTATACGCTGTCGATTACCGCTAAGCCTTATAGTTAATCTTGTTTCTCTATAATCGATTAGAAAAATTGTATAGTCCGATGAACCAGTTGGCAACTAATTTTAATATTGGTTTCGTCTCACAGCCGACAAGGCTACCATTATTTGCCAATAATTAAATCTATTTTGTCATTTCGGTGTTTAATCAATTAACTTCATCATTTTACAATCTTTTGAACTATGGACAAGACCTACTACGATCCTTCGGACCTTAAAAAATTTGGAGACATTGCTGAATTTGAACCAGAATTGGCGAAGAAATTCTTTGATTACTATAATGATGTTTTTAAAGAAGGTGAGCTTACAGCAAGGGAAAAATCACTTATTGCACTAGCGGTTTCACATGCTATACAGTGCCCCTATTGTATTGATGCATACACATCAGGTTCAATGGAAAAGGGCATTACAGAAACACAAATGATGGAGGCCGTTCATGTTGCTGCTGCCATAAGGGGTGGAGCATCACTTGTTCATGGCGTTCAAATGATGAACAAAGCGAAAAAATTATCGATGTAAAAAAGTATTATGACAAAATCATTACTTGCTCAACACCATAATTTAGCTGATAAAACTACACAGCTAAAGATCTTGTCGAATGGCATTTTTGGTGATGGCAAACTTCCTACTTTCAGAAAAAAACTTGAACCGCTTGGCGAATTTCCGTTGAAACCCGTTTCAATTGAAGTATTTCAGGTCAATGTGGGCTATATGTGCAATCAGGTTTGTAATCACTGTCATGTAGACGCTGGCCCAGACAGAAAGGAGATAATGACCCGGGAAACAATAGACCAATGTTTAGAGGTACTACGCAATACCAATATTCATACACTTGATCTTACAGGCGGTGCACCTGAAATGAATCCTGACTTTAGGTATTTTGTAGAAGAGGCGAATAAAGCGGGTGTGCAGGATATCATTGTGAGATCTAATCTTACCATTATTCTGGCTAACCCTAAGTACCACGATTTACCAGAATTTTTTAAGAAAAATAATGTTCATGTGGTTTCTTCCCTACCCTTTTATCAACCCGATAAGACTGACCGTCAGCGGGGACAAGGCGTGTTCAAGAAATCCATTGAGGCCTTACAAATGTTGAATGCTGTTGGATATGGACTAGAAGGATCTGGGTTAAAGCTCGATCTAGTATATAATCCAAGTGGAGCATTTTTACCTGGTGATCAGGGCGCATTGGAAAGGGATTTTAAGAAGGAGCTAAAAAAGAATTATGATATTGATTTCAACAGCCTTTTTGCCATCACTAATATCCCGATCAGTCGATTTCTAGAATTTTTAATTCGCACAGAAAATTATGAAGATTATATGGATAAATTGGTGACTTCATTTAATCCAAGCGCGGTTAAAGGAGTGATGTGCCGAAATACAATTTCGATAGACTACGATGGCCACATGTACGATTGTGATTTTAATCAAATGCTTGGTTTGAAATTGGATAAACAGGCAGGGCAACATATCAAGGAATTCGATATTGAAAAACTCCTGCAAAGAAGTATTGCTATCAACCAACATTGTTTTGGTTGTACTGCTGGAGCTGGCTCAAGCTGCCAGGGTACGGTAGTAGCATCATAATATGAACTAATAGCCTTGGGTTTTAACCCAAGGATTAAAGATTAAATTATAAGTTTTGTTAGCATTTTTGCCATTTCGAAAAAATGATGGCAAAACTGGTTTCAGAGAAAATTTTTATGATAAATCAGATAAAAGAGATAGCGGATTTTTTACATAATAATGGTTTCGAAAATCCTGACATTGGCGTAATCCTAGGCACGGGTCTAGGAAATGGGTTTGTGAGTAAAATGGAAGTACTGGCAGAAACGGATTATAAAGACATCCCTCATTTTCCCGTGTCCACTGTTGAATCGCACAGTGGAAAACTAATCTACGGAACCATAGGCACCAAAAAAGTAATGGCCATGCAAGGTCGTTTTCATTATTATGAAGGCTATAGCATGCAGCAGATTACTTTGCCAGTCAGGGTGATGAAGGAAATGGGAGTTTCTTTTTTACTCCTTTCAAATGCTTCAGGAAGCTTGAATTTAGCCTGGAATAAAGGGGAATTAATGATGATTGATGATCATATTGATTTGCTACCAGATAATCCATTAAGAGGAAAAAATTTGGACGAACAAGGCCCAAGATTTCCTGATATGAGCAGACCTTATGATGTTACTTTGAGCAATCATTTAAAATCGATTGCTAAAGAAAAAGGGATTATCCTTAATGAAGGCGTGTATGTATCTGTCACGGGCCCAAATTTGGAAACTAGGGCGGAATATAGATTTTTGAAAACTATTGGTGCAGATGCTGTGGGCATGTCCACAGTACCGGAAGTGATAGTTGCCAATCATGTTGGCATTCCCTGTTGTGCTGTATCAGTACTTACTGATGACTGTGATCCGGATAAGCTGAAGCCGATTGATATCCAAGAGATCATAGCCATTGCCGGTAAGGCAGAAATAAAACTAACTCAACTTTACGTAGAACTTATTAACAGAATATAAATGGAAACTTACTTAGAAACCACCAAGGACGTATATAGAAAAGCAGCTGAAACACCCGATGTAGGTCTTTGTTGTACTACAACCCCGGTATGGCAACTTCCAGGCCTAGAGATACCTAAAATAATGCTGGATATGAACTATGGTTGCGGTAGTACGGTGAACCCAAGAGACTTGGTAAATGACCCAACCATTTTATATGTTGGAGTTGGCGGAGGTATGGAATTGTTACAATTTTCGTATTTCAGTAGGAGAAAGGGCGGTGTTGTAGGTCTTGACGTGGTAGATGAAATGATTAACGCCAGTCGACAAAATTTTAAAGAGGCCGAAATATTAAACCCTTGGTTCAAGTCAGAGTTTGTTGATCTTAGAAAAGGTGATGCTTTACATTTACCAGTCGAAAACAATTCCATAGATGTGGCGGCACAAAATTGTCTCTTTAACATATTTACTAAAGATGACTTAAAAAAGGCACTGTCAGAAATGTACCGGGTATTGAAACCATACGGAAGACTAGTATTGTCTGATCCTATTTGTAATCAGGCCATGCCTGAAGCTTTGCAAAATGATGAACGACTACGTGCACTTTGCTTAAGTGGCGCAATGCCTTTAAAAGATTATATAAAAATGATTACTGATGTTGGTTTTGGCACAGTAGAAATTCGAGCCAAACGTCCCTATCGAATTCTTGATCCTAGTCATTATGAAACGGATACCAATATCTATATAGAAAGTGTGGAGGTATGCGCAATAAAAGATCCAATGCCAGCTGATGGGCCATGTGTATTTACAGGTAAAACGGCCATTTACTATGGAGATAAAGAATATTTTGATGATCACAACGGTCATGTATTGATGCCCAATCAACCACTCGCAGTTTGTGACAAAACGGCCGGGGCTTTGGCTTTAGAGCATGAAAAACAGATCTTTATTTCAGATTCAACTTATTTTTATGATGGTGGGGGCTGCTGTTAAGGCCATATAGAGATGATTTACTTTATTGGGTCTCCTAAAAATTACCTTAGAATTTATTAGATTAAGGGTAATAATCACTTGAATGTTAACCTATTGATTCAATTTAGGGCTTTTGTTGTTTACTCTATTTTAATTTGGTGCTGCTCGGGTCTATCCGCCCAATCTATTGATGAAAATTCCTTAAAAAGGATGCTCATTGAACAGTGGACAGGTGACGATGGTCTGGTTTCTAATAATTTGACATTTGTTGCCCAGTCATCTGATGGTTTCATTTGGCTCACTTCATTTAATGGAGCGCATCGCTTTGATGGTAAACAATTTACCCTGTTTGATAAAAGTAATGTCCCTGTTCTAACCTCCAATGCTTTTTATGGGGTGGTAGAAATGAATGGCAAATTGTGGTTTGGTTCACAGAGTAGTGGATTGATTTCATATGATGGGAAACACTTTAGTAAAAGGCAAGATTTTCCTTCCAGTTCAGTTAGATCAATGTTTGTTGATAAATCAGGTAAACTTTGGATAGGCACCAATAATTCGGGGGTCTATGTTTTAGAAAATGATACAATCAAAGCCATCAATAATAGACTATTAGACAATGAGATAATTAATGATATTGATGAAGACTCTGACGGAAACATAATGTTTGCCACCGGAAGTAGTGGTTTGTTAAAATACACCCGAGGTGAGGTTCAAAAATATCAATTGGAAAAACTCAACAATGATGTACGAACACTGAGTTTTAACAAAGATACATTGTCCATAGCGGCATCTAACGGGCTATTTTTTTTAGTAGCAAATCAATTAATTGAAGCGACTGCGCTTTCTAAATTTCAAATTAATGACATTTTGTATGAAAAACCTGGTTCCTATTTAATGGCAACAGAACAAGGGCTAGTTAGGTATATCGTAAAAACCGAAAAAGTTGATGTGAGAGATGAATCCTCTGGATTACCGGCTAATCAACTATCCAAAATCACTTATGACCATGAAGGAAGTCTTTGGATATCTACAAAAAAGGCAGGTTTACTGCGACTTTATAATGGCACAATTAAAACACTAAGTGCCATTGATGGATTGCCTTATCCAAAGATCAATATGGTTAAGGAAAATAATGGAAAAATTTATATCGGTGCTGATGACGGAACAATATCTATATTATCCAATAATCAGATTACTAATTTGCAACTATTACCCTACAAAAGTAAAGCAGGAATCAGGGACATAGCTTTTGACAAGGACGGCACTATGTGGATAGCGAGTTACGCAGGGCTTTTAAAATATCAGAATGGTAAGGAAACTATTTTTACTTCTGAAAACGGACTTAACAATACCTCTAGTAATAACATTAGGAGAATACTTGTAGATGATAAAGGAAATTTTTGGTTAGGAACTAGAACAGGGGGATTAATAAAGTGGTCAGAAGATTCGGTGAGTGAGGTATTTAATACCACCAATAGACTGAAATCCGATTATATTTTGTCCGTTGAAATGGACCGTAATAGGAATATTGTGGTAGGTACACATTCAGGAGGGATCAACATCATAAAAAATGATTCTGTATATAATTATTCGTTAGATTCATTGCCCGGGATTTTATATTTTAATAATTACATCGACAAACAAAATAATTATTGGTTTGCCACAAATGTTGGGATACTTTGTTTTCATAAGGGCAAATTTAAACGGATAAAACTCCACACAGATTTTAAAGCGGAAACCTATTTTGATATTGTGGCGGATGATTATGACAACTTGTGGATGACGACCAACATTGGAATTGTACGTGTCAGCTATACCGATATGATAAATTTTGTCGATGGTAAAGCCGAATTTGTTGAGGCGTCAATATTTGATGAAAGTGATGGGATGCTGCAAAGAGAATGTACAGGTGCTACTAAATCACTTAAAACTTCAAATGGTTCAGTTTGGGTACCTACATTAAATGGTGTGGCTATGATTAACCCATCCAGTATTATAAAAAACGAACGCATACCTAATGTAGCTATTTCAGATTTTAAGGTAGATGGAATATCATACGTTAATGATGATGTAATCATTGAACCAGGTGCTCATCGCTTTTCTTTCCATTACTCAGTTTTAAGTTTTATTGCTCCGGAAAAGATCCAATACAAATATAAATTGGTAGGAGTAGATAAAGATTGGATCACCACATTTGGGAATGAGCTTGAATATACAAATCTGGATCCTGGTCAATATGTTTTTAATGTTATAGGTAGTAATAATGATGGTATCTGGAGTGATAATGTGGCCACCGTCAGATTTACCGTAGAGCCTTATTTTTATGAAACCATATTTTTTTACATTTTACTCTTAATAGGTCTTGTATTGTTTACTCGGTACTTCATAAAATTAAGAACAAGAAGAATTCAAAAGTCTAATGCCGAGTTAATTAAAGTAAATAAAGAGTTGGATAGATTTGTTTATAGTGCTTCTCATGACCTACGAGCTCCTCTAGCATCGGTGCTTGGGTTGGTTGCCATTGGCAAAATTGAAAATTCACTCGATAGCAAAAATAAATGCTTTGACATGATTGATGAAAGCATCAATAAATTGGATGTTTTCATAACTGAAATTATAGATTTCTCTAAAAATCAAAGACTTGAAATCAGTAATTCTACATTTGATATTAAGGAGTTCATCGATAGGATTTTAACCGAATTAAAATATCTGGATAGAAGTGGGAAAATTAATATCGAGGTTAATTGTGCCGTAGAAAAGGTAACTACTGACAAACACAGGTTAAGCGTCATACTTCACAATTTGATAGCCAATGCATTAAATTATAATAACAACAAAAATGGCTTTTTGAAAATCAATGTACAGGAAGAAAAGAGCAAAATAAAAATAATGGTTGAAGATAATGGAAGAGGGATTGCACCAGAACATTTAGGCCGAATATTTGAAATGTTTTATAGAGCCGAACATGACAAGTCTGGATCGGGCTTAGGCCTCTATATTGTTAAAGAAACAATCGAAAAGCTCAAGGGATCAATAAATGTGGAGTCCAAACTAGATGTGGGTACAACCTTTACTTTTTATTTGCCAATCATCCGTGCAACGGATTCTTAATCTTAGCCCTCTCTTTGTAAAGTACTAACTAAAGACCGAACTTTGTGCTTTATTTTTTGAAGGTTATTCATGACAAAAGCACAAGGGGTTTTAGAGAGGGAAGCAACAGATTATACTGGGCATGATGAAATTGAGATTATTGGAGCTCGAGAGCACAACCTCAAAAATATAAGTTTAACATTCCCAAGAAATAAACTTGTAGTCATAACTGGTATCAGTGGGAGTGGTAAATCTTCATTGGCCTTTGATACTATTTATGCCGAAGGACAGAGAAGGTACATGGAAAGCTTTTCAGCTTATGCCCGATCATTTATTGGCAATCTGGAAAGACCTGATGTTGACAAAATAAATGGACTGAGCCCAGTCATTTCGATTGAGCAAAAGACAACCTCGCGTAACCCGCGTTCCACGGTTGGCACAGTCACAGAAATTTATGATTTTCTTAGGTTATTATACGCCAGAGCTGGCGAAGCCTTTTCCTATGTCACAGGTGAAAAAATGGTACGCCAATCTGAAGATCAGATTCTGGATCACCTGTTTAGCACTTTTGATAATCAAAAACTCACCATTTTGGCCCCAGTTGTTAAAGGTCGGAAGGGACACTATCGTGAGTTGTTTCAGCAAGTCCGAAAATCTGGCTATACCAAAGTTCGCGTGGATGGTGAGATGATGGAAATAACACCAAAAATGCAGGCCGATAGGTACAAGACTCACGATATAGAATTAGTGATCGATCGGATAGTGGTGAAGGAAAGTGACCGATATAGAATTAGCCAGTCAATTGGCACGGCCCTTAAAGAAGGCAAGGGGATAATAATGCTTCTTGATGCGGAAGACAAAGCCCATCATTTCTCAAAATTTCTGATGGATCCTACCAGTGGTCTATCGTATGATGAACCGGCCCCAAATTCATTCTCCTTTAATTCTCCATATGGAGCTTGTCCTAAGTGTAATGGACTGGGTGTTACCGAGGACATTACTGAAGATTCAGTTATTCCGAATAAGAAACTAAGTATCAGCCGTGGAGGTATACTCCCACTAGGAGAATTTAGAGACATTTGGATATTTAAAAAAATTGAGGCAATTCTTAAAAGATATAAAGTAAACTTAACAACGCCAATCAAAGACATACCAGAAGAGGTAATGAATATTCTTCTATATGGTGATGATATTCCTGTGGCAGTAAATTCAGTAAAATATCCAGGTACAGACTGGCACACAAAATTTGAAGGAATAATTAAATTTCTTGAAAAGCAACGCGAAGGAGGTTCAGATAAAATTCAACAATGGGTAAATGACTTTACCATAGTGCAAACCTGTAGTGAGTGTAATGGAATGCGCTTAAAAAAGGAGTCATTACATTTCCTTATAGATAATAAAAACATAGCGGAACTGGCTTTATTGGACATCACCGCTTTGGGCAACTGGTTTGAAAATCTCGAATCTAGATTAAGTGAAAAACAAAATCTTATTGCCACAGAAGTATTAAAGGAAATTAGAAAACGAATTGGGTTTTTGTTAGATGTTGGTCTTGACTATTTACAACTTAATAGGCCACTAAAAACATTATCTGGTGGCGAAGCACAACGAATAAGGTTAGCGACACAAATTGGAACCCAACTAGTTGGAGTTTTATATATTCTCGATGAGCCAAGTATTGGCTTGCATCAAAGGGATAACGTGAAGCTCATTAAGGCACTGAAAGACTTACGTGATTTGGGTAATTCGGTTATTGTGGTGGAGCACGATCAGGAAATGATGCTAGCTTCAGATTTTATCATTGACATAGGCCCTGGAGCAGGTAGACACGGGGGGGAAATAGTGGCTCTTGGGACGCCAGATGAGTTTTTAAAACAAAAAAGTACCACAGCAGATTACCTAGAGGGAAGAAGAAAAATTGCTGTTCCCATAGAAAGGAGAAAAGGAGTCGGAGAGTCACTCAAACTAACGGGAGCTAATGGTAATAATCTTAAGAATGTTAATTTAGAAATTCCACTAGGCACACTTACCTTGGTAACGGGGGTTTCTGGTAGTGGTAAGTCAACCTTAATTCATGATACCTTATTTCCTATTCTTAATCAACATTTCTTTCGATCAAGAAAGGATCCATTAGGTTATAAAAAGGTAGAAGGCCTAGAACATTTAGACAAGGTTATTGAAGTAGACCAATCTCCAATTGGAAGGACACCACGTTCAAATCCCGCTACCTATACCGGAGTATTTACTGAAATTAGGTCGTTATTCTCAGACTTGCCTGAAGCTAAAATTAGAGGCTACAAACCAGGACGATTTTCATTTAACGTAAAGGGTGGACGGTGTGAGACATGTGAGGGCGCAGGACTTCGTTTGATTGAAATGGACTTTTTGCCTGATGTTCACATTCCTTGTGAAACCTGCAAAGGCAGGAGATACAACAGAGAGACACTGGAAGTACGATTTAAAGGAAAATCCATTTCGGATATTTTGGAAATGACTGTTGAAGAAGCAGTTACTTTTTTTGAGCACTTACCTAGGATTGTCAGAAAGATAAAAACACTTCATGATGTTGGACTCGGTTACATTTCTCTTGGTCAACATGCTACTACACTATCTGGAGGTGAAGCGCAGCGGGTTAAACTAGCCACCGAACTTTCAAAGAAGGATACAGGTAAAACTCTTTATATTTTAGATGAACCAACAACCGGTTTGCATTTTCAGGATATTGGACATCTTCTCGATGTACTGAATAGGTTAGTGGATAAGGGGAATACTGTTTTGATTATAGAGCATAATATGGATGTTATTAAAATGGCTGACCACATTATAGACCTAGGACCCGAAGGAGGAAATGACGGAGGAACAATAGTATGCTCAGGTTCCCCAGAACAGATTATTAAAAATAAAAAAAGTTATACAGCACGCTTTTTAGCTAAAGAATTACATTGATAAAACGCTTTGTTTATTACATAAAGGTGATTTATTGATTTAATTTTAATTAATTTAAAAAGTGGATACTGTACAACCTCACACGGGAGTTTGGTTATCTACATGAATTCGATTTATAAAAGCTTAATAGATACGACATGATTAGATCAACTATTAAATGTTCTCTTTTTTCAATACTTTGTTTATTTATTTCTTTTGCTTCCTTCGGTCAGCTTACAGGCGACTCCTATGCCCAGGCAAAAGCCAAAAAAACGGCTAATTGGGTGTATACTTATGCTGAGGCTCCGGGTTTCGTATCAAAAAATACAGCCGGCCAGATGACAGGTATTTGTGTAGATCTAATGACGAAATTCAAGGAATATGTAGAAGCTAAAGACGGCATCAAAATATCAGTAACTTATAAAGCCAAGAACCCAAATGACTTTACTAAGTTTTTAGAGGAAGTTAAAGATGCCAAAGGTGGAGTATTTGGCTTGAGTAACACCACTATTACAACAGCTAGAAAATCGTCATATAACTTCAGTCCTCCTTATATTACCAATATTGGGATGATACTTTCCAATAACGCTGTACCAACAATGACCAATATGGCTGATATCGCCACTAAGTTTAAAGGGATGACGGCTGTCACAGTTAAAAACTCAACAAATGAAAAGCGCATTTTAGATATTAAAGAGAGTCATTTCCCCGACTTGAAGATCGAATATGTACCATCTTTTGCACAGGCAATGAATAGCATAGTCAATGACCCCAAGAAATTTACCAATGTTGATTTCACTTATTATTTTGATGCTATTCAAAACAGAAAACCGGTAAAACGCCATCCAGGTGGTGATGAGCAGACTGAACAATTTGGCATAATCATGCCACTATCCAATGATTGGTCACCTTTGCTCGCCTCGTTTATGACTGAAGAATTTCTTCAAAGTGTGGAGTATAAAAAAATAATTTCCAACAATCTGGGCCAGGCAGCCATGAAGTTCTTCGATACACTGAAATAAAAAATGCCCCAATAGATATCGGGGCATTTTTCTTCTCAAACCAAAACCTAAAAACTCATCAACTATGAATTTGAGATTCAATGTTATAACGGAGAAGTATGTCAATAAAGTTCACTCCGGATCCCAAAATAAATTTTCAATACAATAATGAATATTAAAGGTGGCAGCACGTAACTTCGAACTGCACAAAGTAAGGCGTAAAGCCTTGAAGTAATGATTCCAGTACCAAAAACATCGCAACAGCGGCTTATAGTAATAGGGGGAGGTTTTGCGGGTATTAAACTTGTAAAGAATTTGAAAAATCTCCCGATTCAAGTTGTACTTTTCGACCGTAATAATTATCATACTTTTCAGCCGCTACTATATCAGGTAGCTACTGCCGGACTTGAACCAGATTCCATAGCAGACCCTTTGCGAAAACAGTTAGAGCTCATGAAGAACTTCTACTTCAGAATGGGCGAGGTATATTCAATAGATACAGAAGCAAAAGTTATTGATACAGAAATTGGCCAACTCGACTATGACTACCTTGTCATTGCTACAGGGTCAAAAACCAACTATTTTGGTAATCAGTCTATTATGGACAATGCGTTTCCATTAAAACAAATACCTCAAGCACTGGATTTAAGAAGCCATATACTTCAAAATTTTGAAGCGGCTACCATTACCACTGACCCATTAGAAATGAAATCCCGTATGAATATTGCTATCGTTGGGGGTGGTCCTACTGGTGTGGAGGTTGCAGGTGCATTGGGAGAGCTAAAGAAAAATGTTCTGCCAGGTGACTATCCTGAACTTGATTTCGATCAGATGCACATCACTCTTCTGGAGGGTGCTGACAAACTTCTAAGTGGGATGTCAGAGTCGTCATCCACTAGGGCTCTTAAATATTTAAAAAAATTCGATGTTGATGTGAAATTGAATACTCTCGTAAAATCTTATGATGGTACTATAGCAAAACTTAATGAAGGGGAGGACATCATTACTCACACTTTAATTTGGGCAGCTGGAGTGAAAGGCAATTTTCCAAAAGGACTTCCGGATACAGCTATAAACCATGGAAGAATTTCGGTCGATCATTTTAATCAGGTAAAAGATACTGAAAATGTTTTTGCGATTGGAGACATTGCTTCGATGCAAGATGAAGCACATCCCAAAGGCCATCCTATGTTGGCACCTGTTGCCATTCAACAAGGTGATCTGTTAGCTAAAAACTTAAAAAGACTGATAAAGAAGCAACCACTGTTACCATTTAAATACAAAGATAAAGGCTCAATGGCTACTATCGGCAGAAATAAAGCCGTTGTTGATTTGCCAGGTAATTTGAGGTTTGGTGGATTTTTTGCGTGGCTTATTTGGATGTTTGTTCACCTTATTTCTATCATTGGTTTCAGGAATAGAATAATCGTTTTTAGTAATTGGGTTTGGAATTATTTCACCTATGATAAAGGGACTCGGTTAATAATTCGGAAATTTATTCCCAATAATAAGAAACGAACGAAATGAAAAAACTATCGACACAGTATCTGGTAGGCATCGCGATGCTGTTTTTTTCTTTATATCAGCTAGCAAAACCAGATTTTTGGGAAGCTTCATTGTATTTGTCAGCAGGGTTAGCATTCATTACCATGGGGCTTATCAAAAACAATGTTTTCGAAAAGCATAAAAAATCAATGACCATTATTTCCTGGACACTGATTATTATTGCTGGTTTTTTACTTCTCTTTTTAGCAAGAACCGATGTTTGATCCCTTCCATGGGATTTTTACTCCATTTGTAAAAAAGTATCATTCTTGATCTGATTATTCGGTAATTTTAATATTCATAACCTGATCATTCTTTGAATAAATTAAAACTATACTGGTCTTTACAAATAGGCGGTTGGCTTTCTTTCGCATTTATCCAGATTCTGGGGTTTTTGCTTTTAGGAAGTGTTGGCATATCCTTTTATCAGGTATCATTTTGGCTTTTGGAGGCCGTATTATTTCTCATTACAACTCATCTTTTTAGGAATTTCATCATTACAAGTAGTTGGTTGGCTTTTAATATGAGCAAGCTTATACCACGTATAGTTGTATCTGTGTTCATTTTGGCCTTGATTGTCTACATCTTAAGAATGATAATTTCAATTCCACTTGGTATGTATAACCCAAATATCGCTTGGAGTTTTTCCAATGTGCTAGGTTTGTCAACCGTATATGCGTTGATATTCTTCCTTTGGTCGGTGCTGTATTTCATTTACCATTATTTTGAACGTTATAATACCTCTTTGAAACATCAGGCAGCCATTCATGAAATAGAACTGAATAATTTAAAATCGCAGCTTAATCCTCATTTTATTTTCAATGCACTTAATAGTATTCGAGCTTTAGTAGATGAAAATCCAAAGAAATCTAAAAACTCGATTACACAGCTGTCAAATATTCTACGTAACTCGTTAGTATCAGATAAAAAGAGGCTGACAAGATTTGACGAGGAACTAAAAATGGTGAAAGATTACTTAGGTCTTGAAACTATAAGGTTTGAAGAACGTTTGAAAACTAATTTTGAGATACATCCTGATTCAAATATGTATTTTGTGCCTCCATTGATGCTCCAAACTTTAGTAGAAAACGGTATCAAGCATGGTATTTCCAAACTCAAAGAGGGTGGCTTCATTTCACTGAAAACCATTGTTTCAGAGGATAATTTCAAAATTGAAATTAGGAATAGCGGTGTTTATAAATTGAACGGAACTAGTAGAAACAAACCTGGACTAGGCTTAAAAAACACAAAACAAAGATTGGAACTACTATACGGAGAAATGGCTTCGTTACGTATTCTAAATGAAGAGCAAAATATAGTTTTAACAGAATTAATTATTCCACACCACAACTATGAGAGCACTAATAATAGATGATGAAAGACTGGCAAGAAAGGAGTTAACCACGCTGCTTGAGGAATACGATCAAATAGAAATCATTGGTGAGGCTGCGAATGCGGACGAGGCAATGGAAATAATAGATGAGCAAAACCCTGATTTGCTGTTTTTGGATATCCAGATGCCTGGGAAAACAGGTTTTGAGCTACTTGAGCAACTTGACGATGTCCCCAAAGTAATATTTACAACTGCTTATGACGAATTTGCATTGAAGGCATTTGAGGTAAATGCCCTAGATTATTTGCTGAAACCAATTCAACCTGACAGGTTAAAAGACAGCATTTCCAAATTACAAGAGATAGAGAGAAAGGTCAAAACTACTGACGTAAAGGACAAAAAGCTTGGTCTTGAAGACCAGGTATTTGTTAAGGATGGAGATCGTTGTTGGTTTGTTAGTCTAGCAAATGTGCGAGTTTTTGAATCTGATGGTAACTATATCAAAGTATATTTTGACACTAATCGGCCTATGATACATAAATCACTGAATGCGTTGGATGAAAAATTGGATCCACGAAGCTTTTTCAGAGCCAGCCGAAAACACATAGTTAATTTAAGTTGGGTTGAAACCATCGAGCCTTGGTTTAATGGTGGGCTGATGGTGAAACTCAAAGGCGGAGATAAAGTAGAGGTAAGTCGCAGGCAAGCTGCAAAGTTTAAGGATATGATGAGCCTTTGATTTAGCCCTGTGCTTGTTTTTTTACAAGCTCTATTAACTCGGCTTCAACATTCCAGTCTTTGGCAAGTTTGAGCATAGCTGTGGCCTCTAGCTCTGTAACATACCCTTTCAGGTTATTCGCTTGCCATACCATATCTATGTACATCACCCTTTTGTTTTTAGGATAATCGCCAATTACATCGTTCAGATATTCACGAGCCCTATCAAATGAATTAAAGTAATCTTTGGCAATAAACTCATTCGCCCATTTTAATTCTTCATGACCTTTTAATTCTGTAGCAGTGGCATTGAGGTTCTCCCTTTCCTCATCATCCAACCCATGGTAATGAAAGATCACTGATTTTAAAAGGAGATATGCTTTTTTTTCTTCTGAGGTCATACTGTGTAAGGTTAGCACAAAAAAAGAAAATTATTTCATAAAAACTACCTTACTCTACCTATAAAAAGGAAATGTTCTAAACCCTCTTCAATAATTTATTCACTTGTCGAAATTATCAAAAGGTATTTTTAGGAGTCAACTTTGAAGAGGTCAGATGAGATCTGATCAGCTAAAAGGCGGCCTTTTTTGGTTAAAATTAGATGATTATCGGATACTACGGCATTACCAGCATGTATTAATTCCTGTATATATTGTTGATCAATCAAATACCCCATTTTTTGAAGAACTGCTATGTCTGAGCCCCACTTTGTTCTGAGGGTTGTAAGTAAATAATCATTGATTTGATCTTCCGGTGTAAGCTTTTCAAGTGAGCTTGGAATCTCCGAATTCCCAATAGCGACCATATATTTTTGATTATTGAGTACGTTATATTGTCTGCTTTGCAGGTTGTATGAGTGGGCACTCGGGCCTATACCTAGATAGGATTTTTGTTGCCAATAAGCTGTATTATGCTTGGAGTAATACGATGGCCTGCTAAAATTTGAAACTTCATATTGTTCATAACCTGCTTTTTCGAGCAAGTCCAACATTATTTCAAATTGTTCGGCTGAATAATCATCTTCTACAGGCTTCAATTTTCCTTTCTTGAGCCAATTACCAAAGGCGGTTTTTGGTTCTATCGTAAGGCAATAGGCAGAAATGTGTGCTGGATCAAAAGAAATAAGTTTCTTTAAATCCTCCTTCCATTGTATATGTGATCGGTTTGGTATTCCATAAATAAGGTCAATGCTGATATTATCAAAGCCTGCTCTTTGCGAAAGCTCAATACTATTGGTGGCTTGTTTATCATTATGAGCTCTATTTAGAAATTGGAGAACATCAGAATCAAATGATTGCACGCCAATACTTAGCCTGTTTATTCCAGCTTCTTTAAATTCCAATAACTTCTCCTCACTTATATCATCTGGATTAGCCTCCAACGTAATTTCAGCATCTAGAATGACATTAAATTCTTTTTTTACTTTGTCAAGTAGATTGGAGATTTGAAATGAACTTAACAATGAAGGTGTACCCCCGCCAAAGTAGATTGTTTCAACAGGTTCACTAAGATAATTTTTTTGAATATCGATTTCTTTAATCAGGCATTCCACCATTTGATCCATCCGGATCACATTAGTACTAAAATGGAAGTCACAGTAGTGACAGGCCTGTTTACAAAATGGAATATGGATGTATATACCTGCCAAGTAGTTATATTTGAGTTACTCAAAAATACCTGATTTCTTGATAAAGGCTTTCGTTTTCGTTCTTTTACTCATCACCTCATATCAAATGGGGCATGCTCAAAATGGAAATGTGCTGTTGGGAACACAAAATGATCTCGAAGTTATTTCTTCCTATCAAAAAAGGCTGGTATCGATAACAGATTCTGCTAATTTGATTTTATCAATTAATAATGCAATCAAAGAGGCGCAAGGATTGGGTTATTTAATGGCTGCGTACCACCTCAAAAGGATTGATTCCATATTTCAAATATACATTGAAGTTGGGCCAAGATTTAACTGGGCCGAATTAAAACAAGGGAATATCACTGATTATCTTTTGAGCAAATCAGGCTATCGGCAACGATTTTTTATTGAAAAACCCTTTAAACAACCAGAGACACAAAAGCTCTTTGCAAAAATCATTAAGGAAAGCGAGAATAATGGCTATCCATTTGCTTCAATATACCTTGATTCAATTCATATTACAGATGATCAAATTTCAGGAGTACTTAACTATGCTCAAGGTCCAGAAATCACTTTTGATAAAATTCAAATCAATGGAACTGACAAAGTAAAATCAGAATGGCTAGCCAGCTATCTAAATATCCGTGAGGGATCATTATTTAGTCAAGGTGCAATTGATAATATAGCCGCTAAAGTAGGTGAGTTGTCATTTATTGAAATGAATCAGCCACCAGAAATCACATTTCAAAATTCACAATCCACAGTAGTTCTTACTTTGAAAAGTGTAGAAGCAAATAATATAGACGGAATTGTGGGATTTTTACCTAACGAGCAACAGGGAAAGCTGCTTGTTACAGGGCAGTTTTATTTAGGTCTGACTAATTTATTTTCTTCAGGTAAGACTATCGACATTAAATGGCAGAGTTTGAAGCCTAGATCCCAATTATTGGATTTAGAGTACAACCAACCTAACATCCTTAGATCTAATGTTGACTTATTGGCCAATTTCAATTTACTTAAAGAAGATACTATATATATCAACAGAGAAGGAGAATTGGGCGCCATCTTAAGGAAACCCAAACGAACTTGGAAATTATATTACAGAGCGAAGAACACTTCAGTGCTTTCGGAAAAACTAAACCGCGATGATTTGGCTGATATCAAGATCAATTATTATGGCGGTAAGTACTCTTTTAAGACATACCAACAGTATAAAGTAAAAAGAAGCGGTTTTGGATTTGACTTGGAAGCTGCAGTAGGATCGAAATCAATTAAAAACAATGGGAACTTGCCTGAAAACACCTATGAGAACATTGATCTCAGTACAATTCAATATATGATTGGTGGATCATGGACTACCTACCTAAGTTTATCGAAATTCCTAGTACTGTACCAACGCACAAAGGGTGGAAAACTATTCAACGATTTTTTATTTACTAATGACCTTTTCCGGCTTGGTGGATTAACATCCATTAGAGGATTCAATGAAAACTTCTTTTTTGCCTCTGACTACGTATTTTCCAACCTTGAACTCCAACTGCATTTTCAGTCAGACTCTTATTTGTTTGTATTCTATGATCAGGCTTATTTGTACAATGAAGTAGCTAATACTAATTTCAGCGACTATCCATTAGGGGTCGGATTAGGATTGTCTTTTAAAGTACAAAAGGGGTTGATTAATATTGCTTATGGAGTTGGCCGGTCAAATGATCAGTCTTTCGATTTAAAACTGTCTAAGTTTCACTTCGGTTATGTAGCAAGATTCTGATTAACTTAGTAGCAAAATTTACAGTTTTGAAAATATCACATCTACTCTTTGTTTTTTTAATCGTATTGCCAAGCCTCTGCTTAGGTCAACAAGATACCGTGGTGATAAAGGATTTTAGTAATGCCTGGACATTTTTCAATGATGGCCAGAACCTACCATTGGTGCGAAAGTCAGATTTCAAAGGTAATGTAATTCGATTTGACGTAGATGTTAGAGATTTTGATGGGGCATATCTGTCAATTCAATCTCCTCAAGAAATTTCTTTGTTTGTTGACGGAGTTTTACAGCGAGTAACATACAAAAAACTAATTCTTGATTTTGAAGAAATCAAAACGGGAAATAATGTAGTATCATTAACTATTTATGCGGAAGGATTAAATCCATATTCACTGAATACGCATGCCATAAAAATATTGGCAGCCAATTATGACCCGTTAAGAAATGACGTAGTCATTGTCAACCCTAGAGCAGCACGTACATTCTCTAATTTTTTCATAATGGGCTTGACCATATTGGCTATATATTTTGCAGTGTTATCTAACTTTTACCCACGAGTGGTTTCTGAATATTATAATTTTAGACGGGCTATTTCCGCAAGAGAATCGGATGAAAATTTACTAAAGAGTAGACCATTAAATAGCACAAATATATATGTGTATATATTTTTCAGCTTACTTCTTTCTTTTATAATCCTATCATTGGCATATCTTTCTAATTCATTTCCGGAAGTGAGTTTATTTTACCCAACTTCATTTGCCAATGCACTTTGGAACTGGGCTGAACTCACCTTAACGATTTTGGCCCTACTTGTATTCAAATTTGCTTTAATCGTTTATTTCACAAGATTATTTGCAATTACAGGCTTTACCAACAATCACTTATTTAATTTCATTAGGCTAAGCCTAATGTCAGTTTCAGCGATGCTCTTAGTTTTAGTTATTTTTCAATTGGGATTTCTAGATTTTAGTCAAAATTCCTTTGAAAAACTGCTATTATATATTCTTATTACATTGGCGCCTATATCATTTATTATTTATCTGAAATTAATGAATGCTGCTCCTTTCAAGAATCTGCATTTATTTTCATACCTTTGCGCCACAGAATTGATCCCTTTTGTGATTATTCTGAGTTTAGGGATGAATGAATCATTCTAACTTTAGCCTAAAATAGACTAATATTGTTGACTGCGAATATGACTGATCAAGTGAAAGAGAGGATGCATCAAGTGAAAAGTATCCTAGTTTCCCAGCCGAAACCCCAAGATGAAAATTCGCCATATTTTAAATTGGCAGAGAAGTACAACCTTAAAATTGATTTCCGACCATTTATACAGGTTGACCCTGTAACCATTAATGAATTCAGGAAACAAAAAATTGATATACTAAATCATTCGGCTATTATTTTTACAAGTAGAAATGCCGTTGATCATTTCTTTAGTATTTGTCAAGAGCTTAAAGTGGAAATGCCCGCTGACATGAAATATTTCTGTATTTCAGAGCAAACTGCAAATTATCTACAGAAGTATATAGTTATAAGAAAGAGGAAAATTTTCACTGGCCATCGAACAGCCGATGATCTTATCGAGATTCTAAAGAAACACAAAAACGAAAAGTATCTTTTCCCTTGTTCAGATATTAGAAAGGATGATATTCCAGACTTCCTTAAAAATAATGAATATAAATACTCTGAGGCGATAATATATCGAACTGTGGCAAGTGATCTGAGTGACCTGGAAAATGTTTACTATGATATTTTAGCTTTTTTTAGCCCCTCTGGTATTAACTCATTATTAGTAAATTTCCCTGATTTCAAACAAAGTAAAACACGTATGGCAGCTTTTGGTCCTACCACTGCAAAGGCAGTAAGGGATGCAGGTATGCTACTGGATATAGAAGCTCCTTTACCTAATGCTCCATCAATGACGGGTGCAATTGAATTATATATCAAAAAGGCCAACGGGTTAAAGTAATATCATTCAAGTTTTAAAACTTTATGAATTATATTGACCATTTAAAGCCAAGTGTTTGATTGTATTATCAAAAAAACCGTATATTTAAGACTGTTTTTGACTCTATATATGCACAAGTCTATTTTTTACATATGGTTTGGGGTCTTATTTTTAAGTACAAATTTTGTACTGGCCCAACAAGACGCACAGTTCTCCTATTATATGAAGAACATGCTCTATTACAATCCGGCATTCGCTGGTTCTGAGGGAATAACGCAAGTTTCATTACTTCACAGAACCCAATGGGCTGGATATTCGGCTTCATTTGATGATGGTGGTGCGCCACAAACACAAGTATTCAGTTTTACCACACCTATATATAAGTTTAGAAGTGGATTTGGTTTTCATATAGTAAATGACAAATTAGGACCATTAACCAACCAAGAAGTACAATTCTCATATGCCTACCATTTGGGGATCAAGAACTCAAAATTGAGTTTTGGGCTGCGCTTAGGAGCGATATCTCAATCTATAAATTTCGATATATATAGAGCCATAGATCCTGATGACGTAGTGCTCCAAAACAAGAGTGGCAAGGAATCACAAGTTAGACCTGATATGGCGCTTGGTGTTTATTTTAGATCAGAAAAGTATTATGTTGGTGGCAGTTTTAACCATTTATTAAAGGCCGAGTTTGATTTTGGATCAAATGAGGTTCGCAATGCACTTGAAAACCACGCCTATTTTACAGTTGGATATATCCATAATGTTAACTTTGATTTAAAACTTTCTCCATCCTTATTGGTGCAAACTGATTTCAATGAATATAGTTTTATTATTGGAGGATTGGCTTATTATAAAGATACAATGTGGGGCGGAGTGTCATTTAGACAAGGTGATGATGTGAATATTTTACTAGGATACAATTTTTTAAAGGATAAGTCGTTGAGCTTTGGCTACTCATTCGGATATGTTATTAAGGATCAGGATGCCAAGCAAGCAACTAATCACGAAATAATATTGAGTTATCAGTTGCCTGTTAATCCTGGTACTGGTAAAAAGGTAGTAAGAACGCCTAGGTTCAGACATTAACGATGAAAAATTTTGCTTTTAATGATAAAATATTCAATTTGTAAAATATATTTTAATATTTCTTAGGTTGAAAATCAGTAAGCAAGGGATTTAAATAGATTTTTTTTTATATATTTCCGTTTCAAAATTTGAACTTAACTAGTTGGCTTTAACTGAATGATAGTTAAAGGATTAAAGATAAAGTGTTATGCATAAATTAATTAGAAGATTCTTCTATTCGTTGGTATTGCTTTCATCTGCTTTTTTAGGCGGTTGTGGGTTACTAGGCCTAGGTGGCGGTGGTGGTGACCAGGGAGAGTTGGTTGGAGTTCCAGGAAGGGAAGGCTGGGTAATGGCACAACCTTACGGGATGGTTCCAATTCCGGCTGGAACATTTCATATGGGTCAGGCTGATGAAGATCCTGCATCAACACAGATAAATTTCAACAAGCAAATTACAATCGGTTCATTTTATATGGACGATACCGAAATTACTAATAATGAGTACCGTCAGTTTATTGATTTAATCTTACAAGATTCTATTAGTGTTCTTGGTGAAGAAAAAATTATGCAAGATTATTATCCTGATACTACAGTATGGGTTAAAGATTTTGCCCACCATATGGGTGATCCGGTTATGGATTATTACTATTGGCACCCGGGTTATGATGATTACCCTGTAGTGGGAATCAATTGGGAAGCAGCAGTTTATTTTTCAGAGTGGAGAACAGCTTACTGGGCAGATTATAGAAGAAGTGTTGGTGAAGTTCCAATGCCTTCATTTAGATTGCCAAATGAAGCAGAATGGGAATATGCAGCTAGAGGAGGAAGAGATATGGCTAAATATCCTTGGGGTAATCCATATATAAGAAATTCAAAAGGTTGTATGCTGGCTAACTTTAAACCAGGGAGAGGTAATTTTTACGATGATGGTTTTGCCTACACCGCACCTGTTGCATCTTACTTTGCCAATGACTATGGATTATACGACATGGCTGGTAATGTATCTGAATGGTGTTTAGATGACTTTAACCCTGCATCAGTTCCATTAGTATGGGATTTGAATCCGCAGTATATTGAGAAAAGAACTGATCCTAATAATCCAAACTACGATCCAAAAATTTATCCTAAAAAGGTAATAAGAGGAGGATCATGGAAAGACGTTGCATATTATTTGGAAACAGGAACAAGAACATTCGAGTTTAAAGATTCAACAAGAGCCTATATTGGCTTTAGAAATGCAATGACGCACCTTGGCAGATCGTCCGGTGCTGAATTTTAAATTTGATTATATTAACCAAATAGATTAAACTTAACAAGTATTAAATTAAAACCTTAAGACAATGAGTAAAAATAAAGGCGGATTTGCAGAACTTATGTATAAGACCATTATGCCTAAGGTATATGGTATTGGTGCTGCAGTTGTTATTATCGGGGCACTTTTTAAAATCTTACACCTTCCTGGTGCTAATGAAATGCTAATGATAGGACTATCTGTTGAAGCAGGTATTTTCTTCTTGAGTGCATTTGAGCCACCTCACGCGGAGCCAGATTGGTCAAAAGTTTATCCTGAACTTTCAGAAGATTTTGAAGGGCCTACAGCTGCCCCTCGAATCTCGAACAAACCTTCAGGAGCTACACCTACTCAAGAGTTGGATAGCATGCTTAGTAAAGCTAAAATCGGCCCTGAATTGATCGACAGTTTAGGAAAAGGAATGAAGAACATGGCTGAGTCTGCTTCGAAGATGTCAAATTTGGCTGATGCTGCCGTAGCTACTAATGATTATTCCAAAAATGTTAAAACCGCCTCACTATCATTGTTGGAAATGAATAAATCATACGCGAACACAGCCAATGCAATGGCTGATATGGCTAATGCCTCAAAAGATGCTAAGGAGTATCATTCTCAAATACAGAATGTTACTAAAAACCTTGGCGCACTCAACGCTGTTTACGAAATGGAGTTAAAAGATTCTGACAGTCATGTGAAAGCAATGAATAAATTCTATACTAACATGGCACAGGCTCTTGAAGGAATGACAAGCGCAGGTGAAAACACCAAGAAATTTGCTAGTGAATTGGATAAACTAACAGGTAACCTGACATCTCTTAACAAAGTGTATGGCAACATGCTAACTGCTATGAGAGGTGGATCTTCTAATCAACCTCAGGGTTAATTAAGAAGTGTACTCAAAAAAAATGTTTAATTCATTAACAAAACAAATTTAAAATGGCAGGCGGAAAAGAAACCCCCAGACAGAAAATGATCGGAATGATGTATCTGGTGCTAACTGCCTTGTTAGCACTGCAGGTAAGTAATTCCGTTCTAGAGAAGTTCGTCTTTATCGATGAAGCATTGAGGATGCAAGGCCAGGAAATTGCACAGAAAAACGCTGGCTTAGTTTCAAATATTAATGCTGAAGTTGAAAAGAAGGGCAACAGACCGGACGATAAAAAGGCTTTAGATAAAGCAAAGCAAGTACGACAAATGAGTGACGAGATACTTAAACACATGGATCAACTTCGTGAAGATTTTGTGAAAATTACCGGAGGCAGAGATGAAAACGGTCAACTTGTTGGAGCGAAGGATGATGAAATTGTGAGTAGTTACATGGTGACTCAAGGTAAGGGTGCTGAATTAAAGAAAAAGTTAAATGACTATTCTAATAAGCTAACGGAACTTACGGGAACAACTTTTACGCCTTTAGCTCGTGATGCTAAAGACATAGATATTGCAAAGAACGACCCAGATCAGAAAAATAAAACATTTGAAGACTATTATTTCATGAAGACTCCTACAGCGGCTGGTATGGCCACAATTAGTCATCTTGAAACAGAACTACTAAACTATGAAGCCAGAGCACTTGGTGCTTTAGCAGAACAAGTAGGTGCGAAAGATGTTGAATTTGATCAAATAGTACCTTTAGTTCGCCCTGTTTCTAATGTAGTGGCAGCGGGAGCTAAATTTGAAGCAGAGCTGTTTATTACTGCATCGGCATCTGGCCTTAATCCTACATTTATGTATGATAAGAAGGAAGTTGAAGCAAGTCAAAATGAAGTGGGAATTAAGTACGGTAAAATTGAATTTACTGCTTCTCCAGGTAATTATGATCCTAAAACGTTGATGGCAGAAAAATCATTTGAAGCACAGATTGTTTTAAATGACTCTACCTATAAGATTAATCATAAATATTTTGTTGTTAAACCAGTAATTCAGATTCGATCTGCAGCTTTATCTGCGCTCTATATGAATTGTGGAAATGAATTGGATGTACAAGTACCAGCATTAGGTACATCTTATAATCCATCTTTTTCATCTGGTGATGCTTCTATTGTAAAAGGAAATAGAGCTGGACTAATTACTGTAATACCCAAAGGTAGAAGTAAGGTTAAACTATCAGTAAGTAATGCAGGGAGTTCACTTGGTACAGAAACGTTTGATGTTAAGAAGGTGCCACCACCCAATATTGACATAACAACACGTGGAAGGGCTGTTGATTTTGAAGCAGGCGTAAAAGCAGCTGCATTAACAGAAATAAGAGTTAAGGCAGAGGCAGAAGAAAACTTTGCTCGTGAAGTACCAAAAGATGCAAGATACAGAGTATCAAGGATCAATGTAAAACTTGCACGTGCAGGTCGTCAAATTAAGGCTGAAGATTTTTCATCGGAGACTATCAGTCTTGCATCATGGAGAAGCTTGTTTAGACCTGGTGATAACCTCATTGTGAAAGTAGAAAATGTAACACGTAGAACGTATACTGGCGAAAATGAAAGAGTAAAGCCAGTTACAACGATATATAGTATTCCAATTAACTAAAGTAAAGATGTTTAAGTTGAAGAATTGTTTGTTGGTTGTCTTAGCTGGATTATTATCAATACCGGTGTCGGCTCAATTGGGGGATGTGGAACAATACAACCCAAATTCGATTGATCCAATAGCTAGGTATGAGCATTTATTTAAGAAAAGAGTGTGGAGAACCATTGACTTAAAAGAAAAACAGAATAAAGGTTTTTTTGCAAGAGGTGGAGAAATTACAGCCTTTATATTAGATGCAGTTAGATCTGGTGAGCTTTCTGATATTTATAAAAATGATTCTTTAACTACTAAGATGAGTAAGGATGAATTCTTAAGCAGTTTGGTGTATTTAGAAGGAACTACTTATCCTGCTTGGGAATCTGGCGCTACCTATTATGAAGGTGATCGAGTTTCACATCAAGGAAAAGTATATACTGCTATCTTTGATGAAGTATACTCAGCACCTGCTGATACTCCAGATGACTGGGAAGTAAATCCGGGAGCAGGAAAGGCAGTCTATTTCTTGCCTCGTCAAATAAGCATTATGAGAATGAT
Organism: Fulvivirga sp.; assembly: GCA_048268855.1. GTDB lineage: Bacteria > Bacteroidota > Bacteroidia > Cytophagales > Cyclobacteriaceae > Fulvivirga. The sequence continues at coordinate 395,271 of JBLWUR010000001.1, forward strand.
GGAAGATGTGATCTTTGATAAAAGAAGATCAAGACTTTATAATCAAATTCAGTCTTTACAGTTATTTGTACCTGGTTCAGAAACACAAGATCAGGTTGAAAAACCTCTTGGTGTATTTAAATATAAAGATTTGTATAAATTGTTTAAGGCCCATCCAGAATCGGCCATTTGGATCAATAGATACAACAGTGCAGAAAACAAAAATTTTGCGGATGCATTTACTTTAAGATTATTTAGAGCATCATTATTTAAGTTTGAAAATCCTGATGATGATCCAATTGTGGATATGTATAAAAACAGAAAGGAATCAGTGATGGCAGCGGAATGGTGGGAAATGAAACTTATGGAAAAAGAGCACAATCTTTGGGAATATTAATTATAATCCAATCATAAATAATAAAAAAGGAGGCCTTAAGCCTCCTTTTTTATTTTAAAGTGTTCGGCAATTTTAATTCCTTTAGAGTGACCGATTAATTTTTCAATGTCAGCAAAGTTTGCTTCAGTAAGCTTTCGAATAGATTTGAAATGACGTAAAAGTGTAGTACGTGTTTTATGTCCTATCCCATCAATTGACTCTAATTCTGAGGTTAGGCTTGCATTGCTTCTTTTGGTTCTATGAAATGTAATCGCAAATCTATGTGCTTCATCTCTTATTCGTTGAAGAAGCATAAGTGTAGATGATTTTTTACTTATATGAAGAGGCAAAGTATCCTCAGGAAAGTATATTTCCTCAAGTCTTTTAGCAATACCTATAATCGGAATTTGTCCATATATATTCAGAGATTTAAGGGCATCACATGCGCTACTCAACTGTCCTTTTCCCCCGTCAATGACTATCAAATTAGGCATAGGTAGTTTTTCCTTGATCAATCTACTGTATCTCCGAACAACTATTTCAAACATAGAGGAAAAATCATCTGGACCGATTACCGTTTTAATATTGTAATGTCGGTATTTGGTTTTAGCGGGCTTTCCATTTATAAAACAGACCATTGAGGCTACTGGATTTGTACCCTGAATATTGCTATTGTCAAAACATTCTATGTGTTTTGGCAGGGTGGTAAGGTGTAAATCTTTTTGAATTTGATCTAAAATAAGTACTGATTTATCGTGTAGTGGCTGCTTTAATATTTTGTTCTTCTTATACTGAAATGCATTTCTTAAAGAGAGTTTAACAAGTTTATCTTTATCTCCTATTTTGGGTACTATAGACTGACTGTTTCCTATTGTAAAATGTACATTACTAAGTATTTCAATACTATCGAACAGTTTATTCTTAAGGATGTCGAATGCTACAGTCTCCATAATTTCACTATCCGTTTCATCCAATGCCTTCTTCACTTCTAAAGTGTGTGCATTAGTAATTGAACCATTAGTTAAGTAGAAGTGATTAATTATTGCATAATTTTTATCAGTAACTAAGGTAAATACATTTAGATCAGTCAATTTTGGGTTAACTACAATGGATTTGGATTGAAATTTATATAAAACATCAAATTTTTCTTTGAATTTTTGGGCTTGCTCAAATTTCATTTGAGAAGCTGCTTTGTTCATTCTAGTTTTGAAGTGGTTTTTTACTTCTGAAATGTTCCCCTTAAGGATATGCCTAGCCGATTCAATATCTTCATTATATGTGTCTTCTTTTTGTAGTCCTTCACATGGTCCTTGGCAATTACCTAAGTGATATTCTAAACAGACTTTGTATTGATTATTGATTATTTTATTTTCTGATAAATTTAAATTGCAGGTTCTGATGGTATAAAGCTTTCTGATTAATTCTAGTACCGTTTTCATAGCCACTACGCTTGAATATGGCCCAAAATATTCCCCATCAGATTTATTTATTTTTCTTGTGGAGATGATTCGAGGAAATCTTTCATTAAGTATACAGATATATGGAAATGTTTTGTCGTCCTTTAGAAGGATATTATATTTTGGTTGATTTTCCTTAATAAGATTGTTTTCAAGTAACAGAGCGTCAAACTCACTATTCACCACAGTAAAATCAAACGTTGTTATTTCTTTAACTAATTTGTTTGTTTTTCTGTTGTGGGAGGCACTTTTATTAAAATAGCTGTAAACCCTCTTTTTTAGACTCTTGGCTTTACCTACGTAAATTAGTTTATTTTCTTTATTAAAGAACTTATAAACGCCTGCAGAATCAGGTAGGATGTTTTTTTGAATAATATCATACCCTGTGGTACTCATGTTTACTGAATATTATTAGGATCCCACGGTTCTTCTTCAACATACGTAGTATCAGAAGCATATTTACTACAGTCTAAAGAGACATCAATACCTCCTGGAGGTTGTTGAAATTTACCCTTGGTATAACCTAAGTGGGAATCATTGTAAACGTCTCGCATATACTTGTCCCAGATAGGTCTAGCGGTTTTAGAGCCCTGGCCTAGAGCCCAATTTCTGAAATGTATGCTACGTTCATCTCCACCTACCCATATACCTGTTACAAGATCTTTAGTGACTCCCATATACCATCCATCTGATGCGTTATTAGTAGTCCCTGTTTTACCTCCAATTTCATTGTCAATTTTTAACTCCAAACTTAGACCTTGGGAAGTACCTCCTTTTTCTTCTACACCTCCCCTTAGCATATATATCATTTTATAGGCTGTTTGTGGGCTTATAGCTTGTTTGGTTTTCGGAACAAAATTTTCAATCACATTTCCATTTTTATCTTCTATTCTGGTAATATAATACGGTTTAGTAGAGATGCCCATATTGGCAAATGTGCTATATGCTCCTACCATTTCAAATACGGAAACATCACTTACTCCAAGGCATAATGATGGAACCGCATCCAATTTACTTTCTATGCCAACTCTATGAGCAAAGTCCACGACATTTTCTGGATGAATCACTTGCATGAGATAGGCCGTTACTGTATTCACAGAACGAGCCATTCCTTGACGAATTGTCATTTTCTTACCATCACCGAATGTACCGTCAAAGTTTGACGGTGACCAGGTCGGAGGATCACCCACCACCTGAAAGGTTACCATGGCGTCTGGTACTTCATAACATGGCGGGTAACCATTTTCTATTGCGGCCCCGTAAACGAATGGTTTGAAAGTAGATCCCGGTTGTCGCTTTCCCTGTCTAACATGATCATACTTAAAGTATTTGTGGCTGATACCACCTACCCATGCTTTTATGTGGCCTGTATGTGGATCCATAGACATCATTCCACTTTGTAAGAAATTCTTATAATATTTTATAGAATCTAATGGGCTCAGTGTTGTATCTATTTCTCCAGCCCATGAAAATACTGACATTGGCTTAGGCGTATTCATTATAATTTTTAATGAGTCACTGTCCTTACCATATTTCTTAACCAATTGTCTGTAATGGGGAGTTCTTTGGAATCGATTAACTAAAAAGTTCGGAATCTCTTTACCTTCTAAGTCTCGCCAAGGATTTTGACCCTTCCAGTGTTCGTCAAATACTTTTTGCAACTCTGTCATATGTCCTTTCATAGCATCTTCTGCATAGCGCTGCATTCTGCTATCAATAGTAGTATATATTTTCAATCCATCTTCATAAAGATCATAACCATGGCTATTAGCCCAAAGTGTAAGCTCATATTTGATCATGGCTCTAAAATAGGTTGCTAATCCTGTATTATGATTTGCTACATCATACATTGAAATGTCAATCGGAGTATTTCTTAAAGAGTCCAATACTTCTTTGGTAATATATCCATGCCTGTATATTTTACCAAGTACCTGATTTCGTTTTTTGACAGAGCGGTCATAATTATAAATTGGGCTAAACGCTGTAGTTCCCTGTAAAAGCCCAATAAGTACTGCTGATTCTTGATAGTTCAGACTGTCGGTGGATTTAGCAAAGAAAGTTTCTGCGGCAGTTTTTATACCATACGCATTACTACCAAAAGAAACGGTGTTTAAGTACATCGCAAGAATTTCTTTTTTAGTAAAATTTCTTTCTAGTTGCGCAGCAATAATCCACTCTTTGGTTTTAATGATAACTTGTTTTAATCCAGGTACCTTATAAAGGTACCCTTCATTTTCTGAAAGGGTTTTGAATAAGTTTTCAGCCAATTGCATGGTGACTGTACTACCACCCCCTGCATATTGGAACGTAATAACGCCAGCTACTGCTCGTAATAACCCAGTGAGATCTATCCCAGAATGCTCGTAAAACCGGTGATCTTCAGAGGCTAGAAGGGTATTAACAAGTTGTGGTGAAAGGTCGTCATAGGAGGCTTGACTTCTGTTGAATCTATAATACCTTCCTAATGAAACATTATCTGAGGAAATTAATTCTGATGAAAGATCATTTTCAGGGTTTTCGAGAGATTTCAAACTTGGCATACCACCGTAAAGCCCACCTAAATCTATACTTACTGTGTATATATAAAGTGGTAACGCTATTAATAGCAAAAATAGAAGCCCCCATATAATGCGTACTCCAATTTTGAGTTTACGACTAGGAGCTTTTAATTTATCAATTATTTTCATTCAGATAATTTTTTTCAAAAAACTTAATATAGGCATCAATATCACGACTCTGATAGAAGATATTAAAATTGTCTTTTGTTATAGCAAATTTATAAAACTTTGAGTTGCGTTTACCCTCCTCTATAGGATCAGACCTAAGAAACTGTTTATAATATTTAAGAGCCTCAGGTTTATCTACGAAATCAGAAATTAATGTCATTGCGAATTGATCATTCAGAATCAAATTACTGGTTTTCAAATCTGCATTATTATTTTTTCTATTAAACTCTTCTAAGGTACCCGAGATGAGGTCTGTTAACTTTGCATTGACTTCATAGATCAGTACAAAGTAATGTGATTGTTGAAGGTATTTTACAAATTCTGTTCCAAGTCTTTTTCGTTTTCTTTCAAGAAAACTCCTTGATGCATCTAGAAGTTCATTTGCATAGGGGGTTACTTCACTATCCGGGTTTTTTTCGATAAATGCTGAAAGTTGATATTGATATAAATTGATATCTTCAGTTCTACCGGTTATTAAGATCTTTAGTAATTTGAGCCTAGAGGTAAAAACTGTTTCATCATAATTTTTTATCCCACCGTCTAACAGGATCAATGCTGAGTCGTAGTTTTCTAAGGTATATTGTTTATAAGCTTTTTCGTAGATCTTCTTTAGTAACTCATTTGATGCCGTACTTTCTTCAGTATAATTAGGGTTAGCAATAAGTTTTGCATAAATGGTATTCGGATAGTTTTGGAGTAGGATGGTTTCATACTCCTTATGCTTGTCATCCTCTTTATTTTTATAGATAAGGTATAATTGATACAAAGCCTCCGCTTCATACTCTGAGCCAGGAAATCGCGTAATCAATTTAGTAAAAGTATCAGCGGCATTTTGTTCTTCTACCAAATCAAACTTATAGATATTTCCTAGCTTGTAATAGGCTTCCTTTATTTTATTGAGTGCTATTAGCTTATCACTTTCATCAAATGGAATTTGACTATACATTGCATCAAATTGTGAAGCCCTAGTATTTTGGTCATGTTCAATATCCTCACTCATAGGTTCATCGAGAGGTTGAATATCTGGTTCATCTACAATTGCAATATTTTGTACACGAGCCTTATTAGAACGTCTCCAATTATCTTCGAGCTTTCGATCTCCCCAAATTCTTGTGAACTCCGATTGTCCGAGAGCAACAGCAGATGGATTTCCAAAATACCAAGAATTGTAAGTGATTCCAGATGATGATTCTGCCAAGGAATTAAACTGAGCTCTACGTGCTTTTTTTTCAGCCTTTGCTTTGGCCAGCTCCTTTTTCTCAGCTTCTTCATCTATTATAGTATTAAGCTTTGCTGATAAAGTAGCAGTATCAAGTTCCGCTAAATTGAGTAAGCTATCTTGTAGTTGTATGGTATTAATTTGAGTAACAAAATCTCCAAGTACTTTTTGCCGGACTTTAATACTTTCTATGTTTTCATAATCTGATGGTAATGATTGTACTGCACTATCATAATAAGCTTGAGCCAATTCATATTTACTCAAACTATCATAATAAACCTCACCAAGCCTTAAATACGACTGCCCCTTTTGCCGAGGGTTTCCCGAACTGCTAGAAACAGATGATTTAAAATACTCTAAAGCTTTGTCGACATTGTGTTGTTTCAATTCGAACTCAGCCATTTCAAAGTATATTTTATCTTTAAACTCCTTATTTTTGGAATCTTTCAGCAATGATTTCAATAATTTTCTCGCTGCTTTAACATCACTTGACTTACCTAATTCTGTTACTTGAGCCATATTCAGGCGAGTGTAGAAATCAAGTTCGTACACCGGGTTACTGGCCAAGCATTTTTTATAATAATTAAAGGCTTCCGCATCAAAGCCTAAGTCTTGGTAAGTCTGACCAATAATAAAATAGATTCTTCCTTTACCATCATTCCGGTTTAATAAAGGTGCTGCTTGCACTAAGTATTCTACCATTTTATCATAGTCACCCAGTATTTGTGAATGATAAGCCTTATTTAAATAGAGAAGTTTACTGTTCTTTTTATTTAGTTTTTCTTTTTTGATGTAATCTTCAACGGCCACGGCATTCTCAAATTCTTTTGAATCAACAAATGTTCTTATAAGCCTTATTAGTGCTTCATGACGGGCGTTGTCATCTTCTGATTTTGTATTAACATATTTGTATGTTTCTATGGCGTTTACATAATCAAGGCTAAGTTGACGAGCCCTTCCTATGAAAATATAGCAATCGTCTACCCATTTGCTATTTTTATGTCGTTGAATAGCGATCGAAGCTTTTTTTATGCAATCATCTATTTTTTCCTGATAGGAGTTTGCTAAGACAGAGTCAATTTTTGGATAGATATCTAAGATTTTATTATAGTCATTGTCGTAATTCTCTTTTAGAATATCTTCAATCTCTTTGAGCCTTTTTTTTGCATAGTAATAGGCATTATATCGGGCTGTGGTATTATGATAAGCCTTACTAAGTATATTCTTCCGCTCAGCAGAACAGCCACTCAATAATGACGCTACAATAATACAGGAGAAAAAATATATAAAATGCCTTATATGTAACAAAGTACGGTGTTTTCGTTTAACCTGTAATGAAACGTAAAATTCGGGATAATTAATACAATAATAGTTTATAATATCTATTTTTGTCCTCCTTCAAATTTAAAGAAAAATTCAAATTGAGAGCTAGAAAGACACTTTCAAGCTGGTTAGTAAACAGGTATCTCCTTATTATTAGAAATGAGGAGAATTTTGCTGAAAAAACAACCTTTAGTTTTACTTATGCCAAAGCAATATTATTGACTGTTACAGTCTTTATTTTGTTAATGGCGTTAAGTTTATTTCTCGTAAAGACATTACTTGCCCAATGGTTTGATCCAAGGCATGCCCAAATGGAATCCAATAAAAGGCTATATGAATTGGCAGTCAAGGTGGATTCGTTGTCGCAAGAAGTAGATGAGAAAGATAAGTTTATCAGGAATTTCCAGCATGTTTTGAGTGGAGACACATTAGAGGCCTTTCAGTCCTATGAGACTACTCCAACAAATCAAAATGAGGTAATTAACTCAATAGACGTTACTAAGTTGTCTCCGGTAGATTCACAGTTTAGACAGGAATTTGAACAAACCGATCAATCACTTTTAAAATTTGCTTCCGCCTCATACAATGAGTTGCAAGAGATTTTCTTTTTTTCACCAATAACTGGATATGTGTCTGCAGCCTACAATGTGAGGGAGGGCCATTATGGAGTAGACATTGTGGCCAAAAAGAATGAACCTGTAAAATGTGTTGCTGACGGAACGGTTATTATGGCCTCCTGGACTCAAGATTCAGGCTATGTCATAAGTGTTCAGCACCGTGGCAACTTAATCTCCGTATATAAGCATAATGCTGAATTGTTGAAAAAAGTTGGTAATTTTGTAAATGCCGGTGAGATCATCTCTATAATTGGCAACACCGGTGAGCTTACAGATGGGCCACATCTGCATTTTGAACTCTGGTATAACGGAAACTCGGTAAATCCCGAGGAATTTGTAACTTTTTAAATATTAGAAAAATGTTTACCACAAAGGAAGATCATAAAGTTGCCGAAGAAATTAGCAATTCAAGCAACATAATTGGGAAGGGAACTATTTTGGAAGGTAATATTGAAACCTTTGGAAATATTCGTGTAGAAGGAAAGGTGATTGGAAATGTTAAAACAAAATCGAAAGTCGCTTTGGGTCAATCTTCTCATGTTGAAGGAAATATTCTTGCCCAGAATGCCGAAGTTGCTGGCGAGATTAAAGGCAAAATTGAAGTTTCTGATATTCTGATACTAAAACCTACCGCTGTAATTAATGGCGACATTATTACCAATAAAATTATTGTTGAATCAGGTGCAACATTTAATGGAGGATGTAAAATGGGTGTCTCTCAAAAGGAAATAAAGATTGGTGAAAATGGACAAAGCAACCCCACCCTCAAGTCACAAGGAATCAAAGCAGTCTAATTCATTTTTAAAATATTCTAGTTTAGGGATTCAATTAATTTCATCAATAGGAATTGCAGGAGCCATTGGCTATTGGATTGATTCAAAAATGAACCTAAAATTTCCAGTGTTCTTATTAGGATTAATATTAATCACATTTGGTGGCGCCATGTATAAGCTTTACCGTGATTTAGATAAGTAATTGATTTTGAGTAAAAATATATTTACACTAGCTCTTACCGGACTTGCCGCATTGTTCAGTGCAGTGTATATCTTAAGTATCACTTATTTTTCATTGCCGAAACCATCCTACGATATGTATATCATTGGTGTGCTATATTTAATCACGCTGTTAGGGTACATACTTATAGTTAAAGCCAAAGCCTGGGATCAGGCATATTTTATGCCAATAGTACTGGCCTCTTTCGTGGTAAGATTATTAATATTTGCCATCTTAAATTTTATCATGATTTATTCGTCACCTGAAGAGGCAGTGCCCAATGTGGTGTTATTTTTCTCAGCCTATTTTTTATTTACATTGCTTGAAACGGCATCCATATTTTTTTTAATACAAAAACCATTGGTAGATACAGAGACGGAGTCAAAATAAGCCAACAAATCTTTTTTTTTGGACTTTAATAATCTACATTTGCAGTCAAATTTCGAGGACCCTTTATTACCAACTAGATAAATGGCTGCAAAACAGGCAAATAACACATTCACAAAGGTATTTAGAGCATTTTTGGTGATGCTATTATTCACAGGATTTGGATACAATAGTGTCTTAGCTTCGTCTAGTGAGGAGGAAGGATTCAATGCAAGTGAAGTAATATTGCACCATGTGATGGACGATCATGTTTGGCACTTTGTCGATGGTCACTATGGCACCTTACATCTTCCTATTATATTATATTCTGAAGCAAAAGGTTTTGATATATTTTCATCAAGTAATTTCTATGATGAAGATCACAACTTAAAGCCATACAATGGATATGTGTTAGAACACGGTCATATCACATTAGAGAATAATGCGGAAGCCTTTGTATTGGACCTTTCCATTACTAAAACGGTCTTGATGTTGATGATAACGGCTGTTGTGGTTTTACTGATTTTCCTATCAGTAGCTCGAAAGTACAAAACCAATACTGGAAAAGCGCCAACAGGAATACAGTCCTTCTTTGAACCTATCATTGTATTTGTAAGAGATGAAGTGGCTAAACCAAACATTGGTGATAAGAAATATGAGAAATTTATGCCATTCCTGCTCTCATTATTTTTCTTCATTCTTTTTGGAAATATATTAGGGTTATTGCCAGGAGCAGCTAACCTAACTGGGAACATTGCAGTAACAACGGTTTTGGCCTTATTTACTTTTGTCATTACTAATATCAACGGTAACAAGCACTATTGGAAGCATATCTTCTGGACTCCAGGAGTACCATTGCCCTTAAAATTTATCATTGTGCCTGTGGAAATTCTGGGAGTATTTACTAAACCGTTTGCACTACTTATTCGACTTTTCGTAGCTATTACTGCAGGACATATTGTTATGTTGGCCTTAATATGTCTAGTATTTATATTCCAGAGTTATGCAGTTGGCGTGGGATCAACAATAATTGTATTGTTTATAAGCTTAATTGAGCTGTTAGTAGCAGCTATTCAAGCGTATGTGTTTACGATGTTCTCAGCCCTATACATTGGTATGGCAACTGAGGAGCATCATTAAAGAGAATTTTTGTTTAATTAATATATATAACCATGTTTTTACAAATTTTATTAGAAGCTACATTAGGTGTTATGGGAGCTGGAATCGGTGCTGGACTTGTTGCGATAGGCGCAGGATTAGGTATCGGTAGAATTGGTGGTTCTGCTATGGAAGCCATGGCAAGACAACCAGAAGCTGCTGGAAAAATTCAAGGTGCTATGCTTATTATCGCAGCACTTATTGAAGTTGCCGCTCTATTTGGGTTGGTAATCTGCCTACTTATTGCTATTGCATAAGGAAAATTAAAAGCTTGTAAAGACGATAGGTCTTTACAAGCTTTTTCTATTAAACAAAAAAAGATAAAAATATTATAATATGGAATTATTAACCCCAGGTACTGGACTGCTTATTTGGCAGGTTATCATATTTGGCTTACTGTTTATCCTTCTTAGGGTATTAGCATGGAAGCCTATAATGCAATCTTTGAGAATAAGGGAAGACTCAATTCAGGATGCTTTGGATTCAGCGGAAAATGCGAAGTTGGAAATGACCAAGCTACAGTCGGATAATCAAAAGCTGCTAGAAGAGGCTCGTATTGAAAGAGATGCTATTCTTAAGCAAGCCAGACATGTATCCGATGTATTAATGGAAGAGGCCAAAGCAGAAGCCAGCAAGCAAACTGAAAAGATGATAACTGAAGCAAGATTGGCGATTAATATAGAAAAGAAAGCTGCAATGGCCGAAGTTAAAACACAGGTAGCAGAATTATCTCTTCAGATTACAGAAAAACTGTTGAGAAAAAACCTTGAAAGCGATAAAGCTCAAAAAAGCCTTATTGAGGAATTCGTTAAGGACATAAACTTAAACTAGCAAATGTCAAATTTCAGAGTAGCTTCAAGATACGCCAAATCATTATTGGAACTAGCCGTTGAAAAAGGCGTACTGGAAGAGGTACATAACGACATGGTTAGTTTTAGTAAGGTATGCGATGAAAATCGTGATTTTGCTTTAATGCTAAAAAATCCGATTATCAAGCATGATAAAAAAAGGACAATTTTAACGAAAGTCTTTGAAGGCAAAGTCAACGCCATCTCCATGGCCATATTTGATCTTATAACTAAGAAGAACAGGGAATCAGTATTACCTGAAATTGCAAAGGAATTTCATACTCAATATAATTTTCACAAGAGCATACAGTTGGCAAAAGTAGTAACAGCTGTGCCGCTTGATAAAGACCTAAAGTCTAGAGTTGAGGAGATTGTAAATCAGATTTCAGTATTTGACAAAGTAGAACTGAAGGAAGAGGTGAATAAGGACATTATTGGAGGTTTCGTATTAACAGTAGGTGACAAACAAATTGATGATTCCTTAAAAAGTAAATTGAAAGCACTTGAACTAAAGTTCAGTCAGAATCCATATATAAAAGAATTTTAAAACAAGATACAATAATAATGGCAAACGTAAGACCAGACGAAGTTTCAGCAATATTAAGAGAGCAACTCTCAGGCGCAAAAACCGAAGCCGAATTGGAAGAAGTAGGTACCGTCCTTGAGGTAGGTGATGGTGTTGCTAGAATTTACGGACTTTCAAAAGCACAATCAGGTGAACTTTTGGAATTTGAAAACGGCCTTAAGGCACTCGTATTGAACCTTGAAGAAGATAACGTGGGAGCGGTTCTTTTAGGACAATCTAAGGGAATCAAAGAAGGTGATGTTGTAAAAAGAACAGGTAAAATTGCTTCTATTGAGGTAGGTGAAGGAATGGTCGGCCGTGTGGTGGATACTTTAGGTATGCCTATAGATGGAAAAGGACCTATCGCTGGAGAAACTTTCGAAATGCCATTGGAAAGAAAAGCCCCTGGTGTAATCTACAGACAACCAGTTAATGAGCCATTACAGACAGGTATTAAGGCGATTGACTCTATGATTCCGATTGGCAGAGGGCAACGAGAATTGATAATTGGTGACCGTCAGACTGGTAAAACAGCAGTAGCGATCGATACTATCATTAATCAGAAAGAATTTTACGAAAAAGGCGAGCCTGTATTTTGTATATATGTAGCAGTTGCACAGAAAGCATCTACAGTGGCTAACGTAGTAGCTGCTCTTGAAAAGGCTGGAGCCATGGCTTACACTGTTGTAGTTTCTTCAGCGGCATCAGATCCTGCACCACTACAGTTCTACTCACCATTTACAGGAGCTGCAATTGGTGAATACTTTAGAGACACAGGAAGACCAGCGCTTGTAGTTTATGATGATTTGTCTAAACAAGCCGTAGCTTATAGAGAGGTTTCTTTGTTGCTAAGAAGACCTCCAGGTCGTGAAGCTTATCCTGGTGATGTGTTTTACTTACACTCAAGATTATTGGAGAGAGCTGCCAAAATAACTGATAGTCAGGATATTGCGGAAAACATGAATGATTTGCCAGTATCTTTAAAAGGTAAGGTAAAAGGTGGAGGATCTTTAACAGCATTGCCAATTATTGAAACACAGGCAGGTGATGTTTCGGCATATATCCCTACCAATGTAATTTCTATTACTGACGGTCAGATTTTCCTTGAAACTAACTTATTTAACTCGGGAATACGACCTGCCATTAACGTGGGTATATCAGTTTCTCGTGTAGGAGGTAATGCGCAAATCAAGTCAATGAAAAAAGTAGCAGGTACTTTGAAGCTAGACCAGGCACAATTCCGTGAATTGGAGGCTTTTGCTAAATTTGGATCTGATCTTGATGCAGCAACTAAGTTGACTATTGAGAGAGGAAGACGAAACCTAGAGATATTGAAACAACCTCAGTTTTCACCGGTACCGGTAGAAGAGCAGGTGGCAATTATCTACGTATCTACAAAAGGTATGATGGATAAAGTGCCAGTTGGTAAAGTAAAAGAATTTGAAAGAAACTTCCTTGACATCCTAAGAGCTAAGCATAGGGATTCACTTGATCTGTTAAAAGCAGGTAAATTGGAAGATAGTGTTATAGAAGTATTGGCTTCTGTGGCAAATGATTTAAGCAAGGAATATAGTAACTAATATAAGTTAGTCTGATACATTATTAATTCGACACTGAATGGCGAGTTTAAAAGAAGTAAAAAGCAGAATACAGTCGGTAACGTCAACACAACAAATTACCAAAGCCATGAAAATGGTGGCTGCGGCAAAGTTGAGGCGTGCACAGAATAATATTACCCAAATGCGGCCGTATGCTGCAAAATTGGCTGGCTTATTACAGAATTTATCTTCACAAAATAGTGACGATGACAATGGCAGTAAGTACACGGCCCAAAGGGAGGTTAATAACATCCTGATAATGGTGGTAACATCAGACAAGGGTCTTTGTGGTGCATTTAATAGTAATGTATTTAAGGCAACGCTAAGACACCTTCAGAAGAATTATGAAAGCCAATTGAAGGGTGGCAATGTAGACATAATGCCAATAGGCAAAAAAGCATTAGAGTACTTTACAAAAAGAGGTTATAATGTTGTGTCTGACTACTGGAATATGTTTTCACCAACTTCATTTGAAACTAGTTCCAATGCAGCCGAATATGCTATGGAGGCATTTAGTAATGGCAAATACGATAAAGTGGAGATCATTTATAACGAGTTTAAAAATGTTGCTACTCAGCTATTGCAAGTGGAACAGTTTTTACCCGTAACACCTTCAGAGGAAAGTGCTAACAGTTCATTTGAGGTAGATTATATTTTTCAACCTTCAAGAGAGGAGATTGTTACTGATTTGATTCCTAAATCATTGAAAGTACAAGTGTTCAAGGCAATTCTTGATTCGAATGCTGCTGAGCACGGAGCGCGTATGACAGCAATGGATCAAGCTACAGATAATGCTGGAGAATTACTTAAGGAACTTAGGCTTACCTATAACAGAACACGTCAAGCTGCTATTACTAAAGAGATTCTTGAAATCGTTGGTGGTGCAGAAGCACTTGGATAAACAAAATAAATAATCTAATTAAAGGCTCAACCTATAGGTTGAGCCTTTTTTATTACTTAAGAAATATTAATACAATGAATGGATTGGATATAAAAAAAAGGCATCCAACTGGATGCCTTTTTCAATTCTGGAAATTGACAATCAGAATCTGAAACCAATTTTTAAAAATGGTTGTGTCAAGAAAGACCAAGTACTAGTTGTGGCTTGTCTTTCCTCCAGACCTGGAGCCGGAAGTTGTCGTTCATACACATGAAGAAAGGATATAGGCTTTATTTCAAAACCAAAATATAATCCTTCTTGCAGGTAGTAATCAACACCAGCAGCGGCTTGTAACCCAAATCCTTGTAATTCCGAGTGCCTTGGACCTACATCAACAATCACTGGGCTTGCTCCACCTGAAATGGTTGGATCATACAGTGAATACCTTGCATAGTGGTATGGAATATTAATTCCTAAATATGGAAATAATCTATCATACTTGGAATCGAAGTGATATTCACCACCTAGATTCACAGCAATATATACTTCATTCTCTGCTATAACTGCCGCATAATTAGGGATCGCTGCCGCACTATTATTGAGCTGACCTGTTGGAGCAGGAGCATTAGGTTGATCCGGAGTATTTCTTACAATACCTGCACCACCTAACTTTATAGCAATGTTATCTAAAATAAAATATCGAGCTTCACCACCTATCATGTTTACCGCACTGTTATCCTCACCTATAACGTTATATGCTGTAGGTGAGCTGCCAGTAACATTACTGTTTGGAGTTACACTTGTGGGGACATTTAGAAAAGGGTCGATAAATAATCCCCTTCCAAATAAAATTGCTCCAGATAAGTCTCCGGCTGATGGCGCATAACCTTTATCAGATTCTTGATCTGAAGCAGTTTGGTCATCATCTTGTGCCAATACAAGGCCTACTGTGCCTATAAGCATTAGCGTACATAATATATATCTTTTCATATTATCGTCTTTAGGATGTATTAAAAATTTTTAAATTAACCTCCTGGTCGAAACCAAGAGGTTATTATGAAATCCTAAAGAGGAGTTATCCTGCTAAAGCAGCGTTAAATAGTGCTAAGTACTCAGCGGCAAGTGCTTCCCAACCGGCAAGTTCTTCCTGTAATTGTGCAAGATAGCCTTCTTCGTTAGCAATAATTGCCTGAGCTTCTTCCAAATCAATTTGATTATCAGCCAAGTTCTCTTGAGCGTCTTCTAAGTTTTGTTTAGCATTTTCAATATCATCGGTTAAATTATCAATCTCATCCTGAATAGATGCCAAATTCCCAGAATCGTCAAGTAGATCGTCAAGATTGTCAATTAAATCTTCCAAATTAGACAGTCTATCATCCAAAATATCCAACTCAAGGTCTATATCATCTTGTTGATCTTGAGCTGTAAGAAGTGACGCTCTAATTCCGTCAATATTAGCAATAGCATCATCATATGCTGATTGTAGTCTAGTAATATCTGCTTGATATTCTGCTTGATCTGCAATGGCATCAGCTAAATCTTCCTGATATCCAGTATCATTTGAAGGGTCATTATCTCCTTGATCATTAAATAATAATAACTCTTGGACTTCAATATCAACTTCAAGTGCCAATGCTGCCCCGCCAGGTTCAAAGTTAACAGCCTCAGCATCATAATCAATTTTTGCATCACCAAAATCAGTAGCTGCTATACCAGCTTCATTCTCTAATGCGTTATTGTTTTTGATGTCAATAGCATTTGTGTAACCATAAGTTGCAATATAATCACCTGCATTATCCACAAAAGCTGTACGTGCATTATCCCTTGCTGTAATTTTAGACGCATTTCCCGGATCTGCATTTAAAACCGCCTCTGCGTTAAAGTAAGTGTTTAATAAACCTTTTGCTGTGGCTAAAGCAGAATTATAAGGTCCTGTTACTGCAGCTAAGGCATCACTGTACGGTGTCAACTGAGTATTTAGGTCTGCAATAGCAGCTGTGGCAGCATCAATGTTTTCTTGTGCAACCCCTTCTGCTTCAACTGCAGCTTCTAAGTTATCTTGTGCATCTTCATATTCTTCGATAGCTTGTTCTGCATAATCTTTATCATCTGTCAATTGGTCTACAACAAGTGTCGCTTCAACATAATCTGATGAAAGTTGATCCGCATTCACTAAACCTTGAGCATATTCGGTGTTTGCAGCATCCAAAGCGGCTTGAGTGGTTGAAGGATCACCCGCAATTCCTTCATATATCACTAAAAGCTCCTCTAGGTAGGCTAATTCAGTGGTAGATTGATCAACATCTCTTTGATAAAATTCAGTAAGTAGAGCGTATGAATCTCCTGAACCTGATTCAATTAATTGATTCAAGTTAGCGATGTAAGCAATTTGATCTAGAATATCAGCATTAGAGTCGTAAACATTGCCCATTGCATCAGAATAATCAGCTAGATAGAGTGCAGCTTGATCCAATCCGTGCTCAGCTAAATATTCTGCTAATTCATCAATTGCTTCTTGTAACCTTAGCTCTTCTTCTTGTAGAAAAGTTTGAAGTTCAGCTATATCCGCCAAAAGAGAAATTGAATCCATTGCAGTTTGGATTTCTTCCTGCATCGCCAAAGCTTCTTGTAAGCGAGCTTGGGCTTCTAAGTATGATGCCTGAGCCTCTCTGATCCTTGTCACTTCTGGTGCCACCTCATTATCGATACAGGATGGCAATGTCGTCATGGCAATTAATAGACCAAAGACAAACAGGTTTGTAATTTTTTTCATAAGTAAATGTTTGGTTTGAGATAAATTTTTAAAATTTAAAATTTAATTTTCAAGTTTTAAAATTTATATTATAATAACGTGTAGTTAAAGAGTTTTCTTATAATGTGTTATCAAGCCAACAATTAAAATATTCCACGAATAATAATAAATTATTTAAAAACCGTAAACGCAATTATAAGAAAAATCATCCATGTACCAAAATATTAAGTTTAGAATAATAATATTTTTATAAATTTATAATTGTTTCGAAATTACAATCAGATACAAATTGTTTTTATTTATTATGAATAGATATTTAAAGAATAATACATAAGGAATAAAATGTAAAATATGAAAATAAAAAGAAAGATTGATTTTGAAATTTTTAACCATTTAAGTTTAGATATAGCTTTAGGTAGTGTAATATCTAGTTTATTTTTGTCGTTTTTTTTAAAGGTGCAACCAAATGAGAATTCACTAATTTTATTAGCTCTAACAGTCTGGTGTATTTATACTTTAGACCATTTATTAGATTCTCTAAAAGGACCCCTTCATACTTTAAGTCAAAGACATCAATTTCATAAACAACATTTTAACCAACTTGGGAGGATACTAATAGTGGTACTACTATTGATTGGTATTTTGTTATTCTTTATACCTAAAACAACTCTACTGGCAGGAACTGTATTGAGTAGTTTTTTACTGGCATATTTACTGTCGGTTCATTTATTAAAACATAAGTTTATAATTCATAAAGAGTTTGTTATCGCATTGATTTACACAGCAGGAATTTGCATTGGACCAATTAGCCAAATGAAGGAGCCATTAATCCAAAATCAATATTTGGTGATTTCAACTTTCTTTACCATTGTACTTTTTAATCTACTTCTATTTTCTCTGATGGATAAAAAGAATGATAAAAGTGCTAATTTTCCGTCCATTGTAACATCACTTGGGGATAAAACAACCCATCTGATTCTCAAGACCCTAGGCTTTTTAGAAGTGGTTTTATTGATTGTAATTTTACAAAAAGGGCTGGTTAAAGAAACAGTTTTGATGGCATGTATGTTTGGGGTATTACAAATTATTTACCGGCTGAGACATAAACAATTCGTAATTACATATTATAGACAAGCGGGAGATGGGATCTTTCTTCTTCCTATTCTTTATCTGTTGTGAAGAACAACTTCAACCTAATTGCCCCAGTTTATGATATCCTTTCCAAAACCATTTTTGGAAACACAATAAGTACCGCTCAAAAATCCCACTTGGATAAAATTGAAGCAACAAAACTAATTGTTATTGTGGGTGGAGGTAGTGGAAAAATACTCCACGATTTAGATCAATTGGGTCTGGAATTAGATGTGTTTTATGTAGAATTATCAGGCACTATGTTAGATAGGGCAAAGACCATGACGCTAAAAAACATCCATGTCGATTTTGTATGTGCCGATGCCTTGCATACGGATATTCCAGTCTGTGACATTGTTATTACTAATTTCTTTCTTGATGTTTTTACAGAGCAAAACCTCAATAACATTATGAAAAAATTGGACGCGGTTTTACGACCCGAGGGGATTTGGCTATGTACTGATTTTTTACGAACAGGTAAGTTTTATAATGACACACTTATTAGGGTTATGTATCTATTTTTTAGACTAACAGCCAACCTTGAAGGGGATAGATTGTGTGATTTTGAAATGAAATTCAAGGAGATTGGTTTTCAAAACATAAGTTCAAAAACGTATTCTAATGGGATGATAATGTCTACTTGTTATAAGAGAGTATAGTTGCAACTTCCCATAACTTCCCGTACTTGTTACGGGAGCCCTAATTTATGGATGTACAAACCAATAAAATATGTCAATCATTGTTGGAGAGCGGAATAGATCGGACAAGAATATCCGTAGACAGTCTACCAATAGGTATCCTTACCATCATTTCAATTATAAATTGAAATGATTTTTCCATAACTTGGGTGTTTAGTAATTGGCTTTGTGAGCCATGGATTTCATTTTCTTATGCATTTAAAAAAATTAATTCTAATAGGTGTAATAGCACTTATAGCAGCATGTAATCCAAACTCAACTAATGATTTTGAGGATAAAAAAATGCCTGCGCCTATTATGCCCCAAAAGGTGCTTAATGTTGCTTTTTTGATAGTTAATGGTGTCTATAATTCGGAACTGGTAGCTCCATTAGATATTTTTCATCATACCGTATTTCATACCGAATTCGGAATGAAAGTATTTACAGTTGCTCCTGATTCAGCGGTCATTACAACATTTGAAGGCCTTAAGATTATTCCTGATTTTTCTTTTCAAAATGCGTCAATGCAAGGCATCGACATTCTTGTGGTACCCAGTGCCGAGCACAGTATGGATAGTGATCTCGAAAATAAAGAGCTAATTCAATTTGTGAAAGAGACTGCTGATAAGGCCCAATTTGTCATGTCGTTATGTGATGGTGCTTTTGTACTTGCTAAAGCTGGTGTAGTTGATGGAAAAGAATCAACTACATTCCCGTCCGATATTGATCAGTATAAAGAAACATTCCCAACGTTAGTTGTGCACAAAGGAGTAAGTTTTGTGCATGATGGCAAATTGATTACCTCTGTTGGTGGAGCCAAATCCTATGATCCGGCCTTGTACTTAACGGAGTTGCTCTATGGGAATCAAACAGCCATTCGACTGGGAAAAGGCCTTGTTATCCATTGGGATCAATCAAAAATAAGGCACGTTGTTGTTGATTAATTTATTTTTTGAACGGTCTTAACTCTTATTTCATTGTGTAATGTTTTATGAACTGGGCATCTATCTGCAATTTCCATTAAACGTTTACTCTCCTCATCAGTAAGGTTTCCTACCAGTTCGATTTCTCTATCAATCTGATCAATTTTGGCCTCTGCTGTTTCACATTTTTCACAATCATTTACATGAACCTTATTGTGTTGTAAATGCACTTTTACTTCTTGCAAATCGATATTTTTTCTATCTGCATACATTCTTAAAGTCATGCTAGTGCATGCTCCCAAACTAGCCAACAAAAGATCATATGGCGATGGCCCCAAATTGGTTCCTCCCACAGACTCCGGTTCATCCGCCAAAAGGCCATGATCCCCGGCTTTTATTTCAGTAGTGTACCCGCTTGATCCCGTTCTCACTACCACGGGCTTATCAGTGGTAAGTTTCTGCGCTTCTTTTTTAGCAATGTATCTATTTGCCCACGCAGCTATCACATCTCCTACATATTGTGAATCTTCCTTTTTTGAAAGTAGGTGATCAGCACCGTCTAATGAGATAAAACTTTTAGGATGCTTAGCTGCCACATAGATTTTTCGAGCATTTTCAATTCCTACCGTAGTATCTTGTGGAGAATGCAATACCAACACTGACTTTTTTAGATTGGGGAGTGTACTTTCTATACTAGATACTTCTAAGTCCTTAATTAATTGTTCTTTAATTTTAAATGGCCTACCACCAATTGAAACAGTAGCCTCTCCTTTTTCTTTTATTTCATCAATGCCATTATCAAATAGGTGTTTTACATGAGCGGGATCAGAAGGAGCACCAATGGTAACCACAGATTTTACTGCTACCATTTGCGGAGCGACAGCTAAAACCGCAGCGCCACCCAGAGAATGGCCAATAATAATTTGTGGTGCTTCATAATTGTCGGCAAGGTATTCGTACGCGGACATCAAATCAGAAATGTTGGACGAAAAATTAGAATTAGAAAAATCTCCTTCACTATCTCCAAGACCAGTGAAATCAAAACGTAATACAGCTATTCCATACTGATTGAGTGTTCTACTAATATTAGTTACTGCAGTAAGGTTTTTTGAACATGTAAAGCAATGGGCAAACAGTGCAAATGCCATTGGTTTACCATCTACTGGCTGTTCTAATGATGCCGATAATGACTCGCCATTCTTGTTTTTAAATTTTATCTTAATCAAACTCATTTTATTCACGTTTTATTGGTTACTAATGTAGCATTTCTAGGATAACCTATTTGTCAAGTTAGATACAATAGACCTATATTTTGGTATATTTCTAAATACCGACTTGATACTTACCTTGTAACTATTATATTGCAAGGTTTAATTGTCAGAATTATTTTTTAATGAATCAATTGAGTGCAGAAAATCTATATATTTCCAACTTTATTGGAGCTAGTGTAGATGGAATTTTTATTCTTGATAGTAACTATGAGGTATTAGCATGGAACGCTAAAATCGCTAATCTCACTAATATTACACCTGCTGTTGCAATTGGAAAAAAGATTGATAAAATAGCCTTTCATTTTTCCCAACAATTTTTTCTTGAAGGCTTAAGAAAAGCATATAGTAACAAAGGCTGTGTGCTCCCCAACAATTTTATATTTGAACATTCTAGCAAAATTTATAATTGTCAGGCAAGTGTATCTCCTGTTAAATTACCTGAGCAAGAAGCGTTAGGATGTATGGTGATAATGAGGGAATTGCCTTCGCGGAAAATCAAAAGGAGCAGATTTAAGCCCCTTGTAGAAGAGTCTCCAATAGCCACTGCGATATACCATAAAGACGGTAGACCAAAATATTTCAACAAAGCCCACGGGGAAATTTGGGGCACTAAATATGGGATGGCATCTAGGGCACTTGAGCACTATAATATACTTGAGGATGAGCAATTGGTTGATCTGGGCATTATGGCTTTTATTGAAAAAGGTTTTGCCGGAGAACCTTGTGATATTCCTCCTGTGGCCTATAACCCATATGATACCCCTTCTATTAAGGGGTTAGGGATGAATGAAAAAAAATACATAAAGGGGCATTTATTTCCAATTAAGAACAGTGGTGGTGAATTAGACGAGGTGGTTTTGGTTCTAACAGACATCACCTTTCAAAAGCAAGCAGAGCAGATACTTTCCGATACGCATCAAAAATTTCAGATGCTTACTAAAGGCCTACCGGGAGTAATATATGAATATGAAGAAATTGGAGAAAATCCACACCAATTCAGATATATAAGCCAGGGTTGTGAAGAGATGTTTGGATTTACTCCAGAAGAAATCATGGCTGACGCAAGTCTTCTAGAGCGTAGAATTCATCCTGAAGATGTACTAGGTTTCAGAGACACAACTCTCAGTAGTGAGTTTGAAGCGAAAAACTGGGAATGGCAAGGTAGAATTATAATCAATGGCGTTGAAAAATGGATTAAGGGAAAATCAAATCCAACTAAACTGAGTGATGGAACCATAGTGCGATATGGGCTACTACTAGATATCACAGAGAAAAAGGAGGTAGAAAGGCAATATAAAATCACTGAGAACAGGTTAAAACTAGCTTTAGAAGGAGCCGAATTGGGATTATGGGAATGGGATTTAAAAAACGGTAAATCTATCCTCAACAAATCATGGGCTTCAAAATATGGCTATAGTAGCACTGAATTTGAAGCAAAATTTTCACAATGGGAGACCTTGGTTCACCCAGATGACTTACCTGAGGCTAAAGCAAAAATTGATGCCCACTTTAAAGGAGAAACAGAAACATTTCAAGCTGAGTATAGAATAAAGACCAAATCTGGGAAATGGATTTGGGTGATGGATCGAGGTAAGATAATGGATCGAACTAAAAAGGGAGTTGTCAAATCTGTCTCTGGAACATTACTCGATATTAATGATTCAAAAATCACCCAAAATATTATAAAGCAAAACGAACAACTGTTTACGCAATTATTTGAAAATGCTCCCTTAGGTGTTGTACTATTGGATCGCGAGCATAAAGTAATACAGATGAACCGGGGATTTGAAAAAATGTTTGGTTTTACCAAAGCCGACATTATTGGCAAACAACTCAACAACATTATTGTCCCTGCTGAGAAAAATCAGGAATCAATTGATATTAATGTGCTTACAACGAAAGGAACTGTTGGGGTATTAGAATCTCAAAGAGCGCATAAAGATGGATCGTTAATTCCGGTTATCATATACGGAGTACCAGTATCCCATAATAACAAAACCATTGGGATTTATGGCATTTATGTTAATATAACCGACCGTGTAAGTGTAGAGAAGGAGCTTCAAATTAGAAATAACGAATTGGACAACTTTGTCTATAAAGTATCCCATGATCTTCGAGCTCCTCTATCTTCTATTTTAGGACTCGTCAATTTGGCTAGCTTGGAAAACAATGAAGATGATATACGTCAATACATAGGTATTATAGAGAATAGAATAAAACAACTTGACAGTTTTATTAACGATGTTCTGAGTCATTCTAAAAACCTTAAAATGGAGGTTTCGATTGATCAAATAGAGTTCAAAACCATTATCGAAAATTGTTTTAATGACCTAAACTACCTTTCTAAGGCCGATATAATAACGAAAAAGGTGGTGATCAAAGGAAGTAAATTCTATAGCGACAAGTGGAGAATCAATGAAATATTCCGAAATCTAATATCCAATACTATTAAATATCTTAATCCAGAAGAAAAAAATCCTTTCGTAAATATAGAAGTGGTGGTTTCTAAAAAAGAGGCAAAAATAATAATAGAAGATAATGGTATAGGAATTGAAAAGGAGTCAATGCCAAAGATTTTCAACATGTTCTACCGGGCAACTACACAATCTGAAGGTTCTGGCATTGGGCTTTATATTGTAAAAAATGCAATCGAAAAACTTGGTGGTACCGTTTCACTGGCAACAAATAAAGATTCGGGTACCACTTTTACCATAATTTTGCCTAATCAAGGAAAATAAAAGTCATATCACTTATACTTGCAACATGAAAGTTGTTGAGGTTGGTGATAAAAGATTGGCAAAGGATTTTGTGAAACTTCCTATTGGGCTGTATAGAAATGAACCTAATTGGATTCGTCCCTTAGATAAGGATATAGAATCGGTATTTGACCCTAAGAAGAACAAGACTTACCGTAACGGGGAATGTATTCGTTGGATCTTACTTGACGAAACTAACCAACCAATTGGAAGAATTGCAGCCTTTATAAATAAAAAGACTGTTAACAAAGATAACGACCAACCTACTGGTGGGATCGGTTTTTTTGAATGTATCAATGACCAAGAAGCCGCCAATTTACTTTTTGATACTTCCAAACAATGGTTGGTAGACAAAGGTATGGAGGCAATGGATGGGCCCATTAATTTTGGTGAAAGAGACAAATGGTGGGGCTTGTTGGTGGATGGCTTCCAAATAGACCCCAATTACAATTGTAATTATAACCCACCTTATTACCGACAACTTTTTGAAAGTTATGGATTTAAGGACTATTTCCAGCAATATACATTTGGTAGAAAAGTAAGAGATCCTTTCTCATCAAAATTGATGGAAAAAGGGGAGCGTATTTTATCGGATAAAGATTCAGGATATACGTTTCGTCACATGGAACTTTCGAAATTGGATAAATACACTGAGGATTTTATGGTGGTGTATAACAAAGCTTGGGCTAGGCACAAAGGAGTTTCTAAAATGTCATCGCTCCAAGCCAAGGCAATAATGAAACAAATGAAACCAATTATTGATGAAAAAATAGTATGGTTTGGATATCACCAGGATGAGCCAATAGCATTTTATATTAACTTACCAGAAGTCAATCAGATTTTTAAATATGTAAATGGGAAGCTTGATCTGATCGGGAAGCTTAAATTTCTCTACCATAAATGGAGAAAATCATGTAATAAAATGCTTGGTCTTGTATTTGGAATTGTCCCAGAACATCAGGGGAAAGGCGTGGAAGGAGCTCTGGTATTAGCTACGGCCCAAATGGTTCAAAAGGATTATCAACGATATGAGAATTTGGAAATGAATTGGATTGGAGATTTTAACCCTAAAATGATCAGAGTAGTAGAACAAGTAGGTGGTGATATTGTTAAAACTCATATTACCTATCGGAAGTTATTTGACGAAAGTAAGGAGTTTAAACGCTGCCCTATTCAATAATATCAATGAGTATATTTAACATTCGTTCTAGAATATTGATAAAAAATTTCGCCCGAGGTATTATTGGCTTGGTCTTAATTATTGTTGGGTATTATTTTGTGCAGAAATATACGCATTTTGATCAGTTTCTAGAACATATTTCAAGATGGCCCCTTTTAGTTTATGGAGTGTTTACTGCCTCTGAAGTTATTTTTGGTATTATTCCCCCCGAGCTTTTTATGATTTGGTCTATTAAACATGGGATATTCGAAACCTATGTCGCCAATGTGGCCTTATTGGCAATAATCTCCTATGCAGCTGGGGTACTAGGCTATTATGTGGGTTCTCAATTGCGAAGCGTGGATTTCTTTAAACCGATTTTTGATAAATATATTCGTAAGTATAAAAATATTTTGAATAGGTATGGTGGCTTTCTCATTATTATTGGTGCGATAACCCCGGTGCCTTTTTCAGCAATTTGTATGCTGGTAGGGGCCACAAAATTTAATTTCAGTAGGTTTTTGTTGATATCTTCCACGAGGTTTTTAAGGTTTGCAGCCTATTCGGTGGCCATATACTATTTTTAGAAAGATATGAAAGGAAGAACAGGTGTATTATTAATTAATTTGGGTACTCCCGATAGCCCAAAAGTGGGTGATGTGAGGTCTTATTTGTTTCAGTTTCTTAACGACCCAAGAGTAATAGATATTCCAAGATTACTGCGCCTATTGCTCGTGAATTTGATTATTGTACCTTTTCGAGCTCCAAACTCATCAAAAATATATAAAAAACTATGGACCGAAGAAGGATCACCGCTACTTATAATAAGTAAAAATGTAGCTAGAAAACTTGATGATGAATTAGGTGCTGATTTTGATGTTCATCTTGCCATGCGCTACAAAAACCCAAATATTGTAGATGTGCTAAGCAAGATGAAAGAGAAAAACTATAGTAAAATAATAGTGCTTACAATGTTTCCTCAGTATGCTTCTGCTAGTACAGGCTCAGCCTATGAGCTTGTGATGGATATTGTTAAAAAATGGTGGGTGATCCCTGAAATTAGATTTGTTGGTCAGTATTTTGATCACCCCGATTTTATTGCTGCCATTGTAGATCGTGCATCTAAATACACCTTTTCTGATTATGACCACATATTATTTTCTTATCACGGGTTGCCGGTGAGTCAAGTTGATAAAGTGTATAACGATGGGCTTTGTGACGATCGAGATTGCGAACATGAACTTACAGCGGAAAATCAATACTGTTACAAGGCAACGTGTTATGCTACTACAAGGCTAATAGCTCAACAATTAAAGCTTAAGCCTGAACAGTACACTGTTTGTTTTCAATCTCGTTTGAATAAGAATTGGATTGAACCTTTCTCAGACAAGGTAGTAGAAGAAAAAGCTAAACAAGGAGCAAAAAAATTACTTGTATTCTCTCCTGCTTTTACCGCTGACTGTTTGGAAACCATTATTGAGATAGGTGACGAGTATCAAGAGATATTTGAAACACATGGTGGGAAAAAGGTGCAGTTAGTGGAAAGTCTCAATGAGCATCCACAATGGATTCAATGCCTAAAATCATTGGTGTTGAATTAATATTTTCACATTTCGATATCAAAACTTACATGTTCATTATAGAGCACAATTGAATTTTGTTGCGGAATAATACCTCGTATTGTGGTAATAACACAAGTATGGATAATTAATAGTTACTTTTCTTTTCAATAGC
The DNA here is from genome assembly GCA_048268855.1 of Fulvivirga sp. Taxonomy (GTDB): domain Bacteria; phylum Bacteroidota; class Bacteroidia; order Cytophagales; family Cyclobacteriaceae; genus Fulvivirga. The sequence goes on from JBLWUR010000001.1 coordinate 421,780, forward strand.
GCATTAATTTTTTTAATTTATGTCGTTTTACTCACTTGAAGACAAATGAAAATTAACCATCTTTTTATCATTCTTTTTGTCATTTGTTCTACCTCATTAATGGCACAAAGCTTAACGAATATAAAAGCACAGCTCGTAGATGAGAAAGTTATAATTACCTACGACCTTACTACCCCAGCAAAAGATCACAAATTTGATGTTGAGCTTTATAGTTCTGATAATAATTATAGAGCCCCATTAACTTTAGTAAAAGGCGATATAGGCAAAGAAATTTTACCGGGTACAAAAAAGCAAATAGAGTGGGATGCCAAAAGCGAACTCAAAAAATATAAGGGCAATATTACTTTTGAAATAAGAGCAACACTTGTTGCTGCAATGATCACATTCAAAAACCCTATTGATGACACCCAATTTAGGCGAGGCAGAACTTATCAAATTGATTGGTCTGGAGGGAAAAATGACCCTAAATTCGATCTGGATCTTTACCGTAATAATGTAAAAATGGAAGCCATAGGCAAAACTGATGGCAAGAAAAATTATACCTGGACAATACCTATGTCAAGAAAACCAGGGAAATACCAAATTAAGCTTGTTGACAGCCAAACTAATGTGGCTACATCACATGAATTCAAAATAGGAAGAAAAATACCTTTGGTATTAAAAATTGCTCCGATTTTAGTTGTGGGGGCCTTGGTTGGCGTTTTGGCTACAGGCGGTGGTGGTGGTGAAACTCCCCCCGTTAATAATCCGGAAGTCAATAATTTACCTGACCCACCTAGCACACCCGGTAATTAATGATAGGTTCAATAATTGGAAATATGATAAAAAAATACTCATTCATCTATATTGTACTGATTGGTCTCATTTCAGTTGATTCAATAGGGCAAAATTTCTCCAGAATATTTGCAGGAGACATAGTTAATAATGGTGGCATATCACTAGGGGCAATTTGGGGCGATTATAATAACGATGGTTTTGCGGATTTATTTGTGCCAAATGCCAACAATGAGAATAACTTTCTTTACAAAAATAATGGCAATGGTACTTTCACTCGTGTTACAACAGGGGCAATAGTTAGTGACCAGGGTCATTCAATTAGCGCTAGCTGGGGTGACTTTGATAATGACCGCGACTTAGATTTATTTGTTACTAATTCTGGCCAAGATAATTTTTTATATATAAATAATGGCAATGGTACTTTTACTAAAGACACTGAGAGTATAGTACTTTCTGCCGGTGATCAAGGATGTGCTTGGGGGGACTATGATAATGACGGATGGTTGGATTTAGTTGTAACATCCGATATGGTTAGTAATGTTTTGTATCATAATAATGGAGATGGATCCTTCACAAAAATCACAAATGAAATTGGAAGTGGAGCATCTGTTGGAGTGAATTGGGTTGATTTTGATAATGATAATGATCTGGACTTGTTTATTGTCAATTATAATGAAGCAAACTTTCTTTATGTTAATGATGGCTCTGGCGGGTTCACTAATTTTAATTATGGGTCTCTGGAAATTGTTACAGATGTAGAATCTTCCTGGAGTTCGAGTTGGGGTGATTATGACAATAATGGATTTCTGGATTTAATCGTGGCAAACAAAAGTGGGGCAAATTCTCTATATAGAAATGTCGGAGGCACCTTTCTAAAAGAAATAGCTGGGGACTTGGGAATTGACGCAGCAGATTCGGAAGGTACTGCATGGGGCGATTATGACAATGATGGCTGGCTCGATCTATATGTCTCTAATTCCAATACTAATACTAACTTACTTTACAAAAATAATGGAGGCACATTTACTAGCATAACTGGATCGTACCCATCTTCAGATATTGGCACAACTACTGGTACGGCTTGGGCCGATTACGATAATGATGGAGACTTAGATTTATTTGTTGCCAATGCCTCTGGAAATAATTTTCTATATCAGAACAATAATTCAGGCAACTATTTGGATATCGAACTTCGCGGAATTAAGCAATATGCTTTTGGTATTGGGGCAAAGGTTCGGTTAAATTATATGGATGCGTCAAGTTCCTCCTTCTATAATATAACCCAGGCAACAACACAATCGGGCAATCGTGGACAAAGTCCAAGTAGGATACATTTTGGAGTAGGTAGTGCGACTAATATAGCTACCTTAAACGTATTCTGGCCAAATGGTACAATTACCCTTTTACAGAATGTTGGGGTAAACCAAAAGTTAACTATAAAAGGGCAAGGGCCTAATTTATACTTTTATAATGATTATGTTGATTCCCAATATGCATTTGCTAAGGCTGGTTCACGACTTAATCTGACTGCCTATGTTGGAAACAATGGAGATTTCAAAGCCAATTTTTCTTCATTGAAATATTATATATCTACCGATCAGGTGTTAGACAATAATGATGTATACTTGGGTGCTCAGGACTTGCCATCCTTTTCAACTAATAGTATAAAGTCCCTCACAGCGGCCCCCACCGTACCATCTTCTATAGCACCTGGGACATATTATATTTTGTTCGTTTTAGATAATGACAATCAGGTTACAGAAACGGACGAAACTGACAATATTCAAACAGAACCATTGGAAATTGTGGATTTTGATTTACCAGATTTTGAAGTATCACAGTTTTATTTCGACAAGAAAAAATTAAATCCCGGACAATCTTTTGATGTTGTAGATGGTATATTGAATAATGGAACTGGTGATGGCACTGGAGTTAATCTTAGATATATACTTTCAACAGATGTGATAGCAGATGGAGGCGATGTAATCCTTGATTCGTTTGAAAAGGATTTGCCTGCTGGGGTAAATACATTAGTGGAAAGAACACTAACGATACCGCCATCTACTCCAAAGGGAACATATTATTTACTTGAAATTGTAGATCAAGATGATGATATTTTAGAGCTAGATGAAACCAACAATGTTGATGATGATCAGAGTGATCAGCTAATTGAAGTGACATTACAACCTTCACCACCCTCGAATCTTATAGCGGAAGTTATTAATAATGATCAAGTCAATCTATCATGGATCGACAATTCCAATACTACAGGATTTGAAGAACAACAATTTGTCGTAGTTAGAAATGGTACAGATATAGCTACTATCGGTGCCAATTCGGTTAATTTTTCTGATTTCGGCATAACGCCAGGAGTGTTTTATGAGTATCAAATTTATGGAAGAAGACAAAATTTTCCTGGATTTGTAAATTTCAATGGTAACGCAACAACAGTTGAAAGTAACCCTTCTCCTAGCGGGATAAATAACTCTACAACAGTGGTGCGAAATGACAGAGGAACTGATCCTTACTCTGGTTTGCTTTTTAATCTATCATCAAATCTAAATTTTTCAGAAAATTCAATAATAAGTTTAAAAATTAATTCTCCAATAATCGGTACAGTAAGATTAAAAATAGAGAATAGCTCGGATTTAAATGAATTTGTTGAGTTTGACCAAACTACTACCACTCCTGGTTCTTGGGAGCAATTGTCTTTCGACTTTAGTGGTCAGGCGTCCAATACATACGACAATGTTGTAATTATATTTGAACCTGGTTCGATTGTACCGGAAACCTTCTATTTTGATGACATAGTTTTATCAAACCAAACCATAGATTTTGAAACGGGTCAGTTGCAAGTTCAGGTAGAATCTGATAGGTCAAATAGTGCTTCCGCATTTATTATTGACCCGAATTGTACTTTTGATATTCCAACAGATGTAACATGGACTGCTGTTCCGGAAACACCATATTGTGGATATGATCCTTCGGTGATCAACGATGCAGTTGTTATTGAAGACCTAGGAGATGGTAGATATAGTATAAGTGATATACTTGCAAGGTCATACTTTTTATGTGGTTTTGATTTTGACGAACCCGCCATATTTTCAAGTCCATGTAATGGGTTATCTGTAGTTTCAAATGGGGCTAATTGGGGGTTCCAAGAAAACGGTCCTATCACCTATGATGAAGGAACTAGTACATTGAGAATCCCATTTACTGATTATGTTAATAACATAGACCATGTTACTATCTTGACAGCTAACTCAACGGGTATATTACCTACTAAACCAGGCAATTTTGTGGCTGAAGGGATATCTGGTTCTCAAGTAAGCTTAGAATGGGCTTCTTCAAACAATGCTGATACTTATACAATTCAGCGATCCACATCTTCTGGTTCAGGATTCGCTTTTTTAGTCACTATTTCGGCAAGTGCCTCTAAATATGTGGATGCAAATAATTTGGTTGAAGGGACTCGATATTATTACAGAATTAGAGCTTCAAATGCTCAGGGAGACTCACCCTTCAGTAACGAAACGAGTACAATTCCGATTGTAGCTAAATTTCAAAAAATTGTAAGTGGTGAACTGGTAGAAAGTACTTCAGGTCAGGGTTCAGCCTGGGGTGATTATGACAATGACGGAGATTTGGATTTGTTTACACCTTCATTTTCAGAATTTCCTAATTTTTTCTTTGAAAACAATGGTGATGGTACATTTACTAGAATAGTAGGGTCCAATCTTGTTGAAGATACTGTAACATCTAGAAGTGCTTCTTGGGCAGACGTAAATAATGACGGTGAATTGGATTTGTTTGTGGCTAGTGCAGATACCATAGGGTTTTTATTTATAAATAATGGCGATAAGACCTTCACGAAATCAACTATAGGAGATGAAGGAGATGAAGGATATCAGACTTCAGCTTGGGCAGATTATGATAACGATGGATTTGTTGATTTGTTCGTTGGAAGAATTGCAGGATCAATTGGACGATCAAATTATTTATTCAGAAACAATGGGGATGCCACCTTTACAAAAGTAACTTCAGACAAATTTCCTGATGACAATAATGCAACCTCTTGGGGGGCAGCATGGGCTGACTATGACTTAGATGGTGATCCCGATCTATTTATAGCTAATAGGTATGGACAGCAGGATATGCTATATCAAAACAATGGCGATGGCTCATTTACTTTGGTAGCCAATATTTTGACAAGTGGATTTGCCGATTCAAGGTCACCTTCATGGGGTGACTATGATAATGATGGTGACCCAGATTTATATGTAGGTACCGCAAGTACATTACCCAACTTACTATATCAAAACAACGGAGATGGTACGTTTACAAAAATCACCTCTGGTATAATTGTGGATAACGAGCTTGCTGTTTTCGGAAGCTCATGGGGTGATTATAACAATGATGGTTGGCTGGATTTATATGTTGCCGTAAATGGTTTTAATCAAGTTTATACAAATAATGGTGACGGGACTTTTACACAGCTTGTAGGGGAGCCGTTGGTAGAGAATACTGATTTTACCATAGGTGGATCATTTGGCGACTATAACAACGATGGATACTTGGATCTAATTGTTCCAAATACGCAAGGCTTAAGTAATGACCTGTATTTGAATAATGGAAATTTTGGCAATGGATATATAAACATAAAGTTGGTTGGTACGGCCTCTAATACATCGGCTATTGGCGCCAGAGTGGAACTTACTGCTAATGGTATGACTCAATATCAGGAAGTATCTGGGCAGACAGGTTATGGAAGTCAAAATAGTCTTAACCTTGAATTTGGTCTGGGAAGTGCTTCAGCGATTGATGAGATCAGTGTTTACTGGCCTTCAGGTGCTATCCAAACGATGACTAATGTCTCTAAAAATCAATTTATAACAATTTATGAAGATACAAGCGGCCCAGAGATTACGTTGGTAGAGGTTCCCAATACATTCTCGAATGCCGCAACTGTTTTATTTAAAGCAGACATTACGGATATTTCAGGTGTTGCATCGGTTAAAGGATTTTATAGAAGCCTAACCTCAAGTCCAGAAGATAATTGGACAATGATGGACGATGCAGTAGCTACAGATGATCGGTATGAAATTACTCTAAATGAAAACTACTTTGATGAACTTGGAATTAATGCTTATTTCTTAGCAGAGGATATACTAGGGAACACAAGTTCGAGCGACACTGTATTCATTTATCTTGATTTTGAGGATACGGATGCCACTTTATCAGGGTTAACGGCAGGTTCAGAAGTTAAAGACTATCAAATGATCTCTGTTCCATTAGATCTAGATCAGTCAGGGGTGGCCGCTGTATTTAGTGAGCTCGGGGCGTATGATAAATCTCAATGGCGTGTATTTCATTATCAAGGTGACAAAAATGTTGAATTTCAGAGTGGCTTAACATCAATTGAACGAGGTAAAGGGTATTGGTTCATCGCCAAGTCCACGCCATCTTCTTTGCAGGCAGGCTCAGGAGATAACGCTCTGACTGATGATGAACCATTTTCGATTCAGTTGTCACAAGGATGGAATCAAATTGGCAATCCTTATGCATTTAACATTTTATGGCAGGATGTTTTGGATTTCAATGGAATTACAACGGCACAAGTAAGTGAACTTTTCACTTTTAAAAATGGCAGCTATACTTCTTCAGACCGATTAATGAAGTATGAAGGGGCGTTTGTTGAGGCACCCGCTGCAATAAATATATTAATTCCATATCAAAAGAATGCGGGCGCACAAGGTGGAAGAATATCGAAAAATGGGAAGCAAGATCGAAGTCAATTCAATAGCCGTAATTGGGAATTACCACTTGAATTGGTGTCCGGTAATATTACCTATGACCTGTCAGCAGTAGGAATGAACGAGGCTGCCAGATTAGATCGGGATCAATTTGATAGATTGGCTCTGCCAAGGTTTATTGAATACTTAGATGTTGTATTTGAGCATGATGACTATTATTATAAAGATTTCACAAAAGACATCATACCTTCTGCACTTAACAATGTATGGAGCTTTACAGCAGGCTCTAATATGAAATCAAAGGATTTAGAATTGAGGTGGGATATGGAATTTTTAAGTCAAACGGATCGAAATTTCAAACTTCTTGATGTGCTGGCTAACAAGATTGTGGATATGAAAGAAGAGAATAGTTATACATTCACAAATCAAGAAAAACGAACTTTTAAATTGTTTTATGGGGACGATGATTTTATAAATAGAGAAATGAACCCGGCTGAAAATGGTATGAGCAAGGCTTTTCCTAACCCCTTTGATGATATTGTTACAATTCCATATTATTTGTCTGATCAATCCAAGGATTATAATATAACGGTTACAGTATTTAATTCTAATGGCAAGCAGGTTTCTCAAATAATTAATGAACAAAGAGTTGAACCCGGTTACCACTCTTTAGAATGGAATGGACGAGGAGACAATGGCCAAAAACTAGTTCAAGGTATTTATCTTATTAAGATGACAACTGATGGAATTGAACGTAAAGAGTTCTATTCCCGAATAATATTAAAATAAATAGAAACTAAAGAAAAAATATTATGAAACGCTTATTTATTCTTATCGTTTTTTTTGTGTCTACTGTATCACTAAATGCTCAGGTGATTAGTGGTAGAAGTAACACGATTTTTGTAGACATAGGCAATGAGGCTTCTAATAGTGGTGAAATAGTTATTGCATGGGTTTCACCTAAAATATCTGAATCCTTGGCACAAAGTAAGGAACTGGATTTAAAAATCGGGATTAATGCACCTTCAGAAATACTAAGTGTAAATCTATATGTCAATGATTTACCAGTTGGTAAGGACAGGGGATTTAAGGTGGTTGAAAAAAGTGAAAATAACTTTGATAAAACACTAGAGAAGAAATTAATCCTAGTTGATGGTAATAACGTGATTAAAGTGGTTGTTGAAACTCAAGATGGTTCTGCAGTGGATAGCCGTATTATTGACTTTAAAAATACAGCTGTAGTAAGTACTACCAGACGTGATTATGCTGTTTTGTTTGCTACTGACGAATATAATGAGTGGGGTGATCTAGTGAATCCAATCAATGACTCTAAAACTATAGCTAAGGAACTCGAAGATAATTATGGTTTTAATGTTGAATTAATAACTAATAATTCAATAGATGACATTTTGTTAAAATTGAGAGAATATGCTACTAAAAGCTATATGGATGGCGACCAGCTATTTATCTTTTTTGCTGGCCATGGGCAATTTGATGAAGTATATAAGACGGGTTATATAGTAGGTTCAAATTCTAGAATATCCGATCCAGCCAAAACATCCTATTTATCTCATTCAGTATTGAGGGATGTAATTGATAATATCCCATCAAAGCATATTTTTCTGGCTATGGATGTCTGTTTCGGAGGAACCTTTGATCGTACAATTGCAAGTGCAGGCTCTAGGGGCTTAGATGCAATTTATGATGAAATAACACAGGAAGAATATGTGCAAAGAAAACTTAGATTCAAAACCCGAAGATATTTGACCTCTGGGGGAAAGGAATATGTACCCGATGGTAGACCTGGCCAACACTCACCTTTCGCCCGTAAATTCATTGAGGCTCTTCGATCTTATGGTGGACAGGATAGGATTCTGACTCTATCAGAGATAGCCAACTATGTAAGTAGAATTACTCCTGAGCCTCGCTTTGATGAATTTGGATCAAATGAACCCGGAAGTGATTTTGTGTTTGTAGCAAAATAATTGAGTAGTATTTTTAGTATATCAGCCGCTGTGTGCCGTTGCTTGTTGGCCTTGCTAATGTTATTGTCTAGTGCTAATTTTTTGTGTGGACAGGGCTTAGTATTTAATGATAACGAATATAATTCCTCACCTGTAAAGGCACAATTGATGCGTGGGGATTATCAGGTGCCCCCAGTAGCCTCACTTAAGAAATATTCACCTAGACCTGGCAACCAGCTTGATTATAGCACTTCTGTAGCTTGGGCCATAGCATGGCAAGCCAGCACCATATTATATGCAAAAAACAATGAAATGGTCAATATGGACGATATTGTTCAACATATTTTTGCTCCCGCTTATATATACCAAAATGCCATTGAAGACAATGACTGTTCAAAAGGAATATCCTTGGCATCGGGGCTAAAAGTTGCTAAGGAAAAAGGAATGCCATTGTTTTCGCAATTTGTAAATTTCTGTAATGGAAATTCTGATCCACAGATTGATTCAATAGCCAGAATGAACACGATAACCGATTATTCCAAAATATTTCAGCTCTCAGAATCAGCAGAAAGGAAAATAATAGCAGTAAAAAAAACAATTTCAGAGGGTTATCCTGCAGTTATAGGCTTTCGTGCCCCTCCTTCATTTAGAACGGCAAAGGAGTTTTGGCAACCTAAAGAGCCGAAAGAAGGCAATTATCAAGGGCAAGCACTTTGTGTTGTTGGGTATGATGATGCTAAATATGGAGGAGCATTTGAGGTAGCCAATAGCTGGGGGGGTTCATGGGGAAATAAGGGATATATGTGGATTCGCTATCAAGATTTTGCAGACTTTGCTAAATATGGATATGAAGTATATGTTGCTGAAAAGGACAATAGTTATAGGCTTAAAGGTGACCTAAAGATAGAAATGTCAAATGGTAGTGTTATGCCTGTAAAAATCACTGATCCTGGAAAATTCAAGGCCATTGGATCATACTCATCAGGCACTCAATTTCAAGTTAAGATAACCAATGAAGACCCTGCATTTCTTTATGTTATTGGTTCTGATTTATCTGGGGAATGCTTTCTGTTGTTTCCAAATAACAATACCATAAGTGCAGCATTGACTTATAAATCAAGTCACATAGCTATTCCAGATGAAACTCATTTTATCGAATTTGATAATAATGCTGGAACTGACTTCTTATGTGTACTATATTCACGGGAAGAGCTCGACATTGAAGGGATAGTGAGTCTAATTACAAAGGGCAAAGGCTCTTTTTATGATAAAATAAATGAAGTACTCGGACATGATTTATTGAATGAATCGATTAACTGGTCACAAAGCAATATGTCATTTGAAGGGGATTCAAACAATGGAACGGTTGTAGCCGCCATAGTTGAAATTGAACATAATTGAGTACAATTCAGTGGCCAGCATCTTTAGTACTTTTTTTTAAGTGCCGAATTAGATTATTTCTTCTAGTCCTTTTAACAATTGTAACGGTATACAAAGATAAAGACCCACCGCCCGTTACAGCCGTAATAGCGACAAGTGGTGCAATAACAGCTGGATTATCATTGTCATAATTGGTAAGAGCTACAAAGAAACTAGCGGAAAGGGCACTCAATATAATACCAGGTATTAATGTTTTCGGATGACTTCTATCAACCTCCAAGATTTTTAAAACAATTGATTTGTTAACTTCCTGTTCATATATATATGCCCTAATTCCAATTCTATCTAATCGCTTGAGTTGTTTTTCAGTATACTGACAATAACTTTTACTGGTTACCAAAAAGCAGAAAAATATAATTATTGAGAAGTAGCGCAAAACAGCAATGTTATACTAAGCCTCCACATGAAAGAACTCCGCTAACTTCTCAGCTGCATAATCTATTTCTTCGGCTGTATTGTATTTACTAAACGAGAATCTGACAGCTCCTCTAGTAGGGTCCGCTTTAATACCTTCCAATACATGAGAACCTTTTGACGCCCCACTTGAACAGGCACTTCCTCCTGAGGCGGATATTCCATTAATATCTAATGTGAATAATAACATATCATTGTCAGGCGAGGATGGGAGACAAACATTCAAAACAGTATATAAACTCTTATTGGCATTTACAGATTCCCCATTAAAAGAAACACCTTCTATTTCATTTTTGAGTTTAGTAATCATCCTGTCCTTTAGATTCTGAACGTGTTTCATGTGCTTATCCATATCACGATAGGCTATTTCTAGGGCCTTAGCTGTACCTATTATACCATAAACATTCTCTGTACCTCCTCGCATGTTTCTTTCTTGGCCCCCACCATGAATAAAGGGGGCTATTGTAGTGTTTTTGTCAATGTACATGAATCCAGCACCTTTAGGGCCATGGAATTTATGTGCCGCGCCTGTGATACAATGAACAGGAAGTGTTTGAAGATCATGCTTGTAATGCCCCATTGTTTGTACTGTATCAGAATGAAAAATGGCATTATGATCTTTACAGATAGAACCAACCTCAGATAGGTCAATCAAGTTACCAATTTCATTATTGGCGTGCATGAGAGATACGAATGACCTTTCATTACTACTTAATAATTCAGCTAAATGGTTAGTGTTTACATTGCCATTTTCATCCAGATCAACATAGCTTAGTTTTATTTTCCCTAGTTTCTCTAGGTTTTCCAGCGTATGTAATACAGCATGATGTTCAATTTTAGAGGTAATGGCATGTTTTAATCTATAGGTTTCTATACCTGAACAAATCAGTGTATTGTCTGCTTCTGTACCTCCCGAAGTAAAAAATATTTCTCCTGGAGTAGTATTTAATAATTCAGCCACAGTTTTTCGCGCATATTCTATAGCCGACCTAACTTTTCGCCCATGCGAATGAGTTGAAGATGGGTTTCCATAGTTGTCAAGCAAATAAGGCTTCATAGCTTCAAAAACCTCTTTGTCTAACGGTGTAGTGGCTGCATTATCTAAATACACATTCATAGCTTTATTCTTTTATTGAGATAATATCTTTAATATCTGAAATGATCTTTTTCGCCAGATATTCAGCGGTGGATTCAGATTCAGATTCGCAATAGATTCTTATAATTGGTTCGGTGTTTGACTTACGCAAATGTACCCATTCATTCTCAAATTCAATTTTAACTCCATCTATGGTGTTTATTTTTTGAGAAGCATATTGTTTTTGTATTTCATTTAAAATATTATCAACATCTACTTCCGGAGTAAGTTCAATTTTATTTTTTGATATATGATAATTAGGATAAGTACTTCTCAGCCTTGAGCAACTTAATCCTGATTTGGCCAAGTGCGATAAGAATAAAGCAATACCGACCAATGCGTCTCTTCCATAATGCAATTCTGGATATATAATGCCCCCATTACCTTCTCCACCAATAATAGCATTGGTGCGTTTCATTTCTTCTACCACATTTACTTCTCCAACTGCTGCCGATGAGTAACTGCAGCCATGTTTCTCAGTGACTACTCTCAGTGCCATTGATGAGGAAAGGTTTGAAACAGTACTTCCTTTGATGTGAGTTAAAATGTAATCTGCCACGGCCACAAGTGTATACTCTTCGCCAAATGCTGTTCCATCTTCCTGGATAAGCGCAAGTCTATCCACATCTGGGTCTACTACAATACCGAGATCAAATTTGCCTTTATCCATCTCCGCACTTATTTGATTTAGGTTTTCAGGTAAAGGCTCTGGATTATGAGGGAAATGTCCAGTAGGGTCACAATATAATTTTGTAACTGACACTCCTAATGCCTCTAAAAGTTTTGGTACGGCAATGCCACCTGTAGAATTTACTGCGTCAACAATAACCTTAAAATTCTTTGATCTGATTGCGTCTACATCTACCAATTTGAGCGATAGTATTTGAGCAATATGCTTGTCAATATAACTGTCGTCTTCTGTTAGTTTGCCAAGCTCTAAAACTTCGGCAAAATCGTAATTATTAGATTCAGCTATTTTTAATACCTCGGCACCATCATTTGAGGAGATAAATTCACCTTTGTAATTCAATAATTTCAGGGCGTTCCACTGAATGGGATTATGACTTGCCGTTATTATTATCCCTCCTGCTGCATCCTCTAATGGCACAGCTATTTCCACTGTAGGAGTTGTAGACAAACCTAAATCTACCACGTCTATACCCATCCCAACTAAAGTATTGGTAACCAAACTATTAACCATGGATCCTGAAATACGCGCATCCCTTCCAATCACTATTTTTTTCTTGCCAGAATTCTTTACTGCCCAGTTACCGTAAGCGGCACTGAATTTTACGATATCAATGGGTGTAAGATTTTCTCCAGGTTTGCCACCAATTGTCCCTCTTATACCTGAAATAGATTTTATTAACGTCACTTTATATTATTTTTTTTAGTGGTCAAAGGTAATGCTTTTCAAATTTTCAATGATTCTGACGAGTTATTTTTTTAGCCATTTTATCTAATTTTTACTTTAGTATTGCATTTGTATCCATTTTTATAAATATATTAGCTTGATTTTGATCGTCATCAAGTGATTATGATTTATCTGTTGTTTTTAGTCGGTTTCGTTTTGCTTATTAAAGGTGCCGATTTGCTCGTCAGTGGTGCTTCATCAATAGCGGTTAAATACAATATTTCACAAATGATCATTGGGCTTACCATTGTTTCATTTGGAACTTCCTTACCTGAATTACTCGTAAATGTGACTGCCAGTATTAACGGCAATCCTGGACTTGCCATTGGTAATATCTTCGGTAGTAATATTGCAAATATATTGCTTATACTAGGTATAAGCGCTATGATTCGCCCTTTACCAATCACCAAAAATATCTATTTTTCTGAGATTCCATTTTCACTTGTGGCAACGTTGCTGGTTGGATTTTTGGCCAATGCTGCACTGTTTTCAGACGTTCGTTCGCTCACTTTAAGTAGAGTTGATGGCATAATCCTATTAATGTTTTTCGTTCTTTTTATGGGTTATATCTATGTGGTGTTTAAGTCTGACCATGCCCTATACGAGCAAAAACAGGATGAAGATAAAGACCAAATGACAATGAAGAAATCACTTATCTATGTAATAATAGGGTTAGTGGCTCTTTATTTTGGTGGGGAATGGGTAGTAAATGGTGCTATAGTTATTGCAGAAAAATATGGGCTTAGTGAAACATTTATCGGCCTAACTGTAGTGGCTGTTGGCACATCTTTACCCGAATTGTTTACTTCCGCAGTTGCAGCGTACAAAAACAACACTGATATCGCTGTGGGTAACGTGGTGGGGTCAAATATTTTTAATCTATTGTGGATATTGGGGGTAAGTGCAGTTATCCGACCGTTGCCTTTTGATGTCGCTAGCAATGCTGATATTATGATGATTATTTTTGCAAGTGCGCTGTTGATATTTGCCGTAGCAGTAGGCAAGGGCGCTAGAATTGTGAAATGGGAAGGATTTCTTTTTGTAGCAGTTTATGTGACCTATATTGTCTACTTGGTAAACAGGGGATAATCAAGAGTATTTTGCCAATACCTTATCTACTTCATTGTCAGGATTACCACACTCTTCGGTACCGGTCATGGTTTTACCACAGTATCCACAGGTAGCACCTTCTTTATTCAGAAATGGGCTTTGGGAAGCACAAGTTCCTTTGAATTGGCCATTCTTCAAAAATATCAGCCTTACCGACATTAATATGAAGAATAGTGCCACAAATCCGATTCCTAACAGTAAAGTAGTCATGTTTATTTATTTTTATGCAAAAGTACTGATTCAGCTATTATAACATAAGCATTGGTATCAAAGTTTCTCATATTACATTTCCATGAAAAAAATAAAATCAAGTCCAGATACAAATAGAAAAGCTAAACTGGAAGCTTTTGACAGGTTGCTAACAATAATGGATGAGCTCAGGGAAAATTGTCCTTGGGACATGAAACAAACCATGGAAAGTCTACGGCATTTAACTATTGAGGAGACTTATGAACTTACAGATGCCATTATAGAAAATGACATGCAAGAGGTTAAAAAGGAATTGGGCGATTTGATGCTACACAATGCTTTTTATGCCAAAATAGCCTCTGAACGTAAAGAATTTGATATGGCCGATGTTCTTAACTCGGTTTGTGACAAACTAGTAGAACGACATCCACATATATATGGTGATGTAGTAGCAACTGATGAAAAAACCGTAAAAGAAAACTGGGAGAAAATAAAACTAAGAGAAAAAGGCCCTGAGAAAAAAACAGTATTAGGAGGAGTTCCCAAATCACTACCTGCTATGGTTAAAGCCATGCGCATTCAGGAAAAAGCTCGTGGAGTTGGCTTTGATTGGGATGATAAAAAGCAAGTTTGGCAAAAAGTGGAGGAAGAGATGCAGGAGTTCAAGGCAGAATATAATATAGAAACCAATGTGGTTATTAATCAGGAAAAAGCACAAGCTGAATTTGGCGACTTAATGTTTTCATTGATCAATTATGCTCGGTTTGTAAACATTAATCCGGAGGAGGCATTGGAGCGAACAAATAAAAAATTCATGAAAAGGTTTCAATATCTAGAATCGGAATCAGCGAAAGATGGAAAGCAAATGGGAGAGATGTCACTTGCGGAAATGGACAGGTATTGGGAGCAAGCAAAAAAACTGAAGTAGTAGATATTGATGTGTTGAACCTAGAGATAACAGTCAAACGACATTATTCTAGTTTAAAATTTCATGGCATATTATGCTGTCCTGTTGAATAGATTCGCTATTTTCCTGAATCGTTTCAATCGGTAACTTTGAATGGAATACAGCCAACAAGTTATATTTTTATTATCGGGATTTGCCATTGTCGCTATCGCGGCCAATCAGATTGCCAAAAAATTTCAAAAACTTAGATTACCATTAATTACAGGGTTTCTTCTTGTAGGAGTAATAGCAGGGCCATTTATGTTAGGGCTAATCCCATCTAATTCCCGTATCCACCTTCAGTTTGTCAACGACATTTCATTGGCGTTCATTGCCTTTGCTGCAGCAGCTGAACTTTACCTTAAAGATTTAAGAAGTAGGTTAAAAAGTATCAAATGGATGACTTTTGGACAGTTGGTGGTAACATTTGTCCTAAGCTCTGTAGTGGTATACCTTATGGCCGATTATATCCATTTTATGAAAGACATGAGTTCTGAGGCTAAAATAGCGGTTGCCATATTAACGGCTACCATTTTTGTAGCACGTTCTCCCTCTTCTGCTATTGCAATCATCAACGAAATGCGAGCTAAAGGGCCCTTTACTCAAACAGCCATGGGAGTTACAGTAGTAAAGGATTTTTTAGTAATTATTTTATTTGCAATCAATTTTTCCTTGGCCAATGTTTTGGTTAAAGATTTAGATCTAGACTTTTGGTTTTTGCTTATTATTCTGGCTGAATTAGCCGCCTCCTTTATTCTAGGTTACTTATTAGGAAGGGTAATTGTCTTTATCCTCTCCATCAGAATACATAATTATGCCAAAACCATTTACATTATGGCTCTGGGGTATTCGATGTATCTCCTTTATTATTTTGTCAAAGATTATTCGTTTCAAACCATAGGTAAAGAAGTTCTAATTGAGCCATTACTTATTTGTATTATAGCCAGTTTTATGGTGACTAACTATAGTAGATATCGTCAGGAGTTTATTAAACTACTCAATGATATAGGGCCAATGGTCTACATCTGTTTTTTTACACTAGCCGGAGCCACTTTGTCTATAGATCTACTGTTAAAGGTTTGGCCTATAGCTTTATTATTTTTTGCGATAAGGTTGATAAGCATGATTATAGGCTCCTTCATTGGAGGCAGTCTTGCCGGTGATCCTCCGCTTTTTAATAGAATTGGCTGGATGCCCTATCTTACCCAAGCAGGTGTAAGCCTGGGTTTAGCTACTATTGTAGCGGTAAGTTTCCCTTCATGGGGAAATGAATTTGCCACCTTAATCATTTCTGTAATAGTGATCAATCAAATCGTAGGGCCTCCTCTCTTTAAATGGGCAATAGATATAGTTGGTGAAGGCAGAAAAAAGGCAGTTACTCCCGAATTTGATGGAATTCGGGATGCTATCATTTTTGGATTTGAGAGCCAATCTGTAGCCCTAGCTCGACAATTAAACGAGCATGGCTGGCTTGTGAAACTAGCCACAAGAAAAAAAGACCTTAATCCTGAGGAGTATCCCGATATTGATATCAGAATCATTGATGATCTAAATGAAGAATCTTTAAAAAATCTTGAAGCACATCTATCAGAATCGATAATTCTGATGCTGACTGATACCGAAAATCTTTTATTGTGCGAACTTATCTATGAAAAAGTGGGGACAAAAGATGTGATAGTGCGTTTAAACCAGCGCTATAATTTTGACAAGTTTCACCAACTGGGAGCACTTATCGTTGATCCCTCTACGGCCATTGTAAGTTTGCTCGATCATTTTGTTAGATCACCACAAGCCACTTCGCTATTGCTGGGAATGCAAGAGGGACAAGACACTATTGATCTGGAAGTACTCAATAAGGACCTGTTTGGTTTACCGTTAAGAGATCTGAGATTGCCTGCAGATGTAATAGTTTTATCGATGCGTAGAAAAGGGCAAATGATTATTTCACATGGATATACAAGACTTAGACGCGGTGATTGGATTACCATGGTGGGTTCTAATGAAAGTATAGTTAAAATGACATTGTTGTTTGACAACACTACAGTTCCTGTTAAGAATACAAATTAATCTTTGATAAAAAATACTAGATTTGATGGGTAATTAACCTTTTATTTGTTCATTGTTTTTTTAATTAACTATGGATGTCTCAGCCTAAAAACAAAATGACTGTTGATAAAGATATGAATCACACAGGTTCTTGGTCAAAAGAGAGGCGTATTACATTGACCAGGCAAATCGCCTATTTGTCAATAATAATTACATTGTTTTATCTGGTATTTGATTACCTATCTGGTAACTACGATTATCTACCTTTTTACCTTATTCTATTGTTTGGTAGTCTACTAAGTATTGGATTGATAAGGTTTAATCACGATACACTTGCCAAAATAAGTTTAATGTTATCGGGATTGTTAGTACTCAGCATTTTTTCTGCCTGGGAAACTACACAAACGGGTGTATTCATGTATTTTTTGGTAGTGGCAGTGGCTTCGTTAACCTTATTTGGTGCTGAGGAAAAGCTAAGTGCTTTGTTCATAGGCACGCTAAATATTGGTGTTTTTTATATGGTCAATTTTTCAGATTGGATCTATTTTGAACCACTAGAACTTACACAAGATTATATTGATTCAAGTTTAATGATCAATTTTTGTATAAGTCTTGTTGCCCTAATGACTATGGTTTATCATGTACTGTCTATCAGTGCTAGATATGAAATTAAGATGAATAAGTCACAGAAAGAACTAATCACCCTGACTAATGAACTTACAGAAAGTAGAAATCGCTTTGAATTAGCTATTAAAGGTTCCAGTGCTGGTATTTGGGACTGGAATATTATTAAAGATGAACTTTATATAAGCCCGTTATTGGCATTAATGTTGGGCTATGAAGGCGATAAATATCTTGATCTAAACTATCAACGACTAATCAATATTTTGGACCCTAGTGAAGTAGAGGCTTTTAATAAAAAACTTGATGCACATTTATATAAAAAAGAGCCATTTTCAATTGAGCTAAAATTAAGAAAAACGGGTCATCATTATATGTGGGTATTGTTAACGGGACAGGCTGAATGGGACGAAAATGGCAAGCCTATTAGGATGGTAGGAACAGTGCTTGACATTGATGATAGACAACATGCATTTAAGAAGGTAAATGAACAAAATAAGCTACTGGCCAAAACGAATGACGAACTTGACAAGTTTGTCTATAGTACTTCACATGATCTTCGAGCTCCTCTTAGCTCAATACTGGGGCTAGTGAAAATTGCAGAATTGTCTAATGATCCCAATGAACTGGCAAAATGTATGCGAATGATCGAGAATAGCATCCATACATTAAACGGCTTTATAAGTGATATAATCGACTACTCTAGAAATACACGGTTGGGCCTGAATCTCGAAAAAATACACTTAAAAGAGCTTATTGAAGGGGTTATAGAAGGCTTAAAGTATTTTGAAAAAAGCGATTCAATTGATTTTAGGATTAATATATCAGATGACCTTGTGATAGTATCTGATTTGGTGAGGTTGAAAATTGTGCTTAATAATTTAATTTCTAACGCTATTAAATACCATAATTATTCTCAGACTCACCCAACTGTAATTGTCGATTTTGAAAAGAAGAATGACAATGCGATTATTAAAATAACTGACAATGGAACAGGTATTGACGCAAAATTGAAGGATCGGATATTTGATATGTTTTTCCGTGCTACAGAAAAGTCTGAGGGCTCTGGACTGGGACTTTATATTGCAAAGGAAATGGTTTCGAAGCTTAGTGGGCAACTTACCTGTAAGAGTGAGGAGGGGAAGGGCACAACCTTCATAATTGAAATTCCACAAAATGAAGCATTGCTAACTGCCAATGCATAGCAATTAGATCATTTTCATATCTTTGCGCCCTATGGCGAATCAAGACGATAATTTATTAAAAAAGATAATTTCTCATTCTAAAGAATATGGCTTTATATTCCCTTCCAGTGAGATATATGATGGCTTAGCTGCTGCATATGACTATGGTCAAAACGGAGTGGAGCTAAAAAATAATATCAAATCATTTTGGTGGAAAGCCATGGTGCAGATGAATGAAAATATTGTGGGCATTGATGCCTCCATATTTATGCACCCAACTACTTGGAAAGCCTCGGGTCACGTGGATGCCTTTAATGATCCTTTGATTGATAACAAAGACTCAAAAAAGAGATATCGAGCGGATGTTCTGGTTGAGGAATATATAGCTAAAATTGAAGGAAAAATTGATAAGGAGGTAGATAAGGCCGCTAAAAGATTTGGAGAGTCATTTGATAAAGAACAGTATCTGGCAACAAATCCGCGGGTTATGGGTTATGCAGAGGAGATTGCTTCAATCAACAAAAGGATGAAAGAAGCCATAGAGCAAGAAAATCTTTCAGAAGTAAAAAAATTAATCGAAGACTTAGGCATAGCTGACCCTATTTCAGGATCTAAAAATTGGACAGATGTTAGGCAGTTTAACCTGATGTTTTCAACAGAGCTGGGTTCTGTAGCGGAAGGAGCTAGTAAAATTTATCTAAGGCCTGAAACGGCACAAGGTATCTTTGTAAACTTTTTGAATGTACAAAAATCGGGTAGGATGAAAATCCCATTTGGGATAGCACAAATCGGGAAAGCCTTTAGAAATGAGATCATTGCTCGTCAGTTTATCTTCAGAATGCGAGAATTTGAGCAAATGGAGATGCAATTTTTTGTAAAACCAGGTGATGAAATGGAATGGTATGAACACTGGAAAGCCAAGAGAATCCAATGGCACAAATCGTTGGGCCTTGGCGAGGAAAATTATCGCTTCCATGACCATTTGAACCTTGCGCATTATGCCAATGCCGCCTGTGATATTGAATTTAATTTTCCTATGGGATTCAAGGAACTTGAGGGGATCCACAGCCGAACGGACTTTGATCTGAAAGCCCATGAAGAGCATTCTGGCAAGAAGTTGCAATTTTTTGATCCACAGGAAAACAAAAGCTATGTTCCTTATGTGGTAGAGACTTCCATAGGTTTAGATCGAATGTTTTTAGCGGTGATGACTTCTGCCTATAAAGAAGAGGTTTTGGAGGATGGTAGTGAACGAACATTATTGAAACTACCTGCCGCACTGGCGCCAACAAAAGTTGCTGTATTTCCTTTGGTGAAAAAAGATGGCTTACCTGAAAAAGCACATGAAATCATTGACATGCTTAAATTGGATTTTAGCTGTCAGTACGATGAAAAGGATGCCGTTGGTAAGAGGTACAGAAGACAAGATGCGGTAGGCACACCTTATTGCGTTACCGTTGATCATCAGACATTAGAAGATAACACTGTGACCATAAGAGATAGAGACACAATGCAGCAAGAAAGGATTGATGTAAGCTTATTACACAGCAGAGTGGCTGATTTGGTGTCCTTGAGCCGTCTATTGAAACAGTTATAATTGGAGATAGTAGTCTTATTATTAATAATCGCCATTCCGGTTGCTGCTTTGTTTCTCGGGATGTATTCAATATTTAATGATTTCTACAAATTTTTTGCCGAGGAAATCAATTATTGGATAAAAATCCGACAGCCAATTTCAAAAGATCATTTAAGGATCCTTAAAAAGTATTGTGCCTATTATAATTTGCTTGATACTTTTCAAAAGCCAGAGTTTGAACGTAGAATCCAGCGATTTATGTACTCCAAAAGATTCATCGCACGTTCCGTTCCTGGAGTTACGGATGAGATGAGAGTACTGATATCGGCAAGTGCCATTCAGTTAACCTTTGCTCTTCCTGAGATCTACCTTTCAAATTTTGATAAAATATTAATCTATGCAGATTCATATTATTCACAGATTACTAAAAAACACCATTTGGGTGAAGTGAACCCCCGTGCAGGCATGATCATTTTATCATGGCATCATTTTGTTCAAGGGTATGGCGATCTTGAAGACGGCTATAATGTTGCTATCCACGAGATGGCTCATGCTATCCATTTCGAAAACCTAATCAAAAATGATGAAGTGGAGTTTCTGGATAAACATGCGTTAAGTAAACTAGCTCAAATTACGAAACGCGAACTACCGAAAATTAATAGTGGGGAGCATTTTTTACGGCCATATGCAGGTACCAATCAATACGAATTTTTTGCTGTGACATTGGAATATTTCTTTGAGAAACCAGTAGAGTTAAATGCTGAAATTCCTGATTTATATCAAACTATTGCCGCCCTCCTTCGACAGGATCCTTTGAAATTGTATAATTTTAGCAATTAGTAAAACCAACAAGTATGAATTGGGAAGACCTCCTATCAAATCAGCGGTCACTGGAAAAAACCTGGAAACACGAAAAAAGCAGAAGTGCTTTTGAGCAAGACTATGATCGAATCATTTTTTCGCACCCTTTCAGAAGGTTACAGGACAAAACACAAGTACACCCTTTGCCTGAGCACGATTTTGTACATACGAGGCTTACTCATAGTTTGGAAGTTTCAAGCGTTGGACGATCATTGGGGAAAAAAGTAGGTGAGGTAATTCTTGAAAGGCATAAGGAATTGCAGGAAAGCTTTTCTTTTCATGATTTTGGTGCAATTGTAGCTGCAGCATCCTTAGCTCACGATATAGGTAATCCTCCGTTTGGCCATTCTGGTGAGGATGCGATCTCTTGGTTTTTCAATCATGGAGCAGGGCAACAATACAAAAAATTAGTCAATGAACTTGAATGGGCGGACCTCACTTCTTTTGAGGGCAACGCTCAAGGGTTCAGACTCTTTAACAAAGAACGGTACCAGGGGATGAAACTTACCTTTGGTACTTTGGCGGCTTTCAGTAAATATCCACGACAGTCAACTATACTACAAAAAGATCCTGCAAGACGAAGTCAAAAGAAATACGGATTTTTCCAAAGTGAGAAGCATATTTTCGAAGCCATAGCAGGTCAAACAGGGCTAATAAAATTTGAGGATTATAGCTGGTCAAGACACCCACTGGCCTTTTTGGTGGAAGCAGCCGATGATATTTGTTATCACCTCATCGACTTAGAGGATGGGTGCCGTATGGGGCTTGTGAGTTACGACAAGACTGTGGAACTATTCGCCAACATCCTCAAAGAGAGATTTGATTTAACCAAACTCAATAAGATCGATTCTATTAATGAAAGGATAGGCACATTGAGGGCGTTATCTGTAGGCAAGTTGATAGATGAATGTTGCCAACTCTTCCTTGATAACGAAAAAGACTTGCTGACAGGTAAATTTGATGTTTCCTTGGTTGATGAGATTCCATCGGCATCTGTAATGGGTGATGTGATTGGTATTTCCGTAGAAAATATTTATCGCTCAAAACACGTTATGGAAACCGAAGCAGCGGGCTTTGAGGTATTGCCAGGTTTGATGGAAGTTTTTTCCGAAGCAATTATTGCTGATTTAGGTAAAACGAATACAAAGAAACACGACACCATTTTGCGACTTATTCCACCAGAGATTTTACTTGATATCAATCAGCATAAGGATAATATTTATGCTGCATTGATGTGTTGTGTAGACTATATATCGGGGATGACAGACAGACACGCCATCTCACTATTCAGAAAAATAAAAGGGATTTCATTGCCAAATACATGATCATTATGGCAAGTGTGTTTGTAGTAGGTATTTAGCCTATTCTTTAAAACTAAAATCATTACATTTGTGCCTTTATTTTCCCATGTGGACTAAACTATCCCATATAATCATAAAATACAGGCTGCTTTTAGTAAGCCTCTTAGTAGTCATGACCGTGTTCATGGGCTATCACGCGCGTAAGGTGGAGATGAGTTTTGAATTTGCCAAAACTGTACCAGCGGATGATCCAGACATGATTGAGCTCGAAAATTTTAGGGGTCTCTTTGGTGAAGATGGAAATTTGGTTGCCTTGGGATTACTTGATAGCAGTATTTACGAATACCAAAACTTCCAAAAACTTTACACTCTTAGCAAAGAGCTAGACACCCTTCCGGGTGTTAATAGCGTACTATCTTTGCCCTTAATTCAAAGACTAGAAAAAGATACGATAAATAAGAAATTTACCATTAAGCCAATTTTTGCCAAAGGCATTCCAGACAATCAAAAGGATTTCGATAGCCTGTTAAACTTGGCATTTGAACAGAAATTTTATAGTGGTCAATTAGTCAATGAAACCAATGGGGCTACATTGATACTAATTTCGATAAGTGGCGAGGTGCTCAACTCACCTAAACGAATAGCACTCACTCAAAAAATAGTAGATTATGGCTCTACTTTTGAAAAACAAACAGGTATTAAACTTCGCTATGCTGGATTGCCTTTTGTTCGATCAGTTGTAGCAAGCAGTGTAAAAAATGAAATGCAGCTATTTTTGTGGCTCTCGGTTGCAGTAACTGCATTGATTTTATTTTTCTTTTTCAGAACTTGGGATGCAGTTGTTTTTCCTATGGTTATTATAGCCATAGTAGTAGTTTGGGTCATGGGCTCACTGGTCTTGTTCGGCTATAAAATCACCATACTCACGGGACTTATACCACCAGTAATTGTGGTCATAGGTATCCCAAATAGTGTATACCTGCTTAACAAATACCATCAGGAGTTTGAAAAACATGGCAATAAAATAATGGCCATAAGCCGAGTTATTAGAAAAATCGGCCTGGTCACATTGATTACCAACTTTACTACAGCCGTAGGGTTTTTGGTGTTGGCAAGCACCGACATTACTATATTAAGAGAATTTGGGATCGTAGCGGGTATTAACATCATGGCTACTTTCGTGGTAAGTATCATACTTATTCCAGCCGTTTTTTCATGGCTTCCCCCTCCAGGAGGTAAGCAATTGAAACACCTTCAATTTAAAGGAGTCGATTTCATTCTGAATCAAATGGATATTTTGATTCACCGACACAGGACAATTATTTATACCGTTACTATAGCACTTATCGCGATATCGGTCTATGGTATGTCTAAAATCAAGACTGTGTCATATATGGTTGATGACCTTCCTGCCAAAAGTGAAATAAAACAAGACCTTTTGTTTTTCGAAAAGCACTTTAGTGGAATAATGCCACTAGAGATAGTGGTGGATACCCAAAAGAGAAGAGGGGTAATAGACCTTAAAACGTTAAAGAAAGTAGATGAACTAGAGCAATTTTTAGGGGCACAGAAGGATATTTCCAAACCCGTAAGTGTGGTTAGTTTTGTGAAAGCCGCAAAGCAGGCTTATTACAATAACAACCCTAATCTCTATAGTCTTCCGAGTAATCGGGAAAAGAATTTTATATTACGCTACATGCGTAATCAATCTGACAGCTCAGGCCTTTTTAAGTCTTTTGTTGACTCTTCGCTTACCAAGATGAGAATATCGATGCAGGTAGCCGATATTGGTTCACATAAGATGGATTCTCTCATCAAAGGAGTGGTAGAGCCTAAAATTGATTCGATATTTGGTAAGACAGATATTAAATTGAGCGTAACGGGTACTACACCGTTATTTATCAAAGGCAATAAATTTCTAATTAATAACCTATGGACAAGCTTATGTTTGGCCTTCGTTATTATTTCACTCATAATGGCTGTACTTTT
Source organism: Fulvivirga sp. (assembly GCA_048268855.1). GTDB lineage: Bacteria > Bacteroidota > Bacteroidia > Cytophagales > Cyclobacteriaceae > Fulvivirga. The sequence goes on from JBLWUR010000001.1 coordinate 446,500, forward strand.
TGTCAATTTCAGGATGATTGTAATCTCACTTATTCCGAATGTTATTCCACTGTTGATTACAGCAGGGATTATGGGTTTTGCGGGGATTCATTTAAAGCCAAGTACAGCACTGATATTTAGTATTGTATTCGGTATTTCAGTAGATGATTCCATTCATTACTTGGCAAAGTATCGACAAGAGCTTTTTGCACACAATTTTTTTGTACCATTTGCGGTAAGTAAGAGTTTGAAAGAAACTGGCGCAAGTATGATGTATACTTCGATCATATTGTTTGCTGGGTTTGTGATATTTGTTTTTTCTGATTTTGGTGGAACCGTGGCCTTAGGGATTTTAACGTCAATTACTTTGTTAATAGCAATGGTTACTAATCTAGTACTGTTGCCCTCACTTCTAATGACATTCGACAACGGCAAAAGAAGTAAAAATGCTCATCCACTTATTGAGCAATATGCGGAGGGGTTTTACCAGGAAGATGAGGATGAGGAAATAAATCTAGATATGATTCGTGTGGCGAAACCGCTAAGTGATGCAAAATCAGAGGAAATCAATTAATAAATTATAAAGGAGGAAAAGGGTGAAGTACAAAGAGTATAAGGGGCTGAATTATGCAGAAATGGCCAATGACGTACTTGCGAACTGGAAAAGTAAAGCAATATTCCAAAAATCGGTAGATACCAGGGAGGGCAACCCAACATTTACATTTTATGAAGGTCCCCCATCAGCTAATGGCGCACCAGGGATTCACCACGTGATGGCACGTGCAGTCAAAGATATTTTCTGTCGTTATAAAACCCTTAAAGGATTTCAGGTTAAACGTAAAGGGGGCTGGGATACTCATGGCCTTCCGGTAGAACTTCAAGTTGAAAAGGAATTGGGTATTACTAAGGAGGATATTGGCAATACAATTTCTGTTGAGGAATACAATAAAAAATGCCGTGAAACGGTAATGAAATTCAAAGGCCAATGGGATGACCTTACGGAAAAAATGGGCTATTGGGTTGATTTGGATGACCCTTATGTTACTTTTGAAAAGGACTATATAGAATCTATCTGGCACATTTTGAAGCAATTTTACGATAAAGGATTGCTCTACAAGGGATATACTATTCAGCCATTCTCACCTGCAGCGGGCACGGGTTTAAGTTCGCATGAGCTAAACCAACCTGGTACTTATCGGGATGTAAAAGATACCACCGTTACTGCTCAGTTTAAAAAGAAAGGTAAGGATAACGAATATATTTTAGCTTGGACCACCACTCCTTGGACATTAGCTGCAAATACTGCTTTAGCAGTAGGTGAAAAAATCACCTATATAAAAGTGGAAACCTTCAATCCTTATACGTTTGAAAAGGTATTTGTAACGCTGGCCAAAGACAGGTTGTCAGCTTATTTTAACCCAAAAGATGCTGAGGCAAAAATTGAAGATTATAAAAGTGGAGATAAAGTAATTCCATATAAAGTATTAGAAGAATTCAGTGGATTAGATTTGGTTGGACAGGAGTATGAACAACTACTTCCTTATATAGCACCAGACGGACCTGCTTTCAAAGTGATCCCTGGAGATTATGTAAGTACTGAAGATGGTACTGGCATCGTTCATATTTCACCCACTTTTGGTGCGGATGACCAGCGAGTAGCGAAACAAGCAGGTATTGGGGCGATAATGGTGCAAGATGCTGAAGGTAAAAAAATGCCTATAGTAGATCGCCAGGGTCGTTATGTGAAGGAGATGGGGGAGTTTGCTGGCCTTTATGTAAAATCAGAATATTATAAAGATGGTGAAGCTCCAGAAAAATCCTTAGATGTACTGCTAGCAATCAAACTAAAGGAAGAAAACAAAGCCTTTAAAGTTGAAAAATACGAACATACTTATCCCCATTGTTGGCGTACAGATAAACCAGTATTATATTATCCATTAGATTCTTGGTTTATAAAAACCACTGCCGTTAAGGATGATCTTGTGGCACTTAATAAAACCATCAATTGGAAACCTGAATCAACCGGGACAGGACGCTTTGGTAACTGGTTAGAGAATTTAGTGGATTGGAATTTATCACGATCAAGATTCTGGGGAACGCCTTTGCCTATTTGGGTTTCTGAAGATAAGACTGAGCAGAAATGCATCGGTTCAATTGCAGAATTGAAGGAGGAGGTAGCCAAATCGGTTGAGGCAGGATTTATGACGAGTCAGATTGCTGATGATTTTGATTTGCATCGTCCTTATGTTGATGACGTATTTCTAGTTTCGGACTCTGGAAAGAGAATGGTACGTGAACCAGATCTTATTGATGTTTGGTTTGATTCAGGTGCCATGCCTTATGCCCAATGGCACTATCCATTTGAAAACAAAGATAAGTTTGAGGCCAATTACCCGGCTGATTTTATAGCGGAAGGTGTTGACCAAACAAGAGGGTGGTTCTTCACTTTACATGCTATTGCGGTTATGCTCAATAAAAGCGTTGCTTTTAAAAATGTGATTGCCAATGGCCTAGTTTTGGATAAAAACGGCAATAAGATGTCAAAACGATTGGGCAACGCAGTTGATCCATTTAAAACCATTGCCGAGCATGGCCCGGATGCTACCCGTTGGTATATGATTTCAAATGCGAACCCATGGGATAACCTCAAATTTAATAATGATGGGGTAAATGAAGTGTCACGAAAGTTTTTTGGTACACTGAGTAATACCTATTCCTTTTTTGCGCTATATGCTAATCTTGATCAGTTCAAATTCAATGAAGGAAAGATTGACGCCAGCCAATGTACGGAAAGTGATCGATGGATATTGAGCAAGCTCAATAGCTTAATTGCCAAGGTAGATGAGGCCTATGATGATTATGAGCCAACTAAGGCAGCCAGAATGATACAAGACTTTACCATTGATGATCTTAGCAATTGGTATGTCCGATTGAACAGGAAACGTTTTTGGAGAGGGGAATACAATGTAGATAAGCGATCAGCCTATCAGACATTATATATCTGTTTGTTAAATATTGCCAAACTTTCATCTCCGATAGCACCATTTTACATGGACAGGCTTTATCTGGACTTAAATGCAGTAACTGGACTTGAAAAATTTGAATCTGTACATTTGGCTGAGTTTCCAAAGTCCGACAGCACATTTATTGATACGGATTTAGAAATAAGGATGGCGTTGGCACAAAACATTTCGTCTTTGGTACATTCTCTGCGTAAGAAGCATATGATTAAAGTACGTCAGCCACTTTCAAAAATATTGCTACCGGTGATTGACGATCAATTTAAGAAACACGTAGAGGCAGTGGCGGAGTTGATTCACTCGGAAGTGAATATAAAAGACATAGAGTTTGTAGGTGAAGAGTCAGGTATTTTGGTGAAAAACGTGAAGCCAAATTTCAGAAAACTAGGACAAGAATATGGCCCTAAAATGAAGGATATAGCTGCAAAAATCAATGCTTTTAGTCCTGATGATATTGCACATTTGGAAACCAACGATACTTTAGAAATAAACCTAGCAGACCAGAAGGTAGTGCTTACTCTTGAGGATGTGGAAATCACCTACCAAGATATTCCGGGTTGGTCTGTAGCTACAGAAGGCCGTCTAACAGTTGCACTAGACATTACTATTGATGACGATTTGAAGAAAGAAGGTATTGCTCGCGATCTAGTAAATAGAGTTCAAAACTTAAGAAAGGACATGGGTCTTGAAGTTCAGGATAAAATCAAAATCAAGATTGAGAAAAATACTGATGTGGTGAATTCTGCTTTGGAGATTCATAAAGAATATATTTGTACAGAAACGCAGGCTTTATCTTTGACTATCCTTGACACTGTTACGGGCGGAAGTTTGTTGGAAATGGATGAGCATAAACTAATGGTAAAAATCGAGGCTTAATCATATGAAGATAAATACAAAGTTGTTGAGGTATTTTTTGTTGGCGCTAGCGGTTATTGCTATTGATCAGACATCAAAACTACTGGTGCATTATAACATGTCCATGGGAACCGGAGGGGAGATAAATGTGATAGGTGACTGGTTTAAGCTGCACTATCTATTAAATCCTGGGATGGCCTTTGGTCTGAAATCTAATTTGGAATATGGAAAACTAGCGCTTACCCTATTTAGAATTGTGGCTATGTTTGGGATTGGGTATTACATCTACTATCTATATAAGAAAAAAGCACACAGTGGCCTTCTTTGGTGTATGGGGCTTATTCTTGGTGGTGCTGTCGGTAATGTTATTGATAGTGCCTTTTACGGTGTGATTTTTGATAACGCTCCGGCCGGTTCACCTTCTCCTTGGTTTCATGGACAGGTGATAGATATGCTTTTCTTCCCTTTATTTGATGGTTATTATCCGGATTGGGTCCCCTTGTTAGGCGGAGATTACTTCCTGTTTTTTAGTCCAGTCTTCAATATTGCTGATTCCTCTATTTTTATTGGAGTGGCTATTATACTCCTCTTTCAAAAGAGATTTTTTATTAAAGAAACTTTAAAGGATAAGCTGGAAGATTATAAAAAGGGTGAAACGCCTATTGCTCCTGAGCAAGAAGTGCATCAATAGCATCAACAGCTTTCTTTTTCCGATCGTAATAGCTGCCTGACAATTCTATAAAGTTTACCTTTTGCTGGATAAGCTCTTTTTTAAAGGCATCGTAAAAGTACTCCCTTAAATCTGGATTCTCGCGCTGTGGATCATCTTCCCATGGCATGTCTATTCCTGTCAAAAGGAATAAATCGTATGTTCTTAACTTCATGAGTCGAAGAATTTCATCTTCACAATCCCCATACTTATGCTCACTCCATATTTTAATGACAGTGAGTTCTGTATCGCAAATGAGCACCTTGTTAGCGGCAACTAATTGTTCATCTTCCATAGCAAGTTGACCTATAGCAATTGTTAAAAGGTCATTTTTTTCATATGGCCTATCTAATCGTTCAATATACTGTCGCGCATATTCACGAACCCAAACAGTATTATAATATTTTGCCAATAGGGAGGATAGGGTACTTTTTCCAGTGCATTCAGGACCTACGATAACAACTTTTTTCATGCTTGTTGAGACATTATCTTTTTCCATTGTAGATAACCAGCAATGGCCAACGCTATATAAATGAAATAGAGGAGTGAGTAAAAATAAATTCCTTTGTAGAAGTAGATAGCAGCTGCTAAAACATCAACAATTAACCAGTAATGCCAGTTCTCGATTCTTTTACGAGCGGTCAACCACATGGCTGTAACGCTTAGAGACGTAGTGGCAGCATCCCAATATGGAACAGAGGCAGGTGTTAAATTTGTAAAAATAAGATGAATATGACTCAGGAAATAACCAAAGAGACCTACACCTAGGAGTGAAATCAGGCCATATACGATATTCTCTTTAAGGTTAAGTTTGGTAATGAGTAGTTTTTTGTTCTCATTACTACCATAAAGCCAATGATACCAACCGTAGATATTTAAGATGAGAAAAAACACATGAAGTAAAAAGTCGCCATAGAGCTGTTGTTGCCAAAATATAACGAATGAGATAAGAATGTAAGTAATGCCTGCAGGCCAAGTCCAGATATTTTCTTTTATTAGGAAATATACTGCAAGCAGACCAAAGACCAACCCTGAAGCCTCAAGAGTGTCTATCTCTTTCAAATACTCAAAACTATCATGGATAAGGTCTTGCATAAGGGGTTAAAGATATTCATTATTTGCTATTTTTATAACCTAATAGTTAAATGTATCGAACCTACCGAGATTAGTATGATCAGATATTTGTCAATAATATTTTTCGTGTTTTCACTAGCCAGTTGTGAAAACTCTTCTACCAAAAAAACTTCTAAAACGATAAAGGATGGAGTTGTAAAACAATATCGGGCGGGACATATTTTGAAAAATGAAATTACCTTCAAAAACGGTAAAAAAAATGGCATTGCTAAATCATACTATAAGAGTGGGAAGATTCATAATCAAGTAACCTATCTAAACGACATTAAAAACGGAGAGGCCATAGTTTATTATGAGAATGGCAACATATATCAATCGACTCAATATGATAGTGGCAAAATGTCGGGAATAAGGAAAAAATATAGAGAGAATGGTCAGTTAATGGCAGAAATACCTTACCTAAACGATATGCCATGTAAAGGATTGAAAGAATATTTACTGGACGGAAGTATTAAAAAGAAGTACCCCAAAATAGTCATCAAGCCAATTGACAACATATTAAAAAATGGTAGCTACATATTACGATTTGAAATTTCTGATAAGAGTAAGAAAGTAGAATATTATCCCGGGATACAACTTCCAAAAAATGGCTGCTTTACAGAGAAAATCAATCCTATGTCCTCTCAAATTAAGGGAGTCACACAATTAAGGTTTGATGTGCCTACAGGAATGTTTCTAATGGAGGAAATAAAAATGACTGCGGTTGTTACCACAATACTTGGTAATCCTTTTGTTACTGATATCTCTTACAATCTTGCCCTAGAAAACAGAGGGTTTTAACGAATCATATTTTTTCTCACCAACAATTGGTAGTTATCAGGATCAATTTTGAGACCTGCGTTAAGTACCGATTTGGCTTTTGTAGTGTATCCTTTTCTGAAATAATAGACCGCGGCAAGTGAATACGATCTGCCTAAATTATTTTTATCTAGATTGAGTTCTGGTTTGTAATTCTCTTCAAACAAACTTCGGTATTTATTGCCTTCTTTTTCATTTTCGAGATCAAAAGCTATTCCGAATTGAATTAAGTAACTATTGGTTAAGAAGCTCTTGAATAAATTGTTGTCAAGAAGGGTAGGATAACTTTCGGCATACTTTTCCAGTTTTTTGAGTACCTCCAAATTGGACAAGGTCTGCACCGACCTTGAAAGTGCATTAATCAATACATTATTGATGTCTAGATTAGTCGGTTTTAAGCTATAGGCAGTCTCAAAGTAGTTAAGTGATTCAGGATATTTGCCCTGATTATAAAGTGCTCGACCTTGCTCATAGTTGTATAAATAACCTAATTCTACTTTTAGAGATTGATCAACAAGCCCGCTATCCAGTTCGTTATAAAAATGCTCAAGATTTTGTGCATTACCCTTTTCAATCAGTTGAGTTTGTATTACACGCGTAAATTCTCCGATTATCGTATTATTATCAATTCCATAATATTTAAAACGGGCTATTTTTATCAGGTAGTCAATGTACTTTAAGTCTTCATATTTTTGATTGGCCAACACTTCAGAACATAAAGCCAGCATTAACGTAGCTACTTTATCTGTTTTGTAGAACATTCTAGTTTTTTCCATTTGATGAAATGCCCCTTCAATATCCTTATTTTCAATTCTACTCAAAGCGTCATTCATATATTGTACGCCCACTAATTCTGGTAAAGTGATGTCCTCATCGAAAAAATAATATTTATCAAATAGAGCTTCAGTTGATTCAGAATTGATCTCAAGAGTGCTAATTAATTTTGCTTTGGCAAGCCTGTCAATAAACTGTTGCTTATAATAGGAGTTGTATTTAATATACCCACCTGCAGGGTCTGTTGATTCCACCACTATGCGATCACTTTTAGGGTATGCAAGTAGATAAACATGAGTTGGTTTCTCTTTAATAATATAAGGGATATTCATTTTATCAAAGAATATCCCATATAATGCAGAGGCAGAGACACAATTGTAACGGCCCGTTTCGAATATTTCACTGAATTCATTCAGGGCTCTATATTGGTCAAAAAAATCCTTGTGAATATCTTCATAGACTATTTTTACCTTCTTATCATCCCGCTTATTTTTGAATTTTTCCGTATTGAGTCTACTATATTGAGTCTCAATAATACTTTTGGCGGCCTCATACTTTTTTTGATCTACTTCTTTACTCAAAGCCATAAAAAGGGCTAAATAGTCTTCATTATGTTGGATGAAGTATTCTTCAAAAGCTTTTTTTTCAAATTCAGAATTAAATGATAAATCCTGATAATAAACCAGCGAATCCTGGCTGTACGTGTAATTGACAGCAAGAAGGAGTAAAAACAGTGAAAATAGTCTCATTATAATTTATTGAAATCAACTATAAATGCATCAGGGTATCTTTTTTGCATTTTCATTTTAAAATCAGCCGCCTTTTCTCTGTTTTTAAAACTACCTACTACAATGGTGTAAACCTTTACGCCATTAACCAGCTTTACCTGAACAGTAATCTCCTTTTGATAGGAGGATTTTAGATTTTCTGAAAGCCTAACAAGATTGGCTAATTCCCTAAAACTGCCAATCTGAACACCATAACCATGAGGATTGATCCTATCAACATTAAATTCGTAAAATTCTTTTTCATCAACAGTTACATTACTGATTGGCTTGATCATTCCACCCCCCTTTCCATCTCCGGCATCCACTATTTCTATTTTTACATTGGCTATGCCATCATTGATAAACCCTAGGTGCTCAGCAGCCGATTTCGATAAATCGATAATTCGGCCTTCAACATAAGGACCGCGGTCATTTATTCTGACCTCCACGCTTTGATTATTTTTGGTGTTTGTCACTTTTACTTTTGTGCCAAAAGGTAGTGTTTTATGAGCAGCAGTAAGTTTGGAGTGCTTGTATTTCTCCCCATTGGCAGTGTACCGGCCTTCAAATTTATCGGCATAGTAAGATGCTTTTCCCTCTTGAGTTTGAGCAAAGGCTGTCATGGTAAGTACACAAAAAAACAAGCAAAATATTGTTCTAATCATTATAAGTAATGTTTTTAAATGGGCGCTGTCTTTAATGGGTTAAATATAACAATAATACTCCTTCGATATGGCCAAAAAAACTTTCAAAAAAAGGAATAATTATTATTGACTTTGCTGTAGCTTTGCACGGCAAATAACACCAACGCTTATTTGCTATGTCACTAGACAATTTAGACAATTCCAAATTCCTTTTCGAAGCACTCACCTACGATGACGTACTTCTTCAGCCTGGATATTCAGAAGTTTTACCTCGAGATACAGATACTTCGAGCCAGCTAACAAAAAACATTAAGTTAAATATTCCCTTAGTTTCAGCAGCCATGGATACGGTTACTGAATTTGATTTAGCCATTGCGATGGCCTTAGAGGGCGGCCTCGGGTTTATTCACAAAAACATGTCAAAAGAGGAGCAGGCAATTCAGGTGAGAAAAGTAAAACGGTCACAAAGTGGGATGATCCTTGATCCGATTACATTAGATATCAATTCAAGAGTGTTTGATGCCGATAAAATCATGCATGAATACAAAATTGGTGGCATTCCAGTCATTGATTCATCTGGCAAATTGATTGGGATAATAACTAACCGCGATTTGCGCTTCCATAAAGACATGAATACGCCTATTAAGGACATCATGACCAAGGAAAACCTTATTACTGCTGAAGAAGACATTAATTTGGAAAAAGCGGAAGGGATACTTCAGAAACATAAAATTGAGAAACTTCCAATTGTGAACAAATCAGGTTTACTTACAGGATTAATCACTTATAAAGATATTCTCAAGAAAAGAGACAAACCATTTGCCTGTAAAGATGAATATGGTCGGTTACGAGTTGGTGCTGCAGTTGGTGTTACACCAGATATTTTAGATAGGATAACCGCATTGAAAAATGCTGGTGTTGATGTTATAAGTATTGATACGGCCCACGGACATTCCAAAGGGGTAATGGACATGTGTAAAGAAGTAAAGAAGGCATATCCAGATCTTGATGTGATAGTGGGGAACATTGCCACCGGAGCTGCAGCCAAAGCTTTAGTAGATGCAGGGGCTGATGGAATAAAAGTTGGTGTAGGGCCAGGTAGTATCTGCACTACTAGGATCATTGCAGGTGTAGGGGTACCTCAACTTTCAGCAGTATTTGAATCAGCAAAAGCCATCAAAGGTTCAGGAGTCCCTGTTATTGCTGATGGAGGAGTTCGTTTTTCAGGAGATATTGTAAAAGCTTTGGCCGGAGGTGCCAGTAGTGTAATGGTTGGTTCATTGTTGGCTGGTACGGAAGAGGCCCCTGGACAGGTTATCATTTATGAAGGTAGAAAGTTTAAATCTTACCGCGGAATGGGTTCTTTGGAAGCTATGGAACACGGCTCTAAAGATAGGTATTTCCAGGATGCAGAAGATGACATTAAGAAATTGGTACCCGAAGGTATTGTTGGCCGAGTGCCTTATAAAGGGCTTGTTTCTGAAGTGCTATATCAACTAGTAGGTGGCCTAAAAGCGGGTATGGGCTATTGTGGTGCTAAAAACATGGAAGATTTGGGCAAAGCCACGTTTGTAAAAATTACAGCGGCTGGGGTAAATGAGAGTCACCCACATGATATTTTTATTACAAGAGAGGCACCAAATTATAGTCGTTAGATTTTTTTAAGTTTTAATTAGTTCTAAAAGCGGGCAGAAGTTCCGCTTTTTGCATTAACAGCTAGGTCTGAATCCATAATTTATTATCTTCAAGTCGATTTTTGAATAGATATGTTTAGTAGAAAGGCGATTATAAGATTAAGCACATTGTTTGCCATACTCTCTTGGGCAAGCTTGGTTTTTACTGACCTTTCTATTGTTTATAGCAGTACAAGTAGTGTTAATTCTAGTGTTGGGGAAGAAGTCCCCACTATCTTGCTTAGCCTATTTGCTATTTCAATATTTCTATACTACAAGTACAAAATTGAAAAAGCAGAGAGCATTAACTTTGTTGATTTGCTTTGGAAAGTTTTTGTCACGGGTCTAGTGACCACTATAGTATCACTCTGTTTTAGGCTATTGCTTAATCTACTTGGTAATACAAAGCTTTCAGAAAATCTCATTTTCCTAGATTTTCTTTATCTCATAAACCTAGGACTTGTCTGTGCATTTCTTATTTCAACTTTTGTAGTATGGAAACGACTCATTTTGTATCAAAAGTCGAAATTCTTACTTACTGTCTGGAAGGTATTTGAATATGCCTTACTTATAAGTCTAGTATATAGCATGTTTAGAGGGTCTGCCTTTGCCTGGTTTCAGGAATATTACATAGCTATTTTAGTTATAATGGGCGTTTTTCTTTCTGCCAATACCAAGTGGGTGGCATTTCTCAATTTCAAACAGAAATGGAAGGGTATTTTATTAATAGCTCTGGCCATGTTCTATCTTGGGTATTTTTCATTTACATTAACAGGATTTGCAGTAGATATCTCAGCAGGAACCAACGTCTTTCAAGATTTTCGTGAAAGCGTATTTTTCATCTCGTTGATGATTTTCATATTTGTTTACGCCCTTTTTTCGTTGCTAGTTATACTTTTTAACCTTCCAACCTCATCTGTGTTTGAGCAGAAATTAGAGGAGGTGGTAAACTTTCAACGACTTAGCCAGTCCATTCAAACAGAACAAAGTGAAGATAGAGTTTATGATATACTTTTAGAAAGTTCTCTTAGCACAGTATTAGCTGATGCGGCTTGGGTAGAAGTAATTGAAAATGGAGAAAAAGCTATTTTTCACACTCACAATATTGAAGAAGATGAAATTCTAAGAATTAAGCAACATTTTAAAGAAAACAGTATAAAAGGCATTCTTGATCGGGGGAGTGATAGGACTAAAAATCTCGGTAAATATTTATCTACCTTAAAAGGTATTCATTATCGATCAATGATGACCTTTCCTATTCATGTCAAAGGGAAACAGGAGGCCACTCTGGCACTATTAAAAGATGTGAGTGATGGGTTTAACAAAGAGAATGCAAAGATCATTGATTCTTTTGCCAATCAGGCAGGTATTTCCATTGAGAACTTCCGGTTGTTGACAGAAGCTTTACAGAATGAACGCTATAAGGAAGAGCTGAAAATTGCCAAAAGGGTTCAGAGTAGTCTTTTACCTAAAAACTTAGATCAAAATAAGGAATTTACTTTAGCAGCATTTTCTGAAGCAGCAGATGAGGTAGGTGGTGATTATTATGATGCGTTAACAATTGATGAAAATAAAACAGCCATAATCATAAGTGATGTTTCTGGGAAGGGTACATCGGCAGCCTTTCATATGTCACAAATGAAAGGTGTCTTTCATAGTTTAGCTCAATTGGATCTGGATCCCAAAACCTTTTTGGTAAAGGCCAACGTTGCTTTAAGTAAGTGTCTTGATAAAACATCTTTTATTACCACATCGTATTTTGTGATTAATACTAGTAAAAAAACGGTGGACTTTGCTCGAGCAGGACATTGCCCAACCTTATATTATAACGCTTCTTCAAAGGCTTGGCAATTTTTCCAAAACAAAGGGTTGGGGCTAGGAATACTCCGCAATAGTGGATTTGAAAACTATATTCAGTTAAATACGTTTTCGTACAATCCCGGTGACATCATAATACTTTATACTGATGGAATTACGGAAGCGAAAAATGCAAAAGGGGCAGAATATGGATATGAACAGTTGCAAGTTGCTGTAGAAAAAGCCGCAAAGAAGAGTGCGGAGGAAATTCAGAAAGAGCTAATAAATAATCTTTATGATTTTACTGGATCATCTATTATAGATGATGACTACACCACATTGGTTATTAAATTTAAATAGATATATCACTAAAAACATAAGTAATAACAATACGTAATAGAGTTATGGTAGACGTCAAAAGAATACAAGAAAACAACTATGATTTAATTACCATAGTTGGTGAGGTAGATGCCAGTTCTTCAATTGAACTTGACACTGCGTTGTCTGAGGCACTTGCTAGTGGGCATAAATCATTTCTTGTTGATTGCACCTCATTAGAATACATATCTTCAGCAGGACTTGGTGTATTCATGTCATACATTGAAGACATTAAAAAGAATAATGTAAAACTGGTACTTTATGGCCTCAATGAAAAGGTTGCTAATGTTTTTGAGATATTAGGATTGGATCAATTGCTTTCCATAAAAGGAGATAAGGAGGATGCGAAATTAGAATTGTGAAATGAAGTACAGCTATAAAGTGCCATGCAAAAAGGAAAAACTACGGGATATCCGAAGTTTTTTAAAGCAGATACTGGATAAACACGGTCTCTCGGAGATTGATGCCAGTACACTTGTATTGGCCATAGATGAGGTTTGTGCTAACCTTATTATTCATTCACATAATTGCAATGCCAAAGACTCCATTGAACTGGAAGTGGTAGTTAAGGGTGAATCTGGAATCGTCTTCAATATTATAGACAAGTCTGAAATATTTGATATAAGTGAATACGTTGAGCCCAAGCTTGAAGACATTATTAAAAAACAACGAAAAGGAGGTCTTGGGCTTATACTTGTAAAACGAATAATGGATGACATCCAGATCATTCGCGAACCACAAAAAAACATTTGCCGACTTACTAAGAATATCAAAGTCATCTAATCCAGCACAATCTTACTTTCTTTGCTATAAAATGGTTAAAATTGCAGGGTTTTTAAAGAATAGTGCATTCATATGTTTAAGAATTTATTAGTTGGATTATTAGTCATTACCGTAGGGTGCAAGTCAGGTTCTCCTTTAAAATCTACCGGGGGTAATTCAAAGTCGGCAATCTTATTTAGCGTAAATAATTCACCAGTCACACAGGAAGAATTTGAATACGTTTATAAAAAGAATAATATCAATAACGATAGTGCTTTTAGCCGTAGTGATATCAAAGAGTACCTCGATTTATACATAAATTTTAAGTTAAAAATTGAAGAAGCTAAGGGTCGTGGTATGGACACTACCGAATCTTTTAAAGAGGAATTTAATGGCTATCTTGATCAACTTAAAAAACCGTACTTAACTGAAAGTAAAGTGACGGAGCATCTTATTCAAGAAGCTTATAATCGATATAAAGAAGAGATAAAGGCATCACATATTTTAGTGAAAATCAAAGACCCTTTGAATCCTGAAGATACACTCAATGCTTATAATAAGATACTGGAGATTAGGGATAAAGCTCTATCAGGTGCTGATTTTGGAGCCCTTGCCAAGCAATATTCGGACGATCCATCTGCGCAAAAAAATAGCGGTAATCTAGGGTATTTCAGTTCGTTCCAAATGGTTTATCCTTTCGAATCTGCAGCATATAATACAAAATTGGGTGAGGTTTCTATTCCTGTAAAAACCCAGTTCGGGTATCATATTGTTAAAGTATTTGATAGGAGACCAGCCAATGGCAAAGTGCAGGTAGCACATATAATGGTGCGGATCAAAGGCGATTCTGTAGCAGCAAAAAATAAAATATTTGAAATATATGATCAGGCTAATGGCGGAGTATCATGGGATGAATTAGTGAAATTATATTCAGATGATGTAAACAGTAAGAACACTAACGGGACATTAAACCCATTTACTATTGGGCAAATGCCCTACCAATTTCAAGAGACTTCGTTTGCCTTGGAAAAACCAGGAGACATTTCTGATCCAATAATGACTGATTTCGGATGGCACATTATCAAGTTGATAAAGAAAGAGCCAATTGAGAGCTTTAGTCAAATGGAACCAACTATTAAATCCAGAATCAGCAGAGACTCGAGAGCTGAACTCAATAAAAAGGCATTATTGGTACGGCTAAAGAAAGAGAATGGATTTAGTGAAGACTATGATAATAAAGTTCTGGCACTTCAACAGGCCGATAGTTCTTTAATACAAGGTAAGTGGAAAAGTGCTATTTCTAATGTAAAGCCATTATTTTCAGTGGCTGATCAAGTCTATACCATTGATGATTTTTACAAATATGTGGTTAGTAATGAAAAACCAAATTCATATACACCAAAGACATATATGGGGTTATTATATGACGACTTCCAAGAGGAGAGAATTATTGCTTATGAAGAAACACATTTGAGTGATAAATACCTGGATTATCGAATGATTGTAAAGGAATATCAAGAGGGGATACTTTTGTTTGACCTAATGGAAAAAGAGGTTTGGAACAAAGCTGTTGAAGATACTGTTGGCCTTAGTGCTTTTTACGAAGCAAATAAATCTTCCTATGAATGGGGTCCAAGAGCGATTGCAACGATATATTCATCGGCCAAAAACAAAGTAATAGATGAGATTAATAAGGCAATTAATGGTAATGATACCACCTATCTATCCAAACAAAATTTATATAAGAAGTACAATTCTGGGGCATCACTAACTTTACACACAGATTCTGGTACCTTTGAGAAAGGAGTCAATCAAGTGTTGGATCAATGTGAATGGAAGCTGGGCATTCAAATTATCAATATGGCTGGCATGCAACATTTGGTTTGGATCAAGGAAATATTAGCCCCTCAAATAAAGGAACTTAATGAGACGAAGGGGGCAGTAATTTCAGATTACCAAGGAAATCTTGAAAAAGCATGGTTGAAAAGATTAAAAGAAAATTATACCATTAAAATAAATGATCAAGTATTAAATAGTGTATATGAGTCCTTGGAAAGGAATTAATGTTATAGTGGTTATTTTTCTATTGGTTATTTCAGGTTGTGATTTAATCAAAATGAAAAATGAACCAGCCGATGAGGCTGAAAAAATTGATCCAATCGCACGGGTTGGGGATCAATATCTGTATCCACATGATTTGGAGGGAATTTCTACTGTTGGCATGTCTATAGAGGATAGTACAGAACGTACTATGCGATTTGTCAACAACTGGATAAAAAAACAGCTATTGATAAAGGAGGCTTCAACAAAAATAGAATTTGATGAAGCAGATATTGAGCGAAAGGTGCTAGATTATCGTTATAGTCTTATGGGTTATGAATATCAATCTTATTTTATCAATCAAAACCTAAATGTAGAGGTGTCTGATGGAGAAATTGAACTCTACTATAAGGATAATATTGACAATTTTTTGTTGAAACAAAATATTATCAGAGGGAAGTATATTAAAATACCCATTGGGGCACCAAAGATCAATAAAGTAAAAGCACTGATTAATTCAACCAATAAAGAGAATATTGAAGAGCTTAAGACGTATGCTTTAAGTTTTGCGGCTACTTATCAACTTAATGATTCTGTTTGGATGGTATTTGATGACGTTATTAAAAATTCGCCACTGGCAGAAATTCCTAATAAGATTCAATTTTTACAGCGAAACAAGTACATAGAAACCGCTGATGCTCAATTCCAATATTTTTTAAAAATTGATGAATATAGAATTTCGGATAACATATCACCGTTAGAATTTGTGAAGGAGGTCATTAAAAATATAATTATCAACAAACGTAAAGTACAGCTGGCTCAGCAACTAGAAGAAGATGTGTATAAACGTGCAACCAAAAATAAAGAATTTGAAATCTATTAAATATACTATTGTCTTAGTGGCAATAATGATCATATCTGGCAGCTATACCAAGGCACAGGAAAATCGGGTCACCGTTGATGAAATTATCACTAAAGTGGATAATTATATCATTTTGAAATCGGATTTGGAGCGTTCCTATATGAGCTATCTGTCTAATGGAAATCAGGCTAGTTCAGGGGCGAAATGTCGTATTTTGGCTCAACTTATTAGTGGAAAACTGATGGTAGCCAAAGCGGAAATCGATTCTGTTATTGTTTCAGATGAAGAGGTTGATAACAATCTGGATCGTAGAATGCAATTAATACTTTCTCAATATGGAGGGTCAGAAGAGCAACTTGAACAGTACTATGGTAAAACAGTTGAGGAACTTCAAAATGATATTCGTGATGACATTAAAGAGCAACTTGTAGTACAGCGAATGCAAGAGGAAATATTGAAAGGCATCAGAGTGACTCCAGCAGAAGTGAAAAGATTTTTTAACAAAATACCTACGGATAGTTTACCCTATTTTTCTACTGAAGTAGAAGTAGCTCAAATAGTAAAAACCCCAACAATAAGTAATGAAAGAAAAAATGAACTTAAATTAAAACTGAGCAAAATTGCTGATAGAGTGAGGGCCGGAGAAAGTTTTGAAGCCTTGGCGAAAGAATATTCTCAGGGTCCAAGCGCTAAATACGGAGGGAATTTAGGGTTTACTCAACGTGGTGCGATGGCTCCTCAATTTGAAGCCAATGCATTGAAACTTAAGCCTATGGAAATCTCTGCACCATTTGAGACTTCTTTTGGGATACATATTGTTCAGTTACTCGAAAGACGCGGAAATGAATACAACTCAAGACATATTATTCTTATTCCAGATCCTAAAGCAGAAGACATCAACAAGACTAAAAAATCACTTGATAGCCTAAAGTCACTTATTGAACATGATAGTATATCGTTTCAAAAAGCGGCTACTGAATATTCGGATGACAAAGCTACTGCAGGCAGTGGAGGGTATTTTACCGATGAAACAGGAGGGTTAAAAGTTTCGGTGGAAAATTTGGATCCGGTTATTTTCTTCACATTGGACTCAATGAATGTTGGAGACATAAGCCAGCCGATCACCTTCAGACAAGATGATGGTAAGGAAGCAGTTCGTATATTATATTATAAATCCAAGGTAGCTCCTCATCAGGCTAATCTGAAAGATGATTGGCAAAAAATACAGAGTGCTACACTCAATGAGAAGAAATCAAGGGTGCTTAATGAATGGTTTAATAAGGCTCGAAATGATGTTTTCATTAGTATTGACAAACAATACGATTATTGCGGAATAATGAATTGATTAACAAATTGTTCTGCTTTTCGTAAGTTTATCAAAACCGATTGTCTATGAAAAAATTCAATACCGATGTAGAAGCTGCTGACGGACTTTATAAAGCTTTTAGTACGCTGAAAGATGAAATATCAAAAATTGTTGTTGGCCAAGATGAAGTAGTTCGACTGCTATTGACCTCGGTGTTTTGTCAAGGACACTGTTTATTAGTAGGTGTTCCAGGATTGGCCAAAACATTGTTGATTCAGACCATGGCTTCGGCACTGGACTTGAAATTTAACAGAATACAATTTACGCCTGATTTAATGCCTTCAGATATCATTGGGGCTGAAACACTGGATAAGGACAGGAATTTTAAATTTATTAAAGGGCCAGTATTTGCCAATATAGTATTGGCTGATGAAATTAACCGTACCCCACCAAAAACACAGGCAGCATTACTCGAAGCAATGCAAGAATATGCCGTTACCATTGGTGGTCAAACGTATACGATAGACAAACCATTTTTTGTTTTAGCTACGCAAAATCCAATAGAACAGGAAGGAACTTATCCGTTGCCTGAAGCACAGCTAGATAGATTTATGTTTAATGTTTTGCTTGATTACCCAGAGTATAGCCAAGAGCTTGACATAGTGAAAAACACCACAATGGATACTATGCCTAAGGTAGAAAGAATCTTGAATGGTGATGAAATTGTTTATTTCCAGCATTTAGTGAGAAAAGTACCTGTAACCGACAATGTAGTTGAATATGCTGTTGACTTAGTTCATAAAACAAGACCAAATACCAAAAGAGCTTCAGCTATAGCTAATGATTACCTTGAATGGGGAGCCGGGCCACGAGCCTCTCAGTATCTAGTAATTGGGGCAAAATGTAATGCCTTATTAAATGGTAAGTATTCACCAGACATTGAGGACGTGGTAGCGGTAGCCAAACCGATTTTACGTCATCGATTGGTAAGAAATTTCAAAGCAGAAGCAGAGGGGATGTCAATTGATAAAATTATTGACCAACTGATTTGATATTAGTTTAATGGATCATCCGTTATAGTCAGGAAATTTCCGCTTAGGGTAGTTTCATACCTACGTAATTCATATCTAGCAGGGCCACCAGTGGGCTGGCCTGAAGGGAAATTGAAGGTAGAACCACAACATGGATCAGTCATATATAATGTGGAACTATGTACCTCAACTGTGGCGCATGCACCGTTAGGTTGAAATGTACAATTACGTTCAAAGGCTATATAACTTGAGGTATTTTCACGATAAAGGATGATGCCTCGATTTGCAACGTTATTTATATAAACAAAACCACCGTCCCTATTTAAATCGCGATATTCAGGAAGTAAGAGATTAATATTTATATCTTGAAAATCAGAGAGCGGTATTTGCTCTCCTTCAAATGTGTTTTCACATGACATTGAAATGAAAAACAATAAAATGAATATCCTATTCATAGTTGTAAAAACCTTGGCCTGATTTTCTACCGTGATGACCAGCGGCTACTTTTTGTTGTTGAATTCTGCTAGGTCTAAATTTTGAATCTTGGTGGAAGGCGTTGAACATTGAAGATGTAACAGAAAAGTTGGTATCAACACCAATTAGATCCATTAATTCAAATGGCCCCATTTTAAATCCACTTGCTCTAATAAGCTTATCAATAGATTTAACATCGGCCACGCCCTCTTCTAGTATTTTCAGACTTTCAACATAAAAATGACGAGCAACTCTGTTGACAATAAAACCTGGTGAGTCTGCTGCGGATACTGGTACTTTACCTAATTTTATAGCAAGGCTTCGCGTGATATCAGCAGTCTGGGTACTGGTAGCTACTCCGGAAATTACTTCTACAAGCTTCATAATATGAGCTGGGTTGAAAAAGTGCATTCCCACAAAATTTTCAGGTCGACTCAATCCAGCCGCAATTTGAGTAATTGGAATAGAAGAGGTGTTACTTGCCAGAATCGTTGATTCGCTGTTTACCTCTTCTAATGATTTGAATATTGACTGCTTTACCTCAAGTTTTTCTACAACGGCTTCAATTACGAAATCAGCCTTTACCAGATTAAGTTCTCTAATAAAGTTGATTTTAGAAATAGCGGCTTTTTTATCTTCTTCGGATAGTTTGCCTTTTTCAATGCCCTTGTTAAAACTTCTTTCAATGAGTTTAGAGGCATTTTCCAATGCATCTGGGTCTATGTCAAACAGAATGGTTTTGAATCCAGCTAAGGCGCTAATCTGTGCTATACCCTGACCCATAGTGCCTGCACCAATAATGGCAATGGATTTAATATTATTTACCGTGGTTATCATTGAGCAGTCCTAAATTGCTTTAAAAAACGGACGTCATTTTCAGTATATAAACGAAGGTCGTTCACTCTATATTTTAATTGGGTAATTCTTTCAATACCCATACCAAAAGCAAAACCAGTATATTTCTCTGGATCGATACCGCAATTGGAAAGTACATTCGGATCTACCATACCCGATCCTGCTATTTCTACCCAACCGGTATATTTACAAAGTTGACATCCATCCCCCTTACATATTTGACAAGAAATGTCTATCTCAGCACTTGGCTCAGTAAAAGGGAAATAAGAAGGTCTAAAACGTAACTGGGTGTCCTTGCCGAACATTTCCTTTACAAAGTGATAAACGGTCTGTTTTAGGTCAGCAAAACTTACATTTTCATCTACATAAAGCCCCTCTACTTGATGGAAGACGCAATGTGCTCTTGCCGAGATGGCCTCATTTCTAAACACTCTACCTGGCATAATTGAGCGCAAGGGAGGTTTGTTATTTTTCATCAATCGAACCTGTACATTTGAAGTATGGGTTCTCAGTAAAATATCTGGATTTCTTTCAATGAAAAAAGTATCCTGCATTTCACGGGCAGGATGATTTTCTGGAAAGTTTAATGCCGTAAAATTATGGAAATCGTCATCAATTTCAGGCCCATCGGATACATTGAAGCCAATGCGCTCAAAAATTTCTATAATCTTTGCCCTCACAATACTCAACGGATGAGCACTACCGGGCTCACTTTCTACTGGTGGTAGGGTAAGGTCTAGCTGATCCGAACTTGATGAAGAAGTTGAATCGTTTAAGCCATCTATGAGTGCCTTAAATTTATCCTGAGCAGCTTGTTTAACAGCATTTAGCTTTGGACCTAATTCTCGTTTTTGTTCATTAGGGATGTTCTTAAGCTCATTAAACAAATCGGTGACCACACTTTTTTTGCTAATGAATTTCAACCGGAACTCTTCTAATTCCTGTTGAGTACTTGCTTTAAAACCAGCGATATCATTTAAAATATCTTTAACCTTATCAATCATAATTAAATTATCATTCCAGCACCCACGGTTTCGTTTGTAAACTCATCAATCAGAATTAGAGAACCTGTATTTCTGTTTTTCCTGTATGAGTCATAAAATAAAGGCTTTGCTGACTTTATCAAAATCCTCGCGATATCGTTAACCTCGATATTCTTATCGCTTTCATTCTTCTCCAAGGTATTGACATTAACCTTATATCGTATCTCTTTTACAATACACCTAGCTTCGTTACTTGTATGTTTAATTATATATTTCCCACCAACTTTTAACGGTGTAAGATTTAACCAGCACACCATAAGTTCAATATCTTGCCCTATTGTAGGTTGATTGTTTAATTTCGCAATCATATCACCTCTACTGATATCAATTTCGTCTTCTAGAGTTATAGCTACTGACATAGGTGGATACGCTTCTTGCAGCTCCCCGTTCATCGTTTCAATAGCTTTTATTTTTGTAGTAAATCCTGATGGTAGTACAACAACTTCCTCACCTTTTCTAAATACACCACCTGAAATTAGCCCTGCAAAACCTCTAAAATCATGATATTTATCAGACTGAGGCCTAATGACCCATTGTACAGGCATTCTGCCATCGATTAGATTTCTATCCGATGACACCTGTACATTTTCCAAAGACCATAACAAAGTAGGCCCTTGGTACCAACTCATATTCTTAGATTTGTCAACAACATTATCGCCATGTAACGCAGATATTGGTATGAATCGGATATCTGGGATTTCTAATTTAGCCTCGAATGAAAGGTATTCTTTTTTTATATTTTCAAATACTTCCTCAGAATAATCGACTAAATCCATCTTATTGATACAAACAACGACATGCTTGATTTGAAGTAACGAAGCTATAAATGAATGGCGTTTTGTTTGTTCAATCACTCCTTTTCTTGCATCAATAAGAATGATAGCAAGATTGGCATTTGAAGCACCAGTAACCATGTTACGTGTATACTGGATATGTCCGGGAGTATCTGCAATAATGAATTTTCTTTTTGGGGTAGCAAAATACCTGTAGGC
This sequence comes from Fulvivirga sp., assembly GCA_048268855.1. Lineage (GTDB taxonomy): Bacteria > Bacteroidota > Bacteroidia > Cytophagales > Cyclobacteriaceae > Fulvivirga. The sequence continues at coordinate 468,393 of JBLWUR010000001.1, forward strand.
TACATCAATTGTAATTCCTTGTTCACGTTCTGCCCTTAATCCATCTGTCAGCAATGCAAGATTGACATGTTCATCGCCCCTGTTTTGACTAGATTGCTCAATTGCATCTATTTGATCTTCAAAAATTGATTTTGTATCATACATTAAGCGCCCAATTAGAGTGCTTTTTCCATCATCTACACTTCCAGCAGTTGTGAACCTTAAAAGGTCCATATCCATATATCCGTTTTTATTATCGCTCATGCTTAGTTTATATATTATGCGAAATCAATATTATATTAAAAGTAACCTTGTTTCTTCCTGTCTTCCATGGCTGCTTCCGAACGTTTGTCATCTGCCCTATTTCCACGCTCAGTTTGTCGTGCAGCTGCTACTTCTTCAATGATATCATCAAGTGTGGTGGCTGTAGATTCGATGGCGCCTGTTATTGTCATGCACCCCAAAGTTCGGTACCTAATTGTTCGATCTTCGTATTTTTCATTATCAAGTAAGGTGTTATATGGTGATTCTGCAATCCATACTCCATTTCTATTCACAACACTTCTTTCATGTGAGAAATAGATACTTGGTAAATCGATTTTTTCTTTCTTAATATATTGCCATACGTCCATCTCTGTCCAGTTACTAATTGGGAAGATTCTAAAAGATTCGCCAATGGCTTTTTTTCCATTATACAGATTCCATAACTCGGGTCTTTGATTTTTAGGATCCCACTGTCCAAAGTCGTCTCTATGAGAGAAAAATCTTTCTTTGGCTCGAGCTTTTTCTTCGTCTCTTCGTCCTCCCCCAAATGCTGCATCATAGCCCCCTTCTTCTAACTTTTCCAACAAAGTGATGGACTGAAGTGAATTTCTGCTTGGATTTAGTCCTTTTTCTTCTTTAGCAGTTCCTTTGTCTATTGAATCTTGTACCAACCCAACGTCTAATGTTACATTGTACTTCTTTGCTAGATTGTCCCTAAAAGCAAGCGCTTCTGGGAAGTTGTGACCAGTATCAATATGAAGTAGGGGAAAAGGGACTTTTGCAGGCCAAAATGCTTTTTTAGCTAGATGAACCATAGTTATAGAATCTTTTCCACCAGAAAAAAGTATTACTGGTTTTTCAAATTGTGCAGCGACTTCCCTGAAAATGTATATTGCTTCAGATTCAAGTTGGTCTAAATGTGATAAATTGTATGAAGGCATTTTAATTTTTTATTTTACTTACTATATTCTCAAATAACAGATCTAAAGATTCATTTAAGGGTAATAAATCTGTTTTAATTTCTAGATTAGGATTGTCTGGTTCCTCAAAAGGTGAATCAATACCAGTGAAGTTTTTAATTTCTCCATTTCTAGCTTTTGCGTAAAGTCCTTTAACATCTCGTTCTTCACAAACATTTAATGGGCAATTAACAAACACCTCGTAGTATTTATCTCCTATAATTGAAGAAGCCAATTCTCGTATTTGTTTAGTAGGGCTGATCAGTGAGCAAATAGTTACTGTACCATTATTGGCAAATAATTTAGCTATCTCAGAAGCTCTACGAATGTTTTCTAAGCGATCAGAATCACTAAATGATAAATTGCCATTTATACCAGATCTTAAATTGTCTCCATCTAATAGCATGGTATGATAACCAGCTTCGAACAACTTATTTTCAAGACCAGTAGCCAGCGTACTTTTCCCTGACCCAGATAAACCCACCATCCAAATCACGAGCCCTTTTTGAGCCAGTTTTTTTTCCTTATCAGTCGCTTGTAAAGATTGGTTAAATATGGGATGAATATGATCCACCATTATATGAATTTTTTGATGTTGCAAAACTACAATTTATAAGTTTAAATTATAGAAAACTGTATAGTTTGGTAGATTTGAATTTTAATTGAAAATTATGATAGACAATATAAAAACAGAGGAGTTAATAGAAATTGCTAAAAAGGCAGGGGATGCTATTTTAAATATATATAATGATCCTGAAAAATCTTCTGTTGTCGATTTTAAAGGTGACGAATCACCACTAACTTTGGCTGATGAGGCTTCACATCAGATAATTTCAAAAGGCCTACACAAACTTTATCCTAAGATACCCATCATTTCTGAGGAGGGGCAAAATCATGAGTATTCAACTCGAAAGGATTATTCTATCTATTGGTTAGTGGATCCTCTGGATGGCACAAAGGAGTTTATCAATCGAAATGGTCAATTTACAGTGAATATAGCTCTTATAATAAATAAGCGTTCAGTGGCCGGTTTTATTTACACTCCAGTTTCAGATGACCTATATTATGGAATTGAGGGCATCGGAGCATATAAAATTAATGGCGGTGAAAAGAAGGAGTTAAAAGTAAACAACAAACACTCCAACAGAATAGCTGTTCGTAGTAAGTCACATGCTAGCAAGGAGGAAGAAGGGGTGCTTTCCAAATATAATGTGGTAGATAGTATTTCTGTAGGGAGCTCATTGAAATTTTGTATGGTAGCTGAAGGGAAAGCAGATATATACTATCGCCATGGACCTACCATGGAATGGGATATAGCTGCTGGTCAGGCGGTTGTAAATGCCGCAGGTGGTAAAGTTTTTATTGGTACTGGTGATCGGGAGTTTACATTCAACAAAGAAGAACTACTTAATGGTAGTTTTCTTTGTCTGGGATTTAATGCTTAATTGGAACCATCTTAAGACAACTAAAAGTAGAAATACGATTCCGAAAATTATCAACAACATAATTTTATCTGAAAAATATCGTCCGAAATAAGCGAGAACAATAAAAAGGATGTTTATTGTGGCAAGGACGATTGTGGCAGCTGAATGAGAAAGTCCTACTTGAATTAAAATGTGATGGATGTGATTATTATCAGCATGAAATGGTGATTTGAAATGGGCTAATCTAATAACAAATACCCTCAATGTGTCAACGAGAGGCACTATAATAAAACATATGGCAGTTGATATTGACGCTTCGAATTTATATGGGCTAGTTGGCTCAAGTCCGAAATTTAAATTGATGAAGTAAATAGTAACACAAGCCAGGAAGAAACCTATAAGTAAAGCACCTGTGTCACCCATAAATATTTTGGATGGAGACCAATTGTATATTAAAAATGAAATTATCGATCCAACAAAAGCAGAGGTAATAAAACTGAGAGTGTAGTTCCCAGTCAAATAAAACCATATCCCAAAACTTGTCAAAGCAATTATGCTGATAGTACCTGCTAAACCATCAATCCCATCTATTAGGTTAAATGAGTTTGTAATTACAATCAAAGAAAATATTGTAATTATGATTGACGACAATGGGTTGAACTGAAAACTAGAAATATCATAGAAAGAAAGCAGTCTAAGATCAGCTAAAATAACAATAATTAGAATAGGGATGAGCTGACTAAGTAATTTAAGCTTTGGTTGCATTGGGATCAAATCATCTCGAAGCCCAATAATAAAAAATAAGCTCAACGAGCTGAAAAGATATTTATTGATTTCTCCATGTGAGCCTGGCAACCAAAGTAGTAATGAAAAAGCAACACCTATAAATATGGGAATGCCCCCCATGCTTGGAGTTCTAACATGGTGGATTTTCCTACTATCTGGAGTATCCAATATTTGCTTCCACTCCAATATTTTTATAACGATTGGAAACAGGAAATACGCAAAAACAAGCGAAGTAAGAGAATATTTAATTAAGTCGATAATATCAATAGGCGTTTTCATCACCTTTTAGCAATGAACTGATTGTCAATAAGATAATCTTCAAATCTAAGACTATTGACCAATTTTCAATGTAAAACCTATCTAATTTAACTCGGTTTTTCATAAAAGAAATATCAGTTGTTTCACCCCTGTAACCCTTAGCTTGGGCCAAACCGGTAATGCCTGGCTTTACAAAGTGTCTCGCCATAAAACGTTCTACTTTTTTTGAGTATTCTTTAGTGTGATGCAACATATGAGGTCTTGGCCCCACGACAGACATATTTCCAATCAATACATTGAAAAATTGGGGAAGTTCATCTAAGCTGGTTTTACGCAAGAAATTACCTATAAAAGTGACTCTTTCATCATTAGGTACGGCCTGAAGTACATCGGCCTTTTTGTTTTCAACCATTGTTCTAAATTTCCAACACCAAAAGTTATTATTACTTTTGCCAGTTCTTCTCTGTTTGAAAAATATTGGACCTTTGGAATCAATCTTTATTGCGAGAGCTATTAATGGGAACAGCCAACTAAATATAAAGAGAATAACACCTGTTGAAAAGGCTATATCAAAGGATCTTTTCACAAACTTGTTTTTGCGGACCTCAAGAGGGAACGAGGTAACATTTAAGACTGGTATGTTATCATAACTTTCAATCTCCAGACCTTTATGCTCAAATCCTCTAAAATCAGCAATAAGTTTGACCTTTATAAAATTTTTCTCTCCAAAATGAATAAGCTTTTGAAGTTGTGAATATCGAAGTTCAGGAAGGCAACAGTAAATTTCATCAACCCTATTGTTGGCCGTAAATTCTTCGATATCAGAGATTTTCCCCTCCGTAATATTTTTAATTTTAGAATTGTCAAAGAAGCCTAGAAATTTATAACCGTACTCTGGATGAACCCGTAAAAATTTCTTTATTTCTTCAGCAATATCTCCATACCCAACAATTATTATATTTCTATAATTGAAGCCGTATTTACGATAAATTCTTATTGAATAAATAAAGGCTAAGCGTTGTAATAATAATAAAACAAGGAATATTGAATAGCTATAGATAATAGTTTCTCTTGAGTAATTAACGTCAAGGTTAAAAACCATTAGGGCAGAAACTGAAAGTAGGTGAATTAATACAAACCTTAAAATATGTCGGACGACATATGAAACCCTTGAAGTACGTCTAATCTCAAATGGTTTGCCTAAAATTGACAATACAACCCAAGAAAGATTGCTATATATTAATAAGTTTACAAAAGGGTACGATAGAGAGCCATCAAACTTTCCAAAACTAAAATAGTACCCTAACACAAAGGATAGGTTCAATAATAGTAAATCACTGATAAAAAGAAGGGTATGTAAATACCCAGAGTACCTATATCGCATAAAATATTGGAGCTTTACACAAAGTTATAACTAAATTTGAAGTAAAAAAACGTAAATCCCAATTTCACCATCAAATATTACTATAATTATGCTAACTCATTAATGGACAATACAGGAAAAGCAATATATGATGTAGTGGTTTTGATTCCTCATTATAATAATCTTGATGGGTTGATAAAGAGCCTAGGGAGTATTTATTATGAGGAAAGTATAATGATCATGGTCGTGGATGATGGAAGTAGACTGACAGAGCGACCAGAGTTACAACAGCTTATCAAGGTAACAGATTATCCAATTGTACTTAGATTCTTACAAAGCAATGAGGGTATTGAAGCGGCATTAAACCTAGGTATTTCAGAGATTATTAAAGAAAATTCTTCAAAATTTATTGCAAGACTTGATTGTGGAGATGTAATGGTAAGTGATAGGTTGAAATCGCAGGTGTCATACTTAAATGAAAATCAAAATATTTATTTGGTAGGAAGTTGGGTGGACTTCATTCAACAAGGCAAGCGATTGTTTACTTTGAAATTACCAAAGAATCACAATACAATTAGGAAAGAAATGATGTACAAGGTTTGTTTCATACATCCAGCAGTTACTTTCCGAGTTTCAGGTATCGATAAGGTAGGGTATTACCCCACAGATTACCCAGCTGCGGAAGATTATGCTTTTTTTTACAGGTTTGTTGAAAGTTTTGAGACAGCCAACCTACAGAGGGTCTTAACCATTGTAGAAAGTAATTTAGAGGGGATATCTTTGAGCCGTAGGAAATTACAGCTTAGAAGTAGGTTAAAAGTACTGATTGACAATCCCAAAATTAGCTTATACTGGGTTGTGGGAATTATTAAAATTAAACTTTTGCAAATTATTCCAAATTCAATAATTATTTCGATTAAACAATTGATATATAAATAATGAGAATTCTCCATGTGGTTGAGCCATTTTCATCAGGTATTATCACTTTTATAATTCACCTTACCCGTGAACTCAATGGCCATGAACATACTGTTGTTCATGGATCACGTACAACTGAGGATGAAATTAACAGCGTTAAAAGACGATTTGACCCAAACGTTAAGTTTGTTCTTTGGCGTAGCGCTGGTAGAAATATAAATCCATATCAAGATTTTAGAGCCTTATATGAATTAACAAGAATCTTAAAAAGAAAAAATTTTGATGTAGTTCATTTACATTCTGCAAAAGCTGGATTTTTAGGAAGAATGGCATGTAAAATTCTAAAGATTAAACCAGTAATATATACCCCGAACGGGGCACCATTTTTAAGACGGGACATCTCTAAATTTAAAAGAACACTCTTTGTTGGATTAGAAAAATTGGGAAGCCTTTTAGGAGGTAGAGTAATTTGCTGTTCGAAATCAGAAAGTGTTGAATATCTGAGAATTGGAGTTGATTGCATCTATGTTAATAATGGAACAAATATTGATAAAAAAGATAAAATTGATCATCCTAAAATATTGATAGGATCTGTAGGAATAGCCACATTTCAGAAAAATCCGATACAATTTAATGAAATTGCTCATGCCTTTGCGGATAATAATAAAGTTGAATTTGTTTGGGTAGGAGGAGGACAATTTGCTGGACAACTTAACTCCCCGAATATAACTGTAACTGGTTGGTTGGATAGCGCCCAGACAGAAGAATGGCTAAAAAAAATCGATATTTATTTGTCATGTAGCCTATGGGAAGGTTTACCTTTTGCTGTTCTTGAAGCTATGAATGCGCAGTGTTGTTTACTTCTTTCAAATTGTGTGGGTAATCGAGATTTAGTGAAGCAAGGTGAAAATGGATATTTATTTGAAAATTCAAATGAAGGGGTAAGTAGATTAGTGGAAATAATAAAAGACAGAAAGCTATTGACGAATTTCGGGATTAATTCGTTTACCTTTTGCAAGGAATGGTTCAATGTTAAAAATACTGCAACGCAATATGAATCAATATATACTCAAGTTTCAAAAAATTAAAGCGGGATTAATAAACTCTAGTGAGATGCGCTTTAAAATAGCGGTAATCTGTGCTATTGTATTTTATGTGTTTGGTAAACATGCTATAGCCAATGTATTTGTTATTGCCATGGGATTGAACTGGCTTTTAACGAAGGGCATTTTAAGAAGAGTTAAGCTCTCTCTGGCAAAGACATCAACTTGGATGCTGCTAATGATTTTTTTGCTTACAGTAATTGGGACACTGTATTCGACAGACCTTAAAAACGCATGGAGGATAATTGAAATGAGATTGACTTTACTTCTGATCCCATTAATTTTTGTTTCGACAGATTATTCAAAAAAAACTAATATACAAATACTACTCACATTTCTTTATTCATGTATTGCAGCCTCTATTGTTGGGTTACTTTTCAGTTTCTATAATTACTACATTACTAATGATTCAGGGTATTTTTATAACGATAATCTTGTCATAGCAATTAAAAACCAAGCTGTCTATTTTGCGCTATACCTAAATATATGCCTGATTATTATTTATTGGTACTTACAAGAATCAGGTTATCGCAATAAGTCGATGTGGTTACTTGTAATGATTTACCTTGTGTTGTTCATTTTTTTACTTGCCAGTAGAGTATCAATTTTAGTATCACTGATTATTATAGGCTTTATCTTTTATAATTTGTTCTTAAAAAGAAGAAAGGTTTCTAATATAATAGGTATGGTTATTTTACTTATTGGGTCTGTAATACTATTAGGTATTATTTTTCCCAAAACAACTAAACGTTTTAGAAGTGCTACTTCTAATTTTCATTATAAATTTGATAACCCAAATGACGTCAATCACTTTAATGGACAGCTATCTGAGCAAAACTGGAACGGACTTACCCTTCGATTAGCATTGTGGCAATGTGGTTTAGAAATTATTGAGGAATCCCCATTCTTAGGGGTGGGTACAGGTGATTATGATATTAAGTTTAGAGAAAAGATAGAGGAGAAGAACTTTCTATATGCCATGAAGCAAGATTTTGGGGTACATAATCAGTACTTGAATATTGCTATTTCCTTCGGCCTTTTTGGATTATGTGTATATCTTTTTTCTATAGGGTACCTAGTATACGATGCTATTGGCAAGAAAAATTATCTGTTTGTCGCTATAATACTAGTATTTTTGTTAGGGTTCATGACCGAGAACGTATTAAACAGATATATAGGAATATTGTCCTTCAGTATACTTATGACTATGACGTATAATAATACTGAAAATTAAGTATTATTATCTTTGTTGTATAATTTAATAGCTTCTTTGGCATCACCCAAAAATGCTACTTCCCCCTTTTTTAGATAGAGAGCCCTTTCACAATATTTGGCAATATTCTGGAGACCATGACTTACCATTATTATAGTCCGTCCATCAATCCAACTTTTTTCCATCACTTCAACTGCTTTTTTCTTGAATTTAGCGTCACCAACGGCAAACACCTCATCCAAAAACATAATGTCAGCACCAGCATTTACAGCTATGGCAAAGGATAAACGTTGGATCATACCAGAGGAAAAATATTTGATTTTGGAGTCAACAAATTCTTCTAATTCAGCGAATGCAATAATTTGATTAAATATTTTATCAATATCTTTAATTTTCAATCCAAGAGCAGACCCTGAAACATAAACATTTTCCCTTGCTGTTAGCTCATGACTCATCCCTACTCCCAAGTTAAGCAACATAGAAGTACCATTTTTAATAATCTGACCTCCTTTGTCAGGAACAAATGCGCCACTCATTAACTTAATCAGAGTAGATTTTCCACTTCCATTTCGTCCAATGATACCAAAATTTTCACCCTTAGTTATTTCCAAACTAATACTGTCAACTGCTTTAAATTCTTTCAAATTTTTGTTGCTGAATAGATTAAATAGTCGTCCCTTCAGTGTATCAACTTTTTTATCGTTGATGCAAAACGTTTTGCTTACATTTTCTAGTATTAATGATTTTTTTTGATCCATATTAAAGCAATTCAGATGCCTTAGGAGATATTCTTTTCAGTAAGAATAGGCCTACTAACAATATTAGTACAGCATAAACAACATCAAATACGAGCATGTGCCAATTCGGATCCTGACCAAACATTAGTATATTCCTTGCATTGTTAATTACACCTGCAATTGGGTTTAAATAATCCAGCGCTGGCAATTTCTTACTAAATAAGTCTCCTCGATAAAGAATGGGTGAAAGAAAAAATCCAAATCCAACTATAATTCCCCAAATCTGAAGTATATCTTTAAATAAAAGATAAAGATTAGAAAGTATCAATGAAACCCCAAAACTTAATATAAATAAATTTAACAATATTAATATGATATATATATAATGATATGTTGGCCATATGCCTGAAATAATGGCCCCAACTAAAAAGATTAAAAGATTAAATCCTAAGCCAATTATAGAACTCAATATTGAAGATATATAGATTTCAAGTTTGTGCATGTTGGTGTACTCATATAAGTACTTCTTTGTTTTTAATATTTTCACCGTCCCGCTGGTGGTTTCTGTAAAAAACTGCCACAATAGCAGTCCTACAAAAAGATAGATAACATAGTTCTCAACGCGCTGGCTCATTAAAACTTGAAATACAACATAGTACATTGCTATTTGTGAAATAGGCTTAATTAATGCCCACATCAATCCTAGCTTATTCTCGTAGTACCGAAGTTTAAATTCTATTTTGGCCATCATCCAAATTCTTTCGGCTCTATTGTTTTCTTTGAACCAGGATGTGTAAAATTTAGAAGTACTTAGCGCCATTTATTTGCTCATGTATTTGAGTATGATTTTCGCAATGTTACGCAAAAATTTATTCGATTTTGCTCGCTCTATCCATTTAGAATTATTGAATGGTAGGTTAATTCCATGAAAAATGCCAAGTCGCTTAGATGGGTTGTCATAACTTATACTTGAACCGTTACTATTCAACAAATTAATTATTTCCATAGCGTATTCTGCATAAAAGGCTTGATGTTTCTTAGTCAAAAGTTTATAAAGATATTCTTTTGAATATTTATTAAATGATTGAGCCAATGAATTTTTACGAATGCGGTAATTCCAAAGGCATTCTGGTAACACGACTCCAACACACCCATTTTTTATCAAACTAATTACAGAATCATAATCTTCCATACCGTAAATAAATGTAGGATCATTAAAGCCAAAATTAAGATAATCATCTTTTCTTAATATCAAAGCACTACTATTGATCATATTGTGAGCTAAAATATATGGGGGTTCTGGATTGAAAGCAGGCCATATATAATTCTTCAATCCAAAATATTGTGCCCAACTACCAACAAAGCTAACGTTACTATATTTCTTAAGGATATAAAGTGCTTTGGAATAATAATCTGGTTCAATAAAATCATCTGGGTCTAAAAAGGCAAGATACTCACCTTTTGCCATCTTGGCTCCTATATTACGGGTATTACTAAGGCCGGTATTCTCCTTGTTGTGTATTATTAAATGCTCTACTCTATTCTCAAGTTCTAATAACTTATCTCTACTTTTTTGATCTGTACTCCCGTCATTCACTAGGATTATTTCGTAATTAGTAAAGGTATTATTGATAATTGAATTTATCGCCTCGTCAACATATTCGCCCATATTATAATATGGAATGACAACTGAAAGCTTACCAGTTTCGCCAGTAATGGTATGGCTCACTTTAGTTTTTGATAATGGACGTATTACTGGAAAAATATTTTTTATTGGATTTTTTAATTGGTTTAAAACTTTAATTTTTTGATTGTAAACCACCTCATAACTGCATTTGTCAATTATCGCCTTCTGGGCCTCTTGTCCAATACTTAAAATATCTTGATTTTCAAGTGAAAGTATAGAATCAAGTTGATGAATAAAATCACCATTATTATTATGATCAAATAAGAAACCGGTTTTACCATGATCAATAAGTTCTCTATGTCCACCGTCAAGAGAGGCTAAAACAATTTTGCCAAGACTCATGGCTTCTATTACTGTGTATGGTAAGTTATCAACTATACTAGGGACAACAACAATGTGTGCTTTAGAAAGCCTGGAATTAATATCTTCTGGCACTATGTGTCCTTCAAATTTTAGTTGACCTTCTTTGATTCGATGAGCATACTTATTTTTAACAAATTGTCCCATATCCATCATAAGTGGATAAAAGTAGTGATCACCACCTCCAATAACCGATAAACTGTACTGGGCTCCTTTTTTCCATTCAATTTCCAAATATTCCAACAACTTTAAGGCGCCCTTTTGGGCTGTCAGTTTTCCAAAAAAAACTATTTCTCCTTTAGTATAACTTACTGAAGGTTTTTTTTGGATGGTTTCGAAGGGGTTATGTACCACCATCTGCCTTTGCTGCGGTACGTCAATATTTAGTATATCTAACAAATACTGACTTGGAGAAATAACGAAATCTGCAGTCTTTAGAACAGAGCGTTCCATTTCTCCAATCCAGAATTCAGGTAATTTATGAGTAGGAGCTTGATTGTAATCAAGGTATAAGAAGCCCGGGGCATGGGCGGTAACATAAAATGTTGCTTCACTAAGATAACCTTTCTCGAGCCATTTACGCTGGAGTGGGTAATAGGCTAACCCATTATATTCTTGCGACTCGATATAATCAGGATCCCCATATTCTTTGGCTATTTTTTCTAAAACATTGGAGAGAGTGAAGCTAAGACCTGCCTCAAAACCAAGGTAAGGTAAATTATCAACTGGGTAGCTTACAACTTGAATACCCTCTTGCTGTTGATGTCTTTCTAATTTTTGAATTTTATTATTAGGCACAAATACAGTCACGTTATGACATTCTTGAGCCATCATACGTGCCGTATGATAACAATATGTACTTATTCCACCACCACTCTGTGGTGGATACTCCGTGGTTAACAACCAAAAATTCATGGGTAATAGGTATTGTTAGTCCACTATTTTACGCAGTACTACGTCACAAAACAAATTGGGATGAAAAGCATAGTATAACAGTTCCCAATCGTTATTAACACAAAACTCATTTGTTGCCTGTACAACACCATATTTTGATTTAGCAAGATGGTCGTACATTATGTAATCATTCATTACTATATATCCATCTGGTTTTATTTTTAAAAGACTTTGATTGAGATCTTTTTGCACTGAATAATAGTCGTGAGCTGCGTCTATATAAATAATGTCAAAGTAATTATCGGTGTAAGCTTTCATCAAATCCCATGAGAGCCCTTTTTTTATTACAACTTGACCCTTGTTAATTTGTTCATCAAATCTATCCAAAATGAAATTTTCGTGCTGCCGTTTATTGAATCTATCCTTGCCCGGAAAATCCGCACAGTTGTAAAGGTCAAAAAGATGTAACTCAGAGGGTAACAAATTTTTTAAAAACCAATCAGAAAGATCTCCTCCCAAAACTCCTATTTCTGCAATTTTACCACCAGAAGGAAGGTTTTTGAGGGCTTGGTATCTATCTGTCTTAAATTGGCAATTTTTTAAATGACGTGTTGAGAGATGTTGCATAGGTTTAAAAGTCCAAAAGTACTTAAAGACAGTTAAAAATTTCCTCATTTTGGAGATTTAAGAAAGACTGAAGATATTATGTTCAGAATTTTACCTAACCTGATAAACCAACGTGGTTGATGCCCATATGTTTTTTCATACCATTTTTTTTCGGTTTCCAATATCTCCAATCTTTTTAATAGAAGCTCCTTTTCGTCATTGCTATTCATTGAAGAAACCTGTTTATAAAAAGGAATATAGATTCGGCTAGAATCCTGTATAAGTTCATATTTTCTTTTTGATTCAAGATCAGATTCCAATGCATTCTGTACGTGCTTATTTAAAGCGGAAACGTAATTTTCACTTTGATGGGTGATATATTGATCGCTATCTTTAACATCGAATGGATTTTTGATGTCATTAAATCCTACCCTACATGCCCGCATTGTATAGTCCACATGCCCAACTCCACGAAAGCCAAAATTCTGAGTATCCATGTACCCAACTTTGTGGATTACAGCTGGAGTAAGCGTAAAAAAAGCTCCTTGAACATCTTTGGCTTCACAATAACCAATTATGTTGTCTTGAATTATAGGCTTTTTTAGGTTCTTTATTGGTCGCCATTTGGGATCAAAATGACAAAGATGATCATAACCAGAATTTTTAATAGCGTTAATATAGACTGATTCCCAACCTAACTGAATGAATTTAATATCATCATCACATTTAAAGCAATAATCGAAATCCATTTTTTCGAGTTCATTTACAATTGTATTGAACTGATGGTGGATACCTTGACGGTTATTTTTGATTAATGTTATTGGTGTATTTGATATAGCGAGACTTTCAATGTACTCGATGGTGCCGTCTGTTGAGCCATCGTCAGCGATTATGACTTTCCATAAATCATCTTTTAAATTAATCGCCCTAATGAATGAATTTATTAAATTTTCAAAAAAAGGCAATCGATTGAATGTGGTTATGGCTAGTATATTCAATTTAGAATTTGTATGTGAGAAATATATACATGATAGTGCAAAACTTAAAAATTATATTTAATACATAACTACATAAAATCAATAAGTATACTTTTGAAGTATGATATTTTCGGCATTTACAAAAAATGATAAGTTCATAATTAGAGCTTCCAATTAATTTATGAAAAGGGCCAACGTCTAAAAATACTCCCAATTTTTAGATACCATTTGGGTAAGTGATCGTAGGTAGCGGAGTACCAATCAATAACATTTTGATGTTTTTCAATCGTATTTTTTTGATTTACTATTATTTTTTCATTTTCAATTAGTTGTATTCCAAATTTGTCAAGCTTCTTTAGCATTCTTTCCTCAATACTGATATTTAAATTAATACTTTCTTTAAGATCGTTCTCTAAGTATTGGTAGTTCCAACTAACAGATTTTACAATTTCAGTTTGGATTTCATCTTTGGAGATAAATGTATCATAAATCCTTGTTTCTTCAGGCGTCTCTATTTCCAACAACCAATTTTCTTCCCTTGCGATACAAATCATAGGAATGCTATTAAATTGACAATATTTTCCGAAGTAAATGTCAATCATATGTGTATTTTCAATATTATCAAGGTTGAAATGTACACTGCTTGTATGATATGCAACGGTACCGGTTCCCAAAATATGCACGTATCTGTCTTCCTCAAGCTTTGATGTAAAGCTTAATATTTCACGTGAAACTTCATCGTAATAACGTTTAAAACTATCCTTAATTCGAATGCCGTGTAGCCCAATTACTGGCTTAAAGCTATATCTAATCAATGCTGATTTTAATTTTTCAACATAATTGGAAGGATAAATAATATCGTCATCGATAGTAAAATGAAAACCGACCAGCGTTTCCGCATTAAAATATTTCCCATTGTCAGCGATCTCTCCATATTCTTTAGAATTGCAGATGGTTATTTTTTCATTTTTGAGACAAGGTGGAATGGTTTCAAAATTGTTAAGATAGACTCTTAAAATATCTACTTGTTCAATAATTGAATTAATTACTTTTTCAAGGGTTTTTACTCTTGATGGTATGGTTACTAATGATGCTGTGATCTTCTCAGCATTAATTGATAATTTAGAGATGTTTAAATCAGTTTCAATTTCCTTTGAATAAGGAACATCTATTATAGGGTCAACGTCAAAAGGCCTTTTTTTTAATGGGTACTCTAGGTATGGATTTTGGCCTTTTTGAATAAGAATGTGCCATGTTTTGTATGATTTTAAATAGGAGGTTCTTGACTCAGATCCTATTTTGATTGTGGATGTTAATGACTCCTTACGATATCTATTAAAGTAAAGCAATTCATCAATATTACCCCTTGAAGCAGGCCCATAATTTAGAATAAGCCTATCGTTGAATTCTTCGTCAGCAGCTACTCTAACACTATCGAAATAACCAATTTCATGAAAGATCATGGCTCGGAACATGGAAGATTGAAAAGCATATCTGGGTTCAATTAGATGCTTGCCATCAATATCGAATCTGGTATACTGGCATAAAACAAATTGTTTACTTAGATAAGATTCTAAAAAATCAACTTGCTTTTTGATTCTGTTTAAGTTTGAAATATCATCAGAATCTTGAATAGCAATATATTCTCCTCTACTTATTAATACTCCAAAATTTTTTGAATAATAGGTGCCACAATTTTTTTTATTTTGATATAAAGATATTCTAGGGTCATTGTAGTACTTTACAATTTTGACAGTGTCATCTGATGAGGCATCATCTACTATTATTAGTTCTAAATTAGAATATGTCTGATTTAGAATGGAGTCAATTGATTCATTTATATATTTTTCGACATTGTAAGTTGTCATTACAATACTTACCAAAGGCTCTTTCTTTAACTCAATATTATAAGTAGAATGCGTATTTAACTTTTCAATTTCATTTATTGAGTTAATTAATTCCTTTTCAATTTGGTTATCCATTGGCTCTTATATCTTTAATTTTCTGTTGAATTTTAAATACATTCACCATAAATCTTAGTTGAAGTAATAAGCGCTTAACGTTTGAATCGTCCTTATTCATTTTTAAAAAAATTACACCAAAATACTAAAGAGTTAAAATTAACAAAGAAAAGGATCATTCTTGATAAAATAACAACAAGTTAGTTAAGCAGGTTAGAATCTTATTCTTCTAAAAACGCCACCTATTTTTACATACCATTTTGGCAAATGCTCATAAGTATTTCGGTACCAAAGTTTGTCTTTTTCAAGTTCATCAAGGCGATCCATTAATTTTTTTGTTGACCCGCCTGGTAGTGGAACTTCATAATTATTAATACTACTCACATTGTTTGTTGCTAATTTATGTTGGGTAATGAGTAATTGATAATTTTCAAAGAGTTTATAAAAGTAAGACTTATCAGTTGTTACTGGAATTATTTCCATGCCTGAAAGGCCTCTTTTAGTTCGTTCAGAATAAACATCAGAAATAAAATCGAATGATGATGCACTACTTAAAAGGAAATGGGGCTGAATTTCGTGTGAAGAACAAAAGTCATTAAAATGAATTATATAGGTTTTAATTTGATCATTTGAAAACTTGTCCTTCCTAATATTGAAATTGTACCTAAACGTTTCAAATGCAATTTGATACAAGTGGTTAACCCAAATGTCGAATATTTCATCTTTTTTAAAGAAATCGAATAATCCATCAATAGCTTTAAATGGTGAATAAACATGCTTGTCAGAAACAGTTTTTGTCACTCCTGCATTATTTGTGACATAATTGTAAAGTTTTTCTTTAAGTACAGTTACCCTTTTTGATTTAAAACAGGCATATGGAATTGCGGATAAATCTTGATGATGTATTTGTTCAGGAAAAGTAATGTGATTATCGATCCAAGTATCTTTTCTAAATACTTTATTCCATGGAGAAGGATTAATATTTGATTGTACAATTTCTTTGAATATTTGCTCTCCGGTATATGTCTTATCTTCAAGATTCTCAATTTTTGTTTGACTCCATAATAGTTTCATATTTGAGTCATACACTGAGAATGGGAATATTACCAAATCAGGATATTCCTTCACTTGTAAATGGTTATAGATTAATTCTAGCCCATTGTTGTCAAACCAATCATCGGCATCATTGAATATAATATAGTGTCCCTTAGCTTTTTGTATTCCCAAATTTCTTGCTTTACCTGCTCCTTGATTGCTTGGTAGCTGAAATACTCTAATGAAATCAAATTTTTGTTGAAACTCTTCAACAAAAGTCATCGAATTATCAGTACTATGATCGTCAACGAATATTAATTCAAAATTTTTGAATGATTGCTTTGAATAATTAAGCACAGCTTTTTCAATAAATTTGTCAGCATTATACATCGGTGTAATAATGCTAAAAAATGGATTTTGAGGTTCGAGTTTATCTAGTATTTTCTCATAAAGATTTGATATATTGGTATTTACTTCAGTTTGATCAATTCTATTTCTTACGGAATCCCTTAATTTTTCCAACCTCCTGTTTGGAAAAAAGATATCATAATCTATTATTCCTTTATATAACTTGTTAAAAGCATATTCAACGAGATCCGAATTCAGGTCCCAGATTTTTAATAAGTATGCCCATCTATCGCAAAATATTGTACTGAATATCTCATGGGATTTGAGGGATTGGTGAAGAGAATCCACTGCGAAAAATAGATCATCTATATGTTTTATTTTGGTGAGCTGCCGAGTAATAGAAGAGTTGTCTTGCCGGTAGTTAACAAGAGTTTGCGGAACGAACTTTACAGAATCAATTGCACTAATCATTCTGGGTAAGAACTCTAAATCTTCATAATATATATGAGTTTTAAAAAGATTGCTTTTTAAGGGTTCATTTGGAAATACCTTATTCCAGACAGACGAAGAAAATTCATCACAAGCGAACATCCACAGTGCTTCGTTGGATGCAAGTGTTTGTTCATCATTAGGCTTGTAAGACCATTTCGTTATATTATCCTTTGTTGCGTTAAATCCAAAAATTAGTATAGCATCATTATCCAGACCTTGAATTTTTTTTAATAGATACGCTATAGAATCAGGATAATAGTAATCGTCTGAGTCAATAAAAGTTACAAATTTCCCTACAGAATTATTAATTCCAGAATTACGTGCACCTCCAAGACCTAAATTATTTTCATGGTTAATTACCCTAATATTACATTCATTCTGTTTTTGAAAAGCCTCAACAATTTCTAAGGAGTTATCTTGAGATTTATCATCTACTACAACTAATTCAATTTGAGATAATTCTTCATTTGATAATCCCATAATAATTGATTGAAGACATTTTTCAACCGAATTTTCAACATTGTAAACGGGAATAATTATGCTTAATATTATTTCTTCATCCATCATTAGAAAGTAAAATTTTCGAGGGGCCATCTCATTTTTAAGGCATGCGAAGTTAAATCCCTTGATTCCCTAATTATGCTATCCCTTACATCGGCAATTATTATATTGGGATAACTAACAAAACATTTGTTCTTGTATTTTTCATAAATCAACCCTAATGGTAAGTTATCGATAGAGGTATGAAATTTTGTTCCTTCAACAATAATTTCATTAAAAATACTCTTATCATAACCAGCAGCAAATGTTCCGAAGGTGGTTAAAATTTTCGGATGATAAAAATGGTCTTTAATAATGGTTTCATCCCATTTGTATTGTGAGGCTCCCAATAATATGATCTTCCAATCACTATCAATTTTTGATTGGAATTGAATAAACTTATTTTCAAAATCATGGCACATAACGATATCGTCTTCAAGTACCAATATTCTGTTAAAATTCATTTTAATGGAATATCGAAAAATTTCCAAGTACGATTTTAAGCAACCAAGAGCACCCCGACTTTCTATAAATTTCTTGTTATATAATTTTTCTAAATTTGTTTTAATTGATCTTTGGTTATAAAAACTCCATTCATAGTCAAATTCTATTGAATTACCATAGACGCCATCAAAGAATTCAAATTCTATTCCATATTGACTTAAATCTTGTTTGATTCTTTTTCTTTTATGAACATCCGTTTTTAAACTAAGCACAAAAATTTTGTCAAAATACGAGTTTATTTGGGATACCATAAGGTTAGAAATGTTTTACTGTATCGGAGAATAATGTACAAATCAAAAGCATCTTACTCAAACTAAATGTAGTTTTGGCCATAAATTTTTAAAAATATGCAAATAGTAGTTCTCGGTATGCACCGTTCTGGAACATCAACAGTTTCAAGGATTTTAAATTTAATGGGAATTTATTTTGGTGCTGAAGGAAGCTCAACAGGGGCCAATATAGAAAATCAAAAAGGGTTTTGGGAAAGGAAGGATGTAAGAAAACTAAACGATTATATTCTACAAGAGAATGATTTTGATTGGTATAGAATAAGCAATTTTTGGGGTGCAGAATCATTCTCTAATGATTCTATAGATCAATTTAAA
Organism: Fulvivirga sp.; assembly: GCA_048268855.1. GTDB lineage: Bacteria > Bacteroidota > Bacteroidia > Cytophagales > Cyclobacteriaceae > Fulvivirga. Next base: position 487,406 of record JBLWUR010000001.1, read on the forward strand.
AAGGAAGCAAAAAAGATCATCTTAGACATGGATGCGTTTAGACCATGGTTCATTAAGGAGCCAAGACTGTGTCTAAACCTACCATTATGGGAGAATTTACTGGAAGTGCCAATAGGTATTTTTGTATATAGAAATCCCTTAGAAGTAGCCATGTCCCTACAACATCGTAATGGTTTTCCATTAGAATTTGGGTTGTTACTTTGGGAAAAGTATAATCAGTTAGCCTTAAAAGCGAGCAAAAAATTCCCACTTTATTTTGTCAATTACAATGAATTAATTGAATCACCAAAAAAGGTAATAGACGAACTTTCGCAATTTTTGAAACAGGAAAATGTGCCCATTAGAGCTATAAATCCTAAAGAGATAGACGGTTTTATCGATAAGTCTATGTATCGGCAACGGGTAGTAAGTGGATACAAACAATCTATTTCTAAATCACAACAAGTCTTATATGACGACCTTCTTGCAAATAAACGTTCAGCAGTTAAAATAGACGCTTCTAAAGAATCAATTTTATTAAAATATGAAAATATATTTAGAAATAACTTTCAATATAATATTATTAAAAAAGAGAATGAGGAATTTTCTAAAAATGTAATCAAGCAGCAGCTTGAAATTGTTAAAAAAACTGAACAAATATCAAAACTAGAAGAAATAAAGTCCGGGCTAAATAAAAGATTAGAGGTACATGAGCAATTATTAAAGCAAAAGGACGAATTAGTAAAAGTTAATAACGCTAAAGATGAATTGATAAACAAAAATAATTATACTATTAAAACACTGCAAGAGAAACTTAATGAGTATAAGAAGACTATCAATGTGATCAGTGAAAAGCTAAAAAGTAATGAAGAAAAACTACATGCAAAAGGTGATGAAATACTTGGTAATAAAATTAAAGCCCTTGAATATAAGCATCAAATTATTAAAAAGGATAATCTGATTATTGATATTCAAAACAAACTAGATAATCTCATATCCGAATTAGCTACAGAAAAAAGTATATCAAAAGAATTAATAGATGAACTCAAATCTGAATTAGCTAGTGAAAAATACATATCGAATAAGTTGACCGATGAACTTAGGGGATTAAAAAAAATGAGATTAGAGTTGGAATCTGTAAAATCCTTGTATCAAAGGAAATTGGATGAAAACAAGAAACAAACATCAATAATTGATTCTTTGAGAAAAAGGAATAGGGAAAAAGATGAACGTATTCTTATTTATTGGAAACAGATTCAGTCTATGCGTTTGTCAAGTCGGTTGAAAAGACTTTTTAGCATGGGGTTTATAGGAAGAAAAATATCAGTAATCTTAAATTACATTCCGATACAATGGAAAGAGTATAAAACAAAAAAGATATATCAAAGGGAAATTTTTAGAATTAAAAGATTTGTCAAGCGTACTTTTAATCACAAAATATCAAAAAAAACACCCTTAGTTAGTATAATTATATTAAATCGAGATGGGTTCAGCCATTTAAAAACACTCTTTCAAAAATGGAATAAAAATACAATTTATAATAATTACGAAATAATTGTATTTGATAATGATTCTAAAGATGATTCTATTAAATATTTGGAAGATTTAAAAGGTATTAACATTAAGTTAATTAAAAATACATATAATGCATCATTCTCTGCTGCCAATAATATTGCAGCAAAGCAAGCCAATGGAGAACTTATCTTATTCTTGAATAATGATGTTACCCCAATATATGGATGGTTAAATCAGCTTGTAAAGACCTATTATGCTTATGAAGATGAGATAGGATTGGTTGGAGCTAAATTGTTATATCCCTACAAAGAGGGGGAGATGTCAAGTTTAAAAGTACAACACGCTGGGATAGCATTCAACATAGAAGAGGGATTTGTACGCCCTTATAATCTAGATAACAATAAAAATTATTTTGACCTTAATCATGAAGATGACATAATAAGACCCAGTATGACAGCGGCTTGTGTACTCGTCTCGAAAAGTAAATTTAACGAAGTTAATGGTTTTGACGAGAAGTACATCTATGGATTTGAAGACGTAGATCTTGGATTAAAATTAGCAAAATTAGGGTATAAGAATCGGTTATCGAAGGGGTCTGTATTGTTTCATCACGAATTTGGCACGCAAAGTGTTCAACCATCCAAAGAGGTTGGAGCAAGAAGGGCAAAAAATTTAGAGCATTTTAGAAATAAATGGTATAAATATCTTTTATCTGAACAATGGAAAGAGATGCTTAATGGGGAGACACCCCATTATTTTGGAGAGCGGAATGTGAATGTTGGTATAGTAGTTACAGAACAAGGTGGTCATGCAGTTGCAGGCGATTTTTTTACTGCAAAGGAACTTGCTAACGAGTTTATTAAGCTTAACTGGACTGTTAAATATTTTGCTCAGCGTGAGGGAAATTTTTATAGCATTGATAATGATATAGATGTGCTCATTGTATTATTGCACGGTTATGATTTAAGTAAAATCAAGAGTAATAACCCTAATCTTATAAAAATCGCTTGGATGCGAAATTGGTTTGAGAAGTTCGCTGAAAATCCTGGATTTGATTTTTTTGATCTTGTTTTTGCCTCAAGTAAAAAGGCCTGTAAGTATATTTTGAATGAAAAAGGGAAGTATGCACATTATTTGCCAATTGCCACCAATCAAACGAGATTTGAGACCAAACAAGAATTGGAAAGTAAATTTGAATGCGACTATTGTTTTACGGGAAGTTATTGGAATGATCCGCGCGAGATAATTGACATGCTAGACCCTAAATCTTTGCCAAAATACAAGTTCAATCTTTATGGAAAGAATTGGGAGCAAGTGGATAAACTACAAGAATATTCTCGTGGTTTTGTTGAGTATGAAGATATGCCTAAAATCTATGGTAATACAAAATTATTGATTGATGATGCGAATAGGGTAACCAAGCCATGGGGATCGGTAAATAGTCGTGTTTTTGATGCTATCATGTCTGGTGTTTTAGTTATCACTAATGGAAAATTGGGATCAAAAGATGTATTTGATAATAAACTACCTTATTATGAAACAAAAGATGAACTCAACTCCTTAATATCTGAATATTTGGGGAATGACTCTAAAAGGAAGAATAAAATAGAAGAATTAAAAAAGATAGTACTAGAAAATCACACTTATAAACATCGTGCTGAATCTATTAGATCTTTGCTGGCAACATACTATGAGAAAAATATGTTGATTAAAATGCCAGTACCAAATAAAGAATCGGCACATAATTGGGGTGATTATCATTTCGCAAAATCACTTAAAAAAGAATTTGAGAGGCAAAAAATTAGAACAAGAATTCAATTTTTGAAAGATTGGGAGCATCCTTCTTCTTTTTCATTTAACAATGTACTCGTTTTAAGAGGATTGAGTAAGTACATTCCGAGACCTTTTCAGAATACTATGATGTGGAATATTTCTCACCCTGACAAAGTATCCCTGGAGGAGTATAAATCATATAATCATGTATTTATTGCTTCAAAAAAATGGACTGAGTATTTACAATCCGAGGGGCTAAACAATGTTAGTACATTATTGCAATGTACAGATCCAGAGGTATTTAAAATCCCCAAAAATTCAGAAAGGGTTGAAAATGAATTATTATTTGTAGGAAATTCCAGAGGAGTATATAGAAAAGTCATTAAAGATCTATTACCTACTAAATATGACTTATCAATCTATGGTAATGGTTGGAATGGATTAGTTGATAACATATATATAAAAGGTGAGCATATTGATAATAAGGAATTATACAAATATTATGGAGGAGCGAAGATATTATTGAATGATCATTGGGATGATATGCGTGAAAAAGGCTTCATATCAAATAGAATATTTGATGCATTGGCATGTGGTGCAACATTAATAACTGATGAAGTTGATGAAACGGACATCTTAAAAGAAGAGTGGGTACATATATATAAATCGAAAAGGGAATTAACAAAATTGATTAAAAATGTAATATTAAATGAGGCAAACGATATTAAACGAAAGAGGATAAAACGAGCATTTGTTTTAAATAATCACACCTTTGCGGTTAGATCAAAGAACATACTTAAATTAATGAAAGATGCTTAAAAACTTAATATTCCTTCATTTACCAAAGAATGGGGGTACTACTTTTCATAGTATAATTGAAAATCAATATCCAATTGATTCTATTTTTACTATTAAGGTGATCAAAAGTGTGAGATTAAATAAAGATGAATTTATCAACCTATCAGATGAGGATAGACAACATATTAAAGTGTTAAAAGGACATATGAGATTTGGGTTACATGAAAAAATGATAGGTCCAACAGAATATGTTACTTTTTTGAGAGACCCTATGGACAGGATAATATCATTTTTTAATTACGTTAGATCAAGGCCAGCACATAGACTCTATGAGACAGTAACGAGAAATAACTGGTCATTAAAAGAGTTTGCTCTTAACATAAATCAAGGAGATGTAAATAATTGTCAAGTTAGGTGGATTGGTGGAAAAGATGGTAGTCATGAAGGAATGTATAATTTGGCCATAAAGAATATCGAGAACTTTTTTCCCGTTGTTGGTATCCTTGAAGACTTTGACGCCTCACTCTTAATTATGAAAGATGTCTTTGGCTGGAAGTCACCATTTTATAAAATAAAAAACGTTACCCCTAAAAATGAAGAATTGCATGTCGATGAAGAAACTCGTGAGATAATAAAGGAACTCAATATGGCTGATTATTGGTTATATGAAAAAATGAAGGAACGTTTAAAGAATCAAATAAAGCAATTTAGTACCACAAATATTAACAAAAAATTTAATCTTGAACTTCAAGAGTTCATCATGCAAAACCACAATATAAATAATGATACCGTTAGTAAGTCATAAGTATAAATATATTTTCTATTATAATCCTAAAAGTGCTTGTAGTACGTTTAGAAAGCTTTATCTGAAATTACATCGTGAGGAGTTAGTAAATAAGGGTGATTTAGCAACCCATCATAAATTAAAGGATTTATTTGTGCCACTTGATGGCTATGATTATTCCAGTTTTTTAACTTATTCAGTTGTTCGAAATCCATACTCGCGAATAGTCTCATCGTATTTGGACAAGTGTTGTGAAATTAAATATGACTCAAGCAAAAGATTTAAAAATAAACACTTTAATAAAACAATTCATGAGAAAATATTTTCCTACCTAGGGAAACCAATAAACTTTGATGAGGGGTATTCGTTTGATGAATTTCTTGATTATTTAACTAACAATTCAAATGTTGATCCACATTTTAAATCACAAACGAGTGAGTTTGTTAACCACTATTATAGAATTGAAGATGATATTGAGGAATTTTACAAAATTGTTCATTTAATTTTTAAAGACGATTTGCTTAAATTGGATTTAATAAAGAATTTTTTTAGCAAACCGAATTTTCAAAATCGTAGCAATAAAACTTTTGGGAATGAATTCACTAAATCTGATGTGCGTTCTGATTCTAATGAAATGAGTTTTTCTGAATTAAAATCTCTCTTTGATAACAAAATAGAGATAGACTATGGAAGCTTTTATAAGAGCACGCAAAAAAAAATAGTTTCTGATATTTATAAAACTGATATAGAAAATTACAAATATGAATTTCCTTATTAATTATGCACCCATATAAATCACTACCGAGCAAATCCTTCTGGAAGCTTGCAGTTTCAAACAGAAATTGCTTAGACATTGCAGGGTTGTGGAATCCAAAATTTAATATCATGGCTGAGGATAAAATATCAACTTATGGTTCCTGTTTTGCTCAGCATATTGGTAGGTCCTTAAAATCACGTGGATATAACTGGCTTGATACAGAAACTGCACCATCAGGATTATCCGAAGATGATTGCAATAAATATTCGTACAAAGTATTCTCGAGTAGAACAGGAAACATATACACAACTTCTTTATTGCGCCAATGGATATTGACATCGAGTGGTACAAAAGAAGCTCCAAAGGAATTTTGGATTAAAAATTCTAGATACTTCGATGTATTAAGACCAAATGTCGAACCAGAAGGTTTTATATCCTATGAAGAGTTAGAATCATCAAGAAATCAAACATTAAAAAGCTTTCTTAAATCAATAACTGACTGTAATGTCTTCGTTTTTACTCTTGGATTAACAGAAAGTTGGATTAATTCTGAATTGGATTTTGAATATCCTTTGTGCCCAGGTACAGTGGCGGGTGAATTTGACGGAAAGATTCACAAATTCAAGAATCAGAAATTTTTATTTGTTTATAAAAATCTATTGGAGAGTATTAAACTTATTAAAGGATTAAATCAGAATGTAAAAATATTATTAACAGTTTCGCCAGTGCCATTAACTGCAACAAAGTCATTAAATCATGTACTTGTAGCAACAATGGAATCAAAATCTGTTTTAAGAGCAGTGGCTGGTCAATTGGCTGAGGAACGCGAAGATGTTGACTATTTTCCATCATATGAGATAATTAATAGCGCTGTTTATAGAGGAATGTTTTTTGAACCTAATCAAAGAAATGTGAATGGAAATGGTGTTGATTTTGTAATGAAGAATTTTTTTAACTGTATATATGATAAGTTTGGATTTCCAGAAGGAATTAAGGGAGAGAATATCAATTCCTCAACTGATTCTGGGAAAATCATTTGTGAAGAAGAATTATTATCTGCGTTTGGTAAATGAAAAAAATAGCACTTATTGGGAATAGTCATATTGCATGCATCCGAGAAGCTTGGGTTGAAAACCCAAGAAATATGAATATTGTATTTTTTGGATCTCATTCTAACTCACTACTTAACACGTCCAACAAAAACAATAAGATTGTTGCGACTAATGATGTTGTTTCTAACAATTTGAAAATGACTTCTGGTGGGTTAGGCCTGATTGACATAGGAGATTATGATTTAATAGTATTACACGGATTAATGTCAACACCTAATTCATTTTTACATTTGAAGAGAGCAAAAAATAGCAATATTTTCTATTCGAGTGAAGTAATTAGGCATACTAACCCTTACTTTAAATCAATTAGTTATCATTTAGTGAAGGAAATAAGGAAATCTTCCAACGTGCCTATTTTTATTTCACATGTTCCTTATCCTGCAACAAAAAATCCATATCCAGCTGTTGATCCGGCTGAACATAATGAATTTGTTGAAATGCTGGAATCAACTATAGCCGATGATAATATTTTTGTGCTTTCACAGCACCCTGACACTATAATTGATTTTAGACATACAAAGGAAAAATATTCAAAGGGGTCTAAAAGACTTAATGTTCAAGAAGTAAAAGGAACAAAGCAACATCCAGAAGATGATATTGCACATATGAATAAGGAATTTGGAGATTTGTATCTACAAAATTTGGAAGCACATTTAGAACAAAAATCATCAATTGGCTAATATTTTAATAAACATATTATTTTTTGAGGACAATACATCGCAATAAATAGTACAATTTATTTTCTGCCTTATTTTTAGAATAATTATCAAATAAATCTAAAGGACTGTATGTGGTTCTTTCAATGAGTTCGTTATAACATTCCTCAACATCAGGATAATTAAAATTTAACTTAAATTTTTTCTTCAGCCATAATACATCTGCCTTGTGTTTATTATAAATATGCTGAGCAATTTCTCCTTTTAATTTAAGTTTTGTTGAATCTTTAAAAGTAAAATTTGTTAAATGTTTTAAAAGTTTATTTGAATCTTTTTTAAATATGTTTTCTGAATCAGTATGAAACATATTTCTGTATTTTTGTAGAATGATTACATCCTCCAGAGATAAGGATTTATTTTTTTTGGGAGAATAAGCTAAACTTATTTGTAAATCAAAATTCTCGCGTAATTCTGTTTCAAAACTTTTAATAAGCCATCATTTTTTTTAATTTCTTCATCAAATAATTTCACGGTTAGATTTGAGAAAATTTTCATCCAAGTTTCAATAGAATTTTTGAAATTATATTTAAATGAAATTGGATTTGGAAAAATATGGGAAGCTTTAATAGTTTGTTGAACTAAAGACAAATAGTAATGAACTGGATTTCTGATATAAATCAATATATATATATCGGTGTAATCATGTTCTAAGAGGTATTTATTAAATGATATAACTTCATTTCTACTGAAGCTACCAATTAATTCAGCTGAGATGACAATCTTATCATATTTTTTAAGTTGAGCATGCAACTCTATTTCAATGGATTTTTTAAATTCAAGATATTCGTCCTGACTATATTTTTGGTATACTCTAGGTAATTTCTCGCGATCCCTGAATAAAATGGCTAAACAGTTTTGATTTTCAGCCTTTGGGAAAGCAGAAAATGTGGGATAGCCAATACCATATTTATCTAGATTGGAGTTAAATAGTGAAGACTGTATTGTTGTGGTGCCTGTTTTCCCCGAACCGATATGAATATATGCCTTCTTCACGAACGTACTTTCCTTATTTATATAATATTTTAAGTTGGTGTTTTATACTGTTAGGAGCTTGATAGGCAACAAATAATTAATTCTTAATCACTTTAAGATAATTATTTTCACCATTTTTATAAATTGTTATAATGTAATACAATCCAGATCTCCATTCTGAAGTATTTAATTCAGTATTTGTGACTTGATTAATAAAATGGACCTGTTGCAAAACACCTTTATTGTCATATACTTTTATTGTTTGTATGCCTTGAATGTTTTTTAACTCAAACACGTCAGTAAAAGGATTAGGGGTTACAATGATATTACCAAATTCTTTTTTTTGCATAAACCCATTGATTAAATTAGGTGTCAATAGCCACTCAACTTCATTTTCTTTGGTGTTGTTACTCCATTTCATTTTTATATTATCCTCGCTTTTTAGGGTTAAATGGATTTGAGATTTATTGGCCTTGAAATACGAAATCGAATCAATTAATTCTTCATTTCAACTTGAGAATATTTGCAAATTCAACCCATTAATTTTAGTGTCTTTAGATTCAATTATATACTCTCCAGATTCATGGGTTGTAAATTCAGTCCATTGAACATTTTTACTGAATCTGTTGATACCAACAACAGCTAGTCCTGGTATTTCGCATTTATCTCCATTTTCAAATGGAATTTCAAAAATAGATATATTAAAACTGCCATTACCCTCAATTTGAAAAGGCGAAACGAGGTAGAAAAAGACTGTTTCCCCAGCTTTAGGGGTAGTAATTAAATGTTCATTTGATGCCTTAAGGGCCATTATTGTATCGCAAGAAGTAGTGTACCCTTTAACTTTTAATGCGTCCTTGATTTTTATTGCCTTATTTTCAGGCATTATATATTGATACCAACATTCATTATTATTATTTGGTACCCAATTGTTGCCAATTGTTGCTTTCTTAGCCATTTCACAGATATCTCCTTCTTCATATGGTTCTATTGATAAATTCCAATTAAAATCAATTTGTTGTTGATTTAAAAATTTAATATAAACTGTTTCGTCAGTCTCCAGTGACGGTAATTCTATTTCATAGTCACCATAGAATACAAGATTAGACTCATCACACATATTATTTTTATAAATGCTTACTGTAGTGCTATAATTCTCTGAATTACCAAATCGCTTTAATTTTAATTTGCCTTGCGAAGGCATGATAAATTTATAATAATGATAGCTGCTGTTATTACTTTCAATAAAATTATTTCCTAAACTGGCATTTTTAACGTAATCGCATCGATCACCTAACTCAAAAGGGACAATATCTAACGTCCAATTTATTTCTTCGTTGAATCCAAGTTCAAAAGCAACAAATATTTCTGTTCCAGGGGCATACTTTGTAAGTTGAGCAGTTTTCCAATAGTATAAAAGCCCATCACTATAATCTAATGTATTGCAATCATTTGTAAATATTTTAGTATGTACACCAACATTTGATTCCATTAATAGTTTCCCATCTTCAGGCATTGTTATTTGATAATAAAAGTAATCATTACCATTTATAGGAGGTATAGTATTAATGCCAATTTGACCTAAAGCAGCACTGGCACAATTATCTCCGCTTTCAAAAGGTGTAACTGTGAGATTCCAAAAGAAGTCTCCTTTATTATTGGTCCGATAACGAATACCAATATTATCTCCGGCTTTAAAATTAGTATAAACACCCAATTGAGAATGCCCACCATTGATAACATTCCAAGAATTGCATTCACCTGTAAAAACTGCAAAAAAGTAAAGTGATTCAGATTCAATGGTTAATTTCCCATCAATTGGCATAGTATATTTATACCAGTAATAATCTTGATCTGTCTGTGGAACGTAATTTTGACCTTCGTTGGCAGAAATTCTATCGTTACAAGTTGTTTGAGAAAAAATATTGTTTGAAATTAATATACTGATAAAAACCAGTATACTTTTAAACATTTGCATAATAGGATTTGTTTATTCACCTATGGAATTTAACTCACTTGTAATATAACACTTTTAATTATAATATTTTTCCTCATAGTATTCTTGATACTTACCTGATGTGACGCTATTAAGCCACTCTTCATTTTCCAAATACCAATCAACTGTTTTCTCCATGCCTTCCTCAAATTGTAAGGAAGGCTCCCAGCCTAGTACATTTTTTATCTTGGTAGCATCAATGGCATATCGATGATCATGACCAGCCCGATCTTTAACATAAGTTATAAGCTTAGCTGATTCACCTTTTAATCGATTTAATTTATGATCCATCAGTTTACATAGTAAATGTACGATGTCAATGTTTTTCCATTCATTGAAACCACCAACATTGTAGGTTTCACCTACTTCTCCCTTGTGAAATATATCATCGATTGCTCTTGCGTGATCAACTACGTAAAGCCAATCACGAATATTCTCCCCCTTCCCATAAACGGGTAATGGTTTACTGTTTTTAATATTGTTGATCATTAAGGGCAACAATTTTTCAGGAAATTGGTTGGGGCCATAGTTATTTGAACAGTTAGATATTTTAATTTGAAGTTTATAAGTATTAGCCCATGCTCTCACAAAATGATCTGAACTTGCTTTGGAAGCAGAATAGGGAGATTGTGGATCGTAGGAAGTATCTTCTAAAAAGAAGCCCTCTTCACCTAGAGATCCATAAACTTCATCGGTAGATACATGATAGAAAATATGGTCATTTAATTGGTTTTTCCATGATTTAACGGCAGCATTCAATAATGTTACAGTGCCAAAAACGTTTGTTCTCACAAAACTCAATGGATCAGTGATTGAACGATCTACATGCGATTCTGCTGCTAAATGGATAACGTCTGTTATTTTTTCCTTTTCAAATAATTCCTCAATAAAATTGGCATCACAAATATCACCTTTAACAAATTTGTAGTTCTTTGAATCTTGTACATCTGTGAGATTTTCAAGATTGCCAGCATAAGTCAATACATCTAAATTGATTATTTTATAATCAGGATATTTATTAGCAAATAGCCTAACTACGTGTGAGCCTATAAATCCTGCTCCTCCAGTTATTAATACGTTCTTTTTCATTGAAGTTTTGTTAGTTTCATTTTCTCAACTTGTTCTAACAACCATTTTCCTTTTTCGGATTGTTGGAAGAATTTATTGGTAGTGTCATCAATTACAGAATTGAATAACTTGTGGTAATGCAAACTAGTTACATCCTTTATACTTTTAATAAACGTGCCTTCTGGCATTGGTCTATTTTGCATATGTATTGGATAATTATATCCTTTAGGGAAAAAACCTATATTTAATTTCATAGCAGAAACGGTGGCGGCAAATGTGCTTTGTTCTACAAAGAAGATCCCATTTTTAGGTAGTATGCCTGAGTTCATAACCTTTCTAAAATTCAATTCCCATTGTTTGAAAAGGTTCAATTTTCGTTTTGTTAAAATATGTCCAGAATTAAAATATGGGAATATTTCTCGATTATCTACTGTTGTATGAATTTTTTTAACATTAGATTTAACTCCACATATTTGATAAAGTTTTTCCCAATAATCATGGTTTGGATCATCAGATAGACCTGATGTCCCAATATTCTTACTATCAACGGGTCTAAGAATTACATCATAATTAATTATGCTGTCAAAAAAAATTGGCTCATTCAAAAATGCGACATCGGAATCTAAAAACAATAAGTATTTTGAGCGAATTGTTTGTTCTGCATAGGAGCAAACTATAGGTTTATTGGCTAATGGATATCCTAAAAACTCTTTATTAAGCAGCATATCATTATGAATTACATTATTTACTTTAAAAAAGTCTTTCGTTTCTTCAGAAATCCCAACATCCTTTCTTGGTTCAAATGAATAAATTGGAGTATTAGAAAATTTACCTGAATAAGTTCTAATTGTTTTTACTAAAAGTTTAGAATACTTTTCTAATTCTCCCTTTTCAGTGCAAATTATTATACTTAAATCTGGCTTCTTAATCAGCCACCTATTTATCCTTGTAATAATTCTCACAATTGATTATTGCTATTTAAATGTCGTGACAAACTTTTTTTCCAATTTGTGATTTTAACATTCAATATGTTTCTAATATTCGTTTTATCTAAAACACTATACTTTGGCCTTTCAGCTCTAGTTGGATATTCGGAAGTTTGAATCTTATGCACTTTGCAGTTCAATTCCGCTTGATTCATGATTTCAACTGCAAAATCATACCAAGAAATAGCACCATCATTACTGAAATGATAGATGCCAGGATAATCATTTCCTGTTTGAATTTGTTGAATTATTATAAGTATTGTTTCCGCTAAATCTCTGGCCCAAGTTGGTGTACCAAATTGGTCAGAAACTACACTTAGATCATCTCTTTCTGAACCTAGCCTTAACATGGTTTTAACGAAGTTATTCCCAAAGCGAGAGTACACCCAAGATGTGCGAATGATGTAGGCATTATCTAACAATGCTAGAATCGCACTCTCCCCATCAAGTTTTGTTTGGCCATAAACCGATTTTGGATTAGGGATATCAGTTTCTATAATGGGCCTATCAAAATTACCATCAAACACATAATCAGTTGAAATATGTATTAAACGACAACTGCTTTTCACACAATACTCAGCAATTTTTTCTGGAGCCTTGGCGTTGATTATGTCTGCCATAATCACATCATCTTCAGCTTTGTCAACTGCAGTATAGGCTGCACAATTAATAATATAATCCGGATCATATTTAGACAAATAGAGTGAAATCTCATCTAATTTGGTTAAATCTAATTCATCTAGATCTATAAAATGAAATTCATACTGATATTGAGGAGCAAGGAATTTTATTTCACTTCCTAATTGGCCCTTTGCTCCTGTGACAACTATTTTCACTAGTTAAATTTTGATTCAAATTCAGAAAATGACTTGTACATCAAATCCTTTTCTGACAATATTTCTTTACCTGAATTTATACCCCAATCTAATTGCAAACTAGTATCATTATAAAGTAGTCCTCCTTCAGCAGATTTATTATAATACTCGTCACACTTATATAATATTTCAACCGTATCACTTAATGTTGAAAACCCATGTGCGAAGCCTTTAGGAACAAGGAGCTGTTTTTTGTTTTCTGCTGATAGGTCTATAGAAAAGGATTTGCCGTAAGTTAAACTTGATTTACGAATGTCAACTACAATATCACGTATCGATCCTTGCAACACCCTAATTAATTTTGTTTGGGCAAATGGTGGATTTTGAAAATGCAACCCTCTGATAACTCCATAACTTGATTTGGAATGATTGTCCTGAACGAAAGTATTGTTAACGCCAATACCTTCCAATTTTGTCTTATTATAGCTCTCCATAAAGAAACCACGATCGTCTTTAAAAACATCAGGTTCTAATATATAGAGTCCATCGAAACCAGTTTCTGTTTTTTTCATTTTTGATTAGCAATCTTTATTAAATATTGACCATAATTATTTTTTAGTAGCGGTTGAGCCAGAGCTGCTAATTGATCTTTGTCAATATATCCCATACGAAAAGCGATTTCTTCAAGACAGGCAATTTTTAAACCTTGTCTTTCTTCAATTGATTCTACAAAATTAGACGCCTGGAGTAAAGAGTGATGCGTTCCAGTATCTAACCATGCCATCCCACGACCTAACAATTCAACATTAAGAGTTCCTTCAGTTAAGTACATAATATTGAGATCAGTTATCTCAAGCTCTCCTCTTGTAGACGGCTTGACTTGCTTTGCTTTTTGAACAACTGTGTTGTCATAAAAATATAATCCAGTAACAGCATAATTCGATTTGGGGGTAGTTGGTTTCTCTTCTATAGAGTTGACTTTATTGTTATCATCAAACTCCACCACTCCATATCTTTCAGGATCATTTACATAGTACCCAAAAACAGTTGCTCCTTTAACTTGAGCTGTAGCTTCTTTCAATGTCTTTGAGAAATTATATCCGTAAAAAATATTATCTCCCAGTACTAAAGCCACCGAATCCTTACCAATAAATTGTTCTCCTAAAATAAAAGCCTGTGCAAGACCATCGGGTGAAGGCTGGATAACATATGAGAATGAAATTCCTAGTTCAGAACCATTGCCCAATAATCTTTCAAAAAATGGAAGATCTTCAGGTGTCGAAATAATTAATATATCCTTGATCCCTGCCATCATTAATACCGACAAAGGGTAATAGATCATGGGTTTATCATAGATAGGTAGTAATTGCTTTGAGATGGCCTTGGTAACGGGATAAAGTCGAGTGCCTGATCCCCCGGCTAGTATTATTCCTTTCATTTGTTGAGATAAAATTTTAGAGTAAAGGTAGTATTTAACATCATTAATTTAAGCTTTTTTGCCATTTCCATGCATCCTTTAGTGCATCTTTCAAACTCAATTCCGTTTTCCAGTTAAGTAAATTTTGAGCATAACTAGCATCAGCATACACCTTTTCCACATCTCCGTCACGTCTCGATCCGATTTCATAATTTAGTTTTACACCATTTACTGATTCGAACGATTTAATCACTTCTAAGACGGAATTGCCATTTCCAGTACCAATATTTACATGGTCAAGCAATGATTTATTTTGAGATAGCAAATAATCTATTGATGCTACATGTGCTTTGGCTAAATCCACTACATGAATATAATCTCTAATACAGGTACCATCTGGGGTGTTATAATCATTTCCAAATACCGTTAGTTTTTCCCGTAAACCAGCGGCAGTTTGAGTTATAAAGGGCACAAGATTATTGGGTACTCCCAAAGGCAATTCACCAATTAGGGCACTTGGATGGGCGCCTATCGGGTTGAAATATCTCAAGGCTAATGCTTTTAAGTCTTTGCCTGAATTAAAATAATCCTCGAGCAAGTTCTCACAAATCTGCTTTGTTCTACCATAAGGAGATTCCGCTGGTTTCATAGCTGTACTTTCAACTACAGGAAGCTGATCTGGTTGGCCGTAAACGGTGCACGATGATGAAAAAACAATATTTGGGCATTTCATTTTCTCCAATAATGATAAAATAGATGCCAGGGTACCAATATTATTTTGATAGTACTTAATAGGTTGTTGAGCCGATTCACCAACCGCTTTATAAGCAGCGAAATGGATACAGCCCTCTAATTTGATATCTTTTAACTTACTTAATAACAGTTGCTCATCAACACAATCACCTTCAATCAATTGTATTTTTTGACCAGTTATTTCTTCAATTCGATCAACAATAAAATTTTCTGAATTGCTAAAATTATCAACGATTATGGGGTTGTATCCGGCATTGATTAATTCAACACAGGTATGTGATCCAATGTAGCCTGCCCCACCCGTTACTAGAATATTTTTCATAATCTTTTGGTTATTGTTGACGGATCCAGAAAGCCTTTGACATCATAAACAACCGTGTTTTTATTCCGGATAGCTGTGAGATCTAATTCTTTAAATTGATTATGACCTACGGCCAAAACTATTGCATTATATGTGCCAGTGGGTTTGTTAATCATTTCAACTCCATATTCATGTTTCACTTCTTCAAAGTCAGCTTCAGGGTCATATACTTCTACATTTACTCCAAACCCTTCCAGTTCATGAATAACATTAATAACTTTACTATTTCTTATGTCTGGGCAGTTCTCCTTAAAAGTGATTCCTAAAACGAGTGCTCTACTATTTTTAATAGGGGTTTCATGGTTAGCCATCAACTTAATAATTGTATTGGCAATGTACATTCCCATGTTGTCATTAATTCTTCTCCCGGCCAATATCACTTGTGGGTTATACCCAAGACTTTCCGCTTTATATGTTAGATAGTAAGGATCAACTCCAATGCAATGCCCTCCAACAAGTCCTGGTTTAAAGGGCAGGAAATTCCACTTTGTTCCTGCTGCTTCCAGTACTTCATGAGTATCAATTCCAACCTTGTCAAAGATAACTGCGAGCTCATTTACAAAGGCAATATTCAAATCCCTCTGGGAGTTTTCTATTACCTTGGCGGCTTCAGCTACTTTAATACTAGACGCCTTATAGGTGCCAGCAGTAATTATCTTGTTATAAAGTGCATCTACTTTTTCAGCAATCTCTGGGGTACTTCCACTCGTTACTTTTTTGATAGTAGGTAAACGATGGGTTTTATCTCCAGGATTTATCCTTTCCGGAGAATACCCACAATAAAAGTCAGAATTAAATTGTAAGCCACTGAATTTTTCAAGTATCGGCACGCAAACGTCTTCAGTACATCCCGGGAATACTGTTGACTCATAAATTACAATGTCACCCTTTTTTAATATTTTTCCAATGGTCTCACTAGCCTTTACCAGCGGAGTAAGGTCAGGGTTGTTATGTTTGTCGATAGGTGTTGGGACGGTGACGATGAATACATTAGCATTTGAAAGCTGAGTACTCTCTGAAGTATAAGTCAATTGACTAGCGCTTCTTAATTCAGTGGTATCAACTTCTTTGGTAAAATCTATTCCATTTTCGAGATCATTGATACGTTTTTTATTAATATCAAATCCAATGGTCGGCATTATTTTCCCAAACTCTACGGCCAGAGGTAGTCCAACATAACCTAGTCCTATTACTGCAATTTTTTCCAATGCTAATGTTTTTTAGAATTTAACTTATACCATTCAAATACCCTTTCTAGTCCTTCATTGAAATAAACGGAAGGTTCGTAATTTAGTAAGCTTTTGATTTTTGAGATGTCAGCCTTTGAATGTTTAACATCTCCTTTTCTTTCAGGACCAAAATTTGGAGATAAACTATTGCCAGATATTTCTTTCAGTATTTTGGTCATTTCATTCAGACTTGTTTGCTCACCACAAGCCATATTATAAATTTGATTTTTCGCACCTTCGCTTTCTGTAAATATGCCCAACATATTGGCCTGCACAGCATTATCGACATAAGTAAAATCCCTTGAGGTTATTCCATCTCCATTTATCGTGGGTGCTTCATTGTTCAAATAGGCCGAACAAAATATAGGGATAACCGCAGCATACGGATTATCGGGGCTCTGCTTTGGTCCAAATACATTGAAATACCTAAATCCTATATAATCTAGTCCGTAAGTTTTATGAAATACCTCAGCATACTGTTCGATGGCGTACTTTGTAATAGCATACGGGCTTAATGGATTGCCAATAACGTCTTCCGTTTTTGGTAGGGTTGGACTATCACCATAAGTACTGGACGAACAGGCCAAAATTACACGGTCTATTTTATTTGCAACGGCAACATGAAGGATGTTAACAGTGCCTTCAATATTTACCTTTGTGGTAAGCATTGGATTTTCAATTGATCTTGGTACTGATCCTAGAGCCGCTTGATGTGATATTACATCAAATCCTTTAGTAAGAAGAAGCATTTGATCGTAGTCACAAATGTCTTCTTTATGAAAATCAAACTTCGGATTACTCTCGAACTCAGAGATATTACTCCAATATCCGTTTGATAAATTGTCAATCACACGAACGGAATCAACACGGGCATCATTAAGAAGTGCTTCAACTAGGTTAGATCCAATAAACCCCGCTCCTCCAGTAACAATAATTCTTTTGCCCATAATTAGTTTTTTGCAAAACTAACAATATTGAACTTCTCTGCTCAGAATACTTCGATTTTTGATAAACTTGTAAATATTCAACAACATTACTTTGATCTATCAGTTCATCAAAAAAGAGTTTAAAGTAGAATGGCGTAATAAATATGCCATTAATGGAATTGCACTCTATTTAGTGAGTACCATTTTCATATGCTACTTGAGCTTCAACGTTAGAAATAATCAGCTTTCTGTAGTTACATGGAATGCACTATTTTGGATTATCATTCTATTCGCCTCAATAAATGCGGTAGCCAAAAGCTTTATTCAAGAAAAACATGAAAGGCAACTCTATTATTATACAATAATTAGTCCCCAAGCCTTAATTATAGCGCGTATAATTTATAATACGCTATTATTGATTGTTTTGGCTTTATTGGGAGTGATGTTTTATAGTCTCATATTAGGAAATCCAATTCAGGACATTGCTTTATTTCTAATCAACATACTATTGGCTGCCATTGGCTTTTCGTCTACATTAACTTTAATTTCTGCTATTGCTTCGAAAGCAGGTAGTAATCAGACTTTAATGGCGGTATTAGGCTTTCCGATATTGTTGCCCATGCTGTTAATGGTTATTAAAATTTCGAAGAATGCAATAGATGGCTTAGCACTCTCTGCAAGTTTTGATGAATTACTTACTTTATGTGCAATTAATATAATAGTAGGGGCGGTTTCTTTTCTCTTATTCCCGTATCTTTGGCGCTCATAAAAGAGCGTTGATATGCGTAAATATTGGTGGAAAATCGCAACCACAATTCTTTTGTTTTACACCTTTATTGGGGGGTTACTCTTTGAAGTACCCAGACTCAATATTCTTAATGAAACAATAAGAGCACTATACTTCCATGTCCCTATGTGGTTTGGAATGATAATCCTACTTACTGTATCTGTAATTTATTCAATAAAATATTTAAGGGGGAGCAACCAAGACCATGATTTGAAAGCCATCGAGTTTGCAAATATTGGAGTTGTCTTTGGTATACTAGGAATTCTAACAGGAATGTTTTGGGCGCAATTTACTTGGGGAGATTGGTGGAGTGGTGACCCAAAACAAAATGCCGCAGCTATTGGCTTGCTGATCTATCTGGCTTATTTTGTGTTGCGGGGTTCTATTGAAAATGAAGAACAACGAGCACGAATAAGTGCAGTATATAACATATTTGCTTTTTCTGCTTTGATTCCACTTCTATTTATTCTACCCAGATTAACAGATTCACTGCATCCAGGCAATGGAGGCAACCCTGGCTTCAACGCATATGATTTAGACAGTAGGTTGAGAATGGTATTTTATCCTGCGGTGATAGCTTGGACACTATTAGGAGTATGGATTACCACCATAAGAGTTCGTATCAGAAAATTAGAAATCAAAACACAATGAAAAATTTAATCTTTATTATTTTTCTTTCGTTGAGTCTTAATGTAAATGCTCAAGACAAAAAGGAGATAAAGCAAAGTGACTATACTAACGGTGGCGTTGAAATGGCTGATGGCCTAAGGAAAGAGGGTAAAATTTATGTTCTTACAGGTATTATCTTAGTGATTTTAGCTGGTACTATTACCTATTTGGTGACCATCGATAGAAAAGTAAGTGCTTTGGAAAAAAATATAAATTCATCAGGGAAACAAACCGAATAATTTAGAACTGAAAAGATAAAATCATGAAAAGATCACACATAATAGGCATCGTTTTAATTGCTGCCGCCATCGCGATCATAATCTCTACTGCAGGTGATGCCAGTAGCTATGTAACTTTTGGAGAAGCTTACGAGATGGCCAAAAATGGAGATTCAAATAGCATTCACGTTGTTGGCGAACTTTCAAAAAATGAAGATGGAGAGGTGCTACAAATTTATCCATCAGCCGACAAGCTTTCTTTTCGGTTTGTTATGCATGACGAAAAAGGAAAGCAACAAGAAGTATTTTACAATGAGCCAATGCCCTCAGATTTCAGAAGATCTGAAAAAGTGGTGGTAATAGGCTCTTATCAAGGAGAGCTTTTTGTTGCGGATAAAATCCTGATGAAATGCCCTTCTAAATACCAAGAAACTACGGTGACCGCAGAGTTGTAGTGAAAATCCATAAAATATGATTCATGAATTTATTGGTGATCTAGGTCACACATTTGTAATTGTGGCCTTTATTAGTGCCATTTATGCGGCTTTTTGTTTTTACAAAGCCACTATAAAAAAAGATATAGAAACAGCTACCCAATGGAAGCAAAATGGACGAATGGCCTTCTACATTCATGCCGTTGCTGTATTTGGGATAATTTTCAGCCTTTTCTTCATTATTTACAACCACTATTTTGAATACCATTATGCCTGGAGTCACTCTTCCAGAACGTTGCCTACGCATTATATGATTTCATGTTTTTGGGAAGGTCAGGAAGGTAGTTTCTTGCTTTGGATGTTTTGGCATGCTGTTTTGGGTATTATTATCATTTTTACTAATAAATATTGGGAGGCACCAATGATGACCGTATTTGCAACGGTCCAAGCATTTTTAGCTTCTATGATTTTAGGTATAGTAATTCCTGGTCTTGAATTGAAATTAGGAAGTTCACCCTTCATTTTACTGAGAGATGCTATTTCAGCACCCATATTTGACAGCCAACCTAATTTTGTTCCTGCCGATGGTACAGGTTTGAATCCATTGTTACAGAATTATTGGATGGTTATACATCCTCCTACCTTGTTCCTTGGTTTTGCCACTACTGTAATACCCTTCGCATATTGTATCGCAGGGCTTTGGCAGAAACGTTATCGTGATTGGATTCGGCCTGCATTACCTTGGGCATTGTTCTCTGCAGCGATATTAGGAATTGGAATTTTGATGGGAGCCTACTGGGCTTATGAGACATTAAATTTTGGTGGATATTGGAATTGGGACCCTGTTGAAAATGCTGTATATGTGCCTTGGTTATTTTTGGTGGCAGCCATTCATACCATGATCATTTATCGTAATAGCAGCACAGCACTGAAATCCTCAGTAGTTCTTATTATTACTTCGTTCGTATTGATACTTTATTCTACATTTTTAACACGTAGTGGTGTCTTAGGAAATGCTTCTGTTCATTCATTCACCGATTTAGGTCTTTCTGGTCAATTACTTATTTACCTTTTATTTTTTACTGTAGGGGCTATTATCCTAACTATTAAGAGATGGAAGGATATCCCAACAAGCGAAAAAGAAGCAGAAACCTACTCAAGGGAGTTTTGGATTTTTATTGGCGCGCTTTCATTATGTCTTATGGGATTTCAGGTGCTGATTCCTACCTCTATACCGGTGTTCAATACCATTGTAGAGATGTTTGGAGCTGTTGGAAATTTTGCTCCACCTGCTAACCAAATAGAATACTATAGTAAGTTTCAGTTGTGGTTTGGCGTATTGATAGCCATACTTTCAGGGGTAGGGCAATATTTTTGGTGGAAGAAAATTGAACTTAAGCAATTGAAAAATAGTCTGGCGGGACCTTTAGTTCTAACATTAATACTAAGCGCAATAATTATTTTGTTGGCGGATGTTGCAAAGCCCTCCTATATTGCTTTGTTGGTGGCAGGTGTGTTTACTATTGTTGCCAATTTAAAAATATTAATAGGCTTATTTAAAACGAGCCCAAAATTGTCAGGTGGGGCGATTACACATATTGGTATTGGTCTTGTGTTGATTGGCATTTTGTTTTCATCAGGATATTCCAAAGTGGTTTCATTAAATAATACCGGAATGTTGATTTCTAAAGAATCATCAGCTGAGTTTAACAATGAGAATCTACTATTATTTATAAATGAGCCAAAGACAATGCTTGATTATACACTTAAGTACAAAGGTGAACGGGTAGAGTCATTGGATGAGGGCATTTATATTGATAAAAATGATATTGTGCTTACAGCTGTACCGCATTTGGTAACTGCTAAAAGAGAGATTAGCGACAACGGCAATTTGGTATTTAGTGAAGGGGACACTATTCATATTGCTCCTGAAAATACGTTTTATGAGATTGAATATACATCAGAAGATGGTAATAAATTTTCTCTGTTTCCTCGTGCTCAGGTTAATGAGGCAATGGGTGGACTACTAGCGTCACCGGATATTAAGCGTGGATTGACAAGTGATTTATATACGCATGTAAGCTCGATTAGAAGTCCGACAGAAGAGGTGGAATGGAACAAGCCCGAGGAGTTTAAAGTGGGCATCAATGAGAATTTTTATGTCAATGATTATGTGGCTAATGTAGCAACTATTGAAAGGTTAACTGCTTTAAAAGGGGTTGACCTTACAGATGATGATGTTGCCATACAGGCAAAAATAATAGTTCAGGGAGAAGAAAGGGACTACACAGCGGAACCAATATTCTTGATTAAGAATGGACTGGTGGGCAGAATTCCTGATGAAATAGGTGATTTGGGAGTAAAGTTAACTTTACTAAATGTACACCCAGAAACCAATAATTTTTCAATTGGCGCTACTACCAGACAAAAAAACTGGGTGGTAATGAAAGCACTTGAAAAACCGTATATTAATGTACTATGGCTAGGCACATTAGTATTTGTTGTAGGGTTTGTAGTAGCTATAAGAAGGCGTTATTCTGAGTTTCAGAAAATGAAACGCAAGGGGTTGGAGTAATAATTTGATATAATGTCCATCGGTAAAAATATATCGTTTATTGGCTCGGGAAATTTATCATGGCACTTAGCGCCTGCCCTTGACAATGCTGGACATGCTGTAAGGGAAGTATACAGTCGTAATAAAAAGAACGCTAAAGAACTTGTAAACAGGCTATATCAAGCCGAGGTAAAGGAGGATCTAGATTTTTCTGATAGCATATCACAAATATTTATTATTGCTATTTCTGATGATGCAATAGCCGAAGTTTCGCAAGAATTGGTTCTACCTGACAATGCGGTGGTGGTACACACTTCTGGAGCTAAGTCACTTGAGGTACTAGGTTACACCGCGGCTGATGCCATTGGAGTATTTTACCCATTGCAGACGTTCAGTAAATCTAAAAGTGTAAATTTTGAATATATACCGATTTGTATAGAATCTGAAAATGCTGATGTGGAAAAAATGCTGATGTCTGTAGCCAAGGACATTAGCAAAAAAGTTTATCGAATCAATAGTCAGGACAGAAAGGCCTTGCATGTGGCGGCAGTATTTGCAAGTAATTTTACCAATCACTGTCTGGCGATTGCAGAAAATATTCTATCTGAAAATGAAATTGATTTCAATATACTAAAGCCATTGATATTGGAAACTATAGAGAAAGGATTGGCCATTGGCCCTTCAAATGCTCAGACCGGCCCTGCGAAAAGGCACGATTTTGAAACACTGGATGAGCACATGAGTTATCTTGAAAAAGACGAATCGTTGACTGAGATTTATAAAATTTTCTCCCAAAATATTATCGATAACAACCCAATAGACTAATGTCTTCCCACCACATAGTTCGTGATGCTCAAGAACCAGCGTTGGTTATTCTGGATTCAAATTGCGATGTTTTATTAATTAAGAATCTACTTGAGTGGAGCCCAACTGTAGTTGTGTCATCAGAATTGGTTGATTTTGTACTCAAAGAGGGCTTTAAAATTGATGTTGTGATTGGTGAGGATGAAGAAATTAGTGGTTGCATGGTGAAGTTACAGCATCAGGCACCTGTGAAATTTATTTCAAAAAATACTTCAGATAGTGACTTACTTCAGTCTATCTATTTCCTAACTGCAGGTAAGTACAAGGCCGTAAACATACTTGTTTCAATGAATGCTGAAGTGCTTGAGTCTATTAAACCATTTGTATTGGCCATAGACGTTGTAATTTATGATAATAGACATAAATGGTATTTCTGTAAAGATAATTCGTTTAAAAAATGGGTATCTAAAGGAGCTACATTCAGATTCCTGAAAGAGCTTGATATTACCATGAATGGCACTGAATTAACTCTATCCAAACCTCAAACGGGATATAACTGTAATTGCCCCGAAGAAGGATTTATAACTATAACCAATAATAAGTCTGGATTTTGGCTAGGTGAGGCTATTTGAAGCTTTTACTATCCTGTCTTTTCCGTTGAGGTCAGCAATTAATTCTATGTTTTTATAGCCATTTTGCTCAAGCATTTGGGCCACCTGTTGGCCAAATTTCTCATTGATTTCAAAATAGAGCTTACCATCTTCTTTAAGGCTTTCCCTACCGATTATGGCGATTCGTTTATAAAAAATCAAAGGATCATCATCAGAAACAAAAAGAGCAGTAGAGGGTTCATACCCAAGTACATTGGCCTTCATCTCACTTTTTTCGCTTTGTGTAACATAGGGCGGGTTACTCACTATAACATCTAACCCATGAATTGGAATTTTTTCTTTGAGAATATCAATCATCAGAAAATCGATGTCAACTTGATGTTTAGCGGCATTTTGACGTGCTATTTTAATTACTCTTGGATCGAAATCAATGGCATAGGCTTTTGTTAATTTCAATTCCTTCACAAGAGTGATGGGGATACAACCTGATCCTGTTCCAATGTCAAGAACTTTTATTTTCTTCTCTTTATAATCTTGGATGATAAGATTTACCAATTCCTCTGTTTCATTCCTTGGAATGAGTATACCAGGACTAACTATATATTGACGGCCGAAAAATTCTGCTTCTCCTAAGATGTACTGTATCGGTTCCGACTTATTAATTCTATCAAGTAATTTCTTTAGCTTTTTAAGCTGAGATGAGTTTAAATTTAATGACCGATCAGTAATGATTTCTGATTTGTTGATATTGAACATGTGTTCTACAACAATATAAGCTAAGCTTTGAATTTCATTGACAGATTCATCAAGATCAATGTAATCAACAACCCATTGTAGTAGTTTTTTTGAGGAATCAGGAATATTATCGGACATTGCAGTTAATCAGCCAAGTTTGCTAACATTGCAAAACTAGCAAAAAACCGCACTTAAAAGATTTACCGGTGAATAAAGATGAACGATATATGCAACGCGCCTTAGAGCTTGCCCAATTGGGACTGAGTTCAGTGAGCCCAAACCCCATGGTAGGATGCGTTATTGTTCATAATGACCAGATCATTGGGGAAGGGTGGCATCAAAAATATGGCGAACCACATGCCGAAGTAAATGCCATAAATTCTGTTCGAGATAAGTCATTGCTTTCTAATAGTACACTATATGTGAATCTTGAGCCCTGTGCCCACCATGGAAAAACACCGCCTTGTGCAGATCTACTTGTTTCACATAGAATAAAGGAGGTGAAGATCGCCAATGTGGATACAAACCCGCTAGTAGGAGGGAAAGGGATTGAGATATTAGAGGCAGCAAGAATAACAGTGGTTACAGGAATTCTTGAGGAGGAGGGAAGAGAATTAAACAAAAGATTTTTTACTTCCATTGAGAAAAAACGACCATATATTATTCTAAAATGGGCGCAAACGGCAGATGGTTTTATTGCTAGAAAAAATTACGATTCTAAATGGATAAGTGGGGAGGAAAGCCGAAAACTTGTACATAAATGGAGGGCAGAGGAAGATTCGATCATGGTTGCCACACATACAGCACATTATGATAATCCAAGATTGGATGTACGTGATTGGTCAGGAAAAAGTCCATTAAGGGTGGTGATTGATAAGAAATTAGAGCTATCAGACACGTTAAATCTATTTGATGGTACAGTGCTTACAATATGTTATAACCTTCTAAAAAATGATAAAAAGGAGGGCATTGAATGGGTAAAAGTAGGTGAGAGTAACTTAATAGAAAACTTACTTACTGATTTGAATAAGCGAGGAATAAACTCGCTAATAGTAGAAGGGGGTGCAGCTCTTCATAAAAGTTTGCTAGACGCCCATTTGTGGGATGAAGCTCGTGTATTTGTATCGGAAACAATATTTGGTGGAGGAATAGATGCAGCAAGGATATCTTTGCCACACAAAGAAGAACTTATTAATGAGGACAAATTGTTGGTATATAGGAATAAGTAGTAAGTAGTAAGACACAAGTAGTAAGTCATAAGTAGTAAGACACAAGTTGTAAGAGATGAGCATTTAGCTCTTTCCCCCGCTGGCGGGGGCTAGTGGGGTGCAATCATCAGATTACAATTAATAAAGTATAATTAAATTGATGTTCGTCACTTCGATACGGAATGTGGTGAAGTGAGAAGTCTCTCATTGTGGGGACTTCTCAGTCATACTTCCATCGAAGTGACGTTAAAATTTTAGATATAAGATGGCAGAAGAACTAATAATATCCGCGACAGCAAGTAAAAAGGAAAAGTATGAAAGCTTGCTTCCACAGATAGAGGCTTTGATTTCGTATGAAGAAGATTTAATTGCCAATTTGGCTAATATAGCCGCTGCCTTAAAGCAGGGAATGGGATTTTTCTGGGTAGGTTTTTATATGGTTAAAGGCGATGAGCTTGTTTTGGGGCCATTTCAAGGGCCAATAGCCTGTACTAGAATTAGAATGGGTAAAGGAGTCTGTGGAACTGCGTGGGAAAAGAATGAGACCCTACTAGTACCAAATGTTGACGAATTTCCTGGGCACATTGCCTGTAGCTCAGCTTCTAAATCTGAAATAGTGATACCTGCTTCTAAAAATGATGTAGTAAAATTAATACTCGATGTAGACAGCGAGCAGCTTGATGATTTTGACGAAGTTGATAAGGAGTGGTTGGAGAAGTTGGTGAGGATTGTTGAGGATAAGTTATGAATCGAATTATTTTCATAATTACATTTATGGCTTTAAATAACTATGGTTTCTGTCAAAAGAGCAGTGATTATATATTTGGATGGAACCCAATAAATCCTTCAGAATGGTTACGGGAAAATGCGATTAATCTCTTTACTACCAACGAAATAGAATTATTAAATAATAATGAACTCTACTTTAGAGCATTGGTAAATATAAAAGGTCAGAGAATCACAAGTTTTAAGCTTGACACCTTGGATGTGAGCAATCTAGATGCAAAACTTATAAAAAAGCTCGAAGTTATCTTATTAGAAAATATTGGTATTAGTAAAATAACAAACCTATCATACAACAAAGCCTTGCCCGAACAAGACCAAGAATATTATTTGCCAATAATTTTGAAAAATATGGAGGATTAAATCTCTGCCAGCACAGTCCGCCCACCCTTAGTTTTGTCGCCTTCTTTAACCAATATTTTGGTGCCCAGCGGTAAGAAAACATCGACACGAGAGCCGAATTTGATAAAGCCAAATTCCTCACCTTGTTCTAGTGATTGGCCTTCATTTACGTACCATTTTATTCTGCGAGCTACAGCACCAGCTATTTGACGAACGAGTACGGAAACTCCATTTTCCATTTTTACCACCATAGTGGTGCGCTCATTTTCTGTACTTGATTTAGGATGCCAGGCCACTAGATATTTACCGGCATGGTATTTAAAAAAATCAACAACTCCTTTTACAGGTGTTCTGTTTACATGTACATTGATAGGCGACATGAAAATTGAAATCTGGATTCTTCTGTCTTTTAAGATTTCCTCTTCCATGGTTTCTTCAATGACCACCACTTTACCATCCGCAGGAGCGATGATGTGGTTAGGGTTAATTGAAATTTTGAAAGAAGGGCTTCTAAAAAATTGAAGTACAAGAAGGAAGATTATTGCGCTAGCTGCACCAGTTAATTTTAATACTATCCCACTAGGTACAGTATAATATATAAAAAGGTTAACGGCTGTCAGAACAACCAACATTACTAGTAATAATACCCTTCCTTCTTTATGTATAGTCAAGATTAATAGACTTAAATTAAAATCCTCCTCTGTATTTGTAGGTTTTGGCCACCTTGTCTATCGCCACGATATAAGCTGCGATACGTAAGGAAACATTATGCTCTTGTGATGTTCTGTAAACGTTTTCAAAAGCATCTTTCATAATCCTGTCAGATCTTCTATTTACACGCTCACCTGTCCATTTATAACCAAGTCTGTTTTGTACCCACTCAAAGTAAGAAACCGTTACTCCACCAGCATTGGCCAGGATATCAGGTGTTACCATTATCCCTTTATCGTTGATAATATTATCGGCTTTTGCTGAAGTAGGGCCATTGGCACCTTCTACTATCAATTTGGCCATTATTTTATCGGCATTCTGTGAAGTGATCACATCTTCAGTAGCGGCAGGCACAAGCACATCTACTTCCAAAGTAAGTATTTCGGCCCGATCCATCTTTTCTGCTCCTTTGAAACCTTCCAAAGTACCATTATTATTATTTCGGTAGTCTATTGCCTCCTGAATGTTGATCCCATCCTCATTGTGATAGGCACCAGTCAAGTCACTTATTGCTACAATTTTTACACCACGCTCAGCTAACAATAGTGCAGCAAAAGAGCCGACATTACCAAAACCTTGAACAGCACATGTAGCCTTATAAGGATTGATTTTCAATTTTTCCATTGAAGCCAATGCAGATACCATTACTCCACGTCCTGTGGCTTCCGTTCTTCCCAGTGATCCGCCTAATACAATTGGCTTACCTGTTACTACAGAGTTAATGGTCATCCCTTGTGTTCTGGAATACTCATCCATCAACCAGGCCATTTCTCTTGGACCTGTTCCCATGTCAGGAGCAGGAATATCTTTATCTGGTCCGAATATTTCAATTAATGCCAGTGTATAACTTCTTGTAAGTCTTTCAATTTCACCTGCAGACATTTCACGTGGGTTACATTTTACTCCCCCCTTTGCACCCCCATAAGGGATATCTACCACTGCGCATTTCCATGTCATCCAGGCTGCTAGTGCCTTTACTTCATCAAGATTAACACCCGGATCGAAACGTATGCCACCTTTTGATGGCCCCAAAATGTTTGAGTGAATCACTCTATATCCATCAAAAACTCGTATAGAACCATCATCCATAGTAATTGGAAGTGATACGATAACTTGTTTTGCAGGGGACTTCAGCACATTATAAACTTCTTCATCGAGTCCAAGAATTTGCGATGCAATTTGAAATCTGGACATCATCGCTTCAAAGGGGTTTTTCTCGTCCTTTAGCGGTGCAGGTTCTATATAACCCATACGTACTTTGGTTTTGTTTTTAAAATGACTGCAAATTTATGGAATAATAAATTCATTAGTCCTTGTGAACTCAAAAGATTTTTAGAAATGCAGTGATGAATGGAACAGAGACTAAAAGTCCGTCAAATCGGTCAAGAAACCCTCCGTGACCAGGAATAGACTTTCCCGAGTCTTTGATTTCGATGCTTCTTTTAAATAAGGATTCTACCAAATCACCATAAGTACCCCCTATAACAATGATTATGCAAATAACGAACCATTGCCATTGTTCCAATACATTTGTGAAATGTGCAACAGAATAAGCCATTCCAATAGCAAGTATTAGTCCACCAAGGCTTCCTTCCCAGGATTTTTTCGGAGAAACGCGTTCAAATAATTTGCGCTTTCCATATCGCACTCCAGCAAAGTACGCACCGGTGTCATTGGCCCAAAGTATCAGTAAAGAACAAAGAATTATTTCAAAAGTGTATTGATTACTGTGAAAGGCCATAACATTCAATAATGAAAATGGAATGGCCACGTAGATGATACCCAAGAAGGTAAATGCGATTCCACGAAATGGTTTGACTTCCTTGGACCGGTATAAATAAATAAGGTAGATACAAGAAACAATCGGAAATAATAAAAAATAGAATCTTTGGTCTAATCGATCACTTTCTATTAAAAATGAAAGGGTGAATAGGCTAAACCCGCTAAAAGTACCGAAGGTCTTTAGGGGTAACATACCGTCCAATCCAACCAGTTTATAAAATTCTAGTTGCGTAGCGATGCAAATTCCCAAAAACATAATAAAATAAAGCCATTCACTATAGTACATGCCGAACCCCATGAGCAAGGCTCCCAATATGCCAGCTATTATCCTTTGGGTCAGATTATTATATTTATTTAAAATCGATGTCATTTTGTATGATCTGTAAAGCCCTGATTACATCATGGGATAAAACATGAATTTCATGAGCGCCAAAGTTATTGTAGGACGAGTCCTGTTTATTTATAATTACCACTTGAATGGCGGCATCTTCTAGTACATCTTTCACAATTTTAGCCTGGTAGGCTATCTCCGTGCTATACACCTTTTGCCACTCTGCCATTAGAATTGTTAATACTTTGGTAATGTCTATGAAAATAAAATAGAAGCCCAATGGTAATAATAGCAAATATTAATACAGAACCCAAGGTAGAAGATTCAGTATTTTCAATGTCATAGTCTATTAAATTGGTATTATGTAAATACAGTAATACCAACGTCAATCCATTGTTTACAAAGTGGGCTGCTATTGGGATCAAGAGATTACCAGACCATACATACAAATAACCAAATAGCCCCCCGAGTAACATCCTTGGTATAAAACCAAAAAATTGCATATGGATGGCACTGAAAAGGAATGCGCTGATCCAGATGGCCACATGCTTGTTACGGGTTGCTTTTTGAAGTTCTCCCTGTAATAGACCACGAAATACAAATTCTTCAGCTATGGCTGGTAGTACAGCCATAATAAATAGTGCCCCCATCAATTGCCATGGATTAGTAAATGTGGTGAGATAGGTCGTTAGTTTTGCCGCAAATTGTTCCGTTTGAAGAGCCCAATTTTCAAATCCGGCCATTGATTCGGGAAGTTTTATGCCAGCATTCCACTCAATGAATATGGAATTGACACCCATAAATGTGAAAGTAATTACGCCAGCCAGCACTAGTCCAATCGCTGTAATGTTACTAGGGATAAAAGATTTTAATGATACTTTCTTAATGACGAACAGATAGATGCCTGGGAGTAGCACCATACCCAATGTAGATCCTGCTTGCATAAAATAAACTAATAATTTGGCTTCGGGGAATTGAGTAGGATCAAGAATAGCACGTTGTAAATTTGGCAGGTCCCCCTCATAAAACGGCAATGCAGCCAACATACCAAGATATGGTCCGATGGCAACGAAACCGAATAACCCTAAAAATAGTAGAAGGAAAGCACTTATGAAGGAGGCACTCTTTTTTATTGGCGGGTCTTGAATTTCAATATTGTCCATATTTTCGACTAAATTTACGCTTTATTTTAAAAGAGGTGCTAAAATAAGCATAACAGGAATGGTAAAAATTGGAAATATTGAGATCGGTGAATTTCCGTTGCTATTGGCTCCAATGGAGGACGTTAGCGATCCACCTTTTAGAGCGGTATGTAAAGAGAATGGTGCCGATTTGATGTACACAGAATTTATTTCCGCTGAAGGGTTGATTCGAGATGCGTCTAAAAGTGTACAGAAGCTTGATATCTACGATTACGAGCGACCGATTGGGATTCAGATATTCGGAGATAAAATTGAGTCTATGAGGGAGGCCGCAGCGATTGCCGAGGCTGCACAGCCAGAAATGGTAGATATCAATTATGGCTGTCCGGTTAAGAAAGTTGCTTGCAAAGGAGCAGGAGCCGGAATACTTCTGGATATTCCTAAAATGCAAAAAATGACCGAGGAAATCGTGAAACAGGTAAGTCTACCAGTAACCGTAAAAACTCGATTGGGTTGGGATGATAGCACTATAAAGATCGTAGAAGTAGCCAAGAGACTGCAAGATGTGGGTATCCAGGCGCTGACAATTCATGGTCGTACTCGACAACAGATGTATAAAGGAGAGGCCGACTGGACAAAAATAGCAGAAGTAAAAAATCACCCTGATATACACATACCAATCTTTGGCAATGGAGATATTGATTCCCCTGAAAAAGCATTAGAATACAAGAATAAATATGAAGTGGATGGTATTATGATTGGAAGGGCGGCCATCGGATATCCATGGATTTTTAACGAGATAAAGCACTTTTTAAAAACAGGTATGCATTTGGAGCCACCTACTTTAACAGATAGGGTGAATGTAACATTAAAGCATTTAGACTTTTCTGTACAATGGAAAGGTGAGCGCCAGGGAATTTTTGAAATGCGAAGACATTACACCAATTATTTTAAAGGGATACCCAATTTCAAGCCATACCGTACGCAACTGGTGAGCTTGGAAAATCATAGTGAAATTGTGGATTTACTTCATGAAATAAATCATAATTTTCAAGAAGTTTGCGAAGCAGTATAACTTCCTTATCCCAATAGCACTAGAAATGACAAAACAAACGAGCCTGACCGCCTGGATTTTAATGGGGGTGCTATCATTAATTTGGGGTAGTTCATTTATTCTTATTAAGCGAGGTCTTGATGTGTTTAATGCAGGAGAGGTTGGTGCAATCAGGATAATAGCAGCCTCTGTTTTTCTATTACCATTTGCCATTCAGGGACTGAAAAATGTAAATCGAAATCATTGGATTCTTTTGTTTTGTGTGGGATTGTTTGGCAGTTTTTTACCTGCATTTTTATTCGCTAAAGCACAGACGGAAATCTCAAGTTCGGTTGCAGGAATTTTAAATGCGTTAACACCACTATTTACTGTGATTATTGGTTCGCTATTCTTTAGCCAAAAATTCACCTCTAAAACTGTAATAGGATTAGTTATTGGATTTGGAGGTACTGTCATGCTAATTCTAGCTGGCTCCGGTGGAGATATCAAATCACTTAATTATTATGCTTTATATGTAGTACTGGCAACTATATTTTACGGAGCTAACCTAAACCTTATCAAGTATAAGATTCCTGATTTAAGAGCTAGGACCATTACAAGTATTTCCTTGGCTATGGTGGGGCCATTGGCTGTTACTTATTTATTTTCATATACGACATTCACTACAAAAATTGCTGAAGTAGATGGAGCGTTGATTTCATTGGGTGCAATAGTTCTACTTGGGGTAATGGGTACGGCCATTGCGCTAATTTTATTTAACCAATTGGTAAAAATCACCACACCAATATTTACAAGTTCGGTGACTTATCTAATCCCTATTGTCGCTGTTATATGGGGATTATTAGATGGCGAAGAGCTATTTGCAGGACATTATTTGGGTATGATTGCTATTATATTTGGTGTATATCTTGCAAATAGGAAGAAGAAGATTGTTAGCAGACCGCTGTAGTTGGGTAAAGCTTTCAAAAAGGTCTATTTTCGTTTAGAAATATTTTTAAGATGATCAGACCATTTAACCATTCCGATAAATCTGAAGTAATTAATCTAATAAGGCTTAACACCCCAAATTATTTTCGCCCATTAGAAGAAAAGGATTTTATTCATTACTTGGATAATGAAATAGAAGACTACTTTGTGCTGGAAGAAAATGGGAAAATTATTGGTACAGGGGGGATTAATTATTTTTTAGAAAAGAAGTTAGCCCGACTCTCATGGGACATGATTCACCCCAATTATCAAGGTAAAGGGCTAGGGGGTAAAATGACCAAGTTCAGAATTAGCCATATAAGGAAAAATACTTCGATTAGTACAATTGAAGTTCGAACCTCCCAACTGGTTTTTGAATACTATCAAAAAATGGGCTTTGAAATAGAAATGATAAAGAAGGATTTCTGGGCTAAGGGGTTTGATCTTTATCAGATGAGGATGCAATCATAAGCTCATTATAATTCAATAACCCAATTAATTATTCAGACTTCTAATAGGGTATAAAAACATGCCCCCCAAATTGAGCCAATTATATATATCGTCAGGTACCGCAAAGGTTAGTGATTTGGTTCCAAATTAACTCAAAAAGGGCTTAAAATTAATTTTGAGTAAGATCCTAGGTCATTTAAATTTTCATACAATTTGAGTGATTTATCCAACTACATAAGTGTATAACTTGATTTCCAAAGGAGATAAACTATCTCCATGGTAAACTAATGTTAAAATAAAACCAACGCTTATGAAGAATTTTTTACGATTTTCATTTGCCCTTGTATTACTGTTCGGCTCCATCTTAACGATGGCGCAAGACAGAATGGTATCGGGTAAAGTAACTGCTCTGGATGATAATTCTGAACTTCCAGGAGTAAGTGTATTGCTAAAAGGAACGACAACAGGAACAATTACTGATGTCAATGGAAATTACAAAATTACCGTACCCGACAATGCGGTAATAGTTTTTTCTTTCGTAGGATTAAAATCTCAAGAGATTAATGTAGGAACGCGTACAACCATCGACATTCAGATGGAGAGTGACATCAAACAGCTTAGTGAAGTTGTTGTCACTGCAGCGGGTATTGAAGCTAATAAACGTGAATTGGGTTACTCGATTCAAAATGTGGCCTCTGATGAAATTATGAAATCAGGAGAAAACAATTTTGTGTCAGCCTTGAGCGGCAAAATAGCTGGCGTACAAGTTACTAGTTCCGGGGGAAGTCCAGGGGCCGCTGCTCAAATCCGAATTCGTGGAAACAAGTCTGTACAAGGTAGTAATGGGCCATTGTTTGTAATTGATGGTGTGCCTATTGACAATTCTACTTTTAATACTGCTGATTCTCCTGAGGATGATGTTGCAAATTTGGGTTCTGGAGGAGTTACAAATTCCAATAGGGCAATCGATATCAACCCAAGTGATGTGGCTTCACTGACCGTTTTGAAAGGCCCGGCAGCAACGGTACTTTATGGAATAAGGGCGGCAAATGGTGCGGTTGTTATAACTACTAAGAAAGGTTCAAGAAATAGTGCTGCCAAAATAAAGTACTCTTTAGGCTATTCTATTGATAAGGTAAACAAATTACCTGATTTGCAATCTACCTATGCTCAAGGAGGTGTGTCTGGTGGAGTCCCTACTTTTCAATCACCAATGACAGGTTCTACTCAAAGCCAAAGTTGGGGGCCAGCAATTTCAAGCTTAAGGTATGCCAATGAGCCGTCAATTTGGGATCCCAATGGATTGATAGTTCCTGCTAGTGATCCAAGGGCTACAAATAGGGTGGCAAATGCTTATACCAACGCAGAAGACTTCTTTGAAACAGGTACAAATGCAACCCATAACTTAAGTGTACAAGGAGGAACTGAGAAGGCTACTTATTTCTTCTCCGTTGGCCGACTTGATCAAACAGGGATAATGCCAAATAGTAGTTATGGTAGAACGTCTTTTAGAGCGACTACTAGTGCCGAATTATTTAAGAATTTTACAGCTACCCTATCAGCCAATTATATCAATTCAGGAGGTAAAAGGTTGCAAAATGGATCAAATACTTCTGGTGTTATGCTAGGGTTGCTAAGAACAACACCTTCTTTCGATAATAGTGCAGGGTTTTTATTTGACGATGGAAGTCAAAGAGCATATAGAGGAGGCAGTATTTATGATAACCCTTACTTTACTGTAAACAAGAATTTTACAACAGATGATGTAAATCGTGTTATTGGATACACTCAGCTTTCCTATGACGCTCTACCATGGCTAAATTTCACCTATAGAATAGGAGTAGATACCTATGGAGATGATAGAATATTTAGGAATGATGTAGCATCTTCTAGTGTTCCTGTTGGTCAGGTTATCAATCAAACAATTCGAAGTACCGACCTTAATTCAGATCTATTAATGACCATTAACAAAGATCTGACTGACAAATTAAGCTTGAGCACAACCATTGGTCATAATTATTACAATAAGGACGTACATATTAATAGGATTGATGGGCAAGGATTGGCATCTCCAGGGTTTTTCAATATTGCCAGTGCAACTGCAGTGAATGTGTCTGAAGGAGTAACCAGAAGACAACTTTATGGCTTATACGGAACAGTTA
Source organism: Fulvivirga sp. (assembly GCA_048268855.1). Lineage (GTDB taxonomy): Bacteria > Bacteroidota > Bacteroidia > Cytophagales > Cyclobacteriaceae > Fulvivirga. The sequence goes on from JBLWUR010000001.1 coordinate 523,106, forward strand.
CCTTAAATTATAATAGTGAGATATTCATTAATATAAGTGGAAGGAATGACTGGTCATCTACTTTACCTGAAGAGAATAATTCATTCTTTTATCCCGCTACAAGTATTGGTTGGGACTTCACTCAAACATTTGGTATTAACAGTTCCATATTTAATTATGGTAAGCTACGAGCTTCCTGGGGTCAGGTGGGTAATGATGCGCCTTTTGCTGTTACCAATAATGGATTTACACAGTCAAGAGTTCGTGATGGTTGGACTACTCCACAAGGAGTTATATTCCCAGCATTGGGGCTAAATGCATTTAATCCAAATGCAACTCTAGGTAATACTGAACTAAAAGCTGAAACCACTACAACGATAGAATTTGGTGGTGATTTCCAATTTTTGGATGGTAGAATAGGGCTAGATTTAACCTATTTTGATGCCACAACAACTGATGCTATTTTAAATGTGACAATACCTAGTGCCAGTGGCTGGCAACAAAGAGCTGTTAACTCAGCTGAGTTGAATAATAAAGGAATTGAAGCAGCACTTACGGCAAATGTTATTTCCAGTGGGGACTTCAATTATGACATAGGTATAAATTTTACACGCATTCGTAATACAGTAGAAAAATTGGCTGAAGGTATTCCTTTTATTACCATTGACCCATTTGGTACTCAGCGAATTGCAGAAGGTGAACCATACGGTATATTTTTTGGATCCAGATTTTTACGTGATGACAAAGGAAACATGGTTATCAATCCTGTTGATGGTATTCCTTACGAAGATCCTACACAAGGAATTGTGGGTGATCCAAATCCTGACTTCCTACTTGGTTTCAGAAATACTGTGAGCTATAAAGGATTGTCTTTAAGTTTCCTTCTAGATATTAGACAGGGCGGAGACGTATACAATGGCACCAAAGGAGTATTAAACAATTTTGGTGTTGGTGCTGAAACCTTAGACCGAAACGAAACAGTGGTTTTCCCAGGTGTATTAGGACAAGTACAAACTGATGGATCTGTAGTGGCTACTGAAACGCCAAATACTATAGCAGTAGTTAAAGGAGGAACAGATGGAGGAACTAATTATTATCAAAATTACGGATTTGTTAATCTTACTGAACTGACTATTGAAGATGGATCTTGGATAAGAATGAGGGACGTTTCGCTGACCTACGACCTACCTTCCAACATGTTAAGTAAACTTCCTTTTAGTGCTGTAAATATCGGCTTTACTGCAAGGAACCTTTTCTTAAAGACTGATTATACAGGAATTGACCCTGAAACTAATCTTACAGGGGATTCAAGTAACGTAATAGGGTACGACTATTTTAATAACCCGAACACTAAGAGTTACGGAGTAAACCTCAATATCACATTTTAAAGAAACACAGTTATGAAAAATATAATATTTAAAAAAGTTTTGATTTTGGTGCTCACTTTCACTTTTATTACTTCTTGTGAATTTGGTGACACTAATGTTGATCCGGCCGTACCTACGGATGTCTCCATGTCGGCACTTTTACCTTCTGGTGAAGCTGCTATTTCATGGGCCATTGGAGGTGAAATGGTTCGGATAAGTGGGTTGCTTACGCAACAATTTGAAGGTATAAATGCCCAACAAGCTGATAATTATAGATACCTTATTAGAGATGCTGACATGGATGGTATGTGGCAAAGGATGTATTTCAATTCTTTGAATACAATAAACATTGTAATTAAAAAGGCTGATGAACAGAATGCTCCACATTATAAGGGTGTAGCTCAGGTGTTAATGGCATTAGGTATTGCTAATTTAACAGATGCGTTTGGAGATGTACCTTATAGTGATTCCTTTCTGGCCGATGAGGGTAATTTTACACCAACATATGATACCCAGCAACAATTGTACTCTACCATTATTCCAGGTCTATTGGATGATGCTATTGTAAATTTAAGTGCATCTGCAAGTCCAGGTGGTAGTCCGGGTGGTGATGACTTAATCTATGGCGGTTCTTTAAGCTCATGGATAGTTGCGGCTAATTCATTAAAAATGCGCTATACATTTCAAGCTGTAAAGCAAAATGCAGGCGCCTATGATGCGGCTTTGGCCATGTTGCCAAATGTTATTGCTTCCAATTCAGGTGATTTTGAAATGTTATTTGGAAATGGAGCCAATGAAACCAATCCACAATTTCAATTTAGTCAGAGTAGGGCAGGTAATATAAAAATGGGTGATTATTTCACCAATGCATTTTCTGTTAATGACCCGAGAGGAGAGCTATTTCTCGATGGAACATTATTTGAAGAAGGCGAAGGGGATAGTCCTAGCTATTATGCCAATAGTAATTCACCTGTTGTACTAATGAGTTATGTAGAGATTAAATTTATAGAATCAGAAGCTCAACTAATGAAGAGTGCCTCAGACCCAGTCGCTGCAAAAGCTGCTTTGGATGCGGGCGTTAATGCCTCATTTTTGAAAGTAACAGGGGCTGGAACTCCTTCAGCTTATCAAACGGACCTTGATTCAAGATGGGCGGCAGCTGCTACAGCCACTGACCAACTAGAGGTAATAATAAATGAAAAGTATATTGCGTGCTTTTCACAAAGTTTGATTTCGTGGACTGACTACAGAAGAACAGGTTTCCCTGCCCTTACAATTGTCCCAAATGGAGTAAATGCATTCAATGCAAATGGTGAAATACCTAGAAGATTACCATATCCACAAGAAGAACGTTTGTTAAACTTAAGCAACCTTCCGATTCAAACACCAAACCTTCAAACAAGGTTTTGGTGGGATCAATAGTTATTTTTTGAAGGTAATAGGAGTGGCCACTGGCCACTCCTATTTATATTTAAGAGAATGAAATCAATTATTACACTCCTATTATTGTTTATTTCTCATCTGGCATTTTGTCAGTTTGTAGAAAAAGGTGTGGCAATCGACTCAATCCACTTTGATTTAAAGCCTGAACAATCTTACGCACTCTATTTACCCAGCTACTATGATTCTGCACTCCAATGGCCAGCAATATATGTTTTTGAGCCTGCTGCACGTGGGGTACTTCCAGTAACCAAGTTTAAATCTGTAGCAGAAGAATTGGGATATTTGGTTTTTGCATCGAACAATTCTAAAAATGGCTCTTGGGAGCTGTCCTTTGAATCTGGTGATGCAATGTTTGTAGACACCTTTTCTAAATTCAGTATTGATCCAAAGAGAGTTTACACCTCAGGGTTTTCCGGTGGTTCGAGAGTTGCTTCAGCCGTTGCCGCCATTACAGGTAAAATTAATGGCGTCATAGCATGTGGAGCAGGTTTTGCAAGCGTTGATGAATATAAATTACGTAACAATAGTCCTGTTCTATATGTGGCAATTGTAGGTAACAGGGACATGAATTATCAAGAACATAGGCAACTGGAAGAGTTGCTTGATGTAAGTGGAATCATAAATAATAGAATAATATTTAACGCAGGGCACCAATGGCCATATTCTAATTTTTTGAGAGAGGCTATATATTGGATTGAATTACAATGTTTGAAAAGAGGCCAGCAAACAAGTAAGGGCTATTCAATTCAAAAATCCTTTGATTTGACTAAACATAAGGCTGATAGTATTGCTGAAAGTGGTGACTTTGTATTGGCAGTAGAAACATATGAAAGATTGCAGAAAGATTACAATGGCCTGCTGCAATTAACTGATCTTTCATCTACTATAGAATCAATTAAAAAAGATAAAGAATATAAAAAGCAATTAAAGAGGGCAGAAAAGATTGATGAGCAGGAGGTTGATTTGAGAAAGGAATTGGGTGATGCCTTTACAGAATTGTATTTTACTAAATTAAATGTTGGCAATGACTCGACATTGAAAAATATGGGTTGGTGGGAAAGAAAGGTAGATTTTTATAAGCGACTTGCAAATAAGAATGATTTTATGACAAGAAATATGGCGTTGAGACTGCTCAATTTGATTTGGGCTCGTTCAGCCGAATCAAGCTTTAATTTTATGGCCAATAACGATTATGAAACTGCCCTTGTATTAAATAAAATATGGCTTTATACAGAACCAAATACCTGGGGTAAATGGAATATGGCCAAAATATTGGCTTTAATGAATGATGCCGGATTCTATGAGTATTTACAAGAAGTAGTAAATGAAAGCCAACAGTCTTTATCAAAAGAAGTCATACTTCGTACTCCGGCTTTTCACAGTTTTCTTGAAAATGAAGAAATGCAAAGTATTCTGAGTCAATTGAAATAGAAGAAGATTCTTCTCATCAACAATGTGTTACTGAGAAGAATCACCTTAGCAATAAAATTTTAGAAATTATTCCTGTTTAGCTGAAGGCGCCCAACAGCAGCATCATAGGCCTCCTCATACTTTTTAGCCAGATCTTCCTCACCGTTTTGGTAAAGAGCTCTTTGCAGTTCCCCTAGAATAACCAGATTGATCTGCATTTCTAAACTCATACTCCCATCACCATTATTTACTAAATAGTTTATCATTTCTACAGAACGGTCACCAAGAATACTAGACATCTCAATGGCCTTTTCTTTCGCACCTGCAGCAAATAATAGTGATATGGTTCTCGAGCTGGAATAGTCGTAAGGAATAGCTACATCTGGCATTTTCTCAATGCTGAAAAGCAATGCTTTTCGTGCCTTCTCTGTATCCCCCTTGTCCAACAAAGCCTCAGCAAGTGTATTGAAACTACTTCTTTGGTTTAACACAAAGTTCCTGTAATCTTCATTGTAATATACATTCGGATTGTCCAACTCACGGTAATGGAAATTATCCATAAGGTTTTTGTACATCACGTCAGTATCTACATAATCTGATTTGGGATTAGGATTCTTAATAGGTAAAATCCTAAATGCGTTTCCTTCTTGAATTGCCCACTGACTCAAGTCAAAATTGACTTGTTGCATAGAAGTATTGTTAAGATAAATAGGCCGCTCCCAATTGGCAGTGGCAATATTGTCAAGAATAGCTAAATCTTTCTTTTCCAATGCATTCTTACCTTTCTTAAGGCTAAATACCATATTGTCAACTAATAGGCTGTCCATTCCTTCAGGGACAATGCCCAATTTTCTAACTTTTTCCTTGTCTATTTTGATAGAAAATGTTCGGCTGGGAACTACATTAGCTGACGGATAAAGCTTCAACCTTTTATCATTATTCTTTAGTAGTTGGAGGTATTGATTGACGTCAATTACATTTACTTTAAGGTCTTCATAAGGTAAATAGTCATTTAGTCCACCTTGTTTGTAATTTGCCTTAGTCAATGTAAAAGGGAATGGCTCAGATTCGTATACCTGACGCATCATTTGACCAATATACCAGTCTGTATTATAATAGCTCAATACCACTACACGGACATCGGTTCTGAAACCCTCAACTTCCTGAGCATACCACAATGGGAAGGTATCATTATCTCCACCTGTATATAATATGGCATTCGGAGCAACAGATGAAAGGAAGTTCTTGGCAGTGTCAACAGAGAAATATCTATTGCTTCTATTGTGATCATCCCAGCCTTGTTGTGCCATTATAACAGGTGCTGATAGACATAGTGTCGTTCCTAAAATAGCGCCAAGTTTTTTAGAACTTATCCTTCCAATCGCTTCACCAAGGGCTAATACAGCAAAACCTATCCAAATAGCAAAAGCATAATAGGATCCTACATAAATATAATCACGCTCACGTGGTTCTGTAGGGGGTGAATTGAGATATAGGATTAAAGCTAGTCCTGTAAGAAAGAACAACATGGTCACTTCAGTAAATTGACGTTTGCTTTTAGAGTACTGAAAAATCATCCCTATGATGCCTAATATCAAGGGGATCATAAAAAAGTTATTTCGTCCTGCATTATCGGCTAGTTTAGCCGGCACCTTTTGTAAACCTTCTAAAGGGCTAAGCCAGTTGGCATTCTGGGCGTCACTTTCACGTCCAGCAAAATTCCACATAAAATAACGCATATACATCCAGCCCATTTGGTGCTTGAACATAAAGGTCATGTTGTCTAAAAATGTCGGTTTTTGCCCTTTTTTCAATCCTGTAACCTCCATGTATTTTTGCACATGCTGTGGAGAGTTACTGTACATTCTTGGAAGAAAAGTAATATGAGCAGGATCGTACTCATAACTAAGTTTTCTTTCTTCTATTTCATATTTGTCTTTACCTTTTACATATACGGGATCACCCTCCTTAGTACCAATAACCTGAGCGGTAAAATATTGGCCTTTAAGCAAAGGGCGACTTCCATACTGCTCACGTTTCAAGTATTTTACAAATGACATCACATCAGAGGGGTCATTTTCATTGATGGGCGTATTGTAGTTAGATCGAATCACCACAATAGAATATGAAGAGTATCCTATTAGGATAAATGCTAATCCTAGTAATGAAGTATTTAGTATAGGCTTTTGTTTTTTGTTTGAATAAATAATACCCCAAATTAATGCGCCAATAATAACGGTGCCAATAAATAACGCTCCTGAACCAAATGGAAGGCCAAGCGTATTAACAAAAAATATTTCAAAGCTTCCTGCTAATGAAGGCAAGCCAGGTATTATAATATTATTAATCAAAATCAATATGAAGGCACTTACACCCATGGTGGCAATTATTCCCCATGCTGTTGGTTCTTTATACTTTTTGAAATAATAAATAAGCCCTAATGCGGGGATAGTAACAAGATTAAGAAGGTGAACCCCAATAGAAAGACCCATCATATAAGCAATCAATATAAGCCAACGGTTAGCTCGGCTTTCATCCTCCACTAAATCCCATTTCAATATAGCCCAAATAACAAATGCAGTAAAGAAGGATGATAGTGCATAAACCTCGGCTTCAACAGCAGAAAACCAAAACGAGTCAGAAAAAGTGTAAGACAAAGCACCAACGGCAGAAGCACCAATAATTAATATCGATTGGGGTACAGTAATATCCTTTACAGACCTCAAGCCCAACAGCTTTCTTGAAAACATGGAAATAGTCCAGAATAGAAACAAAATGGTAAACCCACTGGCTAATACGCTGATCATGTTAATCCAATACGCTACTTGGGTAACATCACCTAAAGCTAAAAATGAAAATAAACGACCCAGAAGCAAGAAAAGTGGAGCTCCGGGTGGGTGGGGTACCATTAGTTTGTACGAAACCGCTATGAATTCACCACAATCCCAGAAACTTGCGGTTTGTTCTGCGGTAATCAAATATACCAAAGTGGCGATACCAAAGACCGACCAGCCCCCTATGTTGTTTATTTTATTAAATTTCATCGGTATGCTTCTATTAAATTTTGAATGGCGAAATTAACGAACAATGTACAATTAACCATATTTCTTTAGGGATCGTGTGAACATGAATAATTGTCACAAATCTAAATGAGTATGTTGTCTCTCTTTCAGAGGGGGTTTGTGGGAGTTTTATTTATAGATTAACACATAAAATCCCAACCAAAGAAAGAAAAACAATACATAGGAAGAGAACACTATTGCATAAGCAATGTTTTTCTTTTTGCCAGCTACTGCATGGATACCATATACTAAAACAAACCAATAAATGACTTCAAAAATATTGAGGGCCTTCAATGGGTAAAATGCTGCGGCCGGCAGACTGTAAGTATCAAACAGTGTAATCACTGATAATGGATAAAAAGCCCTGATGTCATAAATATTTGGATCTGTAAAGACAAAAAGAAACCAACATATCTTAAGAAATTCTGGTATTAAAAAAATGGTCTCGGAGATCATCACAATTTTCCAAGTGTCGCTAAACGTTATTTTATAACCGAACATGAAACAACCTATCCATATTGTAAAACTTATTACAGTGAATTTCAACAGATATACCATGGGAATTGTAAAATACTGAAGCGCATTTACTAAGTGAAAAGCCCCCATTTCCCCTCGTCCCTCAAGTATTTCAAAAGCAACAGTTGTATTTTCAACAAAGGTCTTTTTTATGATAAGTAGTGTAAGTGTGGCAAGGCACAGCATTAAAAAATACTTCCAAGTGCTTACATCATATATCCCTTTGGACTCCATTTGATCATTCATGACGGAAAATTAGTCAATAGAATGATAAGTTTTAGCTCCATTTACGTTACTATATTGCCGATCAACAATTGTGGCTTTGTATTTGGTCTCAAGCACGCAAATTATTGATAGCTTTATGCAAAATTTAAATCTTTTGAAATACGTCATAATCATAATATGTTTTTTCTGTGCAATACCAGGTTATTCGGTCGAACCAGACAGTATAAACAAAAGTGAACAGATAATCCTGATTGCGGATATGCAGATCCAGATCGATATTAATCAGGCTATGAATGACATGTACAACTTCAAGTTTGAAAAGGCCGAAAAGCAATTTCGGTATTTCAAACAAAAGTACAAATGGCACCCTCTGCCCTATTTTTTATTAGGGTTGAGTGAATGGTGGAAAATCATGCCAAATGTGTCAGACAAATCCCATGACGACAAGTTTCTGGCTTATATGGATTCTGTAATTTTGATATCCGAAAATCTTCGTAAAACACCACAAAGAGAGGTTGAGGGTGCGTTTTTCTTAGCCGCAGCCTACGGATTTATTGGCCGATTATACTCAAGCGAGGAACGCAGAAAATGGACTAAGTCAGCTATTGTTGGGAAAAATGCCCTAAAATATATGAATGAATGTAGTGATATGCATGACCTGAGCCCTGAACTACTTTTTGGTGATGCACTGTACAATTATTTTTCGGTATGGGTGCCTGAAAATTATCCATTGCTCAAACCTATTCTAGCGTTTTTCCCGAAAGGGGATAAAGCATTGGGGATGAAACAACTTAAAGAAGTGTCTTATAACGCTTTTTATACCCGTACGGAAGCGATGGTTTTTTTAATGCGGATTTTGGCCAGTTATGAAAACGATAAGCCCAGGGCATTGCAGATCAGTGAGTATTTGCATACTACCTATCCTGACAATCCGTATTTTCATCGCTATTATGCTCGGATGTTATACACTATGGGCAAATACAGAGAGGCTCAACCAGTTTGTGAAGACTTAATGGCAAAAATAGATAGCGGAGCTGTTGGCTACGAAGCCACGAGTGGAAGGTATGCAGCTTTTTTTCTTGGTCAGATTTACGAATCTTCGCGTGATAATGAAAAGGCCATATATTTTTATAAGCGGGCAGTAGAGTTTTCAGAATCCATTGGAGCTACAGATACAGGTTACTATCATTATGCCTTACTTTCAATAGGAGATATTTACAAGGAAGAGGGAAATGAAAAAGAAGCCAAGACATATTACAAGAAGCTGAAAAAAGAAGCGAAAAGAGGGGACAAAGCACATCAGTTAGCAAGAGAGCATATGAAGGATTTGTGATACTAAACTATGTTGTTGTTCTTTGCTTTTCTTTAATAATAAAATATGAAATATAACCTAGCAGGTAAAAGTATATTAATAACTGGAGGGACGGGTTCTTTTGGTAAAGCTTTTGTAGATCGAATATATAGGGAGCATCCAGAAGTCAAAAGATTAGTTGTTTATAGTCGCGATGAACTCAAACAATTTGAAATGTCTGCTATTTATAAGCAAGATCACTTTCCAGGTCTTAGATTTTTCATTGGAGACGTTAGAGATAAAGATCGTCTTAGAAGGGCTTGTGAGGGGATTGATGTTATTATTCATGCAGCAGCCTTGAAACAAGTTCCAGCGGCCGAATATAATCCGATGGAGTTTATAAAAACTAATATAATAGGAGCTGAAAACGTTATTGAAGCAGCCCTTGATTGTGGTGTGGAAAGGGTTGTGGCGTTATCTACTGACAAAGCTGCAGCACCCATTAATTTGTATGGTGCTACTAAACTTTGTTCTGACAAGCTTTTTGTTGCTGCCAATAATATGACTGGTCAACGAAATCTTAAGTTTTCAGTAGTCAGATATGGTAATGTAATGGGATCAAGAGGTTCAGTGATTCCGTTTTTTATGAATCAAAGAGCAAAAGGAATTTTGCCTATTACAAATGCGGATATGACTCGATTTAATATCACACTTGATGAGGGTGTAGATCAAGTATTATTTGCGGTTTATAATTGCTGGGGTGGAGAAATATTAGTTCCAAAAATACCGTCCTATCGAATAACTGATATTGCAATGGCTATAGGTCCGGACTGTGAACATAAAATAATTGGTATCAGGCCTGGTGAAAAAATACATGAGGAAATGATTACTGAATCTGACGCACCAAATACTGTCGATGTAGGTAAATATTACTGTATTTTACCAAATTCATTAAAATGGTCTAGTGAAAGTTATATCAAAGAATTTGGTGCTAAAGCAGTACCAAATGGATTTAGATATAATTCAGGAGAAAATGAGCAATGGCTTTCAATAGAAGAATTAAGACAGCTTATGATAACTAAGCTCAACCTAATCTTATGATGAATATTCCATATGGAAAACAAGAAATAACTGATGACGATATATTAGCAGTTGTTTCTGCATTAAAATCGGATTACCTTACTCAAGGTCCTCGAATAGCTGAGTTCGAAAATTCTTTTTCTAACTATATAGGAAGTAAATACGCTGTAGCTGTTTCTAATGGAACTGCGGCTCTTCATTTATCTACCATGGCCTTGGGGGTTAATTCGAAATCATCTGTTATTACCACACCAATGACATTTTCAGCTTCTGCCAATTGTGTCCGTTACTGTAATGGGGAGGTCATTTTTGCTGATATTGACCCAAAAACTGGATTAATTGATTTAGATAAGGTTAAAGCCATATTGGAAAACGGCAATCATAATATTGAGGGGTTAATTCTTGTAGATTATGCAGGGATTCCTATTGATTTAGAGAAGGCAAGAAAGTTAGCAGACAGTCATAATATTTGGATAATTGAAGATGCATGCCATGCACCAGGAGGAGGCTTTACTGACAGCAATGGAAGTTTTCAAAATTGCGGGAATGGGCAGTACTCAGATTTAGCTATATTTTCATTTCATCCAGTAAAACATATTGCCTGTGGTGAAGGGGGAATGATTACAACCAATAATGAAAAATTATATAAGAAGTTGCTTAACTTAAGAACACATGGAATAATAAAAGAATTGAATGATGATAGAGGAGGATGGTATTATGAAATGCAGGAATTGGGATTTAATTACAGGCTCACGGATTTTCAAGCAGCCCTTGGAATTTCTCAACTTTCTAGACTAGATGAAAACATTGAAAGGCGTAAATTAATTGCAAAAAAGTATGATGAGGCTTTTAGTAAAATGGGGATAGATTTTTTAAAAGCACCATCCAATTTTAAACATGCTTATCATCTATATATAATAAAGGTACCGGAAAGAAGAGCATTATATGACTATCTCAGAAGTAAGGGAATATTTACCCAAGTACATTATATTCCAGTGCACTTAATGCCGTATTATGAAAAAATTGGATTTCAAATGGGAGATTTTCCTCTTGCAGAAGAGTTTTATGAAAACTGTTTGAGTTTACCAATGTTTCCATCACTTAAGGATGAGGAACAAGATTATGTAATAGAAAAAATAGCTGAATTTAACAGATGAAAACAAAGCAAACTAGCTTTTGGGAAGGTGACTTTGGTAAGGAGTATACTGATAGAAATTCCAGAGATGCTGAATTATGGGATTCCTTTTATATCAAAAATTGGGGTCTTACTAAAATTGAGATGAATGAAAAGTGCTTTGGAGAATTATCTCGAGACATTAAGATTCTTGAAGTAGGATGTAATACTGGGATGCAGTTAGAAGGCCTTCAAAGAATGGGTTTTAAAAATCTATATGGACTAGAGTTACAACCCTATGCAGTGGAAAAAGCTAAGGAATATACTAAAGGAATAAATATTGTACAGGGGTCTGGGTTTGATATCCCATTTAAGACAGAATATTTTGATTTGGTATGTACAAATGGTGTACTAATACACATCTCACCAGATGATCTTGGAGTAATAATGAAGGAAATATATCGCTGTACAAAGAAGTATATCATGGGTTTTGAATATTACGCGGATAATTTAGTTGACTTAAATTATAGAGGGAAAGAGGGTTATATGTGGAAGGCGGATTACAGTCAGCTTTACATTCAAAATATCCCAAAACTGAGCATTTCTAAAAAGACTTTATACAGCTATGTTGCCGAAGAGAATAAAAACAATGTTGACTGTATGTTTTTATTAAAGAAATAAAGAGTTGATAGACAATATAGGCATTGTAACACAAGCAAGAACTGGTAGTAGCAGACTGCCCCAAAAAATATTACATAAAATTTTAAATAAGTCCATTCTTGAGTATCACATCAGGGGGCTTAGAAAAAGTAATTATCCAATTTACATAGCTACAACATCCCTGCAAAATGATGATTTGATTGAGAATTATGCTGTAAAAAATAATCTACCTTACCATCGCGGCAGCGAATTGGACGTGTTAAAGCGGTACTCTGATTTAGCACTAAAATTTGGTCTTAAACATATAGTTAGGGTTACTTCTGACTGCCCTTTAATTGATGGAGAATTAATAAATCAAGCCATTATTGAATATAATTCTTACTTAAATGATCATGAACAGGTCTATTTGTCCAATACTATTAATCGTACCTTTCCAAGGGGCTTCGACTTTGAGATTTTCTCAACACAGCAATTACTTAATGCTAATGAAAATGCTACCCTACCAGAAGAGCGAGAGCATGTAACCCCATACATTTGGAGAGAAAAAATAGACAATGTAAAAATAGTACAGTATCAGCGAAGTGTTGATAAAAGTAAATATAGGATAACACTCGACACTAAGGAGGATCTAAAATTAATAAATGCTCTAATCGTAGATCATAATGCGGCTCAACTAAACGTAGATGAAGTGATTGAGATTATGGACTGCAATCCAACATTGCATGAAATCAATTGTCATATAGAACAAATAAAAATTGAGAACTCAGATATTTTTAAGGGCAGACGGTAATCAGCAGATTGGTCATGGTCATGTTGCTAGAATGTTAGCATTATTAGAGATTCTAAAAAGTTTATCGAAAGAAATAAATTTTGTTTCAAGGAGTTCATCCAAAGAGATCCAGCAGCAGATAAAAGGAGAAGCGGTCAACCTTTTGAGTATAGAAGATGAAGCATTTATATCATTACTAAATGAAAATAGCATAGTTATTTTAGACGGTTACTCCTTTGATGTAAATTTTCAAAAAGATGTTAAACAGAAAGGGGCACAATTAGTATGTTATGACGATTTCATTAGCAAGGATATGTTTTTTGCAGATGTCATTATCAATGTGGCAGGACTAGTTGATAAAAACTTATACTCTAGAATGTTTTATACTCAGGTGTATTGTGGGCCACAGTTCGCAGTAATAAAACAACCGTTTTTAAAGACAATTCTAAAAAGGGATATGAAGCGGTTGTTAATATGTCTTGGAGGTTCAGATATTGATAACCAAACAAAAAAGATACTTTCTAATCTATTAGATAAACCCTTAGAATTTTCTGAAGTCCATATAGTTCTCGGCAGTTCCTATTCTTACCTAGAAAGCCTAAAAGCATGGATTCATACTCAAAAGGGTTCGAATCTAATTAAACTTCATTATAATATAACATCAACTCAGATGGCTGAGGTTATGAGTTGTTGTTCTCATGCAATTACATCAGCAAGTACAATTGCATACGAATATTGTCATGTTGGCGGAAATTTGTATTTAATCCAAACTGCAGATAATCAGCATTATATCTACCAGTATCTAATAAAAAGCGAACTAGCCCTTCCATATAGGGACTTATTCCTTGGAAAGAGGATTGATAATATGGTGACTCAGCAGAAAAATGTTTTTAATGAAGGATTTAAAAATAATATTGGATCCATATTCAAAAAATTGATAGTATATAGTCAATTAGAAATTAGACAAGCATCTTTAGATGACATAAATATATATTATCAATGGGTAAATGATCCTGCTGTTCGAAGTCAATCATTCAAAACAGAGTTAATAAGTTGGGAAGACCATAATAATTGGTTTCGAAAAAAAATAACTGATTTATCAGTCAAAATGTATGTAATCTCAACGAATAGTAAGCCAATTGGACAGGTGAGATTTGAAAAGACAAATGAGGGTTATTTGATTGACTATTCTGTTGATTTGAAGTATCGTGGAAATGGATTTGGACAACTTCTATTAAAAAAATCAATACTGGAAATTAAAAGGGAGTTAGGAACGGTAAAACTTATTGCTAGAGTGAAAACTGCAAACAAGCCCTCAAATAAAGTTTTTCAAATGCTTAATTTTGAGCTATTGGAATTAGATGAAGCTAATGGCTTCAATACATTCATGATGGAATTGCAATGAGTAAAAGAAAAATTATAATAGCCAACACTAATCCTGAATTTCAATTCATAATAGATGAATTGAAAAGAGACTATTTGGTTAAGGTAATCACAACGACCAAAGCGTTGTCTCCATCAAATGTATATGATTTTGGCCCAGATTGGATAATTTTTACTCATTGGTCTAATTTGGTGCCACATGTGATACATGAAAAATATAGATGTATATTATTTCATATGACTGATCTTCCTTTTGGGAGAGGAGGTAGTCCCTTGCAGAATTTGATTGTAGGAGGTTATCGGACAACCAAAATATCAGCATTAAAAATGTCCGAGGAGCTGGATGCAGGCGACATATACCTAAAAAATGACCTTACTTTAGAAGGTAGTGCTCGGGAAATATTTAATCGGGCGGCTAACGTTATTTTACATATGATTCGTCAAATAGTAGAAAATGATATAACCCCAATTCCACAGGAAGGGACCGTTGTCCAATTTAAACGAAGAAAACCTAGTGATGGAAACATGAAAAATTTAAAATCATTGGAAGAGGTATATGATTATATTAGAATGTTGGACGCAGACAATTACCCTCCAGCCTTTTTAGAAACCGAAAGTTTAAAAATCGAGTTTATCCAAGCGAATAAAACTGATAAAGAAGTACTTGCTAATGTTAGAATTACTAGAAAATAAAAAGATAATGGTCATAGTAGCACATCCTGATGATGAGTTATTAGGTCTAGGAGGTACGATAAATAGACTTGTTCAACAAAATGGAGTAACTGCTAAGTCAGTGATTTTGGGTGAAGGGATTACTTCTCGTCATGAACAGAGGGATGTTGAAAAGTGGCAAAAGGAACTTAAAATCCATAACGACAATCTAAAAGAGGCGCAGCGTCTAATTGGATATAAGTCATATTCAACTTATGATTTTCCTGACAATCGATTTGATAGGGTTGATCTACTGGATATTATAAAAGTAATAGAGGCGGAGAAAATGGATTTTAAACCTGATATCATCTTTACACATCATGGAGGAGATACTAATATTGATCATCAGAAAACATTTGAGTCGGTTATGACAGCAACTAGACCTCTACAAAATGAAGAAGTGTCTACTATTATAACTTTTGAAACTCCATCTTCTACGGAATGGCAAGCATTCAATTATAAAAATTATTTTATGCCCAATATGTATATGGAAATAGATGAGGAGCATTTAAAGCAAAAAATTAAAGGAATGGAATCTTATCAATATGAAAGGAGAGAGTTTCCACATCCTAGATCACCTGAAGCATTAACAATTTTAGCTAAGAAAAGAGGTGTCGAGATAGGCGTAAATTATGCTGAGGCATTCATGATAATAAGGGATATTATTAAAATATGAAAAATATAAATATTGATGGAAGAATCATAGGGGAGTTATTTCCTCCCATGATTATAGCCGAGATGTCTGGCAATCATAATAAGTCATTAGATCGAGCATTGGAAATAGTTGATGAGGCGGCCCGATGTGGAGCACATGCTATCAAACTACAAACTTATACTCCAGATACTATGACAATGCCAGGTGCATTTACAATTAACGATGAGGACTCTCTATGGAAGGGAAGGGAGCTTTATGACCTTTATAAAGATGCATACACACCATGGGACTGGCACAAACCAATATTTGAAAGAGCAAAAAGCAAAGGTTTAATTGCTTTCAGTACACCATTTGATGAAACATCAGTAGATTTTTTAGAAAGCTTGGGGGTACCTGCATACAAAATAGCCTCATTTGAAAATACTGATTGGCCTCTTCTAAAAAAAGTGGCGGCTACAAAAAAGCCAATTATTATGTCTACTGGGGCTGCTAAACTATCCGAAATTGACGAAGCGGTTTCATTGCTACATGAATATGGATGTGAGGATTTGATATTACTGAAATGTACTAGTACTTATCCTGCTTCTCCAGAAACAACTAATTTATTGACAATCCCGCATATGAGTACAATGTTTAATTGTCATGTAGGGCTGTCAGATCACACACTTGGAATAGGTGTAGCACTAGCTTCTGTGGCCTTAGGCTCAAGAGTTATTGAGAAACACTTTACCCTCCAACGTTCTGATGGCGGGGTTGATAGTGCTTTTTCCATTGAACCAGACGAATTACATTTATTAGTAGATGAGTCCGTCAAATCATTTTTGGCAATTGGTCAAGTCAGTTATGGAGTACAAAAGAAGGAAGAAAAAAGTCGAGTTTTTAAAAGATCATTAATAGCTTCAGAGGAAATTAAGAAGGGTGATCAATTTAGTGATAAGAACATAAAAGTTTTAAGACCAGGGTTGGGTATTGAGTCAAAATTTATTGATAAAGTATTAGGTAGAGTATCGCGTGTTGATATTAGCAAAGGGTCTCCAATAAAATGGGAGGATCTGTAATCCCACTTGATAATGATTGGGGTAACTAAATTTTTTAAAAAGTATTCAAAAATTGCCGAAAGCCAGAACACAGCTCTCTATTTTCTCACCTCTGTATTTCATGCTCTAATTGGTATAATTACCCTACCAATATACACCAAGTTTCTTTCTCCGGCTGAGTTTGGCATTTGGGGTGTAGTTATAGCATTTAATAATTTTCTTTTACCAATATTTCAACTTGGATTAAATACGTTTTACATAAAGGAATATTATAATGACAGGCAAGGGGATAAGACTCTTTTCAGTTCGTTATTTTTTTTTACATTTCTTTGGTCGATTTTATTGATAATAATTGGAGTGTTAGTAGGTCCTTGGTTATTTGATATAACAGCAATAGATTTCGATTTCTTCCCATTTATGTTTCTCATACTGATTAGCAATCTATCAGTATGTTGTTTTACATACCTTCCATTAAGATTAAGAATTGAAAGTAAAGCTCTAAAGTATTCAGGAGTGCTGATCTTAAAAACTATTTTGATAACAGTGATTTCTTTGATATTGGTGATGTTGTATGATCAGGCTTTATTGGGTAGAGTGTACGGATTTGTTTTCGGCAACATAATATTCATGGGTTTTTGTATTCCGTTTTTAAAGAAATACTTAATATTTAGACTAGATTTTAAGTTGATTCAAAGTGGTATAAAGGCTTGTC
Organism: Fulvivirga sp.; assembly: GCA_048268855.1. Lineage (GTDB taxonomy): Bacteria > Bacteroidota > Bacteroidia > Cytophagales > Cyclobacteriaceae > Fulvivirga. The sequence goes on from JBLWUR010000001.1 coordinate 540,520, forward strand.
TACCATTAGTACCTGCTATATTAGCTACATTATTATTTGATACGTTCGATCGCATATTTCTTGAGAAATTTAGGTCGTTAGAAGAAGTTGGTTATTATAATGTCGGGTCACAATATGCTGGGATGATAACTATGGCATTTATGTCTTTTTACAAAGCAGTGGAACCAAAGATATTTGAATGGTCGAGTACCAAAGATTATAAAAGCTTAAAAAATTTATTTAGTACCATTGCAATAATTCTAGCCATAGGTTCCTTGGTTTCAATAATATTGGCAGCCCCATTTCTTAATATCTTAGTTGCTTCTAATTTTTTGACAGCGATTCCAATTGCCAGATATTTAATCCTAGTTGTGTTCATGCAAGGCATTTACTTACTTTTATCTACATATAACGTTTCACTATATAGGAATAAGTACGTCATGCTTATTGCGATTACTGGCCTTACGATATTCGTTATCACTATGTATTTTCTGGCACCGGTTTTTGGAGCACAAGGCGTGGCTATTGCCAAATCTATTTCTTATTTATTAATGACTATGGCAATGTGGATATCAGTTGACAAACCGAGTGAATTTTGGAAATTTATTGGCATAGCTATAGTCAGTTACATTTGCTTGTTCTCGCTAATACTATTTTTATGATTACAAGTATTGAAATAATAACTAAGATTCTGGAAATAGAAAAGAAGTACAGTTTATTTTCCATCAAGAATTCAAAAGAACGATACTATTGGGATTTCATAAGATATGATGTACTATACCAGCTATTAATTATTAAAGACATATTTAAATCTACTGAACATTTAGAGTCAAAATCGTCTTTTTACAATAGAATTAAATTTCTTGTCCAATTGGCTTACAATGAATTGAGTTTTACTTTAACAGCTAGGCGAAAACCAGTTCTTTTTTTGAATGTGTCAAGAAGTATTGATCAAAATGGGAAGGCTTATGACTCGGTAATGAAAGACCTTAATGACTATTGCAAGGCAGATAAGTATATTATAGAATCTTTTGGCAATGCTAAATTTCAGGCTAAAAATAAATATAAGAATAGGTATTTCCTCCATTCTATAGAACTATTAAAAAAGATCAAAAAAGATCACACCCATTTTGAGTATAAGAATATTGAAACTATACTCAACAAGGAATTTGACTTGAACTATAACTGGTCAAATAAAATCGCCAGGATACTGAATGAACAAGAAGCTGAAAGAACTGTCTTTAGGAGAATATTAAAACGTATAAAGCCAAAAATAATTTTTTTTAATAGAAACGGCACTCTCAAATCAATGATCTCAGAAGCTCATTCACAAAAGATTAGAGTCATTGAAATGCAGCATGGAAGTATTACCCCAGCTTCTTTTTTTTATAACTATAACAATGATGATGATTTGACTAATCTTGATACTCTACCCGATCTTCTATTAACATTTGGAAGTTATTGGAATAACAAAGTAACAAAACATATTCCTGCTCAAGTTATTGGTAATGATGAGTTTTCGGTAGAGGTTTCTAAGCGAAATAATAATCGTAAAAAGGGAATTACTTTTATATCAGGAAAGTTTGTTTTCAAGGAGTTGTTAAATTTTGTTATTGAACTGGCTCCACAATTAGAACATTATACCATATATTTCAAACTTCATCCGGGTGAAAAAGAGCATATTCTACCGGCTAAAAATGGCGTGAAAAGATATGGTAATATAAAAGTGATTTATGATGAAATGACAGTTAATCAATTATTGTTTAAATCTGAAGCTTTAGTTTTAATACAATCAACATGTACATATACTGCATTGCAGATGGGATTAAAGGTTTACATTTTAAAAAGGCAATATTATGCGGAATCAAATGATGTTTTCGATCTCCCCCAAGTAAAGTTAGTAGATACCCCAAGTGAAATTATAAATGACCTCCAAACTTCAGAAAGAGTTAATGTAAAAGGAAACTCATTAGAATTTTTTAGTCCCTTTAACGAAGAAGCGTATAATAAATTATTGAATTATTAATATTGAGAGTTACAGCATTAAATATAATAAAATCATTTGGGGGCCTAAAAATTCTAAATAACTACAAATCAAAAGCGGGTCTTACATCGGTAATTTGTTTTCATCGTGTTAATGACACAAGGGATATTTTTTTTCCTTCTATTGGAACTCAAGTTTTTGCTGAGTTATTGACTTATATTTCTAAAAATTTTGATGTAATCACACTTGATAGCTTGTATACTAAAGGGGGAAGAAAACCCAAGCTTCTTATAACGTTTGATGATGGATATAAGGATTTTATAGATAATGCCCTTCCTGAATTACACAAACTGAAAATGCCAAGCGTTCACTCTGTGGTATATAATTGTGCTGAGTTTGGCGAACAGATCTGGACACAACAGTATTTTAATATTTTCAAATCAATTTTAGAATCAAAAGCACATAAGATTGCAATATCAACCACCATTGGAAATTTTTCCTGTTTTAATACCGAAGCAGAGATATTAAAACTTTCTAAATCTATTTTTTTAGTTTTATTAGGAATGCCTAAGATAGAGAGGGAATTATTTTTAGATGATTTTAGAGAAAAATTTCCTTTTGAAGATAAATTAGAAGAGATGATGACATGGGAGGATATTGTTGAATGTGACAGAAACAATGTTGAAATTGGATGTCACACAATGACGCATGACGTATTGACCACAATTAATGATAATGAAAATATCAGAGTGGAATTAATTGAATCGAAATTGTTGATTGAAAAGAGATTAAATAAGACGGTAAGAACCATTGCCTTTCCAAATGGACTTAGCAATGAACATGTTGTTAAAGCTTCAATTCAAGGTAATTATAAATATTTACTTGGTCTAGATGACAGGTTGGTATCTAAGGAGAAAGATATTATTTCTAGATTACCCATCTATCACTCAAGTTTAGTTGAAAATGAATTTAAAGTAGAGGGATTTCATAATATTGTAAAGACGCCCTATCGGAAAATGAAATCTTATTATGCTAATATCTAGTTCTAAAAAATTCATTTATATTCATGTGGATAGAACGGGCGGTACTACTTTTTCGAAAGCCTTTAAGAAATATACTAAATTTCAATGGTCACATAGATTCCATCAATTTTGCTTAAAGGTATTCGGTGAAATTCCATCTATACACTTGCTAAAAGAACAATCTGCTTTAGAACTTAGATCAAAAATTGATCCCAGTCAGTATGAATCATATTTTAAATTTGCAATGATTAGAAATCCATGGGAATGGATGGTATCTGATTTTTCTTATAGACAACAAAATACATTGGCCACAGATCATACAATTGTTAATAAAATGACCTTTGAAGAATTTGTGAAGTGGAAGCTACATGTAAGAAAACAACAAGTTGATTTTCTAAACCATGGATTAAGTTCACAATTTACAGATGAAAATGGCCAAATTATCGTAGATCATGTGGGTAGATTCGAAAATTTCAATGAGGAATTCAATTTTTTCTGTAAGAAAGTAGGGATAAAATCAACGATCCCACATTTGAATAGCAGTAAGTTTGACAATTATCAATCCTTCTATAATCAAGAAACTCGTGATTTAGTAAAGGAACACTTCGCATTAGATATTAAAAAATTTGGATACTCATTTTGACATAGGATGAAAATTCTGCTAACAGGTAATATTTTCCATAATTATGACATGTCAATAAAACGTGCCTTCGAATCACTAGGGCATGAGGTTGAATTGCATTTTTTGAACTTTGAAGGGCCATTTTATATGAAGGGAGACACCGTAAACTGGTTAAAATATGGGGTGTTACCGGATAAATTTGGAATAGATTTCTTTATTAAAAATTCCAGAGACAAGTATAATAAGCAGTTAAAAAACATACTTAATGAATCAAAAATTGACTTAGTAGTTGTCATCAAAGGCCTCACGCTAGATATTGATGTGTTTGATAATTATACCGGTCACAAAGTGCTTTGGGTATTGGATAGTATAATGAGGTTTCCTGAAATTCAGATGCTGCTGCCTATATTTGATCATGTTTACTCATATGAGTATTCAGATATTGAATTTTGCAAGCAAAATTTAAATATCGAGATTAAAAACCTCAGTGTAGCTTACGACCCTAATTTATATATGCCACTGCAAAGACAGTTATTGCACCGGATATCATTTGTTGGCGGGAGAAAACCAAACAGAGAAGAATTTGTAACTAGAATAGCCAAAGAATTACCAATGGCATTGGTCGGTGATTTTTATAAAAGTTCAAACTCCAAGGTGAGAAAAAATGTTGTCGCACGAAAAGCTGGCCATATTTATATTAATGAATTGTATAATTCAAGCCTTATCAATTTAAACATTCATAAACCACAAAGTCAAATTGGAGTAAATCCAAGATTCTTCGAAATATTGGGTGCTGGTGGGGGTATCCAATTTGTGGAGCCGAAACGAGCATTTGACACTTTTAAAGATGGTATTGATTTGATTTATTATAATTCAGTTGAGGAATGTATTGATAAAGCCAAATTCTATCATAACAATGAGTCGCTCTGCAGAAAAATAGCATCATCAGGTCATATGAAAGTAATAAAAAGTCATACCTGGAGCCATAGAGTCGCCCAGATTATATCAGATTTGAATTAACTAACTATGGCCAATAAAAAATTAATCATCTTGGTGGATAATAGTTTAGACACCACCGGTGCATTTAATTCATTACTTAGAAATATTGAAGATTTACAAAATGAGTTTGATTTTGTATTTATTATTCCTTCCAAAAGTACTAATGACATAATATTAAAGGAAAGAGGATTTGAGTGTCATAAAATAAATATGATTGAGATAAGCAGGAGGCCTTTGGATATTTTGTTATACTTCCCTTTGCTAATTAAAAACGCATATTATTTGTCCAAAATAGTTGACAAATACAAAGCCAATATAGTTCATGTAAATGATGTTTATAACATGATAGGCATAGTTGGCAAATTTTGGAATAAGTACAAATTATATACTCATATAAGAAGAATGCCAGAGTCATTTCCCCAATTTATTTATAGAATTTGGCACAAATTACATTTAAAATTTACTGACGTATTATTGGCGGTTTCGAATGCAAATACATTTTACTTTAAAGCGCATAACAAAGTAGTAGTGGTGTATGATAAAATACTTGATAACGAAAAATATGAGCCGTACAAAATTAGAAATGAAAGGGATATTAGATTACTATATTTAGCAAATTATACTCAAGGTAAAGGTCATGAGCATGCATTGAGGCTTCTCGAACTATTAAAAAAAGAAGGTTTTGCCAATGTAAAATTAAATTTTTATGGGGGTGATTTTGGACTTGCTAAGAATAAGGAGTACAAAAATAAACTAATCACTTTAGCTGATAAACTGAGGGTACAAGAGCAGGTCAAATTCAATAATAAAATAACGGATGTAGAAAAAATAATGAAAGAACATGATATTGGATTAAATCTATCAGATTCTGAATCTTTCTCAAATGTAAGTTTGGAGGCGTTGTATTATGGCCTACCACTAATGGCAACCAATGTTGGAGGAACATCAGAAATGTTTGAGCATGAACAATCTGGGATACTGGTGGAAAAATATGATTTCAAGATAATGGTTAAATATTTGAAATCTTTGATAGAAGATAAAGAAATGCGAGCTAATTTAAGTTCTAACGGAAAAAAGTTCGTTCGTAATAAATTTGGCTATCGATATACATCACAAATTCTCAATAATTTGTACAAAGATGCATAAGAAGATACTTGTATTAGCGCCCTATCCATATAACAAAGCTCCAAGTCAAAGATTGAAATTTGAGCAATATTATCCGTTTTTTAAGGATGCGGGTTATCAAGTTGTAAATAGCTCATTTATTAGCGAAAATTTTTGGGACATTATTTATAAACCAGGAAATATTCACTTAAAGATTTGGTACACAATACTAGGATATATTAGACGTACTAAGGATTTATTCAGAGCGTCAAAATATGATATTGTTTACATTCATCTTTGGGTTACCCCCTTCGGCCCACCAATTTTCGAGTGGCTGATAAGCAAATTTAACCCACGGATTATTTATGACATAGATGATTTAATATATTTAGGTCCGACCAGTAAATCGAATTCCATTGTTCATTTTATTAAAGGGAAGAACAAACCTAAAGCATTAATGAAAATGGCGAAACATGTTATTGTTTGTACTCCTACTTTGAATGAACACGTTAAAAAATATAATACATCAGTTACAGATATTTCATCGACTATTAACACAGATACTTACATAGCAAAAAAGGTGTATGGTAAAAAAAATCAAATCGTATTGGGTTGGAGTGGCAGTCATAGCACTTCCAAATACCTCTACATGTTGAAAGATGTACTTTTGAATCTAAAAAGTATTATTGATTTTAAATTATTTGTAATAGGTGATCCTGACTTTGAAATAAATGGAATTGAAATTGAATCTAAAAAATGGGAAGAATCTTCTGAAGTGGAAGATTTATTAAAAATAGATATTGGATTATATCCTTTACCAGATGAAGAATGGGTCTATGGGAAAAGTGGCTTAAAAGCACTACAATATATGGCTCTTGGCATACCTACTATCGCTACCGCCATTGGTGCGAATTTTAGGATTATTGAAAATAATAAGTCTGGTTTTCTTATTCCTCCTGGAGAAGATAAAGGGTGGATTTCAGCAATATTGAAGTTGGTTAATGACCACAAACTTCAAGAAAGGATAGGTAAAAATGGAAGGGCAGTGGTTGAAAAAAATTACTCACTATTGAGTAATAAACATAAATATTTAGACATCATTGATGATGTTTGCTCTCCTGTGGAAGTACAGGATTGCTAAAAAACTAAAGTAAAAAGGAAGTATTGATATCTTGTACCTTACCAACGTACCGAAATTAAAGCTATTAAGGCCAATTGCAACTGCCAATGCCAGTGTAAATATAATTGAGAACAACAAAAACGGATTTGCTGAAATCAATTTTATTATTTGAACTGGGCCAGTTTTAAATAAAACCAGCACCGTGAAGACAAGAAATACAAAGGATTCAATGGCTGATATTAGCATAAGTGGGTTTCGAGCTTCCCATAGCAAAGGTCTGAAAAGGGTAACAAAAATGGCCTGAGGCGCTATTTTTACCATGCTTTCAATGGTACCATCTAAACCTTCAAGGTAATAAGCAGACCCATCCTGAGCAATACTAACACGATACAAATATTGAGCATTTATTTTAGTGCGTTCTGAGATTTTACTTAGATCATATTTGCTATGTCCTTCGGTAATATTTACAGCAAATAAATAGGCAAATAAGACTCCAAGAGCTATGAAAATTGGGGCAATAAATCTACGAATGATAGGGTTCCGTATTTTTTTATTGTTTGTCATGAAAACCCAAACAAGTGCAGGGGGAACGAATCCAAGAAGGATGTAAATCCTTATATAATATAAAATTATAAATGCTATAAAGATGTAGATTAAGGACTTTATAATATTAGTCCTACTAATAAACAGATTGTAAAAACCATAGAAAAGTAGCCCTAAACAACCCATCATCAATGAGTCCTTAAGTAAACCAGAGCCCCAAAATACTACCGATGGGATAAAAAATATTGCTATGGCAAAGTAATACTTCAATTTTGGGTCGATTTTGCAAAATATATTATACATTAACCAAAGTCCCCAAAAACTAAACAATGAAAACAAAATAGCGATTGTCGAATATGTGCCAAAACCAATTACACTAAATACTGCAGCAAATTTGACCACAGTAAATTCGGATGGAAATCTATACCATCTTAATAGACTTGAATATTGGTATGTTTCTGGGTCAAATGTCCCATTTGATAACAGAAGAGATACTCCATTAGTAAAATCAGTTGTTAAGGCCTTATGGATAATCTGACTTTCATTAAAGTAGGAGAACGTATCTCCACCTTGGTAATAAAATTGGTAAATAATTCCAAGAAGAATTGCACTTATCAACTTGAGTGTTAACGCAGGAAGGAATATTCTTTTTGAAAATTTATCAGCAATATATTTTCTAGTGATAAAGGCAAAAGAATATATTATTAAAAGAAAAATTGGAGTTACCAAAAAGTCCTTTAGAAGCATTAATCTTATATTTAGTACAATTGTAAAAATAGCATCTTTTTTGGTTGAAGCTAAAGTAATTATGAAGAGAGCACTTTGTTTTATAATAGTACTGTTAAATGGGCTTAGTGCTCATTCTCAATGTGCTGATTTTATTGTGGACAATACTGCCTGCATAAATCAATCTATACAATTTCAAAATCTAAGCTCAGGAATTAGTTTTGAATGGGATTTTTGTCCAGGAGATTTATTAACAACACCTACAGCAACAAATGTTGGCACTATTGCAGGGGTCTCTGAAAATAGAGGCATTGAGATTATTTATGATGGGTCGAATTGGTTTGGGTTTGCCACAGGTAGAACTTCAAATGCCTTGGTGAGACTCGATTTTGGAGATGATTTCCAAAATTCTCCTACTCAAGTAAACTTAGGTAATGTTGGAGGATTGCTCGATGGACCGGAACCAATAAAAATTATAAAAGAAGATGGCCTTTGGTATGGACTCGTACATAATGGTGTTAGTAAAACTCTTGTTCGATTAAATTTTGGAAGTACATTATCAAATACCCCAACTGCTGAATTAGCCGTATCGAATATCGGAGGTTTAAGCTCTAAATTTGACCTTGTCTATACTAATGATTCACTTGTATTGGTTATGGTTAATTTTACTAGCCCCAGTACAATGTCTTTTGTGAATTTTAATAATAGTATTACCAACAATCCATTACCTCCAGATTTTTTCACAACTCCCAATTTGACTTCAAGTTGGACAACGTCTATTTCCATGATTCAGGAATGCGATAATTGGTATGGAGTTTCAGAAAATTTGTTCAGTGGGAAAGCATATTTATTCTCATTTGGTATATCACCTTTTAGCGAGCCTACAGTTCAGGAAATTGGTAGTTCAATTTATGGCTCTGATGACCCTACAAGTAGTTGGGTCGAAAAGGACGATGGGGGGTATATTATCCATAGTGTTATGACGAATGGGAACTTATACAAAGTAAATTTAGGGAGCGATTTGTCCGTACCAACAGCAATTACTAATAATTTAGGAACACTTTCAGCACTTTCAAAAACATATTCACTGTGCATTGTAAATCATGAATCAAAAGTGGCAGCATTCTCAACAGATCGAGTTAGTGGTAAGTTAGTTAGGCTTGATTTTTTGAATTCTTGTGTTTTTAGTGAACAATTCTCTACTGATTTTGAACCTTCTGGTTTGGAATACCCATTAGACGGAACCTTCCAAATTGGTCTTACAAGTAGAGATATAAATGGGCAGATATTGGATAAACATTTTGAAATTATTAATGTCAACAATTCGATAGCTCCCTCAATCGATTTTCAAAACTTGACAAGTTGTATAAGTAATGGAATTGATTTCGTCCCCAGTGATGAGACTTTGACATCCTATTTATGGGATTTTGGAGACACAAACACCGCCTCAGTCTCAAACCCATCGCACACTTATGCTTCGGCTGGTGATTATGAAGTTACACTAGAAGTTCAAGATGGGACCTGTTCTAATTTTGTAAAACAAAACATCACTATTTATGACGAACCTGTACCGGATTTCAATATCCCAGGAGGAAATCTTTGTACTAATCAACCATATAGTTTTATAAATTCTACTCCAGATAATTTTGATGGACTGTTGAGTTATGATTGGCAATTGGATGGTATGAGTATTGCCACTACTCGCGATTTAAAATATCAATTTACTTCTGGTGGTACCAAGGAGTTGAAACTTATTACTACTATTCCGGGCTGTAGTGTTGAAGTAGCTAAAAATTTACTGAACATTAAAGAAGGAACATTGCCCCAATTTTCCTTCGATGATAACTGTACAGGTGAAACCGTTCAATTCACCAATAATTCAGTGGGAACAATAACGGACATTGCCTGGGACTTTGGCAATGGGTTTACCTCGACTCTTGAAAACCCCGCTCTTGAGTTTGCCACAGATGGCACTTATGATGTCACGCTTACACTTACCAATTCTGATGGGTGCGTTACAAATGCTACCACGCCTATTACTATTCACCCTTTACCGAGCGTTAGTTTTAGTAACGAACTTGCATGTGAAAACCTTGGGACACAATTTACCGATCTTTCGAGTGTAACACTGGATAACCTAGCCGCTTGGGAATGGCAATTTGAAGACGGCACACCAATTTCAAATGAACAAAATCCTGCACATGAATTTGGTACTTCTGGAGATTTCAACGTTAAGTTGGTAACCACTACCACGTTTGGATGTAGAGATTCTATTGAGCAAGTGGTAAATGTACTAGAAGCACCAGTTGCGGACTTCTCGTTAGATAAAATTTGTATTGATGTTCCTATTCAATTCACAGACGAGTCAACTCCTGTAGAAGGAGAGAGCATCACTGACTGGTCGTGGAGCTTGGGCGGGACATTCAGTAGCCAACAAAATCCAACATTAGTACTTAGTAATGCCCTTGATTATGACTTTAGCCTCACTGTAAAATCACAAAATCTTTGCACTTCTACCATTACAAAAACAACTACGATTCCACCTAAACCCACAATATTATTTGAAATCGAAAATGATTGTGCTAATGAAATAGCTATCTTTTCAGATGTCACGGACATAACAGGTGATAATATATTGCAGAGGGAATGGTTTTTGGATAATGAGTCTTTAGGTAATGGAATAACTATCGATCACCAGTTTTCTGGATCAGACGACTATAATGTTACTTTGGAGATTGAGACAGAAAATGGATGTAGCTATAGTTCGGCACAAACAATAACTGTAAACCCAGTTCCTGTAGCTGCGTTTAGCACCTCATTTTCATTTGGAGCGCCTCCTTTTATCGTTGATTTTACAAATAAGTCACAAGGTGCATCTACCTACAACTGGACTTTTGAGGAAAGCGAATTTTCAACGGATCTCAACCCAACCTATACATTTAATAACCTCGGAAGTTTTGATGTCCAACTTGTTGTGATCAATGATTTTAATTGTAGTGATTCAACAACCCAGAGAATTGAAGTGCTTGATCCTTTATTAGATATCCAACTTCTAAATTTTTCAATTGTACCATCGGCAGAATCTGATATGTTATCAATAACTGTTAAAAATAATGGGACAATTCGGTTAGATAGTTTAGACGTTGTGATCAATCTAGGTGGAAAACTTGACGTTCATGAAGTGATCAAAGTCGCATTAAATCCCGAAGAAACAATTACTACACAACTGGAATTAAAAGTTAATAACCGTAAACTGGAATATATATGTGTCAGCGTAAATTCGTTTTTAACAGAAATTGAAGAGGTTAACAAAGAGGATAACAATAAATGTGTCACTTTTAATGCCAACTCACTCATATTTGCACCTCCCTATCCCAACCCAACAAAAGACAGAATCAATTTGGAGGTTATTTCTACGTCTGATACCGAAATATCTGTTGAAATCATCAGCTCGAAAGGGACGCAATCTGCTACATGGAAAGCACCTATAAGTGAGGGTTCCAATCAGCTTTCATTAGATTTAAGTAATCTACAAGGAGGCCTATATTTTTTAAAGCTATCAATTGACGGCCAATTAAAAACGTATCGATTTGTAGTTAATAATTAGGTCCGACTGATAACAATCTATTAATAAAGGAAGAAAAGATGTTGGTCATTAATATTTATCTTTACACCAAATAAAATTTGGTTCATTGATGAAAAATAAAGTAAAATTAGATAAGACAGATCGTAAAATACTCGAAATACTTCAATCTAATGCGAAGATTACGAATGCCAATCTAGCTACCAAGATTGGCCTGTCACCAGCACCAACATTGGAAAGAGTAAAAAAACTGGAGCTTTCTGGTGTAATAAATAGTTATCATGCCAAACTCGATATTGAAACTGTTGGTTTGGGTGTTAGTACTTTCGTAATGGTTGCTTTAAAGGGTCATAATAAGACTAATATTGAAAAGTTTATAGCCAATATAGCCGATATAGAAGAGATTATAGAGTGTCACCATGTTACTGGTACCGGAGATTTTATACTTAAAGTCGTAGCGAGTGATATTGCTGCCTATCAGAAGCTAATGCTTGAGAAAGTGAGTAATATTGATGTGATAAACAATATGCAATCTATGGTGATATTGTCTACTTTTAAAGACAGTAAAATAATGCCAATACCCTAGCCCATGGCCGAGAAAAGCTTAATACTTACCAATCAGCAGATTATTCAAAAGATTAAAAGAATAGCCTTTGAAATTTACGAGAATAATTTCCTTGAAAAAGAAATTATTCTTGCGGGCATCTATCAACAAGGATATAGCTTCGCTAATTTGTTAAAAGATGAACTCGAGAAAATTGCTCCGTTTACAATAAAACTCGTAGGTATTACATTGGATAAGCAGGCGCCTACTCAAAGTAGTATCACCATGGACTGTGACGAAGGTCAACTGAAAAATAAATCGATAATTTTAATAGACGATGTTTCAAATACAGGGAAAACTATGGCCTATAGTTTGAAACCATTTCTCAATATAAAAATCAAGAAGATAGAAACAGCTGTTTTAGTAAACCGAAGTCATCCAAATTTTCCGATTTCAATTCAATATAGTGGCTATGAATTGGCTACTACAATTAAAGATCATGTTGAAGTACAACTATTGGGAAAAAAGAAGGCCGTGTACCTTCTATAGTGCAATTAAGTTGTAATACTTCTGGCTTAGGATTATATTTCACCTGTTTTTCAATCGTAGAATGCCACAATCAGCAAATAATTTAGATTTGGAAGAAGAAGACCTTAATATGGCCGATCAGGTGGCCCATCTCAAAGAGGAGATAGCTCAATTGCAAAACAAACTCGATATCTACGAGACAGCTGCAAGTGGTGCTAATGATGGGCTTTGGGACTGGGATTTTGTTTCCAATAAACCTTTCGTCTCCAAACCTTGGAAAACCATGCTCGGAATTCATGAAGATGAAGTAGTAGAGATGGCAGGTTTGTGGGAGTCATTACTACACCCAGATGATTACAAAGAAGCAACTGATAATTTTAAGAATTTTGTAAAAGGTAGTGAAGATACACTTCAACAAGAATTTAGACTTCGACATGTAAACGGATCCTATCGTTGGATCCTATCAAAAGCCAAATGTATCCGAGATGATAATGGTAAAGTAACAAGGATATCAGGCTCCCATACAGATATAACTGATCGCAGGAAATCTACGCAAGACCTTAAAATTAGCGAAGAAAAGTACAAATCGCTTTTCGAAAATTCCTTAGTTGGAATGTTTCATACTGATTTTAAAACAGGTAAAATCCTAGAGAGTAATGCTAAATTATGGGAAATACTTGGTGTGGACAAAGGAAAAGAGGTTTCGACTTTTGATTTCTATAAAACTCCAAAGGATAGGGAATTTGTACTTGATAAAGTAAAGACATCCGGTAAGGCTGAAAATATAGAACTTGAAATTATTAGGGGCGATGGACAGCCTATTTGGGTTGCTTTTAATATTGTACATTATGAAGAGGAGGGTATATTAGAGACAGTTATTGTAGATATTACTGAGCGGAAAAAGAATATTTTGGAACTGGAAAGGGTCAATTTTGAACTGGATAGCTTTGTATATCATGCCTCTCATGATTTGCGCTCCCCACTGCGTTCAGTACTTGGCCTGATAGACTTATATAGGCTAGAAGACTCCCCCAAGATCAGAGATCAATGCATTGAGCGTATCGAAAGTAGTGTCAAACGCCTTGACGATTTGGTAATGGATCTTCTAAGTATTTCTAGGAATGATCGGATTGATGATCAATACTCAGATTTAAATTTATTGGTGGAAATTAATAATAGTATTTCGAGTTATTATAACGCCTCCGACACTAAAGATTTACAGATTATTTCAAAAATACATCAAAAAGTACCTTTTAGATCAGACGCTACACGTTTAAGGATTATCCTAAATAATGTTATTTCTAATGCTATAAAATATAGGAGTTTTGAAAGAGATAGCTCTTTTATAAAAATAGAAGCATTAGTTGATGAAAAAGAATGTAAACTGACCATCGAGGACAATGGGGAGGGTATTGAAGAATCTAAACTTCCACATATTTTTGATATGTTTTATAGAGCGACAATAAAAAGCGTAGGTTCTGGGTTGGGGTTGTATATTGTTAAAAAAGTGATTGATAAGTTAAATGCAAGCATAGAGGTAGAAAGCGTTGAATTAGAAGGAACAACCTTTATAATCACCATACCTAATGCGATAAACACAGATAAATAACATCATGTCAGTACATAAAAAAGATATAAAGAAGGTTACCACGCACCAATTGCAAGAAATGAAAAACCGTGGTGAAAAGATTGCCATGCTTACGGCTTACGACTTTTCAATGGCCAAAATACTTGATGCAGCAGGAATTGATGTATTGTTAGTAGGTGACTCTGCTTCAAATGTGATGGCGGGTAATGAAACTACGTTACCAATTACTTTAGATCAAATGATCTATCATGCAAGCTCCGTGGTTAAGGCTGTTGAAAGAGCATTTGTAATAGTTGATCTCCCTTTTGGTTCTTATCAGGGAAATTCATCTGAAGCTTTACGATCCACTATTAGAATAATGAAGGAGTCTGGGGCACATGCAGTAAAGATGGAAGGAGGTAGTGAGATAAAAGAATCCGTAATAAGGATCTTAAGTGCTGGCGTACCAGTAATGGGTCATTTGGGCTTAACTCCGCAATCAATTTTTAAATTCGGCACTTATACTGTCAGGGCAAAGGAGGAAGAGGAAGCTGAAAAACTTATTTCAGATGCTAAATTGTTGGAGGAATGTGGTTGTTTTTCTATTGTATTAGAAAAAATACCCGCTCATCTGGCAAAGAAAGTGGCAGAAACAGTATCCATTCCTATTATCGGGATTGGTGCGGGGCCTGATGTAGATGGTCAAGTGCTTGTAATGCAGGATATGTTAGGGATAAATAAAGAGTTTAAACCACGCTTCTTACGTAGGTACGCTGATTTGTATAATGTTATCTCCGATGCCGTTAGCCATTATATCGAAGATGTGAAGGCAAAGGATTTTCCTAATGAGGAGGAGAAATATTAAACAGTTTTAAGTTGAATATTCAAAGTTCAAATAGTCCTATTGTTAAAAATGGATTATTAAATCTTGAACTTAGAACCTGGAACTTAGAACTAAAACTAGTCACAATTAATTATTCGATTCTGTTCGTCTTCCATCTGTCCAAACCAAACAACCGCGTATTCTTTGTAGATACCTACACCTATGCCTTTCCATTCTACCTGTTTCCACATTCCTAAATTAACAAGTAATGGATCGTGACTTGGACTTTTCTGCCAACCGGAAAGTCCTTCTTCCGCATTGGCACCAGCCGAACTATAATAAGCTATTTCATAACCAGGGCTATCATATCCCGCTATTTCATTCGGCTTGTCCCACATACATTTGGCTTGTTTATGGTCATTGGTATAACAACAGTCTGTCCATGGCCCTTTATCTGACCAGCTATGTGGATTGCACTTGTTATTAAAATCAAACTCATAATTATCTGCCAAATCTTTCGCATGCGCTTGTGCCACCATCGATAGTTTTGCAGAATAAGGAATGATCTTTAACTTTTTCTTTTTACGATAGTCATTAATGATATTATAAAGCTTTGTTTCTTCTGCGCTCAAACACACATCTACATTTGGTGGTTGATAATAAAGCGAACTACTAAATAGGAGTTGAAACACAAGAAGATTAACCATGGCTTTGATACTGATGATTTATTTTTCTAACGATAAGAAATGCAGAGTGTTGCTTTTAAGCTTTAATTATGCGTTGACTTCAAAAGCACCTTGCTTTTTGTTAAATTCGCATTCTTAAGAAGGACATCTAATAAACTGCTTAATTGATAAATGGGAAACATGACAAAATCAAAGATAATTTATACCGTCACTGATGAAGCACCAGCACTTGCCACAAGGTCTTTGCTTCCAATAATAGAATCATTTACGAAGCCTGCCGGCATTAATATTGAAACTCGGAACATTTCATTGGCGGGAAGGATTCTTGCTGTTTTCCCTGAAAAATTAAAGGAGAATCAAAAGTTTGACGATGCATTAACAGAGTTGGGTGAACTGGCTAAAACTCCTGAAGCTAATATCATAAAACTGCCAAATATCAGTGCTTCTATACCTCAATTGTCAGAGGCGATAGAAGAATTACAATCTAAAGGATATGATATTCCAGAATATCCCGAGGACCCCAAAACTGACGCAGAAAAAGAGGCACGTAAACGTTATGATAAGATAAAAGGGAGTGCGGTAAACCCTGTGCTGAGAGAAGGAAATTCGGATAGAAGAGCACCAGGAGCGGTTAAACAATACGCTAGGAAGCATCCCCATAGAATGGGTGCTTGGTCTGCTGATTCAAAAACACATGTAGCTCACATGAATGGTGGTGATTTTTACTCCAACGAAAAATCAGTTCTTATCAAAGAGGCAGGAAATGTAAAAATTGAACTGGTATCAGGTGATAAAACTATTGTACTCAAAGAAAAAACAGCTGTATTGAAAGATGAAGTGATTGACGCTACGATAATGAGCAAAAGGGCACTTATGTCATTTTTTGAAGAGCAGATAGCCGATGCCAAAGCAAAAGGGGTATTGTTCTCCTTACACATGAAGGCCACTATGATGAAAGTGTCTGATCCGATTATTTTTGGTCATGCTGTTGAGGTATTTTTTAAAGAAGTTTTTAAAAAGCACGGAGCCCTACTCAATCAGTTAGGAGTAGATGTTAAAAACGGTTTTGGCGACCTTTTAGACAAAATAGCCGACTTACCAGAATCACAACGCAAAGAAATAGAAGCCGATATCCAAGGCTGTTATGCCAATGGTCCGGAATTAGCGATGGTTAATTCTGACAATGGTATAACCAATTTACATGTGCCGAGTGATGTGATTATAGATGCTTCTATGCCTGCCATGATCCGTGAATCTGGGAAAATGTGGGATAGAAATGGGAAAACTCAAGATACCAAAGCGGTGATACCCGATTATAGTTATGCGGGATTATATCAGGTGGTAATAGACTTTTGTAAAAAGAATGGTGCATTTGACCCTACCACCATGGGAACGGTACCCAATGTGGGACTCATGGCTCAAAAAGCCGAAGAATATGGCTCACATGATAAAACCTTTGAAATGCCATCAGCAGGTACCGTTAAGGTTATAGATGATGCAGGAAATATTTTGATGCAACATGAGGTAGAAGAAGGAGATATTTGGAGAATGTGTCAGGCCAAAGATGCTCCAATTCAGGATTGGGTAAAGCTGGCCGTTTCTCGCGCAAGAGCCACAGGCACACCTACTGTTTTTTGGTTAGATAGTAATAGAGCACACGATGTACAATTGATTGGAAAAGTTAATAAATACCTTAAAAATCATGATGCAAGTGGTTTGGATATAAGAATATTATCACCCGAAGAAGCTTGCCAATTCACGTTGGAAAGATTGAAAGCTGGGAAAGACACGATATCTGTCACGGGTAACGTATTACGAGATTACTTAACCGATTTATTCCCAATTCTAGAAGTAGGTACAAGTGCTAAAATGCTTTCTATAGTACCATTGATGAGTGGAGGAGGACTATTTGAAACGGGTGCTGGTGGTTCCGCACCAAAGCACGTTCAGCAATTTGTACAGGAGGGTCACCTTCGATGGGACTCTTTGGGTGAATTCCTCGCACTTGCTGCATCATTGGAACACCTCTCAGAAACAACTGGAAATGTACATGCTAAAATACTTGCTGATACGCTTGACATCGCTACAGGTAAATTTTTAGATGAGAACAAATCACCATCTAGAAAAGTAAACGAATTGGATAACCGAGGAAGTCATTTTTACTTGGCACTCTATTGGGCTCAGGCGTTGGCAGCTCAGTCACAGGACAAAGAACTTCAGTCAAAGTTTAAAGATGTGGCCAAAGAGCTTGAAACAAACGAATCAAAAATAAATGATGAATTGATTTCGGCACAAGGGAAACCAGTTGATATGGGGGGTTATTATTTACCAGATGAAAATAAAACTATTAATGCCATGCGACCTAGTTCTACTTTTAATAATATATTGAGCGGAATATAATTCAATAAATGAAATCATTAGTTTTTCACTGATGATTTCACTTATTTTCTTCGTTAATCATTTCGATTGCTTTACGCATCTCTTGTTGATTCTTTTCTTTCTCTACTTGTATTGGAGGGGCAATTCGATCTTCACATTCAGTCCAACCGCATCGCTCACAAGTAGTATTTACTATTCTTGATTTAATCGAAGTATCATCGATGAAATTGATATTCTTTCTCAGATTATTATCGATAAAAAATCCAATAGTTAAACTGATGCTTTCAACGGGGTTGGAGATATTTGGGAAAGCCAAAGAAAGGCATAAGTATTCATCTGTAGTACCATAATACTTAGAAATTTGGGAGCCAACAAGGAGCTGGTTTTCATCTGTTAATTTGGTAGCACTTCGTAGTTGTTTAATCATTCTAATAGCCAACCACCTTCTGCAATAATGCTCATTTAATCCATTTGCATGTGGACTATGTGCTCTGGCAAGATGCATTTCTTTAGTAAGATCAAACTGCGAGAAATTATCGGTACCAACAAAACGGAGGAAAAAGAGATTTTTGATTCCGAAATGTTTCGGCAATATATTTGTCAATCGCTGCATGAGCATTTCAGGAGTAGCATTATATTTTTGAATCAACTCAGCCATTAACTCCTCGTTCCATAGCTTTGAATTCGCCACTTTTCTTATATCTTTTATAACTTCAATTTCTGGTAATAACAATGCAGCAGAAAAGTAAGAAGCCTTGTAATTATTTAATATTACTTCGAAACTATTGGTTTGTTCAAGAGGAGTTTCATAAGGGCGATATTCATTGTCAAAGTAATGGTAAGCAAGTTCTCTTCCTAACAAAAATGATTCCTGAGCACTGGTAAGTCCATTATTTAATAATAGTTTCTTTTCTTTCTTTATATAAAGTGACCTTAAATCACGTAGCACATTATAGTTCATTAAGCGCTCACGATCCACAGAAATGCCATATTCTGATTTTAGTATGTTTTCCAATTCAACTGCTGATAAGGGAAGACTACCCAAAGAAGGGTGTTGTTCTCTGAAATGGCTGACCCCAACTTCAATTTCTGGTAAATAATTATCATTCAATTCCTGATATGACCGCAACGCAGCGAAATAGAAATACTCCCCGCGCATCTCATAATTACGAGCGATAGTCACTATGGAAGTGATGAAGGCATTAACTTTTTCAGGGGCAGTGGATAATAATTCAATCACTTTTTGAGGGTCCAGTCCAAAAATATCCAAGGGAAATTCTCTGAAAAAATCTGATTGCAACAAATTTATGATGGGCTCTAATTTCTTGGAAACCTTAAGAGAAACCAGGTAGTCATAATTTACACTCAATGCCTGTGCGAGCAATATAATTTTATCTCCCTTGGGATACTTCTTTCCCTTTTCAATTTCACTTAAATAGGATATTGAAAGACCCGTTTTCTGTGATAATTCCTGAAAGGAAAGATTTTTTGCCATTCTCAAATCCCTGACTTTCAATCCAAGAATGTGTTTAAGTGAAAAGTTGCTGCTTATCATATAAACAAAGATATCTAATATTTGTGTAAAATATCTTCCAGCGAAATTTCGCTAATAAAGAAAATATGCTTATGTTGCGTCAAGTTTGATTTCATAAACACTTAATTACTATGATTGAAACAGTTGAAAATACAGTGTATAAAAAGACAATAAAGGTTACTAAAGGGGTATCAGATCACTTTTCGGAAATCCTTACCCCACAGGCATTACAGTTTTTAAAGGAACTGCACATTCACTTTAACAAAAGTAGAATTGACTTATTGAAGGGCAGAGAAGTTGTGCAAAGAGATATTAACAACGGGAGGCTACCCATTTTCAGAAAAGAAACGGCCTCAATTCGAGAGGAAGATTGGCAGGTGGCACCACTGCCAAAAGATTTATTAGATAGAAGGGTGGAAATCACAGGTCCGGTAGAACGTAAAATGATTATCAATGCGCTCAATTCTGGAGCTAAAGTTTTCATGGCCGATTTTGAAGATAGTAATACGCCAAACTGGGAAAATACGATACAAGGGCAAATAAATTTGAGAGATGCCGTCAATGAGACTATATCTTATCAGAATCCGACAACTGGTAAGAAATATGAATTGGGAGATAAAAAGGCCGTTTTATTTGTCCGCCCAAGAGGCTGGCATTTAGAAGAAAAGCACATTTTAGTTGATAATGAACCAATGAGTGGTAGTTTAGTTGATTTTGGATTATACTTTTTCCACAACTCCAAAAAGCTACTACATAAAGGAAGTGGACCTTATTTTTATCTACCAAAACTTGAAGATCATAAAGAAGCAAGGTTGTGGAATGAGGTATTTAAGTTTTCACAGGAATACCTAGATATTCCTCAAGGTTCTATTAAAGCCACTGTACTCATTGAAACTATTCTTGCAAGCTTTCAACTCCATGAAATTTTATATGAACTAAGAGAACACAGTGCCGGGCTTAATTGTGGGAGATGGGATTACATCTTTTCTTTTATTAAGAAATTTCGAAATTGTAAAGGTTTTGTAATGCCTGATAGGTCTCAGATAACCATGACCGTCCCATTTATGAAGGCCTACTCACTGGCAGTTATACAAGCTTGTCATAAACGAGGTGTCCATGCTATTGGGGGAATGGCAGCCCAAATACCAATCAAATCGGATCCAGCGGCTAATGAAATAGCTATACAAAAAGTTAAAGACGATAAAATAAGAGAAGTTAAAGCAGGTCATGATGGCACATGGGTGGCACATCCTGGTTTGGTAAAAATTGCCGAAGACGCATTTAACGAATTCATGCCTAATGCTAATCAAATTGACAATAAACGTACGGATGTTCATATTTCAGAAAAGAAATTGTTAGAAGTGCCGTTGGGTACGATTACCGAACAGGGGTTGAGAACAAACATCAATGTAGGGATTTTGTACATGGAGAGTTGGCTGCGTGGGAATGGGGCTGCCGCTTTATATAACCTCATGGAAGATGCAGCAACAGCCGAGATTTCGAGAACACAGCTATGGCAATGGATCAAAGATGGAGCCCAACTTGATGATGGTAGGGTGATAGATTCAGAACTATACGAAACACTAAAGAAGGAAGAGATTGAAAAAATGAAAGCTTATGTAGGACCAGATAAATATCAAAATGGAAAATTTGATTTAGCTATTCAACTTTTTGATGAGCTGGTTTTGAACAAGGACTTCAAGGAATTTTTAACACTAAATGCGTATCAATTAATCGACTAACAACCATGAGCAAAGTAGACCAAATAGAGAAATTGTACAACGATTGGATGACCAATTCAAGATGGAAAAATGTAACGCGTCCTTATTCACCAGAAGATGTGGTAAAACTGCGAGGATCGGTTCTTGTTGAACATACATTTGCCCGTTTGGGAGCTGAAAAACTTTGGGAAAAGCTAAATGAACAAAAATTTGTGGCGGGACTCGGAGCACTTACAGGTAATCAAGCTATTCAAGAAGTAACGGCAGGTCTAGATGCCATTTACCTTAGTGGCTGGCAAGTTGCCGCTGATGCCAACCTTTCCGGTAATATGTATCCTGATCAGTCACTTTATCCTGCTGATTCGGTACCTAATGTGGTAAAAAGAATCAACAATGCTTTGATGAGAAGGGATCAAATTCAAAGTGTAACAGGAGAAACAGAAATCGACTGGATGGTGCCCATTGTGGCTGATGCAGAGGCGGGTTTTGGCGGAAATTTGAATGCCTACGAACTGATGAAAGCGATGATAGAATCAGGGGCGGCTGGTGTTCATTTTGAAGATCAGTTATCGTCAGCAAAAAAATGTGGACACCTAGGGGGTAAAGTACTGGTACCAACTCAGGAAGCGATTAATAAATTAGTGGCTGCAAGATTAGCGGCAGATGTACTTGATGTGCCAACAATCTTGGTGGCGCGTACTGATGCCGAGGCGGCAAATCTTATTACCTCTGATATTGATCCGAGGGATGAAAAATTTCTAACTGGAGAACGGAGTGGTGAAGGTTTTTTTAAAGTAAAAAATGGCTTAGCTCAGGGAATAGATAGAGGCTTGAGTTATGCACCATATGCAGATTTGATTTGGATGGAAACTTCAAATCCTGACCTAGGATTTGCAAAAGAATTTGCACAAGCTATTCAAGAAAAGTATCCCGAGCAAATGCTTGCATATAACTGTTCACCCTCATTTAATTGGGCAGCAAAATTATCTGTAAGGGAGATGGAAACGTTTAGAGAAAATTTGGCCGAAATGGGATATAAATTTCAATTTATAACTTTAGCTGGGTTTCACGCTTTAAACACTTCTATGTTCGAGTTGTCAAAAGCTTACAAAGAACGAGGTATGGCAGGATATAGCGAGTTACAGGAAAAAGAATTTGCTCTTCAAAATGATGGATATAAGGCGGTAAAGCATCAAACTTTCGTAGGGACGCAGTATTTTGATGAAATTCAAAACATTGTACAACAAGGTAAGTCGTCAACCACAGCTATGGTAGGCAGTACCGAGCAACAACAATTTGTATCAGTCAAATAATAATTAGCGAATGTAATAATGGCCTCGGTTGCGAGGCCGTTATTACATTCGTGCTATTAAATTCTTTTCAGAAAAGATATCGAGTATTTGCTGTACTTCTTTAGCTTCCTCTATTCTGTTTAGCATAGTTAAAGCTTGAATTTTTCCTCTAAGTGCCTTGGCTCTGTTCGTTCTTTTTATCAAACTATTATTGAATTGTGCTAAAGCCTCTTCAGGCCTGTTTTTAGTCAAGAGCCAATCGCCATATTGTTCGTAGGATGGATAAGCGATAAAGGGAGGGCCAGAATCATAACCTGATTCATCTTCCAATTTTATGGCCTTTAACAAGTAATCTTCTACTAACTGGTCATTGTTTTCCAACATGGCCTTTAACGCTTCCATTTGATTTATCACCACATTAGAACGCATTATACTAGTCTTACTAGGTGCATATCTTGTTGGGCCACTACTGCAAAGCGTTATTCCATCTTCGGTTACAATTAGCTCAGCCGTTGCTACATGGTCTTTTAATGTACTGATTTCAGTTTTAATGCCCTGAACATCACCTTTGTCAAAAGCCATTAGGCTGTTGAAAAAATGTTTGGCCGATTTATCGCTCAGCCCCAAGTTATTGTAATTAACATCTATTGGTTCAACACCTTCGATCCATTTTCCTGATTCGATTCGTTGTTCATTTTGCATGGTCAACGTGTAAGATAAAGAGGCCGTTGAGTCCAAATGATAACTGATCATTTCTCTCAATAGCTCTTCGGCCTTGTCATAACGACCTTGCTGTAAATAACCATAGTGAAGCCAGGCCATGGAATGATAGCCCCGTGCTTTGCCACTAAGTCCTTTTTGTTCCATCCTTTTCAAACTTGCTGCATACGAAGCTTCATTCGAACTTACTGCTTCATTCC
Organism: Fulvivirga sp.; assembly: GCA_048268855.1. Classification (GTDB taxonomy): domain Bacteria; phylum Bacteroidota; class Bacteroidia; order Cytophagales; family Cyclobacteriaceae; genus Fulvivirga. Next base: position 564,196 of record JBLWUR010000001.1, read on the forward strand.
ACATACCGAGTGCTACATAGATGTGTGAGGGCATATGTAGCGCATGAGTAGCATCAGGAGCCACTTTTGCATATTTATTGGCTGCATTAATAGCCACTTTTGCATATTCAGGGTCATCATTGGCATGAATCATATAGTGCAATGCACCTGGATGGGTTGGATTTTCTTTGATAATCCCAGCAACTACTTCAGCTGATTTGTTTAAATTATCTTGATTATCATAATCTGCCCACATCAAACCTAAGGCGTAAAAGGCCGCTATTTCCTGGTCATGAGGGTATTTATCATAAAGGGTTTTCATATGGTCTGCATATTTGCTGTTCCTTTCTTTCAACTCGCCTTCGCCATAAAGTATTTCAATACCTTCCCAGAAGTCCTTCTCTAACTCATCAGAAATATTCCCAAGCCTTTCATCTTTTGTAGCCCCGATCTTGGCCATTACTTCCCTACCGGCTGGGACGTCTTGCAAACCCCAGAGGGCTTTGTAATTGGCCATCGCCTCACCCCAATAAGCCATTATTTCAGTAGAATCTTCTTTTTCAGCTGCTATGAAAGCCTCTTTAGCATCGTCATATTCAAAACTATGTAGGAGTAGAAGGCCTTTTTCATAATCAGATTTGGCTGCATCTGAAATGGTATATCGATAGTTTATTACACCTAAATGTGTGGTTTCCTCCACTTTTTCTTGTTTTGGCATACACGATGCCAACAAGAGAATAGCTGCTAATATTTTAAACTGTTTCATAGATATTGATAATTTAAAAACAATATAGTGAATTATTATTTGTGGCTGACAAAAGGCTATACTATCACTTCGTTTTTTGGCCTCAAAACATGAAGAAATGAATAAAAAATGGGTTAGGAACTCATACTTCAAAACATTGGGATCGCTTTCTTTCCTACCGATGATGTATAATTAATAAGTATTTTTCCGGATTTATTCCGGCCTGACTTTGGATAAAGCAGGCATCCCTTCGGCCAAGAGACCCCGGAATAAATCCGGGGAGGCTCTAATATGAATATTTTTCGTTATCTCATTTTGTGCGATCTACTTCGCATTTTTCATAATGTCCTCTACTACTTCTGGATTAAGTAAGGTGGATATGTCGCCCATATTCTCTGTATCCTTAGAAGCAATTTTTCTCAAAATTCTACGCATTATTTTTCCAGAACGTGTTTTTGGTAGCCCTGGCACTATCTGAATTTTATCAGGTTTAGCTATTGGGCCAATGATTTTATTGACAGTTTCACGGATTTCAGCAATTAGATTGTCTTCTGATCGGCCTTCCATATCGCATATTACATAAGCATAAATACCTTGTCCTTTAATATCATGAGGGAAACCAACTACGGCTGATTCGATAACTTTTGGGTGTTCATTGATGGCATTTTCAACTTCTGCCGTTCCCATTCTATGGCCGGAAATATTCATAACATCATCCACACGGCCTAATATTCTGTAGTAACCGTCCTCATCTCGTTTGGCTCCATCACCTGTAAAGTACATCCCTTTATAGGTAGAAAAATAGGTCAGCTTACAGCGTTCATGATCACCATAGGTGGTTCTGATCATTCCCGGCCACGGGTATTTGATGCATAAATTACCTTCTATGCTATTGCCTTTAAGCTCATTGCCTTCCGCGTCTACAATTACTGGCTGAACACCAGGAAGTGGCAATGTGGCATAAGATGGTTTTGTAGGAGTTACACCAGCTATAGGAGAAATCATAATTCCGCCTGTTTCTGTTTGCCACCAAGTATCTACTACTGGGCATTTGCCTTTACCAACATGAGAATGATACCAATGCCATGCTTCTTCATTTATTGGCTCACCCACTGACCCAATTACTTTTAATGAATCGAGTTTGTATGGAGCAATTGGCTCAGTACCGTAGGCCTGTAATGCTCTTATGGCTGTGGGTGCTGTATAAAATTGATTGACCTTATATTTGTCTATAATAGCCCAAAAACGTCCGGCATCTGGGAAGGTTGGAACTCCTTCAAACATAAGGGTGGTTGCACCGGCCAACAATGGGCCATAAACAATATAGGAGTGGCCGGTGATCCAGCCCACATCAGCAGTACACCAATAGATATCACCTGGGCTGTACTGAAACACATTTTCAAATGTATATTTTGTATAAACCATGTAGCCGCCACAAGTATGGACAACACCTTTTGGCTTACCTGTTGATCCAGAAGTATACAATACAAAGAGCATATCTTCTGTATCCATTACTTCCGCTTTGTTTTCTTGGGATTGGTCGGCAATAACATCATGCCACCAAACATCACGACCAGCTATCATGGTCACTTCTTCTTTCGTCCTTTGATAGACAATCACTTTTTCAACGGTAGTTGTTTTTTCCAATGCTTCATCTACTACCGCCTTTACAGGAATGGTTTTGGCGCCACGGTAGTTTCCATCTGAGGTCAATACCATTTTTGCAGTACAGTCATTGATCCGATCAGCTAAGGCGGAGGAAGAGAATCCAGCAAATACAATGGAGTGTACTGCACCAATACGAGCACAAGCTAGCATGGCGACAGCGGCTTCCGGCACCATAGGCATATAAATAATTACCCGATCTCCTTTAGCCACCCCATTGGCTTTCATCGCATTGGCGAATTGGTTCACCATTTGGTGGAGCTCCTTATAAGTGATGATCCTGTTTTCCTCCTTAGGGTCATTAGGCTCCCAAATGATGGCAGGCTTATCACCAAGGGTGTAAAGATGCCGTTCAAATATATTTTCTGTGATATTAAGTTTTGCGTTGGTAAACCACTTGACATCAGGCTTGTCAAAATCCCATTCTACCACCTTGTCCCATCTTTTTTGCCAATGAAATGAGTCTGCTATTCTAGCCCAAAACTCTTCGGGGTCGTTTACACTTCTTTGATATTCATGAATATATCCGCTAAGGGTATGAATTCTATCGCTCATGTCTTCTGGGTTTGTATAATCTCTAATTTAAGGTATAGGATCATAAACAGCAATTGGGATTATATTCTACTCAGTTAATGTCCATTATAATCTAAAAAAAATAAGCGATACGGATATCCAAGGCCTTTTAAAATTCCCAATTTTCACTAAATTGTATGACTTAAAATGGTCTCACTTTTATTTTAAACCGAATGAAAAAAGGCATTAAAATTATTGGAATAGCTATAGTGGTTATTCTGTGTATAGCGGTGGTGTTCTTGTTGTTTGTCAATTTTAGGGGCATTCCCATTTACACACCAGAAAAAATAAGCTATCAGGTGAATAGTAGTCCTGAGTCAATACAAAGGGGTAAAAAATTAATACTTTCGTTATGTGCAAACTGTCACTTAAACAGAGAAACAGGGAAGCTTACTGGAGTAAGAATGAAGGATGCTCCTCCAGAATTTGGGAAAATATACTCTGCTAATATCACCCAAGACAAAACTTATGGTATCGGTAATTGGAAGAATAGTGAAATAGTCTATTTGTTGAGAACGGGGATCAAAAAAGATGGACAATATGCACCGCCCTACATGGCCAAATTACCGCTAATGGCAGATGAAGATATCAATGCTATCATATCATTTTTAAACTCTGATGATAAAATGGTGATAGCTGATGCTACCCCTGATCAACCTTGTGAGCCTTCTGTACTAACAAAATTTTTATGTATGGTGGCTTTTAAACCGTTGCCATTTCCTACCGAACCCATACCAATGCCCGATACTTCCGATCAGGTTAAGTTAGGAAAATATCTAGCCCTTAACTTCGAATGTTATTCCTGTCACTCTGCCGATTTTAAAACCAATAATTTTCTTGAACCAGAAAAAAGTGAAGGGTTTTTTGGCGGTGGCAATAAACCATTGAATCTTAATGGCCAGATTGTATTGACGAGCAACCTAACTCCAGATCAAGAAACAGGTATTGGTCTTTGGACTAAAGAAAAATTTACAAGAGCAGTAAGGTATGGACTTGTTGACGGACAGCCAGGCCTACAATATCCTATGGTGCCATTTGTACATTTAACTGATAAAGAAGCGGAAGCGATTTTTGCCTATTTACAGACAATCCCGCCTATTAAAAATAAGGTGGAAAGAGTAGTTTATGATTAACTAACTGATACAACCAATTATCAAAACCAGAATTCAGCACTTACCGCTATTAATGCTCCAAAAAGGGCAATACCTAACTTATAAGCATTAAAGTTATGGTCATCGCTACTTTCAAAGACTATGGTAGTAGAAATATAGAGAAAATTGCCACTTACGACAGCGAATAGGATGGTGAAAAGCTCATTTGGTAGCGTGCTATTATTGACATAATAATTTCCTACCAACAAACCCATAGGAGAGGCCAAAGCAAAGAAGATAAGGAATATTACAGCTAATTTTTTATTTTTTAATTGACATATAATAATAGACATAAGCGCAAATGCTGCGGGAGCTTTGTGTAATACTATGCCTAATAATAGTCCGTTTGATTCATGATCGGCATGTATTACTCCTGGATGGGCAAGAAGACTACCCTCTAATAATGCGTGAACAGACATACCAATTAAAACCATAATGGCCGATGACTTACCATGTTGGTGATGGCCTTCATGCTGATGAATATGTCCGTGTTCAGCACCAGATGTAAAATATTCTAAAACCTGCTGTAAAAAGAAGCCCAACAAAACATATAAACCTATTGTTGCCGGATTCTTTGCATGAGAATATAACTCAGGCATGATGTGAATGATGGTAATAGCAAACAGGTAGGAACCTGCGAAGACCAATATTAGCTTGTAATTTCGCTTTTCGATATTGGGAATTGCGAATACCAATAAGCCTGATAATAAGGCACTTAGAAAAAGGATAGCGATGCTGAAGTACATGGGGATCAAAAAGTAAAATGCAAATATACAACAGTGTTGCATTTATCCTAAGTCCTTTTTGATTGACATTTAAATAATGTGTTATTATAAAAAAAGCCAACTTTACAGTTAAACTGAAAACTGTATCATTTTGAAAAATAAATTATTGTTGGCGTATTCATTGATTGTTGGCCAACTTGTATCCATACTCATGGCAGGCTATATGGTCTATGTCAATCATTCACTTTATAGTGTGTTGCTCAGTTCAACAAGAGTTCACCTTTGGGTTCAGGTACTTATTAATCTTTTGTTGATTTATTTCACTTTTCATTTGATAAGAATACTTAATATATCATCAAAAATGAGGCAGGCGGCACGTGAACAGCGAGAAGCCAAATCTAAAAGAGTAGAAATGATGGTCTTTGGATTGATGTTATCCTTAGTGTTTTACTCGCTTTTTTACACTGTTCCATTTAGATATTATTACCCTACCTATTTGGAGTATACAGTTTATTATGTGAACAGTTTTATTCAATTATTACTTTTAATCAATTTGATATCCACTCATTCTAAGACCAATGACAACATTATGAAAAGAAAGCAGCGTTATGCTGCTTTTGGTGCCGGTTTTGGCCTAGTGCTATTCTACATTTACCTCCAATTATTGACTTAAATGAGAGTCAATTATTGATATTATCTACTCATATTTCAAAGCCTTTACGGGGTTGCTAACCGAAGCTTTGATAGTGTGATAACCGATGGTAATCAGGGCAATAGCCAACGTTAGTAATCCACCAACAAGAAATATGAGAAGATTGATATCAACATGAAAGGCAAAATTCATCAGCCAATTGTCTAGAATATAATAAGTAATGGGAGTTACTATTATAAAAGCAATCAGTATTAGCGTAATAAAATTTTTGGACAGCAAATAGATGATTTGACCAAAAGATGCCCCTAATACCTTTCTTATACCCACCTCTTTAGTTTTTCGTTCTGTAGATAGAGAAGCTAGGCCAAACATACCCATACATGCAATTAGTATGGCTAGTACAGTCATTACGGTTACTATTGCACTCATTTGCCGATCAGATTCATACAATTTTTCAAAATGCTGATCTAAGAATGAATATTCAAATGGCCAGTCGATGATGTTTTTCTCCCAGATGTCTTTCACCTCTGCAATGGCTGCGGGAATATTATCACCCGCTATTTTTACTGACATTTCATCGTAGCCCCATTCTGAATGAACCACCATTGCCAGTGTATTAACCTTATGATGTAAAGAGTTAAAATTGAAATCTTCAGTAACTCCTATAATTGTTCCAAGTGAATCATCGGGATACCAACTATGACCTGCTACTGTGCCAATAGGCTTTTTTATGCCCAGTTCTTTAGCCAGTGACTCGTTAATGATAAAAGCCAGACCGTCATCGGTACTGAATTTTTTGGAAAAACTACGCCCTTCTTTAAGCTTTATTCCATATACTTCTAAATAATCATAATCTACAAAAACATTAGATGAAGCCATATTAAAGAATCCAGTATCCATTCTTACTTTGAAGCCCCATTGATGAAAATTGTTACCAATCCTTTGGCCTGAGGCAGTCACCCCTTTTACATATTGACTTTTAGAAAGCTCGGTTTTTAATACTTCAAACTTATCGTTTGCCTGATCATTCATTTTGATCAACATCATTTGATGCGTATCAAAACCAATATCTTTGTTCTTCATAAAATTTAGCTGATCAACCACCACGAGAGTTCCTACAATCATTGCTGAGGCTAATCCAAATTGTAAAACAACTAACCCACTTTTTAAAATAGATTTTCTTCCAGAACTCACATTTCCTTTTAGGGCTTTTACCACTTGAAATGAAGTCATGTAAAGTGATGGATAGAGGCCGGCCAGAACTCCTAAACCAAATGTTGCAATCAGGATCAACCCAATAGATAGGGGATGATCAACAAAGTACATCATAGATAAATGCCTCCCCATAAGGTTATTGAGAAAAGGCATCAGAAATAAATTGAGTGCTAATGCAAAGAGCATGGCTAACATGGCAAGCATTACTGATTCCAAGATGAATTGATTAAAGAGCTGTCCTTTTTTAGCCCCTACTACCTTTCTGACTCCAATTTCTCTCCATCGCTGTGAAGCTCTCGCAGTAGTTAAATTCATAAAATTCACACTTGCGATAATCAATATGAAAATACCAACAAGCATAAAGACCTCTAAATATTTGCCGTTGAACTTTCTATAATTATTATAGTCATGTTCTATATCTGTCGATCCAAGATGGACTTCCGTTAGGGGTTGAAGAAACAAGTTGATATAGTTTACAATATCAGGATCTTCCATATGACGTATCATGAAATCATCAAATTTGCTTTCCAATGCGGTAATGTCAACATTGTTTTCTAATAGCAAATAGGTATTCAAAGAATTGGAACCCCAGCGATTGTTGAAATCAGGTTCTGTCCTAGTAATAGTTGTCAGTGAAATTAAAGCGTCAAATTGTAAATGAGAAGTTTCTGGAACATCCGCAAGTACCCCAGTGATTTTATAGAGCTCATCATCTATACTTATGGTATTATCAAGTGCTTCTTCAGCACTGTTATAAAATTTAAGAGCAGTCTCCTCTGTAAGTAGAATGTTATTGGGTTCATCTAAGGCATGTTTGCGATCGCCTACTAATAGCGGGAAATCAAAAATTTCTAAGAAAGTACTGTCTACTAAGAAAGTTTTTTTTACGGTTAGACGTGTTTCATCCTTAGTAAAGAGATTTTCTCCTCGACTCCTAAATCTGGTGTAGTTTACTATTTCAGGAAAATCATTGAGCATAGCAGGCCCCATTCCTGGCATTGAAAGGGCAACATTTTGTTCTTTAGTTCCACTAAAATTTTGAATTTCATCTAATCGATAGATCTGTGATTTCTTACTGTGGAACTGATCAAAACTTCGTTCGTTTTCGATAAATAGGTAGATGGCCATGCAGGCTGCGATACCGATGGCTAAACTGGAAATATTAATGAATGAATGGACAGAATTTTTGAATAGGTTTCGATAACCTATTTTGAAATAATTTTTAAACATGTCGTAGTTGTTAAGTTGAGTATGACCTTCAAATGACCTTATTATGCCCGGCCTAAACAGCCGGATTACTTCCAATGAAAATTGCCTTTTGGCCGACCTAATTCCATTTTCATTGTTTCTTTTTTCAAATCTTTCCAATAGATCCCCTTCAATGTCCTCCACAAAATCCCGATGGCAATACCAGCGGAAAAAGCGCAAGGCCCATTTGGGAGGGGATAAGTTTATTTTGTTGTTCATTTAAGTAAACTGAATGTAAACTCAGGAACAGCATTCCAAAGCCCCATGCGTTGCTCTTTGGTTTCAGTTAATACTTTTTTGCCATAAGCGGTTACAGTAAAGAAGCGCTTGCGTTTGCCACCCCTGACCTTTGTAGCTTCCCCAAATTCAGAAGAAAGGAACCCTTTCTTTTCAAGTCTTCTAAGAACCGTTTGCAAAGCACCAATACTCACTGATCGCTTCAACCGACTTTCCATTTCATCAATTATTGCCACCCCATAAGCCTCATCTTTGAGTATAGCGACTGTCAGAAGTACTATTTCTTCGAACTCACCTAAATTATATTTACCCATAATAGTATTTTAACTAAATTGTAGTCTTTATACGAAGGTAATTCAAATAAGTTATATTTACCTTATTTGTAGTTTTAATTAGATGGTATTTAAAACTGAATTTTGCATAGGAAGAACTGTGGAACTGAAATTATTTTGAAACCACAAAGATCATCCTTTCGGATTTCTCAGCTAGGTAGGAATTGAGTTCATAATCACCAAAAATATCGATCACCTTTAGTCCAGATTTTTCAAAATATTCAAGGAAATCAACACGTCTTAGTGCCTTGACTCTTTCTTGAAAGTGATAATCTTCACCTTCATCTGTAAACCGGATGTCTTTCAATATATAATCGTCATCACTCACATCTTTGGAAATATGAAAATTGATTCCCTCAATTTGCTTTTCTTCAATCGGTGTTAAGTGATTAATAACGGTATAGGGATTGAGAAAATCCAGGACAAAAACTCCATGATCTTTCATGGCTTCTGCTACAGAATGAATGGCTTGTTCGTGCTCAGCTTTGGTTTCGAAATAACCAAAACTGGTAAACAGATTTAGTATAAAATCGAACTCGTTATGGGCAAATTCTTGCCGCATATCGTGAACTTCAAAATGAAGTCTTTCATTCGCATACTGACTTGCCTTTTCTATGCTTTGCTCCGAAAGATCAGTGCCTACTACATCAAACCCTTTCTTATTTAAATAAATGGAATGACGGCCTTTACCACAAGCCAAATCCAAAATTTTGTGATGGGGTTTTACCTTCAGATAGTCAACCAGTTTGTCAATAAATGCTCCGGCTTCTTCATAATCCCTGTTTTTGTATAAAATATGGTAATAAGGCGAATCGAACCACTTGTCAAACCATTCTACTGTTCTCATTCTGATTTTTTAATTAAATCTATAACTCCTTTAGTGGCATAATCATTCATTTTACCATCTTCATTATTGTAAATCAAAAAGGCATCATATTGAGGGTGTGCTTCAAGAAATTCAATGGTCTTTTTGGTGCCCATTACCATAAAGGCCGTAGCAAGTGCATCGGCAGTTTCGCAATTTTCCGTAAAGACAGAGGCACTAAGTAAATGGTGTCTAATTGGGAAGCCTGATTTTGGGTCAATTGTATGGCCATATTTAATTCCGTCTACCTCATGATAATTAAAATAATTTCCAGAAGTTGCCATTGAACGGTCTTTCAAAGTCACAATTGCATATTGAAATTGGGTGATCTCATCTGAATCAGGATCAAGTATGCCTATAGTCCACTGCTTGCCATTAGCTTTGTTGATCCCTTTTACTCGCACTTCCCCACCTATTTCCACAAATAAATTTTCAATGCCTTTGGATTCGAGGTACTTGGCTACAACATCAACCCCGTAGCCTTTGGCCGATGCACTAAAGCTTATAGTCACGCGGTGGTCTTTTTTGCTGACTGACTTCTCATCGAATAGAATTTTATCATATCCTACCATGTTTCGTAGTGAATCAATGAAAGTACTGTCATGTTGCTCTTGCTTACCTGGTCCAAACCCCCAGACATCAATTAAAGGGCCAATACTAGGGTCGAAAGCACCATCGGTCATTTGATAAACTTCTTTGGCAACTTTAAGTGCGGGCAAAAAATAGGGTGATTTAAAAGAGAACGAGTCGGTTTGGTTGAATTGGCTAATTTCTGAATTAGGGATATAAGTGCTAAGGCTTTGGTTAAACACCTGCAACAATGAATCAATCTGAGGTTTCAAATTGCGCTGTTGGGCATCAAAATACTTTACATTATAGATAATTGGCCCCATGGTTTTGCCATTAATCCAAATTAATTTTGAATTTTGCCCCTCTCTATAATTCCAAACCAAAAACACTAGACTAAATAGGCCTATGGTGTATAGGATGTTTCTCAACCGAAGACTCATATCATTAAATTTTGCTGCAAATTTATGAAATTGGGACTGCTAATGTTTACTTTAGAGCAGTATTTGATCACTGATTAAGCCCACAAAATATTTTTTAATTTTAGTATGCGCGAAGACTACCTCCAGGCCGATGATGATAATTTTACTCCTGAAGAAAAGGAAATTGAAAAAGCGTTAAGGCCTTTAAATTTCAGTGATTTTGCAGGCCAGCAAAAAGTAGTTGATAATATTAGGGTATTTGTGTCAGCTGCTCAGAAACGTGGGGAGCCACTTGATCATGTGTTGTTACATGGCCCTCCCGGGTTAGGAAAAACCACCTTGTCGCACATTATTGCCAATGAATTAAAAACAAATATTAAAGTTACTTCTGGGCCTATATTGGACAAACCGGGTGATCTGGCTGGGTTACTAACCAATCTAGAAGATAATGACGTACTGTTTATTGATGAAATACATAGACTAAATCCTATCGTAGAAGAGTATTTGTATTCGGCTATGGAAGATTTCAAGATTGACATAATGCTGGACTCCGGCCCGAGTGCAAGAACGGTGCAAATTACATTGTCTCCTTTTACCTTGATTGGAGCTACCACAAGATCGGGCTTGCTTACTGCTCCTTTGAGGTCTCGCTTTGGGATAACTGCCAGACTAGAATATTATGATGCCGATCTACTAACCACTATTGTTAAGCGCTCTTGTAATATATTGAACACCAAAGTCAATAAAGATGCAGCTTACGAAATTGCAAGACGAAGTAGAGGTACACCTCGTATAGCAAATAACTTGCTGCGTAGAACTCGTGATTTTGCTGATATAAAAGGTGATGGAACCATTACTATGGAAATAGCCCAAATGGCATTGACGGCTCTGGATGTAGATGAACATGGATTTGATGAAATGGACAATCGTATTTTATCTACTATAATTGAAAAATTCAGTGGTGGGCCAGTAGGTTTATCTACAATTGCTACAGCTTGTGGCGAGGAGGCGGAAACTATTGAGGAGGTATATGAACCTTTCCTTATCAAGGAAGGCTACATCAAACGAACTTCTCGGGGAAGAGAAGCTACTGAGCTTGCATATAAGCATTTAAAAATTGTGCCTCCTGGCAAAACAAGAGGATTGTTTGACCAATAAAAAAATAAATCAATTATTTTTTAACATTCTGTAACATTTATCGTCTTAAGAGTACTAACCTAATAAATGTTAAATGTCATGGCAAAATATCGTAAAAGCATCATACTTACTCTAGGATTAGTTATTGCTCTTGTAATGATCACTTTCGGATTTACTGGACAAAAGGTAGAACCTATTGATGGGTTAGCAGTAAAAGGGTTGGATGAAAATGAATTGCTACTTAAATACAAGTCAACAATACCCATGGTTACTGCTCCGCTGTATATTATAGCAAAAGGATTAAAATTGGCTGAATAGATAATATCTAAATCATTGAGTTTGGAAATCTGACCTGCTATCTTTGAGCCAATGTCTGGTTCTTCTACAATAACACAAAATTCTATACGTATAAAAAAAATGGCCCAAGATCTGGGCTTTATGTTTTGTGGTATTTCCAAAGCTGAATTCTTAGAAAAAGAAGCCCCTCTACTTGAGCAATGGCTCAATAAAGGCCTTCATGGGACAATGTCCTACATGGAAAATCATTTTGACAAAAGGCTAGATCCAACTAAACTAGTTCCGGGAGCAAAATCTGTTATTTCCCTAGGTTATAATTATTATCCTAAAGAGGACTTGGCGAAGGAAGAAGGGATTAAAATAGCTAAATACGCTTATGGTGAGGATTACCACTATGTGGTGAAAGATAAATTGAAACAATTTATGTTTCAGATTGCCGAACAAATTGGAGAAGTTGATGGTCGCGCTTTTGTAGATTCTGCACCAGTAATGGAGCGACAATGGGCAGCCAAAAGTGGGCTAGGCTGGATTGGAAAAAATAGTCTCTTATTAAATAAACAAAATGGCAGTTTTTTCTTTCTGGCAGAACTCATCCTTGATCTGGAATTAGCACCTGACGGACCAGTAAAGGATTATTGTGGCACCTGTACCGCTTGTATAGATGCGTGCCCTACCGATGCTATTACCGATCCATATGTAGTAGATGCTAGTAAATGCATATCTTACTTTACTATTGAACTGAAAGAACAGATACCCAATGAAGTAAAAGGAAAATTTGAAAATTGGGCTTTTGGCTGTGACATTTGTCAGGATGTATGCCCGTGGAACCGATTTTCGAAACCCAACACAGAGCCTGCATTTCAACCACATGAAAAACTAGCGGGTATGACCAATAATGACTGGCAAGAAATTACAGAGGAAGTCTTTAGAGAGATATTCAGAAAATCTGCCGTTAAACGAACAAAATTTGAAGGACTGAAAAGGAATATTAAATTTCTTAATCAGCCCTGATCAAATCTATCTATTCACTGACCAAATAAAATTCAAATTCACCTTGTATCGCTTTTACACGGCCACCTACATTGGCTGGATCATAGTAGAATTTAACATTAAATGTATTGTCTGAGATTGTAGTGATATCTATAATTACGCCATCATCCCTTATTATTCTTTTCAAGTTTTTCACTCCGTTTGAAGTTTCAAATTCAAAAAATCCAGACTCAGGCCAAATTGGAGCATTTCCATTGACACTAGAGTATGTTTTATCATTGCTTACCGAAATATTGAATCCCTGAAAATTTTTGGTTACATCCTGCCCATCAAGCATTACTACTGATCCTTGCGCTAGACTCCATGTTTTTGTCATTTTCCCCAGCATTATTTGCTCTTCCGTTGGTTCTGAGCTATCAGATTTACACCCATAAATATTAAATATTACAAGGTATATTAAGACTGTTAATATTGATTTGATATATGATTTGATCATTTGATTATAATGTTTTGAGTGGAAACTGTTGTACCTGATGGGGCTATTAATCTAATTATATAATGACCTGGCCTAATTTGGCCAGTGTCTATTTGTTTATTAAAAGGCTCATTTAATATGATCTGACCACTTAGATTGTATATTTCTATTTGTGCTATTTTACCGGTATCACTTCTAATATTCATCACTTGATCTGCTGGCATCGGATATATGGATATTCCATTTGATAGATGATTAGTATTTATAGCAGAGATCAGTTGGATTAAAAAAGTAGCAGATGCCTGACCTACATAGTTAATATCATCTATGGTAATTTCTAGATCATAAGTACCTAAAGCACTTGGCGGTGTGTCACTGCCATTGTAGGTGGCAATATAAGTTAAGCCTGCCGGATCGGTAACTATGGTTGCTTCTTTTGAGTCGCCATCAAAAATCTGTTCAAGATTAGTTGCACTAATAGTAGCAGTTGCTTGATTAATGATTAATTCACCATTAACCAAGTTGATGTCATAATTGACTGCACTACCATCTGCCAAAATAATGGGATAACTACCTGCATCACTATTGGCTGTGGCTGGTGTACTTATAACTGGTTCGATTATAACGCTGGTATCTTCGTCATTTACGAATCCATCATAAGTGATAGTTAAATTCGGTATTGGATTATTGTAAACTATGGTTTGATTATCGGCAGTTGCAGTTAACGAAGCCTTATTGATAGTCAGTGTCCCATCTACATAATCGAAAGTATAGTTATCTGCTACTCCACCTGAACCGCTAATAGTATAGACACCAGCGCCACTATAATTAGTAGCTGTAGTGCTCAATGTTGGTGGCACTATAATGGAAGCCTGATCATCACCGAGAACAAACCCTGAAACTGTAAAAGTAAATGTGGGCAATGTTTGCCCATAGACTATGGTTTGGTCATCCATGGAGGCTGTCAAAACGGCCTTATTAATAGTAAATGCCTGTTGCACGGGTGGGGCCTTATTAAAATCAGTATTTCCCATTTGAATGGCCCTTACTATGATTTCTCCTACTCCTGTAATCGTCAATGTATTTGTGGATAGGCTTGCCGGGCCGCTGACCAGCTCAAAGCTTACGTCCAATGCTGAACTAGATGTTGCACTTAAAACAACATCGGCATCACCATAGGTTTTGTCAACAAGCGGGTCAAACGTAATGGATTGATTTGCTTTCAGTACATTTTCGAACAGAACAGTAACTATAGAAAATGTTTCATCAATACCACTAAATAGAATATCAGGGTCACTGTCATTATCGTAATCGCCCCAAGCTGAAATACCCCAATTTTTTGGTAAGGGAACGGCACTATCTACAAATACGCCATTTTCATTTCTAAAAAGCTTTGTTTCTGGTAATCCCGTTCCTGAATCAATGCCCCCAATAATAAAGTCAAGGTCATTATCGGTATCATAATCGGCCAATTCAAATGAAGGAAACATGAAATTGGCCAGTGATGCATTAATGTTAGTAAATACATTGCTGCTATTTTGATAGATCAAAGAGACGAAACTGTTGTCAAACTTAGCTCCTGATAACACAATATCGAGGTCTCCATCATTATCATAATCGGCCCATTTCCCTTCTGACGACACTAATCCGACCAGCTCAATTTGTGCATCTACAAAGGTGCCATTGTCATTTCGCAAGACCATGGTTATAAAATCATCGGCTGTTACATTGATTCCAAGCCCAGTAACAAGCAGGTCTAGATCGGTATCATTGTCATAATCCCCCCAACTTACAGAGCCGAGCGTTGTATTTAGGTCAGGCTGAATTGGTAGAGTGAGTTCATCGAATACATCATTATTATTCTGGAAGATTTTCAAGACTGGTACGTTATCATCTGTTTTACCGAGCAAGGCTATGTCAAGATCATCATCATTATCAAAATCACCCCAACGGGTATCACCACCTGAAACGCCAACTAAATTTATATGCTCAACGAATACTCCAGCGTCATTTCTAAATATTTGAGTTATGTTATAATTAGTCTTATCAACTCCAGTACCTTCTTCGGTTATCCCAGAGATTAAAAGGTCCAGATCTCCATCATTATCATAGTCGCCCCACATAATAGAGCCTTGATCAATAGGAGTGATTCCAGCATCAATATTTACAAATGTACCATTGTCATTACGGTATATTTCTGTAAAAGCAGTACCGGCCACACCCCCTATTGCCAAATCCAGATCGCCATCGTTATCATAGTCGCCCCAATCGGCAGCACTCTGAGACAAATCACGGATAGCCGTAGAAGCATTTTCGTTTTTTACGAATTGGGGGAACCCATTTAAAGATAAAAGGAGCAGTAATAGTAGTAATTTATACTTGCACATATTTGTATAGTTTGGTTTGTGTACAAAATCAAATAGATACAAGTATATGGCGTATAACGGCCTATGGATTGCAAATTTGTCGCAATTACATACAGAATTGTCGCATGGGTAGAAATAAGGTAATAGAGCGTTTAATGTTAAAGATCAGGCCAGTTTTTTGACCTCACCAGGAGCATAGCCAAATTGGTCATGAAAGCATTTGCTGAAATAGTTTGGGCTACTAAATCCAGTCATGTAGGCGATTTCTGCTACTGATCCAGCATTGTTTTTAAGTAATTCCATGGCTCTGCCCAAACGCATGTTCCGAATAAATTTGTTAGGCGGCTGCCCCGTTAATGCTTGTAATTTTCGGTGAATTTGACTTCTACTCATTCCCACCATTCGACCCAGGGACTCTACGCTCAAAGCCTCATTGTCTATGTTATCTTCTATAGATAACATTACTTTTTCCAAGAAATTGGCATCAACTGAAGTAATGGCTATCTCTTTTGGTTTGAGGGTGATCATTTTACTAAACTGCTCACGAAGTTTATTTCTAGTATTGATCAGGTTGGCAATACGGGCCATTAATTCTGATCCATCAAATGGCTTCGTCAAATAATCATCGGCCTCAGTTTCCAAGCCTTTAATTTTACTTTCTTGATCTGCTTTAGCAGTGAGTATTATTATTGGAATGTGGCTGGTCTTTTCATTTTGTTTTAATCGTTGGGTTACTTCGTAGCCATTCATTTCAGGCATCATTACATCTGTAATAATCAGATCAGGTAGGTGTTCTTCTGCCAACAAAATTCCGTCCTTACCATTTTCCGCTTCTATTATTTTATAGTTTGTTTTAAGTACTTCTTTGATAAACAAACGTACATCAGCATTGTCTTCAATGATTAAAATACGCTCATGGGTGTTTATTTCTTCTTCACAGAGCTCTGTCTCGATAATGGAGACTTCAGGCCTTGTTATAACAGTCTCATCAGAGTCAGCCACATTAGACATTTGCTCCGAGCCAATGGGCAGTTTTACATTGAAAGAACTTCCTTGGCCCTTGCTTCCACTTACCTCTATCGTACCGTTGTGTTTTTCCACAAGTTCTTTGACTAATGCCAGGCCAATACCTGTACTGGCTTGCATGTCACTTTCAGTATGGTAATACCTTTCGAATAGATGTTTTCTAACATCTGGATCAAACCCCTGACCTGTATCACTCACTACAATTTCAACCTTCTCCTTTTGATGTTTAACCGCTACTGAAACAAAATCCAATGCATTGGTAAATTTCAATGCATTTGAAACTAGGTTAACAACGATTTTTTCTATACAATCTTTATCAGCGAAAATGAAGAGAGATTCTGCGTTTGTATCAAATTTCAAATTGATTTTGCGAGAATCAGCTAGGGATTCAAATGACATGACTGTGCCCCTTACAAATGATATAATATCAAACCGTGAAATTTTAAGATTCAGTTGCCCCGCATCTAATTTTGAAAGGTCCAGTAATTGATTCACCTGATTAAGGAGTTTTCCAGCATTTTTCCGCATCATGTCTAAATACAAGCGTGTTTTGTAATCCTTTGTGGTTTGTTTTATTTCTTCTATCGGCCCAATTAATAAAGTCAGTGGCGTCCTAAATTCATGCGAGATGTTTGCAAAAAATCGTGATTTAATGCGGTCCAATTCCTTTTCTTTTTCTAAAAGGTGCCGATTTTTTTTACTTCTAAGTCGCTGCTGATTGTAAAGAAAAAATGCCACTATAATGATAGCTATAATTGATCCAATGAGTATGTTTTTCCTAAGGTCTGCTAGTTCCGTTTCTTTCTGTAGGTTTGATATCTGTTGTTCTTTTTTCTCAAGTCCATACGACATTTCTAAATCCTGCATCTCTTTACTTCTCTTGTTATCGTAAATGCTATCAGAATAGGCCTTATGAAGGATAAATGTTTTATAGGCTTTTTCAAACTCACCAGCTGTGGCATAGGCCTCAGCAAGGTATTTGGTTGAGTTTAGCAATAAAATTTTATTATTTAATTCTTTAGAAATCAAGTAGCTTTTATATGAATATTCAAGATATTTCTTATAGTCCCCTTTACCTTCATAAACTTTGCTCATATTGTACAAGGGGTTGATCTGCCCTTGTTTATAATTCATTGTTATATATAACTCATTGGCTTCATTTAGATAGGAAAGTGCTTCATCATATCGCCCAATTTTTCTTAGTTTACTTCCAATGTTATTTTTACTGATCGCAATTCCAACTTGATCATTAAACTTGTTGGCTATAGCTAAACTTTCTCGGCTCATTATTAATGAACTGTCCATTTTCCCCATGGTTTCGTATAATAGGGCGATGTTCCCGATTACTTTACCTGCCTGTTTCTCATCATTTTCTGCACGATATATTTCAAGTGCCTGTTGGTTATATTCGAGTGCTTTTTGCTTGTTTTCCTGATTGTTTTCCTGATGGAATCCACCTTCATCATTAAAGATATTAGCCAGTAACATGTATGATCCCGCTATTTCAATTTTATTGCCAAGCTCCTCTCTCTTTTTCAGCCCTATCAAGGCATTTTCAACCGCTTTTTCATAGTTACCTAGCGCCATATAAACATAGCCTAACCCTGAGTATACATTTCCTTCACCTTTCAGGTAGTGGAGAGGCTTGTAAAGTTTAAGCGTAATATTGTAATGGAATAAAGCACTATCAAGTTTGTAATTGAGGTCATATACCATTCCCAAGGCATAGTGAGCATTTGCAATTCCTCTTTTGTAGTTAATTTTATTTGCAATTTTTAAAGCACTATAAGCGTAATCTTGTGATTTCTTAAAATCTCCGAGGCTTTCATTAAGTGAAAGTTGAGTTAATATATTTACTGCGGTAGTATCATGCTCAACCGTTGAGAGTGCCTGTGTCAAACTATCGACAATGGATTTTTGACCAAAGGAGACATAGGAATAGAGATTGATCAAAATAAATAACAGAAGGGACTTGATCATATAACAGTAGCCTTATCTATTGGTTTTTCACTTTAAATTTAGCAGAAAATTGCATTAAAGTGAGGACACTGATTCTTTCAGAAGTTCCCCAACTTAATTTATAGTCCAATGTACGGGCTGAATTATTGTTTAATCCCTTAACATTCAGTATCATAGATAATTGAATCTATAATATTTTTATTGGCGCATGACAGGAGGCAATATCAAGAGGAGCATTAGCCTAATGTTTTTTTTAATTTCGATTTTTTACCAGGGTTTTACTCAAAGAGGTAGCTACCACCCACTTGATTTTTTTGACAATCAGGATGGCATGTCTCAAGGGACAATCAATTGTATCGTACAGGATAAATTCGGTTATATGTGGTTGGGAACTCAGGATGGTCTTAATAAATTCGATGGCCTTAACTTCACAGTATATAAAAGTGATATTGATGATCCTAATAGTATAAGTGATAACTACATTACTGCTCTGATTGAGGATAGGGAAGGCAACCTCTGGATAGGGACAAGTACTGGTGGATTGAATAAATATGATATCAATACGGGCATTTTTGAATCCTACAAACATCAGGCTACTAACCTAGCATCCTTAAGTAGTAACTCTGTAAGTTCCATAGCGCAGTTGCCTAGCGGTGATATATGGGTGGGGACTTTAGGTGGCGGGCTCAACCGATTTGATATAGAAACAAAAACATTCGAAAGGTTTCAAAATAGCAGTAAAAACAGCTCCTCCATTTCAAGTAACACTGTTCAATATTTATTTCTTGACAGTAGTAATAACTTGTGGATAGGAACTAAAAAAGGTCTCAATAGATTGGATCAAACCTCAAATAAATTTGAAAAATTTGTTCATGATCCCAATGACATACAATCGGTAAGTAATAATGACATTTTGGCCATTTGGGAGGATACCAACCATCAGCTTTGGATTGGAACAAATGGAGGGGGACTTAATGTCATGAACAAAAAGACAAAATCATTTAAATCATTTCAACATAACCAAAATGATCACCAGTCTTTAACGAACAACAACGTAATATCTATAATAGGCGGAGAAAATGGTGAGCTCTGGGTTGCAACCGATGGTGGCGGTCTAAATACTGTTAATATCCACACAGGTCAATTCACACCATTTAAGGTTTCATTTCAAAGGTTAAAAACACTGTATAAAGATGCGGCTGGTGATATATGGGTTGGGTTAAGAGGGGGATTGAATAAAATTGGTAAAAACTCAAAAATGTTTGAGCAATACACAATAGATAAAGAGGGGAATCTGATTGCTCCAAACGGGGATATACATGCCCTTTGTGTTGATAAAAATAACTATATCTGGTCGGGATCATCAGTGGATGGTTTAAAAAGAATTGATCGACAAACACTTGAGACAATAACCTACACCAACAGTAAAAACCCCAATTCATTGAGTAGTAATGCCGTTAATTTTTTATATATCGATAGCAATGAAACGATGTGGGTAGGTACATTTCAAGGGTTAAATAAGTACAATGAAAAAGATGATTCTTTTACATCATACCTACCAAATGAAAAAGACCCCAATAGCATAAGTGCAGGTAAGATAACCTATATCTATGAAGATGATAATAACTTTTTATGGATTGGCACAGATCACGGGTTGAATATGTTTGACAGAGAGACAGGGAATTTTAAAGTATTAAAACATGATCCTGAAAATAACAACAGTCTTCAAAGCAATAATATCGCGTCTGTTCTTCAAGATGAAGTAGGAGATTTTTGGATAGGCTTTAATTTTGGTGGATTTGATAAATATAATCCAAGGACAGAAAAGTTTACACATTATACCCATAATGATGAGCGATCAAACAGTTTGTCAAATGATCGGGTATCGCATATTTATGACGACCAAAAGGGCAATTTATGGATAGCCACTTATGGTGGGGGGCTAAATAAATTCGAAAAAGCAACTGAGAAATTTACACTTTATAATGAAAAACAAGGCTTGGCAAATCCTTCATTATACTGTGTAATTGATGATGAAATGGGAAACTTATGGATGAGTCACAATGAAGGGTTTTCAAAATTCGATGTCGCAGCTGAACATTTTGATAATTACATGGAAGGGGTGGAATTCAATGGCAGGGCATTTTATAAAGCAAGAAGTGGGGAGGTTTTACTTGGAGGATTTGACATCGTCTCCTTCTTTCCCCACGAGGTAAAATTAAATGAAACGGTTCCACCTGTTCATATTAACGAGTTTAGTCTTTTTGATAAAATTATTACCCCCTCACATGATGACAGGCTGGTAACCAAGGCTTTGGAAGAAACGGATACCCTAATTTTAAATTATGATCAGAATTTCTTTTCCTTTGGTTTTGTATCGCTTAATTACACTGATGCAAGGAATAACCAATACAGGTATAAGCTTGATAATTTTGACAACAAGTGGAATAATGCGGGTAACTACACCAAAGCCCATTACACCAATGTTCCTCCAGGAGATTATGTTTTTAAAGTAAAGGGGTCAAACAATGACCTCCATTGGAATGAAGTAGGAGATTACATTTTCGTACGGATTCTTTATCCATGGTGGGAAACCATTGTATTCAAAATAGGAATGGTAATCCTCATTCTTCTTATTCTCATTCTTCTCTATCGCCTCAAGGTAAAAGCCATCAAACAGCAAAAAGAAGAGTTGGAAAAGCTTGTGACACTAAGAACAGAAGAAGTGCTCGCTAATCAGAAGGAAATAATTGAACAAAAAGAAAGTATAACCGATCAGAATAATAAACTGGTTGCTTTAAATGAAGAGAAAAACGAGCTAATCCAAATTGTAGCGCATGACTTAAGAAGTCCACTTAATCAAATAAAAGGGTTGATGTCCATTGTTAAAATGATCAACCCAAAATTGAATGATGAAACAAACAATACGATTGATTTGGTTACTGATTTGGTTGATCGACAGAGTGCCATGATTGGAAACATTCTAGATACAAACGCCATAGACGCCAATAAAACCTTGGATCTTGCTGAGATATTGGTCAATAATTTAATTGATGAAGTAGTAAGTACTTTAAATGTTGTAGCCTCTATTAAAAACATTAAGTTAGAGACAGATTTTTCCGAAAGAAATCTCCGCATTGAACTTGATAAAAGTTATTTTATTCAGGCACTTGAAAACCTACTTTCCAATGCCATAAAATTTTCACCTAGCTATACCAAGGTTTCAGTTACCACTCATGTAGTTGACAATAAAGCTCGAATCTGCGTTGTAGATGAAGGCCCAGGCATAACACCTAAGGACATGAAATTTCTATTTGAGCCCTACACCAAACTGTCTGCTAAACCTACGGCAAATGAAGCTTCAAGCGGACTGGGATTATCCATTGTCAAAAAATACATTGAAGCCATGAATGGTAAAATTTGGTGTGAGAGTGAAATAGGAAAAGGGGCAAAATTTTGTATGGAGTTTGAAAGGATTGAGTAGTGATTGGTGCATTATTCACTTACTAAGTTAAAGGTATAATCTCCCGAAATTCCTTCCAACTTTCCTCCACTGCTACCTTTAGGGTCTGTGAACGAGACAGTTAATTCATTGTTTATCAATTTTATTGTTAATAATACGCCATCATTACGCTCCAATACATTTACGTTATTATTGTGATATGACCAACTACCTTGTGTCTCCCATACATCTTTCAAGCTATTAACAGTGCGGTATTGACTGCCCGTAATGGTCAACTCAAAACCATTAAACTGGCTACTAACATCGTAACCATCTTTTGTAATACTTCCGCCAGATAAGATCCAGGGTTTACTATTGTTTTCAAGTAAAGTTGTTTGTTGCACAAATGGATCTACTGCCACGGGGTCATCACTACTTTTACACCCATTTAGGAAGGTAAACATGGCACAAAGGCCAATAACCAAATATTGTTTTGTGTTCATAATACTAGTTTTTAAATACAATTTTTTGATCGGTGATTCTTCCATTTATTTTCAGTATGTATAACCCAGATACCAAGTCATGTAAATCAAGTTCTTGTAAAGTCATTTGTGGATTGCTATAAGTTGAAAACACCACTCTGCCTTTAGTATCAAAAAGATTTATGAGCACTTTTTCATTTGATCGGTCTGCCAATTTAATATAGAGCACATTTGATACAGGATTTGGGAAACAACTGATGTTAGTTTCTGAAATTTCTGTGTTTACTGCGGTAATGGAAATCACCTCGAAGGATTGCTCTACAGGAGTTGCAGCAAAGAAATCAGCATCACCTTCTTGGGACGCTTTAATGGTTACTGTCCCTGTCCCATTGAACGAGACGTCATTTCCTGTAAGGGTAGCTGACCCGTCTACAATTTCGAAAGTAACTTCTAAACCTGATGATGCAGTTGCTGAAACAACATAAGTACCTGTCTCCAAGGATTGATCCTCAATACTTTCAAATGTTATTGACTGATTTGCTTTATCTACAATTAAAATTTGCTCTACTTGTACTGCATTTATATCGCTAGTCCCTTCTTGGAGGGCAGTGATGGTGGTTTCCCCGGCACCTACAATGGTAACAGTACTACCCGAAATGGTCGCTATACTTTCGTCAGCGCTTTCAAAAGTTACAGGCAAACTTTTATCGGAGGAAGCCACAAGTTCAAAATCAGGATCCCCAAAGGTTTTATTGGGAATGGCCTCGAAAGTGACAGTCTGATCAGCCTTAAACACTTCAAATGAAAGAGTAACAGATGGCGCTGGATTATAATCAATATTACCAGTTTGCTGTGCCTTTACTTGTATAGTACCTACACCAGTAATAGAAAGGGTATTTCCAATTATTGTGGCTGGGCCTGAGGTTATAGAAAATGTAACCTCCAGTCCAGATGTTGCCGTAGCTTGCAAATCAAAATCAGGATCACCAAATACTTTATCTGAAATTGGCGAAAAATCAATAGTCTGATTTTCTTTATGGAATATCCACCCAAATACATTACCATTATCAATGGAATTATAGGCATTGAATACGGCTCCACCTGTAGCAGATACTTCCTCTAATTCAAGAAAATAAGCATCAACTACGCCAGTAGCTTGGCTGATGGTGATTGATGACCCCCCCGTTTGTGGACTAATAATTATAGGGTTAATATCAGTGCCGACAGCCACAAACTCATTCGTGGTAATGGTAATATCACCCACAGGTTTTACCGTTTTACCTGCTTCGATTGTGAAAATATTTAAGTTTAGGTTATCATAGACCAACCCATCTCCAGCGCCTCCACTATTGTTAAGTGTCAAATTATTTAAAGAGATGGTATTAACATCTGACTCTGTTTTTATTGAACCACTAACTGATAAAGTTGAACTGCCACCATTGATCGTAACATTTTCAACAAAATCATAAACGGTAAAGCTGCTTGTATTAATTATTGAAGTACTGAAATTGATCGTTTTACTCTCAGTTCCAAAAAACTGAAGCGCATTAGCATTTATCTCGCTTCCATTGGTATTAACTGTACCCGCATTAAATACTAAATTTCCAACAGTTAAATTTGATGTAAGCGTCCATTCTCCCACAGCAGAAAAATTGAAATCTACACTACTGCCTGGTCCATTACTAAAACTAAGTGTCTCAACATCGGTTGAAAGAAAATTATAGGTATCTACTGTCACGCTCGCCATCGCTGGAATATTTACGGAACCATAGATGTTAAATTCTTTTCCTGAGCCTGAAATTGCGAAATCCTGAGTTACTCCGGAGGCATCAATATCGGTGAAGTTTGCCTCTTCATTATCTATTGTTACAACTTGCCCAGACAGGCTAAATGAGTTCGCATCAAAAATAACATTGTCCAAAACCCCTGGTACAGTAATATGAAAAGTACTCCCTCCAGATGTAGTCACCCAGTGATTGTCAAAATCTGACCAGTTACCACTATTGCCTACCCAGTAATAATCCTCACCAACTATGCCTGTAATATTCCAACCGGTATTGTTACCATTATCAATTGTTTGTGTTGCATTAAATGTAGCGCCCCCTGTAGCTTCAATGTCTTTTAGAATTAGGTAAGTACCATCAACTGTTCCTGTACTCATGGATAGGGAACCTTGCACACCACTGGCATTGGAATTAAGATTTATGGGACTAGCCTTGGTGCCATCTAATGTGAGACTCTGGTTAATTGTTTGTGTTTCACCCGCCTCTAGTGTAACAGAAGACCCGGGCTGGATGGTAAAATGCTCAAATGTATTGGAGCCAATTACATCACCCCCACCATCCATTATTACCTCATACAGTGAAGTACCATAACCTTTTAGATCTCTTTCAATGGTAAGTGTGGAAGTGCCAATAGTAATAGCTGGTGAGGAGGCAGATCCTATAACTAAGTCACGACACGTAATAGTGGATGTGCCCAAGTTTAAGGTGGGAGACGAGCTGCCATTACCAATTTTAAAATCAATGGAACAATTGATATCAACGTTATTGTAATTGACTGTTCCACTATATTGTGCAAGTGTTCCTGTACTTATATTAGTAAGGAGATCGTACGTTCCCGAACCATTAAAAGTAATATAACTTACCGACCCTGAAGCCAAATCGGAGTAGGATAGCCCAGTTTCATCACCATTAAGCTGAAGCGTATGAATGTTTTTCGAGACCCCGGCATCGAAAGTTACAGAGCCATAGGCATATAGAGAATATGAATATGAGGCGAGAAACGTTGGAGAATTTAAAACGCCTGTCCATTCCATATCGTGAAATTTGGCAACACTTAGATCATTAGTAACTGTTTGAGACGATATAGTAAATGAATTGGCATCAAAAATTAGATTATCATATTTCGATGGATAATCAGTATGCATTGTTGCTCCCCCCGATGTAGTAGCCCAGTGATTGGCATAGTCTGTCCAGTCCCCGCCATTTCCAACCCAGTAATAATCTAGATTAGTAATGGCATTGATGTTCCATCCAGTTGTGTTTCCATTATCAATCGATGAATTGGCTGTAAAAGTAGCTCCACCAGTTGCATGGATATCCTGAAGCTCCACATAAGTAATATCAATTGTTCCTGACGATTTATTAAAAGTGGCTTCAGATCCTTCCGTTTCAGACCTTATGAGAATAGGCTCATGTTTTGTTCCTGTGGCAACTAAATTATTGAGAGTAAAAACATCACCAGCCTGCAGTTTTAGGTCAAGTCCAGCAGGTACAGTTATTTCGTTGAAAGAGGAGGTGTTACGGAGTCTGCCATAATTGTAAAACTCAACATCGTAATAGGTAAAAGGACCGTCTCCTTCATTATCACCATAGAATAGGGAGGTTATAATCTTGGAAGTCCCTGCATTGATGGTCTGATTCGTGCCAACGATCCACCATCGCTCTGAAGTAATTTCTGAAGACCCAAGGTTCAATACCTTAGGACTTGCCCCTGATGTTTGAAAATATTTCCCTGAATTGATGTTATTGTTATTTGTATTAAGTGTCCCGGCAATAATGAAGAGGTTATTAGTATTGAAATTATCCTGCAAACCCCATTCACCTCCAATTCCATTAAGTCTGACCAATGAATTTGTACCTAGAGAGGTGCCGTTTGTGGTGATTGTATTTCCTGTGGTTGTTGATTCAAATTCTACATATCGGAAATCTGCAGTCATATCTGCTGCTAGTACAAGGGAGCCATAAATATTCATTATTTGATCATTTCCATTAATTGAAGGGAAATTGAGCACTCCAGTCCAGTCCATGGAATTACAATTAGCCTCCACATCGAGAGTCACTACCTGGCTGGCAACAGAAAACGAATTGATGTCGAAATAGACATCATCTGTTGAGGAAGGTGCTTGGGCATGAAATGATGCTCCACCACTTGTGGTTGCCCAATGATTGGCAAAGTCAGACCAATTGCCTGTGCCTCCCACCCAATAATAATCTGTGGCGAAAAGCGTGGTCGAAAGTAACAAAAGCAGTGCTGTAGATAGATTTTTCATCATTTTTTAGATTGGAGACTATAATAAATGTGGTAATATATACACTCAGTTAGAAGTGGTTTTTAGTGAACGCCTCGGTAATTTTAGTGAAACCACATTTTAAGCAGGTGTATATAAAAACTACATTTTGGGAAATTTTTTATGAAACCTTCGAATCGGGGAGTAGTTACTTGTGGAGTGTATTTTAGTTTGATTGGTAGAATAACCCCCCTTTATCTATTTATTCATGATTTATTATTAAATGAAAGGAGGTATTAGCTCTTAATTCTTATAATTTGGCTTTAATAAATCATTAAAGGCACAATAAAGTAGAATGGATCTTTTTCTTTTCAGTGGGTTAGGAGCCGATAAAAGAGCTTATCAATACCTCGATTTTTCTGACCATACAGTTAATCATATTGAGTGGGTACCACCAATCAAAGGAGAGTCTATTGCCCTTTATGCAAAACGATTATCAAAAGAAATTAAATCAGCACAACCCGTTCTGATCGGATTGTCATTTGGTGGGTTGATGGCCATTGAGGTAGCCAAACATATAGAAACTCACAAGGTTATTTTAATTTCGTCTGTAAAGACAAATATGGAATTGCCCACCTACTACAAACTTATAGGTAGGTTGGGGTTGTATAAAATAATGCCAAGAAGCCGAATGACTAAACCTGACAGGGTATTCTATTGGCTCTTTGGGTTAAAACGAACTTCAGATAAAAAGTTGCTGGCAGATATTATGAATGACTCTGATACGAATTTTGTCAAATGGGCGATACATAAAATGACCAATTGGAACAACAATTTTATTCCGAATAATGTCATACACATCCATGGCTCAAAAGACAGGATTTTCCCCATTGGAAAAATTCAGGCCGACATTGTGATAAAAGACGGTGGTCATTTTATGACAGTTGATAAATCAGAAGAGTTATCACTACAAATCAGGAAACAGTTGAATTAATTCAATAAGCAAGGAAACATTTTTGCAATACTTGCTCGTGTGAGCTGCCGAATTTCTTGTAACACCAATTTTTCAATTCTACTATTTCTTCTTTTACCAATGACTTCAATGCTTTTTTTAACTCTTTTTCAAATAATTTAATATCGAAGCTAACTTTTACAAGAATAGTCTTTACATACTCTAACATGGCAAATGGGTTTACTGATCGATTCATCCTTTTTAACAACCTTTAGCATATTAATAGGTATCTCTTTACTAAAGATTGGTATACCTTTGTACGAGATTTAAATTTATAAAGATTCATCTAATTTTCTATGCGATTGAAATTCAGACACTTTAGTTTTTTGCTGATACTTTTTTATGTGTTATCTGGCAGTAGTGTCATTGGTCAGAATATTAATTTGGACCTCGGCCCAGCAGAAATTGGTGAGAACCAAGCCTGGACCATTACCATTACTGTCTCTAACGAACGACTACAGAGTTACGATAATTTTCCGGATATAGAAGGCTTTCAGAAGAGGGGAACCTCCTCTTCCTCAAGCACACAGATAATCAACGGGCAGGTATCTTCTTCACAAAGTATCACGATGACTTATGTGCCACTACGTCAAGGTACATTTAGAATCAATGCCTTCAGTATGACAGTCAATGGCAAAGTTGTAAATTCTCCAGGCATGTCAGTGAAAGTAGGGCCACCTATCCAGCGTCAACAAAGTAGAGACCCTTTCAGGAGTTTATTTGATCGTGACCCAACTGATAATTTTGGTGGTAGTACGGAGTTTGTTGATATTAATGAAGATGCTTTTTTAGCATTAACTACTAATAAAGATGAAATCTATGTAGGGGAAGGGGTAACAACCACATTGTCGTTTTATGTAGCCGAAAGTAACCGAGCACCCTTACAATTCTTTGAGCTTGGCAAGCAATTGTCCAGTATTCTTAAAGATATAAGACCAGAGAATAGCTGGGAAGAGAATTTTAATATTGAAAATATCAATGGAGAAACTGTTGACATAAAGGGTAAGCGATATACGCAGTATAAAATCTACCAAGGGGCATTTTACCCATTAAATGCTGAGGATATACATTTTCCACAGGTAGGCCTCAAAATGATAAAATTTAAGGTGGCCAAGAATCCCTCATTTTTCGGACAGAATAGAAAAGAGGATTATAAAACCTTTTACTCAAAACCAAAAACAGTAAAAGTAAAGGAGCTGCCTCCCCATCCATTAAAAGACCAAGTTGCTGTTGGTGATTATATTCTTGACGAGCGAATCAGTTCCAAAACGTTAGAAACAGGGAAAAGCTTCTCCTACGAGTTTAATGTTTTCGGAGAGGGTAATATTTCAAGTGTAAATAAACCTGTGGTTAGCAATGACGATAATTTTGATTTTTATGAGCCTAATGTCACTCAAAATATCAACAGAAAGGGTGGTCATGTTACTGGTTCAAAGTCTTTTAGTTATTATGGAATTCCTAAGGAGCCTGGTACCTATCAACTGGATGATTATTTTCACTGGATATTTTTTAATCCTAAAACCGCAAAATATGATACACTGCAATCTAATGTGGTACTTGAGGTAACTGGGGAAAGTAAAAAGAATGAATCAATACAGTCCAACGACCTTGGCTCATTTTATGATCAGGTGGCTATAGCAGACAATACACTTAAGGATTTGGATGATTTTGAATGGGTTAAGATATTGGCCAACATACTAATTTTAGGTATGTTAGTAGCCTCAGCAATTATCTTTTTTAAGAAATAATCTATCAAAACAAACTGTGGGCAACTCATTTGGGCATTTATTTAGCATAACTACCTTTGGTGAATCGCATGGAAAGGCCATTGGTGTGGTTATCGATGGCTGTCCCGCTGGAATTGAGATAGACGAAGCCTTTATTCAACAAGAGCTTAACAGAAGGAAACCCGGACAATCAAGGATAACTACCCAGCGTCAGGAAGACGATGTATTTGAAATATTATCGGGTGTTTTTGAGGGAAAATCTACTGGGATGCCCATCACTATCACCATTGCCAATAAAGACGCTCGTAGCAAAGATTATTCTCATATTGCTGATCAATTCAGGCCCTCACATGCAGATTATACCTATCAAGCCAAATATGGCATTCGTGATTATCGTGGTGGTGGTCGTAGTTCTGCTCGCGAGACGGCTGCACGAGTGGCCGCTGGTGCAGTGGCCAAACTCTATTTGAAGCATTTTAAAATTGAATTTTTCGCTTACGTATCGCAAGTGGGACCAATAAAAGCACCACATTATGCTACTCTGGATCTTAGTCGAACTGAAGACAACATAGTCAGATGCCCTGACCCAGAGACTGCGGAAAAAATGATCCAGCTCATTGACGATACACGTAAAAACCGGGACACCATTGGTGGCGTTGTTACAGGAGTAATAAAAAATGTGCCTGTAGGTTTGGGTGAACCTGTGTTCGATAAATTACATGCTGCCTTGGGGGGAGCTATGCTAGGCATCAATGCCGTTAAAGGATTTGAGTATGGAAGTGGATTCGAAGGAGTTAAAATGAACGGTTCGGAGCACAATGATGAGTTCTATAAAGAGGGCGATAAAATAAAAACCAAAACTAATTATTCAGGAGGTGTTCAAGGGGGCATTTCCAATGGGGAAGATATCTACTTCAATGTGGCTTTCAAACCTGTGGCCACTATCATGCAAGATCAAAGCAGCATTAACGAAGCCGGTGACGAAATTACAGTTTCCGGTAAGGGCAGACACGATCCATGTGTAGTGCCGAGGGCAGTGCCCATAGTTGAGGCGATGTCGGCTTTGGTAATTGCTGACTTTTTAATGCTAAACCAAACGTCTAAATTGCCATAATTTTCAAAAAATTTATGAAGAAGCTACCATTACACACTAAAATTATAATTGGCTTAGTCGCTGGTATTATTTGGGCATTTAGTTCAAGTTATCTGGGTTGGAATGAATTTACCATCAATTGGATTGATCCATTTGGGGTTATTTTCATTCGCTTGTTAAAATACATTGCGGTGCCTTTGGTATTGTTTTCAATAATCAGCGGAATCTCAAGCCTTACGGATATTTCTAAACTTGGAAGGCTTGGAGCTAAAACTTTGAGCCTCTATTTGGTTACTACCCTTATTGCTGTGGGTATCGGCCTGATTCTGGTGAACACCATTAAGCCAGGCAACATGTTGGATGATCAGCAGCGCGTCAAAAACCGGATCGCTTATGAACAATGGGTGCAAGAAACACCAGGTGTGCCTGAACCCCGAGATGGACGACATTTTTTAAAAGATCCGCAATACAGATCTATGGTTGAAGAGGTAATGAGCCAAAAAGACCTTCAGAAAATGGATGCCAAAAATGCTCAGGTGGAGGAAAAGTTGACAACGGCAGAAGTGACTAAAAATAAAAGTCCATTGTCCTTTATTGTCGAAATGGTACCCGAAAATATAGTTTTTGCGATATCTAATAATGGACTGATGCTACAAGTTATTTTCTTCGCTATATTTTTTGGAATAATGCTGGTGTTGGTTCCTGGAGAGCAAGGCAAACCTGTCATTGAATTTATAAATAGTATAAATGCAGTTTTCTTAAAAATGGTGGATGTTGTAATGAAGGCTGCACCATTTTTTGTATTTGCCTTATTAGCTGGAGTAATTGCAAAAATGGCCGATACCCCAGCGGAAGTGTTCGAGATATTCAAAGGCTTAGGCTCCTATTCCATCACATTGGTGATCGGATTGCTCTTTATGGTTTTCGTATTTTACCCATTGATTGTTTCGTTTTTCATTAAGAAGCTGTCGTATAAAGAATTTTTTAAAAATATAAGCCCTGCTCAATTTCTGGCATTTTCAACAAGTTCAAGTGCAGCCACACTACCAGTAACTATGGAATGTATAGAAGACAACATGGGCGTGTCAAAGAACATTAGCAGTTTTGTTTTGCCCATTGGAGCTACCGTTAACATGGACGGCACTAGCTTGTACCAAGCGGTAGCGGTTATTTTTATGGCGCAAATGCACATGGTTGACTTATCACTAGGGCAGCAATTAACCATAGTATTTACGGCTACATTGGCCTCAATAGGAGCAGCAGCTACACCAAGTGCAGGGTTGGTGATGATGATTATCGTACTCCAATCCGTGGGTCTGAACCCAGCCTGGATAGCAATAATATTCCCAGTGGATAGGATACTGGATATGTGTCGTACCGTGGTTAATGTTACTGGTGATGCAACGGTGGCAACATTAATTGCAAAATCAGAAGGGGAATTGCCGAAATACAGTAAATCATAGTTTTTACCAACAGCCTCCAGTAACTTTGCAACGGTTTTAGATCAGGAGACTATTGACGCCCATTTTAGTTTGGGACTAGCGAACTATAAACCTAATTAATTGTTTTCCTTAAAATTGATATCTTATGCAAGACGTAAAAACACCGGCTTTAAAAACGGTTAATCTATATATGGAGGCCAATCCAAACCCAAATTCAATGAAATTTGTGGCCAATTTTATGTTATTACCTGAAGGGGTTAGTTATGATTTTCCTACTAAGGAAGATGCTTCAGACTCTAACCTTGCTTTACAGCTTTTTGAATTGGACTTTGTTGATCGGGTATTCTTCACAAGTAATTTCGTTACGGTAACCAAAAAAGAAGATCGTGATTGGTTAGAAATCCGTAATGAGATTAAAGATTTAATTAAAGCATATCTTGAAAAAGGTAAGCTAGTGGTT
Organism: Fulvivirga sp.; assembly: GCA_048268855.1. Lineage (GTDB taxonomy): Bacteria > Bacteroidota > Bacteroidia > Cytophagales > Cyclobacteriaceae > Fulvivirga. The sequence continues at coordinate 596,492 of JBLWUR010000001.1, forward strand.
GGAGAAATAGTTGATAACAACCAAATTAATGAGGAGGACCCCGAAACTGTAAAAAAGATTAAAGGGATATTGGATGAATACATCAGACCGGCAGTAGAATCAGATGGCGGTGCAATTTCATTCCATTCTTTTGAAGAAGGGGTTTTGAAAGTGTTACTTCAAGGTTCTTGTAGTGGATGCCCATCTTCTACTGTTACATTAAAAGCAGGGATTGAAAATTTAATGAAAAGGATGCTCCCTGAAGTTCAGTCAGTAGAAGCTGAAGGGGTTTGAATTAATTAAGCTTATTAAGGACTGGGTATATAAATTGTAAATATTCAGCTTTGTAGTTATATTGGTTGCTTATTAATTAGCTACAGAATTTTTCTTTTTCCATGCAGGAAGCACAAGCGATTACAGAAGATCAATTAAAGCCATTCCATGACAAAGTACATGAAGAGGCTGACGGAATTGTAAGATACTTTATTTACGGATTCTTTTTTCTGGGTTTAGGTCTCTCAGTTTTTCATTCTACCTATGTTTTAGCAGTAGTAATGGGTGGTATTTCACTCGGGATCTACTATGCAATTAGGACTTTCGCAGGCGGTACTATTTGGTCGCGTTTATTGATTAGTCTGCTACTCTGGAATTTTGCCGTTCAGTTTATTCTGCAAATGCATGGCATGTATGAGATGCATTTCTTCTACTTTATTGCACTTACAGTGCTTTTATTTTATGAAGATTGGCGCGTTTTACTCCCAGCAGTAGTATATGCTATTGTCACATTCCTATTTCTATTTTATATCCAAATAAGTGGAAGTGAGTTAAGTGGGATGCTTGAAAATGTAGGCGAATTGACCTTGACAAATGTATTTCTTCACATAGGTATACTCGTTTTTTATGCTGCACTATGTATGCTCTGGGCTAACCTACAAAAGAAACAGACCAGAGATTCAGGAATAAATTACCTAAATATGGATGAGCAGCTTAAGCTCATGGATACCAATATTAATTTTGCTAATATAATCAGCCAGGGCAATCTCAATGCCGAATATGGTGCCGAACAGGCAGACAAACTGGGGATGTCGTTAATGAATATGCGTGATAGCCTTATTGAGGCCGCGGATAGGGAGTCAAAAGAAAAATTTGTCAATGTTGGGTTGGCCTCTATTGGTGATATTCTAAGAAACAATAACGACAATTTAAAAGAGCTTTGTGATCAGGTGATTGAAAACCTAATCAAATATATGCGTGCTAATCAAGGAGGTATTTTTATTATTCAAAAAGATGAGAGTAATGACGAAAAATACTTAGAGTTAATGGCGTGTAGGGCTTATGAGCGCAAAAAGTTTATTGAAAAGAGAGTAGAATTAGGTCAGGGATTAGTGGGTCAGGCAGCCATTGAGAAGAAGCCTATTTTTATGACTGATGTGCCAGACCACTATATAAATATTACCTCTGGATTAGGGATTGCCAATCCAAATAGCTTATTGATTGTTCCTTTGAAATCCAATGAAGAAATTGTTGGTGTCATTGAAATGGCTTCTTTCGATCTATTTACTGATAATGACGTAGAATTCTTAGAAAAAGTAGGGGAGAGCATAGCCTCAACAATTATCTCTGCACAAACCAATCAGCAAACTAAAGAGCTACTGGAGCAATCTCGACAGATGACTGAGGAAATGCAGTCACAAGAAGAGGAGATGCGACAAAACATGGAGGAGATGCAAGCCACCCAGGAAGAAATGGTACGCACGCAAAAGGAACTTGGTGAAAAGGAAACCAACCTCAATGCACTCGTTAATAATACCACAGATTCAATCATTACCATGGATAAAAACTACACCATTTTGGTAATGAATCAGGTGGTAAAAGACAGGTACAAAGGCACTCAATATGAAAACATGGCCGAGGGTTCTAATGCCTTAGAAATGTTGGGTGATGTACGCGATGAATGGAAAGCTTATTATGACAGGGCATTAAACGGAGAGGCACTAAACTTTAATTTAAAAAGCTCAGTCATGGGGGAAGACACCTACCGTGATTACTATATCAACCCTATCCGTGATGAAAAAGGCTATATATTGGGAGTTTCAGTATTCTCAAGAGATATTACCGATAAGAAATTGTTTGAAATTTCCATGAGAGAAAAGAGCTCAATGCTCGATGCTATGGTGAATAATACCGATAGCACCTATTTCGCCATGGATACCCAATTCAGAATTATTTTCGCCAATAAAACACTCAAAGACAGGTTCAAAGCCAACGGAACCGAATTGAATGAAGGTATGAAAATACTGGACGTATTATCAGGCCCGGCACTCGAAACTTGGCAAGGTCGCTATGAACGTACATTGGCTGGTGAAAGCTTAACCTTTAAGGAAGACAGACCAGTGGGTGACAAAGTGCTCAAAATTATTACCGAGTGTTTCCCGATTAGAGACGAGGAAGATAATATTATTGGGGCAGCAGTTATCTCAAAGGATGTAACAGCCGAAGAGGAAGCTAAAGCTAAAGTAGCTGAGCTTACTGTAGAAATCGAAAAGCTGAAAAAGGGGTAATCGTAACCCTATTTGTTAGCGATAGGTTACATTGTTTGTAATCACATTTTTTTACTTTCCGTGATCACTAACTTCGGGTGGAAATTTGTCGCCAATTAAATTGAGGTTTATGTTATGTTCTAAATAAGCTTTAAGTCCATCCAAAACAGTAGTAAAACCGCCTGTACTGTCCTTAATTGCTTGAATTAAATCATCACCTGTTTGTTTGAAACCGTAATTTTTAATAACAACATATGTCGTGTTGTCAGTCAATGCGGTAAATTCATAATCAACTGTGGTAGCAGGTTCCCCCCATTCTATAGATATTTTCTTATTGTGAATTATATCTTTTACTAAAACATTTATTGAAACTCCATACATTTCCCATTCCCAAGTTACGGTTTTGCCAACTTCTAATTGGCCGCTTGATTTTGTAAACCAGAAGTTGGTCGTTTTTTTTGGATCAATGAAGGCTTGAAAAACTGTTGCAGCAGGTTTTCTAATTAACATTTGCGTTTCTACTGTTGGTATGTTTTTCTTCTCCATGGTTTTATTTATTTAATAATGTTTTTCAATCCCTAAATAATCTATTAGTCCAAACAACAGGTCACTAAAAATCACTCCTAATATTGAAGTTACTGCAACACTTATCAAAATGATTTGAGAGATGTACGCCAACTTTGAATTTTTATTTTTTTCTGTTGAAATATGGACAACGAATGGAATGAAAGCCATAAAAATCGGTATTCTAAATGCCGGGCTTAGTGCCCAAGCTTGTCCTTCTAACACATAACTCAAACATATGAGTCCGAAAATTATGATTGAGGTAGTCAGTCCGAGTAACATTTCTTTTGGTCCAACTTGTTTTGTTCTTAATTGCTTAAAAACCTTTATAAAAGAAATAACTCCTAGAACTAAAGCTCCGAGCAAAAAGGGTAAAATTATTATTCCCATTTGTTTAATATATTAGTTGTCTTCTTTACTTAGGCGACAATGCCTGTATATAAGGCGTAGCGTTTAGAAAGCAATATACGTTCAATTTACTAAAAGCCAACCGCAGGATTGGCGAACCCACATGTAGCGAAGAAATACGATAACCTGTTATCCCGCTATGATTTCATATACCATGTTGTTTTTAGTATTATGAGTTGTTCACCTTTAGTACTTCTATAAAAAACGAATGTCGGGCAGGGTGTTGCTCGACATTCATTAATACCATAAAAAGTTTTAGCTTACTTTTTGTTGAGTACCATAGTTTGTGTAATTGGTTCGCTTGTTATACCAGCACTTTTCATAGCGTCTTTCAAATTGGACTTTTCTAAAAATGAGGTGATGTTATTTGTCTCATCGGTGTTAAATATGGCCACCACATTTAAAGGATTGTCTAAATCTTTTCCAAGAGCAGTTAGGGCTATCTTATATTGAGATCTCACTTGCTGATGTTTATCAAATGCTTGTTTCCAAACATCATAGTTCTTGACTGTGTGTTGAATGATTAGAAAAGATCCACCTGTCGGAATTCCCGAATTATTCACTTTAAAGTAAGTGAAGATAGGTTTGCTAGTTACACCAGCTGCTCCCATCAATTTTGGTGTATTTGGATCTGCAAAAAAATCGCGTCCTTTTTTTACATTTTCGAGTTCGAAAACTACAGTGATGAAATTAGAATCTGATACACCTCTAAGGATCAATTTTTCAGTTATACCGGCTTCTTTTCTTCTTCCTTCATCTTTATTATAAGCACTTTTCCAAGTGTCAAAATCTGCAACACTATGTTGAACCATCACGCAAGTCATTCCGCCAAGAATGTGATCGGCTATTGATGATTGTGAATAGGAGCTTTGAATGAAGAACATCAAAGCTATTACCATTGTAAGTTTATTTGTTAAATTTTTCATGAGATATAGATTAAGAGTGATTATTTGATAGCGATAACTGCGCTTGTAGGACCAGTGAGTGGAATGATAGATGTTTCTCGAAACCCAGTCTCTAAAGCCCACTGATTGAAATCAGCCAAAGAAAAGTCAAACCCCTCTGGTGTTTCTATCAGCATATTCAAAGACATGAGTAGGCCAAAGGCATTCTTGTTTCGCTCATCATCAATAATATTTTCTATTACGATCAACGCTCCGCCTTCTGGCAATGCATCGTAAGCTCTTTTCATAAGTATTAGCTTGTCTTTCAAACCCCAGTCATGGAGTACGTTACCCATCGTGATCACATCTGCTGAAGGGATTTCATCCTTAAAAAAATCACCAGACTGAATAGATACTTGCTCCATTAAACCCATTTTTTGAATGTTTTCAGCGGCAATAGGAGCAACTGGTGGTAAGTCAAAGGAAATACATTTCATATGCGGATTGTTTCGCGCTACTTGAGCGGAAAGGAATCCCCCAGCTCCACCAAGATCACACAAAGTGGTATAGCCGGAGAAATCAAAAGCATGAGACAACACCATGAAATTTCCCATTTGAATTCCTCCCATAGCTTTTAAAAACTCCCGAAGCTTATCTTCATCACTATATAAGGCTTCGAAAATCGGCTTACCTCCTGATTTTGTTTCGTTTTGTGGTTTCCCAGTTTTTAACCCATCTTCCAAATTATTCCAGAATGGATACAGACGATTGTTGGCCATTTCTAACATTCCACCAACATAACTGAGCTTATTTTTATCAAGAAACAGATTGGCATCTTCTGCATTTCGGTACGAAGCCGTTTCCTTTAAGCCGTTTCTTTCCAGAAATCCGAGCGCCACTAATGTGTCCAGAAAGTCGTAAAGATTTCTATCGTGTAATCCTAGTTTGTTTTGAATATCCATTCCGGACAATTCTCCCTTAGCCAAATGGGTAAAAAGCTCCATATTAATAGCTGTAAGCAGTGTTTTTGAGGCCCAAAACCCCAAGCCTATTTGCATGATTTTAGAGGGATCTATTTGTGTTTCAATTGTCGATTCCATGGTTGTATTATTTAAGAATTATTGAATTTATTTTAAGTGATCTAATAATATAGGGAGTTCAAACTTTTGCGGTTTGTTCCTGAAAGAAGGGAGCAAATTGTTCCTTGTTTTCCGTAAGCCATTGTTCAAATCCCTTGATCTCAGGATACATTTCATGACTTGCCTTCTGGTCTGCTTTTCTTTCTAAAATGTGTAATCGGTTGCAGGTAAACTGAGTGGCAAGATCTTCGGCTCCTGGAAAGCCAAATGATGCGAAGACCTCTCTTGGGATGTCATTATATCGAATGGTTTTTCCGAGTACTTTCGTCATGATCTCAGCATACCTTGCAGGTTCTAAGTCCTCAGCAACAGCACCTATGAGTTGCCCGATATATTTTGACGGATTATTGAAAATTGTATTTACAACACCACCTAAATCTTCAATGGACAAAGCAGCCAATGGCGTATTCCCTTGCGGAAACCCGAATCCATAAGTGCCATCTTCCTGTATCATTGGAGGGAAATAGGATAAGAAATTTTCGAAATAGAAGGCTGCATGAACATAAGTCGTTGGTGTGTCTTTCGATCTGCTGTAATCCTCCATAGCCGCTTTGGATTCAAAATGAGGAACGGATAAAGTACCATTAGATAATTTTTCAGCGCTTGGAAGCGTACTGAAAACAAAGTGCTCAATATTTGCTGCCTCAACAGCATCTATCAAGTTTAGTCCGTGCTGTAACTCTCCACCGAAGTGTTCCCAAAAATTGGTGACACCAAATACTCCGTAACAGCCTTGCATGGCTGCAATGAGTGTCGCCTTGTCAGACAAGTCCCCTTTAACAACTTCGGCACCCTTGGCTTTAAGAGCTAGAGCAGCATCAGAGTCTGGGTTTCGGGTGATACACCTTACCTTAAAATTTCCCTGTTGTAATAAATGGCGAGCAACACTTCCTCCCTGGGCTCCTGTGGCTCCTGTTACTAATATAGTTTTCATTTTTTCTTCATTTAAGTTTGATTTCTTAAGTCAAACCTGCTTAAATGAAGATAGAGTAGTAAAAAAAAGGAACGAACGACTTGAAAAATGGAGCGAATGACTTAAAAAATGGAGCGAAGAAAATGATTATTGTGTGGGAAGTAGCAATTGAATGCTGGTACCGGCCTTTGAACTATCAATGTTGATACTTCCATTATTGAGCAGCATAAATTCGTTGACGAGCACTAGCCCTAATCCCGATCCCCTTTCACGATCTGTCCCCAGTGTGCTCTTGTTTTCCTGAAGTATAAACAGCGTTTCAATCTTTTTCTGGTCCATTCCAATACCTGTATCCTTGATAGTGATTTGAACTTTATCTTTTTTAGTACTGGTGGAGACTTCAATATGTCCGCCTGTAGGTGTAAACTTTATGGAATTGCTGATGACATTTCTCAACACACTGAAAATCATATTGTAATCGGCAAATACGGAAGCTCCATCAACGGATTGCGAAAAATGAATATGCTTTGAAGCAATAAAATCTGTGAAAAGATGATGAACTTCTTTTATCAAAGAGGGTAAATCTATCTTTTGTGGTGCGCATTGAAGGCCTTCTTGTTGACCGAGCGACCAGTTCAAAAGGTTGTCGAGGAGTAGATTTACGTTTTTTGCAGCAAAACTTATCCTTGGCCCCAGTGCTAGTAGCTGTTCATTTTTTCCTTCCGAATTGTAATATTCAAATAGTTCAGCGATTCCTTCTAAGGAGGTAACAGGACTTCTAAGATCGTGTCCTATTATGGAAAATAATTTATCCTTCGTTTTAATTAAGTTTTCTAGCTCTGCAGTTCTAAGTTTTACTCGTTCATCCAATTGCTCGTAAACGATGGAGTTTTGAATTGATAACGCGATTTGCTGCGATAGTGTCATTAACAAATCTTCATCTGTCTTATGAAAAAACAAGACATTTTCACTTTCGCAAGACAGAACGGCCACCAATTCATTGTTGGCTATTAAGGGCAAAGCCACCTGACTTTCAGCATTTGGGAGCCCAGGAAGTTTGACAGTCTGGGTAGCAGATTCGTCATTTTTATGGAAGGCATCAGCATATCTTCGATACTGTGATAAACGGGAAACTCTTAATTTTTTCTTCTTACTGGCCACGGTGCCTACTACACCATAATTAAAGGGTATCTCTACGCCAATTCCCAGATCGGTAAATCCTCGACTGGCAAATACGCGAAGAACGGTGTCATTCTTGGCCGGAAACAAAAGCATCGTGTGCTTTAGACTGAAGTTATCATCCAGTAATTCTAATATATTATTAAGTTTTTCTTTCAGTGGAGAAAGGTTGGTAAGTTCTACCGCAACATTTCTTAACAGTACATTTTTTCTCTTTTCTTCTTTAAGCTCTTTCTCTAAAATCTCAATTGATTTTTCCATTGAGCACTAGGGTTTGTATTGATTCGACTTTGCAAATAACTACAGATTGTAGTTTAAAAGTATCTTCCATGCCCTGCATCGATGCTATTGCAGTTATGATCATGTTCATTTCTTCAAACAAGTCGCCTTCCTCTTCTTCTTTCTGATAACTTAAATTGATTTTCCAAAGTGTGAAACTTTCAGGGCAGGTTACCGCCACAGTAAAATGGGGATTCTCATTGATATTTTTCCATGTTTTACTAAAAAACTGGCGTGATAAGGCAAGGTGTTCCTCGTCAATGTAATGGACGTGAGAAATATACGTCACATTCGGTATTCCATCTAGTGATACAGTGGCTAGGGTTGGGGGTATAACACCTTGAAAGGCTGGAAGCATATCCGGTGTTATTTTGTTCTTCTCCATTCGTTAATCAGTTAGTTTACCACCTGTTCCAGGTTTTGGCGTCTGTTCAAACATTTCAGTACATCGCATCGTTACTGCAATACTGGGTTGCTCAAGCAAATAACCAAAAACACCATTTCCATCCAGCCCCATTCCACTTAGTATATCAGCGATTTTAAGGACTTTCAACCGATAAAAATCAATGTTTTCCTCGGTACATAATTGATGACTTATATACTCTCCTTTTATCTGATAAGACTCGAAATTTTGTATAGATGCCATTAAAAAGCTGACTTTAGAATTGATTTCTAGGGTAGGCTCTATAATGCTAAATAATTGCTTTGGAAGGAAGAAGGTAATGTGCTCATTATCCTTTTCAATGATAAATCCGGATACTCGTGTTAACTCACAAACCTTATTTTTGCCTACTGATGCCGCCCAAAAAACGAGATCTGCACGACTTGGCATTTTTATTATTCTCTCAGAGATCATCATATAAAAACTAATTTAGAAAAAATCTATCCAAGTGTGCTAATTCTAGAAAGTAAAGCTTGCTTGTACGTTTTTCCTATTCCTATTTCTTTTTCCCCGATCGATAGTTTACTTTGAGCAAGTTTAATATCATCTATTGCTTCAAGGTTTATGATATAGGATCTATGCACTTGCAAAAAGAGATGGTCTGGGAGTTGATCAGCTATATTTTTCAATCTTTCCTTAACCATGTACTTTTTGTGCAGTGTATGAATGTAGCAATACTTGTCATACGCTTCAACATAGCTTATAGCTGAGAGAAGGACCTTAGTAAGTGAAGCGCCATCTTTAACGAAGAGGTGCATTGTGCTGCTATCATTTTTAGTACTTACTATACTTTTTCTTTCCTTTTGCTTATTAAATACGGCTAGTTCTATGCTTCGCTCCAATTCTTCAGCTTTATAAGGTTTAGTGATGTAAGCAGCAGGCTGTGTTTCTTTGGCTTGGCTAAAGGTTTCAGAATCATAAAATGAGGTTAAAAAAACGGTTGGAATATCAAATAATTCATTGATTTCATTGACCAAATCAATACCTGAAATGTCACTATTCAAATCAACATCCATCAATAAAACATCGGGATTTGTAGCGCGAATTATAGGAATAACCTGACGTGGATCAACTATAACATCAATTAGATCATATTTTAACGAGTCCATTACCATTCGAAGTTTTTCTTCATGAATGGGATCATCTTCCGTTGCTAATATTCTGATTTTGGACATTTACAGTTGATTCTATCAAAGTGAATTAAACACAATGCCACTGTATGGTGCGTGCGCTAACAGTAGCAAATAAAGTTGAAAGTAGTGATTTCTGTGTTTCCTGACAAGCTGTACTAACCTTGGCAAAGACCTTTCTGCACCACTCAAGCGTATGCGTTGCTAGTTGATGTTAGCTACTTTTTGTTCTATAATACACCACGCCTCCAAGTGCTATGGTCACCAAAATGGTGAGTCCTGCATAATAAAATTTTAGTTCTTTGGCCTCCTGTCTTTTTCTGAGTGTTTGTATTACTTTATGTGGCAAGTATTTCTTAGATATTGCTTTCTTGACTTTTACGCTATCAATATTATAGTCTAATGAAATTTCTATTAATGAATCAATATTAGAGAGGTTACTAGAATTATAATTTAGTTCATATACAGATTGAATCGTTCGACTAATTAGCTCATATACATTGGATAGAGATTCTGGATTTGTTGTGTGATAGAAATGCCCTCCAGTCAAATTTGCAAGCATAGTAAGGGTATCAATATTAACAGAACCAATACCTATGACATATATTGGAATGTCCTTTCTGGTTGCAGATTCCAATACGTCTTCAAATGTGGATGTTGAATGATTATTCAACCCATCGGTTAATGCCACTATGGATTTCAGCCCCTCGGTTTGTTCTACATTCTGGATACCCTTAATGAGAGCATCATAGAATGCTGTCATACTATCAGCTTGCATTAAGGATAGAACGGAGTCTATTTCCACAAAGTCGTTGGTAAATGGAAAATCAAAATCAACTCTTGAACTAAACCCGATGAGATTAATAAGATCTTTTTTTGAATCAAATGACTTATTGAATGAACTTATAGCAGATTTTGCATGATCAATCGGTGCAATGTAACCTTCAGGAAATTTAAAGTCTTCCGTAGTATAAATGAATCCATCAAATATATACTTTGACATTTCAGGGTACTTTAAAGTATCAAAAAGATCATCACTTTGTTGCATCGAGCCTGAGTGATCGAGAATGATACTTATATTTATGATTTGATTTTTAGATAATAAATCGACTGAATCAATTGTTTGGGCAATATTGTTTTCTGTAAGAAGTAAATTACTCTTTTTTAGGTTCCAAACAGGCATTTGATTGGTGTTTTGAGCCTGAAATAGTATTGAAACAGAAGGAAACGAATCAGGATAGACACTTAAGATTTCAAGACTAATCGTATCATTTGAAGTTAATTGTCCAGTAATGCTCGTTTGACAAATTGATGGGTACTGAATTGCCAAGAAAGTAAGTATGAATAGAATCCGCATTGTGTTAGATTATTTCTATCATAATAATCTCATATTGAAAAAGTCACTTGTTTTAAAAATTGCAGCTCACGGTCTGAATAAACGCCTGTTTTAATGGCGTTTATTTTTTGTTAGCATCAGTTTTTGGCTGTTGTTGCGTAGAGCAATGTATTCCACCTCCGCCCCAATTCTGCGGCATGAAGTCAAGAAATACGATTTTACGACCAGGGAATTGCTTTTTAAAAATCTGTTCGACCTCTTTCTCTCTTTTTTCAGAGGTGCCCATTCTAGTATATGTCGGTAGAATTACCAAGCCATTAGTGACCAGATAGTTCATATAACTTGCTGCAGGTATTCTCAATAATGTATCTCCTTCTTGCGGTCTTTCAGAAGGAAGAAACCAGCTGGGAGGTAAGTCAAGTGAATTCTCTGAAAAATCTATATTTTCCGTAGCTATAATTTTCTCAGTGATAAGTTCTGGTAACGGGACCTTAACAATGGTAAATGGCTTACCATCCTGATCGGTAGAATTTTCAAGAATTCTAAGATTCTCACTCATTCTTTCATAGTTTATTCTATTTATGGGATTCAAATCCTTTTCATCCTCGTCAACCCAAGCCAATAAAATCGTATTCGCATCTGAAAATCGTACAAATTCGTCTGAATGCTGCACACCTCCACCGACATAATTGTCAGCAATCCTTCTGTAAAAACCATTTGGATCATCTGCCAGGCTTTGTTTGAGCCAAATGATATTTGAGACTCCAAGGACCCTTTTAAACTCTTTTTCAATTTCTTTCTTAGTACGATTGGGATTTCTGTTGAATACAGCGCTTTCACAGATTATGAGTGTTCCTTTCCCATTCACTTCAATATTGCCTCCTTCATGTACAACACTCGTTTTTTGAATAACAGCATTTTCAATTTTTGCCATCAAACTGTCGACCATAGTCGTTTTAGGGTTAATCCAAAGTTCTGAGTATTTGCGAATGCTATCGACATTGCCCTCATGCATTAATCGCAAAAATTCAGGAAGACCATATTGATCAAAGCCAAAATCTGCAACCCCTAATTCACCGTTTTTGTTAACTAAAAATGCTGCACCATAGTCGCGAATCCAATATTGTTCGCCTGGTATAACGTGAAATTCTAGTCTGGTACTATCGACCTTTTGAAGACTCAGATATTTCTTTGCTACCTGTAACAGGCTATCTGATGATACTGCTATTTTGACTTTTACTGTAGGTGTAAGCGTCTTTATTAACTCAGCAATCCCTTCTTGAAATTGTGTGTTTTTTCTTTCTCTCCAGCCTAGCCAAATAGCATGGTGAGTTTCCCATTCGGCCGGCATATAAAAGGCTGATTCATCAATGCCTTGTTCACCATTTTTTTGATTGCAACTAAAAATGGTAAGTAGTATAAATATAGTTAAAATATATTTCATTGTTGATGATTTTATTGATGCTCACGGCCTGGCTATACTGTCGTGGGGATTTAGAACATTCTGTTCTTTCCTCACGCACTTAGCCACACCAAAATTTAAATTTACTCAACGTGGCGGAATATCCAATCCCCACCTTACTTTCTGTCTGATACAACCCCATGCAGTATAGGTGATGTTGTGCGCTGCCTCAATCGTCCGTTAATTTTTGGTCGTGTTGCCTCTGTTTAAGTTCGTCTAAAAATTTGTCTGTGTTCTCCTCACCTTGGCTATATTCCTTATCTGTCCAGAAAAAATCGCGAGTTTGTAATAAGTAAATGCCCCTTTCTTTCAATAATTGGCCAGCTTCTATTGTCAAGTTAATCGTGATAAATGTTAGTGGAGTGTTTTCCTTAGTCCTTAGTTTGTCTAAGATTTTCTCCACATTTTTTGAAGTCAGAACTTGGTTGTCATTTCCGTCAGCAATAACAAGTGTATGTCCAATCTGTTGTTGTCCAACGAGCTGTGAAAATTTAGACGAAATTTTTCGAAGATCTTTCTTGTCCTTAATACTTAATATTTGTGGTCTAATCATTTAAGTAAGTGTCCGATCACAGTTGCGCACAACACCCGGCTATTAGCACCTTGGTGTTGTTATTTATTTATATCTACACCCTTAAAATACATGGAAAGTTTTATAATTTAACTATACCCTGATTGATTTTTGTATTTCTTAGGGAGTCATTGCTGCGGACAGTTTATTTTTCCCACTCAAAGCAATTAAACCTAAAATGGGACCTAGCGCTAAAATAGTGTAAATGCTATTTGAATCCGTCCAATCTCTCAATCCACCAATTAATTGAATACTAATTATCGTTATTGAAAAACCAATGCTATTAACAATGGTAAGTGCTGTTCCTTTTATTTCTGCGGAGGCATTTTGAGCTACTAATGTGGAGAAAAGAGGAGAGTCTGCAACAACTACCATTCCCCAAAAAAGAAGAAAACCAGTAAACAAGTATTCAAATTCAATCATAAATATCAAAGGAGAAATAAGGCAACACCCACAAGATAAAAGCAGTGCTATGAACGCGGTACGTTTAGTGCCTACTGCTTGAGCGAGATAGCCACCGAGTACACATGCCATCCCGCCAATTCCTATAATCAGGAAGGACAATAACGGAATATTAAATGTGGCTTCGGGATGTTGCATACTATAGGTCTTGAGCATGATGGGGACAAATGCCCAAAAGGCATACAACTCCCACATGTGGCCAAAATAACCGAAGGCTGCAGAACGAAATTCACGATTCTTAAATACACTAAAAAAAGCTGAAAGATCTAGTTGTTGGCCAGGCTTTCGGTAGGGGCCATCAGGTACCATTATCATCATTAATAAACCTCCAAACACAGCCAAAGAGGAAGTGACCACTATGACAGAATTCCATGGAAATGAATCAGTCATATCCTTCAGTAAATGTGGAAATGCAGTGCCAACCACTAAGGCACCCACTAAAAAACCTAGTGACTTACCAAGTCCTTTTTCATAATAATCGGAAGCTATTTTCATCCCTATGGGGTAAATGCCCGCTAGAAAAAAACCGGTAAAAAACCGAAATGAAAGTATACTTGCTAAACTGTTTCCTTCCCATATTACTCCTACATTGAATAGGGAACCAAATAAAGCACAAAATAAAAATACTTTGGAAGGCGAGTACCGATCAGCGATAGTTAATATGGCGAAGAGCAGTGTGCCAATGATAAATCCAAATTGTACAGCTGAGGTTAAGTGCCCCAAAGCACTGTCTTTAAGGCCAAAGTCTACCACCAGATCATGCATCACCCCATTTCCTGCAAACCACAATGAAGTGCAGCAGAATTGAGAAATTACGATTACCGGAAGTATTAGTTTAGACTGTTTCACTTATAATTTAATTTGCATAGCACACAAGACAAGCAAGGGATATAACCTTTACATCTAAGCCGTAAGTGCTGCAAAAGTTTGCCTAACATTAAAACTACATTATTCAGTTTTCGAGGAAGTATCTTTTTGTAATTCACTTGGATGTATTTTATCAAATACAAATAGGGCATCGAATTGATTTGTTATTTTCTCCTTCTCTTTAAATTGCTCTGGGCGAGTAAATGGGGGTATATAACCAAAACCCGTACTTGAAATATAATTTGATTTGAAAAGCCAAGAATTAAATTTGTTATGACTAATTGGAAACTGTAAATAATGAAACACTCCATCCAGTGAAGTAATGTAGCTTGCAAAACTAAAATTCATTGGAAGAATATCGACAACATCATATTTAATATGACCCCTGTCCTGCAAGTTTTTGAGGTTAAAAGAACCGGAGTAATAATCTGTTCCAATTGCAAAATATTTATTGCCTAATAGCTTGTCTAGCTGATTCCCTATATCATTGTGTGTTTTCCCAATATGCTTATTATGGCCTAAAAACAATATCTTATTTTCTTTGTATTCATTTAAAATAAGAATTATTGACTTGCTCCACTCTTTCGTTCTTTGGTTACCTTTCCACTGTATGGTAAGCAAGTGAGCCAAGCGCAGCATTCTATTATATTCTAAGACTGAACTTTTGGCAATTAATGTTTCTCGGTTGTCTTTAAGAAACCGATCTGCTATTCTAGCAACCTTTTGGAACTCCTTGATATCCTGACCAAATGCACTGAGAAAAATGTTTGAGGTTAAGTATTCATAATCAGTCAAAACCTTGGGTAGTTGAGGAGATATTTTAAAAAAGAATTCGATCAATCGACTCAGAGCATAGGGCTTGCCGAAGATATCTGCACCTAATATTTGAATCTGATTTGTTGTCTTTCGAGATTTGTTGAGATCCTTAATGTTTTCAATAAGATTTATGAAGTCAGAATTGTTGTACTCACTATTTACTTGGTCAGTTAAGATTTTAAGACCATTTTCATTATTTCCCAAAACATAATCATTAAGTAGAAGTCCGTGACTATATGGAAATTCTAATACTATCGTATTGAACTTGTGATATTCAATCAGAAATAAAGCAAGCTTGTGTTTTAATAGTTGAAATTCCTTGGTGCCATGATTAGCCTCACCTAGACCAACTATTTTTACTTCATTCGGAATTATAATTTTCTTCAATTTGTCATATGACAATTCTTGTATACTTACATCAAATGATTTGACTTGTTCATTCAGCCATTTAACTTCATTTTCATTAAGTTCTCCTTGTCCAAAAGCGTGTGTAAATGATATTAAGAAGATAAGAATTACGAAATATTTCATCCTGTTTATAGTACCAATATGTTGTTGATATTGTCAGTTCATTTTCGCAAAATCACTCAATGGAGATATTTGTCGCGTGTCGTGCAATCATTTGCCATTGCTTATTTTTATACATCCAGATATCTGTAAATCGTCTTTTCTCTGTAGTACCTTCTTTACCTGTTAAACCAGTTGGCATCACTATTTCCAAGCCCATTACTATTCCTATGTTTTCAATGATTTTAATTTCGTCAATTTTCTGTTCGTAAGAGGAGTAATTGATATAGCCTTTTTTTAAAGCATCTATTGCCATGTTCAGGTCAACCACACTATTACTTGGAGCATTAACAATTAAATCACTCGATAATATTTTTTAATTATAGTAGAATCTTGGTCAAGAATTCCTTGAACTTGTAGTTGTTCCATTTCTCTTATTTGTTTTTCTGCCGAACCTAAATTTACGGTTTCGTTTTTACAGCTTATTATAGAAATTGACAAGCATACAGCAAAAAATCCAATGAATAATAGTTTAGCAGCTTTCATATTGAAATTTTTAAAATAAGGTTTACATATCACATAGCAATTTTTATCTCATAGATTTTTGGCCACAATTTACCAGTAATGAAAAAACTTTTGCGGTCTGGGTGGTAAGCTATTCCGTTCATTTCCATCGCATCAGGGAAGGTATTTTTTGCATCGGTTGCATAGGGTGTTAAGTCTATTCGACCTACCACTTTACCATCTTTAGCATCAATTTTAACAATTTCGTTGGTCATCCACACATTGGCATAAATGTATCCGTCAACATACTCCAGTTCGTTTAAATTTTGTTTTGCAGCACCGTTTTCCGTCACGGTAATCTTCTTGGAAACATTTAATGAAATTGGATCTAGATAAGTTAATTTTTCGGTTCCATCGCTCATGATAAGTAAATGGCCATCAGTTGTCAATCCCCAGCCTTCTTTGCTCGGAATGGTGAACTCTTGAATTTTCTGATAGGTCTTTTCATCATAGACAAAGCCTATCCTCGATGTATAAGTGAGCTGAAATACTTGTCCATTTAAAAATGTAATCCCTTCGCCAAAATATTTCTCTCTATCTAATTCAACCTTAACTTCAATACCTCCAGTACTTAAATCTACCTCACCAAAAAGGGAACGTGTTTGTGGAAGTCCAGAGGCACCTGTACTTTCAAAAAGTTTACCCTCATGAAATAACAGCCCTTCTGTAAAGGCATTGGTGTCATGAGGATATACATCAACATAAGAATGGTATATTAATGGCGTTGATTCTGTACTAGATTCCTGTTCAGAAGTTTTTTGTTTATTACAAGCTACCAAAAGAAGAGGTAGCGCTATTGCTGTAAAGAGTTTTTTCATGGATTTAACTACTTATGAATGGCTGTCGCATTACTGCTAACGTTTAATATAAAATGTATTCTACGCATTTTTGTAATTTGTTTATTTGTTTATTTTTTTGTCTAGCGTGTTTTTACCAACTGTATATGCATAAGCTGATGAAGGTAAAAACTGAAAATGAATGTCTGAATGTTTTACTTCACCCTCCTTGCTTATTGATGTAACAATAGGTGTTTCAATATTATTTTCGTGACAAAATTTTATTAAACTTTTTAACTCTTTTGGTTTGTTAAAATATCGATCAGACCATTTAATTTCTAGTGCCCAGATAGGTTTCAACCTATCACTCAATCCAACCATGTCCACTTCTCCATTACTCCATCTAGCGTAGTACGGTGTGAACCAGTCCCTATGCATCCACTGAGCGAATATGGCAGTTTCAACCATATTTCCTATCATTTCGTCAGTAGCTGTTATTGGCGTAAATAGAGCACTTCTTAATGAAGGGTTCGTTAGATAGATTTTGAAAAAATTATCTCGTTTGAATCTTTTCCCACTTTGATCAATTCGTTTTACCTGTTTTATCAAATATGCTGCTTCTAGATATTCAATGTACTTTTTCAATGTATTTTTTGGTACTTGAGATTGTTTACTCAAAGTCTCAAGTGAAAATTCTGCACCACTGTTGTATGCAATTGTTGTAAATAATGAATATAGTTCTCTCGTATCACTTATTCCATAGAGACTAGGCAAATCCCTAAGTATAACTTTATCCACAATGTCTTGCCTGATATATCGTCCAGGGTTCGCTTGAATTTTCTCTGAAAGAATCACTTCTGGATATCCTCCGAAGTTGATGTAATCTAAAAAATGTTTATTTAGTTCGTCTAAATGACTTGTTGAATAAAATTCAGTTTTTTTATTATTCCATTGGAGTTGTATAGGCTTTATAATCCTGCCCAGACCTTTTAGTGAGATGTATTCATTAAAGGTTAGTGGAGGTAGTAAGAAGTCTGTAAATCGACCTGCGCCACTTTCATTACTTGCATATTTTAAGGCAGCAGCGGCAGACCCTGATACGATAAACTTATCTTTTCTATAACTATCTACCAAAGATTTTAGGTGTACTTCCCAGTCTCTACAATATTGAATTTCATCATATATTATATACCAATCAGATTTTTCAGTTAATCCAGTGGCTTCTTTAGCATAATTAAAAAGTTGTTCAAGTGAAATATTGTTGTAGATCGGGTTTTCAATGGTAATGAATATTATTTTTTTAGGATTCGCTCCGTTTTCGATTAAATCCTGAACCATATGATAAAGCATGACCGTTTTCCCTACTCTTCTTGGCCCCATTAAAACCACAGCCCTTCTAATTTCTCTTTCTTTTACCAGAGGTTTGAATAGCTCAAAGTATAATCTTCGAGGCATTTCATTATAATCCACTTCAATATTTCCATCTACCCACCACGGGTTTTCGAAGCGAATTCGGTCTAATACCTGTTCTTTGGAAATTTCTCGTATCATTTAACTCTTATTTATGTCAAATATACAAAATAGAGTAAATGAAATGATCTTATTTGTGTACAAATATCAATTTAAGGAAAAATTGGAGCTATGAGATTCTTATTTCAAAAGACTCGGTATCGTTTATTTACTAGCTTCATTGCGCAAAAAGCACATAGAGGCTAGTCTATCGTAAAAGAAAACAACTTGAAATTCTGCGTTATTTCAGGACTTCGAACTGCAAATTACCAAATCTGGCAAGTAGTATGTTAATTTTTAGTCAGTAGCTGATTAATTATTTCTTGTTGATTGCAATCTGGATTCTGCTTCATATGAGTACTCAAATCCACAAGATTCAACCCTGAATAATAAAGATCTAATGCTTTTTGAACGTCAATACTGGTTGATTGCTTAACAGTTTTATAACCTTTTAAGAAGTCTGATTTTAAACCGTATTTTCTGAGAAGATAGAAAGTTTCTTTATAAGTTAGGTTAAGTCCAAAAAACCGTCCCCTCAAATAGCCAAACAGTATCATCATGTTGAACAGAATTGCTCCGAAAGCAATTAGCACTAAAAACACAATCAAAATTTCCATTTTACGACATTAGAGTATGGTGAGGTTGCAAGAACTATACCTTACTTCGTCACTATCAAAAACAAATCCAACGCCTCATCGGCCTTATCGGAGAGTAAATAATCACTATGATGAATTTGATTAACTAAATCATCATTGCTCGCTTTTAATTTGTTTCTATTCAACCTGTTCAGGATGTCATAGGGAATTCTTAGCAATGGGGCTGGCAAGTTGTATTGCAGGTTAAGGATGTCATATTTCATTATTTTCCTCACCGACTTCTTATTATTTTCATAATATTCCATCACCTTTTCATTGCCTGATACGCCACGCATTTCTACTTGATCAAAATACTTTTTTGCTAAATCCGTAAGTTGATCAGCAGTATATTCTCTAATATGCCAAGGGTTTCTTGACAAGGTCATCTTAATATTAGGTGTGGTGAGCAACGCTTTACCACCAGGCTTTAATACCCTTTTGATTTCCTGAAGAAAAAGTTTGTCATTCTTGATATGCTCTATTACCTGAAAGCTGATGATTACATCAAAACTATCATCTGCCACCTTATTAAGCGGGGGGATATTGTCATGAATAAACGTTACATCAGGATATTGTGTGCTTAATTTGTCGAGCACTGGTTTTATTTTATCAATAGCGGTGTAGCTGGTGCATTTATCTTTTAGCAATTCTATTCCTCGCCCTTCCCCACAACCAATTTCCAATAGATCGCCCTTTATATATTCTTCTGCCAAATAATAAGCCTTTAACAATCGTTGGTGTATTGGATTATCAGAGGCAATTTTGTCGGAGGCAATTTCAGTAGTATAAACGCTCATTCAATGATATTTTTTGCAAAAGTAGGCCAATTTGTTATTAATTGCCCCACAGCATTTTTATTTTGATATATAACAACGTAATTTATTCTTTTAGACTTCTGAAGATTGAAACAAAATATAACCATAATATCCCTACTACTTCTCCTTTGTTTTTCGAGCTGGGCGAGTGCTCAAGAGTTGTACAGGTACAATCTCAATTCTGAAATTGTTGTAGAAAATTCATTGGTGACAGAAAATGAAGCCTTGGTTTTATATACCAAGTTGACCTTGAATTTGAAAAAAGCCGACATTCATGATTATTCCTTTTCTTTTTATTCTGTAAATAATTATTACAATATATTACCTCCAGTTGAGAGAAAAATAGCTGTAGACAGTACCTATATTAATGGTCAAGCAAATACACATTACTTTAAATTTATCATTAAGCCCACCGCTTCCAAATCATTACTTATGATTGCCATAACAAGCGAATTGAGTGGCAAAGTATTTTTATATGATCTGCCCCTATTTGTTACCAAACCCTTCAATGTATTTAATAGTAGTGGAGTTCCCGTTACCAGTAATTGGGCAAACCCTTGCACCTATCAATTAAGTAAATCACCCGTTACGGTATTTTATTATAATCACTCATTTCCACCCGGTTTGCCACCGATGGTTACCCGTCCAGAGTTAGAGGATAAGGAGATTTTGGTAGAATCTACCTACAAAGTATATAATGAGTTAGTAATAGAAAACACGGGCTTATATTTGATGCAAACAGATACAAGCAGTACCAAAGCGCTTCCTTTACGGGTTGAGGATAAATATTTTCCAAAGTTTACCACCGTACAGCAGTTGGTTGAACCATTGATTTATATTACCAGTAAAGAAGAACAAGAACAGCTACAGAAAATCAATGGTGACAAACGACTATTTGATAAATTTTGGCTTGGTATGACCAATTCTCCGGAAAGAGCCAAAATCATTATTCGTACATTTTATGATCGTACCGAAGCGGCCAACCGATTGTTCACCACCTTTAAGGAAGGCTGGAAGACAGACATGGGCATGATCTATATAGTAATGGGGCCACCAGATGAAATAGAAAGATCGAATAAAGAAGAAACATGGGTATATTTGGCGGACAGAGATTTGCCGAAACGGAAATATACCTTTATAAGGTCCAATTCCATTTTTTCGCCTGCGCATTATGTGCTCATTCGAGAGAAGAAACATGCAGCATCCTGGTTTGAAGCGATAGATTTATTGAGAAAAGGGATTATCAATCAAAAATAGTCTTCATTTTATATAGTGAATAAGCC
Organism: Fulvivirga sp.; assembly: GCA_048268855.1. Classification (GTDB taxonomy): domain Bacteria; phylum Bacteroidota; class Bacteroidia; order Cytophagales; family Cyclobacteriaceae; genus Fulvivirga. The sequence goes on from JBLWUR010000001.1 coordinate 617,552, forward strand.
CTGAAAAAAATTAACTAATGATTAAGGAACGTAACGATGATCTTGTATTTGGTACAAGAGCCATAATAGAAACCATAGAAGCAGGAAAAGAAATTGACAAGCTTCTTATTCAAAAAAACCTCTCCAATGATTTAATTCGTGAGCTCATTAAAATAGCTCGTGATCATAATATCCCTTTTTCTGCCGTTCCTGTTGAAAAATTGAACCGGGTGACAAGGAAGAATCATCAGGGTGCCATTGCCTATATTTCTGCTATCCAATATGCTTCACTTGACAACGTGATTAGCGAGACTTATCAAAAGGGGCAGGAGCCATTAATATTAATCCTAGATAGAGTGACGGATGTGCGGAATTTTGGAGCCATTGCACGAACTGCAGAATGTGCGGGAGTAAATGCCATTGTACTTCCAGGCCGTGGTAGTGCTGCAATTAATGCCGATGCCATGAAAACTTCGGCTGGTGCGCTAAATTATATTCCAGTTTGTAGAGTGGATAATTTAAAAACCACACTTCAATACCTCACGGAAAGTGGTATAGCATTGATCGCTTGCACAGAAAAAACGGATCAATCCATCTATGAACTCAATTTCAAGCGGCCAGTAGCCTTGCTATTGGGTTCTGAAGAAGATGGAATATCTCCTGAATACCTTAAAATGGTAGAAGAAAGAGGCAAAATACCTATGACTGGCAACATCGGTTCCTTAAATGTATCCGTATCTGCTGGGGTGGCACTTTATGAAGTAATCAGACAGCGAGGCTTGTAGTAATCCCCGGATCTTTGAGTCGGAACTACAAAGGGATGCCTGCCTTTGTCGGCAGATAGGCCGGAACATACCCGGCAAATATTATAAAAACTCCTTGCCTTTGCTTTCTTTAACGTCAGCCACAAAGTCACGGAACTTCTGCTCGTTGTTCTTTTTACAGATGAGCAGGACATTATCACATTCTGCCACTAGATAATCAGTGAGCCCTTGTACTATTATCAGTTTGTCTTTAGGCCCTTGAACAAGCGTGTTTTTAGTGTCATACAGCAAGGCATTAGCTTGAACCGCATTTTCGTAAATATCTTTGTCAGAGATTTCGTGTAAAGCACTCCATGATCCGAGGTCTGACCAGCCAAAATCACCAAGTACCACATACACTTGAGATGAATGCTCCATAATTCCATAGTCAATGGAAATGTTATTGCTCTGGGCATAGGCAGTCTGTATGGCATCTTCTTCATTCTTTGTGTTCAATGCAGGAATGGCTTCCTCAAATAGATCGGCCATTTCAGGTAAAGATTCTACCATTGCACTCTTAATTGCATTAACTCCCCAAACGAATATGCCAGAGTTCCACACAAAATCACCACTTTCAATAAATTTTTCCGCCAGGGCTTTCTCCGGTTTCTCAGTAAAAGTTTTCACTTTTTTAATCTGATTTTTCGTTTCTAGAAATTGGATATAGCCAAATCTGGTTTCAGGGCTATGAGGAGTTAAGCCAATCGTAATTAATTTTTTATGATCTTCAGCGGCTGTCACAGCAGTTTTCCAAGTTGATTTAAAAGCTGCATCATCTGTAATTAGATGATCTGACGGTGCTATGGTGACCACGGCCTTTTCATTTAACTTGGCAATTTTATAGCAAGCATAGGCGATACAGGGAGCCGTATTTCTTCTTAGAGGCTCAAGCAATATTTGTTGCTTACTTAACATTGGAAGCTGCTCCTCTATCAAAGCTTCATAATCCAGATGAGTTACTACATATATATTTTCTATGGGTACGAGTTTGGCAAAACGATCAAATGTCATTTGCAGTAGCGAACGACCTGTTTTTAAAATATCTAAAAACTGTTTAGGCTTTGAGGTTCTGCTATATGGCCAAAATCTACTCCCAATTCCTCCGGCCATAATGACCACGTAGTTGTTATTATTCATTCAGTTATATTTTGGGATCAAATGATACCCTCTTTAAGAAGGTCATGTAAATGAACAAAGCCTACTACTTTGTTATTATCTAATACAATAACCTGACTAATACTGTTCTGTTGCATAACGTTCAATGCGTGCACCGCAAAGTCGCCTTTATTAACATTTTTAGGCCCTTTGCTCATTATTTCTTTGGCGGTAACGATCTCTAAATTTACGCCTTTTTCAAGAGCTCTCCTTAAGTCACCATCAGTAACTATCCCTATTAAATTTTCTTTGCTGTCCACAACTGCAGCGGCACCCAGACGCTTAGAAGAGATTTCTAATATTACCTCTTTAAATAGCGCTGATTCTTTGACAATAGGCACTTCATTGTCAAGGTAAATGTCATCTACTTTCAGGTATAATTGTTTGCCTAATGCACCCCCCGGATGATATCTGGCAAAATCTTCACTAGTAAAATTACGCAGCTCCATTAAGCACACTGCCAAAGCATCACCCATTGCCATATGAGCTGTGGTACTAGTAGTAGGTGCCAGACTAATCGGACAAGCCTCATCACCAATAGTGGCATTAAGTACGTGGTCAGAATGTTGAGCAAGATATGAATCCATATTACTTACCAGACCAACTAGTAGAGATCCCGTTCTTTTTATCAATGGTACTAAAACTTTGATCTCCGGAGTATTACCACTTTTTGATATGCAAATAACAATGTCATTCTTTTGAATCATACCCAGATCACCATGAATGGCATCTGCAGCATGCATAAACAAGGAAGGCGTACCTGTTGAATTCAGTGTAGCAACAATTTTATTTGCCACTATAGCACTTTTTCCAATTCCGGTGATAACCACCCTGCCTTTGGAATTGAATATATCCTGTACACAAGCTTCGAATTTTTCGTCAATAGACTTTGATAGACTATTGAGTGCCTCGGCCTCATTTATGAGAACTTTCTTGGCGATTTTCTGAATATTTTTTACTAACTTCAATGTCCTTGCAGATTGGTTTGGAGGCGGAGGCAAATATAATAAAACATAGCGAATTGTACTTGAGCAATTATTAAGATGCTAGCGACAGAAACAGATATATTAAGAGGTAAATTAAAGGAAGTATTTGGCTTTAGCCAATTTAGAGGTAATCAGGAAGTGATTATCCGAAATATCCTTAATGGCAATAACACTTTTGTTATAATGCCAACTGGTGCAGGTAAATCATTATGCTATCAATTACCCTCGCTGGTAGCTGATGGTCTAGCCGTAGTGATTTCACCATTGATTGCACTGATGAAGAATCAGGTGGACCAAATGAATGCTTTTGGGGTAAATGCACAATTTTTAAACTCTACATTAACAAAGACAGAAATCAAACGAGTGAAGAAGGCTTGTTTGAATGGTGAAATTCAATTGCTTTATGTAGCACCTGAATCATTGACCAAGCCCGAAAATATTGAATTCTTACAAAATGTCAATATCGCTTTCGTAGCTGTTGATGAGGCCCATTGTATTTCGGAATGGGGGCATGACTTCCGACCCGAATACCGTAGGATTAAGGAGATTATTGCTCAAATTGGCGATCTGTCCATTATTGCCCTTACAGCAACAGCAACTCCAAAAGTACAACTCGACATACAGAAGAACTTAAATATGGAGAATGCCCATATTTTCAAATCTTCATTTAACAGAACCAACCTCTATTATGAGGTGAGACAAAAGAAACATGCCAAACAGCAACTGATCGGATTCTTAAAAGGACATAAAGGGAAAAGCGGTATCATTTACTGTTTAAGTAGAAAAAAGGTCGAGGAGATAGCAGAGATGCTAAATGTAAATGGGTTTAATGCCGTTCCTTATCATGCAGGATTAGATGCCCATGTAAGAGAAAAAAATCAGGACGATTTCCTCAATGAGGATATAGATATAGTAGTAGCTACCATTGCTTTTGGAATGGGAATTGACAAGCCGGATGTTCGTTTTGTAGTACATTATGATGTGCCAAAATCATTGGAAGGCTATTATCAGGAAACTGGTAGAGCAGGTCGCGATGGTTTGGAAGGACATTGTCTTATGTTCTATAGCCATGCCGATATCAATAAATTAGAAAAGTTTAATAAAGACAAGCCAGTACAAGAGAAAGAAAATTCTCGCGTACTTCTGCAGGAAATGTCTTTTTATGCGGAATCACCAGTATGTAGGAGAAAACAGCTCTTACATTATTTTGGTGAGGAATTTACCGTTGAAAATTGTGGGGCTTGTGATAATTGTGTTCAACCAAAAGATCAATTTGAAGGACAAGACTATGTTAAAACTGCAATAGAAGCGGCAAGTCAAACTGGAGAAAGATTTGGGTTAAACCATTTGGTAGATGTGATTAGAGGGGTAGCTAATCAGTATACCGAATCTTATGGACACAATAAACTGCCAATATTTGGAACAGGAGATGATGAGGCTAAGGATTTTTGGAAATCGGTAATCCGTCAAACTCTAATGAACGAGTATCTTGAGAAGGACATAGATAATATTGGTGTGCTGAAGGTGAGTAAAAAAGGAAGTAAATTCCTTAAATCTCCTGAATCCGTTATGCTTGCCAAAGATCATGAATATACACTAGGGGAAGAGGAGGAAGAATCTACAGAAAGAGTGCCTGTAAATGTGAAGTCTCATGATGAAGAGTTATTTATTCTACTCAAAGCGTTACGTAAAAAACTGGCAGATAAAATGGACTTACCTCCATTTGTAATCTTTCAGGACCCATCTCTTGAAGAAATGGCCACTACCTATCCAACCACAGAAGATGAAATGACCCAAATAAATGGTGTGGGTCTTGGAAAGGTAAAAAAATTCGGAAAAGACTTTATTGACCTCATTAAAAAATATGTTGATGAAAATGAGATAATTACTGCCTCCAATGTGGTGGTGAAATCTTCGGTAAATAAGTCCAAGCTTAAAATATTCATCATCCAGCAAATTGATAGGAAAATTGACCTGGATGAAATAGCAGAGTCTAAAGGAATCACCTTTGATGCATTGTTAGAAGAAATTGAACATATCTGTTACTCAGGAACGAGATTAAACCTTGACTACTACACCGATGAATTAATGGATGCCGATAAGGAGGATGAAATTTTTCAATATTTCCTAAATGCCGAGACGGATAGTATACAGGCTGCTTTAAATGATCCAAATAATGAGGATTATTCAGAAGAAGAGTTGAGGCTTATGCGTATTAAGTTTATGTCTGAATACGCTAACTAGATTTACATTTTATTTTTATACCCGTTAAGTTTAAGCCATTTGTCTAACTTTGTGACTTTGTATTAAACACATTCTAACATGAATATATTAGTTCTCGGAAGTGGCGGGCGTGAACATACATTAGCTTGGAAAATATCACAAAGCTTTAACTGCTCACATTTATTTGTTGCCCCTGGCAATGCTGGTACAGAACTAGTGGCTGATAATGTTGATATTCAGGTCAATGATTTTGAAGCCATTGGTGAGTTTGTAAAAGAGAATGAAATTGAGCTTTTAGTGGTTGGGCCAGAAGATCCCCTTGTAAATGGGATCAGAGATTATTTTGAGGCAGATGAAGAACTAAAGGCAACTCGAATAGTAGGTCCAGGTAAAGCTGGAGCCCAGCTTGAAGGAAGTAAAGACTTCAGTAAGACATTCATGCAAAAGCATGGTATTCCAACAGCAGAGTCAAAAACATTTACACAAGAAACGATTAAGGAAGGGCTAGCCTATTTAGAAACTTGCCAGCTACCTATCGTACTCAAAGCAGATGGTCTTGCAGCTGGAAAAGGAGTGGTGATTGCTCAAAATATTGATGAAGCTAAGGCTACTCTAAACTCAATGCTTATTGACAAGGCCTTCGGGGAAGCCAGTTCAAAAGTGCTTGTAGAGCAGTTTTTGGATGGTATTGAGTTATCAGTATTTGTTTTGACAGATGGTACTGATTATATAGTCTTACCCGAAGCAAAAGACTATAAAAGAATAGGTGAAGGAGATACTGGGTTAAATACCGGAGGAATGGGCGCAGTTAGCCCAGTGAAGTTTGCTGACCAGGCCTTTATGACCAAAGTAAATGAAAAGGTAATCAAGCCAACGGTGGCAGGCTTAAAAGCGGACAGTATTGACTATAAAGGATTTATCTTCATTGGTTTGATGAATGTGGAGGGAGAACCTTACGTAATTGAATACAATGTGAGAATGGGCGACCCGGAAACTCAAGTGGTGATTCCAAGAATCCAAAGTGATATTGTAGATATGCTTTGGGCAGCAGCTGAAGGAACACTTAAGGATTATAAACTCCTTGTTTCAGGTAGCACAGTTGTGGGGGTAGTATTGGTCAGTGGTGGCTATCCAGGCAGTTATGAGAAAGGTAAATCCATACAAGGCTTGGCGGATATGACCAACACAATGGTAATGCATGCTGGCACAAAACAGGATGATTATCAAGTACTTACGAATGGAGGCAGGGTACTGACAGTTATTGGCTCGGGTGACGAATTGAATGATGCTTTGAATATAGTATATAAAGAAATAAAGTATATTTCTTGGCAAGATATGTACTATCGTAAAGACATTGGTAAAGATATTTTAGTCGCCCGGGTATTTTAGAGTAGTTAATTAATTATATTTAAATTGGACGAAAAATAAGTAACCCATGGGATGCGGCACGTGCAGTACAGGTAGTGATAAAGTTTCAGGTTGTCAAAACAATGGCAGCTGTCAAACTGGTGGCTGTAATAAAATGAACGTATTTGACTGGCTGTCCAATATGGATATACCGGTAGTAGACCGATTTGATATTGTCGAAATCAGATTTAAAGGTGGGCACAAAGAGTTTTTTAGAAACAGTGATCAACTAGAACTCACAACCGGTGATGCTGTAGTAGTGGACGTACCCAACGGGCATCACATCGGACATGTATCCCTTCAAGGTGAACTGGTAAGGCTTCAAATGCAGAAGAAAAAGATCCACAATAATGAAGATATCAAAAAAATTTACCGGATTGCCCATCAAAAAGATTTAGAGAAATATGAAGAGGTCAAAAAGCGTGAAATGCCTACCCTTTATCGTGCAAGGCAAATCATTGGTGACCTTAAATTGGAGATGAAACTTTCCGATGTTGAATATCAAGCCGACAACTCTAAAGCTACATTTTACTATTCCGCTGAAGATAGGGTTGATTTTAGAGAGCTTATAAAGTTACTGGCTGGTGAGTTTCGTATTAGAGTGGAAATGAGGCAGATTAGCTTGCGTCAAGAAGCCGGACGACTTGGTGGAATTGGCTCTTGTGGGCGTGAACTGTGCTGCTCAACCTGGCTATCGGATTTTAGAAGTGTAAGTACCAGTGCTGCCCGATATCAGAATCTGTCTTTAAATCCTAGTAAGCTTTCAGGGCAATGTGGAAGACTAAAATGCTGCTTAAATTATGAGTTGGACACTTATATGTCAGCTCTTGAAGATATACCTAAACTTGAAAAGCCACTAACTACCGAAAGAGGAACAGCCAAACTTCAAAAAACTGATATATTTCGAAAAATTATGTGGTTTGGGTATGATGACGAAAATACCTGGTATCCAGTGGATGTGGGCAGAGTAAACGAAATTATAAAACTCAATAAAAAAGGAACCAAACCAGTTTCTTTGCTTGAGAATGATGCCCCTGACAAGGAAGAAGTGACCATCAACAGCGACCTTGAAAGAATGGATAAAAAATACTCCAAGTCGAAAAGTAAAAACAAGAACAAGAATAGAAAAAAGGGAAGAAGAAAATTCCCTAATAACCGTAATCGAAACGGGAACGACAAAACATCATGAGAACCACCCTTTTTGCCCTACTAATCATTTTTTCAATTTGCGCCTGTGACCAAAATAGAGTCTATGAGCAAAATATTGATTTAGAAAATAAAATATGGATCGCTGATTCATTATTAACGTTTCAATTTGATACCAAAGACATTTCTAACAAATACAATCTCTATTTTAATATTAGGAATACAGCCGCCTATCCATTTGAAAACCTATATGTTACTTATACTTTAAGTGATACTCTGGGTAATGAGATTGATAAGAAACTTATAAATCACAATTTGTTTGACCCAAAGACAGGCAAACCCTTTGGTTCCGGCTTAGGTGATGTATTTGACCATCAGTTTATTATATTAAAGGATTATAAATTTGAACGTCCAGGACCTTATTTGTTTCACTTACAGCAATATATGCGTAGAGACTCATTGCCAGAGATTATGTCTGCTGGGTTAAGAGTTGAAATGGCTGTGACCGAATAATGTTTTGCGCGCCAAACTATTATTATGAGAGTTATTATAGCAGGAGCTGGTGATGTAGGTTTTCATTTGGCTAAGTTATTGGCCAATGAAGGCCATGAGATTATTTTGATAGACCTTGACACAGCCCGATTGCGTCAAGCTGCAGCTAATTTGGATGTAATTACTATTAAAGGGAGTTCTACATCATATAAAATATTGGAGGAAGCCAATGTTGATGATGCCGATCTGCTTATATCCGTTACTTCTTCAGAGGAGACCAATCTTACTACTGCCATGATCGGCAAACATCTGGGAGCTAAGAAAACCATCGCCAGAATTCAGAATGAAGAATACCTGATTAATAAAGAAAAACTTGACCTTAGAGATCTTGGCATAGACGAGATTATCTCACCCGCAGTTCTTGCTGCCAAGGAGATTAAGCGGTTATTAAAAGAAGTAGCCGTTACAGATACTTTTGATTTCGATGAAGGCAAATTATCCTTGTTGGGAGTCAATATTGATGAGACCAGTAAGTTATGTGGTAAAACTTTGATTGAAATGGCTCACTTAAATCCAGCACAGAATTTTCTGACGGTGGCCATACTTCGTGACAACCAAACTATTATTCCACATGGTGATAATTACTTTTTGGCCGGAGACCATGCCTACTTTGTTTCACAACCTGACGGTGTAGATCAACTTTTAGAATTAGTTGGAAAAGAAAAGCAAGAGATCAGGAACGTGATGATCCTTGGAGGAAGTAAGGTAGGATACCATGCCGCTAAAAGCTTAAGCAGGAAATTCAAGGTTAAACTTATTGAACAAGATAAGGATAAGTGTTTTGAGTTGGCAGATCAACTCAAAAATGTGATGATCATTAATGGTGATGGCCGTGATGTGGAGCTGCTCGAGGAAGAGGGAATAGCTGATATGGATGCTTTTATTGCGGTGACTGGTAATTCTGAAACCAATATCATTTCCTGTTTGGTAGCAAAAAACAGACAGGTGAAGAAAACCATTTCGCTAGTAGAAAATGTCGATTATATTCACTTATCGCAGAATATTGGTGTGGATACTATGATCAACAAGAAGTTGATTGCCGCTAACTTCATTTTCCGATATGTCAGACAAGGGGACGTAATCTCTTTAACAAGTATCCATGGAGTGGATGCCGAAATATTGGAGTTTATTGTAAAAGCAGGCTCAAAAATAACTGAAAGCGAAATTAAAAACCTGGAATTCCCTAAAGGGGCGATTATAGGTGGAGTGGTTCGTAATGGTATTGGATACACCACTATGGGCAATTTCCAGTTCCGTCCTAAAGATAGGGCAGTGGTATTATGCCGACCTGAGTGCATCAAACGTGTAGAGGAATTTTTCAAGTAACGTGATTTATATACCTTAGAAGATTATTAGGTAAAAGCATGCGATTTAACTTCAAACTAATTACTAATTTTTCTGGGTTACTTTTGGTGTTCAATGGCTTGTTCATGTTCCTATGCCTGCCATTTTCCATTTACTATCGTGAGTCAGTTTTTCCCTTAGGTGTGTCGGGGATAATTGCTGTTTTTGTTGGGGCCATATTATGGTACACCACGAAAGATAACCCTAACAAAGAATTAAAAAAGAAGGACGGGTACCTTATTGTGATTACTGGTTGGTTAGTAATGTCCATATTTGGGTCATTTCCTTATCTATTATCTGGTACTATCTTAGAATTTACCGATGCCTTATTCGAAACTATTTCTGGATATACTACCACAGGAGCGACTATCCTTACCGACATTGAGAGCGTTGATAAGGGGATTCTTTTCTGGAGAAGTTTGACTCAATGGACAGGTGGAATGGGAATTATTGTACTTGCCGTAGCCATATTACCCATATTAGGTATTGGTGGGATGCAGCTTTTTATAGCTGAATCTCCAGGGATATCCCCTGATAAAATGAAGCCTAGAATTAAAGACGTGGCCAAAAGACTTTGGCTCATCTATTTGGGGCTTACCATAGCCGAAATGGTGCTTTTGATGTTTGGAGGCATGCCGTTTTATGATGCAATCAATCATTCGCTCACTACTATGGCAACGGGTGGATTTTCTACCAAAAATGCAAGTGTTGCTTATTATGATTCCGCCTATATTCAATATGTAATCATATTCTTTATGTTTCTGGCAGGGACTAATTTTACCATAATCTATTATGGCCTTAAAGGGAAGTTCTTAAAAGTGTGGGGTAATGAAGAGTTTAGAAATTACCTTATTCTAGTTGTCGCGATATCAATATGTATTTCATTTTTTGTTTTTTCAGCTAAGTGGGAAGGCTTTGAGAAATCATTCCGTGATTCACTGTTTCAGGTAGTATCGATTATCACTACTACGGGTTTTATTACTGCAGATTACACAGCTTGGGCACCGTTTCTTACCATTATATTTTTCCTCATTATGTTTTTAGGGGCTTCTGCGGGGTCGACTGCTGGAGGTATAAAAATAATTAGACACACTCTACTGTTTAAAAACAGTATTTTGGAAATGAAAAGACAGCTGCACCCATCGGCCATTATGCCAGTTCGGTTGAATAATCAAGCGGTGAGTAGAGACATTACCTATAATGTACTGGCGTTTGTCATGATCTACTTGTTTATTTTCGGACTTGGGGTATTTCTTTTGTCATTTACCGGAGTAGATTTTGACACTGCACTAGGTGCGGTAGCTACCTGTTTGGGGAATATCGGTCCCGGGCTAGGAACCGTTGGTCCAGTGAATAATTTTGCTCACATCACCCCTTTTGGTAAAATGTTATTGGCCTTTATAATGCTTATGGGTCGACTAGAGCTATTCACCGTTTTGATGCTCTTCAATCCAAGTTTTTGGAAAAAGTACTAGTTGATCGCTGCATAAAAGGCGTTAACAATTTTTAGCATTTCATATTATACACAGAAATCATATTTTTTTATAATTGCATCGATATTAGAAAGACTTACCGTTAAGCATTCTTTTATGGATATTAAAATTGAAAAATTAACGAAAACTTATGGTACTCAAAAAGCAGTAAATGATATCTCTTTCGAAGTAAAAACGGGAGAAATATTGGGTTTTCTTGGACCAAATGGAGCGGGAAAAACGACTACCATGAAGATGATCACCGACTATATAGCCATTGAGGCCGGGGATATTAAAATTGGGGGCAAATCCATCACAACAGAGGGAGACAGATTAAGAAGGCATATTGGTTACTTACCTGAACACAACCCCCTTTATCAGGACATGCCAGTACTGGATTACCTAGAATTTTGTGCAGCCATTCAGGCCGTACCCCAACATTTAATACCTGCCCGTATTCGGGAAATGGTAAAAGTTTGCGGGTTGAATGCCGAAAAACATAAAAAAATAGGTGAGCTATCAAAAGGGTATCGGCAACGAGTAGGACTGGCACAAGCCATGATCCATGATCCAGAAATATTAATCCTCGATGAACCTACTACTGGTCTGGATCCAAACCAAATAGTTGAGATCAGGAAATTGATCAAGGAGATAGGAAAGGAAAAAACCGTAATCCTTAGTACCCATATACTCTCCGAAGTAGAGGCCACATGCGATAGAATTCTCATTATAAATAAAGGAAGAATAGTTGCAGACGGTACGTCAGAAACATTACGAAAGCAGTCACAAGGACAGGAACTTCTTACTGTTACCATTGAAGATGGAAACAAAGAGGAGGTACTTAAGGCTATTAACGGACTATCTTCTGTAGCCACTATTGAAGCCACAGGCCTAAACCAGTACGAAGTGCAAAGCAAGCCAAATATGTCTATCAAAAGAGCAGTGTTTACAGCATGTGTAGAAAACAAATGGGTGATCACGGAAATGACTCCACATGTAACCAAACTTGAAGATGTGTTTAGGGAGTTGACAGCATAACCCTTTCTGATATAATGTGTTTTAATATAAACTTTTTGAACAAATGAGATCGATTTGGATAATTACAAAACGAGAATTACAATCATTTTTCGATTCGCTGATTGCCTATATAATGCTTGTCCTTTTTCTGGGATTTAGCGGTTTTTTTACTTGGCTCTATGGATCAGACATATTCTTGGTAGGTCAGGCTAATTTGGATTCATTTTTTAACATCGCATTTTGGACGCTGTTCTTTTTTATTCCGGCCATCACGATGAGAATGTTAGCTGAAGAGAATAAAACAGGCACCATCGAATTGCTATTGACAAAGGCAGTGACGGATAGGGAGGTGATCCTTGGTAAATTTTTCGCCTGTTTTATATTAGTTGCTATTGCTTTGGTATTTACTTTGCCCTACTATATTACCGTTGCCAACATTGGCAAAGTCGACCATGGTGCGATTTGGTGTGGCTACCTAGGTCTATTGCTTATGAGTGCCGCTTATATTAGTATAGGCTTATTCACCAGTAGTATTACCAATAATCAAATTGTAGCCTTTTTGTTGGCACTTTTTATTGGACTGTTTTTTCATATTATTTTCAATGTGTTGTCGTCAAATCTCACCGGATTTATGGGGCAATTATTTAATACGTTGAGCCTTTCAGCTCATTTCGAATCACTAGCACGAGGAGTAATAGACACCAAAGACATTATCTATTTTCTCACTATTGTGGGCATTGGTGTCCGTTTGGCTGAAATGAGTTTAGCTAAGAGAAACTTAACCAATTAATGACTATGAGAACCAAAAGAGCGTACTATATATCGGTTGCATTATTCATCGGCATATTGTTGTTGGTCAATTTTATTTCCAAAGACTTCTTTATACGTTTCGATTTGACTGAAAATCAGCAATTTACGTTAAGCGAAGCCACAAAAAATATCTTGAAAGACCTTCATGAACCCGTAACTGTTAAGGCTTACTTTTCAGAGGATTTACCGCCCAATGTGGCTAAAACTCGACAGGATTTCAAAGATATGTTGGTAGAATATTCCAATCGTTCGGATGGTAATTTGGTGTATGAATTTGTTAATCCGAATGAGAGTCCACAGGTTGAGCAGGAAGCTACACAATCAGGGATAAGCCCGGTAATGATCAATGTGAGGGAAAAAGATCAGGTGAAACAACAAAAGGCTTTTATGGGAGCTATTATCCAAATGGGAGCTGATGAAGATGTAATCCCGTTTATGCAACCAGGAGAAGCCATGGAATACGCATTAACTACCAGCATTAAAAAATTGACAGTAACGGATAAGCCTATTGTAGGCCTTCTGCAAGGCCATGGAGAGCCAAGTGTATACGATATGCAGCAAGTAGCGCAGTCACTTTCAATTCTTTATAATTTTAAAGGAATTACAATTTCAGATTCAATAAGTATACCTGCAGAAGTAAAAACTCTGGCCATAGTAGCGCCTAAGGATACAATCCCTCCAAACCAATTGAAGATGCTGGACTATTTTCTAAACAGGGGAGGTAGATTGCTGCTTGCATTAAATAATGTTAATGGTGATCTGCAAAAGGCCTATGGAAGTGCTGTTCATACAGGTCTTACTCCTTGGTTGCAACAAAAAGGAATAACCATCGAGAATAAATTTTTGATTGATGCCAAATGTGCTTCTGTTACTGTACAGCAGCAACAAGGACAATTTAGAATGCAATCGCAAATACAATTTCCTTACTTGCCTTTGCTCAATAATTTTGCTAATCATCCAGTAACAAAGGGGTTAGAGTCTGTTATGTTACCTTTCGCCAGTCCAATGAGCTTTAATGGAGATACCACAAAAACATTTGTGCCTTTAGCGTTTTCCTCAGAGCAATCTGGTACGGCTACTGTTCCAATTTATTTTGATATTCAAAAACGCTGGACAGAAACTGATTTTCCATTAAGTAAGCAAGTTGTTGCTGCCGCAGTAGAAGGTAAATTATCTGGCGACACGTTTAGTAAAATGGTGGTAATAGGGGATGGTGATTTTGCGGTGAATGTTAAAAATGGAGGACAATCGCAAAATGTACAGCCTGACAATGTCAGTTTGTTTGTGAATGGTATCGACTGGTTATCAGATGATACGGGCTTGATCGATCTTCGAACAAAAGGAGTTACTTCAAGGCCATTGGATCAACTTGAAGAGGGTACTCAAGCTACTTTAAAATGGCTCAATTTCGGATTGCCTATATTATTGGCCATGATATATGGGTTAATAAGATCTCAAATGAGAAGATTGAAAAGGATAAAAAGAATGGAGGAAAGCTATGAATAGAAATGGAATTTTATTGATTGTATTTGGTGCGTTGATCGCAATCTATCTTGGCAATAAGTATTTTAGTGGTAACACCAACCGAAACTTTAGGGAAGAACTGACCAGTGTTGATTCCACCAAGGTGACACAAATAGTGATTTTGACAAAGGATCATCAATCTGAGCCAATAAAAATTAATAAGGTCAATAACAGCTGGGAAGTTACCAATGGGCAAATCACAGATGACGCTAATAAAAATGGTGTAAAGGGGATGCTTTTGGCCTTGCAATCAATGGTGCCAAAAAGGCTAGTTGCCAACTCAGAGGACAAATGGGCACAGTACGAGGTCAATGACTCATTAGGCACCAAGGTTAAGGTATTCAATAAGGAACATTTGCTGGCTGATGTGATTATTGGCAAGTTTGATTTTAATCAAAATACCAGAACAGCTTCTACTTATGTACGAGTAGCAGGTGAGAATGAAACCTATTCTGTGGACGGCTTTTTGTCCTCAAATTTTAATAAAGAGTTTAACAATTTTAGGGATGGTACTTTTCTTAAAGTTGAGCCAAGTTATCTCACTGGTATAAGGTATGACTATCTGGGTGATAGCAGTTTTGTACTAAATAAAGTGGATAGCAAATGGCAAATTAATGGAACAAAAGCAGATTCTGCGGCTGTTCAAAACTATTTCAATGGGTTAAAGAATCTAGTCAAACATGATTTTGTTGATGATTTTAAGCAACCAGTCTTACCTACATACAGCATGACTTTGAGTGGCAATAATATGAGGGATATTACTTTGGATGCTTATGAATCTGGTGATGAAATAATCCTTCACTCGTCAATGAATACGGGAGCGTACTTCTCCAAAGGCAACTTAGCTATTTTTGAAAAGCTTTTTATAGATAAAAATCACTTGTTAAAATAAAGGAGATATTAGGGGGTCGAGTTTGGAGAATAAATAAGTTTTTTCAAGAATTTTTCTATTAAATAGTATATTCGTTTTTGACTAAACTTTACAAAATGAAATCCCTATTTGCCTGTTTATTATTTTCCCCACTCTTCATATATGCTCAAACTAATAGTTATGAAATCTCATTTGAGAATGCTGTACACCACGAAGCAGAGATAAGAGCTACTTTTCCAAATGTAAAATCTGATACATTTTCACTACAAATGAGCCGTTCCTCACCTGGACGTTATGCCATTCATGAATTTGCTAAAAATGTCTATAATTTTAAAGCTACTGACAGTAAAGGAAATCCATTAAAAGTTACACGGCCTAACCCTGATCAATGGGATGTTTTAGGACATGATGGTACAGTCGATATTAGTTACTCACTTTTTGCCAATCATGGTGATGGGACTTATGCACAAGTAGATGAAACTCATGCTCATCTCAATATTCCGGCCGTTTTCATGTACCCACCTTCAATGATGGATCGCAATATTGAAGTGACTTTTCAGCCACGTCATGACTTAAATTGGAAAGTGGCTACTCAACTGGCCTATGTATCTGGGACAACTTATTCTGCACCAAATTATCAGTATTTTATGGATAGCCCTGTTGAAATAAGCGATTATAAAATCCGTGAATTTGAGGTCGAGTCCAATGACAAGAAATACAATATTCGTTTTGTTCTCCATCACAATGGAACAGATGAAGAGTTAGATACTTATTTTGAAAAAGTAAAGAAAGTAGTGGGTGTAGAGAAGAGAATATTTGGAGAGTTAACCAACTATGATTATGGTACTTATACTTTTCTTGCCTGTTATGTTCCAAATGCTAGTGGGGATGGTATGGAGCATAGAAACTCAACAGTATTAACAAGCCGTAATGCACTAGGAGAGGGTGGCATGGAACGGAATATAGGTACTGTTGCACACGAGTATTTCCATTCTTGGAACGTGGAGCGTATTCGACCCAAATCATTGGAGCCATTTGATTATTCAAAAGCCAATATGAGTGGTGAACTCTGGTTTGCCGAGGGATTTACTGAATACTACAAAAACCTTATACTTTGTCGAGCAGAATTAATGAGTCCTGAAACTTATGTTGAAGGACTAACAGGAACCTTTAATTATGTTTGGAATTCTCCCGCACGTCAGTATTTCAATCCAGTGGGGATGAGCTATCAAGCACCTTTTAGGGATGCTGCTACTTCCATTGATCCTGTCAACCGTGAAAATTTGTTTATCTCCTATTACTCCTATGGCAGTATGCTAGGCCTTGCCCTAGATTTGTCGTTGCGTCAGAAAAATTTGAATCTAGATGATTTTATGAAATTGATGTGGGAAAAGTACGGTAAAGGCGAAAAGCCTTATACTTTAAACGACCTAAATGAAGCGCTCAATGAATTTGCAGGGAATGAATTTGGCAATAATTTCTTTGAACATTATATCTATAAAAGTGAGATGCCTGATTATGCCTCAATATTTAAGGCTGTTGGCGTTACACTAACTCAAAACCCGAAAGCACCTTATTTTGGAGCATATGTAGCGATAGATTATGACGGAACTGGGATAATTAAACAAAATCCATTGATGGGGAGCCCATCTTACAATGCTGGTTTGGATAAAGGTCAGACCATTTTGAATATTAATAATAAGGCATTGCCAAAAGGACTTTCGTTTAATGAATACCTCAATCAATTTAATGTGCAGGATACTTTAAGAGTGTCCTATTTAGCCAATGATCAGCAAAAAACAACTAAGGTGGTACTTTCTTCTGACCCCACTTACAGTATCCAGATGATGGAAAAGGATGGAGAAACACCTTCCGAATTGATCTTGAAAAATAGGAATGCGTGGTTATGGACTAAGGAATAATATTATTTGTAGGCAAGCGTATCTAAGTTTCGACCTCTAGTCCCCTTAAGTCTTTTCCAAAAGCTTTCTCTATCAATTAGAGACACAAAATCCTCGACATAAACAGATTGATAATCAATGGCGGGATTTCCTGTATGAGCTTCTATTGAACTGAGTGTATCGTAGACGAAAGGAATAAGCCCAACCTCAGGACTGAGCCTTACATGAGCAAATCGCTTTAACATCTTAGTTTGAAAGGGATCTGATGCCAGAGCGATTTTATTAAACCCTAGTTTTTTAGCTTTTTGATAGGAATAGTAGATGTTTTCAGTGCTGTGCTCAGCTTTAGTTTCAGTGTAAATGTTACTTTTTGGGATTCCTAACTTCTCAGCATAAAGGGCCATAATTTCAGCTTCTTGATAAGGGGAATATACTGCCGAACCCGAATACATGATGTTTTTTGTAATCCCTAGATCAAACAAATACTTTGACCACAACACTCTACCTCGCATTGTTCTACTCCATTCACCATTTTCAAAAGGCACACCTGGAACTACAATAATATCGTAGGTTTCCGATTTTGCCTTGGCAAACAAACGTGTACTTTTTTTCTGTGTAAATGAACAGGAACAAATGAACAGGAACAATCCAAGAAACATCAGAAGCTGGGAGCACTTAGACAATTGTACTTTCATAAAATCTTATTTAACACCATATATTTAACAGAAGTGTGGTCAAAATGTTTGATGGTTTTCCGGAATAATTGTTACAACAATTATCCATCTTTTTTTGGTCCTCTTAAGACCCTTACCAAAATTCCTATTCCATTTCCAAGTGCTACACCTGTGTAATGAGGAATGACAAAAATTCCTTCGAATATTGTCCCGAATACCTTGCCATGTTGGTCTCGACAGGCCTGACCAATATATGACATCCGCCACCAGTGCTTGGTTTTTATTCCATTTCTACCATCTTCATAAACCTCCTTGCCGGTAATGTAAACACATTTAAAATGATCCAAAGGTGTACAATTATTTACACTGATTACTTTCTTGGTAGGTGCAACAAAAACCGAACTAGTATCCAATTTTTGACCATAAGTTAATGTCGAGAAAAGTAATATTATAAGCAGTGTAATATATCTCATGGTCAAATAAGCAAAAAATTGAATCTATTAGTTGTCGCCCTCCTGCTGTTATCTTAATTAACTAAAACCAACCTTATTTGAGCTATTTACTATTCATCTATGTAGTTATTGTAACTAATCGTATATTTATCTTAACCAAACCATAAAACATATGAATTTAAGAACCACAGTACTATCATTAGCGGCACTTATGCTAATATCAATTGGCAGTGAGGCACAGAAATTGAAAGTAACTTCAGGTAAACTGAAAGACCTATCAGCTCATAAATCCTTTAATATGGAATATACCTATGAGGATGGACTATTAATAGGTAAGAAAACTGAAAAAGAATATGTAGAAGAGAAGGTCACTAGCAAAAACGAGAAGGAAGCAGGCACTGGGGATGCTTGGGCGAAAAAGTGGGAGGAAAATAAAGAAGGGGGTAAGTTCTTCGAAAAATTTGAAACACTTTTTAATGATGTTTTGAAAGGTGATGGAGTAACTGCAAGTAGAGATAATGCCGATGCAACATGTACTCTAAAAATTAATGTTTATTTCATGGATCCAGGGTATAACATTGGGATTTCAAGCCGGCCTGCCTATGTTAGTATGACTGCTACCTTTGTTGCCGATGGTAAAACTTTAGCCGTTGTTGATATGGTAAAAGCTCCTGGTACTGGTGCAGGTGGATATGATTTTGACGCTTCTTACAGAATTTCTGAGTCTTTTGCTAAATCAGCTAAAACATTAGCTAAAAACTTGGCAAAAGGAGCTTACAAGTAAACCGAAATAAAATTCAGCTAAAAAGAAGCCATACTGATATAGTCAGTATGGCTTCTTTGTTATGCTAAATTCATGATAGAAATGTAGCCATCGATTACTAATGACCTAACTTTCATGCGCTTACATTGTAAAATTGAAAATTTGGAGCTAGATTATTGGCTTAAATCAATCTATACGATGGCATCAGAAAGAAAATTTTTCCCAACAAGTATTTCAAAGGCTCCTTCATTGGCCGGTTTATTGAAAATCTTAAATGCTTATACAATAAGCTGGTTCATATTAACGAGTGGAATAACAGCCGGATATGGTTACTTTTTTCAAAAAGCAACTTTGGAAAGTGTGGGCGCTTTTAAATGGGCCACTGCATTAACAGGTGAATTTGTAATATTTGGGCTCATTATCGCTATCGTTCTGTTGTATATTCACGATAAACGACAAACTGAAAATCCAATTCAGCGGTTGTTTCCAGTAGTGATCTGGGGTCGAAAAATGCTTGTTAAAATGGGGCCGCTGTTACGACAGTATTTATTTTTAAACGATCAAGAAGAAACTCCTTATAACAGAATTACAAGAAACTGGGTGCATGAAACCTCAAAAGGTGCACGTAATACCATTGGCTTTGGTAGTCAAATTGATATGGACAAAGTGGGTACAATGTTAATCATGCCTGCCACTTTTACCAACACCAATTCTAAAACGGGTGAGCAGACTGGACATGCGTATGAGAAGATAATTGGGTTACACACTGGTGTAGAACCGGTGGTAATGAAACACTTCGTCAATATTAGCGCTATGTCTTACGGGGCACTATCTTATCGCGCACATGCCGCATTGAATAAAGGGGCAAAAATGGCGGGTATTATGCACAATACAGGAGAAGGCTCATTGGCTCCTTGCCATGAATATGGTGGAGGCGATTTAATTTTTCAAATTGGTACCGCCAAATATGGGGTACGGGATGATGATGGAAATTTGGATGACAAACTCCTAAAAGAGATGTCTGAGCATCCACAGGTTAAGATGTTTGAAATAAAATTGGCTCAAGGTGCTAAACCAGGAAAAGGGGGAATGCTCCTTAAGGAGAAAATAACAGAAGAGATTGCCAAGATCAGGAAAATACCGATGGGTAAAGATGCCTATGCGCCAGCTAGACATAGGGAGTTTAATGATGTAGATGGGCTATTTGATTTTATAGACCATGTGAGGAAGATTACCAACAAGCCAACCGGGATAAAAATGGTGATTGGACATACTGCTGAGATAGAATCTATAGCAGAAAAAATGAAACGTGAGCCAGGTAGAGGGCCAGACTATATTGTAATTGATGGTGGTGATGGCGGTACAGGGGCAGCGCCATATGTGCTGAGTTCTTATTCAGGATTACCGATGAAACAAGCTTTAGCTGTTGCCGACTGGGCTTTTAAACGCAATGGAGTAAGGGACAAAGTAATCATTTTTGCTAGCGGTAAAATTGCAACGCCAATTGAGATTGCTGTAGCCATGGCTCTGGGAGCAGATGCAGTGTATATGGCGAGAGGATTTATGCTGGCTTTGGGCTGTATTCAGGCATTGGAATGTCATACCAATAATTGTCCTACAGGTATTGCTACTCAAAATAAACGATTGGAACGGGCATTGAATATAGAGGCAGCTGCCAAGCGAGTTGCTACCTATGCCGATGCACTATATAAAGAGACTCAAATGCTTGCCGAGTCCTGTGGCTATGAAAGCCCAAGTGATATTACTCCCGATGATATTATGGTGGTGACTTCACCAGGTCACCTTGATTACCTGTCAGAGCTACATGGCATATCGGCCTATGAAGCAAGTCTTGAGCGTAAAAAAGCTAAAGAAGTGGGAATGACTGTTGGCGAGATGAAAATGAAGGAAAGTGGTGGTTGAGGGAGTGTTTTCCTTTACTGTACAATAGTTATCAATTGTTTATTATAAGAATAGAAGTGGATTAACAATCTCCTTTACAATTTTTTTTATAATCAATAATTCCTCCTTTTCCGCCTTGAATAACGGTACAACAATCGGAGATTAAAGCTTTAAGCTTCAATCGTCCTCTTTGAATTTTAGACCTAACAGTCACATAATTTAAATTAAGCCTTTGAGCGATCTCTTTTTGAGAAACATCATCGAGCTCAGATAGTATCATAATTTCACGATAATCTTCGGGCAATTGATTAAGAAAAGGAACGATACAGTTACTCAGTTCCTTGATGGCCTCTTTTTCTGATAATTCTTCTTGAAAATCTTCGTTGCCTATCTCTTGTGTAAATAGTTTGTTTTTTCGATAATGATCAACAATGCTATTCTTTGCAATTGTATAAACCCAACTTTTGATATTTTTGACATTCTCATTATTTGATTTTGATAGTCTGTAAAAAACTTCTTGAGTTAGATCTTCAGCATCTAACTGATTGTAAACTCTCTTTTTGATATAAAGGAATAGTGGTTTATATAGCTGTTCTATTTGCTTTTCCATTTTGAATTATAAGGTTAGTGAATAATACAGAAATGAGTATTGTTAGGATTAAGAATAATTTATATTGACCCATAAATTCGATTAAGATAATTCCTAAAAAAGCACCCAATCCAGCTCCTAAATCCCACCAAGTGCTTACACTTGAAATAACTTGTAGAGAATTAGCGCTTGTTTTTTGCTGTCCGATAGCTATTAAAGGCGAAAAAGTAACGACTATGGCATTGGCAGCAAAGGCGATAATAATTCCTAATATGGTGTAGTTCACCGCAATTAAAAACAAAGCTAAAACACAAAACAGAATAGAAATGTTAAACAATTTTAACGGATTTATTCTCAAGGAGATGACGCCACTTATTAGAGAAACACCCACCATGGCTAAACGCTTTAATAAAAGATAAGATGCAACAACCGTTAATAATTGAAATGTATTGATGGATGATGTATCAAATAAATTAGCCAATACCACTACCAATATGCCATCAATAGCGATAGCTAGAAATGTGATTAACAAATTGATAGGGGTGAACGCAAATGTTTGTTTAGTTTTAATCTTATTGGTTGGGGTATGCTGAATATTAGGTAATGTAAAGCTCAATATTATGGCAATTGAACTGATACTGGCGATAATAAATAGCCCATTTTCAATACCCATTGTAATAATCAACAACGGACCAATCCATAAAGCTATTAATGCGCCTAACGATTTAATACTTTGCGTTATCCCGAAAATGAATCCCGTATTATTTCTCACTTTTGAGGCATAATTTAATGTTGAAATTGTCAACCCAGAGTAACTTAACCCCCAAATAATTCTTGCTAAAATAAAGCTTATCAATCCTAAGTTTAATCCGTAAAATGAAGTGGTGATCACCGCCAAACAAGACACACCGAGAAGTACTTTTTTCATGCCTATGGTGTTGACAATATTGGCGATCCAAGTATTGGAAATAATCCGAACAAAGCGATTAATGGAAAGTATAAAACCAACCCAGACTAATGGTACACCCAAGTTTTCAGCATAAACAGGTAATACAGGATACAAAATAGCATCTCCTAATCCTGCAAAGGCCATCACACCACTAGAAGTAAAAGCCCCCTGATATTGGAGGCTTTTAATATTAGATATATAAGTATCCAATTTACTACTAACAGCAACCTGTTTTTTTAGAGTTCACTTCTTTCGATTCTGTTTTATCACAACATGATGTGCCATCAGTCGGTTGTTCGCAACAAGGATCGTTTTCAATTTTGTTAACAGTTGGTGCAGCACAGCATCCACTTTGTTGTACTGCTACTTCTTCCGTATTTGATTGTCTCGTTTTCATATTTTTAAATGTTTTTTTGTTCAATTACTAAGTCGGATTTTCCCGAAAATGATGCGAGTTTTAAAAAGATATTTTTTTGTTTAACAGCAACTTGCTTCTAGTGCAGCAGAACTACAGACACCAGTTTCAGGTAATTCCAATTCAACACGTTTGGCTGCTTCGTAGTCTCCAGCCAGATACGCTACTACAGACCGCACTTGTTCATAGCCTGTAGCCATTAAGAATGTGGGTGCTCTACCATAGCTTTTGGAGCCTACGATATAAAAATCCATTTCAGGGTGTCTTAACTCATGTTCTCCATGGGGCCTTACTGTGCCACAGCTATGCACGTTAGGATCAATCAATTCTGCTAAGTCAAAAACGGATTCCAATGCAGCATCCAAATCGATTCTGATTTCACGGATGATATCTAAATCTGGCCGAGAGCCAGTATTACTAATGATTTCATCAATATTTAGAATCGATTCAATTATTCCATCATGTTCTCCTTCAATCTGTATTCCATTTTCATTTTTAAATAATTTTAGAATATGAAAAGGCGTGAAAATATTTAGTTTTTTGCTGTGTACTAATTCTTCAATACGAATACCTAAAGCCCCTCTTGCTTCTAAAGCATCCGCTTCTTTACCTCCATAAATAGCTGAGATATCCTTTTTTCTTAGTACCCAATTGATCTGTGTTTTGGGATAGTCTTTTTGAATATCTGCCAAATCAAGCAAAACATTAACGGCAGAATGACCCCCACCAACTACCAAAATGTTTTTGTCTATATATCGATTTCTATTTTCTTCTTTAATATTTGGGATGCCATAGTAAATGTGTTTTTTTAACTCTTTTTCACCTTCTGCAAATACACCCCCTGAGCCAATAGGGTTAGGTTGATTCCAGGTACCGGAAGAGTCAATTACAGCTTTTGCCTCATAATACTTTGTTTGACCATTTTCAATTACCGTAATCACAAAGGGTTTGCTTTCTCGGTTGGCTGTCTTCATTTTATCCAGCCCTTTTCTGCCAATAGATACTACTTTCGAATTCAAATGAATGAAAGGCTTTATGGATGGGTGTTGCGAAAATGGATTGAAGTACATTTCTACCAGTTCTTTTCCTGTAGGCAGTGCTTCTTTGTTTGGGGCTTGCCAATTAGTTTCTAAAAGTAATTCTTCAGCCACCTTGTCGATGTTGTATTTCCAAGGAGAAAACACGCTAATGTGTTTCCAAGACAGGATATTTTGTCCGACAGTTTGACCTAGCTCAAATAGGATAAACGGTATTTTTCTTTTGGACAGATGCGCTGAGGCTGCTAAGCCAACTGGCCCACCGCCAATTATAGCAACTGGTAACTTATTATTTTGCATTTTTTTTAGTTTTTGATTTGCGGACTAAGACGAACGCTTCAAAAATTGATGCAATAGATTAAGTTTTTTTTATGATAAATTTAGGAGTGCTTAAGGACGACACATCTTTCACAGTAGCTTATTGTTCCAATGCTTTCTATACTGCTTTCTGCTTTTTGTTATTAGAGTTTCTAAAATAGGCTACCAAAGACAAAATAAACATTCCTGTTGCTGTAATATAAATCCAGGCTGGCACTGGGATGGGATCACCGGCAGCATAGGAATGTAATCCTGTCAGATAGTAATTCACACCGAAATAAGTAAATATAATAGACCATATTGCCCAAAGGCTAACAATATTGAAGGTTAGTTTTCCACTAAGCTTTGGGACTAATCTTAGGTGAAGTACCACCGCATAAAATATAACTGATATAAATGCCCAGGTCTCTTTTGGATCCCAACTCCAATATCTTCCCCAGCTCTCGTTGGCCCACATTCCTCCGAGAAAAGTACCTACGGTAAGGGCAAAAATTCCAACAGTTAATGCCATTTCATTAACAATGGTCATTTCCTTGATAGAATGTGTTATTTTCTTAGTTGGGTTTATGCTGTATAGTATCAATGAAATCGAACTTAATACAGCCGACAAGCCGAAGAATCCGTAACTGGAAGTAATGATGCCCACATGAACCATAAGCCAATAAGATTTTAGAACCGGCTCTAATGGGGTAATCTGGGGATCGAGCATGGAACCTCCATGTGCAAATCCCATCATAATCATGGCCACCAATGCTCCAGCAGCAGGAATAAAGGCATTCCTATTTCTGTAAAGAAGTAGCCCCGAGAGCACACCGATTGCTGAAATAAATATAATGGCCTCGTAACCGTTGCTCCAGGGAGCATGTCCGGAAAGAAACCAACGAACTCCTAAAGCTATCGCTTGAATGGCCAATGCTATAACCATTATTCCCAAAAGTACTTTTGTCAGCATTCGAATGATGTGATTATACTTTGACCCTGATGAAGTCACTTCCGCAAAACCAAGGATGATCATAGCAATACCCAAAAAGCTGTATGCTATCATCAGCCAAAAGAAAATATTCATATGATTATAGAGAATTTCCAAACTGACTTTTGATTTCGATGGAACAATATTTTTACCCCACACCTGCTGATATTCGCTGATGTCGGCTATACTTTTTTCGGCTTTGATCCAGTTACCCGTTTTCAAACCTTCTTTTACTCCATTGAAATAAGGGGTTAAGAGCGCATAAGCAGTCTCGTCAATCTCTACAGTATTATCTACAGAGCTATAAATCCAGCTACTCCATGTCTGAGCCGGATCATTTTTTACGGGTATGATATTGGTATAATATCCGAAAGCGACACTGCTGAAAATATTGAATCGTTCAGTCACCGCGATAACCGCTTTGTCATAATTAGACTGATCAGCTTTTCGCTTGCTGAAAGATTTGTTATCCTGTTTTTCCAGCTTAAAAACATTTGTTTTTGGATCTACAAGATTGGTATAGGAAGTATAGCCTTCGGCATTGGCACCTGTTTCTCTCATAAGTTTGTCACCTCCTTTTTGGTCTACCTTGATCAGAGGTTCATTGGCCCAATAACCAGGATCAATCTGCATAGAAATAAACCATTGTAAAGCGGACAGAGTAAGTGTGCCTTTTTGATATTTATCTTTTTTGTGAATCTTTCTAAGTAGCTCCAGTGCGTGAGTATCCATAGGTTTAATCCGACCTTGAAAATCCTGAACCAAAAGATGTCCGAATTTTTTAGCATGAATCGGGTCAATTACCCTATTTGATCCAAGTTCATCAGGACTTGCAAACTGGGCATCCGGTCTGAGTTTTAACTGTGAGAAGATTGTCGAGTCTTTTGATTCTACTGGACTATTCTGAGCGATAGATGTATTTGTCCCCAAACCAAAAAGCAATAAAAGCGAAAGTACAAGGCTTTTCGTGTGCATTTTTTTTAATGAATTATTCAATTTCCAAAAATGAGTGCCTTTCCAGAATAGCGTAAAAAACATTCCTGAAAACAACAGAAAATATCCAAAATAGGTAATATTCGTACCCCAATAGTCGGCATTAACGGAAAGGATGGTTCCTGATTCATCAGGGAAATAACTTGCCTGAAAGAATCGGTATCCCTTATAATCCATCACATTATTCATATAAATATGATGCTGTTTATGAGTTCTTCCATCAATGACCGTTATCTTACTTTCGTAAGAGGATGGATTATTTGACCCCGGATAACGGTCAAGCAAAAAATCATCACAGCGTAAATAAAAATCTGTATAAAGTATCTTGGAACCGAACCCCAAGGAGACTTTTAACCCATTAATTCTTACGGTTTTACTATATCCAGTTACACCTTTGCCCCCTTTGATTAATAGCGTATCCCTCTCATTTCCAGAGTTTAATTCTAGCTGAATAACTTCCAATAGATTTTTGTCCAGAGGGTTATTTTTGTCCCCGCTGTAATAGACTATTTTTCCTTTGAAAGCATTTTTAGGGATGATGAAATTGGTATTTCCAATGGTGTAAAGCGCCCTTGGATTTAGAAGATTGGATTCATTCGCTCTAATTTTACCCGATTGTTGGGCCAATAATGCAGAATCAATAACTACCCCCTTTTGTTGTCCTTCCATAGACATATATTGTCCATCAATAGGGAGGGTAATTTTTATAATACCACCCTGTTCTGTTAGTTGTACCGTGCCTTGGGCAGGATTGTTGAAACTAAACATCGTTCCCGCAATTATTTTTATTTCACCTTCAGGAATATAATTATTCTCCCTACCTCCCTGCCCAATGGATACTATATTGAGCATCTTCTTCCCTGATTCAGTCGTTTGAACAGAGTCCTTTGCCAATGGAATATAATCAAGGGTTTTTAACGAAATAACTTTATTATAAAAATGATAATCTTGTTCAAAGGTTCTTTTGAAGGGCCATTTAGTGTCTTTAGCATTAAAGTATGACATCGTATAGGGGTGTTTGTCATAGCTGAGCGTTTTTTCTCCATCGGTGACAACTAGTTTGAAATAAGTGAGGTCGCTGATTATTTCATTAGTGGTCTGGTTTTCTTTAATGGGCATTTGCCCTTCAAAACTGATGTAGCGTGTGACAGCGCCTCCAATAAACATAAAAATAAAAGCTAAGTGAAATATCAATAATGGCCATTTATCTCTTCTCGTAAGTCTGTAGGTTTTAATATTTGAAGCAAACAATAGAATCAACCAAAGCATCAAGATTTCAAACCATATCGAGTTGTAAATCAGTGTTTTAGCGGTTGACGTATCATAGTCATTTTCTACGAAAGTAGCCACAGCCATGGCAATGCCATATAAAAGCAGAAGAACCGTCATGGTACGGGTGGAGAATAGGATATTTTTTAAACGTTTCATAGCTTGTTTCGTGTGCGATCCTGTATTAGTTAGTGAGTTTTAAACCAACTAATGCGATTTGTAGCCAATGTTGAGTGATAAATTAAAAAGGGAGGATATTATAATTCGAACGTAGGGGCCCGAAATTCTAAAAAAGGTTTAGATTATATACTTAAAAAACATCTCTTTAAGGGCTTGATTCCTTTAGGAATCCCTTCCCCAAAGAGATGCATAAAAAATAAACTTATCTGATCGGTACCTATGTACCCTTACAGGGATTTCAGGTATTCGGTAAGATCACTCTTTTCAGCAGTAGTTAGGTCAAGATTATTCACTTGATTGTATCTAGCCACTACATCAGCCAAGGTCTGTGCAGAACCATCATGAAAATATGGAGGATGTTGCCAAATACCTTTCAAAGGTGACACTCTCCATTGTTTGGTAGCTGATCGTTTAACATAATCCTTATCCACAGCTACAGAGGCACTTTGAGGATGTAATTTACCACCGTCAGT
This sequence comes from Fulvivirga sp., assembly GCA_048268855.1. Taxonomy (GTDB): domain Bacteria; phylum Bacteroidota; class Bacteroidia; order Cytophagales; family Cyclobacteriaceae; genus Fulvivirga. Next base: position 645,726 of record JBLWUR010000001.1, read on the forward strand.
AACATCACTAAATAAAGGTCCTGAATGGCAAGTTGCGCACTGGGCTTTTCCAATGAAAAGTGATTTTCCTCTGGCAGCAGCTGAAGCATCAAAAGAACCGGCTGGTGGGGTTGGGGCTGAGATAGAAAATTGATACGCCTGTAAAGCAGGAAGTTTATCTGTTACTAAATCATCATTTTCTCTGTGATCAACTACCAAGTTAAGTCTTGGATCTTCAAAATAGCCGTGCCCATGCATTTGAGTAACAGCTACATACCTATTCCAATAGGCCACAGGTCCTACAGGCTCATGTTCTACATCTCCATCACCAGTAAATATAGCTTTAGGAAGTCCATATAGACCAAAAGCAGGAGGGATAACAACCGGGTTATTCAAACCGTCATTGTTGAATCTCGGATCGTATATACCAGGCCCCCAAGAGGCGTAAACATCTTTAGTAGATTGGTCTAAGGCTGGAGACAATGAGATAATGAAACCGGGGTCTAAATCTCTATTTGCCCAACCGTCCAACCGACTTCCTATACCAGGAGCAAAGGAGTCGTCAACAGTTGAATGACACAGAGCACAAGTAATACCCATTCTATCCAACTTTAAAGTACCATCTGGGTTTTCACTTACCTCACCTTGAACCCCAACAACTGCATTAAGCTGTAGTAAGGCAAGAGTGGTTTGCGGGTCATCTAAATCTACATCTCCTTTTTGAATAGCCTCAACAACAGCGGCTGGTAAAGCCTCAGCGTCAACCTTTAGACCTACAGATAAAGCGGTATTGGGACTTACTGCCGCTTCTACAACAGTATTCATCTGTAACACATCTGTCCAAAATGATTCATCGCCAAAAGTCTCATATCGAAATACCTGTTGACCCTGTTGAACTAATTGCTGATCCAATGGAGGTAAATTTAAGCTGCCTTCACCTGGTGCATCTGGAATAATTTCACCAGAATCGTCTTTATTGCAACTAAAAAGGCTGACTGTAAAAATAACAGCTAGTAGCAACGTAGAAATCATAAAATTTTTCTTCATAATTTTTAGTTTTTATGTATGAATTATTAAGCTAACCCTGATACCAAAATTCAATTCGGTACATGGGGGTGTCAGTTTAGATTAATAAAATCCAGTTTGGTTACAGAAAATTTGAGATCCTTTTGTTGGATAGGCCAAAAGGGGATGATTGAAAATATTGAGAGATGTAGTCGAATGGTACGGGGTCAGAAATGATTTTTCAGAGGGACCTAAAAATTGAAAGCTGTTTCGAAGGCTCTGCTAAAAAAATATCATTATATACCTACATCTTCGCCCTACGTTGCTGACGAAGTTCAAAAGCACTTAGTTAATAACTTAAAAAAATAGCATATATATTATGCCGCTTGTTAACGATTCGTTGTATAAATTTATTCAATCTCAGTCACGTCAGCGTGTCAAAGTTTTTTGGCAAGAACAACGATCGCTCTATGAGAATTGTTTTCTGTAAAGTCGTTGAGTGCATAATCAATTTCAAAGGCATTTTTGGTGAGTTGCATATAAATGTCTTTTTCTGATAAAGCGCTATAATAAAACGGTTCACCCATCATAATATCCTCATGTTCTTCATCTACATTGCCGTGTGTGAAGAGAAAATAACCATTAGCGCGTAACATGTTTCCGATTTTAGTGTAGAGACTGTTTTGTTTAATCTTTGGAAAATGCCAAAGTGAGTCCCACGCAAGAATAGCGTCAAACTTGTCTTTGGTAATAAAGTCAAGAAAATCACATATGATAAAGTCTGCTCTTTCAATGGAAGATGATTTTGCTATTGCAATCATTTCTTCAGCCACATCAATACCCGTTACCCGAAAACCTCGTTCACTTAAATATTTTGTCAAAGGAAGACCTGAGCCGCATCCAATGTCTAAAATATGGCCGTTTGGTATTACTTTGTCTGCAAAATCAACAACAAGCCGGCTAGTAAAGGAATCTTTTCGAATGTCTGTCCACGTTTTTGCAATTCTATTGTATGATGCCCTATTGTCCATGGGAATTTTCTGTGATGCATGTTATCTAAATGAACACTAACAATTGGATTAAGTTACAAACGAATATCGATAGGTATAGTGCACATCTAAAATACAAAAATGAGTAACTAATCTTTCACGAAATGTATGGTCAAAAAAATAAACCCCGACATCAGCAAAGCCGAGTCGGGGTTTATATTAAACTAAACTAGCAATTAAAATAATTAACTTCCGCAAGCCTCACACTCATCTGGGTTATCCAGTGAGCAAACCATATCAGCTTGTTTTTGCTCTAGCGTCTTTTGATCTACTGGTTGTTCTTTAGCTGTTTTATTTACTGTGAACTGTATCGCACTGGTAGCCGCTTTAGATCTTAAGTAGTACATGCCTGTCTTCAAGCCCTTTTTCCATGCATGGAAGTGCATTGAAGTCAACTTACCAAAGTTTGGATCCTGAATGTGGATGTTCATACTCTGGCTTTGGCAAATATAAGCTCCTCTATCAGCAGCCATATCTATAATAGTCTTTTGAGAAATCTCCCACACTGTTTTGTATAAGTCTTTGATATTTTGTGGAATCTCAGGGATATTTTGCACTGATCCATTCGCTTCAATCAATCTGTTCTTCATGGTCTCATCCCAAAGACCAAGTTGAATCAAATCTTTCATCAGGTGTTTGTTCACAATGATGAATTCTCCTGATAATGTTCTTCTGGTATAGATATTAGAAGTATAAGGTTCAAAACACTCATTGTTTCCTAATATTTGAGAAGTAGACGCAGTTGGCATTGGGGCAAGTAACAATGAGTTACGAACTCCGTTCTTCTTTACTTCTTTTTTCAAACTATCCCAATCCCATCTTCCTGATTTAGGTGTTACTCCCCACATATCAAACTGGAAAATACCTTTAGAAACAGGTGATCCTTTGAAAGTCTCATAAGGGCCATCTTTTTTCGCTAATTCCATTGAGGCAGTCATGGCCGCATGGTATATCGTTTCGTGGATGTCTGTATTCAAGCCTTTGGCCTCATCAGATTCAAATGGCATTTTTAACATTAAGAATGTGTCTGCCAATCCTTGAACACCAATTCCGATCGGACGGTGACGCATATTTGAATTACGCGCTTCTATTACTGGATAGTAATTCACATCTATAACCTTGTTCAGGTTTTTGGTAATTACTTTGGTGATGTCATGCAATCTTTGATGGTCAAATACACCTTCTTCTGTCACGAACATAGGCAAGGCAATTGAAGCCAGGTTACAAACTGCTACTTCATCAGGTGAGGTGTACTCCATGATTTCAGTACACAAGTTACTTGACTTGATAGTTCCTAAGTTCTTTTGGTTAGATTTCTTGTTAGCGGCATCTTTATAAAGCATATAAGGTGTGCCAGTCTCTATTTGAGATTCAAGAATTTCAAACCAAAGGTCTTGTGCTTTTATTTGTGTTCTATATTTACCTTCCTTCTCATACTTTGTGTAGAGTTTTTCAAATTCATCTCCATAAGCATCTCCTAATCCAGGACATTCATTAGGGCAGAATAATGACCACATTTCGTTATTCTCTACTCTTTTCATAAATAGATCAGAGATCCACATGGCATAGAATAAATCTCTTGCACGTAATTCTTCTTTACCATGATTTTTCTTCAAATCAAGGAATTGGAAAATATCAGCATGCCAAGGTTCCAAATAAATGGCGAAACTTCCTTTACGTTTTCCTCCACCTTGATCAACATAACGGGCTGTCATATCGAAGTTTCTTAACATAGGTACAATACCGTTGGAAACACCACCAGTACCTTTTATGTAGGAGCCTGTAGCTCTTACATTGTGGATACTTAATCCGATGCCTCCTGCAGATTGAGAGATTTTAGCACACTGCTTCAGTGTATCATAGATACCATCAATGCTATCATCTTTCATAGTTAATAAGAAACATGAAGACAACTGTGGTTTTGGTGTACCTGCATTAAATAAAGTAGGTGTTGCGTGAGTGAACCACTTTTCTGATAAGAGGTGATAAGTTTCAATCGCAGCCTCTATATCTTCCATATGGATACCAATTGCCACACGCATGAGTAGGTGCTGAGGACGCTCTACTATGTTGCCATCGATCTTCATTAGGTACGAGCGCTCTAAGGTTTTGAATCCGAAGTAATCGTAACTAAAATCTCTGTCATATATAATAGTTGAATCGAGTAGTGCTGCATTCTTTTTGATCACCCCATAAACTTCGGTAGAAAGTAAAGGAGCATTTTCACCAGTTTTTGAATCTACATAGGTGTAAAGGCGCTTCATCGTATTACTAAACGACTTGCTAGTTACCTTGTGAAGGTTAGAAATAGCGATACGTGCGGCCAACTTAGCAAATTCAGGGTGTTTGGTAGTCAAAGAAGCAGTGGTTTCTGCTGCTAGATTATCAAGTTCTATAGTGGTGACACCATCATAGATACCGTTGATTACTTTTTTTGCAATTTCTATTGGCTCGATATAATTCATATCAAGCCCATAACATAATTTCTCTATGCGGGAAGTGATTTTGTCGAATTTCACTGACTCCCGTCTTCCGTCTCTTTTAACTACTAGCATAACATGGGGTGGTTTGGAGGTTATTAATCAAGTTAAAAAAATTAAAAATCTTCATCTAAAGAGAATTTGGGGGAATCATCGTTGCCTTTCATCACTCCGGCTTTTTGATAATCACCTACCCTTTTCTCAAAAAAATTGGTTTTGCCTTGCAACGAAATCATTTCCATGAAATCAAAAGGATTAGAAGCATTGTATATCTTCTTCCCAGTCAATTCATTCAATAATCTGTCTGCGACAAACTCTATATATTGACACATGAGCTCAGCGTTCATCCCGATCAGGTTAACAGGCAAAGCATCAGTAACAAATTCTTTTTCAATAGTAACGGCATCTTCGATTATTCCGATTACAGTTTCTTCTGATAATCTATTTTCAACATGTTCATTGTATAATAAACAAGCAAAGTCACAATGTAACCCTTCATCACGTGAAATTAGCTCATTAGAAAAGGTCAATCCTGGCATTAAACCTCGTTTCTTTAACCAGAATATGGAACAGAAACTTCCTGAGAAAAAGATGCCTTCAACAGCTGCGAATGCAATAAGCCTTTCCTGAAAATTTCCTTCATCTATCCAACGTAATGCCCAATCTGCTTTTTTCTTCACGCAGTCCATGGTATCAATAGCATTGAAAAGTTTGTCTTTCTCAGCAGTATCTTTTACATAAGTGTCTATAAGCAATGAATAAGTTTCAGAGTGGATATTCTCCATGGCTATTTGGAAGCCATAGAAAAATTTAGCTTCCGTATATTGTACTTCAGATAAAAAGTGTTCTGCTAGGTTTTCATTAACAATACCATCACTGGCGGCAAAGAAAGCAAGTACATGTGAGATGAAATGTCTTTCATTGTCGGTCATGTTTTTCCAGTCCTTCAAATCTTGACCTAAATCAATCTCCTCTGCCGTCCAGAAACTAGCTACCGCTTTTTTGTAATACTCCCATATATCATCATGCTGTATAGGGAATAAAACGAATCTATTTTTATTTTCTTGTAATATTGGTTCGGTTGCGATGGCTGTTTCACTCATTATGCTCTGATTTTGGACTAACATTTTAAAAAGAAATCAACAGATTAAAATCTTTTCGCTGATTCTTTAGATTTTATTGAAATTGACTCAAAAAGTTACAAGGGACTGTGAGTCGCTATTGGTTTTGTAATGTTGCCAATAGGTCACACAAATATTAGCAAAGAACATATAAAATCAAAGCAGGGATTAAGAAGGGGGAAGGAACTACTGTAAACATCATAACTATCTGTAATACAGACAATTATGTAATATAAATTAAGTTCAACTTGGCCTTAATTGTGCAATTGAGGGGGATAAAAATAATTGCAAAAGTTTTCCACAAAGGCAAGCACTATTAACAACTCATTGTGGATATGAACTTACATCATTCAGCTTTATTGAAGAGCCTTTTTTTAAGCTCATCAGGGATAAAATTGAGTTGCGGTTGACCGTCCTCGTTAAACCATTCTGATGGGCCATAATAAGTGGATGTCCCTGTCGGATCAATAAATTTTGTGAACTTTCCAGACCTCAGTCCATTCGAAAGTGCCGCAGATACGGAGCTTCTAACTTTAGATTTATCCAGTTCTTTTTCATTTTTCATGATAAAGTCAACAGCTTCTAGAGAAGTCATCAATTTCATCCTAAACTCCTGGAAATAGGCTATTTTCTTAGTCCAAGGCCATGATTTACTATAAGAATTAGTGATCCAATTCTGATGCTCACTGCCAGAATCGTTAAATATGGGTAGGCTTGTTAAATTACTAATATGATTATCTATTTCTAACATTTCATTTCGGAAGTCTTCAATTTTTTTGAGCAATAGTTCCTTCCGTTCCATCAAAGCCTTAATGTACAAGTCTGCATACTTTTCAGGTACGTTTATTTTCATTGGACTATAGAAATGCTGTTTTTAATCATTTTTGGAAGGTAATATAAAAATGCAAGCAATACAAGCAAACTAAGCAAGCAATATAAGCAAACCTTAAGATTTAGCTAAAATCCAAGCAGTGGGTGGGTGCGCTATCAATTAATTCTTTTTCTTACCCACTGATTTGATAATTTAGATTAATCAATTATCTTTGCAGTCCTATTTTTAAAAATAAAGTATAATGTACGCAATAGTTGACATAGCCGGAAAGCAGTTCAAAGTAACGCAAGACCAGTTCGTTTACGCTCCTTTGATGGAGGGCGAAGAAGGCGCTTCCGTAGAATTCGACAAAGTGTTATTGGTAGACAATAATGGAAAAGTCGAAATAGGTGCACCCCTAGTTAAAGGTGCTAAGATTTCAGGAAAAATTCTTGGACATGTAAAAGGTGACAAAGTAGTAGTCTTCAAAAAGAAGAGAAGAAAGGGCTACAAAAAGAAGAATGGTCACAGACAAGATTTTACAAAGGTATTAATCGAAGGAATTTCTAAATAATAGAACAACATGGCACACAAAAAAGGAGCGGGTAGTTCGAAGAACGGTAGAGAGTCGGAAAGTAAACGACTAGGTGTTAAAATATATGGTGGCCAGGCTGCCATTGCAGGTAACATCATTGTAAGACAAAGAGGAACAGCACATCATCCAAGTACAAACGTAGGAATGGGTAAAGATCATACTTTATTTGCTCTTAAGGATGGAGTAGTAACTTTCAAAAAAGGAAGAAACAACAGATCTTTTGTATCTGTAGAAGAATTTGAGGCATAGTAACACCTTAAAATACAAGTATAAAAAAGCCCTTGACGAATGTCAGGGGCTTTTTTTATGTACTAATTTAGTGTAAAATTAATGGTAGTAAATTTTTAAATAAGAGGCATCACCACTGTAAACAGTAACTCCAGATCTGCTCGTGCGTAATCTAACACCTAGCAAAACATTATTTTCAGGAAGTGAATATTTGAGATTCCCAGTATTTAACTGATTTAATTGATAATTTACTATGGTTGTTAGTTCTGAACCATAAACTTCTTTTCCATCATCAATAATATACAATTGAGCTTGACATTTCACATCTGCATATGGGGTTCTTAACCCAGCTTGGAAAATAATCGAATCAATATTTTCATATTTTGACTTATCAAAAAAACTTCTTTGTAAACTAGATGAGAGTTGCCAATCGGGACTGTTTGTGGAAAGTATACCATCAAAAATTATTACATCAGTTTTACCTTGGCTTAGGTTAGGTGATTGTATTCCATCTCCTAGAAGATTACAAGAAGCTAGAATAATTAATGTAGAAAATAATAAAGCTTTGAACATTTAATTCGACTTTTGTATAAATTATACTAGAATGAACCGAAAAAAGTTCATTTCCAATAATATACGAATTAAAACAGAGAAAAGGTTTTTAGTTGTTCAAAGAAATTAGAAACTACTCCAGGCACTGTTATTATTGTGAACACAATCCCAAACAACCCACCGTACAAGTGTGCATCATGATTGATATTATCTTGACCACGTTTGCCCATGTAGATGGAATAGACAATATATAATATTGCCCAAACTATTCCAGGTAGACCTATAAGGCCATAGAGATACAACTTGCTTACGGGATCAAAAATAATATAGCTGAACAAAATGGTTGATACTCCACCAGAAGCCCCTAGCGCATTATAATATGGAGCGTTGATGTTTTTAAAAAACGAAGGGATATCAGAGACAATAATTCCTAATATATACATGGCTACAAATAACACCTGACCCAGTGTGCCAAATATGGCTGTATACACCGATTCAACCTGGTTGCCAAACATGTATAACACAAACATATTAAACAGTAGATGAATGTAATCGCTATGAATAAATCCTGATGTTAGAAATCGATGATATTCCCCATTGCGCTTTATCACATAGGGATTAAAAATCAATTTACCTCTTAGAGTAGTATTCTTAAAAGCATTCATGCTGATAAGAGAGGTAATTATTATAATTATTAGGGTTATTGACATCTACATTAGACCAATTAAATATGAATTGGTCTATTTTCAGTAGCGGCAAGGCAAGCCTCTTTTACAGCTTCCATATATGTAGGGTGTGCGTGAGACATCCTTGAAACATCTTCTGCAGAAGCTCTATATTCCATGGCAGTAACTCCAGAAGCTATCATATCAGCAGCACGAGCACCAATAATATGAATACCTAATATTTCATCTGTATTTTTATCGGCTAACACTTTTACAAGTCCATCAACATCCATACTGGCACGCGCCCGGCCTAAGGCCTTGAATGGGAAAGAACCAGTTTTATAAGAAGTACCGTTTTCTTTAAGTTCCTCTTCAGTATAGCCAACACTTGCCACTTCAGGCCAAGTATAAACTACCCCTGGAATTAAACGATAGTTGATATGTGGTTTTTGTCCCGCCAATTGTTCTGCAACCAATGTTCCTTCTTCTTCAGCTTTATGTGCTAACATGGCTCCTCGAATTACATCTCCAATGGCGTAGATGTTATCTACTTTAGTTTTTAAGTGATCATCGACATCAATTCGTCCTCTTTCATCTGTAGCTAATCCAGCGGCTTCAAGATTGAGCCCATCCGTATATGGCCGCCTTCCAATAGCAACAAGGCAGTAGTCACCTTTTATTTCAATTTTATTCCCATTTTTGTCTTCGGCCTTTACTAGTACTTCTTTCCCTTTATTCTCTACGGCCGTTACTTTATGGCTCACTTTACAATCAATACCCATCTTTTTGGATACTTTGGTAAGCTCTTTGCCCATTGTAGCATCCATGGTTGGAATAATCCGATCCAAATACTCTACTACGGTTACTTTGGCACCTATTCGTGAGTAAACTGATCCTAGTTCCATTCCTATAACGCCACCCCCAATAACAATCAGGTGTTTTGGAATTTCTTTTAACTCCAATGCTTCCGTACTCGTGATAATTCGTTTTTTATCAATTTTTGCGAAAGGGAGGGAAGAGGGTTTCGATCCCGTGGCGATTATTACTTTATCAGTTTTGATTTCTGTTGCCTTGCCTTTTGAAGGGGTAACTTTAATCGTGTTCTTGTCAACGAACGAACCAAAACCGTGTAATACATCAATTTTGTTTTTCTTCATTAAATAATCAATTCCATCGCAAGTCTGTTTTACCACACTAGCTTTACGGTCGATCATTTGTTTAAAATTGACTTTAGGTTTAGTAATATCAATGCCGTGTTCTTTAAAATGATTGGTTGCATTGTAGTAATGCTCAGAGCTATCCAATAAAGCTTTAGAAGGAATACAGCCCACATTTAAACATGTGCCCCCTAAGGTATCGTATTTTTCTATGATGGCAGTTTTAAACCCAAGTTGGGCGCATCTGATTGCTGCCACATATCCTCCAGGTCCTGATCCAATTACTGTTACATCGTATTGCATTTTTTTTGATTTTAGTAGTTAGTATTTAGTAGTCAGTAAAAGGGTTAAAAGTATTCAGTCAGACTACCAATTACTGAATACTCACTACTAATTACTCATCAAACTCCCAACATCAATCTTGCCGGATCTTCAAGAAGTTGTTTTAATCGCACCAAGAAACTCACGGACTCTCGACCATCAATTATTCTATGATCATAAGATAAGGCTAAGTACATTATTGGCCTTACTTCTACTTGTCCATTAATTACCACTGCTCTTTCAACTATATTGTGCATCCCTAAGATCGCTGCTTGAGGGGCATTTATTATTGGTGTAGACAGCATTGAACCAAAAATCCCACCATTGGTAAGGGTGAAAGTTCCTCCTGTCATCTCTTCGATAGTTAATTTACCGTCTCGAGCTTTTTTTGCCAAACGAACAACTTCACTTTCAATTTCTTTGAACCCTAAAGCCTCTGCATTTCTAATTACAGGAACCACTAATCCTTTTGGAGAAGATACAGCAATTGAAATATCACAATAGTCATGATAAACAATTTCATTTTCATCAATACTGGCATTAATCGCTGGCCACTCTTGTAAAGCCTCACAACAAGCTTTAGTGAAAAACGACATAAATCCAAGCCCAACCCCATGCTTCTCCTTGAATTGTTCTTTGTATTTAGACCTCAAATCCATGATGGGTTTCATATCTACCTCATTGAAAGTGGTAAGCATGGCCGTTTCATTCTTCACAGAAACCAATCTACGTGAAATGGTCTTCCTGAGGCTTGTCATTTTTTCTCTTCGCTCATTTCTTGATCCACTTACACGAGGAGCTGCAGAAGGAGCTTCAGCCTCTGTCATGGCTGTCGAAGGAGCGGGTTTTTGTGCGCTTTCAGCGTCTTCTTTTGTGATTCTGCCTTCAACGCCAGTTCCTTTTATTGTCGATGGGTCAATTCCCTTTTCACTCAATATTTTAGCAGCAGCAGGAGAGGGGTGCCCAGCTGCATACGATTTATCTCCGGTATCTGAAGTTGTTGCCACTGTCTGTGAATCAGCAGCGCTTGAAGTTACAGCCCCTTTAGCTGGAGCTCCTGTCATTACTTCTATTTTACAAATGGTAGCTCCTATTTCTAGTGTATCACCTTCTTTGGCAACAATTTGGAGTAGTCCATTCGCCTCTGCCGGTAATTCGAAGGTAGCTTTATCTGATTCCACCTCGGCAATTATCTCATCTAATTCAACAAAATCACCTTCTTGTTTTAACCAGGTAGAAATTGTCACCTCAGTGATGGATTCACCAACCGCTGGCACGATCATTTCTTTTACTTCACCGGTCTTTTTTGGGGCGGATGAAGATTCTTCTTTAACTGGAGTAGGAGATGATTGTTTTTCAGCCGCTTTTGGAGCAGAACCTCCACCTTTGACAGATTCATCAATGATGCAAATAACTGTTCCTACGTCAATAGTTTCACCTTCTTTAACTTTAATCTGAAGTTTCCCACTGACTTCAGCTGGTAATTCAAATGTTGCTTTGTCTGATTCTAATTCTGCAATGATCTCATCGCGTTCAACAAAGTCACCGTCTTTTTTGATCCAGCTGGCTATGGTTACCTCGGTGATTGATTCACCTACTTCTGGAACTTTAATCTCTAGGCTCATTAGATTTATATTTTATATGTCTTCTTATTTTTCAAAAGCAAGAGCAACAATTTTTGCCTGCTCTGCTTTATGTACTTTGGCATAACCAGTAGCTGGAGATGCACTTGCTTTTCTTGAAATCAGTCTAATTTTAAGATCTGTAAGTGTTCTTAGTAGAAATGTCCAATACCCCATGTTTTCAGGTTCTTCCTGAACCCAAATCAATTCAGGATTTTTATATTTCTTTATAAGAACATCTAGTTGCTTTTTAGGGAACGGGTGCAACTGTTCAACACGAACAATTACTACATCTTTTATCTTCTTAGCTTGTTGCTCTTCGAGTAAATCATAATAAATTTTCCCTGTACATAGGAGCATCCGTCTTACCGATTTACCCGAATGGTTATCATCAATTATTTCTTGAAAACGACCTTTGGTAATTTCTGAAATTGGAGAAACCACTAAAGGGTGTCTCAGTAATGATTTAGGGGCGAAATTCACGCAAGGCTTCCTAAAATTCCAAGTCACTTGTCTTTTAAGCATATGGAAGTAATTAGCAGGTGTGGTGATATTGGTCACCATTAGGTTTTCTTCAGCTGCCAATTGTAAAAATCTTTCTGGACGGGCATTTGAATGCTCTGGTCCTTGGCCTTCATAGCCATGGGGTAAAAGCATCACCAAACCATTCATCCGTTGCCATTTTGATTCTGCACTGGTTATAAACTGGTCTATCATTACTTGAGCGCCATTGGCGAAGTCACCAAATTGAGCTTCCCAAATAACTAATGCATTGGGAGTTGCCATTGCATACCCATACTCAAAGCCTAATACACCAAATTCAGAAAGTAATGAATTGTAAATCCTAAAAGGCTGCTGTCCTTTTTCAATATGATCGAGGTTGCAATAAGACTCATTAGTATTAGCATCTACTACCACTGCATGTCTATGTGAAAATGTACCTCTCTTCACATCTTGGCCAGACATTCTAACTATTTTTCCATCAATTAGTATAGATCCGAAGGCCAGTTGCTCGGCATCTGCCCAGTTCAGTTCTTTTTTATCAAAGAAGTTAGCTTTCCTATCTTTTATGAGCTTTTCAATCTGCTTTAAAGGCTTAAACCCCTTAGGTAAACTTGTTAAGGCTTTCGCCACTTTATCAATAGTAGCCTGTGTAATAGAAGTATCAGGAGATTTTTCAAAATCCTTAGATGTGGCACGTCTAAGTAACTCCCATTCTTCTTCTATTTTCTGGGGTTTATAGGGGAGAGGTTTTTGTTTTACTTCCGTTAATCTTTCTTGCAGAAGATCTTTAAATTCTTTTTCAATTTTCTCTACTTCCTGTTCATTAATGTCTCCCCTCTCAGTAAGTGTTTTTACATAGATTTCACGTGGATTGGGGTGCTTTGCAATAAGGTTGTAAAGTTTCGGTTGGGTAAATTTAGGTTCATCAGCCTCATTATGCCCATGTCTTCTATAGCACAACATATCGATAAAAATATCCTTACCGAAAGTTTGATTATATTCCACGGCAAGATTTGACGCGAATACTACTGCCTCCGGATCATCCCCATTTACATGTAATATAGGAGCGTCAATGATCTTAGCGATATCCGTACAGTAGATACTAGATCTCGCATCATCATAGTCAGTAGTAAAGCCAACCTGGTTATTGATTACAAAATGAATAGTGCCACCTGTTCTATATCCTGGCAACTCAGACATTTGAACTATTTCATAAATAATCCCCTGACCAGCTAAGGCCGCGTCACCATGAATTAGCACTGACATTGCTTTTTTCAAATCGCCATCATATTCATCATCAATCTGGCCTCTTACATAGCCAAGTACTAACGGATCTACCGCTTCAAGATGTGAAGGGTTAGGACTAAGTTTCACATATACACCTTTATCTGAAGGTGTTTTGATTTTACTTGAATAACCTAAATGGTACTTCACATCGCCATCTCCCATGGTGAGGTCAGGATCTGTGGTGCCTTCAAATTCGCTAAATATTTCCTCATATGTTTTACCCATGATATTAGCCAAAACATTAAGTCGGCCTCTGTGCGCCATTCCGATTACCACTTCCCTTACATCAAACTTGGCAGCCATATTAATAATGCTGTCCAATGCAGGGATGGTATTCTCACCACCTTCAAGCGAGAATCTCTTTTGTCCTAAAAACTTTGTATGAAGAAAGTGTTCAAAAGTGACTGCCTCATTTAATTTAAGAAGGATTCTCTTTTTTGTGGCGTTATCAGTGTTAATTTTAACAGCCTCTTTTTCGCACTTCTTTTTAAACCAATCCAATATCTCGCCATCACGAATATGCATATATTCAAATCCGATATGCTTAAGATAGATATTATCAAGGGTCTCTATTATTTTTTTCAGTGAGGCCTTTCCAATGCCAATTTCATTACCTACTTCAAATTCAGTATCCAGATCAGAGTCGTCTAATCCAAAATCTTTATGAGAAAGTTTTACATTATGATCACGTCTTTGGCGAACTGGGTTGGTGTCAGTTTTTAAATGACCCCTTGTTCTATAAGCATGAATCAGATTTCTAACTTGCGTATCTTTGGTTGAGACTCCATGATCAGTAGAAAGACCCTCCTCACCATATTTTTGTAAAGAGAATTCAAACCCTTCAAAAAACTTTTGCCAGGATTTGTCTACTGTTGTGGGGTCTGATTGATACGATTTGTATAGCTCATCGATGTAATTACCATGAGCGTTGGAGATGTAGGAATATTTATCCATTAGTTGAGTTAAGCAATTACAAAAACAAATGTATATAAGATGGTATTAATAAAAAAATTGTATAACCGCTTAGGCAAATAAAATTGATTACTAGATAATTAGATAGGTTTAAAAAGTCTGGGCAGCTCATAAAACGCCTTCAGCAATTCTGTTTGCTAATAAGTGAATAAGAGGTAGTAAAAAAATAAAAAAAGATTTATCTTTGCGCCTCATTAAAAGGTCGGACGTGTTCCGCAATTTTTAAATATTTAATAAAAAATGTCAGTAAAAATTAGATTAACGCGTAGAGGACGCAAAAAACAGGCAATTTACGATGTAGTCGTAGCAGATGCCCGTGCACCACGAGATGGTCGATTTATCGAAAAAATTGGGAGATATAATCCCAATGTTAACCCAGCCTTCATTGAATTAGATGAAAACAAGGCTTTTGATTGGGTTATGAAAGGCGCTCAACCCACAGAAACTGTAAGAGCAATGCTTTCTTACCGTGGAGTAATGCTTAAAAAACACTTACAAATTGGTGTTAACAAAGGAGCTATCACACAAGAAGCAGCTGACAAAAAGTATGCTGATTGGGTAGCTAAGAAAGAAAGCACAATTGAAGCTAAGAAAGAAGGACTAGCAGCGAGCACAGCAACTAAAGCTAAAGCAAGAAAAGAAGCTGAAGCTAAAGTGAAAGAAGCAAGAGCTGAAGCAATTAAGAAAAAAGCTGAAGTAGCAGCCGCAAGTGAGGAAGAAGTAGTAGAGGTTTCTGCAGAGGCAACAGAAGAAACTCCTGTAGCTGAAACACAACAAGAAGAGGCACCTGTAACTGAAGTAGCAGCTGAGGAAACTCCTGCAGCTGAGGTAAAGGCAGAAGAAACTCCAGAAGCCAAAGCTCCTGCAGCAACTGAAGAGGCGCCAGCGGAATCAGAAGATAAAAAAGAAGAGTAGATCATGAATATTGATGCGTGTTACCAACTTGGTTACGTTATCAAAAAACATGGTGTCAAGGGTGAAGTCAGCGTCTTACTAGATGTGGATGATCCCGAAGAATATTTTGATATGGAATCAGTTTTTGTTGAAATCAACCAAAAACTGGTTCCTTTTTTTATTGATGCCATCCAAATACGTGGTGATAAGGCTGTAATCAAATTCGAAGACATTGACGATGGCCCTTCGGCTGACGCATTGAAGTCGAAACGAATTTATCTACCACTAAGTACCCTGCCTAAACTCAAAAAAGGCCAATTCTATTATCATGAGATAATTGATTATGAAGTGGTTGATAAAAAATTAGGGAGTATCGGCCATATTAAAGGTGTGTTCACTTCCAATATGCAAGATTTAATTACAGTAGATCATAATGGAATAGAAGTACTCATCCCTATTAGTGATGATCTTGTTAAATTTGCTGATCATCAGGCTCGACAGGTTAATGTTGATTTACCCGATGGCTTACTAGATGTTTATTTGTCATAAATGCGAATTGATATAATCACATGCTTGCCCAGATTACTGGACAGCCCATTTTCAGACTCAATTTTAAAGAGAGCTCAGAATAAAGGGTTAGTAGAAGTACAAGTTCATGATTTAAGGTTGTATTCTACTGATAAGCATAAGAAGATTGATGATTATGCCTTTGGCGGTGGAGCTGGGATGGTGATGATGATTGAACCAATAGCCAATTGTATAAGGTCTTTACAGTCAAAGTGTGCATATGATGATGTTATTTATATGAGTCCTGACGGACAACAATTTACACAACATATAGCCAACGAGCTGTCACTTAAAAAGAACCTAATTATATTGTGTGGGCATTACAAAGGTGTAGATGAACGAGTTCGGGAGCATTTCATTACAAGAGAAATTAGTATCGGTGATTATGTCTTATCTGGTGGTGAGTTAGCAGCAGCCGTTGTAGCCGATGCGGTAATCAGACTTCTGCCTGGCGTGCTGGGTGATGAAACTTCAGCGCTGACAGATTCATTTCAGGATGGCTTAGTCGCCCCCCCAGTATATACACGACCAGCAGAGTTTGAAGGAATGAAAGCACCAGACATTCTACTATCAGGTCACGAAAAGAAAGTAGAAGAGTGGCGATTTCAGCAAAGTGTGGAGCGCACAAAAAAAAGAAGACCTAACTTGTTGGATGAGTAAGATTTAAATAGGATCAAGCGCTGACATTTTATTTTAAAAGTTATCCAGTATTTTAGTTTATAATGTAATTTCTTTCAAAAATTATTTTTATATTTGCAGTCCGTTTTTCGAGAGAAACAATATTGATTTAGATCATGAGTGAGATAATAAAAGAATTAGAAGCAAGTTTAGGTGAAAGAAGAAACTCTCTTCCTTCATTCAAAGCAGGTGATACAGTAAATGTACACGTGAAAATTAAAGAAGGAACTAAGGAGAGAATCCAGCAGTTTCAAGGAACTGTAATCCAGAGAAGACACCCAAACTCATCTGGAGAGACATTCACCGTTAGAAAATTATCTAATGGAATAGGTATTGAAAGAATATTTCCAGTTCTATCACCAAACATCGATAAGATTGAAGTGGTAAGAAAAGGTAAGGTAAGAAGAGCTAGAATCTATTACTTGAAAGGTAAGCATGGAAAAGCAGCGAAGATTAAAGAGAAATTATAATTTACGCTATCAGTAATATTAATAAAGGGACTCAATTTTGAGTCCCTTTTTTTTGTGAATTTAATTAATGATCAACTTGACCTGATCGGAGTAGAACTTTAGTCTTGAGTTATTTCTATCCATTATTTCAATTTTTTCTATTAAATCATGTTTATGGTTGAAAAACACCTCAACCAAATAATTATTTATTGAATAGAGATTGACTTTATATTTATAATATCGAATAGCCACTATAAAAGTGCCATGGACATAAAGCGCTTTCACTTTTTGTTTTAAGCTCAAAGATTTGAATTGATTACCATCCATCACAAGTTGCTTTATTAATATACAATCCTTCTATACATTGGTATTCTAAATGTACAAAATTTATCGAATGAGTGCCATGAAAAAATATTTACTCTTACTTACAATGTTTTGCTTGGCTTTAACAGAAGTTAAAGCCCAAAACCCTCATAAAGAAGATTTCTTATCTTCTGATTTCCATAAAAAAAGACGTGAAGCATTAAGGGCTTTAATGCCGCCTAATTCTGTTGCCGTTATTTTTTCAAATCCCGTTCGTAATCGCGCAAATGATGTCGAATACGTTTATCATCAAGATCCTAATTTTTTCTATTTGACAGGCCATAAAGAGCCACATTCTATGCTGTTGATATTTAAAGACGACTTGAATTTCAATGGAAAGGAGACTAAAGAAATTTTGTTTGTTCGTCAGCATAATGCCTTGATGGAAATGTATGAAGGCGGACGGCTGGGTAAAGATGGGGCTCCAGATAAGTTAGATATCAATATGGTTTTTGAAGGAACAGAATTTGGTGATTTTAATCTTGACTTCAGTCAGTTTGACAAAGTAATGTTTTATAAATTCAAAGATGATGTGCGAGATCATCGCGAAAAAGGTGATCTCTATGAGATGATTGAAGAGTTTAAGATAAAAGTAGGTTACGAGTCCAAAGATTTAGGCATCGAACCTCAGAAAACAAATATTGATCTTAGAGCGCTAGATCAAATGATGGCGAAACTTCGTGGCATCAAAGAGAAGGAAGAACTAGACTTATTAAAGAAAGCAGTCGACATATCTACATTGGCACAAAATGAGGTAATGAAGGCGATCAAGCCTGGTATGTCAGAAACTGAAATTCAAGGACTTCACGAGTTTATTTTCAAAAAGTACAGAGCCGAGTATGAGGGCTATCCCAGTATAGTTGGGGCTGGTCATAACGGCTGTGTACTTCACTATATTGAGAACTATAAACCTGAAGTGGAAGATGGGGAATTGATACTTATGGATCTGGGAGCCGAGTATCATGGCTATACTGCAGATGTAACTCGAACGATACCTGTAAATGGAAAATTTAGTGAAAATCAGAAATTAATTTATGATTTGGTATATAAAGCACAGGAGGAGGCCCATAAAATATGCAAAGCAGGTGCAACTTTCTCTGATTTGACAAAAATTACCCAAAAGGTAATTAACGAGGGGTTGGTGGAATTAGGCATTTATAAGAGCTTAAATTCCGAAGATATAACAAATCCTGAAACGGGGAGAAACAGGTATTATCCTCATGGCTGTTGCCATCATATTGGGTTGGACGTCCATGATAAAGGCGAATATGCTGAACTCAAGGAAAACATGGTAATCACTATCGAACCTGGAATTTATATTACAGCGGGTAGTCCGGCTGATAAAAAATGGTGGAATATACCAGTGAGAATAGAAGATGATTTTTTAGTAACTAAAGACGGTTGTGAATTATTATCTGATTTGGCACCGAGGAAAAGCGAAGACATTGAAAAGCTAATGGAACAACCAAGTGCGTTTGATGATTTGGTGTTGCCAGAATTGGAATCACACAATTAACAAAAAAATCCCTCAGACATTGTCTGAGGGATTAATATGGGTGGAAGACGGGACTCGAACCCGCGACCCTCGGTACCACAAACCGATGCTCTAACCAACTGAGCTACAACCACCATATCCCCTAAGGGAGTGCAAATGTAGATACTACGATTGATATAACAAATATTTAATATTAGATATTTTATTATAAGATTATCGATCAAAGGAGAGGCGCATACCCATGGTGGACTCAGCAAATTTTCCGTTAGTATAGGCCAAGTGTCCTGAGACCCAAGTATGGGTAATAGAGGACTTGAAAGTTGTCCCTTCGAATGGAGACCAACCGCATTTTGATAGAATATTATTAGCACTAACCTTCCAAGGTTTGTTTAAATCTGCAAGAACCAAATCTGCATAAAAGCCTTCTTTCACAAACCCACGTTTTTCAATGTCAAATAAGATAGCAGGATTGTGACAAGCCTTCTGCACTATTTGTTCCAAGCTTATTTTTCCCTGATGGTACATCTCCAATAAGGTGACCAAACTATGCTGTACCAAAGGCCCTCCTGATGGAGCCTTGAAATAAGTTCCTTGTTTTTCTTCTTTAGTGTGAGGGGCATGGTCTGTGGCAATTACATCTATAGTGCCATCCAAAACTGCCTTAAGTATTGCCTCTTGATCAGACTTTGTTTTAACCGCAGGGTTCCATTTTATTAAATTCCCTTTTTCAGCATAGTCAGTATCATTAAACCACAGATGATGAATACATGCTTCAGCAGTTATTCGTTTTTGATTTAAAGGAGTTTTGTTCTCAAATAGACTAAGTTCTTTGGCTGTAGATATATGGAGCACATGCAGTTTCGATTTATGCTTTTTTGCCAGATCAACCGCCATGGAAGAGGAAATATAACAAGCTTCCTCACTACGGATAATGGGATGATATTCTATTGGCACATCCTCACCAAACTGATCCTTGTATTTTGCTATATTTTTTCTAATTGTTGCTTCATCTTCACAATGAGTGGCAATAAGCATTGGGACTTTAGAAAATATACCTTCTAATGTTTTTTGGTTGTCAACCAACATATTGCCTGTTGATGAGCCCATAAATACTTTAACACCACAAACTTTACTGGCATCCGTCTTTAACACTTCCTCCAAATTGTCATTGGAAGCTCCCATAAAAAAGGAATAATTGGCGAGTGAATCCCTCTGGCCTATATTATATTTATCTTCCAACAACTCTTGTGTTAATGTATTTGGCACCGTGTTTGGCATCTCCATAAAACTGGTTACGCCACCCGCCACCGCAGCACGTGATTCGGTATAAATTTGTGCCTTATGTGTTAATCCAGGTTCTCTGAAATGCACTTGATCATCAATAAGACCTGGAAGTAAATAGTTTCCTTTGGCATCAATAACCTTACTGGCTGTATCAGCCGAAATTTGTGAATTGATTTTTTCAATGTGCTTATCTTTTATCAAAATATCAGCTTCGGTAATTTTACCTTCATTGATAATTTTGGCATTGGTTATTAATATGGATGACATAACGGATAATTTTGCTTTTATCTTTAATTCAACGCAATTTACAGGCTTCGCAGACAGACTGCAACCCGAATTTTAAAATATGGCAAAAGACATTCAAAGTTTTGAAGACTTTAAGCTTAATCGACAGCTTATAAATGCCATAGAAGATCTAGGTTTTACCGAGCCTACACCCATACAAGTAAAAGCGATACCATTAGTAAGTGCAGGGCATGATGTAATAGGTATTGCCCAAACAGGTACAGGCAAAACTGCAGCTTTTCTTTTGCCGTTGTTGATGAAAATAAAGTATGCACAAGATGATCATCCGCGGGCACTAATATTAGCTCCCACTAGAGAATTGATTCTCCAAATTGAAGAGAATATTATAAGTCTGTCAAAATATACCGACCTCCGTTTTGTCTCTTTATATGGTGGAATTGGGCCAAAAACTCAGATTGAATTGGTGGAGGCAGGTGTGGATATCATTTTGGCAACACCTGGCCGATTTTTGGATATCTACCTTAAGGGAAAGATCAACACCAAATTGATTAAGACGTTAATTCTTGATGAGGCCGATAAAATGATGGATATGGGTTTTATGCCCCAGATTAAGAGGATACTAGAAGTCATACCTGTCAAAAGACAAAATATGCTTTTTAGTGCGACTATGTCTCCTTTTGTGAAAAGACTATCCGAAGATTTTCTGGAATTTCCCGAGATCGTTGAAGTTACGCCTGAGGCACTTACCATTGACACCATCGAACAGGTACTTTATGAAGTACCTAATATGAAAACGAAGATTAATTTTTTGGAAAAGCTGTTGCAGGATAAAGTTTTTGAACGAGTTATTGTCTTTGCCAAAACAAAGAGTACAGCGGATAATATATTTAAATATTTAGAACGAAGGAAGTTAGGGCCAGCAAGGGTAATCCACTCTAATAAGGGGCAAAACAGCAGGATCAATGCCATGAATGAATTCAAGGAAGGCAACTTGCGTGTATTGGTCTCAACTGATATTTCTGCAAGAGGAATAGACGTATCCATGGTGTCTCATGTGATTAATTTTGACGTACCCATCATATATGAAGACTATGTACATCGGATAGGACGTACAGGCAGAGCTAAGAATGTAGGGACAGCCATTACCTTTGCCAATAAGGCGGAATTGTTTCACATCACCAAGATCGAAGAATTAATCAAGCAAAAGATACCAGTTGCAGAATTACCTGCAGATATATTTGTTGAAGAAACCGGAGCTGAAGAAAACCGTATCATGGAATTGGATATAGATACCTTTAAAAGAAAGGAGGATCCCGATTTTAAAGGGGCATTCCATGAAAAGAAGGCGCGGGTCTTTAAAACAGACAAAACAGACAATACTAAATCGGGTTCAAATCGATTTAAGAAACCAAGAAAACAAAGCAAACCAAATAGAAACGCAAAACGAAAAAAGAAGTAAAAAATGAGAGTATTAGCATTAATCATATTAAGTAGTTTTTGTCTGCAGGCTCAGGGTCAGTCTGATGATGAAAAAATGATTAAAACCATTTTTGATGAAGCACTTTTAAAAGGGCAGTCGTATGAGATGCTCGATTATCTTACCAATCAAATCGGACACCGACTAAGTGGATCGCCTCAAGCAGCAGCTGCAGTAGAGTGGAGTTACCAAATGATGGGAACCTATGGTTTTGATACTGTTTATCTACAAGAAGTAATGGTACCACATTGGGTACGTGGAGCAAGAGAGCAAGCCAATATTGTTAACTCAAAAAAATTCGGAACTAAGTCAGTGAATATTAGGGCATTGGGCAATTCAATGGGCACCGGAGCAGCAGGAGTTTTGGGCAATATTGTTGAAGTTCAAGGATTAAAAGAACTTGAGAAAATAGGAAAGAAAGGTATTGAAGGGAAGATCGTATTTTTTAATCGACCGATGGATCAATCAAAGATATCAACATTCTCCGCTTATGGGGGTGCAGTAGATCAGCGTGTATTTGGACCTTCAGAAGCAGCGAAGTACGGAGCAATTGGAGTTGTAGTGAGATCTGTAGGTACTGTTATGGATGATTTTCCACATACAGGTACTTTGCGGTACGCTGATGACCAACCTAAAATACCAGCAGTGGCTATCAGTACTAACGATGCTGAGGTACTTAGTAAGGCATTGAAAGATGACAATAGCATTAAGTTTTATTTTGAGACGCACTGCCAGATGCTGCAAGATGTGCTTTCTTATAATGTAATTGGTGAAATTAAAGGTACTGAAATACCAGAGGAATATGTTGTAGTAGGTGGTCATCTAGATTCATGGGATTTGGGACAAGGTGCACATGATGACGGATCTGGCTGTGTACAAGCGATAGAGGTTCTGCGATTGTTTAAACAAATTGGCTATAAACCTAAAAGAACAATTCGCGCTGTAATGTTTATGAACGAAGAGAACGGATTACGAGGGGGCAGAAAGTATGCAGAGAAGGCCAAAGAAAATGGCGAAAATCATATTGCTGCTTTGGAATCAGATAGCGGAGGATTTTCTCCTCGTGGATTTGGCATGACAGGTGATCAATCCGCAATTGATAAACTTGTTTCATGGAGGCCATTATTTGAACCTTACGGTATTTATGATATAGGTAAGCCTGGGGGAGGGGCTGATATTGGCCCGTTAAGAGCTCAGGGTACGTTGATTATTGGAATGGAGCCCGATTCACAGCGGTATTTTGCCTATCATCATACCGATAATGATACGTTTGATAAAGTCAATAAAAGAGAATTGGAGTTGGGTGCTGCGGGTATGGCATCACTAATTTATATGATTGATAAATACGGAGTTAAGTGAGAGAAAAAATAGAAACAGAGCTAACCAAAATGCTCGGTATTAATTATCCCATCATCATGGCCCCCATGTTTTTGGTATCTAATGTCGAAATGACGGTAGCGGCTATCAAGGCAGGGATTACAGGTGCAATACCTGCTTTGAATTATCGGACAGATCAGGAATTTAGAACAGCATTGAAGGAAATTAGAGCAAAAGCAAAGGGCCCTTTTGGTATCAATTTAATAGTTAACAAGTCAAACATAAAAATGGATGAGCAGCTTAAAACCTGCGTGGAGATGGAAGTTGATTACATTATTACATCATTGGGCAGTCCGCAAAAAGTAATAGAGGCCTGTAAGCCAAAGGGCATAAAAGTGTTTTGTGATGTAGTGGATGTCAAATATGCACTCAAAGTACAAGGGCTAGGCGCTGATGCTGTTATTGCTGTTAACTCAGAGGCTGGTGGTCATGCTGGGCCGATGTCTTACAAAGAACTTATTCCTTTGCTAAAGGAGAAATGCAACATCCCAATTATCTCTGCGGGCGGAGTTGGGCGCGGTAAGCAGATGAAGGAGATGTTAGCACTTGGTGCAGATGGAATATCAATGGGAAGTCCGTTTATAGCTACTAATGAAGCGGGTGTATCTCAAGAGTATAAGCAGGCAATAGTTGATTATGGAGCAAAGGATATTGTAATGACAACAAAATTGTCAGGTACCCCATGTACAGTAATCAACACACCTTATGTGCAAGAAATAGGGACTGAACAGACTTGGATAGAGTCATTATTAAGTAAAAATAAGACCCTGAAAAAATATGTGAAGATGCTCACTTTTTATAAGGGTATGAAGTCTTTGGAAAAGGCGGCATTTGGAGCTACTTATAAAACCCTGTGGTGTGCTGGCCCATCTATTGAATATGTAAAGTCTATTCAGCCAGTTGAAAAAATCGTAAAGGAGTTTATCGAGGACTTTGATAGTTAATTTCGGGTTATTCTTTTGCCAATCATCCGCAATTGATTTTATTGTGAAATGAAAGTTGGGAAAAGAATTGCTTCTATCCTGTTATGGGCCGTTATCTCAGCGGCATTCATAGGGCCTGGCACGTTAGCCACAGCATCAGCAGCTGGATCACAGTTTGGGCTAAGTCTAATTTGGGCATTGGTTTTTTCTACAATAGCCTGTCTCGTATTACAAGAAATGTCGGCCAGAATAGCCATTGTTACAGGCAAAAGCCTGGGTTCGGCTATGCTAGAATCATCAAAGAATAGATTCGGAGTTTTGTTTGTAGGATTTAGTGTGGTTTTGGGCTGTGTTGCATATCAGGCAGGTAATATCCTTGGAGCCGTTAGTGGACTTGCATTAATATTTGATGGAAACCTCAAATTGATGGTTATTCTAATAGGGGCTTTCTGTATGACTTTATTATGGTATGGTAATGTAAAATTTGTGACTACCCTCCTAGGGCTAGTTGTGGCTATAATGGGTTTTGTCTTTCTTATTCTGGCTTTTCAAATATCTGTGGATTCAAGTCAATTACTGCGTGGATCATTTATTCCTACCATTCCTGAAGGGGCTACCTGGATAGTATTGGGCCTTGTAGGAACTACAATTGTTCCCTATAATTTATTCCTAGGGGCTGGGGTGGCTCATGGACAGAAGCTACCAGATATGCGTTTTGGATTAACTATTTCTGTAATATTCGGTGGACTCATTTCCATTGCCATACTTATTGTTGCTACCAATGCAGCTAGTGTGGGTAATTTCAATGAGGTAGCACTCGTTTTACGAGATCATCTTGGTCATTGGGCTTATACTTTGATGGGTATTGGCTTATTGGCAGCAGGTGTTACCTCTTCCATAACTTCTCCCTTGGCTGCCGGTATTATAGGATCGAGCATAATCAAATCATCATCTGAAAAACAAGTTTTTAGGATGTTCTGGTTAGTCACATTGGTGTTTGGACTATTTTTTGGGTTATTGGATCTCAAACCGGTTCCCATTATTATAGCGGCTCAAGCGCTAAACGGATTTGTATTACCATTAATGGTAGTGGTATTAATTATCATGACCAATAATCGCAAAATGTTAAGCAATTATATTAATGGTATTGTACTCAATATCATTGCTTTTCTAGTATTGGACATTGTCCTATTAATCGGCCTTAACAATTGTAAAAGAGCACTTTTTACGGTATTTGATATTCAAGATAAATCAGCAGTTGTAACCGTATTATTCCTGCAATTTGCAGCTATCCCGGTACTCATTTATACTTATGTGAAGGTAAAGAAGGTACGTCTCGTTAATTAAATTCTACCACAAAATTCTCAAGCTTAATTCTTGATAGTTCATCCAATTGGTTGGCTTGAAAAGCCTTACCTATTTCTTCCAAATCGATTTGAATTTTAGGTTTGTAATTTATGTAATCAACTACCCTAAGCCCATTAATCATCCTTGGATTGAAAGCTTCTCGAAATCTCAACCCTCCTTCATCTGTATGGTAGGAGTAAGCCAGATAATCGACAAATTTGGTTTCTTTATTGATCCAGTAGATAAATTCATCTTCATAATCCACACCACCCCCATCTTTTTTAAAAGTCACTTTTATTTTATGATAAATCTTGCCTTTAATCTCTTCTTCTTCCAAATAGCTCTTTATAACAGCCTCATCATTTAGACCATAAGGTAATAGTGCAAAATAGATTACAGAGTTTATAGAATTGGTGTACTTGATTGCCATTGAATCAATAACACTTATTTTTTTTCCATTCAATTCTCTATGAAATGAATTATTGGTAAGAACATCCCTAACCAATCCGGTGCTGTCCTTAAATAACCGCACCATTTCATAAAGACCGTTGGGTGATCTTTTGAAACCGTATTCTTTATCTCTGAAAACGAATTCAACTTTTGCATTGTCTAACTTATTACTTCCAGAAACAGCTAGTGTTTCATTAACAATTTTTTGAGGGTCATTTTCAGTTGTGCAACCAATAAATAAGCCTAGCAGACAGGTATAAAGAATGTATTTCATATCAATATGTGAGTTGTATTTAGATTTTAAAATTACTGGTTTCCGAGTAAAAATGACGTTTAGTCAAAATTTTACCTCACTATTACCTCTAGATCCCCTAAAGGAGACTTTCTGGAAGCGTTTTATAAACAACCAAATATGTTAATGAACAGATATTAACTTTTATAGGTTGCGTAAAGCTTGTTTAATTTTTCCCGAGCCCTCTTAAGCCTCATTTTCACAGCACTTTCCGAGAGATTTAGAGTATTCTGAATATCTTTTATAGGATGCTTTTCTTTATACTTTAATAATAAAATCAATTTTTCTTCAGGCGTGAGTTCTTCTAATAATTTGGCCAGAATTATTTCAGACAACTCTTCAGAAACGTCTTCATCTCCCTCGATCATATCAGGTACTTCATCACTCATTTTATCGGTGATGACCTTATGAATATCTTTTTTATTTTTTCTTAAATGATCTATACAAGTGTTATGAATAATTGAGAACAGCCAAGTAGAAAATTTAGAATTCCCCTTAAAGTCATTCACTTTTAAAAACAGCTTAATTAATATTTCCTGGCAAAGGTCTTCCGCTGCTACATTAGAATCTACATATGTCTTACATTTTTGTAAAATCTTCTTTTCATGACGTTCAGCCAAAATCGTAAAATAGCGACTATTCCCATCTGTTTTTAAGAGAAGTACAATTTCCTCATCAGTGAAATTTTTGTTAATCATAGGGTGACTTTTTTTTTTGCTCCCGTCTTACATTATGTCTGTTGAAGTTATAAAAATGATCACAAACAACAATGAAACTTTTCTCTCATTAAACATTCGGGAACAACCTGATGATGTTACATGTGGGCCCACCTGTTTACAAGCAGTTTATAGATATTATAATGACGAAGTTACACTTACGGAGGTTATAAAAGGAGTGAAACAGCTCAGTTCGGGAGGTACTATAGCCGTGTTGTTGGGAAACCACGCTTTGAAACGTGGTTATCAGGTTACGATCTATACATATAATTTAACGACTTTCGATTTGAGTTGGTTTAAAGGGGAGGTGGACATAGCAGAAAAACTACGTTTGCAGCTGATTCAAAAACCAAAAGAAAAGAGAATGAAGACAGCTACTAAAGCTTATCTACGTTTTCTTGAAAACGGGGGGCAGATAAAATTTGAAGAACTGACACCTGCCTTTTTAAGGTCATTTTTAGACAAGGGAACGCCTATACTTACTGGTCTTAGTGCTACTTACCTTTATGAAAGCCAGCGTGAAATTGGTGATTTCGATATCCGATATGACGATGTAGCGGGTTTTCCGAGTGGCCATTTTGTTGTAATAAATGGCTTTGACCAAAAGAAAGTTTTTGTTGCTGATCCGTTAGGTGTTAACCCGATAAGTGATAAGCAATATTATCAAGTCACCTTTCATAAACTTATCAACTCTATCATGCTTGGGGTCATGACATATGATGCCAATTTGTTAATTATTCATCCAAAAAAATCATAATGCCAAAGCTTATAATTACAGAAAACCCAGAAAAATGGAATTTTAATGACGAAGGGGCCGCAGTAATATCACCTTCAGATTATTTTAGTATCAAAGAATACCAAGAATCAAAGGCATTCAAAATTGTCAACCTTTGCCGATCACATCAATATCAAAGTCTTGGCTATTATGTTTCTCTACTGGCCGAAGCAAGATCACATAAGGTCATACCAGAGATCACAACGTTGCAGGATTTTAGATTCCCTTCACTTATTAAAGATGACGCTGAAGAGTTTGATGGACTTATTCAAGACAGTCTAAAATCAGCAACTGAAAACAAGGTAACAATCAATATTTATTTTGGTCAAGTGGCAGATGTTCAGTATTCAAAATTGGGAATACTACTGTTTAATCTTTTTCAAGTGCCAATAATACAGGGGGTGTTTACTAAAAAAGAAAAGTGGCAGTTGCAGACTTTAAAACCCTTGCACCTAAAAGATTTGGATGAAAGTGGAATCAAGAAACTGCAAGAAGCTTTACATTTTTATATTACTGGAAAGAATGTTGTAAGAAAAAAATATAAAAGGAAGAAGTACGATTTGGCATTGATGGTAAACCCTGATGATCCTTATCCCCCTTCGAGTCCACAAGCTTTACAAAAGTTCATAACGGCAGCAGATAAACTGGGGTTTAACACAGAAGTAATCACTAAAAATGATTTTGGTAAACTTTTACAGTTTGACGCCTTATTTATACGTGAAACTACCAACGTCAATCACCACACTTATCGATTTGCCAAAAAGGCAGAAGCGGAAGGTTTGGTAGTATTTGATGACCCAGGTTCAATTCTTAGATGTACTAATAAAGTTTATTTACATGAGCTTTTAGTAGCCAATAAAATTGCAGTTCCAAATTCTTATATCATCAGAAAGGATTCGCAAATCGTACCTGATTCCTTTAATTATCCAATGATTATCAAACAACCTGATGGTTCGTTTTCTAAAGGAGTAAAAAAGGTGGTGGATGAAAGTGAGCTAAAGAGCACACTGAAAGATCTTTTCCAAAAGTCTGAACTACTTATTGTTCAGGAGTTTATGCCTACAACCTACGACTGGCGAGTGGGGATAATCAACAAGCAGGCTCTATACGTTTGTAAATATTTTATGGCACAAAACCATTGGCAAATTATCAACTGGAAAAAGGACAATATGCACCGCGATGGTAAAAGTGAATCTGTTGCGGTGGCCGATGCCCCTAAGGCACTGATTGACCTTGCTTTGAAATCTACAGCCCTAATCGGCAATGGATTATATGGTGTAGATATTAAAGAGATCAATGGTAAATTCTTTGTTATTGAGATTAATGACAACCCAAGTATTGATGTGGGTGTTGAGGATAAGATCTTGAAAAGTGGCCTTTACACAAAGATCATGGAAACATTTGTAGAAAGAATAGAAAAAAGATGAGTGCATCAAGATTACATCTCTTTCAAGCCTATGGGATAGAGCTTGAATATATGATTGTTGATAAAAATAACATGGCTACGAGACCGATTACTGATGAAGTTTTCAAAAGAATCGAAGGGTCTTATGTGAGTGATATTGAGAATGAGCAAGTGAGCTGGTGTAACGAGCTAGTACTTCATGTCTTGGAAATAAAATGCACCAAACCGGAGCATGATTTAGTAATGATGGCCAAAGCTTTTAGTGAAAACGTAAAGGCGATTAACAAACATCTACAGGCCTTTGAAGCTAAGTTGTTACCAACCGCTGCCCATCCGTTAATGGATCCGGCAAAAGACACTCACCTTTGGCCACATGACAATAATGAGGTATATGAACTCTATAATAAGATGTTCAACTGCAAAGGGCATGGATGGTCAAATCTTCAGAGTACCCACATCAATTTACCTTTTTATGATGATGAAGAATTTGCCCGATTGCACGCAGCCATACGAATTGTATTGCCATTGATTCCCGCTATGGCAGCCAGCTCTCCAATTTTGAGTGGCAAAAACACAGGCTTGTTGGATAAGCGAATGGATTACTATCAAAAGAATCAGCGCGTTATTCCCTCTATTACAGGAAAAGTAATACCAGAGAGAGCCTTTTCGAAAAGACAGTATCATAAGTTGATTTATGATAAAATAGCAAATGATATAGCTAAACATGATCCTGAAAAAATCCTTGATCCTACTTGGGTAAACTCTCGTGGAGCTATTGCCCGATTTGATAGAGGGAGTATTGAAATTCGTGTAATGGATATTCAAGAATGCCCACAAGCTGATTTAGCCATTGTTTCACTTATTATTTGTTTGCTCAAACTTTTGGTTAATGAAAAATTAATTTCCTTTCATGATCAGCAACTTTGGGATGCAGAACCCCTCAATGATATTTTGCAATTAACAATGAAGGATGCTGAATCTGCTGTCATCAATAATCAAGCGTATCTGAAAATTTTCGGTATTGACAAAGAAGAGGTTACGGCCAAAGCACTTTGGAAGCAAATTCTATCTATTGTTTCAAAACACAATCCTGACGAGATTGCGCCATGGCTAGATCCCATCAACGCAATATTGGAAAAGGGAACGCTGGCTAGTAGAATTCTAAAATCATTAGATGGCATCTATTCTGAAGATAATATAAAATTGGTTTATCAGGAATTGGGAGATTGCCTCGCTAACAACGAAATGTTTGAAGTATGGGAGGTAGAAAAATCATAATATCATGTGAGCACGCTGGTAAATACATACCCAACGCTTATTTAAAATTCTTTGAAGGAAAAGAAGATGTGCTTAATTCACATCGGGGATGGGATATTGGTACTTTGGAAATAGGGAAATATGTAGCCAGAATTTTAGAAGCCCCATTTTTCTTTCAAAAGGCATCAAGATTACTTGTGGAGGCCAATCGTTCACTCCACAATGGTGAATTATTTTCAGAATTTACTACTCCATTGTCTAAAAAGGAAAAGGAACACTTGATAACGACTTATTATCACCCTTATAGAAATGAGGTAGAAAAGGAAATTAAGTTAGCAATTAGTAAGGGCGAGACTGTAATCCATATTTCTGTACATTCTTTTACTCCAGTGCTCAATGGTGTAGAAAGAAGTGTTGATGTAGGTATTCTTTTTGATGAAAAACGCGAGAAGGAACAGCAATTTTCAACGAAATGGAAGGAGCAATTGTCTATTGAATTGCCTGATATGTTGGTAATGCTCAATTTGCCTTATAACGGAGCTGATGATGGATTTACAACCTATTTAAGAACCAAGTTTGAAGCCGATAAATATCTAGGTTTAGAGTTGGAGATAAACCAAAAATATGTCGGCACACCGGCCATTGAAAAAATTAAAAAGGTGTTAGTCAGCACGTTAAACTAGAGCATTTTGTGACCTTCATAAAATCCTTTAATTTAAGATATGATTGACCTTAGAAGTGATACCGTAACGAAGCCTTCACCTGCTATGCTTGAAGCTATGATGAACGCTGAAGTAGGTGATGATGTATTTGGAGAAGACCCTACCGTATTGGCCTTGGAAAGAAAAGCTGCAGATTTACTTGGAGCTGAAGGAGGCATTTTTTGTCCGTCTGGTACCATGACCAACCAGATTGGGATCAATGTACTATCAAACCCGTATGAAGAGATTATTTGCTACCAGGGCGCACATATCTATCGGTATGAAGGAGGAGGGATAGCGGGAACTAGTGGCCTTTCGTTTAGATTACTAGAGGGTAATCGAGGGCGATTGAGTGCCAGAGAGATTGAAGAAAATATCAACCCAGAAGATATTTATTACCCCAAATCATCAGTAATAGAACTTGAGAATACGGTCAATAAAAGTGGCGGTTGTTACTATACACTCAAGGAAATAAAAGGAATTCATATTTTGGCTCAGCAACATGGGTTGAAAATGCACCTTGATGGTGCACGATTATTTAATGCCCTTGCGGAGACTGGAGAAAACTCCAAAGACTATGGTCAATATTTTGATACTATTTCTATATGCCTTTCAAAAGGGCTGGGCGCACCGGTAGGATCTGTATTGGTGGGTGGTAAAAAATGGATAACCAAAGCCAGACGCGTGAGAAAATTTATGGGTGGTGGGATGCGTCAAGCTGGATATTTAGCAGCAGCTGGTTTGTATGCACTAGAAAATAATATTGGCCGACTCAAAGATGACCACGTAAGGGCAAGGGCAATAGGGGAGGTACTGTCGAAATGTAATTTTATTAAAACCGTTAATCCTGTAGACACCAATATTGTAATTGGGCAATTGACGGAAGGCATCAAAATGGCAGATATCCTGGCTCAATTAAAAAAGAAAGGGCTATTAGCTGTACCAATGAGCACAAATGAAATCCGATTTGTCACTCACCTCGATTTTGATGATGTCCAGTTGGAGAAGGTGATAAAGATTCTTAATGAGTTTAGTTAGTTCTTTACAAACCGCACATTGAATCGGAAGTCTGGACTGTTATCACTTTGGTAAAAAAGTATTCTTAGAGTAGAGAAGTCGGCCCCTTCTTGAATACTGAGCGTTGTTCCTTCTGAAGTCCAGAACTCAGCAATTTCACCTTCAATAGGGGAAATTGACCCAAAAGCATAGCCCGCTGGGTACGCATTAAATCCTGATGTATTTGTTCCTATAACATGTTCCCAATGTGTGGTAGCCATCAAACTTTTGATGGATTCGGTATGATTTCCATTGCTAGGTATCTCAATCTCGTAGAACTGTGCTAATTTAGCATAGTCTTCTTGAGTAGGGATACGCCAACCTTCTGGTATAGGAATAGTTGCAAGTTCAGCATTGGTATAATATTTCCCGTAATAAGGCCTAGAATTTTCCTTATCATATGACACTCCTCCTTGGCCCTCATAGTTGGTAGTTGTCCATATCTGTGATCCTATCTTTAGGGTTGCGTATTCCTTTCCATCTATTAAAACTCCCTCAATGGTTGGCTCAATGGAATCGTTATCCCGACATGATGATAGGCTATAAAGAATAATTGCAAAAAGTGATAGTGATAGTTGGATACGCATATGGAATCTGATTTTTTTAATTTGATCATACGGGCCGACTTTTTAATTGTTTCAGGTCGATCAATAAAAATATTATAAACATTTATGCGACATAAACTAAAAATAATCTCGTCCTTTCCCGAACTCATTTCTCTACAATTGGTTCTATTACCAAAGCACTTATTATGAAAATAGAAATTTGGTCTGATATCGTTTGTCCGTTTTGTTACATAGGGAAAAGAAGAATTGAAAATGCACTAGCCAACTTTGAGCATGCCGATAAAGTTGAGGTAGAGTGGAAAAGTTTTCTCCTGAATCCTGATCAGGTATCTGATCCTTCACAAAAGACAGCTGAGTATTTAGCTAAGACTAAGGGCTGGACACATGATCAGACAATGCAAATGTTCAATCAGGTGAGCGAAATGGCTGCTGAAGAAGGGTTGACCTACCATTTAGATCAAGCGGTAGTGGCTAATCCAAAAGATGCACACCGAGTGTTGCAGTATGCCAAAACACAGAACAAAGGTGATGAAATGAAGGAGCGATTGTTTAAGGCCTATTTTACTGAGTCGGTAAATATCGCTGATCATAATTTATTAGTAGCACTAGCGGGTGAAATAGGGTTAGACACAGCCAGAGTAAAGCAAGTGTTGGAATCAGATGAATTTAGTGATAAAGTGGCTCAGGATATTTATGAGTCTAGACAGATAGAGGTGAGGGGGGTGCCCTTCTTTGTATTGGATAACCGTTATGGAATATCTGGCGCACAACATCCGGATGTATTTAAAGAAACACTTCAAAAGGCTTGGGATAATTTTGAAAAGAACCAACCAGAATTACAGGTGGAAAGTACCGCAGATGGTGCGGCTTGTGACGTGGATGGAGAGTGTTGAGGATCGGTTCACAGTTCATGTTAGCGCATGTGAATCCATTGAAAGTCCTTGTAATTATAATTGTCACCAATGTCCCAAGGGTCAGACCCATTGATGTTATTCCAGACTTTAGTTTGTAATTCACCTGTTAGTAGATTGTAACAACTCACAGTTAAATTTCCATCACCAGCTGCTCGAGTGAAAATAGCGTTGTCCGACAGTCCAAAATAATAACCTGGGATTTCGATTAGGGTACTGTCATTAATTAGCATTATTCCGTTATATTCGCTAACACGAGCGATAATAAGGTGTCCTTGGAGGATTTGGTTATTCGGTAAATAGAATCCGTCAGTTTCTTCAATGTATCCCAAAAATTGAGGTTCGTTGTCAGATTTTGAAGGCAAGTGCCAAACAAATACCTCATTTCTGTTTGGAAGCTTTGTAGTTAATATAGTTGCTATAAGTTGTTCGTTTGTAATTCTAGTAGTGTCAATCTCCACGTCCAATTTAAGATGGTTCGAAAAGGATGGAGGTTGACCAAATAACAGGTTACTTGAGATAATTAAACTGATTAGAATTGTTTCTCTCATATTCGTTAAGGGAGATAGTTTACAAAATTTAAAGCACATCCTTTACACTAGAATAAAGCTGAGCCTTGTTACTATTGTTTTCCTTTGTGATAGGCAATAGTTAATATCTTCATAATCCTCTTACCCTTAGGCGTTTGAAGTACAATTTCATCCCCAACTTTTTTGGTTAGAAGCACTTTTGCCAGAGGAGATAAAAAGGAGATTTTATCTTGGGCAATATTAACTTCATCTACACCAACTATCTGATATTTGCATTCACTGTCTTCCTCTTTCTTAAAGAGTGTAATGGTCGCTCCAAAGTGAACTTCATCTTGAGGTTGACTTGATAAATCCACTACTCTAGCCGTGTTGATTCGTTCCTCTAGCAAACTCAATTTGGCGGTGATATAATTTATCTGAACCCTATTACTCTCTTTAGATCGCTCAATTAGTGCTTTTCGCTCTTCAATTAATGCGCTCTGCTCTTCTTTCAATTCTTCCAGCCCTTTGGGTGTAACGAAATTGACAACCCCAGCAGGAAGATGTGCCCTTGGTGTTACCAAAGGTGTTTCTTCTTGGTCTCCTTCTTTTACAAATCCTCTACTCATAACATTCCTATTTGGCTAACAAGCAAGTATAATTATTAACAGTTTTGAAACGCCAACCTCTATTTAATTTGGTTGTTTAATCAACCTCTTCCTGCTTGTTAATTGCCGTGTCACCTAATGTCATTCCTCTTTGTCAATCAATGCTCTCCATAACCAACATCATCCATCTTGCCTTTAAAGACTTTATATTGAATGATCATATAAACAGCTACCAAAACAACGGCAATTACAAACCAGTAAACACCAACCGACAATCCATATTCATGGGCGGCCACATTATACAGGGTTAAATCTGGATTTACATCGTTTGTTGAAGGCAACACTTTTGGGAAAATAGATGCCGCAGTTGAGGTTAATCCACCAAATAAAAAGAGTGTAGAAAACAAAAATCCCAAGCCATGCTTCTGATAGGATTTCACTTTAAACAAACCAAACAAACCAGTGAATGTGAGGAGTGGGAATATCCACAACCAAGGTTTATCTATAAAATTATGAAACGGATGCGGCTCTATTATATGCCAAATTAATAATGAAACAACCACTAAAGCCAACAACACTATATTAAGATTGAAGACTACTCCTTTCAATTTTTCATTTAAATCTGAATTGGTTTTAAAAATAATCCAATTAGCTCCATGAATCGTTAAGGCCACTACGCCAACAACGCCTAACAGCAAAGTAAACCAATCTATTATTCCGAGCTGTTCGGCTTGTGGACTAAAGGTTGGATTCCAAAGTGGTAAAAAGAAATAATGTGCTTCGTGGGTAGATACCCCGTTCACCACGTTTCCCAGGTTTACTCCCCGCACTACATTTCCTAAAGCCACTCCAAAAAAGAGTGCCAAAAGTAAACTTGCAATTCCAAAAGCTTTGTCCCAAATGGATTCCCACATTGTATTATGAATTTGCCCTCTTAATTCCAATCCGATGGCCCTAAAAATAAGTAACCATAAAATGATCATTAATGGTAGATAAAACCCACTAAAAGAGGACGCATACAATGTAGGAAATGCAAAAAACAAAACCCCTCCAACTGCAATTAGCCAAACTTCATTGGCATCCCAAAAAGGGCCAATAGCGTTGGTAATGGCTTTTTTATCTTTTTCGGTTTTTGCAAAAAACAAATGAATGATTCCTGCACCAAAATCGTAGCCATCTAAAATCACATAAACAGCCAACATTATCAATACAACGATATACCAAAAAAATTCCATAATTAGTGCTGATTTAGCTGTGGTCCTTTATTAATAATCTTACCTGCCAACAGTAAAAACAATAAGCCCAGCAGGATATACAGGCCAATAAAACCAAGTAAGGTAAACAGGGTGTTACCAGAAGATACTGTTGGTGATGCTCCCTCCGCAGTACGTAATAAGTTGTACACCAGCCAAGGTTGCCTTCCTAATTCGGCCGTATACCAACCAGTTGTATTGGCAATGTATGGAAATGGCAGCATAAACATGAGAGACCATAAAATCCATTTGGTTTTGTAGAGTTTCTTTCTGAATAACTGTACAACGGCAAGCAACATTAAACCTATAAATATAGTACCTAAACCAACCATAATATGGTAGGCATAATACAAACCGGGGACATTGGTAGGATAGTCTTTTTCGTCAAACTCGTTTAACCCTTTTATTTGTGCATCCCATTGTTGATAGGTCAAGAAGCTCAATATATTTGGTACAGCTATTTTATTGTCCAGTTTTTTTTCAAGCATGTTCGGTTGTCCGATCAATACAATTTCTGAACCTCCGTCTTGTGTTTCAAAAATGCCTTCCATAGCAGCAAAAGTAACAGGTTGGTATTTTACCACATTCTTAGCGGCCCAATCCCCTGTGGGAAATGCAACCAACAAACTTGAAATGAACCCAAAGACCACCCCTGTTTTTACAAATAGTTTACCAAATTCGTGATGCTTATCATTTAGTAAATAAAAGGCTCCAACAGCTGCCACTACAAATGATGATGTCACCAAGGAAGCTGCCTGATTATGCAAATAAGAAGGCAATAACCACGGATTAGAAAATAAGGCACCAAAATTGGTTAAAACGAATTTGCCGCTATCCAATATTTTGTACCCCACGGGAAATTGCATCCAAGAGTGTGTAGCTATTATTAAATAGCCACTAGCCCAAGATCCTAAAAAGACCAGGAATCCCGTAGCAAAATGTAGTTTGTGACCCAATCGTTTTTCACCAAACAAAAAGAGCCCTAAAAAGGACGATTCCAAAAAGAAAGAAAACATACCTTCCATGGCCAATGTCTGTCCAATAATGCCACCTGTAAGCTCAGAAAATTTTGCCCAATTGGTGCCAAACTGGAATTCCATTGGAATACCGGTGACCACTCCCATGGCAAAATTGAGGGCAAAGATCTTCATCCAAAATTTTGCCGCATCATTGTATTTATCAATTTTTGTCTTGAGAAATTTCCACTTAAAATAGACTATCATTAGCGATAGTCCCATTGTTAACTGTGGAAATAAATAGTGAAATGTGATAGTAAATGCGAACTGCATTCTATCATAAAAAATCATATCTTCCATATTACAGTCATTAATATTGGGTTGCGATTAGATATGATCAGCGGGGATTAGGATACACTGATTTTTTCAGCTACTCATAGCCTCGCCTCCCGATAGCTATCAAGATTAAATTTACTCAACCTGGTGGAATATATCCAATTCCAAAATACTTTCTATCCGAGGACACCCCAAGCAGTAAAGGTGATGTTACCTACTCTTCGCTCTTCAATTAACGCGCTCTGCTCTTCTTTCAATTCTTCCAGGCCTTTGGGTGTAACGAAATTGACAACTCCAGCAGGTAGATGTGCTCTAGGTGTTACCAAAGGTGTTTCCTCTTGATCTCCTTCTTTTACAAACCCTCTACTCATACCTATCCAGTTAGCATAATAATGTCTATTAAGTATAACTAAAGTACCGTTTTTTACCTATTTAATGAATCAACTGCTCATTTCCCCTTCTAGTTTTAACTAAAGTTTGAGATAGTATCGATGGTTTACCAATTTTTCGTGCTAGGTAGGTTCTGGGTATATTGCTGAGGGTAAATAACGAACCTACTGTTATCTGCAAAGTGTTTTTCCAGTTGAGAAGGTAACTTTTCCAGGGCCCCTATATAGGATGGAGCTCCTCTTCGTGCTGAAACCAATACAAACAAGTCGTCTTGTTTAATATTTCTAGAAAGCACCAGAAAATCTTCCCAGTTTGTAAATAGCCTTATTGTTATTACTTCTGCCAGTTTCGCTTTTTTTGATAATCTTTCGACTGCCTGCTGCGTGACTTTATTGCAATGCAGCTGAACTGGAATACTTAGTTCCTGAGACAATTTCAGCATTTTAGTAAGCCATAGAGCAAAACCGTTTTCATGTTCTGCCATTGGTGGTGCAGCAATTATGATTTTTTTATGTAATACCAGTGGCTTTTCTAAATAACAGATGAAAATGGTTTTAGATATGTTATTCAATATACTGTCTACTTTTTCACCCACTAATTTATCGATGAACCCTGATCGTTGAGGCCAACCCATCACAATTATATCGGCCATTATCTCTTTGGAAATGCGAGTTATGCCACTTGCAGGGTTATGGTCAATAGTGGTAATGATATTTACGTTGGTCTCCGAAGCAGAGCCCTGTTTTACAAACTCTTCCAGCTTGTTCCGTGCTTTTAGAATATTGAGTTCTGCTTCTTTGTTATTGGCAACCACAGAAAGGATTGATACGGGATTAATTGAATTTTTGTCTTTGATTAGAATAGCAAATTCTAGCAGTTTTTCTATGTTAGAAACATTCGCAATGGGCATGAGTATATGTTCACTATCTGCTCCATTTCCTTTTTTTAAAACTTCGGTATCATCTTCGGATTCTATGATAATCAGTTTTGCGGCTTTTTCTGTAGCAAATGAAGCCACTATACATGTTATCAAAATAAGTATGATGGTTCCATTCAGGATATTCTCGTCCAATATGCCTGCTTTGTAACCCACTAAAATCACAGCAAGTGTTGCAGCCGCATGCGCACTGCTGAGTCCGAAAATAAGTTGTCGCTGTGCCTTTGAAAATTTGAACACAAGCTGGGTAATCAAAGCAGCAAACCATTTACCAAACAGCGCCACAATAGAAAGTGTTATTGCTACAATAAGAGCTGTTGGGCCACTGAAAATTACACTCACATCAACAATCATCCCCACGCTGATGAGGAAGAAGGGAATGAACAATGAATTACCTATAAACTCGATTCTGTTCATCAGTGCGGAAGAATGCGGAATAAGTTTGTTTAAAGCCAAACCTGCAACGAAGGCTCCAATTATTGATTCTACACCTGCTATTTCTGCCAAAAAAGCTGCTAGAAATACAATAGATAGGACGAAAATATAATGCGAGTGCTTTTCACTTTCAAGCTTTCTAAAAAACCATTTAGCGATTCTTGGAATTATCAAGAACATAATGGCAGAAAATACGGTAAGTGAAACGCCCAACCGTATCCAAAATTCTTGATTTAAATTGCCTCTGCTATTTTCCATTATTACAGCAAGAATGAT
The DNA here is from genome assembly GCA_048268855.1 of Fulvivirga sp. Lineage (GTDB taxonomy): Bacteria > Bacteroidota > Bacteroidia > Cytophagales > Cyclobacteriaceae > Fulvivirga. The sequence continues at coordinate 685,003 of JBLWUR010000001.1, forward strand.
AAGTACTGCTGTATCGGTTAAAATGGTTCCTCCAACGGTGATAGCAACCGCCTGATTTTTTGAAACTCCTAGTTTGCTCACAATAGGATAGGCCACGAGCGTATGTGTGGCAAACATACTCGCAGTCAGGAAACTTGCATTGAAGTCATATTCAAGCAGGTAATAACAAACTGGAAAACCAATCGCTAATGGAAAAATGAAAGTGAAAAACCCGAATAAAACACTCTTGTTTCGGTTCGCTTTAAAATCGTTCATATCCAGGTCAAGCCCGGCAATGAACATGATATATAGTAACCCAATAGTTGAAAAAAGGTCTATCGCAGAGTTTTTTTCAAGAATGTCAAAACCATGCGGACCGATAAGCACCCCTGCTATAATCAATCCGATGATGCCTGGAATATTTAATCTGCGCAGCAGAATGGGGGATAACAGTATGATAAATAGTATTAATGAAAATATAAGAATCGGATTCGCTAGTGGCAATTCAAATTCATGCATTAAGTGTTCAAAAAATACTGTCATCTAAGGCCTTATTTGTCAAATGAATCGTGGCCAAATTTGCTCAATTAATTTGGCATCTGTTTAAAAATAAATGAAACAAGTGCTTTCCTGCTTTTATTCAAATATGATGAAAGATTTTTAATGATGCCGAACCTGATTAATCCTGAACTGGCCCTGAACTGGCGCAAGCGTCCGCTTGTGCCTCTTTATTCTTAGTCCCAATAAAACAATGAAACCAAAGTGACATATGTTTTTATGGCTTACTAGTTATATAGTATTATAGCATAAGCGGACGCTTGCGCTAGTTGGGGATGTTAGGCACTTTTGTGGTTCAACATGGTGACCAATATTCAATCTCGACTAGGTATTTGTCATAGAATTTCAATACCCACTGGTCATCCCATCCTGATTTTGGAGCAATTCTAACAAGTATAAAACTTCGATTGTCTCGTGCATCAACCCATTCGTAAGATTTACTGACAGAGTAGGGGAAAACAGCTTTTAAATCATTTAAAGTAGTTTGTCTTGATAGTACTAAACTTGGGTTATGTAATGTCCACTCCCATTCACTAAATTCAACTGACCTCAATTCGGCCACATCCTTGAATGCAACAAATTCTGCTCCTTTAAAATACCAAACACTAATACTATCACCCCATGGTTCAACTCCACTAATATAGGCTCCACATTCAAAATTCGGATAGGTTACACTATCGGGAGATCCGAGTTTGTTTTTAAGTTCTGTCTGAGTCGTCACGAACTTTATATCATCATTTAACCAGATACTATCTTTATCTAAAACCTCAACAAGTTTCTTATCGGATTGAGCAGTTACTTTAACTGGAACTTCTTTTTGAATTCTTTGCGCTTCTTTTTTTAATGTTGAATCCTTTTCGCTAGAATTAGCTAATTCCTTTTGGTTTGAGGAGCAACCGACTAGTGTTATGATTATTAGAGCTAAAATATTTTTCATTAACGAATCCTAAATGACGTTATAATATAATCAGAATTACAAATCTGTAAACGATGTACCTTTACGTACCCCCCATTGTGCATAACGACCAGCTATGATAAGTGGGGATTAGAAATCTTTAACCTCTCGTCCTGCATATAGCCAATCCTTTATTTAAATTTAAAACTTGTGGCGAACTTTCCAATCCCCACGAAAATATTCTGACCGATAAACCCCATTCATTCATTGGTGTTGTTAGAGCCCGTTTTTTCATATTCTTTTCTGCGCGATTGAAAGCTTTTTTGAATACGAATCAGGAAATTCTGAGGCTCGGTCACCCAATATCGCAATGTACTGCTTAAAATTCTGTGAATTCCAAGCTAAATCAGCCTGTTGCCTTAATCTGTCTAATTCAAGCTTGTTGTTGTATTCGTTATTTCGTTGTTCGAATTCCTTTTTTAAGACCTGAATAATTTCAGACTTAATGGTAAGGTTAGATATGTTCAATTCAGGAAGTTCATTCGATAAATACTTGGTCCATTCGTCCGTCAAATCATGGAATTCTTGACCGAATTTAGGAGTTGTAAAGTCCGAAAGACCTTTCAATCTGTTAATAACAAATTGTAGTGGATAGTCCATTAGTTCACCATCAAATTTCAACTTACTGTACAAACCATAATCTTGATTCCATTCAAACACAAATGTTAGAATGTTCTTGCTGCCAGTAAATTCGACCAAGCCTTTATGTTCAAGAGTTCTCTCATAACCTAATGCCATAAGTGTGTTACTTAGGTTGTCATTAATCGAATTCTTAAATATTTGCTCTTTATCCATTTTACAGTATGGGCTCTAACAATTCGATATAGTTATGAACTAATTTCGCCAGATAAGTTCACGCCTAAAGTACCATTATAAATTCTAACTATTATAAATCTGGCTGTTTAATCAACACTATCCCTTTTCAACTTCCACCTTTTGTGAGACCATAGATAACCAGTGGGGTCATCCTCAATTTGTTTCTGGGATTCGGTAATGTAAGATTCTAATACTATGTGGCTCTCTTTCTCATAAGGTGGTTCGGTGAGCTTGATGAGTTCTACATTGTAATAGCCTCGTTTTACACGTATCATTTTATAAAAAACCACCGGATACTTCATGGCCTTAGCAATCTGCTCCGGCCCAAGGAAAAAAGCAGTGTCTTGCTTCATGAAAGTAGTCCAATATTTTACGGTGTCCCTTCCTGGAGACTGATCGGCCATTATAGCAACCGCTCGAAGGCGCTCCTTTGTTTTCAATAAACTCCTAATAATGTACTTCTTATCAATAGGTTGCCCTCCAAACTTTGCTCGACTTTCATACATCAATTGATCGAACTTGGAATTTGACAACCGTTGGTAAACCGCATCAACAGGAAAAGGTAATACCAAACAACCCGTTAGTAACGCCCATTCCCAATTGAATTGGTGCGAACCAACAAGGATAATGGACTGGTTCTGATCTGCATATTTCTGCACCTCGGCCACATTCATAAACGTTACCCGTTTTTTAATCTCGTCTTCAGAAATGGAAATAGCTTTCAATGTCTCGGCAATATATTCGCCAAAGCGCCTGTAGAATTTTTTAGCAATGGCCTTCACTTCTTTTTCGTTTTTTTCAGGAAACGAATTGGCAATATTATCATGTACTACCTGCTTTCTATAACCTATTAGATAATAGACGAAAAAGAAAAGCCCATCTGTAATTAGATACAGAATATTGATGTGGAGTCTGGAAAGTAGTTTAATAAAGAACATCGAAAATGAATTAACTCAAAATTAGGTAATCCATATAAAAGGAAGTTATTATCATAATTGATTAATTTCGCCACTTACAATTTTTTGATATATGAAGGACAAGGTAGTTATCATCACCGGGGGTTCATCGGGCATTGGCAAAGCATTAGCAGAGGTATTTGGGAAGAACGGATGCAAAATCTTGATCACAGGCAGAAAAAAGGAGGCACTGGATGAAGTTTTGGACGCTCTCAAAGCTCAACGTATAGAAGCCATTGGTTTTCAAGGCGATGTGAGTATTGAAGAAGATAATGTGAAAATGGTAGATACTGCATTACAAGCCTTTGGTAAAATTGATATCCTCATTAACAACGCGGGAATTTCTATGCGAGCACCTTTCAAGGATGTCGATTTGAAAGTAATAAAGCAAGTCATGGACATTAACTTTTGGGGTGCCATCTATGCTACAAAATATTGCCTTTCTGAAATATTGAAAAACAAAGGTTCAGTAATTGGTATTTCCTCCATTGCAGGTTTTAGAGGCTTACCGGGAAGAGTCGGTTATTCTGCTTCTAAATTTGCCTTGCAGGGATTTTTGGAAGCGCTTCGAACTGAAATGTTCAAAACGGGTGTGCATGTATTAACGGCTTGTCCCGGATTTACAGCTTCCAATATTCGTAAATCATCACTCACCTCTGATGGGTCAGCTCAAGGCGAATCACCACGAAAAGAGGAATTGATGATGACCGCTGAAGAATGTGCCATGTTAATCTATAAAGCCACAGTAAAGAGAAAGAAGTACATTATCATGACAACTCAGGGTAAAATGACCGTTTTTCTTAATAAATGGTTTCCCGGCTGGATGGACAAAATGGTTTATAATACCATGGCCAAAGAAGATGATTCACCATTTTTGTAGTTATTAACTTAGCCTAATCATCAAAATAGTTATATTTGGGCAGCAATTTTACTTCAATGATTCAAAAGTATTTCTCTCTTGATAAAAATTATATCCTTGAAAAAGCTCAGCTTGATCTTGAGAGAGAATTGATTGTTTATCTAATCGACTTTAGTAAAAAATTCTATTTGCAGCAATTCAATCCTCTAGGGATCGAAGATAATACTGTGATCGCCATCAAAGAACACCAAACCGGGTATGTTGCTCGATTGGAAGAATTCTATCGTAATCTGGCTGGTGTATATCGCTTTGAATATGGCCAAAACCAACTGGAGTTGTTGTTTGATGGTAATGACCACTATGTCAAATATGTCAATGACTGGAGCGACACTTTCAAATCTTGGTTGGTAGATTTTTGTCTGAAACCCAATTTCTTGAGAGCAGTATTGGAATTGACTGTATTCTATCCTGAAGGTCGCAAATCAGAGCTGGCCGAAAACCGAATGAAGACTTTCATTCATCAGCATTTCGAGCTGAAAATTTACAAATACAAAGGCATCGTCAGGCAGCTTAAGATGGCTTGATTTGTTATTACGGCCTTGAGCCGGAATCCTCTAATTATTAACATCACTAGGTAAAATTCCTTTATAAAGATTACTCGATATAACTCTTCGACAAGCTCAGAGTGACAACCCGCAACATACAAATAGGAGCTTTCCACTTGCCATTCTGGCCAGGAGCCGGAATCCCTTTATTATTTATGTCGTTAGGTATTTTCAATTTTGAATATTGCTCAGAATAAGTATAGCAAAGATTCCTTCATTGCATTGCGGAATGACCTGCTAAAATAATGCAGACAAGGTAATTGGGAAGGACCTTTTCCAATATAGTGCATATTAATAAGGGGATAGAGTTAATGAAAATCTCAATTAGTAGGTCATGCCGTCAGGCCTGCTTGAGCGGTAGGCAGGCATCTTTACCATCATGCAGATTATTCCAAATGTGGGCTAAGAGTAATCTAAAAGTATCATTTGGCTCGGAGTAGAGAAAAAGCATACTAGAATACCTTCATTTAAATGACCAAAATCATTTCTATTGAAGAGTGTGACCCCTAGCTTTGCGCTTTATTTAAAGAAGATTCAATGTACTGGGAAAGTTACACACACGATAAAATGAAACGCATCGTATTTGATGCATTAGAACAAAATCTTGATTACCGCGATAAGGCGGTTTTAGGCCTTCCGGCTTCCTATCTCGACACGGAAGTTTTCTATCAAGATGCTCCTTTCTTGAAGGACGCTCCTTTTTTATCAGCACTTATTGCCAACCCGAATCACATTGGCTGCCACACTTTGAGTGAATCTGAAGATGCATTTAGAGGGACACATAAAATTGAAAAAGAACTAATTGAACTTTGTGCGCAGCAAATTTTTGAAGGTGGTGAGGAGGAGTTTGATGGCTATGTCGCTTCAGGAGGAACAGAAGCCAACATACAAGCCATGTGGATTCTAAAAAATTATTATGTCACTGAGTTTAAAGCCAAACCCAATGAAATAGCTGTTGTCTATTCTGAAGATGCTCATTACTCCATGCCCAAAGGAGCCGCCTTGTTGAGCTTAAATAAGGTGGTTACAAAAGTGGACGTGGACACAAGAAAAATTACACGCGAGAGTGTAATTGAGGGAATTGAAAATGCTAAAAGCCAAGGCGTTAAGTATTTTATTGTCATTATGAATATGTCTACCACTATGTTTGGTTCTGTAGATGACATTGATGAAATCACGGGTTGGTTAGATGAATTAGACACGGAGTATAAAGTACACATTGATGGTGCTTTTGGTGGATACATTTATCCATTCGCTACGGATAAAAGCCGCTATACCTTTCGAAACAAAAAAATCCAATCCTTTACACTAGATGGGCATAAAATGCTTCAATCACCTTATGGAACTGGGTTGTACTTGACTAGAAAAGGATTTATGGAATATGCCCTTACCGAGGAGGCCAACTATGTGAAGGGCAAAGATTACACCCTCATTGGAAGTCGGTCTGGGGCCAATGCCATAGCTGTATGGATGATCATGCGCACTTATGGGTCAGATGGATGGAAGTCAAAAATCAGACAGTTACTTAACAAAACGAGTCGGATCTGTGACAGTTTGCATGATAGAGGCATAGCCTTTTTTAGAAATCCGGATATGAATATCATAACCATCAGAGCGGCACATATACGAAAGGAGCTTGCAGATAAATACATTCTTGTACCAGATTCACATGATAATCCGAAATGGTATAAAATTGTGGTAATGGATCACGTTACCCAGGGGCTGATCGACAAATTTTTGCTTGATTTAGACGGACAGAATTGAGGCATTGTCATGCCGGACTCGATCCGGCATCTCTAGTTCAGAACTCTAATTATTAGGGTAAAGATTCCTTCATTGCATTGCGGAATGACCTTCTAAATTAATGTATCAATTGAATCTTTTTTATTGGTCATGCCGTAGGCATCTTCACCAATTAGTCGATCCAAAAATTCAGTATCGATAATTTTTATCTAATAGCAAAACCCTCAAAATCCATAATATCGCCAGGGTAGAAATGTACGTTCTCCACTCGGGCGTGTTTAGGGCCTATTTTGCACCAATCAATTAAGGCACTTAGTTGTGCCATTTGTCCTTCCGCTTCTATGTAAACGATACCACTGGGCTCATTTCTTACAAAGCCCGTAATACCGAGTTCCTCAGCTTTGTGCTTAGTACTCGCTCTGTAGAAAACGCCTTGTACCTTTCCGGAAACAGTTATGTTATAGTGTTTAGTCATACTAAAAAATATAATCTCTTGTCAAAAAGGCTGACTCGCCATTACTTACAATGTTGTTGATCAGCTGCTTGTTTGTGTCATTGTATTTGGTGGCTACTAAAATCCGAATTGAAAACACACGCAGTGCATCAGAAACGGATAATGTGCCCTCTGCAGAATCCTTTCTTCCATTGAATGGAAAACTATCCGGCCCACGTTGACACTGAGCATTAATATTAATTCTACCCACCTGATTTGCGAAAACATCAACCAAGCGACCAACGGTCTCAGAGCTTTTGCTAAAAATACTCAACTGCTGACCGAAATTTGAATTGACAACATAGTTGATGGCTTCCTCCTCATTATTAAAAGGGACAATTGGCACCAAAGGACCAAATTGTTCTTCATCATAAATTTTCATTTTACTGTTGACAGGATATAAAACAGCCGGAGCATAAAAAGTCTCATTAGATTCACCACCACCCTCATTGATGACAACTGCACCATGTTTTTTTGCATCTTCAACCAGTCCGTTGAGGTACTCCACTTTACCCGGTTCAGGAAGTGGTGTCAGGGAAACCCCTTCTTCCCAAGGCAATCCACCTTTTAAAGCACTCACTTTGGCAATAAATTGTTTATTGAATTCTGCCACAATGCTTTTGTGTACAAATAGGATTTTAAGGGCTGTACATCGTTGGCCGTTAAACGATAAACTACCAGCCACGCATTCTGCAACCGCCTCCTCAATATTAGCATCTGACAAAACGATAGCAGGATTTTTGGCATCCAAACCCAGTACAGAGCGCAATCTGTGTGGTTTAGGGTGCAGCCTTTTTATATCGTTAGCCCCTTTATTGGTGCCAATAAAGGCAAACACATCTATTTTTCCAGTGGCCATTAAGGCTCCCACTGTATCACGTCCGCGACCATAAATAATATTGATTACGCCAGGAGGAAAACTATCTCTAAAGGCCTCCAACAATGGTTTTACTAGGAGGACTCCAAATTTAGCAGGTTTAAAAATGACTGTATTTCCCATAATAAGAGCAGGAATAAGGGTGGTAAAAGTCTCATTCAATGGGTAATTATAAGGGCCCATGCAGAGCGCTACTCCTAGTGACACTCTTCTTATTTGGCCAATAACACCTTGCTCTATTTCAAATCCCGATGATTTTCTATCTAAATCTTTAAGTCCATTGATAGTATCTGAAATGTAGTCGCAGGTTCTGTCAAATTCCTTTTCAGAATCTTTCAGGTTTTTACCAATTTCCCACATGAGCAGGTTTACAACCTCAGCCCTTTTTTCCTTCATTTTAGAAAGAAAATTTTCAACATGGTTGATTCGTTTCGCTACCGAAGATGTGGGCCACTGACCATGCCCAAGATTATATGCTGACACCGCTGAATCTAGTGCATCTAGTGCTTCCTTTTCGGTAAGTAGAGGCGTTTCACCCATTATTTTCTGAGTCAATCCCGTACCATTTTTTACAAATACCGGGGATTTTACTTCATTCATTGGACCATCCCATGATTTCAATACCCCGTTTATTAGGTATTCCCGCTGAATGATATTCTCTGCAGGTTTATATTGAGCAGGTATTTGACTCTCTTCTTTAAAAATTTCTTTTAAATTATTCATTATCTTTTTTTATTCGTTGATTATAGACACCCCTGAAGACGTCCCCAGTCTATCTGCTCCTGCTTTGATCAAAGCCACTGCTTGCTCGTAGGTTTTGATTCCCCCCGAGGCCTTAATACCTACGCTTGAGGGCAGTACACTCCGCATGAGTTTGATGTGTTCCACTTTAGCCCCTTCGGGGGCAAAACCTGTCGAAGTTTTTACAAAATCGACTCCAGCATCATTGCACAATTTACAAGCCGTAACAATCTCCTCATCGGACAAATAAGCGGTTTCAATAATCACTTTTAGTGTTTTTCCTTCTTCATGACAAAGTTTACTGCTTTTGGCAAACTCTATTTTTGGCCAGGGCATACCATCTTTAAATGCCGAACTGTTTATTACCAAATCTAGTTCATCAGCACCGTCTCTTATCGCCAACTTCATTTCCTCTATTTTTACTTCGGTCATGTTGTAGCCAAGCGGAAATCCTATAACGGTTACTAATTGTACATCAGCGTTGCCAATTTCACGACTAGCTCTCTTTACCCAAAAAGGCGGTATGCAAACTCCTAAGAATTGATTTTCAATCGCTTCTTTTACTAATTGATCAACATCCTTCCCCGTAATGGTAGGTTTTAGGTTGGTGTGTTCTATAAAACGGTGTAGGTTTTTCATTGCCTACTAATATAATGATTCATGATAGCCATGCCTAATGTTTCGACAGGCTCAACATGACATGGCCTTAAAATTCATCGAAACATGGATAAATCGTTATTGTTCCCTGAGCCTGCCGAAATGTAGTAATCGGGGATAAAACGTAACTGTCACCCTAATCTTGTCGAAGTCACCGTGAGCCTGTCGAACGAAAAAGAAGAATACTAACTGAGATTACGAAAGCCATGCCTTATGCTTCGACAGGCCTGCCTGCCGGCAAGGCAGGCTCAGCATGACATGGCACTTAGCTCCGTATCACATGACTCAACTTTTTTAGTCAAAATCATTTTTTATTTTTGTTGTATGCCCGCCCTAAAACAATACACCGTTTACATATTGAAATGTTCCGATGGGTCTTACTATACTGGTGTTACTAACGACATTGACAGAAGGCTAAAGGAGCATGAACAAGGGTTAAACAAAGGCTATACTCATAATAGAAGGCCAGTAATTTTAGTATTTACCGAACATTTTCAGGATGTCAATCATGCAATCAGTTTTGAAAAACAAGTAAAAGGATGGCGTAGAGTAAAGAAAGAGGCTTTAATAAACGGCCGTTGGGATTTGCTTCCTGAACTGTCTAAAACAGCAAAGAATAATTAGAGATATTGAATGATTAATCTTAATTGTCACCCTGAGCTTGTCGAAGGGTAAAAGATGAAATCTTATTTAGATTACGAAAGCCATGCCTTATGCTTCGACAAGCTCAGCATGACACGGCAAGAAGAGAAGTTAAAACATCATTAGTTAAGGTTATCTGAATAGACTAATACACTTTACTATTTTCATTTTTAAGTACACCCTTAACTGTCACCCTGAGCTTGTCGAAATGTTGAAATCGGGGATAAAAAGTAACTGTCACCCTGAGCTTGTCGAAGTCATCGTGAGCCTGTCGAACGAAAAAGACGAATACTAACTGAGATTACGAAAGCCACGCCTTATGCTTCGACAGGCCTGCCAGCCGGCAAGGCAAGCTCAGCATGACATGGCACTTAGCTCCGTATCACATGACTCAAGGCAGGCTCAACATGACATTAACTGTTAATGCCAAATGCCGCATTCCTTACAAAACTTACGTTTGCCGGGTGGGCGCTTCTTTGGCTTTTTCTTGTGACCAAAGTAGGATGGGTCGGAATACTGTGGTTTGCGCATTTCACGCTGCTTCTTACGCTCTGCTTTAGCATTGGCCTGCATCCGCTTATCAAATTCCTTGATTTTGAGATCCATTTTCCTATTGAAAACACCTCGGGCAGATTTTTTACCCTTCTTTTTCATGGTCTTCTTTTGCAAAGTAGATTGTTCCATCTCAGCGGGAGCAAAAGCATTGTCTTCCTTTGCCTTTTCTTTAGACTGACCAAAAGCAACAATGCCAGAGGATAAAAATATGAACAGAAAAATTATTCGGTAATTTGCCATAATAGTTGAACTCAAATTTAGTCAATTTATTGTCAAGCAATAATCATGAATTAACTTTTCAGTACTCTTTGCCGTACTAATTAAATGCCATTTTCAAGTAGAATCAAATATTCAGATAAGGAAATCCATTTTATTTTAATGATGGCTATTACAGCGTTTATGTTGATTTCCTTTATCTCAAATAGTCTGATGATGGCTCATGAAGGATTCGAAATAACAGCTCATAAATTGTTTGAAATCTCCTTTTATTACTTCACACCACTATTTACCTGGTGTCTGATAATACCTTTATTAATTAAATACATAAAGCGACAATCTCACAATACATCACCTTCCAAAATCCTTTTAAATCTTGTTATATTGGGAATTATTTTAAGTCCTTTATTGAGAACCATTGATATTATTCTAGACTTTTCGATAAAGTATCTCATCGGATTTATTGATATAAACCCACTTAGAATTTTGAAAGAAGTGTGGCTGGTAATTGTAGCTTCTGTTTACCAGACAATTATAATTTTTATAGTTATTTCCTTTTTATTGGTTTGGATAATAACGACCGAAAATCCTGAATTGAAAGTGTTAAACATTAAAGAAGGATCTAGTTTGCATAAAATTCCAATGGAGGATATCCAATTCCTTAAATCTTTAGGGAATTATGTTGAAATTGTTTGTTCTCTTAAAAAGTATAAAATGAGGGGGTCACTAAAAAATATCAAATTAAAGCTGAATGGAGACTTTAAACAAATTCATAGATCTGTGATAGTAAACCAAAAAAATGTTAGTCAATGGCAACATTGGCGCAATGGGGAGTATATAATTAAAATGAAAAATAATCATATTGTGACATCGAGCAGGAGTTTTAAATTGAATATTGAGACACTAGCTCTTGTATGAAACATCTCAGCACACAATAGAAACATCTCGTACCAGTCCATTGAAAAGTTAAATAGATAGCTTCTAATTTCTTTGTATTCTAGAGAATGGAAAAATTAAAGAAGGTTCTTCTATTTCTTATCGTAATCTATTTTTCAAGAATATTTATTGAACATGGGTACATCAAATTTGATGCTGAAGGATTTTGGTCAAAAGCATTTCTAATAAAATGGGGCTATGGCCTCTATTTTATGTACTTTATTGGTGTTGTTGAATTTACCTCAGGAATAGCCTTACTCATACCAAGAGTTAATAAATTCGCAGCCTTTGTACTGGGTCTGGTAATGATTGGTGCAGCGATTACAAGGATCACCTTTGGCACTAGTTTAGATGACGTGATTAGCATTCTTTTTAATGCCACAGTACTATTCTATATTTCACTTACATACGGAATTGACAAGGTCTTTTGCAAATATTTTGCTTCTAAAAAATAAAAATTACCTCGATTTGGGTTGGAGCATGGTTTGCTTTCTACGATAAACCCAAGGGGGTGTAGGCTCATTGACAGACCAAATACCTACCTTATTATCCTTGGCTTTAGACTGTAGTGTGGTGACTTCCTCTGAAGACTTTTCATTAGCCCAGGCAAGTCCCTCCTTTAACAATTCCTCATGCACAACTTTGCCGTTTTTTAATTTTATTACCGCCAGTTTATTACCCCATCGGTCCTTTCCTTTCACCTCAACAATCACCTTCTTTTTTAAGATCATTTTTTCAATATAAGTCTTGGCTTCATCAGCCAGCTCCTGACCTGATTCTGGGCAATCAACCTCGCTCAGCATAAATTTGACAATCTCATTCTCTTCATTTACAATCTCGAAGGTATTGCCATCAATGACATTGACTACTTTACCTGTAAAACCTTGTGCCCAAACACTTCCAACAAACAACACTAAAATAATAGCTCCAATAATTCTCATAGTTCCTTTTAATCCTTAGCTATTTTATACGGAGGATATATAAAAGGAAAGTGCTGGTTATGAGCTTAATAGGTCTCAATCAAACACATGTAAGGTTTGTGCGATGTTAGAAGAATAAGCTCTAAGAGAATAGCAATTAAAGCATCACTTCGAGACAAAATGAGATGACGAGTTTGATGCCAAATTTTTCTCCCTTTGGAGGGAGGTAGAGGGAGGACTATAAGTGAACTATCAAACACGTCATCGGTAGGGAAGTATAACCGAGAAGTCTCCATCTCAGGAGACCTCTCACCCTTCGGGTTTCGAGGTGACGTTAAAATTTGATTTTCCTTATTTACAATACTGACTAATAAAGTAGTCTACTTTTTTATCGCCCAGCTCTTTCGCTTTCATCCAGCTTTCACAAGCACCTTTGGTATTCTCTAATCGATAAAGGATGTTGCCTTTAACTTTATAGTAACTGGGGTTCTTTGGGTCGAGTTCAATGGCCTTATTAATAGGCTCCATAGCACCACCAATATTGTCTTGCGATACTCTAGCATTGGCCAAATTATAATAGGCTGCATCATCTTCAGGGGTTAACTCAATCACTTTACCGTAATCTGAAATGGCACCTTCAATATCTTCACTTTCTTCCTTCAAATAGGCCCTGTTAAAATAAGCATCGGGATTGCTCGGATCAGCGGCTATGGCTTTATTAAGATCGTCTAAAGCCGCTCGATTATTGCCTATATACAAATTAGCTCTTGATCTATCAATGTAAATCGAAGCGTCCTTAACTCCGGCACTGATGGCTTTGTCAATATCACTGATGGCATCACTATAATTTTCACTTTCAATTAATGCTCGACCACGATGTTGATAAACCTCGCCATCTTTTCGCCCTGCTTCTATTGTTTTGTCATAATAGGACAGTGAACGCAGATATTCCCCCATACTGTAATAAGATTCAGCCAAAAAGAAAATCACATCTGGATCAACTTTTTCAACTAACTTCTCAACTTTAGCCAAATCTTTAATGGCCAATTCGTAATTCTTCATTTTATAATGGGTTTCACCTCTATTTTGATAGGCCTTAGCATAAGTATCATCCATTCCTATGGCTTTGCCAAAATCTGCTATTGCCACCCCATCATTTCCCAATAGTTGATTGGCTTTACCTCGATTATTAAAAACAATGGCATTACTCACCCCATTAGTAACAGCAGCATCATAATCTTTGATGGCTTCCTGATAGTTTTTCAACCTGAACTGTGCATTTGCCCTATGAAAATAAGCTGATCCATATGAAGACTTAGCGGCAATGGCTTTGGTGAGTGAACTGATTGCTCCATCAAAATTATTGCCTTCATATTGGGCATGGCCTAGGTTATGATAGGCTTCCGCCTCAGTTATGCCCATGTCAATTGCTTTTTGCAAATTGGTAATTGCTCCACTATAGTTTTCTAATCTATATTGAGCATCACCTAGATGCCAGAAAGTTTCTTTGTCTCCAGCATCCATTTGTGCTGCCTTTTCCAAATTAGGTATGGCATTTTCATAATCTGCTTTGAAATACATTGCATTGCCAAGTCCATAATAAAGTAGCTTATCCTGTGAACCCAATGCTTTGGCCTGTTCTAAATCAGCAAGTGCTCCAGTATAGTCATTGGTTTTAAACTTTGACACTCCTAAGTATAAATACTCAACTTTATCTGCGGTACCAGACGCAACTATTTTATTGAGGTCCGCAAGCGCTCCTTGATAGTCAGCAGTCTCGTATTTGGCCGTACCTCTGTTGCGTTGTGCTACTTGATAGTCTGGCTTGATCTGAAGTGCTTTATCAAAGTCCGCAATGGATTCCTTAACGGAACCGAGCAACATTTTGGCCTTACCTCTATTATTATAAACCAGTTCGTCATTAGCCCCTTTGGTAATGGCCTGATCATATGATTTTACTGCTCCCGAATAATCTTCTGTTCGGAATTGCGCATTTCCCAAATTATAATACACATCTTTATCCGTGGCCCCTTTGGTCACTGCTTTGTTTAAATTCTCTACTGCCCCAGGATAATTCTTCAGTTCATATTGAGCGATACCTATTTTAGAAAATAATGTAGCATTATCTATCCCTGATGTGGCTGCTTTATTCAAGTCAACTAATGCGCCCGAAAAATCCTTCAATTCAAATTTTGATAGACCTCTCTTTTCAAAAATTTCCGGTAAAGTTTCTCCCGACTTTTCGGCATTATCTAAGTTTGATGCAGCTTTAGAATAGTCTTTTTCATCAAAGGCAATCAGACCACTATAGAGGAATATTTTTCCATCATTTACATTGGCTGCTATCGCTTTGTCTAGGTAAATTTTGGCCTGAGCCTTATTCCCTGTTTGATAATAAGCTAATGCGAGCATTTTCGTAACCTCTTTATTATCACCAGATTCCTTTGCTTTTTCAAGATCAACAATAGCGCCTGCATAATCCTTTAATTCATACTTTGCTGTTCCTCGATTCAGTAATGCACGACCATAATCTGCTTTCAGGGCCAATGATTTGTCAAAGTCAGCCACCGCTCCACTATAGTTTTTCAGCATCATCTTGGCCTTTCCACGATTATTAATTACCACATGATCATCTGCCTTGAGAGCAACGGCTTTATCGTAAGTAGTGATGGCATTTTGAAAATCATCTTGCTTAAAATAACTGTCACCCAATAATCGATATACTTCATATTCTGATGTGCCCGAAGCTGCTGCCTTTTTCAAATCCTCAATGGCCCCAGTATCATCTCCAGTATTAGCTCTGGCAATGCCCCGAAAAGTAAATAGCTCTTTGTTTGTGGAATTTCCATCGATAGCCACGGTTAAAAATTCTACTGTTTTCCCAAAATTTTTGGTTTGATAAGCAGCAATACCTGTCATTTCAGCCAATAACACTGAAGGAGCACCTGCCTCAGCAGCTTTCAATAAATAACTGAAAGATTCTTTAAAGTTATTCGCTTTAAATAGGGCAGTGCCTAATTTCTCATTCAGCTCAGGATTTTCAGACCCCCTTTGAATGGCCGACTTTAAATCTTCCGTAGCACCAGCAAAATCACCGGTATTGTATTTGGAAAGGCCTAACCGTTCATAGACCAATGCATCGGACTTGCCTGCACTTTTGATTCGCTGATAATCAGCAATGGCACCTGCCCAATCCTTATTCAGGTATTTTGCCTCCGCTCTATTTTCTAATGCTTTGTCGTAATCAGGTTTTAATTCCAGTGCTTTGTCAAAATCCTGAACGGCTGATTCATATTGTTCAAGGTTGGTCTTTGCTTTTCCGCGATTGTTATATACTACCTCATCATCCGCTTTATCCGCAATGGCCTTGTCATATGAAGCTACGGCCTTTTGATATTCCTGATCTTTGAATTGAAGATTTCCTAAAAAGTAAAAGGCATTATAATCTTTAATACCCCCGTTGATTGCTTTTTCTAAATCAGCCTTTGCTTCGGATTCCTTTTTCAGTTCGATGTAAGACATCCCTCTGTAAAGAAATAATTCGTTGGCGGAACTGCCTGCTGTTATAGCTGCAGTTAGTGTGGTTTCCGCTGCCGCATAATTTTTACTGAAGTAATAAGCTGCTCCTAAACTTGCGGAAAGTGACGGGTCTGTGAATCCCTCACGTTGCGCTTGTTCATAATATAAGGCCGCTTTCTTATAGTCTTCTTTGGCAGAGTAAATATTTCCCAAATAAAATTTTAACAACTCATTTTTACTCCCACGTTGCACAGCACTTTCCAAATCTTTGGCTGCCTCATCATTCATTTTAAGATTATATTCCGCTATTCCTCGATTGGCATAAGCATCAGCTTCTGCCCCTCCACCGGTGATTACTTTATCATAATCCTCTTTGGCCTTTTGCCATTTCTTTAATTTAAAATTGGTTTCTGCTCGATTTGCTAATGCTTTATCATAATCGGGTTTCAATTCCAAAGCCTTGTCAAAATCAGCTAGTGCTTTATCAAATTGCTCCAAATAAAACTGCGCCTTACCACGGTTATTATAAATAATTGGCTCATCATTTTTCATGGCCAATGCGTTATCATAAGCACTTACTGCCAAATGATATTCTTCCTTTTTGAACTGCAGATTTCCATAGTAATAAAAACCGTCATAATCTTTAGCTCCTTTATCTACGGCTAGTTTTAAATCAGCTAACGCACCTTCTTCATTCTTGAGTTCATATCTGGAAATTCCTCTGTATAAGTAAATTTCATTGTCATTGGCACCCTTATTAATGGCATCAGAAAATGTGGTCTCGGCTGCTGAATAGTTTTTGGAGAGATAATAAGATCGACCAAGCTTAACGGGAATTGATTTTTCCTCTACATTGGCACGTTGTGCCTGCTCATAATAAGTAGCTGCTCTTTTATAATCTTCTTTGCTGAAATAAGCTTCCCCGAGAAAATATTTGAGTGTTTCATTTTTGCTGCCTCGTTGCACAGCACTTTCCATACTCTTGATGGCGTCTTCAGTTTTTTGAGCATTGTATTCTGCTATTCCTTTTTTTGCAAAATTTTCGGCATCTACTTGTCCTGATTTAATTACTGCATCGTAATCAGCGGCAGCTTTTTCCCAAGCTTTAAGTTCAAAATTAGCCTCTGCTCTATTTTCTAATGCCTTGTCATATTTAGGATCAGCTTGTAATGCTTTATCATAATCTGCTACGGCCGCACCATAATCTTTAAGTGTAAACTTAGCCTTGCCTCTATTATTAAATAAGGCCGCCTCTTTATTTCCCGCACCTTCCGCCTGATCATAATATTTAACGGCATCTTGATAACTTTCTAATCTAAACTTGGCATTTCCAAGATTATATAATCCCTCCGCATCTTTAAATCCCAGTGAAGCTCCTTTTTCCAGATCGGAAGCAGCTCCTTGGTAATCTTTCAATTCATATTTGGTCATACCAGCATACCCATAAAGGTCTGCGGTGCTAATTCTTGCTTTCAATGCATCTTTAAAATCTTCTTGTGCTTTGGCATAATCCTTCAACTTAAAATAAGCAATGCCTCTTTTTACATATACCTCATTATCGCTAAACTTAGAGTTTATCAATTGTGAATAATCCAGAACAGCATTTCTAAAATCGCCTTTATCAAGCTTTTCATTGGCCTTTTGGTAAGTTTCTTGCAACGGATCGGCATCCTGAGCAAAAGCGACATTGGTAAAAGGAATAAGTACCAGTAAGAGAAAGTAATACCTGCTTTTCATCATAACATTAAAAATTGAAGGGAAGTAAAGTTATTTAAAATAACGCAGTTAATGGAAATGAAGTGCTGGTAAAAAAATCATTCCATGTAAGAATTCATTTCTGATCCCTTATTGTTCAATTCATCGGATGAATTCGTAGTAAATTAATGCTGGCTAGACCATATTGTATCTTGTTAATTTAAACATTCATCCGATGAATTCTTGACAATTCATAGTTGAATAGGAATTGTCTCGGACAGTTTTACTATCTTAATTGAATAATCCGATGATTTAATTACCATGCAAACAATTCTAGGAGCTGGAGGCGCGGTAGGCAAAGCACTTGCCACAGCGTTGACAAAATACACATCCGACATTCGTCTAGTTGGACGAAACCCCAAAAAAGTAAACGACACAGATATAACTCACCCCGCTGATCTACTCAGTCCCGAAGAAGTAAATAAGGCAGTAGCAGGTTCAGATGTTGTGTACCTGATGGTAGGGCTGGTTTATAAAACCAAGGTGTGGCAAAAACAATGGCCTTTGGTAATGCAAAATACCATTGATGCCTGCAAAGCACATAATGCCAAACTAGTGTTTTTCGACAATGTATATATGTACGACCGTGAAGCGCTCAACCACATGACGGAGGAAACGGCCGTTAGACCCAGTAGTGATAAAGGGCGAGTTCGAGCTCACATAGCAGATATGGTATTGAAAGCCCATGAAAAAGGAGAAATAAAGGCCCTGATTGCCCGCTCTGCTGATTTTATAGGCCCTGAAAATAGTGTGCCTACCGAAACTATTTATAAAAATCTAAAGAAAGGAAAACCTGCAGATTGGTTTGCAACGCTTGATAAAGTACATTCTTTTACCGATACACATGATGCAGCCCTTGGCACAGCCATGTTAGGAAATAATGAGGCTGCATATGGTAAAGTCTGGCACTTACCCACCGATCCAACCCCACTTACTGCTCAGCAGTGGATTGATCTTTTCGCCAAAGAAATGAATGTAAAGCCCAAAGGCCGAGCCTTACCTATTTGGACGATGAGTATTTTGGGCATTTTTATGCCTGTACTTAAAGAACTAAAGGAAATGACCTACCAGTACGATCGGGATTATTATTTCGATAGCAGTAAGTTCAACCGCAAGTTTGAGTATACGCCTTCTAAACCTGAGGAGTCGGTGAAGAGGGTGGTGGAATATTATAAATGACACTAGATTTAAGAAGCAAGACATTAGAATTACGATTTACATCCCAACTCTAATGTCTTATATCTCAAATCTTACTACTAAAGTTAAATATGTATCACCTCATCATAAGCCGCAGCTGCTGCTTCCATGATGGCTTCAGACATTGTTGGATGAGGATGAACAGTTTTGATTATTTCATGACCAGTTGTTTCCAGTTTTCTAACAGAAACTATTTCAGCAATCATCTCTGTCACATTCGCTCCAATCATGTGTGCGCCTAGTAATTCACCGTATTTAGCATCAAAAATAAGTTTTACAAATCCGTCTTTGGCTCCCGCTGCACTTGCTTTACCAGAAGCAGAAAAAGGAAACTTGCCTATCTTCAATTCGTAACCTGCCGCTTTTGCTTTCTCTTCGGTAAACCCAACAGAAGCTATTTCAGGACTACAATACGTACATCCGGGAATGTTACCATAGTCAAGGGGCGCTGGAGATTGACCTACGATTTTCTCAACACAAATTATACCTTCAGCTGAAGCAACGTGTGCCAAAGCTGGTCCATGAACGATATCACCGATGGCATATACCCCTGGCATATTCGTTTTGTAATAATCGTCAACAATTACTTTCCCTTTGTCTGTAGCAACTCCTACCTCTTCAAGGCCGATACCCTCAAGGTTTGTGGCAACACCAACTGCTGAAAGTACGATATCACAATCGATAATTTCTTCGCCTTTTTTCGTTTTTACAGTCACTTTACAACCGCTGCCCTTAGTATCCACTTTAGTTACCTCAGAACTAGTCATGATCTTCATGCCGTT
This sequence comes from Fulvivirga sp., assembly GCA_048268855.1. Classification (GTDB taxonomy): domain Bacteria; phylum Bacteroidota; class Bacteroidia; order Cytophagales; family Cyclobacteriaceae; genus Fulvivirga. The sequence continues at coordinate 704,764 of JBLWUR010000001.1, forward strand.
CTTTTTGAAATTTCTTTCTAAGGCTTTTGAAACTTCCTCGTCCTCTACAGGCACTACTCTCGGCATAAATTCAACGATGGTTACTTCCGTCCCCATTGTTTTGTAGAAGTAGGCAAATTCTACGCCTATGGCACCTGAACCTACAATTACCATTTTCTTAGGTACTTTTGGCAGCACCATGGCGTCACGGTAACCAATAATCTTTTTGCCGTCTATTGGTAAAGAGGGCAGTTCTCTTGATCTTCCACCGGTAGCCACAATGATATGCTCAGCGGTATAAGTTTCAGACTTTCCTTTATCGTCAGTTACTTCTAGTTTCTTTCCGGCTTTGAGTTTTCCAAAGCCCATGATCACATCGATCTTGTTCTTTTTCATCAAGAACTGTACCCCGTTGCTCATGCCATTGGCCACATCACGGCTTCGTTTTACTACGTTGTCAAAATCAACGGATGAATTTTTTACGGTGATACCATAATCGGCCGCATGTTGGATGTATTCAAATACATTGGCACTTTTAAGCAATGCTTTTGTTGGGATACAACCCCAATTCAAGCAAATACCACCCAATGATTCTTTTTCTACTACTGCCACCTTTAATCCGAGTTGCGATGCTCTGATTGCTGCTACATAGCCGCCAGGGCCACTTCCTAATACTATAAGATCGTATGATTTAGCCATGCTAATGTGTTTTTATATTTCAATTATTAATGGGATCGCAAATTTAGTGTAATTGCTATTAGAAAAAAATTTAGCTTCGACAAGCTCAGCATGACTAAAGATTTTCCTTTGCCATAGCCAATAGTTTTGTTTTCTTTGGGGATTCAAAACCTAGACTAACTAATGAGACTACTCGAAGGAAAAACGGCACTCATCACAGGCGCTTCAAAAGGAATTGGAAAAGCCATCGCCTTAAAATATGCTGAGCAAGGAGCTAACATAGCATTTACCTATTTATCTAGTGTAGAAAAAGGGGAGGCGCTAGAAAGGGAATTAGCTGCTGCGGGCATTAAAGCAAAAGGTTATCGATCTGATGCGTCAGATTTTGCCGCTGCAGACAAATTGATCAATGACGTTGTGGCTGACTTTGGCACATTGGACATCTTGATAAACAATGCCGGGATTACCAAAGATAATTTGCTATTGAGACTTAGTGAAGCAGATTGGGATGCTGTCATCAACATCAACTTGAAATCTTGTTTCAATACGGTAAAAGCTGCTACCAAAACCATGATGAAACAACGCTCAGGTTCTATTATAAACATGACCTCCGTTGTAGGACTCAAGGGTAATGCCGGACAAGCCAATTATGCTGCTTCTAAGGCGGGAATATTAGGTTTTACTAAATCTGTAGCCTTGGAATTGGGCTCAAGAGGTATCCGTTCAAATGCCATTGCACCTGGTTTTATAGAGACAGAAATGACAGAAGTGCTAGATGAAAAAACCGTACAAGGCTGGAGAGATGCCATTCCATTAAAGAGAGGTGGCTCACCCGATGACGTTGCGAATGCCTGCGTTTTCTTAGGAAGTGACATGTCGTCTTACATTACCGGTCAGGTAATCCAGGTGGATGGCGGTATGTTGACGTAATTTCATAAATACATCATGCTTCTTGCCATGTCATGCTGAGCCTGCCTTGCCGGCAGGCACGCCTGTCGAAGCATTGGACTTGGCGCACGAAACTTTAATTAGTTTTCGCCCTTTACCCTTCGATAAACTCAGGGTGACATTTACGTTTTATCCGTGTTTATACCTATCGACAAGTTCAGGGTGACAGTTAGAATTCCTACCTTTAACCCATGCGGTTAATCTCCCACCCAATATTGTGCAACTATTACCTGACTTACAGGTGCAATGCCAAATGTGGATTTTGTGATATCTGGGAGCGGCCATCACCTTATGTTACCTTAGAAAATTACGAGCAGAATTTAATCGCTCTCAATAAACTCGGAGTGAAAGTCCTGGATCTCACAGGTGGGGAACCACTACTTCACAGAGATATTGACAAGTTGTTGGCGCTAGCTAAAAAAATGGGTTTTATTACAACCGTAACCACCAATGGACTACTTTATCCTAAGTGGGCCGAGAAAATCAAAGGCCTTGTAGATATGCTTCATTTTTCGCTAGACGCACCTACAAAAGAAGCGCATGACCTATCACGAGGTGTGGCTTGTTTTGACCATGTCATGGAGTCCATTCAAATCGCAAAAAAAATAGGTGAACGACCTGACATTATTTTCACTGTATTTGAAAGTAATGTAGCGCAAATCCAACAAGTTTATGATCAGATTTGTGTCCCCAACAATCTTGTCCTTATTCTCAACCCTGTTTTTAATTACAACGATGTAAAAACTGGGGCTCAGTTTAGCGAGGCTACTTTAGATAAAATTTCAGCTTGGGGCAAAAAGAAAAATGTATACCTCAATGATGCTTTTATCCAACTGAGAAAAGATGGTGGCAATCATGTGGATAATCCTGTTTGCCTAGCTGCAAGTAGCACTATTGTCATCTCTCCAGAGAACAAACTAGTATTGCCCTGCTATCATTTGGGCGTGAAAGATTTCACCATAGACAACAACTTATATGACCTTTATCAAAGTGACGAGATTCAAAAATTAGTAGCCCTTGAAGGCCGATTACCCGAATGTGAGGGTTGCACCATTAATTGCTATATGCAGCCTTCCTTTGCTATTGAAATGAACAAATACTTTTGGAAAGCGCTACCGAGTACACTGAAATACAATCGGATCAAAGGAACATGGAAAGCACTTTTTTAAACCGCTGATCAAATTTCAACTGGTTAGTTTAGATTGTTTGTATAGATTACAATTTCTTAAAAATCAATCTTATGAAGTCAGTCTTACAAACCGCTCTTTTTTCTCTTTTAACAATAGCCGCTTTCGGTCAGAAGAAGGTATTGGATCATCCAGATTTCGATCTATGGAAAACCATAACAGAAAGTGAAATTTCGCCAGATGGTAAATTTATCGTTTATCACTTAACTCCCGGAGAAGGTGATGCGGTAATGAAAATAGCCACTGCAGATGGTAAAGAAATTGCCAGTATACCAAGAGGAGTCAACTCTTCCATTACCTGGGATTCACGGTTTGTCATTTTTAAGATCAATCCTCAGCTTGATACTGTAAAAGCTTTGCGAAGAATCAAGACCAAAGAAGACAAGCTGCCAAAAGACTCATTGGGTATTTATGATCTAAAGTCAAATAGTTTAGAAAAAATAGCCCGTGTAAAGAGCTATAATATCCCCAAAGAATGGCCTAACATTCTGACCTATCAACTCGAAGCGGAACTTCCAAAAAAAGTAGAAAAAGACACTGTAGCTGTTGATTCTGTAATCCAAAAAAAGAAAGTCACTAAGCCAAAGCCTGTTAATAAAAAGAATGGCTACCCGTTGGTTGTCAGGGACTTGATTGCTAAAACACAGGATACCATCCCCTATGTAACCGACTATACTTTGGCAAAAAGAAGCGATAAATTTATATATCAAACCACAGGAAGGGATTCAACTATTCTGGAAGGCATTTATTATTACAATCAAGCCACACATACCGTCACTCCATTATGCCGAACAAAAGGCAAATATGCACAACTGGCCATAGCCGAAGATGGACTTCAAACCGCCTTTTTGTCTGATTTGGATACTACAAAAGCACTTATCCGTGACTTCCAGTTGAGGTATTGGAATCAAGGCAAGGACTCAGCTATGGTAATTGCTCAAACTGCCACTCCCGGAATTCCGGAAAATTGGTTGGTCAATGAAAATGGAAGTGTAAACTTTTCAAAAAGTGGATCGAAGTTATTTTTCGGCACATCCCCTAAACCTATTGTTCAGGATACTACATTACTGCCAGAGGAAATAATTAATGTGGAGGTTTGGAGTTATAAAGACAGCCGATTGCAAACTCAGCAAAACATAGAATTAGAAGCCGATAAGAAAAAGTCGTACCCAGCTTATTTTGATACTGTTGATGAAAATATCATTCAGTTAGGCACTGAAGTTATACCAGACCTACAGCTAGCTGACCATGGTGATGCCCCCTATGCATTGGGGTTATCCAATATTCCTTATCAAAAATATATCTCCTGGGAAGGCTTTCCCCAACGATATGATGTTTATAGCATTAACGTAAAAACGGGAGAAGCCACGCAGGCCATTCAAGATTTACGGGGCAATGCCGGAATTTCCGCTGAAGGTGAATATTTATATTGGTACAATGCTGAAGATACAACGTGGTACAGTTATTCAAATGCCGATAAAAAGGTCTATGCACTGACCAAGACCATTACGGAATCAATGGCCGATGAGCGCAATGATCAGCCGAATTATCCTTATCAATATGGTGCTGCAGGTTGGACCACAGGTGACCAGAACTTGCTTGTCTATGACCGTTATGATATTTGGAAACTTGATCCCACGAATGGCACAGCACCTGTAAATTTAACCAATGGCAGGGCTTCAAAAACGGTGTTTAGAAATCAGGACTTAGATCGTGATGAAGAGGCGTTGACTACCGATTTATTGCTCTTTCACACCTTTAACGAAACTGACAAAAGCGAAGGTTATGTGTCAATTAAGGACTTTGGTAAATCTAAATTATTGATCAAATCTGACGCTAGATTTGCACGCTTTCGCAAAGCAAAAAATAGTGCTACCATAATGTTTACTAGAGAAAGTAATGAAGAATTTCCAGACCTATTGGCTTCTGACCTAAGCTTTAAAAAAATTAGTAAGATCAGTAATGCCAATCCACAGCAAAAGGATTATGCTTGGGGGTCGGTGGAACTTTATAACTGGAACTCTATGGATGGTGTTCCGTTGCAGGGTCTTCTTTACAAGCCTGCCAACTTCGATCCAAATAAAAAATATCCAATGATCGTTAATTTTTATGAACGGGATTCTGATGATTTACATAATCATTGGGGCGTAAAACCTCACCGATCAATAGTGAATGCTGCCTTTTATGCTAGTAGAGGATATTTGGTATTTAATCCAGATGTAGCATATAAAGAAGGATACCCTGGCGAGAGTGCTTACAATTCAGTAGTTGCCGGAACTACTGCACTTATTAAAGAAGGGTTTGTTCAAGCCGATAAAATTGGGCTTCAGGGTCATAGTTGGGGAGGGTATCAAATTGCCTATCTAGTAACTCAAACCAATCTTTTTGCTTGTGCCGAAGCTGGTGCTATTGTCTCCAATATGATCAGTGCCTATGGAGGAATCAGATGGTGGACAGGCTTGAGTAGAATGTTTCAATATGAGCATACGCAAAGCCGAATTGGTGGTACACTTTGGGAATACCCACTTCGATATATCGAAAATTCACCCATATTTTATGCTGACAAGGTGGAGACCCCTCTTCTGCTGATGGCCAATGATGCAGACGGTCATGTGCCGTGGTATCAAGGTATTGAATACTATGTGGCGCTTCGAAGATTAGGCAAACCCGTTTGGATGCTTAATTACAGTGGCGAGCCTCATTGGCCAACCAAATGGCAAAATATTCGAGATTTTAACGTCCGTATGAGCCAGTTTTTTGATCATTACTTGAAAGATGCCCCTATGCCTGTTTGGATGGGAGAAGGCATTCCAGCTATAGAGAAAGGTATTAATAAGGGTACAGATTTAATGGATCATTAATTTAATTTTCAACTTTAATTTGGAAAAATTCTAAACACTCACTAGGTTTGACCTATCAATTCGATTCTCACTCTTGAGAAATCGATTTATAAAGAAGCGTGGAGAGACAGGCTCAAAGAAGCGCTAGCAACCATCAGTAAATATCTGAAAGGTGCTAAATCCTGATCCCGGAACGTTTATCAGGGGATAGACAAGGGAGAATATAAATTGATAACAATGAAAAGATCAATTCACCACCAGACAGGATTACTTGCCACATTTCAAAGAAGTATTCATTCTTTGATTCAATCTCATTATTCAATTTGCAGCATGTCATGCTGTTGTTGCTGTTAGTCAACATCTAAGAAATATTTTCTTAGAGTACACTGACACACCGAACATTCGGCAAGGGAAAAGTACATCCTTTTTTGCCTGTTACTAGCACAAATTAATTGCTAGAACACCTTTCAATCCATATTTTATTTTAAACAGAATCATTATGTCAAATCAATTGAAATTCGAAACATTACAAATTCACGCAGGATACGAAGACGTAGAAGAGTCTTCTAGATCGAGGGCCGTTCCGTTATATCAAACTTCATCCTACACTTTCAAAAACGCTGAACATGGAGCCAATTTATTTGCGCTCAAAGAGTTTGGTAACATCTACACTAGGATAATGAATCCTACTACAGATGTTTTTGAAAAAAGGATTGCCGCCCTTGAAGGCGGAGTGGCAGCTTTGGCAGTAGGCTCTGGACTGGCAGCACAATTTATTGCCCTCAATAACATTTTATCTGAAGGGGATAATTTTGTATCAAGTTCCTTTTTGTATGGAGGCACATTCAACCAATTTAAAGTAGCCTTCAAAAGATTGGGGATTAAAGTTCGTTTTGCAGAAAGTGATAAAGTGGAACATTTTGCTAAACTGATTGATGAGAATACCAAAGCCATATATTTAGAAACCATTGGTAATCCCGGTTTCAATATCCCAGATTTTGATGCGATAGCGGCATTGGCCAAACAACATGATATCCCTTTAGTTGTAGACAATACCTTTGGTGCTGGAGGCTATCTATTTAGACCTATTGAACATGGCGCAGCTGTTGTTGTAGCTTCAGCTACAAAATGGATTGGCGGTCATGGCACTTCAATAGGTGGGGTAATTATCGACAGTGGAAATTTCAACTGGGGCAATGGTAAGTTTCCTGAATTTACCGAGCCTTCTGAAGGATATCACGGCTTGAAATTCTGGGATACTTTTGGGTTTGATAATCCGCTTGGTTTACCAAATGTTGCCTTTGCCATTCGGGCTCGAGTAGAAGGTTTGCGTGATTTCGGCCCCGCTTTAAGCCCATTCAATTCGTTTTTATTGCTACAAGGTTTAGAAACTTTATCTCTTCGCGTACAACGTACAGTTGACAATGCGCTTGAATTGGCCAAATGGCTTGATAAACACCCTCAGGTAGAGTCCGTTAACTATCCAGGGTTAGAGACAAGTAATTATCATTCTTTAGCCAAAAAATATCTACGTAACGGCTTTGGGGGCGTGTTATCATTTGTGGCAAAAGGAGGCAAAAAAGAAGCTTCTACATTCATTGACAGCTTAAAACTAGTTAGTCACCTGGCCAATGTTGGTGATGCAAAAACTTTGATTATACAACCGTCTGCCACTACTCATCAACAATTAAGTGATGAAGAGCAAATTGCAGCGGGTGTATTACCGAACCTATTGAGGGTTTCTTTAGGAATAGAACATATTGAGGACATAAAAGCGGATTTCAACAATGCCTTTAGTAAAATCGAAAGTGGCGAACTTGCCCAAGTCTAAGGTTCAATTTTTCAGTTATGATCAACAGTTCGGTTTGGAAGGTGGGAACACCCTCCCCGAACTGGAGATCGCTTATACCACTTATGGTAAGTTAAATACTGAAAAGAGCAATGTAGTGTGGGTATTTCACGCCCTAACAGCCAATGCTGACCCGGTAGAGTGGTGGCCCGGATTGATCGGTAATAATGCTGTTATCAATCCTAATGAGTACTTTATTGTATGTGTCAATATGCCCGGCTCATGTTATGGAAGTACTGGTCCGGAAAGTATAAATCCAGAATCAGGGGAAAAATACGGTCAGGATTTTCCATTGTTAACCATTAAAGATATGGTTAAGGCCTATGAACTGCTGCGTAAATATTTAGGGATCGAAAGTATTTATTTCGGAATTGGTGGATCTATGGGTGGTCAACAGTTACTTGAATGGAGCATAATGAATCCCTCGATTTTTAAAAACATTTGCCTCATAGCGACCAATGCTCACCATTCAGCCTGGGGAATAGCTTTTAATGCTACTCAACGTTTAGCCCTGAAGGCTGACCCCACCTTGAATTATAAATATGAAGGGGCTGGTGAGAATGGACTAAAGGCCGCCCGTGCAATAGCGCTATTGTCCTATAGAAATCAAAATATTTATCGAAAGACACAGAGTGATTTTGATGAAAAATTAGAGGATTTTAAAGCGGATTGTTACCAGCAATATCAAGGTGACAAATTGGTTAAACGGTTTAGTCCGCAAAGCTACTGGACATTGAGCAAGGCTATGGACAGTCACAATGTTGGCCGCGGACGGGCATCTGTCCGGAATGCCCTCAAAGAAATAACTGCAAAATCATTGATCATTAGCATCAAGAGTGATTTATTATTCCCTATAGCTGAGCAGCGATTTATTGCAAAAAACATTAGAGGTGCTGATTTTAAAATCATTGACTCTCAATTTGGCCATGACGGTTTCTTATTAGAGACTTCAGCCCTATCCAAACTAATTCACAACCATTTAAACACTAAGCATGAAAAGATATAATATAGGATTGATTGGCTTTGGCTGCGTAGGCCAAGGGTTTTACCAAGTGTTGAAGGCCAACCCGTCCATCCCTGGACAAATAAACAAGATAGTTGTAAAAGATGCCTCCAAAGAAAGGGCTGTGGACAGAAATTTACTCTCGTTCAATATTGACGAGCTAATAAACGATCCCGCAATTGATATGGTTGTGGAGCTTATTGATGATGTTGATGTGGCTTTTTATATTCTGAAAAAATCCTTGTCACTTCGAAAACCGGTAGTGACTGCCAATAAAAAAATGGTAGCTGAAAATCTCAGTGAACTGATTTCACTTCAAGCACTTTACAAGACACCAATTTTGTACGAAGGAGCTGTCTGTGGAAGTATTCCAATTATTCAGACTATTGACCGATATTATCAATCTGAAAATATTACTTCCATATGTGGGATTTTCAATGGATCTACCAATTATATTCTGACCAAAATACTTGAACAGAACCTAACTTACGATGAGGCATTACAAGAAGCTCAAGAAAATGGATTTGCTGAATCAGATCCGATTTTAGATGTAGGGGGTTTTGACCCTAAATTTAAACTCAGCATTCTTGTACAACATGCTTTTGGGCATTGGGTTCATCCAGACCTGATCTTAAATTGGGGCATTAACAAGCTACAGAATCAAGATTTTGATTTTGCCAAAGCCAATGGCCTTAAAATAAAGCTTGTAGCAAAGGCAGACTATAAAAATGGCGCATTATCATTGACGGTAGCCCCACATTTTGTCAATGCACAAGACCCACTCTTTTATATTGATAATGAAAACAATGCGGTGATTATTGATGGTGAATTTGTAGGCCGACAGACATTAGCTGGAAAAGGAGCGGGAAGCCATCCTACTGGATTGGCTGTGCTGTCCGATGTAAAAGCAATTATTTATGGTACTGCGTATCACTATAAGGATCCATTAGAATTTAATATTCCCGATGGCGTTATTGATGTCTATATGAGATATGATGCCACCACGGATTTTGTGGTTGAATTGTTTGAGAGTATTTCAGAAAAGTATGTTGGAAAGCAATCCTCCTATGTGTTAGGCACCATTAAGTTGAATCAGCTAAAATCTATCCTTAATATTGATAATGTGAATGCCATAGTTATGACTCAGGAAAAAAAAGAGCTGCAGACAACAAAATTGGCCTATTCTTATGCTTAATAGCAGGTGTTTTTAAGCGATAATCGTTAAATTGGATATAATAATCTATTATGCTATTTCTAATAATAATGTTGCTGCTGCCATTGAAAGTTGAAACCGAAAATATAATTAAATGGACAGACGGGCAACAAATAGATTGGAGTGTTTTCAAGGGCAAACCCGATCCATCCAGTCCATATGATGCACAATTAAACTCTGGGGTTAGATACAGTTATTCCTATGAAAGTAAGAATGGTAATGTAAAAGTGAATTTTGATGTGTTTTGTTATATGGATCCCAACTTATCATGGAGTAAAAAGGGCAAACAAACAGACTATTTATTGGCTCATGAGCAGGTGCATTTTGACATTTCTGAACTCCATGCCCGTATATTAAGAAAGGCCTTCCAAGACTATGACTTCTCAAAAAATCCACAAAAAGAGGTAGAAAAAATATTTAATCGAATCACAAAGGATCGTCAGGACATGCAAAATAAGTATGACAAAGAAACGGATCATTCTAAAAACAAGCCTGAGCAAGGAAAATGGGCCGATTTTGTAGCTCACCAGCTCGTAGAATTGAATGCTTACAAATAGCCAAATTTTAAATCTTCACATTATAGTTTTAAACATTTACTCAATATATTTGTAGTCCTATTGAAAAGGAAAATTTTTCACTGAAGAAATCATTAAATTTCAATGAGTACAGTTATTATAACCTCGATTGTTGCCTTCACAGCTATCATTCTTTTACTGGTTTTAGTTCTCCTCTTCGCACAATCAAAGCTTGTGCAATCAGGTCCAGTAAATATTATTGTCAATGGTGACAAGGCAAATCCTATTGTAACCACAGCAGGATCTACTTTATTATCCACATTATCAGCGCAGAAAATATTCTTGCCATCAGCTTGTGGTGGTGGTGGTACGTGTGCAATGTGTAAGTGCGTTGTTGAAGAGGGCGGTGGTGACGTATTGCCTACTGAAGTGGGTCATCTAAGCCGTGCTGAGCAGAAGGAACATGTACGCCTTTCTTGTCAGGTAAAGGTAAAGCAGGACATGGAAATACATATTCCAGAAGAAATTTTTGGTATTAAGAAGTGGGAATGCGAAGTAGTATCTAATTACAACGTGTCTACGTTTATCAAAGAGTTTGTAATGAAATTGCCTGAAGGCGAAACGTTAGATTTTGAAGCTGGAGGATATGTTCAAATTGATGTGCCTGCGATAGAAGTTGATTTCAAAACCATGGACATCACGCCTAAGCCGGAATTGGGTCACCCTGATGATAAATACCAAGCAGATTGGGACAACTTTAACCTGTGGGATCTTAAAATGGTGAATGATGAGCCAATATTCAGGGCGTATTCTATGGCCAACCACCCTGCTGAAGGTAATATCGTGATGTTGAACATCCGGATTGCTACTCCACCATGGGATAGAGATGCGGGTAAATGGATGAATGTAAATCCTGGAATCTGTTCATCTTATGTATTCTCAAGAAAACCTGGTGATAAAGTAACAATTTCAGGCCCTTATGGAGAATTTGCTATCAACAATACAGATAGAGAAATGATTTATATTGGTGGGGGGGCAGGAATGGCTCCACTTAGAGCACAGATATTCCACCTTTTCCACACTGAAAAAACAAACAGAAAAGTATCTTATTGGTATGGAGGTAGATCAAAAAAGGAACTGTTCTACACCAATCACTTTAGAAAAATTGAAGAGAATTTCCCTAATTTTCAGTTTAACATAGCCCTTTCCGAGCCTTTAGAAGAAGACAATTGGCAAGTAAAAAAATCGTTGGATGATAAGGAAGCAGATGGATATCTTGGTTTCATTCATTTGGCTTTATTTGAAAACTATTTAAAAGATCATCCAGATCCTGAAGAAGTAGAATATTACCTATGCGGACCGCCTTTAATGAATGCCGCAGTATTAAAAATGCTTGATGAAATGGGTATTCCCCCTGAGAACGTCAGATTTGATGACTTTGGAGGATAAGATGATTTCAATTATCACATTGAGAAATAGGTTGGTATTTATGCCAACCTATTTTTTTTTGAATGATGATCAAACTGGTTATGACAACTAGTCAAAACTTGGTCAGTACCCAGGCATCCTTAAAATCAATTTGTTATCACATTTAACTTTTGTGAATGTCACTTGTTTATTCGTAAATCAAAACCGTATTTTAGGATCAAATACTACCCATGGATCTGAAAATATTTTTCTCCCCCCTAGATGACGAGCTTTTCTCGCACATAAGAAGTAATACAAGTTTTCTAAAAAGCATAAAGGTCAACATTGATAAAATGCCCGTATTCAAAGGTGCTGACATTGCCTTGATAGGTGTGGAGGAGGAACGCGGTTCTATAATCAATAAAGGCACTGCTAAAGCAGCCAATGAAATTAGAAAGAAACTATATAAGCTTAAAAAAGGGACCGGAAAATATAAGATTGTTGACTTGGGCAATATCCGCAGTGGTGTTGACCTGGCAGAGACTACGGGGCGTATTACTGAAGTATGTCAGGTACTGATTCAAAATAATGTACTTCCCATAGTCATTGGCGGATCACATGATTTGGATTATGGGCAATATAAGGCCTATGAAGGGATGGAAAAACTAATAAGCCTACTCAATGTGGATGCTTTTCTCGATATGGAAGAAGGCGTAAGTGAGCCGGAGAATGAAAGACATATACACAAAATACTACTTCATGAGCCCAACTTTTTATTTAATTACAGCCATTTGGCATATCAGAGCTATCTGATTGACCAGAATGCAATCAATATCTTGGAGAAGCTCTATTTTGAAGCCTATCGAGTAGGGCATTTGAGATCGAATATCTCGGAAATGGAGCCTATTATTAGAAATGCAGATATGCTTTCTTTTGATATTTCGGCCATAAAATCTAGCGATGCTCCGGGTAATGCCAATGCCCAACCTTTTGGTCTAACTGGAGAAGAGGCATGCCAGATCTGTTGGTATGCAGGTATCAATGAAAAATTGAGCTCAGCGGGGTTCTACGAGTATAACCCAGATCTTGATGATCCTTCAAAGAAAACGGCAGCTGTAGTAGCTACCATGATCTGGTATTTTATTGAAGGCTTTTATCATCGAAAAAATGAGCAAAATTTTAAAAATAACGACTACTTGAGATTTGTAGTCTCATTTTCAGGCAATCCTGATGCACTGAATTTTTATAAAAGCAAGCTTAGTGAGAAGTGGTGGATGGAAGTACCCTTTCAGCAAGGAAAGGAAAAATATTCCCGTAACTGCATTATCCCATGTAGCTATTCTGACTACCAAATGGCCACTCGCGGTGAGCTCCCTGAGAGATATATTAATACCCTCGCGAAGTTAATTTAGTAAGATAATTTGATACTAAAATAGTGTACATTCGATCGATTTTGTTCAGAGGGTATATTAAAAAGCTATTGTTCAAATTAAAATAAATCTAAAATGAGAAGAGAATTTATCATCACCTCGGCAGTTTTAATTTTAGGCATTGCAGCAATCACTTATTTCTGGCCTCCAATCCTATGGGTTTATGTACTGATAGGGCCGTTGTTTCTCATTGGGTTGAATGACATGCTTCAAAAAAAGCAGGCCATTAGAAGAAATTTTCCGTTACTGGGTAATTTCAGGTACTTGTTTGAAGCTATCAGGCCCGAGATAAGTCAATATTTTATAGAGACTAATTTTAGTGGTGTCCCTTTTTCACGTCAGTCACGATCAATAGTTTATCAAAGAGCAAAAAAACAACTCTCTACGTTGCCATTTGGCACCCAACGTAACGTTTATGATGTGGGTTACGAATGGGTCAATCATTCTCTTAACCCAAAATCAGTAGATCCTAAAACATTAAGGGTAACAATAGGAGGCCCTGAATGCAAACAACCATATAACGCCAGTATCCTCAATATTTCAGCAATGAGTTATGGTTCACTTAGCAAAAATGCTGTGCAGGCATTGAACAAAGGAGCAAGAATTGGAGGCTTTGCACATAATACTGGTGAAGGGGGCTTAACTCAATATCATTTGATGCATAATGGCGATGTCATTTGGCAAATTGGTACGGGTTATTTTGGTGCACGCACATTGGAAGGAAATTTTGATGATGAACTTTTCAAAGAGAAATCTCATCATCAAAATGTAAAAATGATTGAAATCAAGTTGTCACAGGGAGCCAAGCCCGGACATGGGGGCATATTACCTGCTGAAAAGGTGAGTGAGGAAATCTCAAAAATACGTAATGTTCCCATGGGGAAAACGGTAGTTTCTCCTCCCGCTCATTCAGCATTTACCACACCCTTGGAAATGATGGAATTCATTAAAAAATTAAGGGATCTATCAGGGGGAAAACCAATTGGTTTCAAGTTATGCATTGGTAAAAGAAGAGAGTTTATAGCTATTTGCAAGGCCATGGTAGAGTCAGGTATTCAGCCTGATTATATTGACATAGATGGCAGTGAAGGAGGCACTGGTGCAGCTCCAATAGAGTATTCTGACAGTGTAGGTACTCCATTGGTTGAAGCACTTACATTTGCTCATAATACATTGGTAGGTTTTGACCTTCGAGACAATATAAAAGTCATATGCAGCGGAAAAATAATTACTGCTTTTGATATTATTAAAAACATCTCTATAGGTGCTGACCTCTGCTATTCTGCTCGAGGTATGATGATGGCCGTTGGGTGTATCCAAGCATTAAGATGCAATTCCAATGTTTGTCCCACAGGAGTGGCAACACAAGATCCTAAACTGGTAAAAGGACTTGATGTAGAGGACAAAGCGAAACGTGCGGCCGCTTTTCATGAAGAAACTATACATAGTACCGCTGAGATGTTGGGATCTATGGGCTTGAATGCTACAACAGAACTTAGACCATGGCATAGAATGCGTAGAACAGATTTCACGGAAATAAAGCACTATGGTGAAATTTATCCGTCATTAAAAAGAGGTGATCTGCTTGGTGAAAATATTCCGCAGAGTTGGAAGCGTGCTTTTGTTGCTGCATCTTCTACTTCATTTGACCATGTAGAAGATATGCCTGCTGAACTTGTATAATCATTGAATTTCCTAAAGAAAATATTTAGGGGGATAACCATAAACGTCTTCATTTTGGGAATGGTGAGTCTGCTAACAGATGTCTCCAGTCAAATGGTATTCCCACTTATCCCACTTTATCTCACCACCGTTTTAGGAGCAAAAGCCATGATGGTTGGTGTGGTCGAAGGAGCAGCTGAAACCACGGCTTCATTAATTAAAGTATTAAGTGGCTATTGGTCTGATAAAATAAAGAAACGTAGACCTTTTGTTTTAGCTGGTTATTCCTTATCTGCAATCACTCGACCGCTTTTTGCCATTGCTACTGCCTGGAATTTTGTGCTTTTCGCTAGGGTTATCGAGCGAATTGGCAAAGGCATTCGTTCCGCACCACGTGATGCCATAGTTGCTGAGTCGGTCGATCCAAGTAATTCAGGTAAGGCTTATGGGTTCCACAGGGCAATGGATGGTATTGGTTCCATGCTTGGTGCCATATTGGCGTTTCTTTTGCTTCCTGTACTTGGTTATGAAAAACTGTTTTTATATGCCTTTTTTCCAGGGGCAGTGGCCGTGTTTATCATTCTTTTTGTCAAAGAAAAAAAGATTGACGTCAGTGCTCAACCACAAAAGATTACCTTGAGGAGTAGTTTTAGAGAGCTTCCAAGAAACGTAAAACAATATATTTTAATCGCGGCTTTATTTTCTCTAGGTCATTTTGGCTATTCTTTTATCCTTCTAAGTAGTCATTCGGTAGGTATTTCTGACAATCAATCAGTCAAATTTTATGCACTATTCTATTTGATCTATAGCCTATTCAGCCCGATCAGTGGATACTTAGCTGATAAATTCGGTAAAAAAATAGTGTTGATTACTGGTTATTTGATGTTCGCCTTGGTGGCAATAGGCTTGGTACTGATCCCGAGTGGTTTGATAGGAGCATTTACCAATACCCAGTTCATGATATTGATTTTTAGTTTATATGGTGTCTGTTATGCTTTGATTGATGGGACTCAACGCGCCTACATTGCAGATATGAGTCCAAAACACCTAAAGGCCACAGCCTTGGGAGCGTTCCACACAGCCATTGGTTTAGTGAGTTTACCGGGTGGATTTATAGCAGGTTGGTTATGGGATCATCATTCGCCTAATGCTACTTATTTCTTTGGATTTACCCTTACACTGCTGGCCATAGTACTCTTTATTTATCAAAGAAGGAGACAAATTGGAGTTCAAGTACATTGAGTTCAGCACTAAAATAATCCGGTTCAGTACAGTTATTCCACGGTTCAGTTGAATCTGTTTTCAATGTTCCTCTTCAATTATGAGATTTACACCATGATTACTTCACCACCCATGGACAAAAGAGAGGAAATAGGTTTATTATTGATTGGTATAGTTACGGTGGCCATCATCGTATTATTGGCTTGATCTCATCTTACTTGGAACTGACTATAAACCGTTCAGTCTAACCTCCATCCGATAAGCACTTAATATCGGATACATTTTTGATGGTTTGCTAATTTTAGTATATGAAAACTAAATTAATAATGGGTTCAAGTGCCATTTATATGGCTCTATTGGGTTCAGTTACTTTATTCTTACCCGAAGAAACATTAACCTATTTAGGAGCTGTCAACATTACAACCGCATCATTGACTATATCAATAATGGGTGCGATGTACTTGGGATTTGCCTTCCTCAACTGGTACACAAGGTCCATCTCAATTGGTGGTATATATGCAAGACCTTTGGGCATGGGCAATTTTATGCACTTTAGTGTTGGAGCAATTACCCTCTTAAGAATGTTAACTACAGATGCTCCTCGAGTTCTCATACCATTCGCTCTATTATATTTAGCTTTCGCACTAGCTTTTGGCTGGATTCTCTTTTTTAAACGTATATAATAGGTTCTATTATAGAATCCGGGTTTAAAATTAAATTCATCAGCATAAATAATGTGATTATAAATCCATAATTGACATTTTTGCAGCAAACTGAATTGTTAGAATCATGAGACTGTCACAGATAGCCCGTAAACTCAATGTTACCCAAAGCGAAATAAGTAAGCTTTTGGTACAGGCGGATATGGAATCACCAAAGGGTGGAAATACCAAGCTCACAGAAGAACAGCTTGCCCAGGTTTTCAAAAAATATGGAGAAATTGAAGAGGATCAGGAAGTAGAAGAGATAGAGGTTGCTCAATCAGAAGTCGTAATTGAATCAGTACCTAAAGTGGTAGAAGTAGAAGTAGAGGAGGAAGAAGTTAGCGAGGTGGAAGCGATTAAAACACCTGTTCCTGAGGCTGCAGAAGAAGTAGAAGAGGAGATAGAAGTAATAAGAGTAAAGAAGATAAAACTTGATGGAATAAAGGTATTGGGTAAAATAGATTTGCCAGAGCCAAAGGTTAAGAAAGTAGAACCCAAAGAAGAGGATTCACAAGTTGAAGGTGATAAAACAAAAAGACCTGCGGGTAATCAACGATTTGCGAAACAGAATAGAAGGAAACCGTATAAAAAAGCGCCATTAACATTTGAACAAAAACAGGCACTAGAAGAAAAGAAAAGGGAAATAGCTCGGAAAGAAAGAGAAAAAAAACAGAAAGAAAAGAAACGGGCTCATTATGAAAAACAGGTTTCAAAAAAGAAGGTAGCAACACCAAAAAAGAAAAAAACTACCAAAGTAGATCAGGAAAATTATGCCAATAAAAGAACAAAAATAGAAACTCGCAATCCTTTTAAGAAGTTCTGGATTTGGCTGAATGATCCTTATGCATAACTCAACTAACTTTATTAATAGTCAGTGGCAATACCTCTTAAGAAATTTTTCTGATTTAGAACTTCCAAGAATAACCGCTTGTTCAAAATCTTTGCAAAAATCATTTTTAAGATATTTACCACTCAAATTTCTCTTCGCAATTGCTCGGTTGTGATAAGCACTAGCAAGAGAATTGTTATATGATATGGAAGAAGTATAATCTTCAATGGCATTTTGGTATTTGGAAAGTTGCAAATTAGAATTCGCCCTATTAAAATAACAAACAGCTAAATCTATTTTAACCTCACTTGAGTCATTACATAGGATTGCTCTTGAATAAAAATCAATCGCAAAACGGAATTTTTCTTGCTTGAAATATACATTTGCTGCGAATAAATTATAATCTGGTTCACAATCCGTAAGAGAAATAGCTTGGTCAATGGCATAAATAGCTGAATCATACTTCCCCAAAATGTTGAAAGCTAGTGCTTTCGCATAAAATATATCCGAATTGCCCGCATTTAAAATTATTGCTTCATTAAAAAGAAAAATAGCCGTAGGCAGATCAACTCTATTTAAAACTAACTCTAAACCCTCATTATAAAGAGTAACACTTCTGTTATAGTCACTATTTGATAATGTTCTCTGAGAATAAAGTTGGAACTGAATTAGATAAGCTAAAAGTAAAAGGATTATTCTCATCCAAGTTTAAATGTAATGGGTAGAATTATTGTTTGTTTTATAGGTTGTCCTCTATGTATTGTAGGTCCAAATATGCGTTGAAGTGAAGAAGAATTTATTACACGTAAAACTTCCTGATCACAACCTGACCCAATTCCTTTGTAAATTGAACTTGATATAGCTTTTCCATTTTCACCAATAGTGAATTTTACATAAACTTTACCTTGGACACCTTTTCTTCGAGCTTCTACCGGGTATCTTAAATTTTTTCCAACCAATTCATAGAAAATTTGATAATTACTTGTACTTACAGACAATACATTATATTCAAATTCCTGTCCTTGCTTATTATAACTTTTTCCTTCTGACAATTCCCCACTTATGTACTTTTCTATATAGTAAGTCTTACCATCATTAAAATATCCGTTCCAAACCCCCGTCTTTTCAAAGTTTGAAAACTCTCCCGTTTCTAGCAATTGAAAATTTTCAGAATAACCAAAATACCTCCCCGTTCCTTTAACTACTTGAGGATTTCCTAAGGAATCCCAACTATTGACAACTCTATTCTTCCGATCATAAATTTCTGATTCTTCAATCAATTGGCCATTGGTAGCCCATATATTAGTAGCATAGTGTATTCCAGACTCATATGATTCTTCTTTCCATTTAGCTCCAGATGAATAATAAAAAGAAAAAGTACCCAGTTTTTTATCATCACTATATACTCCTTCAGAATAAATCGACCCGTCTATGCGAAATGTTTTCTCTGAACCAATTCTTTGATTACTATTATTTATAAAGTAAACTCTGTAATATTTGGCGGAATCCTTTGAAGAGATGGATGCAAAATCTTCATTCAAAAAATCTTTGACGATTTTTTGAGAATAAAGTTCAAAGGAAAGAAAGAAGAATATAAAAATTAAAATATGTTTCATAAACAAAAGAATAGACCCTCTCAAATCTAAATATTCTTATGAATGAAATCACTTTTAAGATTAAATTATTTTATTTGAAAAATATTTCAACCGAGAATTATTACTCAATCGACCCCATCACCCTTTTCATAAATCCATTTAAAGCCTCCTTTTTAGGGGTACCGGCTTTTACTTCTTTACTTACTTCCAGTGCTCCATACAAATTGGACAACAATTCTCCCAAGACCTCCAATTCCTCGTCTTTTATGCCCGGGGCTTCGGCCAAGTGTTCCAATAGTTCAATAGTTTCTACTACCCAGTCTTCATCATGGGTGTCTACAAATTCTACAATATGCTTAATTAAGGGTAATCTCATAGGTATTTATATTTAGACGCAAAGGTCTGTAACTGCGAATTAAAAACCATTGGAATCTGATCAATAATATAAATAGCATGATCAGTAATAGTGATGAAAATGTACGTGAATTCAGAAGAGTTAAATACTGATGTCCGACTAAAATTTATTAGCTGTTAAAATGACGTATAATTGAAAACAACTAAGGTTTCAGCATTTCCCAAAAAGACCCCCCCCCGCCAGTTGGCGGGTAGCCGGAAAATCCCCTTTAGGGGATTTAGGGGTAAGTGTGAGGTAAAATTTCAATTAAAACCGCATTTTTACTCAGACGCCAGTGATTGTTAAAACAAAAATCCTAATCGGATGTAGAATAACGTTTCCTCTTCTGAAGCACCTATTTCCGCAGAAACAACTGCCATATTAAATGGGGCGAGCCAGATACCTCCACCTACACCTCGGTGCCACTTGTCTGAATCTTCACCTTCAAGCCATACCCTGCCTACGTCATGAAAGGCCAGAATACCTAATGAAGCCGGTAAAATATACCCTCTGATATTGAATAATTTTAGACGCATTTCAAAATTGGAATACAAACTCTCATCTCCATAGAATCGAGTTTTTCTATAGCCTCTAATTTGCTCCCTTCCGCCAAGGGTTTGTCCTTTAAAAAAAGGATAATCACCTATGTTAATACCCCAGCCTACTCTGGCAGCAAAGGTTAGTCTGG
This sequence comes from Fulvivirga sp., assembly GCA_048268855.1. Classification (GTDB taxonomy): domain Bacteria; phylum Bacteroidota; class Bacteroidia; order Cytophagales; family Cyclobacteriaceae; genus Fulvivirga. Next base: position 724,906 of record JBLWUR010000001.1, read on the forward strand.
CTGGAATTTTAAAACTCTGATAAACTGAAAACTCTGTATTGAATTGATGATATTCATCATCGGTCTTATTTATTCCAAAAAGGGTACTGATTTTGTTCTTCCATAAAATCCCAGATACTGGGTTTATTAGATTCTTTCGAGTATCGACATCTAGTCGGAGGCCTCCTCCCATGTAGGAAGTATTTTTTTCATTGACCAAACCTGTAGTGGGTAAAAAAACATCCGTTACATACCTATCTTCAGAGTTTGTATCCAATTCCCAACTCACGAAATCGTGTGTTATTCCTACTTTCGCAAAAGCACCTAATGACTTGAACATGCCCACTTCGTAGGCAATTTCCTGAAACCTTAGTCTGTAATAGTTGATCGATCTGTCAACATTGGTAGTTTCATCTATAGTTTTATTAAAAATTGATTCGTTGCCCAAACCGAAAAAGTTATTTGTGAAATTGGGGACATTAAGTGTCAAATCTGTTTCTAAGTCCCATTTCCCTATAACATCAGTGAATGTGCCTTGATAGTTGAAATCGTAGGAAGCCGTATTGATGGCATAACTCGCCAAAAATCGATGCCTTGCCTTAAAGGGCTCCTTTCTAAATCCATGACTTGTATACAAAAATCCACCACCTAAAAATATGCCATCATCTTGGTTGTAATTGGCTGTAACTAATGGCGCCAGCACATTATATTTAAATGCCCTTCTATTGAACACATTTATATTTTCATCATCTGATAGTCTATTCCTACTCTCACTATTAAGCTTTAGTTTATTTCCTTGTTTGGTATCATAAAATATATTGGATTTTCCCAGTCCACTCACTTTAGAGTCATCATCTAACTTATCTTCCCCCTCACCACCAATTACCCGAACTATTATTCCTCCTTTTCCTTTTCCCTCAATTTCAAATTCATCGTTACCACCTAAGCCCCAAAGACGTATTTCCTTTGTTTCTTCTTTTTTAAAATGTCGATCGTAGATTACTTTCTTTTTGTCGCCATCCTTTTTCATCTTTCTTACTACCACGTGTACATCTCCATTGGCCATTCTTTCTACTTTAAAATGTTCATGTTTATCACTACCTAGTACATCTACAGCCTTGGCTAAAAACAAATAATGAGACACAGCATCTTCAACAAGATGCGCTCTTCTTGATTTCAATTTTCGTATAATTTCTTCTCCATGTAAATTAAAAATGGCATCAGGCCATTTATGGATAGCCGCTTCTATTTTTTCATCTGTCATGGCAGCCTTCAGCTCTTCAGCTATATTAATCCAATCTTCTTTAGATAGTTGTGTTAAGAACGACCTATCAAAATAGCGGGCATTAAACATGAGTCCCGAAGGCCAATCTACCTTATCATCAAAACCCTCAAATTTTGGGAGTGCCCACTTTCGTTTCCATATACTTGGGAAAAACCCTTCATTTACAAAAAATGCCTGATCACGGTCCCTAGGTATTGGTCTGTACCTATTGCCTTTGCCTATGTCAATTTCAGACCAACGCCATTGGTCATCGTGCCTGTCCCAATCGCCAATGAGCATATCAAAAAGCCGTGATTTCAACACAAACTTTTCATCAATGACATGGTCATTATCCTCAGCCAGATTTTCTATTACCTTGGATGTACTTTCTATGTCATTGGAATTGCCAAAAAAATCGGCATTGGACCAATCACCATCGGGTCGTTCTTCATAAAGAGCCAATGTGTTGGCAAAGGTGGTTTGGTATTGCCCAAAACGGGGATCATCGGGAATCATTACTACTTGAGGGTTGGTATGATAAATACCTGCTGCCTCAGCCAAAAAAGGCACTACTAATGCACCATAAGGGTGTGAAGCCGATATCTGATCCTGAACTAGATCTTCAGCGAAAGTTTTGCGAAGTACTTCAGGGATAACTCCTTCGGCATACTTCTCAACTGAGCGAAGTACATATTGTTTGCCGTCTTTAGCTTCTAAACGCAGTGATTTCGTTTGTTGTCCACCGCCACGTTGTACTATTTTAAGCCCTCCATGTTCGGTGCCAATGTCAAATACTTTTACATTTATATCTTGTTCCCAAACATCACGATAATTAGCCCCAAATAATTTTTCTTTTGATTTCTTCGCTTTGTACTGATCACTAGCATGGTTGATGGCTGTGCTGTCTTTAAAATTATATTTTGTGGCAAATTCATCACGTGTCAATTTCTTTTTATAAGGTTTGATCATCAGAATTTTCTCAAAGGCCTTTGAGTTGTCATCTCTCCAGAATTCCAGTTTTGTACGTCCATCAGCATAAAACATCAGTTTAGCAAAGCCATTGACAGATTCAGCATATTGGGAAAAACCTTTTTGCTTAACATATGTGTTTTTACTTCCTGCTCCACTTACAATATAATGCACACTGTCTTTAAATGAATATTGCAGGTTGTGCTCATGGCCTGCCACTTGCATGACATTGGGGTATTTTTCAAGTATAGATATCATGACATTGCTCATGGCCTTATACTTTGGGTTGCTCAGATCTTGGACACTACCAATTAGCTTTCTATATAACGGGTAAATAGCACCAATAACTGGAGGCAACAAATAGGTTCTTGCTTTAAACACCCCACCATGCTCCCCGTAAGTAACCATCGGATGGTGAGCTGCTACGATAACTCGTTTATTGGCATTGCGAGCCAAAATCTCCTCAAGAGCCTGAAAGGAAGCAGCTGCTGTAGGGTAGGCACAATCACCCTGTTCCGGTCCTGGTTTGTCCCACCCAAAAAGAAACCATTGGGTATCCACCAGTATCAAGGTGACTTGATCTCCCAAACTGATTTCAACGGGGCCGGGGCATCCTCCGGTAGGAAGAAATATGTTTGCACTGTCCAGCCGATCTTCAATATATTTTTCCTGCCTTTTCAATTGCTCCCAGCCAAATGGCCTTCCTTGTGCCCAGTCATGATTACCAGGTATGAAATAAGCATTTCCATTAAAGTTCTTTGCCAACTCTATTTGAGCGTCTATTGCACTTTCCGCTGCCGATCGTTCTCGATTGGAAGGCAGCGGCATTCCCTTAGTATAAATATTATCACCTAAAAAGATGACAGCCTCTGTTGAAGGGTCTTTTATTTGGGATTTTAATACAGAGAAGGTATTTTTTTGTCCCTCTGTCACTTTACCGGCATCACCAACCAAATAGACAGTATAAACAAGATCAGAAGATTGGGCTAATGCAAAAAGACCATTAGATAGTAAGAACAAGGTAAGGAGTAGTCGCATGTAAAGTCAAGATAAAGAATAAATTAATGGGTGACAGCATTTGATAAAGATTCAAATACAAATAACTCACCCCGTTCACCATCTCCTTCACTACTCAAGTAAAGTTGCCCTTTGGGAGAGAAACAAATGCCTTCTGGCTGTCTGAATATTTGTTTATCCAATTTAACAACTTCCTTTAATTTTAGTTCCTTATCATAAACAACTAATACATGGTCCGCTGAAAGAATATAGATGTCGCCATTCAACGGGTGTGTGGCTATACCCGAGGGATCAAATTGTTTTATGGTTTTAAAATAATTTCTTTTAGTAACATGATTGTTTAAATACCCTTTATTAATAAATAAAAGTGGAGTAGCTTTTTCAAAATCATAACTGTAGATGCCTTTGCCAGTGGCCTTTACCCCTGCAATTTCACCATCACCTTTACAAGCAATCAATAGATTACCATTGTGCAAGCCCAGTCCTTCTAGGTTATTTCTTGATGTGAATGCAGTTTCGCTAATGTTGGCTTTCAACTTATCTTCATTTGAAATGAGAAAATCATAAAGAAGGCCGTTACTTTTCAGGACATAAGCGTGATCGCCAATAATTTCAATACCTTCATAATCACCCGATTTTGCAAATTTTATTTTCCGTTTTATCTCCCCTGTAACAGCGTCTAGCAGATATATATTACCTGTTTCATCTTCAATGGCTGCCAACAGCCCATCCTTATAATAGGTCAATCCCGAAATTTCCTCAAGATCATAATGCAGTTTTACTTCTATGTTGGGTTTATATAATTCGTAAGGAACCTTACTATGGTCATAGTCCATGTAAATACTATCTATCATCTGCTCGCGATCTAGAATATTACAACTGATAGTAGTGGAAAATATAAGAAATGTAGAAATAACGATTAGAAGTCGTGTCATAGGTACAAAATTGTTCAAACAAAGCCAGTTAAAAAATTCAGATGAAATTAACAGTCACTCTACTCTTCTACGCACAATTACCTTTGGGTGTTAAACCTATTTGATTTTTATTTAACCCATTAGGTTTTTTAATCCTGCTTGCAACATTATCTTTGCGCATGCTTAAAAATGACCTGATCCTGAGAACTATTCGGGGAGAAAAAACAGAAAGGACACCCGTATGGCTAATGCGGCAAGCGGGACGAATTTTACCAGAATACCGTGCTGTACGTAATGCCCTTAGTGGTTTTAAAGAGTTAGTAGAAACCCCCGAATTGGCTGCTGAAGTGACCATCCAACCTGTTGATATTCTGAAAGTAGATGCTGCAATCATATTCTCAGATATATTGGTGATACCTGAAGCTATGGGGTTGCAATATGAAATGGTAGAAAAGCGTGGGCCACATTTTCCTGAAACTATAAAATCAAAGGGCGATGTAAATAAGCTAAAAGTAGCAACGGCCAAAGATGTGCATTATACCATTGATGCCATAAAAATTGCAAAGAAGGAGCTTAACGGGCGAGTGCCATTAATCGGTTTTGCAGGGGCACCTTGGACGATATTTGCCTATATGATCGAAGGTGGAGGTAGCAAGACCTTCTCCAAAGCCAGAGCCATGCTCTACACTGATCCGGAGCTATCCCATCAGCTATTGCAGATGATTACCGATAGCACCATCAACTACCTAAAAGGGCAAATAGCTGCTGGGGCTGATCTTGTACAAATATTTGATTCATGGGCAGGAATACTATCGCCTGCACAGTATGAAATTTTTAGTTTGAAGTATATCAAACAAATCTGTGATGCCATTGATGAAGTACCTAAAACAGTATTTGCCAAGGATGCCTATTTTGCACGTAAGTGGTTTAATGACATCAACTGCCAGACTGTTGGGCTTGACTGGTGTATGGATATTGGAGAAACAAGAAAGATTATCAAGGACAAGACCCTTCAGGGAAATTTAGATCCTTGTGTGCTATATGGTTCAAATGAAAGTATAAAGAAGGCCGTTAAATCTATGATTGACCAGTTTGGCCCGACCAAGCACATCGCTAATCTCGGCCATGGTGTTTATCCAGATACAGATCCTGAAAAGGTGAAGTACTTTGTGGAGACGGTGAAGGAGTATAGTAGCTAACCTACAAATCATAATCACGATTGATAACAATAACCTAGCAGAGTGAGAGGGTATAATCACTAAAAGCAAAACGGTAAGTACTATTTTGCTTTTAGTGATACTCCAATAGTTCTTGAAATGGAGAAATCATGAAATTACTCTAGATCAAACAAGGCCTCTCGTACTTTTTCATTAACTCAGTGGTTACAGTACTTGAGCGTCTCCATAAATAATTAACTTCCGCAGGGAACTCTCAGAGGAAGATTAATCATTATTTTAAATTCAAAGGGATATGTGCTGATAACACCACATTTCTACCTATGTTAGGCACACCCAAATCTTTGATAAAACTTAAATGATTGAAGTACTTTTCATCCAATAAATTAGTGACTTTCAAACTCCAAAGCACCGTTTTATTGCCCATTTTAAGTTGCGTGTTTACCCCAAGGTCAAACAAAGAATAACCAGCCGTTTCGGTTTCATTTTCAGCGATTTTGTCTTGTTTAAAATAATGCCGTGAGCTTAGCTCTAAATTGGTCTCTGAAAACTTCCCTTTCAGCGGCAAGTTGATATTTACAGTATTTAACAACGAATAGGCCGGTATTAAGGGCAGATAGTTACCATCATCAGTCTTTGCCTCTACAGCAGAAAAAGTATGGTTCATCCGTATCGATTTGCCAAGAACCCATGTCAAACCAATATCAATCCCCTTAAAGGAAGCATTCTGTTGAGTAAAATAGTACTTGGTAAATCCAAAGTAGGTCTCATTCGATTCTTGTAAGTAGATGAAATCATTGATGTCATTGTAGTACACATCTACTAACAGACCAAAAGAGGGGTATTTTAACTCCAGCGCTAAATCATACTGTATATTCCGTTCAAACTTGAGGTCACTATTGCCAATCTCATACCTGGTAGTTCCCTCATGGATACCATTAGATGACAATTCCGCTAAATTCGGTACTCTTGAACCAGCTCCAATGTTAAGCTTAGTGGTGAGGTGATCTGTCATTGTCCAGTTTAATCCAACATTACCATTATATTGATCAAACGTCTTTTCGAAACTTTGATAGTAGTACAAGGTATCCGATGTGCCAGCGTCTTCCGTTTTTACTTGTTTGAAGTCATACCTGAATCCGCCTTGGAGTTGCAATTTCCCCAAATCCCAATTGGTCACTGCATATCCAGAGATACTCGACAGATCGGCATCTGGAATGAGGCGTCTTTCCCCAATATTCTCAAAGTTTTGTTGCTTTGCTTCTACTCCAAAAGTGATATCACTATTTGAGCTTAAATTCTGTGTGTAGGTGGCTTGTTCTACGAAAGTGTTAGAATGCACCTCCAAATCCCCAATATCAACAGAATTTTCTTCCATTCCTTCTACCTCTTGGCGATTGTTTAGCTGTGCATTGAGGTTGAGGTTTAGCTTTCCAGTACCGAGGAAAAATGAATTTTTGAAGTTTATATTATGAAGCTGAACCATATGATGAGGCCCTTCAAATTCCCTTTCAAAACGAGTTTCCTGTTCGGGTACTAGAAGTTCTTGTGCTTCTATAATTCCCGAAGTACTGTTGGTATAATAATAATTGACGGTAGAAACACCATTATTTCTATGGAAATTCATGGTGCCTTGAAATAAGTAAGCGGCATTCCGTGTATTGGGTGCGCGTTGCGTGTTACTAGAGTAATAATCGCCATGGCTTTGCGCTCCTGCTCTTACTATCCAACTCAGTTTCTCTCCTGAGCCTTTAACACCTGCATCCAGATTTATCCCAATGGTGTTACTCAGCATAGAGGCGTTGATATCTCCAACTACTTTACCTATAGGAGCTTCGTTTTCAGGAATTAATTGCACTGTACCACCAAAAGCGCCTTCACCATAAAGTAAGGAGGCAGGGCCTTTAATCACCTGTACCCGATCAATACCTGCATCAAAAAGCAACATCCCATGTTCGTTCTGCCATTGTTGTTGACTTGTAGCAAAGCCATTATTGACAATGGAAATTCGGCTACCTGTAAGGCCGTGAAGCACAGGTTTACTTATTCCTGGGCCATTGGAAAATATGGCAATTCCGGGCATTGTAGATAATGCTTCGGATAAACCTACGCCACCATTTGTCAGCATCTTTTTCCTATCAAGTGATGAAACAGGGTAGGTGGTTTGAGTTTTTTCTTTATAGGATTGACCTAAAATAACAACCTCGTCCATTTCTCTGATAGAAGGGGTCATTACTATTTCCAAGTTATCGTTAAAAGGAAATTTTAATGTTTTAGAATAACTTTCAAATCCTTGATAGGTTATTTGGGTAAGAAATTTTCCGTTAGGAATATTCTTAAGGATAAAGTAACCCTGGCTGTTTGAAAGTGTTGTTAGTTTCAATTCAGGAATGGAGATATAGGCATCAGCCAATGGCTCATTTTCACTACTTTTCACTATACCTTCCAGTGAGTTTTGCGCATATAGATTAATGGATAGCCAACAAATGGCTACTGATAGTATTATTTTTTTCATATTCTTTTAATGTTAAAAATGTGAATAGCCTCTTCTGGATTTAACTAGCGTAAATCAGAAGTGCTCATTAAGATTGGGAGTAAAACCCAAGGCGAATAAGAAATTTAAAAGAGTGGGGGAGGAACAGGTATTTTCCTAAAGGGTGGGTGATATAAAGAGATTAAAAACTCAGAAAATGTTTGTTTGGGAATGGCACTAAAAAAGAGTTGATTAAGCTTTCTTGGCAAGTACTTAATGTTCTTTAGCTTATTTTTTAATAACGTGGTAGAACTAAAAGGGGATTTTGAACCATTGTTAGTTTTGATCCAGCTTAAAAATTTCATCATTATCCCTTCACCTTTATCGGCTATACAATAGATATGATGTTCATTGTCTTTAAATTCTTCCTTGATAATATCAAAATACTGATCACCAATGATAAGCTCATGTTTGTTTTTATCAATATGCATTTGAGGTGGTGAATAGACAAAATGCTCCATCTTGGTATTTTCATCAATGTTACTTCGAAGGTAATCTGCTCGGTAATGTGCAAATTCAATACCGCAGATACAAAGAGAGTCCAGTTCAATGTTTTCAAGAAAGAAAACACTTATGATAAAGAAAAGTAAAATTTTATGTACCACTTTCTCCCAGCAGATGACTTAGAATGAATGGCCCAAATTTAATAGAAAACTAGACATTAGGTTAATAGCGACTCGATATCCTTTTTCGACAAACTTTTCACAAAACTCGATTCAGTAGTAATCAAATCGTTGGCCAATTTCTTTTTGTGTGATTGAAGTGCGAGAATTTTCTCTTCTACAGAATCTTTGGTAATGAACTTGTAAGTAAATACTTTGTTTTCCTGACCTATTCTATGAGCTCGGTCAACCGCCTGTGCTTCAGCAGCTGGGTTCCACCACGGATCCAGTATAAAGACATAATCGGCCTTAGTCAAATTAAGGCCAAGCCCACCAGCTTTCAATGAAATTAAGAAGACCTTGAGGTTTTCATTGTTCTGGAAATTCTCAACCTGTTCTTGCCTGTTTTTTGTTGACCCATCGAGGTAGGCATAGTCAATGCCCATGGTATTCAAATGATCTTTGATTATGGCAAGATGCTTTACAAACTGACTGAATATCAATATTTTATGTCCTTCGGTAATGGCATTGTCCAACATAAATGAGACGTCCCACATTTTTCCAGATGTGCCTTCGTAATCGGCATCCACCATTTTAGGATGGTTGGCTATCTGCCGTAACTTCGTTAGGCCCTGAAGCAACAGCATCTGAGACTTATTAAGTCCTTGCTGCTCGATATTTTCCAAAATAGCATTTCGGTAAAAGTTTTTCACTTTATCATACTCGGCTTCTTGGTCAGGGAGCATAGATGAGTACTGAATATTTTCTGTTTTTTCAGGCAATTCTGTAGCTACTTGTGACTTATGTCTACGAAGAATAAAGGGCTTAATAATTGAGTACAGTTTTTGTGTTTTTGCCTGATCGCCTTGTTTTTCTATTGGATTAAGAAATTCATTTTTAAAGAAAGTTTGTGTACCTAGTAAACCCGGATTGATGAAATTCATCTGTGACCATAAATCCATTGTACTATTCTCGAGTGGAGTTCCAGTTAATATTAGTCTATTCTTAGAATTCAGCTCTCTAACTGCCTTTGCAATATTTGAACCTGGGTTTTTTATGGCCTGTGATTCATCGAGAATAACGTAGTTGAACCTATAGTGTTTAAGTAAGTCAATATCCAAACGGATGATGCCATATGAAGTAATTATTACATCATATTTGGCAAATTTCTCAGGGTTCTTTTCTCTGTTAGTGCCTGTATAAGTAAAAGTTTTAAGCTTTGGAGTAAATTTTTTGGCTTCCATCTCCCAGTTATAAACCAAGGACGTTGGCATTACCAAAAGAGAGGCTCCAAGTACGCCCTGCTCTTTTTGAGATTGGAGTAAGGCTAGTGTTTGCACCGTCTTACCCAGACCCATATCATCAGCAAGACAGCCTCCAAATTTGAATTTATTTAGAAATTGTAGCCACTCAAATCCTGCATGCTGGTAAGGCCGGAGATCGCCTTTAAAATATTTGGGTACAGGCTGTTCATCAATGCCTTCAAATGCCTGAAGCCCTTGCAGTTTATTGCTAATAGTTACTTTAGCCAAATTGCCGGTTTCCAAATCCTTGACCAGCGATAGATGATGTTTTTTTAATCTAGGCTCACCATTTTCATCTTCTTCTGAAAAGGCAAAAAGCTCCGAATATTCAGTCAACCATGAATCAGGAATCACAGCAATTTCGCCATTTGGCAACATGAATTCCATTTTCTTTTTGTTGATCAACTTCCGAATATCTTTGAAACTTATTTCAAAGTCACCGAATTTAATTACTGCATGGATATCAAACCAGTCAATATTTTCACGAACTTCTACCACAATGTTATACTCCCCAATGAAGTATTTTTTCTGTGATTTACCTTTTTGATCAATGATAAAGTCACGGGCGATAAGTTCTTCTCGTTGGGTATCGAGCCAACCAAAGGCGGCTGTTTTGGCAATAGCCGCTTTTGAATTTTTTAAAGTAAGACCTGAATCATTCAAAAACTTTATAATTTTCTTTTCAGCGTCAAGCTTCCGTCTGACCCTATGAAAAGTATAATTTTCACCAATTCTTTCCACACTTACGCTTACTGCACTCTGGTGGTCGCCTTTAAATTTAAACTCCCCATATTTAAAAGAAAGTTCAAGAAGCATCTTATCACTGGCATCAACCCCATTCTCCTTATTATCAAATAACCCCATACTTGATGAGCCCATCAATTCACTTATAGTAAGTACGGGAATAGGATCATAATGCTCGCTATTGATTTCAAATCCTTTGGCATAAACATCAAATGAGGCAATTAGCGGAGCGACAAATTTATTATAGTAGGTTTCTTCTACATTTTTTGGAATGATGATAAATTTCTTGTTCAGAAAGGGTATCAATTTTTTACCATCTACATTTTTTTCAAAAGAATACAACTTTCCACAGCTCACCATCCAGGCAGGTTCTTTACAGACAATGTATGATCCCCTATATTGGAAATCAACTTTTTCTCCGTTGTACTTTATTGTTGGAAAATAGTGCGTGTTTTCCTCATTTCTTCTAAAGTGGAAGAGTATAGTTGCTTTTTCTTCAAGTACTTCAATCTGTTTCCAAGCAGGTTCACCATCGTTGCCCATTTCAAAGACCATTTTGCCTTTTAGGCGCTCAAGTATTTTTGCCCTTCTTCTTTCCAAATAACTTTCTATTTCTTTTTGGATGAGATCATTTCCCTTCTCTTTGTCATAAATTTTTAAAAAGAAATCGTCTGGTTTAATTGGTCCTTTAGTGTTGAATTTCTTAACTACAGCTTCTTGCTGCATAGCATCCATATACTCGATTAGTTCATAATCACTATCGTCTAATCCTTTGGCAAATTCAGAGGCATTTTTAGATGAAATATTCTGATGTTGGAGTGTAAGTTTCCCTTTCTCATCCAGATGAATAACAAAGGATTCGAACAAATACCCAAGATATTCATGTTGGTACAGAGAGTAAACAATCTGGAAAGGCTGAGCTGCCGATACTTTCATAACATTTCATTCAACAGAACCTGCAAAATACAAAAAATTATCTGACTTTAAGTCAATTTAAGTGGCTTTCTGATAACTCAGCGCCTAGTTAGTTAAAAGGTAAAAAAATAAGGATAACTGGTAATCCTTACAGGTGGTGGACATTACCGTAACGCGTTGCAATTATAGCTGGCCGATAAGAAATAAACAAGGTAATTGTCACCAGACTTATAGAAGTATATATAAAATCCATTAAATGCATCTCTACAGGATAATTTTCCAGTACTGAACTCTCCATACCCATCGAAATTAATCCAAAATTTTGCTGTGCCCAGCAAGTAAAGCCACCTAACAAAAGACCCAATATGGCTCCTCCTAATGATATGATGGCGCCTTCAGTAAGAAAAATACTTTTGATAAGTGTATTGTCTGCGCCTAAACTATAAAGAATAGATATGTCTTTTTTCTTGTCAATGGCCAACATGGATAAAGCAAAAAAGATATTGATCGCTCCTATAGCAAGTATGAATGAGAAAGCAATAAACACAAACAGTTTTTCCAAGTTGAGCAACTTATAAAGGTCTGCATGTTGTTCATCATTGTTTTGCACTCGAAATTCGGGGCCCAGAAGCGCCTTAAGTCGGGTCTGAACTTTGTTAATATTTTGCCCAGCTTTAGTTTTTATTTCCAGTGAAGTACGCTTTTTGCCATATTCCATTAAGTCACGGGCGAAATCTAATGGAACAAAAATGTAGTTTTCATCATAATTTTTCTCAATGGCAAATACACTACCTGGTAATATATTCTTTTTGCTATACAGTTTACTTACATCTAGTTGGCCTGCCTTTACATCTTTAGTGTAGTGTATTTGGATGGGGTATAGGTCATTTCCAGGTATTATGGACAAAGCATACTGCACCCCTCTACCGATGATGGCATAATCTACTGCACCATCATGTAGTTTAAGATCCCCGGCAACAATAACATTATCGATTCTTTTTTGATCGATAAAATTATCGCTCACCCCTTTGATGGTCACCACCATATTTGACTCCCGATAGCGCACGTAAGCGAAGTCTTCTATCACTTCAGTGACAATGTCCACTCCATCTACTGACCTGATATTGTTGAGCATCTGGTCAGATACCTCAAATGATTTCCCACGTACCACTTCAATCTTAATTTCAGGGTCGAAAGCTGAATACAATGATCTAAGCAGGCCTTCAAGCCCATTAAAAACAGACAGTACAATGATTAGAGCAGCAGTACATATGGCCACTATGGCCATGGAAATGATGGAAATGACATTAATAAAATTCCGCTTCTTTCCAGAGAAAAAATATTTACGCGCTATAAAGAATGGTAAATTCAATTTTTATTCTTCTTCATCTAAGGGTGGGATGTCAAGCGAGTCTATTAATTTATCCATTCGGGAAGCCTCTTGCTCAATGTCGTCTAAATAAAATAAAAGGTCAGGCACAATTCTGACTTGTTTACCTATTTTATTACCCAAATCGCGCCTGATTTCACTCTTATGTTCTGTTATTTTCTCAATCATGGCCTGCTTGTCTTCCACTAAAAGCATAGACAAATAAACTTTTGCAATACTTAAATCGGGTGTAATTTTTACTTCTGCAATAGTAACAAGCACATTAGTGAAGAGCCCACTTTTATTTTTTTGAAATATTTCACTTAAATCCTTTTGAATCAGTTTTGAATATTTTTGCTGTCGTGTACTTTCCATTTTACAAATATCCTGATTTTATTAGTTTTTATAGGCCATTAATATTTGAAGTATATAAATTTATTGAAATGCAGGTGCTCCTTTTTAAGTATTGGCTATTTTCGTGCATTGTACTTCAAACTGAGTTAAGTTGTTAAGATACTTCAGAATAAATGATCCCTACAGACTAATAACAATATTCGTGATATTGTTATTGCTTAGACTCCCCTCACTTATCAGTTCAAACCTATTGACCATACCAGAGTTGAATTATATGTTAATAGGTGAAAAGCTTTCTGAGGGCTCATCACTTTACTCTGGGCTCTGGGATAGCATAGGACCACTTAGCGCACTCGTTTATAATACCATTGATTATTTATTTGGACGGTCTCAATTAACCTATCAGATTTTAGCCTATATATTGGTTTGCTTTCAGGTGTATGTGTTCAATAGTACATTGATCACCAACAAGGCATTTTCTGAGAATACCTATATCCCTGGTTTCATTTACGCCTTGCTTTGCTCTTTGTGTTATGATATGTTGACACTTACTCCATTTTTAATGGGGCTTACTTTTGTGTTATTGGCTATAAATAAAGTATTTAATCATATAGAGTTTAGAGCCAAAAGAGATGAAGATATCCTGAATATTGGCCTTTATCTTGGGCTGGCAACTATTATTTATTTGCCATTTTGTTTGTTGGCACTTAGTACCTTGTTTGTTTTTATTTTCTTCACTGGTACTGTTGGGAGACGGTATGTAATGATGGTGTTTGGCTTTTCTCTACCGATACTACTTTCAGGAAGCTATTTTTTTATCACTAATCGCTTCGATGATTTTCTGTATTTATTCTTTTCTCCCTTTTCGGTAATTGATAGGGTATGGTACATTTCATTTCGCGACACACTCCTTTTATTTTCAGTACCAATTTTGTTTTTGGCATTGTCTTTAATAAGAATATTGCAAGGTGCCAGATTGACAAATTATCAAAATAGGCTTACTCGGGCCATGTTTGTTTGGATGATTTTCAGCCTACTATTTATTGTATTTAGCGATCAAAACAGCCCGGCCGTCTATATTATACTGGCACCAGTAGCAGCCTTCTATTTGAGCCATTACTTCCTAATCTTCAAAAAAAAGAAGTTACTAGAAATCACCTTCTTCACATTTTTTGGGCTGGTTGTTTTTACCAATATAGTATCTGTAAAATCTCCTGATTGGGTAAAACCGTATTTTAATGATCAATCCTATTTAATTAATAAGGATGAATTTAAAGATTTAAAAGGGTTAAGAATACTAGTATTGGATGATGACTTAAGGCCATATTATTATTCTAAACCTGCTACGCCATTTTTAAATTGGCAGGTGAGCCAAGAAATATTTAATAATCTGGATTATTATGATAATCTTACCAAATTATATGAGGGTATGATGGCAGATAGACCAGAAATTATTATCGATAGGCACAATGTAATGCCGGCAGTATTTGAGCAGATTCCGGCCTTGCGGTCAATGTATTTTTTAAGTCGAGATGGTTACTACCACCTTAATGTCAACAACTGATTTTATCAACCCTACGTCCGTGACGCCCACCCTCAAAGGGTGTTGTTAAAAACTTACCCACAATATTTTTTGCAAGTTCCAGTGAGATAAATCGAGCTGGGATACATACAATATTGGCATTGTTATGCTGTTTGGCTAGTTCTGCCAATTCCTCAGTCCAACATATAGCGGCCCTAATGCCCTGATGTTTATTGGCAGTCATAGCCACACCGTTGGCACTTCCACAGATCAGGATTCCTAATTCATTTGATTTATTTTCAACAGAACTAGCGGTTGGATGAGCAAAGTCAGGATAATCAACAGAATCAACACTGTCTGTTCCAAAATCTTCCACTTGGTGGCCTTGTTCTTTTAATAAAGTAACCAAGGCCGATTTGTATTCTACTCCGGCATGATCTGCTCCTATGGCTATTTTCATTTTATGATTTTAGTTGATTTTTCTTAGCAAGTCGCTCCGCTTTTTTATGTACAAAAGCAGAGATAAATATACTAAATTGATAAAGTCCAAACAACGGAAGGGATATTAGTATCTGACTTAACGGATCAGGTGGTGTAAATACAGCTCCGAGAATTAATATGACTACAATAGCATGTTTGCGATAACTGCGCATCAAGGTTGGCGTTACTATTCCTATTTTTGACAGGAAATAGACAACTATAGGTAATTGAAATAGTAGACCACTGCCTAGCACCAACGAGGACAATGTGGAAATATAAGAGGTGATATCAAATTCATTATGCACTAAATCACTTACATGGTAACCCGAAAGAAAACTTACCGCTAAGGGTGCCATTATGAAATAACCAAACATGACACCTAGAGTAAATAGAACAGTAACTGAAAACACAGCCCCTCGTGAAATGGATTTTTCTGTCATTTGTAAACCAGGACTTACAAACCTCCAAAATTCCCAAAACACATAAGGAAATGCTACGATTAGACCAATTACAAATGAAGAGGTGATGTGCATGGTAAATTGCCCCGTCATTTGTCTACTTTGTAGTTTGAAGTCAAGTGTTTCGATACAAAGTGCAGGAGAATGAACCAAGTCGCCTAGTTTACAAAGCATTCTGAAGGTCCAGAAATCTACTTTGGCAGGACCAAAAATAACAGTATTAAATACAAAATCTACTGAAATAAAAGCTGCAATACTAAAGATAAAAATGGCTATAACAGCACGTATTAAATGCCACCTGAGCTCTTCAAGGTGGTCAAGAAATGACATTTCTTTTCCTTCCGGCTGATCTAGGTATTTGGTCACTATTTGTAAAGAGGAAAGTTTTTCATCCAGTTATTCACATCTGACTTCACCTCTTCAATCACCTGATCATTGTCATGGTTCATGAGTACCTTGTCTATTAGGTCAACGATTTTAGTCATGTCTGCTTCTACCATTCCCCTTGTAGTTATAGCAGCAGTACCTATACGCATACCCGAAGTTACAAACGGTGACTGGTCGTCAAAAGGCACCATATTTTTGTTGATGGTAATATCTGCTTTGATTAGCGTGTTTTCTGCCAATTTACCCGTCAGCTCCTTAGATCTTAAATCTATCAGCATCATATGGTTGTCAGTTCCACCAGAGATAATATCATAACCTTTGTCAACAAAAGCCTGCGCCATTACTTTGGCATTTTTAGAAACCTGTACCACATACTTCATATAGTCATCACCAAGTGCTTCGCCAAATGCAATAGCTTTGGAAGCTATAACATGCTCGAGCGGACCACCTTGAGTACCAGGAAAAACACCAGAATCTAAAACGGATGAAATTTTCCTTAGCTCACCCTTAGGTGTTTTTAGGCCGAATGGATTATCAAAATTATCACCTACCATAATCATTCCGCCTCTTGGCCCACGCAAAGTCTTATGTGTGGTAGTAGTAACAATATGACAAAATTCTAATGGGTCGTTCAATAGTCCACGTGCGATAAGGCCTGAAGGATGAGAAATATCTGCTAATAGCAAAGCACCTACTTCATCAGCTGCTTGACGCAATTTTTCATAGTCCCAATCACGGCTATAGGCTGAAGCTCCGCAAATAATCAATTTCGGTTTTTCTTTTTTTGCAGTTTTTATCACTTCATCAAAATCAATCAACCCGGTGCTTTTTTCAACCCCATAAAATGTGGGGTGGTATAATTTTCCAGAAAAATTGACTGGTGATCCGTGCGTAAGGTGACCACCATGAGAAAGATCAAAACCTAAAATTTTATCCCCAGCTTTTAAAACGGCAAGCATAACTGCTGCATTGGCCTGTGCACCTGAATGGGGTTGCACATTGGCCCATGAGGCGCCAAATAATTCTTTAGCTCTGTCAATAGCCAGTTGCTCTATCTCGTCCACCACTTCACAACCACCATAATAGCGCTTCCCGGGCAATCCTTCAGCATATTTATTGGTTAGCACCGTGCCCATACTTTCAATCACCTGTGGTGAGGCGAAATTTTCAGAGGCTATTAGCTCAATGCCTGATTGTTGTCTTGCTTTTTCTTTGGCTATTAAATCAAAAATTATGTTATCGCGTTTCATAAGAGGACTATAAAAAATGAAGCGCAAAAATAGGGCAAGCCTAAGAGATTAACAATATATAATTTATTCATCGGAATACGCGAAGACCTTTATTCATCGGATGACTTCAAGTCATCTGATTATTTGACTTGAATCATCTTATTAATTAATTATAATAAAGTTCAATTGAATGATTTTGTTAATATCCCACTTCCCTTAAATACATTCGTATGGTATTTTCCAAGCCTAGATATAGGGCATCGCAAATAAGTGCATGACCAATGGAAACTTCCTCTATGGAAGGAATCCGTTCACATAAATATCGAAGATTGTCTAAGTCAAGGTCATGTCCTGCATTAAGGGCTAACCCATTTTTTTGTGCTACCTCAGCTGCATTAATATATGGTTTGATTGCCAATGCCCTGTCAACAAGATATTGTATTGCATACGCTTCTGTATAAAGTTCTACTCGGTCTGCTCCTATAGTAGCTGCGGCTTCTATCATTTTATTATCAATATCAATAAATACGGATGTACGAATGCCACCTTTCTTAAGCACGCCAATTACTTCCTTTAAAAAGGTTTTGTTCTTAACGGTGTCCCAACCAGCATTAGAAGTAATGGCATCAGGCGCGTCAGGTACCAGCGTAACTTGAGCAGGCTTTACTTTCAGTACCATATCCATAAACCTTTGATCAGGAAATCCTTCTATATTAAATTCAGTGGTAACTACTTTTTTCAATTCAAAGACATCATCGTATCTTATATGCCTTTCATCAGGACGTGGATGTACAGTAATTCCCTGTGCTCCAAATCGCTCACAATCCAATGCTGTTTTGATCAAATCAGGATTATTACCTCCACGGGCATTTCTTAATGTGGCTATTTTGTTAATATTTACACTCAAGCGGGTCATGGGCATTGCTATATTTTATAAATTTGGAATGTGTAAAGCACAAATTAAACGAATTGATCATAAACATAATTATAGATGAGTCTAAAGCAACAAATTGACAATGACATTAAGCAAGCCATGCTTCAAAGAAAAAAAGAAGAGCTAAACGCATTGCGCGCCATTAAGTCAGCTATACTATTAGCAGAAACAGAAAAAGGAGCAGGTGATGGCATCGATGAAAATGTCGAAATGAAATTATTGGCCAAACAAGCAAAGCAACGTAAAGACTCTGCGGATATATTCCTGAAAGAAGGAAGAAATGACCTTGCTGAAAAGGAATTGTTTGAGTTGGAGATTATTAGTAAATATTTGCCAAAACAAATGTCTGACGAAGAGATAACTAACCAACTTAAACAAATTATCAGCGAAGTGGGTGCCTCTGGACCACAGGATATGGGGAAAGTAATGGGCAGAGCTTCAAAGGAAATGGCTGGAAAAGCTGATGGCAAAAAGATATCAGAGCTTGTAAAATCTTTATTGGCTGGTTAGTTGGGCACGTTAGATTTCATTTTTCTTGCCCCATTGCTTTTTGGTGCCTATCGTGGCTATCAGAAAGGGTTTGTGCTTGAGATAATAGCTATTATTTCATTTGTACTGGCCATTATTGGGGGATTTAAACTCATGCATTGGGGCATGGAGATGTTAGATAAGTATTTCGACATTGGTGGAAATATTCTACCTTATATTTCTTTCATTGTTATTTTCATAGGCATCATTTTGATCGTAAACCTTATAGGTCGATTTGTTAAGAAAATAATTGACCTGACTTTACTGGGGTCTGTTGACAATTTAGCAGGGGCTTTATTGTCAGTTGTGAAATGGGCTTTTGCCATCAGCATTTTACTTTGGCTTACCAGCTCCTTTGGTATCGAATTTTCACAAGAATGGCGTGAAAATTCGATTTTGTATAGCTATTTATTATCGTTTGCCCCTACTGTAGTAGACTATTGTTCTGGCTTAATGCCATTTGCACATGATTTGTTTGACCATATTCAACAGATGCTCAGCGGTGGTACTACTTCTTGATAATTTCGACTCGTTCACCTACAATCTAGTCGACTATTTTGCTCAACTTGACATTAATTGTGAAGTGGTTAGAAATGATGTGTCGATTGAAATTATAAAGGCGAAGTCTATTGAGGCACTTGTTATATCCCCTGGTCCACAAACTCCAAGCAAGGCGGGTTGTTTAATGGCATTAATTAATGAATATCATAATAAAATACCAATTCTTGGAATTTGCCTTGGACATCAGGCAATCGGAGAATACTTTGGGATGAAATTGGTTAAGGCCCCAAAACCAAGACATGGAAAAATTACAAATGTTAGACATGGGGCTGATTTTATTTTTAATGGAATTCCCTTAGATTTCAATGTAGTACAATACAATTCCTTAATATTGGAAGAATCCGAGGAAGGAGAGCTCCAAATACTTGCTAGAGGAAATGGGGATCAAATTATGGCCGTTAAGCATAAAAGACTACCTATTTGGGGGTTACAATTTCATCCCGAAGCAGCACTTACAGAATATGGATTGCGCCTACTTAAAAATTGGATAGATTATAACAAGTTAGGAATTTAATTCCTCATTTTTGTTTACTTTGTATCAACTAAAAAGGAACGAATGGCATTAGTAGTTAAAGAAGAAAAGGAATTTAAGTACATAGACGAAGGTGCAGGAGAGGTTTTACTTTTACTACATGGATTATTTGGTGCGTTAAGCAACTGGGAGGAGGTAGTAAAAAAATTCAGCCCTAATTTTAGGGTAGTTATTCCATTGATGCCTATTTATGAAATGCCTATTAGGGAAGCTGGTCTTGAAGGTCTTCAGAAGTTTATTGAAAAATTTATCGCATTGAAAGGATTTACCAAGATGACATTAATAGGGAATTCACTTGGGGGACATGTGGCCTTAATGTATACACTTTCAAATCCTGAAAAAGTAAAAAGCCTGGTACTCACTGGAAGTTCCGGTTTGTTTGAAAACTCTATGGGAGGATCATTCCCTAGAAGAGGGAGTTATGATTACATAAAAGAAAGAATAGAATATACTTTTTACGATCCAAAAACGGCCACCAAAGAACTGATTGAGGAAGTATTTGAAACTACTAAAAGTATTCCAAAATGTCTTAGGATAGTTGCAATAGCAAAGTCAGCACAAAGGCATAATATGGCTAAAGAAATACCGAAGATAAAACAACCTACATTGTTGGTTTGGGGGCTAAATGATACAATTACCCCTCCACATGTTGGACATGAATTCAATAAGTTGATACCAAATTCAACATTACAATTTATTGATAAATGTTGTCATGCTCCTATGATGGAGCATCCGGGGAAATTTAATGTAATTCTAAATAAATTTTTAGAAGAGAATGGACATGATAGCTGAGGAATTAATAAATCATATGATACCCCCACTGAAGCTCAAAGATGATGCCCACAAGGCCATTCTTTGGATGGAAGAATTACGTTCTAATGAATTACCAGTGGTGGACAATGAACAATTCAAAGGCATTCTCACTGAAGAAATGATTTTGGAATTGAATGACGTTGACAAACCAGTAGCAGAATTTGAATTGGCACATTTGAACTGTGTAGTTTCTAAAAATTCCCATTTTTATGATGTTCTTAAAATAGGGGCTGATAACGGAGCAAAAATGGTTGGTGTTGTAGATGAAGAGGGGAAATACATTGGCGTAATTACCGTGAGGGATACCATAACAGCTTTCGCCCAATCTGCTGCAGTTCAAATGGCTGGTAGCATATTGGTATTATCAATTAACCAAATTGACTATTCTTTATCTGAAATCAGTAGACATATTGAAGAAAATAATGCCAAGATACTAAGTAGCAGTGTAATAGAAGACGAGCTTGATGCATCAAAATTAAGGGTGACATTAAAAATCAATACTTTGGATTTAACGACCATTATTGCAACCCTAGATCGTTTTAGTTATAAAATAATAGGCCGATTTCAGGAGACTAAAATTGTGGAGGAACAAAAAGAGCGAATTGACATGCTTTTAAAATACCTTGATATTTAATTCTCTTTTATGAAAATTGGTATTCATGGCAAACAATTTGGCCCAGATAATGTACAGTTCATTCAACATGTACTAAAAAATCTCCAACAAAACGGTGTTGAAATAGTCATTTCTGACTCATTTCAGAAAATTTTGAATAAGAATGATATCGCTATTGAAAATTCTCAGAATTATGCCAAAGGCGATAACCTTAATTCATTAAACGCGCTTATTACCTTAGGAGGAGATGGAACGTTACTTGATGCCATAACTCATGTAGGAGATAAAAATGTACCAATTCTTGGGGTCAACACGGGTAGACTAGGTTTTTTAGCTACTACAGCCCGCGAAAATATTGATAGCGCCCTGAGAGATTTACTTGATGGTAAATACTCATTGGATGTACGTTCTTTAATAGCACTGGAGGCAAATGATAAATTATTCAATGGTTTTAATTTTGCCCTCAACGATTTTGCGATAAGAAAGAAGGATAGCACATCAATGATTGTCGTAAACGCTTATATTAATGGAGAATTTTTAAATTCTTACTGGGCCGATGGAATCATAGTATCTACCCCAACAGGTTCTACAGGATACTCCATTAGTTGCGGTGGGCCATTAGTTTTGCCACATTCTGATAATTTTATTATTACACCGGTTAGCCCTCACAATTTAACAGTAAGGCCAATAGTTGTTCCGGATAAATCAAAACTCTCCTTTACAATAGAGGGGAGAGGTAAGAATTTTCTCGTCTCTCTTGATAGCAGGTTGGCAACCGTTGATGATAGTATCGAACTGAGAGTACAGAAGGCTGATTTTACAATCAAACTTATTCAGTTGGAGGACAATAATTACTTCAAGACGTTACGTCAAAAACTTAATTGGGGGCTTGACGTAAGAAATTAATTTTAAATTGCACATTTAATGTTTACTTTTGATCTTTAATAGGTATTACTATCTGAAACAATTGGTTATCAAATGATTACTAAACGACATTTTATTTTTGGGTTTATCCTTCTTCTTATTCTGGGGATAACAGCTCCTTCATTTTCTCAAATAAACAGAAAGAATGTTCGAAAGAATAATAAGAGAATGTCCAATTTCAAAGGAAAAAAACAAAACTTCACTAAAGATAAGAAGTACAACTTTATCGGAGTTTCTGTCAATGCATTTAATTATTTTGGAGACCTATCACCCTCAGCAGGTTTAGCGAGTACTGATATTAGTTTTACCAGACCGGGAATCGGGGTGTTTTTTGGACATAGATTTGGTCCTAGATATAGCTTAAGAGGTTCTTTTACCTATGGGACCATTCGAGGAGATGATTTTAAGTCAGCTGACCAAGGCTCTAAAGATGACGCTCCACGATATATAAGAAATCTGAGTTTCAGAAATAGAATTAAGGAATTAACCATTGTAGGAGTATTTGACTTATATAAGAATGAATCATCTTACATAAGTAGGTTACAATTTACCCCATATGCATTTATTGGCATTACCGTATTTCATCATAATCCACAGGCCTATGTGGCCGATGATAGTGGCTTACCAGAAGCAGGCACATGGGTAGATTTAAAGCCATTGGGAACAGAGGGGCAGAATGCTGAGTTGTTAGATACCGATGTAAATTCTGGTATTAAGCAATATAAATTAGTTCAATTAGCAATACCATTTGGTATAGGAGCAAGATATAGACTTAATCAAGTATTTGATGTATCACTTGAATTTGGTATAAGATATACCTTTACTGATTACCTTGACGATGTGAGTCAAAACTATGTTGACCCTGGTGTTTTTACAGGTTCAAATGCAGAGTTGGCTCGTTACATGGCAGATAGATCTCTAAATCCAACCTCAGCTGAAAAAGGTGAGGTGCGTGAAATTGGTGATGTGAGTACAATGACTATTATAGGTCGAGATGGACAGAGTTATAATGTCATAAATGGATACGGTAGTGAATTCAGAGATAATATTAGAGGTAATAAAAAAGATAATGACGTTTATTTCGTTACAAGCATAAAAGTGGCCTATATAATAGGCGCTACTTTTACTAGAGCGAAATTCAGATAGTATGCGTAAAGCAAAATTGAATATGATATTTAAAGGAAGGCAAATAAAAGGCTTTCCTTTTTTCCTTTTATTGATCTTCTCGTTAGTCTCCTATTCAACTCAAGCTCAGGAGACAGAAGTTGGATTTGGAATAGGGGGATTTAAGTATATTGGAGATCTTTCCCGCGGCTTTAGCATTAAGTCTATTAAACCAGCAGGAACCGTCTTTTACAGATCAAATTTAAATAAAGAATTAAGTTTTAGGGTAGGTATAACAGCTGGAAAGATTGGAGCCAGTGACTCCAGCACCCCCATAGACCCATTTGCTGAAAACAGAAATGCTAGCTTTGATATATTTCTTTTTGAAGTATCCACGGTATTTGAATATCATTTTTTAAAGTGGCGAGAACAAAACTCGAACATTCGTTGGACACCCTATTTGTTTGGTGGACTTGCTATATTCGGTGTTTCGGGAATGGACGAAAAACCTGCAGAATACAGCAATCTGCAACCAGCCATCCCTTTTGGACTCGGCTTTAAGTATGTACTCAATCCTAAATGGTACGCAGGTATTGAATTTGGAGCTAGAAAAACATTTTTTGATTATCTGGACAATGTAAGTTCAGGAGATGGAATAATAAAGGATTACAACTATGGAAATGCTTTTGACAATGATCATTATTTCTTTATTGGTTTATCATTGACTTACTCTTTTTACACCATACCTTGTCCAACAAATCCTTATAAGAAAAATTATAGGCGATAGTATTAATTATGATGCCAATAGTTCCCATAAATAGGTTAATTTTGCGCCTCTGTGGTAAATTCTGATATACATATTGATTCCGACAACCTACCAGAACACATTGCCGTAATAATGGACGGCAATGGAAGATGGGCAAAGGGAAAGGGTGCTGCACGCATATTTGGGCATAAAAATGCTATAAAAGCAGTTCGTGAAGTCACTGAAGGTTGTGCTGAATTGGGAGTAAAATACTTGACTTTATATGCGTTTTCAACAGAAAATTGGTCTCGCCCTCAAGATGAAGTTCAGGGGCTTATGCAACTACTTGTTTATACAATAAAGAATGAGATCAACACCCTGCATAAAAATAATGTAAAACTAGAGGCTTTAGGAGACTTAAAACATTTGCCTATTAATTGTCAAAAGGAATTGTCAGAAGCAATGGAAGCTACCAAAAACAATGATGGGTTAACATTGATATTAGCCTTGAGTTATAGTGGAAGATGGGAAATAGTGGAGGCAGCCAAAAAGATAGCTATTGCAGTTGCTAATAATGAGTATACAGTTGATGAAATAGATAACAATGTATTTCGTTCGTTTCTTATGACTGGCAATGTTCCTGATCCAGAATTATTGATCAGAACGAGTGGCGAAATGAGAATAAGTAATTTTTTGCTTTGGCAGTTGGCCTATACTGAAATTTATATTACTAAAACATTATGGCCCGATTTTAGAAAGAATGACCTTCATGAGGCGATTGTTGAATATCAACATAGGGAGAGAAGGTTTGGAAAAATAAGTGAACAAGTGAAATCTTGATTGAATGAAGAAATTTTTGTTTTTGTTGGTTTTGTGTGCATTTGCGATTGATGTCAATGGCCAGTTTCGTAAGCGTAGTGCACAAGAGGAAGAAGGAGGTTTAAATTACTCCAACCCAAAGGAATATGTGATTGCCGGGATCGAAGTAACAGGTTTAAAAGTGCTTGATAAAAATGCATTGATATCACTTACAGGCCTTAAAATCGGTGACAAAGTAAATATTCCAGGTGATGAAGTTAGTGGAGCCATTAAAAGACTTTGGAAGCATGGATTGGTTGGTGATGTATCCATTTCTATTGATAAAATTGAAGAAGATAAAGTTTTCCTTAATATAGAGCTAGCCGAACGGCCAAGATTGACTGGGTTTTCTTTTGAAGGGGTAAAAAAATCTCGTGAATCTCAAATCAGGGAAGATTTAAACCTAATAAGGGGAAGAATTCTTACTGACGCTATAATTCGTAATACTGAAATAACTGTTAAAAATCATTATGTTAAAAAGGGATTTCTTAATGCCGAAGTTAAAGTAGTACAACAAGTTGATACTCTAAATACCGATGGGTTGAAGCTCAAGATAGTCGTCAATCCTAAAGCCAAAGTTAGGATTAACAAAATTTCATTTGATGGAAATGAAAATGTGACAGACAACAAGTTAAAATCTAAGATGAAATCTACAAATGAGCATGTTAGAATTTCATTATTTAAAAGAGCTGCTGAATTGGTTTTTGGATTCAAACCTTCTAAAGTGGTTGAATTTGTAGACTCATCTTATACAGTAAGTGGCAAAGAACTTAAGGAATATGTTAATGATAATATAAAACTGAACTTCTTTAAATCTTCGAAGTTCGTTAAGTCTGACTATGAAACAGACAAAGCAAGTATCATAAATTATTACAATTCAAAAGGCTATAGAGATGCTGAGATTCTTTCCGATACAATTGTTGCTCATGATGAAAGATCAATCAATATTAAGTTTAAAGTATTTGAAGGGCACAAGTATTACTTTAGGAACATTATCTGGACGGGAAACTACCTTCATACTTCGGCTACATTAAATAAAGTGTTGGCTATTGAAAAAGGAGATGTTTATAATAAAGAACTGATTGATCAAAAATTAACTTTTAACCCGAAGGGGCCAGATATTAGCGGCCTTTATATGGATGATGGCTATCTATTTTTTAGGGTAAATCCTATTGAAGTAGCTGTTGTAGGAGATTCTATTGATGTAGAGATGAGAATTTATGAAGGTGAACAAGCTACCATCAGAAACGTAATTATAGCAGGTAATGACCGTACACGTGATCACGTGATAAGAAGGGAATTATATACGGTTCCAGGAGAAAAATTTAGTAGGTCAGATATTATTAGGACTCAGCAGAGATTGTCTCAATTAGGCTATTTTGATCCACAACAAATAACACCTACCCCACTTCCAAATCCGGCAGATGGTACAGTAGATATAAAATGGGATCTAGTTGAAAAATCTAATGATCAGATCCAACTCTCTGGAGGCTGGGGAGGATCATATGGTTTTGTCGGTACTTTAGGGTTAACGCTTAATAACTTCTCATTGAGGAATATGATCAATGGTAAATTTACTCCTATACCTGTAGGAGATGGACAAAAACTGTCATTGAGTGCACAGGCCAATGGTCGTCAATTCCAGAGTTATTCCTTCTCGTTCACCGAACCATGGCTGGGTGGGAAGAAGCCTACTTCATTGTCAGTTGGGTTTAACTATTCAGTACAGAGAGCACGATATGGTACTGATCTGGATGGTGATGGACGCAATGAAACGTTCCCTTCATCCCGTAATGACTATGATGCATCATTAAAAGTGAAAAGCGTAACGGTGGGCTTGGGTAGAAGATTGGAATGGCCAGATAATTACTTTACCCTGACAAATTCTATCTCCTATTTGGTATACTCCCTTGATAATTACTTAGGGGGTGGTTTAGGATTTTCAAATGGTAATGCCAATAGTATTGTATTTAATTCTACCTTGTCAAGAAATAGTATCGACAATCCTATGTACCCAACCAGTGGTTCATCGGTATCGTTAAGTTTGGCTCTAACACCGCCCTATTCTTCATTTAGAGACGAAAATTTCTGGATACTAAATGATTCCGAAAAAGATCAAGTACGCACGGATATTGACAACAAATTTGCTATTGAAAATGAAGATCCATTTAGTCAACGATCGCCAGAAAATTTTGAAAATCGAGTGAGTGCTGAAATTAGGGATAGGCAAAATTCGGATAAGTACAGGTTCCTTGAATATCATAAATGGATGTTTGATGCCAGTTATTATACAAAGTTGATTGGTAAAATGGTGTTGGAAACCAGGATGCACTTTGGTTTTATTGGCTCTTATTCCGACAACTTGGGAATAGGTCCATTTGAAAGATTTACACTTGGAGGTGACGGACTTGCAGGTCAGAATTTCCTATTAGGCAATGATGTTATTGGTTTAAGAGGGTATGAAAACAATTCTATTACTCCGGTTCCCACAGCTATTAATCCAAACCAACTGAGAGGCGGAGTGGTGTATAATAAATACGTAGCCGAATTAAGATATCCAGTTACTACTGGTCAGGCTGCAACTATTTACGGATTTGTATTTGCTGAAGGAGGAAATAATTGGGGCAATTTTGATCAATTTAATCCGTTTGATGTTTATCGTTCTGCAGGATTTGGGGCAAGAATATTCATGCCAGCATTTGGGTTAATAGGAATCAATTGGGGTTATGGATTTGATACATTGCCTGGCAGTACTCAAAAAAGTGGAGCACAATTCCACTTTACTATTGGACAACAAATCAGGTAATTGGCATGAAAAAACTAATATTCTTATTTTTGGCACTGTTTTCGTTGAGTATTGTGCATGCACAAAAGTTTGGATACGTAGATACCGACTATGTACTGAGCAAAATGCCAGAATATAAAGAGGCACAAACTGAAATTGATAAACTGTCAATGGGATGGCAGGAAGAAATTCAGGAAATGTCTAGAAATTTGAAGGCCATGTATAATGAGTTGCAGGCAGAAGAGGTACTTTTGACTGCTGATATGAAAAAGGAAAGGTTGGCTGAGATAGCTAAAAAAGAAACAGATCTCAAAGATTACCAAAAGAAGATTTTTGGTTTCGAAGGCCTGTTTTTCCTTAAAAAGAAAGAATTGATAAAACCTGTTCAAGACAAGGTTTTTGATGCAGTAGAGCGAGTATGTAAAGAGCAAAGGCTCGCCATTATGTTTGATAAATCCGGGGATTTGGTGATGATTTACACTGATCCACGACATGATTATACCGATTATGTTTTAGATGAATTGGGTCTTGGTGATCCCAATGATGTTGTTAAATAGAGTAGTACAGTTAATTAAAAAGAAATGATGAAGAACAAATTTTTACTAGCGATTGTAGCATTTTTAATGTTGGGAAGTGCAGCAATTGCACAAACCACCATGAAAATTGGCTATGCAGATGTTGATTATATTTTGGGCCAAATGCCAGAATCCAAGCAAGTGGAATCTGAACTACAAGCTCACAATACTCAACTACAAAATCAATTACAGGCCAAGTATCAGGAGTACCAGCAAAAATTGCAGGCTTACCAACAAGGTGCAGCAACTATGGTAGATGCAGTTAAAAATGAAAGAGAAACTGAATTAGCACAACTTGAGCAAAGAATTCAGAAATTCCAACAAGATGCCCAGGCTTCAATGCAAAAGAAAACTTCCACTTTAATGGAACCTCTTTATACTAAAGTTGGAAATAACATCGAAGCAGTAGCCAAAGAAAATGGTTATACTCACATATTGAATGGACAAGTTGGTGGAATTGACGTGGTACTTTATGCTGATGAGAAATACGATATTTCTGATTTGGTATTGAAAAAAATGGGAATCACACCTGCTCCTTCAAATTAAGTAGCACATTATTAAATTGATTAAGGCTTTCCTAATTGGGAAAGCCTTTTTTATTATATTAACCGAATGATTAGTCCACCACTTTTAAAACTGGGTGATAAGGTTTCCATCGTTTCTCCATCGCGTATGATTACCCCGGATCAACTTGTTAATGCACAGCAAACATTAACTTCCTGGGGGTTGGAGGTGGTGCTTGGAGATCATGTTTATAATAAACATGGATATTTTGCAGGTACTGATAAAGATCGACTCAACGATTTACAAGGGGCCTTGGACGATCATGATATTAAGGCTGTATTTTGTTCACGAGGTGGTTACGGAATGAGCAGAATTATTGATAAAATAAATTTAAGTTCTGTGCTGAATCAGCCGAAGTGGGTAATTGGTTTCAGCGATATTACTGCCCTTCATTTGAAATTGCAACAATCAGGAATCGAAAGTATTCATGGACTTATGCCCGTTCAGTTTGAATATGACGGTGTGGATAAATCTATAGATAGTTTGAAGAATTTGCTCTTCAAGGGATCAATAAATTACAATATCAATGCTAATGAAAATAATAGGGCAGGAACAGCAAGTGGAGAATTCATAGGTGGGAATTTATCCTTACTAGTGGATAGTTTAGCTACAAGCACTGAACTTGATACAAAAGGGAAAATAATATTTGTTGAGGAAATTGACGAATACCTATACAAAGTGGACAGAATGTTCAATCAACTAAAGCGATCGGGAAAATTAAATGAGATCAAAGGGCTAATTATTGGTGATTTCTCTCAAATGAAAGATACTAGTATTCCCTATGGTAAAAATATAGAGGAGCTTATTCTGGAGTATTCTGGTTTATTCAGCGGACCAATCGCCTTTGGCTTTCCTGTCGGTCATGAAGCCTATCACTTGGCTATGCCATGTGGTCGACAAATAACTGTAGAAGTAAGTGAGGAAGGGACTACTTTATTTGGTTGACCCATAACCCCCACCGCCAGGTGTTTCTATTGTAAGTTGATCACCCTTATAAACTTGAGTTTGAGCTATCCCATCTAAATCTTCTTTTACACCAGATTTCCTAATTAGATATTGAATACCATGTTGGCCATCAGAACCTCCATTTAGGCCGTAAGGCGCAATTTTACGATGTTGAGTCAGTAAAGTAAGTGTGAGGGTATCCAAAAAAGTAAATGCTCGAATCACTCCATTACCTCCACTATATTTTCCACTGCCCCCAGATCCATTTCTGATTTCAAATCTATTTAAACGCACTGGATATCTAAGTTCAATGATTTCAGGATCCGTTATCCTAGTATTGGTCATATGTTGATGTATGGTATCGTGTCCATTATAAGCATTTCCTGCACCAGTTCCTCCACATATAGTCTCATAATAGCCAAATTTGCTATTGCCAAACAACAAATTATTCATCGTTCCTTGGCTGCATGCCCCCATTCCGAAACATTTTAAAAGAGTATCAGTTAAACGTTGACTTACTTCAGTATTACCGCCAACCACTGCTGGTGGGTTATCAATATTAAAATTAGGATTAAGCAATCCAGTGGGCAGAATTAATTTGACATGTTTCATTAACCCCTCGTTAAGCGGAATATTTTCATCAACCAATAATCGCAGTACATAAAGTATTACACTATTTACAATAGCCTCAGTGGCATTTAGGTTAAATGGGTGTACGGGACTGCTACCACTGAAGTCAAAAGTAAGGCCACTAGATTTTATATTAATTGCCACATTCAGTAGACTACCATCATCGAGCTGTTCAGATGCTTGAAACTTTCCTTTTTCCATTTTTTCTACCTGTTGGAGTAGTAATTGATCCGAATGATCCATTAATCGCTGCATGTTGTTTACAATGGTATTCTTGCCAAATTCTTCACACATTTGAAGTACATTATTTATCCCAGAGTTAATGGAAGCAATGGCTCCTCTTAAATCTGCTAGATTTTCATCGATGGATCGGGTAGGATGGGATCCAGCCAATAGGATATTTTTAATTGCACTGAATTTCTCCTTACCTGCATCTATTAATAATTGTGGGTAAATCACAATTCCTTCTTCAAATAAATTGGTAGCATCTGTGGGCATAGATCCTGGAGTCTTTCCTCCTATTTCAGCATGATGTGCCCTATTAGCCACATACCCAATTAATTCATCTTTAAAATAAATGGGACTTATTAGTGTGATATCGGGTAAGTGAGAACCACCAAAACCCGGGTGATTTGTAATGGCGATATCACCTTTTTTTAGTGTAATATATTCACATACAGAACGGACGCATACACCCAAACTACCCAAATGCACTGGAATATGAGGAGCATTTACAACTAATTCTCCGTTTGCATTTAATAATGCACATGAAAAATCCAGCCGTTCCTTAACATTGACAGAAAATGAGGTACGTTCAAGCACAGCGCCCATTTGTTCAACTACACTTTTAAATCGGTTGAGGTAGAGAGTTCTTTCTGCCTCCACAGGAATAGTTAACATTTTTTGATCTTCAACCCGTTGCGTTAACACTCCATTATTGAGTTCGTTCAATTCAAATTGCCATGAATCTTTTACATAAACAGTACAGTTTTCACTGATGATTAATGCGGGACCACTGATGGCTGATCCAAATGGAATTTGCTCCCAAATGAATAATGGTGTGTCGATGAATTGCCCATTGACAAGACTTTGTGCCGTTTGAACAGGGATGGGTTTACATTTATTAAAATCCGATTTATTTATTGGTTCGGCAATTTTATTTGGAACACTGGCCACCAACTTTATCGATTCTACTTCTAGTGGAAGGTTGTCAATCCAATGGCCGTAAAGGGAGACATAAGCTTTCTTAAATTCAGCTTCTATATCATATGGGTGATTGATGGTGTCTAATTCTATTGTTGATTCTTGGCCTTTTAATCTTAAATGTAAAAATTGATGCTTGATAATTATGTCATTCCTATTAAAACCTTGGCTAATCAGGGATTCAATGGCTGAAATTTTTAATGATTCCAATGAAGAGGTTAGCTCAGTGTCAAAAGAAGAAAAATCTTTAAGTACAAGTTGCTGTTTTATGATATCAATATCAGCCGACCCAATGCCAAAGGCACTCAACAGACCGGCATCATAAGGCACTATCACTTTGTTGATTTTTAATATCTGTGCCAAGTCACATGCATGCTGACCTCCTGCACCGCCATAAGACATCAAGCTTAACTTGCTTATATCTGTTCCTTTCTTCGCAGCAATACTCTTGATTGCTGCCGCCATTTTTTCATTGGCAATGTCTAGTATTGATGAGATCAGCTCTTCTTTGGTGATGGTCGATTTATCAAAAGTGTTGACCCTTTCCAATAGTTCATTGAGCGCATTTTCTGAATTTGATTTATTGATGGGGATCGTAAATTGATGTTCGGCAATTCGACCCGCCAGTAGATTAACATCGGTGATGGTTATAGGACCGTTGTTTCCATAACAGGCTGGACCTGGATCAGCTCCGGCACTTTCAGGCCCCACCTGCAACATACCATTTTGAAAAGTACATATTGAGCCCCCACCGGCAGCGATTGTTTCTATATCAATAGCAGGACTTTGAATATAAGCATCGCCTACTTTCGTTTCATAGGTGAAATTTACGGTTTTGTTGATGATAGAGACATCCGTACTTGTTCCCCCCATATCAAAGGTGACAAGGTCTTGTGCACCGCTCTGCTTTCCAATTAACGAGGCACCGATAATGCCACCTGCCGGCCCACTCAATAGACTATCTTTTGGATGGAAATCACTACTTTCCACTACAGCGCCCGCACTTGTCATTATCCTCAAGTTTCCTTTTTCCAATTTTGATTTAATACCCGTAATGTAAGTTGACATAATTGGCAATAAATAGGCATTGACTACCGTAGTTTGTGCTCTCGGGAGAATTTTTATGGCTGATGATAAATCATTAGAAACACTTATGTAATTGATTCCTTCTTCTTTGAGTACTTCAGCTAATAAATTTTCATGTGCACTATTTTTATAACTGTTGATAAGTGCAATGGCCACCGAAAGGTCATTTGATTTCATATCATCAAGATGCTTCTGAAACGTGGTTAGCGACAAAGGTGTTAAGATATTACCATCACAATCTATTCGTTCGTCAATTTCAATTACAGAATGATATAGTGGGGCAGGGGTTTTAATGTTCAGAGCAAATAATTCTGGCCGTTGCTGTGTACCAATCTTAAGTAAATCCTTAAATCCCTTGGTTACCATAAGCACAACTTTGGCTCCTTTTCTTTCTAAAAGTGCATTGGTGCCTTTAGTAGAACCTAGTCGCATGGCGATAACAGGTAATGGGTTAAAAAGTCCTGTATTTGTTATTAACCTACTGGCCAAAATAGGGACTTCTTCACCACCTGTTACTTCAAATCCATTAGAATGTGGATCAATGTCAATGGGCTCATTAAAATGGATTTCACTTTTTGCAAAGTCAATTTTATCTATGGTTGACGTACTATGAGTGCTGAGTTGCCTAAAGGTATACCCTTCAAAAATATCTTTATCTACAGGCCAGTTTATTTGAACTTTAATACACAGAGGATTTAGTTGATCAACAATATTTCCCCTTAAGACGCCACTACTCAATATTTTGAGTCGTTTTATACTTCCATCTGGTGCCGTAGCTAGGCAATCAGTGAACGTCCCACCCGTGTCAATCCAGATATTCCACATAATGTATTTTTTAGAAAGATAGCATTGCCTCTGAATTTTTACTACCATAAAAGACGTAAATTAGTAATATAAACTATCATTTATGAAGCTTCTCATTTCAATAATAAAAGTGTTGCCCTGGCTGATCATCCTTATTTTGGGTGTTTGGATTTACCTTTCTAAGCCGACACAAAATGATGAGGTGGTTACAATTCATCACACACTGGTTCAAGAGATTGAGGCTATCGGTAAGATGGAACTGGTACGTTATAATTTTAAGGAAATAACGGAAGTAAAAAAACTAAGTAAAGAATACTTAAAAATATTCAAACTTGGACCCGATTCTAAAATAGCATTAATCAGTATAGGTGAAGCTGCTGGCTGCATAGATTTAACCAAAATAAAGGAGAAAGATGTATCCCCCATGGGAGATACTATATTTATTGCCTTACCAGCGGCTGAACTTTGTTATTACAAGTTAGATATGAGTAAAACTCGGATTTATTCACTTGAAACTAACCCACTGGTAGATGAAAAGGAGTTTATCCAGAGTGCTTATAAAAGTGCTGAGGATGAAATCAAACGGGCTGCACTGAACTCAGGCATTCTTGAGCAAACCAATCAGAACGCTGAAAGTATCTTAAGGCCTATTTTGGAGAAAATAAGTGGGAAGAAAGTGATTTTTACATTTAAACCCTCCCCGGTGTCCTTAGATGGAACTATGAAACAGCAATAAGTTGCCATAGTGCATAGAATCCAAGTAGGTAGAATATTGCTGCAGGTACAAGCTGTAAAACTCCTTTTTCTTGAAAGTTAAAGTTTATTTTTTTGGAGAAATAAACTAAAGTAGCAAGTAAGCCAAATGTTCCTACCGCTACACCGAAAGCGAAAGATACTTTAGCCTCCCAATTATTTATTAGAATCCATTGTTGATGATGCAAATAGGCGGATATTCCTATCCAAAAAGGGATAGCCAATGGATTGAGAATACTGATAATAAGCCCTTTCCTAAACCCACTTTCTCTTAATTTATTTAATACCGGAGATGGAGAACTTCTGAAATAAGCGATAGTATTTATCACTCCCAAAGTAATCATCACAATGGCGGATACCATTTTGATATTATTTACAATGAGCGGTGTTGAAGTTAACCAGCCTTCAAATTGCAAGGCTATTAATACATAAGGAAATTCAACTAGAGCCGCAGCTAAAGAAAATCTAAGTGCTGCTGCCTTATTGTTGTGAAAGGAAAGCTGCAATACGCTTAGATTAATAGCTCCTGGAGGGATTGATCCTAAATAACTAAATATAAAAGCTATACCGAAGGTTAACATCATTTTTCAACCGACTTTATTTTTTTATACTCAGCCCAACCTTCATTAAAAGTTAAATATGGAATGCCCAATTTATTATTTGCCAAACTTATCTCATATAATACACGCCAATGATGGAACAAAACCTTGTAGGCTTTAAACAGTGAATATCCTGGTTGATAGATATGGCTTGGCTCCGACCCAGCTCCATTCAACTCCATAATTTTAATTTTCCCTTGATATAGATCCTCAACGGAATTTACTTTCAGGTCATATCTTCCAAAATAAAACCCTTTAATCTGCTCACTTATTTTATCGAATGTACCATTTAGTTGATCGGTGATAAGATAATTACCATCCATGAATTTTGTGCCTCTCGAATGATTTCCTATAGATACCAATTCGATGGCTTGTCCACTTAATAGTACATCATTCAATCTTTCGGCATATCTATTTTTGAGTACTTCCCATTGTAGTTTAGCCCTATCACTAGATAGTATCAATTTTTTCACATTGGATTGGCCGTCCCCAACCAATGTCAACATTTCTTTGATCACCACTGAACTTACTTTGCCTTTTGGTTGATTAGGATACCTGTAATAGAACACTCCCATTTCTATGGGATGGTTGAGGAATTCCTGAACCAGATAATCCACATTCATCTGATTATGATAATCTATTAAGGCCTTTTCGTCATAGATCTTTTCAACTTTCCAACCACGCTCGCCAATATCTGGTTTACATATTACTGGGAAACTGAAATTTTTTCTGACCACCTCAAGAGTTTTGTTTACACAGCTTTTGGCGCTAATAATTTGAGTTTTTGGCTTGATTTCATCGTCTAATAAATCTAGAATTTTGATCTTTGATTCACCAAGCATTCCACCATTCTCAATACCAGGGTTGGAAGCGGTGAAATAGAAAAACGATCGTGATTTGAGTACTAACCATAGATAATACACAAAGATTGGCCAGTAGACAACAAAGAAAGGCCAATATTCCCAATGTCTAAGTTTAATAAGGAAATCACTCCTCCAAAACTTATTGAATAGATTCATAAAGGGCTATTAGATTACTGGTATTTCTCGCTGATATTTTATTGTTGAAACGGCTATCCCAAAGTGATTGGGTATAGAGATGTAAGGAGCAACCTCTTTGAGACCAATTTTGATGATGGCCATATGGTGTATGGCATGTTCCAAATTATAAGCTAATTCTCGAAAAAGGTTAGTTTTAATCAATGTCAGTTCACTATCAGAAATGCAGTAGTTTGCTTCTAAAGTAAGAGGTATGTTTTTAACGTTTCCATCAAGGAAAGCGCCTATATTTTCTATCACAGCTAAAGCAATTAATTTGTCAGTTTCGATTACTTTATCATGATCGCGCTTATCATAATTAACGGTACCACTTTTTAAATTACCCATTAAACATGTAAAGAATTCAAGTGTGTGCCGCACATGTTGACCAATGGTTGAATTGTTCAAAACGGGTATGGGTTTCGAAAAGTCCTGATCATTTATATTTATGATAACAGCTTTGAGCTGATTCAAAATCTCCTTGCACGATTCTTTCAATTTCATTGGTTCAATTATAGATTAATGTTAATTTCAAATACTTGGCTATTCAATAATTTTAGCCCAATTAGCTTCAGCTTGTTTTAATAATCTCGCTTCCTCCTTGTTCCATAACTCCAGCGTGTTTGTGCCACGAAAATTGTAGAATAGATATAGCTTACCATCTTTTATTTTATAAGTTTCAGGATCTATTTTTACTTTATCTCCCGAATCTCCAATGGCATAGGCACACCAACCTCCATACTGTGGTTCGTATTTAGTCGGATCAGTTTTAAATTTTTCTAAGTTGTCTTTGTTTATGAAAAAGTAGGTAATGCCTAAATAAGAATATTTCCATTGTACATTTCCCTTCAT
This sequence comes from Fulvivirga sp., assembly GCA_048268855.1. GTDB lineage: Bacteria > Bacteroidota > Bacteroidia > Cytophagales > Cyclobacteriaceae > Fulvivirga. The sequence goes on from JBLWUR010000001.1 coordinate 761,566, forward strand.
CGCTTTATCACTAAAATAGCTTACAGGGTCATATCCGCTAATGGCCACATTTTTATTTGTATTAAATAAATGCTCACGATATGATGCACTTTGTGATTGAACACCATGTATACAAAGGGTACAAACTATGAGTAATAAGAGGCTCTTCATTTTATGTTGATTTATGACTTTAAACTCAATTGACCATTATAAGTTATATAAAATTGCTTAATTGTCGCTCAAAATACATAAATGAATGATCAGTTTAGTTACGAAGAAACTCCCAAATTAGATTTGATTCATAACCTTTTTGCAACATAAAGGCAGCTAGTTTTTTATTCATTATTGGTGCGGAGCTACTTGAAATATTCTCTCGTTTCTTCTCTATTAAGTTCCGGAGAGTACTTAAATAGTCTTCCTCGTCAATTTCCAGCAATCCTTTTTTTATGCAGTAATCAGAAATCCTATGTTGCTTCAGTCCTTGGATTATTTTTATTCTGCCCCATTTCTTTATTCGAAATTTTCCTCCTACGTAGGCCCTTGCAAATCGTTCTTCATTTATAAATCCTTCTGTAATAAGTTCACTTATTACTTGTTCTACTTCATTCTGATGCAATCCATATTGGTAGAGCTTATTCCTGACCTCTTGTTGAGATCGTTCTTGGTAAGCGCAATAGTCACCTGCTTTTAACTTGGCATCCTTAGCTGACAAAAACTTTTTTGACTTATGATTGTCGTCAGCAAACATGGTTTATTTTATAAGACCTTTTCTTTTCAGGATACTTTCTACAAATTTTCGTTCGTTGTCAGAGTTAAAAATTCTGAAAGGCAAATGAATCATTTGTGCCTTATTTACCATGAGTAGAATATAATTTTTGCCTACTCGTCCACGTTTGATTTGATCCCACTTGATTGGCATGCCTTGTTTGCTATTCAACTTTACTAAAATCTGTTGGCTATTAATTTCATATCCTAGTTTTTCAAAGAGCATTTTTGACTGCTCTAGTTGCGTTACACCCGCAAATTGAATCAACCAAAACAAGAGATAGAGTACTACTCCGATACCGGCACCAATGAACCACCATGCACTTGCAATCCAAAAATAACCAGCGCAAATGGCTAAAACGATAAGAGATACCCACCACTGTTGTTTAAGTACTTCAAGCAAGGCTAATTTAATGTAAGTCCCACTTTCCAACTTGTACTTTTTCGTTTTTACATTCATTGTATTTCAGTAAATATATTGTTCTTCAAATAAAATATCCGCAAACTTAATTGATCTGAAGTTAATACGTTAAGGTATGGACAATTTATGCCTTGAATTGGCGAATTTTTGCAATAAAATTTATTCTAAATGGCTTTAAGGCTCATATCTTTACTCCGAACTGAGTGAGTGAGTGCACCTATGGAAATATAATCCACACCACAGTCGGCAACTTCTGCAATGTTATTTTCTGTTATGCCGCCACTGGCCTCGATCCTAAATTGGCCGTTAATAAGTGCAACAGCTTCTTTCATTACTGAAGGCATCATATTATCGAGCATAATCACATCAACCCCACCAGCTTCGATCACTTCCTTAACTTCATCAATGTTTCTGGTTTCTACTTCGATTTCCAATGTTTTCCCCAGCTTATTTAGGTATTTCTTCGTATCGCTGATAGCTTTTTTAATACTACCGGCATAGTCGATATGATTGTCTTTGAGCATGATCATATCATATAATCCGAATCTATGATTTTTCCCGCCACCTATTGCCACCGCCCATTTTTCAGCTATCCTAAAATTGGGGGTCGTTTTTCTAGTATCTAGCAAACGGGCTTTACTGGTTGATATTAATGAACTCAAATAATGTGAATAGGTGGCTATTCCACTCATGCGTTGCATACAATTGAGTACCAATCTTTCAGTAGTAAGAATTGATCGGGCCGATCCTTTTACCTCAAAAGCAATATCTCCCTTTTTCATTGGAGTGCCATCAGTCATCATTATACTCAATTTCAATTCAGGGTCGAATTGATGAAAAATTCTTTCCGCCATCTCCACTCCTGCAAGAATTCCATCGTCTTTGATAAGAAGATGTGCCTTACTTTGTTTGTTTTCGGGAATACAGGATAAGGCTGAGTGATCACCATCGCCAATATCTTCTTTTAAGGCTGATTTAATAAATTCTTTTAATGATTTTTCAGTGAGATAATTTAATTGCATTTGGCGAAATATATAAAGTATGACTATTGAAACTAAAGGAATAAATGCACTTACTCCTTAATAAAGCTTATTTCATGAATGCGGAATACTCCGTCTGTATTTTTTATGCGCATCCAAACTCGATAGGTGTCACCATTACTTAAATACTGACCTATGGCATAAGGCAATCCGCCTTTTGATGAACCTTGATGTACAATGGTGAAACTAGTAGGGGGGTGGGTAGTCAAGAAATCTTTTAACACGTATTCAGCCTGAGTTTTGCTGTAACTCTGCATATTGCCGTCAAGTGTGACGTCCACATTAGAATTTAAAAATTTAGCTATTTCTTTGGAGCTACCTGCTTTAATGGCATTTTTCACATCATCAATTATCTCGCCTTGCCCAAAAACCTGTAGACTCAAGGCTAAAAATAAAATCAAACTAGTGTATTTAAATAACTCTTTCATAATGTTTGAAACATTAATAATATCAGTCTAAAACTGTGCCAAATGTTAATTACAGGGTACAAAGTACTATTTTAATATCTTTCAAGCAATTGTACCAAAGTTATATATTTATCGTGAAGTAGCACGGTTAATATCTCTACCAAAAAATATAGCATTCATAAATACTTTGTTGGTGCCGTACCAAAATGCCCTAAAATTTAAATTATCGGTAAAACCGATTACCCTGCCCCGTCCATAAGATGAGATGCCAATGGCTGAAGTATTTTTTAATCTATTCAGATTTTCACTTGATATATAACCACTTAATAAAGGGTTATCTGTATAGACCATGGGGTTGGAATAGCCTCCAGAAGCCTTCTCAAGAAAGTCTTCTGAGTTTCTAAAAACAGGCAGTATATCATTGGAATATCCATAAAAAAGTGGGTTGGTTCGGTCTATTCTAGTCTGAAAAATAGCGCCACCTATTCGCTGAGCTCCCCTAAACTCATTTATATCTTCATACTTTCGAGTTTTGAGTGAATCTAGCTGTTGTGATTTCGTGAACTTATATTTACCCAAACCCACTTTATCTAAATACTTTAATGCTCCCTGTGATGCCACAATCAAACCACCATCACGCACCCAATTTTTAAGCTTCTCTTGCCCACTAATACTTATTGGTTGAAAATTCCCATCCACCATAATAAGTGTATTGTATTTATCAATGTCTGCTCTGTTAAAAACGTCAATGGGCATTAATGTTAAATTCATATCATAATGTTGATCAAATTGATGCCAAACTTCTCCAGCATCATACCCACTTACTCCATCGCCTACCAGAAGTAGTACTTTAGGATTTTCAATATTTTCAAAGGATGGGCTCCCCAGACTTACTCCTTCATAATCCAGACCAGTAGAAAGGGAATAAATATCTACACCATTTTCTGATGCCAACTCCTTTAAAGTTTCTGCTATATTTTCCTCAGACCTATTTTGCATAGCAACAGGAACTAATATTGACCCTTTTTCGAATTTACGTCCGGCAGCATTAAATATTTCATTAGCAACTTTTACCTTATAGCCATTTTTGAGTAGCTCATTTAATAAGCGGGGTGCATAATACCCATTCCATTCAAATACATAGGCATATTTAGAATTCTCGCCAATGAGTTTCCCTTGAGGGGGTTTTGTTGCGTCAAACGAATTACCAAGATTATTTTGAGAGTAGGTCTTACTGTTGAGTACTGCATAGTCCACATTGAATGCCAACGGAAGTGTCCAAGCCGAAACATCATAAAATAGGCTATCCTGGAAGCTTGTATTGGTATCGAACATGGCCTGTATTAGCTTGTTCTTAGGTTGTACTAATGGGATAACAAATGCTTCATCCGATTCATATCGAATACCATTAATCGTAGTTGGATTTTTAGCATAATAAATCTGAATACCTTGTCTATTAACGATTTCTGCCAACCTATAATTTTTGTATTTGTCAGTAGAGCCAAAAACAATGGCTTTCTCGTTCGAAAATTTCGATTGATTATAAGAATCTATATAAAAGTCGCGTTGATATCTTAGAAACTCCAGTCGCATTTCATTAAGGGCTTTTAATGAAGATAACGAGGTAGTAAATTGGTTTCTAATAGTAAAAGGAAATGTAAGAACACCATTAATTGTTTCTCGAGCGTGACCTCTTGAACTAGCCTGTTCAAAAAGCAAACCTACTGCTCCGTTAATATCAGGGTAGGTAGAGCCTTTTCCATAGTAGAAATCATCAAAACTTTCTTGTGTATAATAAAGTGACCCTATTTTATCAAGTGCTTTGGCATGATACTCCCCCATTTTTCGGGTGAGTTCGTAATTCTTTTTGGGTGTCAATGGGTTATTCCGTGAAGGAATACCCGGCTGGAAAAAGAAGGAACTGTTACTACCCATTTCATGATGGTCTGTTAGCAGGTTGGGTTTCCAGCTTTGATATTGTTTGATTCTAGCCTGTGATTCGGGAAGTTGTGTCACTAACCAATCCCGATTTAAATCGAACCAATAATGATTAGTACGAGCTCTTGGCCAAGGCTCGTTAAACTCCATGTTGTTAGGGTCTGTATTTAACTGATTACTTTTGTTAGCATTTACATAATTGGCAAATCTGTTGAGACCATCAGGATTGAAGCTAGGATCAATAATTATCACCGTTTCATTAAGTAGCTTGTCAATAGGCGCACCTTGGGCAGCTGCTAAATAATAAGCCACTAACATCGAAGAGTTGCTGCCACTAGGCTCATTTCCATGAACGCTATATCCTAAATATGCCACTGCAGGCATTGACTCTATACTAAGGGAGGTGGATTTTTCTGGGTCTGAAAGTAGTAAGTGTTGTGATTTTATTTCAGCCAAATTTAAATGGTTTGCAGGAGAGGTGATTATTAGATTTAATAACGGTCTCCCTTCATAGGTTTTTCCTATTTCTTCAATGGTTATCCTATCAGAAGCCTCCGCTACCGCATACATATAGCTCACCAATTTATCGTGGCTGACGTGCCATTCACCCACCTCATGACCAATGACGTCCGATGGGGCGGGGATTTTTGAGTCATAAGTTACATTCGAAGGTAAATAATAAGTAATATCTACAGTTGACTGGGCGAGGGCAGAAAAACTTGTTATTACAAAATAAAAAAGGCAAATTGAAAGGGTTTTCATTGGAACTGGATTGTTGGTAATAAGCATGTGAACTTAAGCAGTTTTCGTTGTTTTACATTGACATTCTTGTCAATAAAGATAGGAATTTACATAGAAGGAATGCAGCGATACATTTAATTCACTTGTTAATATAAACTTAATACCACTGTACTTCTTGAGTTTGGATATTATCAGTTAATTTGCATCGATTTATGAAATCAGAATTTTCAACAAACTAAAACAATATGAAACAAATTTTACGACTCAATTTGATCGCAGCGATGTGCTGTTTTATGAGTTTTTCTACAATGGCTCAAACTGGGACTGTTGCAGGAAAAGTCTTTGATGAGGCTAACAGCTCATTGCCTGGCGCAAGTGTATATGTTCAAGGAACATCACTTGGTACAATAACTGATTATGATGGTCAGTTTATTATTGATAAGGTTCCTGTAGGGAAGCAAACAATAAAAATTTCTTTTATAGGTTTTTCTGAAATTGACATTGAAGTAACAGTAGTTGAAGGGCAAAAAACTTCAATTAGTGATGTTAAAATGGAATCTTCGGCACTAGGCCTTCAAGAAATCGAAGTAATAGCTTCAGTAGCAATAGACAGAAAGACACCAGTGGCTGTTTCTACAATTAAAGCAGCAGATATAGAAGCCAAAATAGGTGCTCAGGAATTCCCTGAAATATTGAAATCATCACCTGGCGTATTTGCAACAAAAACAGGAGGAGGATTTGGAGATGGTAGAATTAACGTGAGAGGTTTTAGTGATCAAAATGTAGCAGTTCTTATTAACGGAATTCCAGTAAATGACATGGAAAATGGTCATGTCTACTGGTCAAACTGGGCTGGATTAACCGATGCGGCTAGCTCGATCCAAGTACAAAGAGGAATGGGAGCTTCAAAAGTAGCCGTACCTTCAATTGGAGGCACAATAAATATTTTATCAAAAGCATCTGACCGTAAAGAAGGAGGTCATGTACAAGTTGCCACCGGAAATAACAATTATTCTAAAATTGGTTTTGCACTTTCTTCAGGTTTAACGGATAATGGATGGGCATTTACTGTTTCAGGATCGAAAACTCAAGGTGATGGATATATTGATGGAACACAGTTTCTTGGATTTTCTTATTTTACAAACATATCAAAACAAATAAATAAGTCACATGAGTTGGCATTCACACTTGTTGGAGCGAAACAAACACATGGCCAGAGATTTACAAATATTTCTTTAGAGGATATGGATAAAAGTCCTCAAAAAGGAAAATTAAATTATGACTGGGGGTATAGAGATGGTCAGGTTGTAAATTTGGCATACAATTTCTATCACAAGCCTCAAATGTCTTTAAACCATTACTGGACGATATCTGACAAAACAGAATTATCAACGGCACTTTATGCTTCATTTGGAGATGGTGGTGGTCGAAGAGCCCAGGGTAACTTAGGCGGCAGCGCCAAAGATTTGGTAAGGACTGGCGGAAAATATGGCCCCATAGATTTTGATTACTATGTAGCTCAAAATGAAGCCAATGCCTCTGGTGAATCTTCGTCATGGATAGCAGCATCACACAACTCACACAAGTGGTATGGACTTCTTTCCTCATTGAATCATAACTTTTCTGATAATTTAAAACTATTGGCAGGTCTTGATATTCGTTCATATGCTGGTGATCATTATTATGAGGTGACTGATTTATTAGGTGGTCAGTATATAATTAAAAGTGATAATGAAAATCATCCAAATGCAGCACTTACAGAAGGAGGTAGATATAACCGAGACTATGTAGGGCATGTTAATTGGTTGGGTGCATTTGGACAGCTAGAATACACAAAAGATAAATTATCAGCATTTGTTTCATTAGCTGGTTCTAATACTGGTTATTACAAAGAGGATTTTCAGTATTTAAACAGCGATCCTGAAAGGGAATCTGATAAGTTAAATTATGTGGGATATCAAGTAAAAGGTGGTGCAAATTATAATTTGACTCGATACCATAATGTTTACTTTAATGCTGGATTTTTAACAAAAGCTCCTGAATGGGATAATGTATTTGCAGAAGGAGATCAATCTACAGCTGTGAATCCAGATGCTGAAAATGAAGATGTTATCACCGTTGAATTAGGGTATGGGTTAAGAAGATCGGATCTCACGGCTAACGTAAATGTATACAGAACCAAGTGGATGAACAGAGCATTGCAGCAAAGTCAGACAGCTACTGATGGTACTATATACTATGCAAATATTTTGGGCGTAGATGCTGTACACCAAGGATTGGAAATTGATGCTACTTATAGAGTTAATCATAATCTTAAGCTAAACGGTATGCTTACCTTACAAGATAATACTTGGCAGAATGATGTTCAAAATGTAATTATCAGAGATCAAGATGGAACCCAACTAGGTGATCCATATAGCTACTATATGTCTGGGTTACGTGTGGGTGATGCAGCACAGACTACTGCTGCATTAGGCTTTAACTACAATCTACTAGAAGGGTTATCCATTGGAATGGATTATAATTACTATGACAATCTTTATGCTAATTTTAGCCCAACAAGTGCAACAAATCCTGATGAGAAAGTTCAGTCTTGGAAAATACCTTCTTATGGTCTTCTGGATTTGAACATCGCTTACAAATTTGAGATTGCGGGTTTGAAATCTACCATTTATGGTAACATAAACAACATCGCAAATACTACGTATGTTGCAGATGCTAATTCAAGAAATTCATTGTACTCTGGTTTTGGAACTACATGGACTATTTCTGCTAAAGTGCGCTTTTAACATTTGGTAATACTAAAGATGAAAAACATGAAAAATATAAAAATATTAGGCGCAATTCTATTCGGATTTGCCCTATTGGGATGCGATCCACTTGAGGATGAATTCAAGCAAGTAGATAACAACTTTGCATTTGTTCAGGACATTGAAATAACATTGACTGATGATGATTATGACATCGCCAACGATGCTTGTGACTGTTCAAGATTTGGTAATTTTAGTAGTGAGGATGATGCTAAAGTTGGGATTGTTGCTGTATTGAATAAAAACTATCCTGGTTTAGGAAAAAATTCTTCAGCCAAAGTTACTTATGATATATATAATGGAAGTTCACCTGATTTAGGAGGGACTAAATTTACAGCTACCGTTTCAGATCAAGAGTATGAAGATTTAGGTTTTATTTACGGTAGTTTTAATAATAATGATGCCGATGTGGCAGCTTATGCTAACTATAAGTTTCCTAACGGTAAAGATGGAGACTATGCAGATATTACATTTGATTATTACGATGGTAGTTTTCACGGTGGTGCTGTAAGTAGAGTGGTATTTACCGTAGCTTATGGATGGCAGTATGCTTGGGTACTTCCACAAGAGGTGTATGATTTCTTTGGAGAAAGTTCTACAGAATATCCTGACGGTTCTGGAATTTATACTCCTGACTTCAGTTATGAAGATGAGGCTTCTGAAAAGCTACATATCTATCTCAATAACCTTTATGAAAAGACTTTGTTTGCTGTTGACGGAGATAAACTGGCAGTTCAGTTTAATTTTGACAATGGGGCAGATAATGAAGTAGAAAACCCAACAGAACAGGATATTTTATTATATATTTTTAATGGTGGTAAATGGGTATTATACTCTGATTCATTTCAAATAACCCAAAATACTTTAAGTTTCGGTAATGATGGATCAACATGGGTACCTGATAACACCATTAAGTACTCCTTAAATAATAGTGATTATCAGGCTATAGGTGCTGCAACTGAAACAAGTAATCCAGCAGGATCTATAAGTGTGGCCACTTACGGCAATTTCGACTTAGGCTTATGGTCTTCAGATCAAATTTTTGAAGCTATAGTTAATAGACTTTTAGATAATAGCGAAATAATGAAAGTTGAAGGTCAAAAGTATTTGGTTTCTTATGCTACTTGGGAGCCAGGGGCAGGTTCTGGATCAATACATGTGATTTACGATTCAGGAGCGAGTACTTTTGTAAAAGTTGAAGAATAGACTCACATTATAAAATCATTTAAATTAAAAGAGGCTGCTTTAAAAGCAGCCTCTTTTTTTTTGTCATATCAAGGACAAAGGTTGAAAAAAATAACGGGAAACTCATCTTCTGGGATTCTGACACCTTGACCATTATTATCTTGTACTAAGATTGATTAAAATAGTAGTATGGTTAAAAATATTTATAATGACCGTGACCTCTCATGGCTTTCGTTCAATAAAAGGATATTAATGGAAGCGGCTAATCCTGAAGTACCGCTCTATGAAAGGATCAAGTTTCTGGCTATCTATTCCTCTAATCTAGATGAGTTTTTTCGGGTAAGGGTGGCTGCACTTAGAAGTATTGTCAATATCAATAAAAAGAAGATCAATAAGCGGTTTAACCATAAACCAAGCAAAACCCTGGATGCAGTACTTGCAGAAGTAAATAAGCAACAACAAGAATTTGGAAGGATTAAACGAAATGAAATTGTGCCAGCACTGAAAAGCAACAATATCATTCTTTATCGTGACGAGGAGATTCTCCCAGATCATCAGAAATTTATTAACCACTATTTTAAAAGTAAGGTACTGTCCTACTTACAGCCACAAATTCTTAACGCTGATTCAGAAAAAAGGCCTTTTTTAGAAAATAAACTCATCTATTTTGCTCTTGATTTGATCGATGTAAATGGTGATAGGCAGTACGCTTTGTTAAATATTCCTTCTGATTTTTTGCCTCGATACATTGAGCTACCAAAAATAGGAAAGCTGTATTACTACATTACTCTGGATGATATTGTCAAAGAAAATTTGAACTTCCTATTTGCTTCTTATCAAATTAAGGGATGTTATTCTGTAAAGCTTAATAGAGATGCTGAGCTTAATATTGATGATGAATACTCCGGTGATTTGGTAAAGAAAATAAAGAAACAGATCACTAAAAGAAATATCGGAGTACCCTCGCGGTTTTTGTATGACCATACCATGCCTGATAAAATACTGATCTTTCTTAAAGATTTGTTTGAACTAGAACCCGATGAAATAGTGCCAGGTGGCAGATACCATAACATGAATGACCTGTTTCAGTTAGGAAACCCTTTGTCACCAAAATTGGAAAATGATTACTTGGAACCATTGCCCAAACGGATATTGGAAAATCAGACCTCTATTTTTGATGCCATTGACCAAGGGGATGTTCTGCTCCACTTCCCTTACCAAACGTACGATTATGTGCTTCGCTTCTTTAACGAAGCGGCTCTTGATCCTTTCGTAAAGGAGATCAAAGCTACTTTTTATAGGATAGCACCGGAGTCATTTATTTGCAATGCCCTCATCAGTGCTGCCAATAATGGCAAGCAAGTGACGGTATTTGTTGAGATCAAAGCGCGCTTTGACGAACAAAATAACCTTAAATGGGCAGAGCGCATGGAAGAAGCCGGGATACGGATCATTTACAGTATCCCAGGCCTGAAAGTACATGCTAAAGTGGCCCTTGTGATAAGATCGAAAGAGGAGGGGGAGATAAGTCAATATGGCTATTTTGGTACGGGCAATTTCAATGAAAAAACAGCCACTATATATGCTGACCAAGCCTTATTTACCAAGCATTTAGAAATGACCACTGAGCTCAACAGCTTGTTTGATTATTTATGTGATCATAATCAGGTGCCAACTTTTAATCGTTTGATGGTTTCTCAATTCAATATTATTGAAAAATTCGTTGAACTAATTGACAGGGAGATTTACCACGTAAAGCAAGGGAAAGAGGGGCATATCATTATAAAACTGAATAACCTTCAGGATAATGCGATGATTGACAAACTCTATGAGGCCAGTAATGCAGGGGTGAAAATCGAGTTAATTGTTAGAGCCATTTGTTGCATCAAACCAGGTGTAGAAGGCCAAAGTGAGAATATAACAGTTCATCGGATCGTTGATGGCTTCTTGGAGCATTCTAGGGCGTTCTGGTTTTATAATAACGGTGTAGAAGAACTCTATCAGGGCTCGGCTGATTGGATGAAGAGAAATCTATACAGAAGGATAGAGGTGGTTTTCCCGGTTTTGGATGAAAAACTGCGTGATGAAGTAAAACAAATGTTAAACTTTCAGCTTCATGATAATATCAAAGGGGTGTTGTTAGATAAAGATTTAGTAAACCAACATTTTGAAACTCAAAACCCTGTGAGGTCTCAGGTGGCTTTTTATAAGTGGTTGGCGGAGAGAGAATTGAAATAATTTAACCATCAGAAACAGCGAGACACAATAAAACTGATCAGAGCTTAAATAATATTGGGCATGTAATATAAAGGGCGATTTAGCACCAATTCGTTAGAAATAAATAGACTAAATTTGTGTCTATTGTTTAAATTATTTTCCGTTTAGGTGGCTCGAAGACAAGTACTTCTTTTTATAATTCTATTTTGTTGTTATATAACTCAGGCTCAAAATCTTGAATCTATAGGCAAAGAAAATCCACTTACTATCTCTGGTGGGGTTTCTGTAAATCAAATCCTATATGGTATTTCTGGAATGGAATCCAGACGTGATCCCTATTCATTTTATGCTTCTGGTAATGTAAGTTTTAACCTGTATGGGTGGAGTGTCCCTCTTTCATTTGCTTATTCAAACCAACAAAGTACTTTTCAGCAGCCTTTCAATCAATATAGCTTAAATCCTACCTATAAATGGATAACAGGTCATTTTGGCTATACCAGTATGAGCTTCTCGCCATATACACTTGGTGGACATCTATTTTTGGGAGCAGGTGTTGACGCTACTCCTGGTAAATTTAAAATAAGTGCCATGTATGGCAGACTACAAAAATCCGTGGAGCCAGATAGTATCAATGGGCAGGCTCCAGTATTTGAAAGATATGGTTACGGTGTCAAATTAGGTTATGCGGATGGGAATGATCAAATAGGAATTATTCTTTTCAAAGCTAAGGATGATAAAAATTCTATTTCTTATATTCCTGAAAATGAAGATATTACCCCTGAAGAGAATCTCGTTTTAAGTGTTTCAGGTAGCAAGCAGTTCTTAAATAGATTTGTTATCAATGCAGAATATGCTATTAGTGGTATTTCTACAGATATCCGGTCTCAAGAAACAGACATGGATAATAACAAGCTCTTTTCCAATGTAGGCAATCTCTATACTCCGCGCTTGTCTTCTTCCTATTATAATGCCTTTAATTCTGGATTATCCTACCAGGCTACGGGCTTTTCCGTTGGTGTAGGGTATGAAAGAATAGATCCGGGATATAGGACTCTTGGAGCGTACTTTTTTAACAATGATTTAGTCAGTTATACAGTAAATGGAGCCACTGCACTTTTTGGCGGGCGGGTTAATGTCGCTGCTAATGTTGGCATCCAACAGGATAATCTGGATGGTGATAAAATCAGTACAATGGAGCGAACCGTGGGCTCCATTAATGTTGGTTTTGCAGCAAGTGATAAATTAAACCTAAATGCGTCTTATAGCAACTTCACTACTTTCACCAATATCCGCTCTCAGTTTTTGGATATCAATCAATTAACGCCCTATGAAAATCTTGATACCCTTAACTTTACTCAGATCTCCCAAAGTGCTTCTTTAAACGCAAATTATATACTTAGAAGTACCGAAACCAGAAGGCAAAATCTCAATGTCAATGTATCGGTTCAGAATGCTGCAGATGAACAAGGAGGAACAAGTCAAAATAGCAGCTCACAATTTTATATGACCAATGCATCCTATAGTTTGAGTGTGGTGCCACAAAACCTAACCGTTACGTGCTCATTTAATTATAATGAAAACAGGTCGTTGAATATTAATTCAAAAACCCTTGGCCCTACGTTGGCAGTCAATAAATCCTTGCTGGAAAAGCAAATGCGCTTGGGGTTATCTTCCTCTTGGAATGAATCATTTACCAATGGCGAACAATTAAATCGGGTAATTAATCTTCGTGCTAACGGGGGTTATACCATTAAGAAAAAACACAATATAAATTTAAGTATGGTGTGGGTGAATAGAGAGTCACAAGGTGAGAATGCACTAGCCTTTAATGAATTTACGGGGACACTGGGGTACAGTTATAGCTTTAGTTCTTTATAGATATGAGATATGAGACAATAGACAATAGACAATAGACAATAGACATTAGTAGATAGACATTAGACACGAGTAATTAGACATTAGCCAAGAGTAGATAGACATTAGTAGATAGTATATAGACATTAGATTACATGACCATTAACCATTAACCAATAACCAATAACCAAAACCAATAACCAATAACCAATAACCATCAACCAATAGACGTGTTCAAAAAGTTAACCATACTAGCCCTCCTTCTGCTAATTATAGCAAAGCTATCGTATGCCCAAACCTATCCGGTGACAGCATCTACGCAGATCATACCACCATACTCTACGTATTTGGCTGATTATGTAGCTCCAGGAACTAATCGATTGGCATTAAATATTTTCTTAGGGGATGTTAACCGTCCTGAATTGAGGGTAAAACTAAAATTAAGCATCATAGGGCAGGGTATTAGAATTGAAACCAAGCCGGGATACTTGCCACCGGCATTAATACTCCAAGGTGGTGTGCCCGAGCGACTCATTGCCTCAGACTTGGCAGAATATTTCAGACCTGAAAATTTGAATTTTCAAGGGATTACCCGCCAACAGTTTCAACGAACTGGTCAACTGCCGGAAGGACTCTATCAATTTTGTTTTGAAGTACTAGAATATAACCGAAGTGTTAAAATTTCAAACTCAGCCTGTGCCATTGCCTGGCTCATTTTAAACGATCCTCCCGTAGTCAACATTCCGCGTAACGGAGAAAAACTAAGACCGCAGGACCCACAATATGTGACTTTTCAATGGACACCAAGGCATACAGGTTCTCCCAATTCTGCTTTTGCTACGGAATATGAGTTTTCAATGGTAGAAATCTGGCCTGATAGTAGAAACCCGAATGATGCTATTCTTACCTCGCCACCAATCTACCAAACTACTACGCAAAGTACTACATTAATCTACGGGCCAGCCGAGACACCATTGGTGCCGGGTAGGCACTATGCATTCAGGGTACGGGCCAAGAGCATATCCGGTATTGACGAGTTAGACCTTTTTAAGAATCAGGGCTACAGCCAGACCTATTCTTTCATCTATGGGGATGCTTGTACACTGCCTAATAATATTTCTGCTGAAGTGATTAACAGTGTGAAATTTAAGGTCAAATGGCAATCGAATTTTAACCATACCAATTTTACCGTAAGGTACCGTGAAGCGAATGCCAATTCACAATGGTATCAGGAGGAAAGTTTCTTTGACGACAAAGAAATTAGAGGCTTAAAGGAAGCAACTAAGTACGAATATCAGGTGATGGCGGGCTGTGGACCATTTACAAGTGAGTTTAGCCCAATTGCCTATGCTACTACCGATAGTCCACCGGAGATCGAATACAGCTGTGGATTACCCCCTGAAGAATTCAATATTGGCAACACACAACCGCTGCCCACTTTAAACAATGGTGACATTATTTATGCAGGAGATTTTGACATTCGGGTAACTGAAGCTACCGGATCAGCAGGGACATTTGCAGGAAAAGGTACTGTAAAAGTTCCTTATCTCGATAATTTGATTGTTTCGGTTAATTTTTCAGGAATCTCCATCAATACCGATTATCGTATGACTTCGGGCAGTATGAACGTGGAGGGCATTGGAGTAGATGTATTGCCTGATAACGTGACTGATTTTATAGACAAGCTGGATGAAACATTGGCCTCTGTTGATGATATTTTGAGCGATGTGAGTAACGGGTTGGATTTAAGTGATAAAATTTTAGATGCTGTAGGGGATTTGGCAAATGAAATACTTGATAATGGCCCCTTTAGTGATTCTACAGAGTTGGCTATTCAGGATTTTACTCCAGCACAATATTTAGCTGAGGCAAAGAAAAAAGTAACTGAAGCGGTGGAGGAAGCTATTAACGGAGGCCTTAGCAATGTTGCTGAAAATAAGAAGGTAGCTAAAAAAGTAGCACAGGCTCTGGCACTTACTAAGAGGGCCAATAAGCTAAAAGACATTTACGCTAACTCTGATACCATAAAAGTGCAGGCGGTGGAGTTCTATGCCAATGCATCTGGAACAAGTGATGGCAAATATGGATTTGATATTAGCAAGTATCCACAACACCGCTTGCATTACAATATTATGGTTTTGCCGGACAATACAACCGTACCGGTGCCTTGGGCGGCTTCCAATGCTGGGGAACAGGCCCAAATAAAAGCGAAGTGGCTGCCAAATAGTGGCGTACCGGCTGACAGCATTATTTTCAAATCGGGGGCAGATGGGGAAACCTTAAGTGCCGGCCGTAGTGGTAACGAGTGGACCGTTATGCTCCCTCAAATTTATAAAGGTCAATCCTTGGTAGTTAACGCAGTTAACAGTGCTAGTAACAATATTGTGGGCAAGCTGAATGCCTTTGGATATGAAACCCTTCCCCGGAAAGTACACATTGTTCCTGTGGGCACTTCAAGGGCCAATTTTACTAAAGAAGAACTAACGAGTTATTTAAACGAGGTATATGCCCAGGCATTGGCCACATGGGACGTGACACTGGAAGCAGCTATACAAGTTCCGGATTTTTCTGGCACGCTGCAAGATGATAAACAAGCCCTGCTTTCTACTTATAGTGATGGAATGAGGGCCATTATTAAAGGCTATAAAGCTTCAGCAACCATCATTGACAATGAGTTTTATCTTTTTTTGGTGGATAAATCTCAAACAGGCAAATCAGGCTATATGCCCCGTAAGCACCAGTTTGGGTTTATTTATATGGGTGAAAGTGGTGATACTAAACGTACTATCGCTCACGAACTGGGACATGGTGCCTTTAGATTACAACATACCTGGGAAGAATACCCCGGCATAGCCCAAGGCACAAGTAACAACTTAATGGATTACGGCACGGGCACCCAGTTACGTAAATACCAATGGGATTTAATCCATAACCCTCCGATCGTTATTGGTTTGGTGGAGGATTTGGATGAGGGGGCATATACATGGGGATTTTTCGGAAAGAAATATGCGCATTTATTCAATCATATTTATGAAAATAATAAAGCAAGTAACTTGAAATATCTTAACAAAATTGGTGAGGCAACTAATGAAGATAAAATTTCCCTATTGTATTCTGAAGATGAATCAAGAGGATGGGACGATGATATTAAATCATTTATTGATAGTTGGGATATAGGTACTTATAGTGGAAATGAGATAGCCAATAGTATTTTAAACAAAATTAAAAATGCTGGCAACAATGAAAAAATTGAAACAATCAATCTGAATAAAAATAGAATCTACATTGGTAAATATGGAATTGATAATAGGGATTATCCCATGGCTATTTACGCATTTAAAGAAAGTCTATCTAATTTGTCAAAGATAGTCGTTGATAATGCTGAAAAACTAACAAATACGGAAAATATCAAAAGTATTTATTGTGATGAAACTTACACAAAATATTTAATAATCGCCTTCTATGAAAACGAAGAAGAACCTTCACTTATAATACAAATTGAAAAATTTATTGGGGATGACACTAAAGAAAAGTGGTTGAAGTATTTAGGAATACTTTCGTTACCAATCAAAATTGATTACAATTTAAAATTGTATGATGGTGACAATGAAGTAAGTGAATCAAACATATTTATGATAAACTCATTGCCTGAAATGCCTGATATTAGAGCTAGTGTAGAAAGTCAGGAGGAGAAATTAAAACTCCGTTTAAAAATTGAATATTTTGCTGATAAGATATATAACGGACAGCAACTTCAGGTGCGAGAAGATGTAACATGGTATCCTGATGATGGATGGAAAGATGTAAGTAGTGGTGAAATTTGGGATATAGATTTTGGAACAACATTTAGAGGGGGGACAGGTTATTTGATTTTTAAAAAAGATGCGAATGCAATAGACACATTAATATTTTATATAAGAGGAACTAACCCATCCGAACAAGAGGTACATAATTATACTAATACTTTATTAAACTCAGATGGATGGTATGTTCCTAAAATGATACGTCAAGAGTCAAATTTTAGGCAATTTAATACTGGAACTGCCTCTTCTACAAATAATTCAGCAGGTATGCCTAACTGGGGACCACCATATGGTTGGGGAATGAAACAATTAGACAATATTGGAAGCCCTTATGGTTATTTAACTTCATTTAATAATCGATTTGGCCCATATCCTGATGAACTCTGGAGTTGGCAGGCTAATGTTCGAAAAGGCATTGAGTTTTTTAATGGCGACAAATTAAGAGTTGCGAATTCTCGGTGGAATAATGCTCTTGATCGATTAGAGGCTTGGGAGGCTGCAAATCCAGATTTTGAACAAAATACTTATTCAATGGTAATTATAGATAGCCCTAATGTCACTGAGGAGAATACTACAGTTACAGAAATAGTTGCCGGAAATGCTACTAATAGTGAAACGTTTGTAGCAAATGAAAATCCCGCTGAAGGGCAAAGATCCATCCGTGATGCTTTTGCTTGCAAATATTATAATGGAGGTGCAGACTATTTTAATATTATAATACCTGTAAGTACAAATAACACGGGGGAAAATCCTCCTGATTTACCGTATTGGGAAATTGACAAGAATGGTTCAACTGGAAGAGATTACGTAGATGATATTTCAGGTCGAGCAGGTTGGTAAAATTAAAAAAGTAATGAGAAGATTATTGTATTTTAAATGCTTTATAGGTGTCTTTCTGATGGCTCATTTGAGTTTTGGTCAAAAATTATCAAATAATGTAAAATTTGTTGCAGGCTTTCCTGACTTTATTTACAGGCCAATTGACCACAATGAGGTGTATACAACTGCAACTCTAAAAATTAAAGAGGATAGCTTATTGGTCGAGGAAGTTTTAACTGATTCACTTCAGTTATTATATTTTCTAAGATGTTATCCGGAAAAAAATTATTTAATAAGCCTAGTTGGCAATAAACAGAATCAATTCGATTTTATAAATATTCAAGATTATAGTTTTATTCTATATGACACGAAAAATAATATAAAAAAGGTAGTGCCGGTACCAAGTATGGTAAGTTCTAAAAAGGTAAACTACAGCTTCAACCCATCACAATTTAGTTCCATCATTAGTAATGATGATCTTACGGTAATTCTGACTTATAATAATTTCGAAATCCCCAAAAATGGAAGTAATTCGAGGATTATATATTGCGAATTTAGTCTATTTAATGGAAGTATAACTGTTGTTAATCCGATTAAGTACAAGGAAACAATATCTAATGGTAATAGCTTCATATTAAAGAATAATAACGAAGGAGAGTTACTTCAAGGGGATGTGGAAAATAATTCTTTAAAAATTCCTACGAATGCGTCTTTTTTTGATAAAGCAATTTTTGTAAACAAGTTGCCAGAAGATGTTGTAATTAAATCAAATTATTACGCAGGGAAGGTACTTATAAACAACGATTTAACACTAGTATTATATCTCTACGAAAAGGAAAATCAGACAGAATGGAACTTGTTAAAATTTCGAATATATGATAAAATCGGGAAGGATTGGAGTTTTTTTAAATTAGAAACCAGCATTGTTAACATGAAATCCTTTGGGCGTTGGTTGTGTGGAAATTATAAAATTAAAGAAGCCAATAAGAATAAAGAAGATTTCAGTAAAGAAGACTGGGTTAAAAGAAAGACACAATTTGGTCCTTCATATAAAACTTTAATTGATACTGATGAAAGTTACAAATTTATTAGTAAAGGTAATTTGTATGTATTTAACATGGATAATCAAAATGTTATTAAATGGGAAACAGGTAATGGTGATAGTGAGATATTATTAATTGATAATAATACGATATACTACCGTGTAACTAACAAGCTATTTAGGGTTCCAATAATAGAAGGGAAAAGACTAGGTGAACCTACAATACTTATTGAAGACAATCGAGTAGGTGATATCCATTGGGCGTTTATATCTAATCATTAACCCTCCTCAGAGTCTCTCGCAGAGGACTCTGAGAAAAAAGAAAATGAGATAAAGAGCTAAAGAATAAATAAGATAGAAGAAAAAATGACAACCCACCGCTTACATATTGAAAACAATGAAGTTTACCCCCACTAGTCCTCGTTTGTAACGAGGATTCTTGAGGACAGCATTTATAATGCAATCAATATGGAAGCGACAATGCAAGGAGGAAAAATTGGAATAATTATAAAGGATGTAAAAGGAAAAATGGGTAAGTGAGGCTAGTTAAACTAAAAAATGAAGAAAGATACAAAGAGACAATGTCAGGCGATAGATACAAAATACAAGACCAGCAAGCATGTTATTTTATAACCATGACGGTAGTGTATTGGATTGATCTGTTTAGCCGAAGGGATTATAAGGATGTAATTGTTGAATCACTAAATTATTGTGTAGCACATAAAGGATTGAATTTATATGCATGGATAATCATGACCAATCATGTGCATATAGTTGGTAAAGTTGAAACTGAATCGGGGATGTCAGGATTTTTGAGGGATTTTAAAAAATTCACATCAAAAAAGATTGTGGAATTAATACAGAAAATCCCTGAAAGTCGCAAGGAATGCCTGCCTGCCGGCAAGGCAGGGCTTTTGGATAAATTTTCATTTGAAGCAAGAAGAACGGGTCGAGCAGAAAATTATAAACTATGGAAGGACGACAATCATGCTATTGACTTGAGCAAAATAGATATGATGAACAAGATAGATTATATACATGATAATCCGGTTCGGGCGGGAATAGTGCATGAACCTGATCAATATGTATATAGTAGTGCCATAGATTATGCTGGAGGGAAGGGAATGGTTAAAGTTACGGTGATATACGTTGTAAACGTAAATTCCAAGCATCCTCGTTGCAAACGAGGACGAGTGCGGGTAATGAACATGGATGACAAACGAGGACGAGATACTAAGAGAACAAAACAGAAAAAAACGGAAGAATGACCATAAAATTTAAAAATAGCACAGATCAAATCATGGCCACTCTTCTATTAATAAAAGGTAACTGACAAATGAAAAAACAACTTCTAACCTACCTCTTTACACTAATTGTACTTGCACCGCTTTGGGCAACGGGTACTACTGGTGAAGTCGTTACAGGAGCTAAACCTAAATTGGCGCCAGCTAATCTGTCAGCACTGTCAGTAGCTACTACTCGTCAGTTCAAAGAGTTAAGTCACGTGGTAGAACCACCGTTGGTTAATATGTTTCCATTGTCTGAAGAAGGTGCCCTTTTCTCTGGTGACCCTTTGGATTCTGCTCAGTATTATGTAGCCAAGGCGCAAGCCATTATCAGTGAAATCCGGTCTGCTCAAAAATTTGTTGGTTATCTGGATGGAACTGCTTTACAATCTCTGCCTGTAGGTATTCATAAAGAGATCAACGGCCTAAGTTATGACATAGGAATTGCCAGTATTAAACTCAAACCACAATATGCCGAGCTGGAAGTGTATATGCAATTTGAGTTGCCTCAAAACGGCAAAGTACTGACCTTCCGTGGCACAGGGATAAAATTCACTAAAGCAGGGGGTATTGTGGGCGATGCCACCCTTAAGTTGGTAACCGATTACGCCATCAACTTAAGTGGGGATCAGTCCCAAATTATACTTAAGTCTGGCACATTTGCCAAGTTCGATTGTAGTGGATTTCAATCCATGGGCATCAATGCCGATGTCAAATTCTCAAGAGATTTGTTGCTTCCTGAAGACGAAGACGGCCGAGTAATTGAAGGTAACGTGATATCATCTTTTGACGCCAAAGTTGATAACTGGAACGACTTGGTAGTACAGGTAAGTCTGCCACCTTTTCAGGTAAAAGGGTTAGATGGGGTAGGTTTTAGTGTTCAGGATGCAGTTTTTGATTTTAGTGATTTACGCAATGCACCAGCGGTAAAATTCCCCGAAGGGTATGAGTCTACTCAAATGTTGCCTGATAATCCGAACTTATGGCGCGGGTTTTACCTTCGTGAGCTTTCAGTAAGACTGCCCAACCAATTCAGTAAAAAAGGCGAATCGGGCAGAACAATGTTTGCAGCCTACGATGTACTCATAGATAACATGGGCTTCAGTGGCCTATTGGTGGGTACCAAACTGCTCACTCCAAAAGAAGGTGATTTGGATGGATGGGCCTTTTCCATTGATTCTCTAAGTATTGAGCTCCAAGCTAATACGCTAAAAGAGGCCGCTTTTAATGGTGGGATTGTGATTCCTATTGGTAGTGAGGACACCCCTTTCGAATATTCAGCAATGATCAACATTGGCAATGAATATGTGTTCAACGTTTCACCAGCCAAAGATTTACAGTTTAAGGTATTCCAAACTAGTGAGGTTGAAATATACGAAGCCTCCTACTTAGAGGTAAAATTGGTGGATGGCAAATTTAGGCCCAAGGCCAATCTACATGGCAAGATGAGTATTGCCGCTAAGTTGGGGGATAGCGAATCTTCCAAAAAAGCCAGCCTTGCAGATATCTCTTTTGAAAATCTGGAGCTCCAGTCGGTCAAGCCTTACATTAAAATAGGTGCCTTTTCTTTTGGCTCAGAAGCAGCTCAACAGGCAATGGCCAACTTGCCTATCAGTATCAATAACATTGGCATGCGAAGCATAGGCGATACTGAGGTAGGCCTTGATTTTGATATAAATGTGAACCTTACCGAGTCTTTTGGCGGTGCCGCTGGATTAACCATTGTTGGTAAAATTGATGCTGAAACCGGCTTCCAAAGTTGGAAATTTAAACGTGTCGATGTCAATGAAATTTTGATTGATGTCGATCAGGGAGCCTTCAAATTTTATGGAAGAATGCTCTTCTATAGGAATGATGTTGTTTATGGCAACGGATTCAACGGTATCATCAATGCTGAATTTAGCCCGGGGATCAAAGTAAAAGCCACTGCCATTTTTGGAAGCGTAACAAACATGCGTTACTGGTACGCTGACGCACTTGTAGAATTCAATAATGCGATTCCAATATTCACAGGAGTTGGTATTTATGGATTTGGTGGAGGAGCCTATTATCATATGAAAATGGATACCGAGGGCGTAGGCAGCGAATTTGGTAAAACCAATTCGGGAGTGGTCTATGTCCCAGACTCCAAATCCGGATTAGGACTTAAAGCAACTATTAAAATAGGTTCAATGCCTACCCCAGAGGCCTTTTCGGGAGATGCTACCTTTGAAATATCCTTTTTTGCGGGTGGTGGGGTTCGCTATATTGCCTTTAGTGGCAATGCTTATCTGATGGTACCTCCTATGGCCGACCAGTTGAGTGGGCTTCAGGAAAAAGCAAAAAAAGTAGCTAATGCTGCTAAAAAAGCCGGGAATGCTAGTGGTGGAATGTTAGGAGATGCCCTTAACGGAGGCACTGATGATAGTGCTACTGAAATTTATGGAGCAATAGGAGAGGGTGCAGGAGATAAGGGCTCTATTTCTGCTCACATGATGATAAGTTATGATTTCGAAAATCGGGTGTTGCATGGCAATTTCGAGATGTTCATCAATGTTGCAGGGGGTATAATCAAAGGAGTTGGAGATGGTGGTCGAGCAGGTTGGGCAGTAATGCACTTTGCTCCCCATGAATGGTATATCTACATCGGCACCCCCGATGATCGCTGTGGTATTAGTGCTGGAGTAGGCCCAGTTAGAGTCGAACTTACGAGTTACTTTATGGTGGGTACGAAAATATTAAACAGTCCACCACCACCTGACATAGTTTCTGAAATATTGGGCGGAATGGATCTGGACTATATGGGTGATGAAAATGCATTGGGAACAGGTAAAGGTTTTGCCTTTGGGGCGGCCATGGCATTTGATACAGGTGATCTCTCCTTTTTGATGTTTTATTCCCGATTCCAAGCAGGATTAGGGTTTGACATTATGTTGAAAAACTATGGAGAAAATGTGCGCTGTAAAGGCAGATCGAAACCGATGGGTGTCAATGGATGGTATGCCAATGGACAGATGTATGCCTATTTTGATGGTAAAGTGGGGATCAGAGTAAAACTCTTTGGAAGGAGAAAAAATGTTGAAATCCTGAGTCTTGGAGCAGCCGCGGTATTACAAGCTAAATTGCCCAATCCATTTTGGATGCGTGGGGTGGTTGGCGGTCATTATAGTGTACTAGGTGGCTTAGTAAAAGGAAATTGTCGATTTGAGGTAGTACTTGGTGAGGAATGTGATATGATTGGTGGCAGTGTGCTTGATGGTATTCAAGTGATAGCCGATGCCACACCGGCACAAGATGAAAAAGAAGTAGATGTTTTCAATACCCCACAGGCAGTATTTAATATGCCCATCATGAAAGAGTTTACGATGGTCGATGTTGACGATGTCAAGAAGACCTTTAGGATCAAACTAGATCATTTTAATTTAGTCAATGGTGGGGCATTGATCCCGGGAGAGATTGAATGGAATGACGATAAAACTGTAGCTGCATTTAACTCCTTTGACGTACTCCCTTCAGAGAAGAAGATTGATCTGCAAATCAAAGTTTCATTTCAGGAGAAGGTTAATGGAAGCTGGAATCCGGTGGTGGTTGAAGGACGAACCTACATTGAAGAACTAAACACAAGTTTCGAATCTGGTGTAGCACCGGATTATATACCACACAGTAATGTGGCTTATAGTTATCCTGTTATCAACCAGTATAATTATTACCCCAAGGAGGCATCAGCTGGTTATATCAAGTTGGAGAAAGGCCAACCCTATTTGTTCGAAGTAGGCTCAGAATGGAATCAAATAGGAAGGTTCACGGCTAAAGATGGCAGCAAATCCGAATTTGATTTTGTATATAACTCAGGCGAAAGGGAGTTAAACTATGGTCTACCTACAGATCTTAAAAACAATCAAATTTATGCTTTTGAAATTGTTAATACCCCAGCCAAAGCTCAGGGTAAAGTAGATAGAAACGTATCTAATAAAACCAATAAAGTAGATGTCGGTGGAGAAGGCCTTGATACTGAAATCACTACGAAAAAAGCAGAAGGAACCATAGATGCCTTGCAGGAGAAGGCCGTGTATACAGCTTATTTAAGGTCGAGTCAGTATGGTACTTTTATAGAAAAAATCAACCAACAACCTGTTTTTGCAACATACCGAGGCCTACTGATACCATGGAGTATACATTTTCTAAAATCGTATGTAACGGCAACTGAGTATTTTGATGCCGCAGAAATCAAAGGTGTAAGCAGTTCAGGGTTAAAACCATTGATTAGTTTGAAGGCAGTTGTTTCAGACAATGCTTATTATACCAATTATGTCCAACCTCTAGTATATGACGGTTATCCTTTAGATGGAGATATAAAAATAACCTATAGAGAAGTTAATGAATTAGGCCTTGTTCCAATACGTGCGGTAAATATAAACCAAAGTAATTCGGATAGAATATTGACTGATGCTGATTTTCAAGCAGGGATAATAGTTGATAATAACAATACTCTGGATTTCAGGTACAACCTAGCCTATTATTATGCTTATGATTTCTTTGAAATTCAGAATAAAGTGGTTCAGCGGTATATCAATCAATCAACCTATAATGACCGTGTATATGATATAATTTGGGGGCAATTTCCGGTGGTTCAACCAGGTGATTATAAAGTAAAACTAGAGTACATATTGCCTGGCAAAACAACAGCAAATAGCACAAAACAATTAATATTAAAATATGGTAATTAGAGTATTCTATGTTTCATTAACACTGACATTATTTGCTACAATAGGTAGGAGTTATGCTCAAGTCGGTAAGATTGAGGTGATTGGTAGGGCACAAGAAAATAAAATCTTAATCAGATGGGCTCCAACCAGTTTTAGTGATTGGTATTTTCTGAATAAATACGGTTATTCATTAGAAAGGTATACCATCACCAAAGATAGTGTTTTGGTCACACCGCCTACTAAAGTAGTAATGTCAAACCTAATTAAACCAAAGTCATTAAATGATTGGGAAACATTTGTAGATATGAATGATTATGCTGCCATTGCTGCTCAGGTTTTGTATGGTGAAACGATAGAAATTTCTGTTAATCAAGGTACTGATATTTCTCAAATCATTCAAAAAACAACCGAGCAGGAGCAGCGATTCTCTTTTGGGTTGTTTGCCGCTGATCAATCATTTGAAGTGGCAGAAATGGCAGGGTTGGGATTTGCTGATATTAATGCCATTAAAGGAGAAAAATACCTATATAAAATCATTTCCAATGTTCCTGATTCCATAGCCATTATTGATGAGGGAACTGTGTTTTTAGGCTTGGTTGATTATATTCCATTGCCTGAACCGTTAGAATTGAAAGGATATTTTGGTGATGGGTCCGTCACTCTTAGCTGGAACAGAACATTTTTTGAGCGCATTTATAACAGTTTTGTTGTTGAAAGATCTGATGATGGAGGAAAATCGTTTTTAGCAACTTCTGATAGGCCGTTGATTAATACTTACCAAGGTGATGACCCTAAAACGAACAGTTACTATAAAGTAGATTCATTACCTGAGAATGGCAAAGTATATCACTTTAGAATTAGAGGAAAAACCGCCTTTGGTGAGATAGGCCCACCCTCTGAAGTGATTAAGGGGATGGGAAAAATACCATTTGAACTAGATTTTGGGGTCACTAAAGCCTATGTAGTAGATAATGACAAGGCTGTGATCAACTGGAAGGTGGTGGATGGTACCGTAGAACTAATCAAGGAGTATATAGTGGAACGATCTAATAATACGAATGGACCTTTTAATAGGATAAATAAGGATATAATTGAAAAGGATAAATTGAGTTACGTGGATGAATTCCCCCATAGTACAAATTATTATAGGGTAACGGCATTGAGTATATATGGGGATAAGAAAAGTTCTTTCCCTCATCTAGTTCAGTTAGCAGATAGTATACCCCCTGCAGTACCCGATAACCTTGTAGGAAAAATAGATTCTTTAGGGGTTGTTGAGATTTCCTGGAAGGCCAATACTGAAAGTGACTTATTTGGCTATCGTGTTTATCGTTCCAATTTTAAAAATTCAGAGTTTGGTCAGATAACAAATGAGCCTGTAACGGATACTTATTTCAAAGACACAGTTTCTATTAACACCCTGACAAGCTCCATTTATTATAAAGTGATGGCAGTGGATAACAGATTTAACCCTTCTGAATTATCTGTAGCTGTAAAACTAAAAAGGCCTGATATTATTCCACCAACTGCTCCGGTGTTTAAATCTATTAAATCAGTGGACGAAGGAATTGCCATAGCTTGGATTAAAAGTAGTAGCGAAGATGTTGCAGCACATATAATTTACAAAAAGAAGGATGGTGAAAGTGATTGGCGAATGTACAAGCAAATAGTAGTTGATAGTATTCAGGGGTTGATTGACACAGAGGTAGAACCAGGTATTTATTATAACTACACGATGGTGGCTGTTGATAGCGCCAATCTTGAGTCTTTACCTGCAAAAATGGTAAGAGGTGTTTCGATAGATAAAGGGGTTCGTACTAAAATTGAGAATGTAAAAGCCTTTGTTGACCGAACTAATAAATCTATTACGATTAGATGGAAGTACGATGAAGAGGGTGTAAAGGAAATCTTAATTTATAGGAAGAGTAACGAGGGTCCGTTGTCATTGTTTAAATCTATTGCTGCAGTTAGTCAAGAATTTATTGATAGGGACTTGCAAGATAATACAACATATTATTACCGGTTAA
Source organism: Fulvivirga sp. (assembly GCA_048268855.1). Classification (GTDB taxonomy): domain Bacteria; phylum Bacteroidota; class Bacteroidia; order Cytophagales; family Cyclobacteriaceae; genus Fulvivirga. The sequence goes on from JBLWUR010000001.1 coordinate 788,585, forward strand.
AAGCTATTTACTATAATGGTTCAGAATCTCCGTTTTGCAATGAAATAGACATAAAATATTAATATGAGAATAGAATCAAAAACATGGATGAAATTTAAAAAACTAATTCGAATTATTCTTTTAGTAAGTATTACACTAATTCATATCAACTTTGCACAAGGCCAATCTTACAAAATTACTGTTAACAACCTTTATTCGGGCTATTATAGATGCTCAGGTGATGCAAATTGCTCAAGTAGTGGGATTGAATTTAAATTGAACAATCGAGGATTGATCTTTAATGCATCCTCAAATCAACCAACCTTCACATTTAATGTCCCTAATAGTAACACAAACCCATTCAACATTACCGTTTCTTTTAAGTATAACTGTAGAAGAAGCACCCCAAAATGTGCAACTGAAAGTTTTACGTTAGAAATCCCTGATGTTCTTTGTTCGGAACAAATTGTTCCAATTATATTTAATGGACAACAATATGCTACATACCATATAACTGTAGAGTTGGATCAATTTGAGATACTTTCATCTTCATCCCCACCGACTAATTATTGCACATCAGAAAAGATTAAAGTAGATGCTTCTGGATTTCCAAATGGCTATTATAACTGGAGATATAAAGTTGAGGGGCAATCTGCTTTTACAACTTTAAATTCACCAAAAACGAATAATTCAACTGGGAATATTGGATTAGCAGATATTTTTGGGTCTAACTATTCTAATTATTTAGGTAAGAATATTTATTTCCAAGCAGGAATTGGTAATTGTACAGCTGAGTCAGAACCCTATGTTTTCAATCCTGATAAGGCTATCCCCGTCAGTCATACAGTTACAGGGGTAGGGTGCAAAGGAGATCAAAATTGGAGTATAAATATAACAGGAACTAACCGTGCTCCTGTTTCGGGTGAAACATACAAGTATGTTTTATATGACACTCAATCTCTGAGTGGTTTTTTGTTTGATACATCGAGTTCAACACTAAACAGTTCATCAGTTGGTGGATTACCAGCAGATAAGACCTATTATGTGGTGATCGAAAGTTTTATTGGGGCCAGTGCTACTGGTTGCGGATCAGTAGTTTATTATCCTGTTTACGTCAATGAGCCTAACAATGCCTTAAAGATAAACCCAAGTAAAGCAGATGAGAGTTGCCGTAGTTCCAATGATGGAAGTATTACTGTAGGACGTTCAGGTGGATGGGGAGGCTATACATTTAGTAAAAACAGCACGACAACTTATCAGGCTAGCAATATTTTCTCAGGTCTAGCAGCAGGTAGTTATGTAATGCGAGTTAAGGATAGTGGAGGTTGCGTAGTATCTACAACAGTAACAATAAGTCAACCATCAGCTGAGTTAACTATAGGTACCCCAGAAAAGACCAATGAGACCTGCCGAAGTGCTAATGATGGAACGATTACGATTAATGCTACTGGAGGTTGGGGAGGGAAAACCTATAGTAAGAACAGCACCACGGCTTATCAGAGTAGCAATATATTTAGTGGATTAGCTGCTGGTACTTATACTATGAGGGTAAAGGATAGCGGTGGCTGTGTTAAATCAACCAGTGTTACAATAAACCAGGCAGGGTCAGAGTTAAATATTGGTACCCCATCGAAAACGAATGAAACTTGCCGAAGTGATAATGACGGTACGATTACAATTAGTGCCACAGGGGGTTGGGGGGGGTATACCTATAGTAAAAATAGTAATAGTACTTATCAGGGGAGTAATGTGTTTCCTGACCTCACTGCTGGCACTTATATCATGCGGGTAAAGGACAGTGGGGGCTGTGTAAAATCAGCCAGTGTAACTATCAGTCAGCCGGCCACAGAATTAAGTATTGGTACCCCCACCAAGAAAAACACCTGTATTGGAACCAGTGAAGGAGCAATATCTATTTTCCCTTCTGGAGGTTGGACAAACCTTCCTTACAAATACAGTATCAACAACCCAACAGTTGATGGAGACGACAATGTATTTACAGGGTTGGCAGCAGGTACCTATACGATGAGAGTGAAGGACAGTGGTGGTTGTGTAAAGTCTACAAGTGTAACCATTGCTGAACCATCCACAGACGTCACTTTTACTACAGTAAAAACGGACGTACTTTGCAAAGGAACAAGTTCTGGAACAATAACTGTTAGTCCATCAGGAGGCTGGGGAGGGTATACTTATAGTATAAATAGCACAATAAGTTTTCAGGCAAGTAATATTTTAAATGCTGTGGCAGGTACTCATATTATTAGAGTAAAGGATTCTGAAGGTTGTATCGCACAATCAAACGTTACAATTGATGAACCTGCTAACAGTTTGACATTCAATTATGTAGCAAATCAAATTACCTGTCAGGGAGATGATAATGGCACTATTACAGTTACTCCAACAGGAGGCTGGGGAGGGTATCAATATTCTAAGGATAACGGATCAACGTACCAAGCAAGCAACGTATTTACAAGCTTATTTCCGGGACAGTATCAAATTCGAGTGAAGGATAGTGGCGATTGTGAAACTGTAAAACAAGAAGTTATAATCAGCGAACCAACTACTGTCTTAAGTTTATCAATTAGTAAAGTAGAAGTAACGTGTAAAGGGGCAGATGATGGAACAATCAACTTATCAGGGCTTGGAGGATGGGGAGGTTATAATTATTCGATTGATAACGGTTTGAATTTTCAATCTTCAGGAAATTTTAGTGGTTTGATTCCAGATACATATTTGGTAAAGGTAAGAGATACTGAAGGTTGCGAAACCACTTCACAATCAGTTATTATTTCAGAGCCTGCAACGAATCTTTCTTTTTCTTTTGAACAACTTAATGTAAGCTGTAAAAATTCGGGTGATGGAAGTATTACTGTAACAGCAACTGGAGGCTGGGGTGATTACGAATATTCCAAAGATGGGGGTTCAACTTACCAGCTAACAAATATTTTTTCTAGTCTAGTACCAGCCACTTATAACGTCAAAGTGAAAGATTCCAATGGCTGTGAAACAATTGCCCAAACGGTTACCATTACCGAACCCGATGTGCTAACGGCCTCATCTGTTGCGCAAGGTGTTACCTGTAATGGAGGTTCTGATGGCAGTATAGTTATCACCGCTACGGGAGGGACAAGTCCTTATGAATATTCACTGAATGGGTCACTGTACCAATCAGACAACAGTTTTACTGGTCTAGTGGCCGGCACTTATTCAATTGTTGTAAAAGATGCCAACGGTTGTACTACCAGTTTCAGTAAAACTGTGGGTACACCTAGTCCAATAGCGGGAAGCATTTCATTGATCAGCCCAATAAGTTGTAACGGTGATTCAGATGGCGCATTATCTGTTTCTGCTAGTGGAGGTTCAGGTACATTGACCTATTTATGGTCAACCGGAGCCTCTACATCTGCAATCTCAGGATTGTCAGCCAACAATTACAGTGTTACAATAACTGATCAAAATAATTGCTTCAAAGTATTAAACTATGTTTTAAATGAGCCCGGTTTATTGACAATTGTGACAGAATCTGTAAAGGATGTTTCGTGTAATGGAGGAAGTGATGCTGCTATTGATGTAAGTATCACAGGGGGAACACTCCCTTACTTTTACAGTTGGTCAGAAGGATCAACTAGTCAAGATTTGACTGGCTTGGCTGTCAATGATTATACATTGTCGGTGACAGATAATAGGGGATGTAAAACACTACAAACATTTAGTATAAGCGAACCCGAACCACTTGACGCCACTATCCAACTAGCTAAGAACATAAGCTGTTTTGAAGGTAATGATGGCCAAATAGTGCTGGAGGCCGCTGGCGGAATAACTCCTTATGAATTTTCAAAGGATGGAGGTGCTTCATGGCAATCGGAAACTTTTGTAAACCTTACAGCGAATGCCTATACGTTTGATGTGAGAGATGCTAACGGGTGTACTCAATCCATCTCCACCATTTTGACTGAGCCAACAAGTATAACTATTGCAATTAATAACGTCCAAAACACAACATGTGGAAACCCGATCGGTGGAGCAGAATCAGTTGTTACTGGTGGCGTTGCACCTTATCAATACAGTTGGAAGAATGCTAGTAATACTGAAGTATCCACGGCTAGTAGCATGGCTAATGTTTATAGTGGGATATACACGATATACATTACAGATGACAACGGTTGCACGAAAAGTGAGGTGGTTGTTATCTCCAATACAAATGGTGCAGATATTTCCATAATTGGAATAACTGCCTCACAATGCTATTCAAGTAGTGATGGTCAAGCAACGGTGGTAATTAACTCGGGTGTTGGACCATTTTCAACATTGTGGAGTAATGGTGAAACGACAAATACTGCTACCAACTTGACCAGAGGTAATCATCAGGTAACTGTAACAGATGGCAATGATTGTGAAACGATTGCTACTGTAAATATACCTTCACCTCTTGCACTTGATTATTCAGTCATCACCACGCAATCACCTTCTTGTTTTGGAGAAGCCGATGTATCAATAACTATTAATGCATCTGGTGGTACAGGTCCTTACAATTATCTATGGGATACTGGTACAGTTGGCAATTCACTCTCGGGAGTGTTGGCCGGTGTGTATCAGGTAACGATAACTGATGATCATAACTGTTCAACAACTGAAACAATAGTTATTCCTGAAACACCTGTATTGAGCTATTCATTAATTACGGAAATCAAACCAACATGTATTGGAAATTCTGATGGAATTTTGGAGATCACTGGACAAGGTGGCACAGCCCCATATAGTTATGATTGGGGAGTATTTGGAGCTTCAGCTAGGGTTGAGAATTTAAATAAGGGTATTTATCCTGTAACCATTACCGATATCAATGGGTGTACTACTTTAGCGGAGGTAACACTAAACGACCCTGAACCGATCAACTTAGCAATCATAACCCTTCAACAGCCATCATGTGTTGGCCAGTCCAATGGATTTATTGAAATAACTGGAACGGGCGGTACAAGTCCTTATAGTTATTTGTGGCAAAATGGGGTTACAGGTAATCAATTAACCAACGTGAGTGCTGGCATTTATCAGGTAACTATCACAGATAATAATGGTTGTTCAGACATAAAGTCGGTTACTCTAAATGAACCTACTCCATTGATTCTAAATATAATTGAAACATCCAGTCCTTCATGCTACGGATTTGACAACGGTTCAATAGAAGTTGAAGCAGTAGGAGGCACGCGCCCCTATTTTTTCAATTGGTCCAATGGTACTACAGGTGCTACATTGAATGACCTGACAGCAGGTAGTTATATGGTTAATCTTCAAGATAATAATGGGTGTACAACTTCAATTACCATTGATTTATCAGAACCAGAGCCTATAACTTTGAATGTTACAGAATTAGTATTACCTACTTGTTATGATACTACCGATGGAGAAATAGCTGTAGAAGTTCAAGGGGGTACGGCACCATATTCCTATAGCTGGAATACTGGAGTAAGTACTCCTCAGATATCAAATATTGGACAAGGGGATTATCAATTTACGGTCACAGATACCAACAATTGTGAACTACAACAATTGATACAACTACAAGGGGTTGAGCAGATTAATTTGGAAGTAGCCATTACGGATCCTCTCTGTTTTGGATATGATGATGGTCAAATAGAAATGACAGCATCTGGGGGTACGGGTAATTTAGTATATAAATTTAATAATTCACTCGCTGATCCTTTAATAACTGGATTGACAGCTGGTAATTATACATTATCAGCCAATGATGAAAACGGATGTATTACCTCTAAGGAGGTCTCCTTAGAAGACCCAGATCAGATAGAGATTAATTTGGAAGATGAAGAGATGTGTCAGGGTGGGAGTTATCCAATAACCTTAAACCTAGGTGATGGTTATAGTTATTCATGGACTGGGAACAATGGATTTTCATCTAGCTCAAACAGCATACTTCTTCAGGATCCAGGTGATTATTCTGTATTGGCTACTGACATTAATGGCTGCACGGGTTCAGACGACTTTACATTGTCAGTTAACAACGATCTATTAAATGCAGATTTTTTGTTAATATCTGAAGCTTATGTTGGTGATACTGTTATTGTGATTGATATAAGTTGGCCAATACCCGATCAACTTAATTGGACCTTTGACTCAGAGGTTACTGTCATATCTGAAAATAATGACTATGCAGAGGTAGTATTTAATGAGCAGGGTATTTTTACTATTGACATAGAAACCATCTTGGCGGATTGTCAGGATTATTATAGTCAGTCGATTACAATACTAGATAGAGCCACCAAGCCTGGTAAAAATGGGCGACAGGCCTCACCAGAACAGTTAATTAAAAACTTTAGTGTATTTCCAAACCCCAATGATGGGGACTTTGAGATAAGAGTAGAGCTTACAGATGTAGCCCCTGTTAATATAAAAATGATTGACCTTCAAGGCAATCAAATTTTAGTCAATCTCGATGTGAATAATAGCAGCGAATATATGTTACCAGTTAAAATGCCTCACCTGAGACCTGGAATATATATAATTACCTTAGTATCTGGCAAAGAGAATAAGGTATTAAGAATTCTTGTAAAGTAGTATCAATGACTTCCCGGAAACAACAACATCGCTACGATAAAGCTTAAAATGGAGATGATAAAACCGAACATGAAGATGTTATAGGATACCCTTAGCATCTTGTATTTACGGCCTAATACAATGCCCAAGAAATAAATATCTTTAATCATACTACCATATAAAAATTCAGCATCTTTCATCATCTCGCGCATACCCCACATATAATCGTCCAGCTGCATGCCGTGGAAATTGCCAAAAAACAGTAGGTTGGTCTTTTTTTCTTTTATTTCATCAGGGGTAAATTTTCCAGAGGACACATTTGGACGTGTGGCTAATACCGCAAAAACGATAGTAGAAAGGCATACGATGACAAGCATTAATGCTGGAAGGATCAGTTGGGGGTAGTCTTCAAATTTCCTAAACAGTACCGAGACCAACACGGACAAAATGATGGAATTAATAGAAATCATTATGTTTGCCTTGTTATCAGCCATGGCACTTAGTTGAAGATGGTTCTTGGATGTAATTCGAAACATAGTTTCAATACCACGATCTGGTTTTTGTATTTTACTCTTCTTTAGCTTCTCCTTTAGCACTTCAATTTCTTCTTCAAAATCGTTCGAGGAGTTCTTGAGTTGTTTTTTTTTCTTCTTCAATTTCTTTACATTCAGTTCTTTTCTTGGTGCCAACACTTCTTTACCATAATCAGTAAAATAGCTATGGGATTTCATAAAGCCATAAGTCTTATCCATCCAATCTTTATTGCTAATATGTTCCCCGCAAACGGTATTGAGCTCAGAAAGCAAAAAATCACTTTTTTCAGAAAATAAATCCGTAGAAATATGATACAAGTCGGCATCGCACATGATTTCCGAGGCCTTGTTCTTGGGTGATTGGGGCATTCTGGTACTCAAAATAATCCCCTCAATAGCCGCTATCCTTGAAGCTTCAACGCCCCACTTTTGAAGTTCTTCGCGCATAAGTCGTGCACTTTCAGCTTCATGGTTTTTTAAATCACAGCTATAACCTAGGTCATGAAACCAAGCGGCTATCAGGACATTCTCAAGCTCTACCCCTTCGAATTTTTCTGCGGCTGCTATCTCATTAACTGCTGTTACTACCTCTTGGGTGTGCTTTAAATCGTGGTAAGTGAAACCATTGTGAAGGTTTTTAAAGATACCTTCAGCAAATTTTTGAGAACTTTCTAAAAGACTAATTTCTGACATGATATTCTAAATTAGTCAAAATTTGTGGTTTCATTATCCTTAGAGAATGCTATTGGAGGATTTTACCTTTCAGCCCATTAGCATAATTAGTCAGATATTTAAATTTATCAGTCAACCCTCCATTTTCGGTAATAGTTGCCCTTTTAATGACCTCTTTACTATCGTCCCCAAGTAAATGAGGAAGTACATTATCAACTATCTCTCTACCAAAATCTGTAGATGCATCACGAGGGAGTTCACAAGGTAAATTATCAACGGCCATTACAGTGATATTCCCTTCATCTTTAAGTGGAGGCTCTACTTTATCTTCTTCCGGATTATAATCATAAATAGGGTTATCAATAGTACTGGGTTGCTTTGTAGAAGGTATTGAACCTTCTATATCACAGGTAATGTCAGCGATGACCTTAATTTTGAAAGTAGATTTCACAATGTCTTTTCTATGGAAAAGAACTGGCGCATCAGGATCCCAATAGGCACCAGCTATAAGCAGGTCTGCTACTTCAGCATATTTCATAAAATCACTTTCATAGCCTTCAGGTTGATTATAAAAATCTGATCGGTTAAAATCTGATCCATCTTTCGCCTTGTTATAATCACGACTATTTAATTGAGCATATACAGGTTCTTTATATAATTGGTTTAAAAAATTGGCTGGGGTCACCTTTCTAATTTTCATCCCATCCAACACTTCCATAGCCCCTCTTGATACTCTACCACCTCCAGTTACGATAATCTTAATGGCAGGTAATTTTACTTTTTTATATTCTGTTTTTAAATCTGCAAGATCAAAACACTCATGTGCAGGTCGTAATGAAAACCTATTGTACCGTTTGCCATAAGTAAGAATACCATTATAAGCACCTACAAGACCAGCATAACGTCCAAAGGCTACTATTCGCGTTTTGTTTTCATCGGTTAACTGTTCATAGTCTATTAGACGAATCTTATTATTTAGTATTTCTTTTAACAGTTTCTGATTATAAGGTTGCTCTTTAGTGGTATGGGAAAAGAAAAAATAAGTTTTCTCAGGTATAAGATTTTTTATCGGCACTTCCTTTACACCTAACAGGATATCACAGTCAGTTACATCATCTACTACAGGTATACCCAGTTTTGAGTAATCTTCGTCTGCGTAACACCTTATGTCACTTTTCTGAACGACAATTTGTACATTTTCAAATTTTTCTAAAATCTCTTTGGCCTGTGTTGGAATGATTGGGACTCTTCGATCGATTGGAATTTTGCCTTCTTTAAGAATGCCAATTTTAACCTTTTGCATAGTAGTAATGATTTATTATTAGGACAAATATCACATAAAAAAAGAGGAGTAAATCACTCCTCTTCGTCTTTGTTTTTCTTTGATTTCTTTTTCTTGAAATCGTCTCTGTCGATGAGCTTTTTGTCGTCCACGTTTTTGTTGAGAAACTCATTGATTTTATCAATGTTATAGTTGTTTTTAAGCTCACCAAATGAATCGATCTCAATGCTAAAACCCTCTAAGTCAGGATTGACGGTAGGTTTTTCTTTTTTCTTTTCCTCTTTTTTATTTGATCGTTTCTTTGTCATGGGTCAGTTTATTAATTCTCCATTTTCACGGGTAGTTTATCAATAGCATTCTTAATACGTTTTCTCGTTTCTTCCGATCCCAAAATAGCAATTATTTCCATCAAATCGGGACCTGAACCTTTACCTGTTAATGATAATCTCAGCGCCTGCATTACTTGACCCATTTTTACTCCCTGTTCTTCCAAAACTTCATTGAGAGTTGTTCTGGCAAGGTCAGAATCAATATCCGAGTTGATTTTGTTAGCAAATTTGTCTAAAACGGCTACTGCTACTTCATTCCATTTTTTGGACACTATTTGTTCATCAAACGCTATTGGAGCAACAAAAAAGAATTGCCCTTCGTTCCAAAGATCCTGCGGGAAGGTGATACGCTCTTTAAGTTCCGCACAGATTGCATTGAGCTTTTTATCATCATATTGAATATGCTCTGGAGAAAGGTGAGGTTTTATAAATTTTGCTAAATCAGCATCATCTTTTTTCTTTAGGTATTGTTGATTAAACCACTTGGCCTTGTCAATATCGAATTTAGTACCTGATTTACCTATTCTCTCTACGGTAAAAGCTTCTATTAAACTGTCCATTGAAAATATTTCTTCCTCGGTTCCAGGGTTCCAACCTAAAAAGGCTAGGAAGTTTATAAATGCATCTGGAAGATAGCCGGCCTCTCGAAAGCCACTGAAATTTTCCATAGTACCATCCTTACCTGCAAATTCGCCTGTAATTGGAAACACCGGAAATCCCAACTTGTCACCATCACGCTTGCTTAACTTTCCATTACCATCAGGCTTAAGAAGTAATGGTAAGTGGGCAAATTGAGGCATTGTGTCTTCCCAGCCTAAATATTTATATAGTAGCACATGAAGTGGAGCCGAAGGCAACCATTCTTCTCCTCGAATCACGTGGGTAATTTTCATCAAATGATCATCAACGATATTGGCCAAATGGTAGGTAGGCATGCCGTCTGACTTCATCAAAACTTTATCATCCATTGCCGAAGAGTGAACCATTACCCATCCACGGATCATATCATTTAATCTCACTTCTTCTTTACGCGGCACTTTTATCCTGATTACATAGGGGTCTCCAGAATCCAAGCGTGATTTTACCTCATCCTCAGTTAGTGTAATTGAGTTTGTCATCTGCATCCGTGTAATAGCATTGTACTGCAGAGAGTCAACTTTAGCTGCCTTAAGACGTTCTCGCATAGCATCTAACTCCTCTGAGGTGTCAAAAGCATAATAGGCATGTCCACTTTCAATTAGTTGCTGGGCATAACCCGCATAGATATTTTTCCTTTCTGACTGTCGGTAGGGGCCATATTCACCACCTTTAATAGGACTCTCATCTGGGACAATGCCTACCCATTCCAAAGACTCCATTAAGTATTCTTCCGCCCCTGGTACAAACCTTGTCTGGTCCGTGTCCTCAATTCTAAGAATCATTTTACCATTATGTTTTTTAGCAAATAGGTAATTATATAGGGCTGTTCTTACACCACCGATATGTAAAGCTCCTGTGGGACTAGGGGCAAATCGTACTCGTACTTCTTTATTCATTCGTCTATTTTTAGGGGTGCAAAATTACTGAATCTTACACTTGAATAACAGTTGTGAACAGAAAAGAGAAATTATTTCACTGCAATGCAGGATATCTCAACGTTCACATTTTTCGGCAACCTACTTACCTCAACAGTTTCTCTTGCAGGTGGGTTTTCAGTGAACCTTTTACCATATACGGCATTGATAGCTGCAAAGTCATCCATGTTTTTAACGAATATGGTGCACTTTACCACATTGGAGAAACTAAAGCCCGCTTCTGTAAGGATATACTCAATATTCTGCATGACTAATTCTGTCTCCTTACTGATCTCATCAGTTATCAATTCACCACTTTTTCTATTAATGGCAATTTGTCCGGATGCATATAAAGTATTGCCATGAATCACTGCCTGACTATATGGGCCTATGGGTTCTGGAGCAAGACTACTATTTACTATTTTTTTCATAATGCTTTTAATTATTGTAATGTCTATTTTTGTTTTGCTAATATCGCCTTTTAGATCATTAAGGTGAATCATTGACATCAAATATTAAGCATGAACATACTTATAGTAGGCGGACAGATAAACCTTGAAGAAGCAAAGTTGAAATTAGGTTCTAAATTTAAGTACTCCATTTTAGACGGAATAAATGAAGGCACCAATATGGAAGATTTTGATTTTGTATTTGATTTTATAATAGATGAGATCCCAGAACATTACGAGTATTATATTCACTGTAATAACCCCATAATTTTTATTAATACAGTGAAAATTTCTATTGCTGAATTACAATATACTTACGGCCAATCGACCAAAGATATTTATGGGTTCAATGGCCTTCCAACATTTTTTAATAGAGAGGTAATTGAAATTTCTTCATTAAGTAAAAACGTGATTGATGAAAAGTTGAAAACGTTAGGCACCGAGTTTATTTTTGTTGATGATCGGGTAGGGATGGTTACCCCACGAATTATTTTAATGATTATTAATGAAGCCTATTTTACTGTGCAAGAGGGAACAGCTACTAAGGAAGATATTGACCAAGGGATGAAGTTAGGGACAAATTATCCTTTCGGTCCCTTTGAATGGAGTAAAAAAATTGGCCTCCAACATGTTTATGAAACATTGGAGGCCATATATGATGATACCAAAGACGAACGCTATAAAATAGCTCCTCTCCTCAAAAAAGAATACCTGAATTAGTTATTCAACAGTAACTGATTTAGCTAAATTTCGTGGTTGATCTACATTACAGCCTCTCATTAAAGCAATATGATAAGAAAGTAACTGTAATGGAATTACCGAAACCATAGGCATCAAAGCCTCATCTGTTTTTGGTACTTCAATTACAAATTCAGCCATTGTAGGAATAAGTACATCTCCTTCAGTTACTATAGCTATAACTTTTCCTTTTCGAGCCTTAACCTCTTGAATATTAGAGACAATTTTATCATAGGAACTATCACGTGTAGCAATAAATACAACGGGCATTTCTTCATCAATAAGAGCAATTGGTCCGTGCTTCATTTCTGCCGCAGGATAGCCTTCAGCATGGATATAGGAGATTTCCTTTAATTTAAGCGCTCCTTCGAGAGCAACAGGGAAGTTAAATCCCCGACCTAAATAAAGAAAATTTCTTGAGTCTTTAAATAGTGCAGCTATTTCTTTAATCTGCGGATCTAATTTGAGTGCTTGCTCAACTTTCTTAGGGATATTCTCAAGTTCAACCAACATTTCACGATACCTTCTATCGGTTATGGTTCCCTTCTTATGCGCAACAAGAAGCGCAATCATATTGAGTACAGTAAGTTGTGCAGTAAAGGCCTTAGTACTGGCTACCCCTATTTCGGGTCCTGCATGGGTATAGGCACCTTCGTGTGAGGCTCGTGCAATAGATGATCCTACAACATTACAAACTCCGAAAATAATGGCTCCTTTAGATTTGGCCAATTCAATAGCTGCCAAGGTATCGGCAGTTTCTCCGGATTGAGATATGGCAATAACAATATCACCTTCATTGATGACTGGATTTCGATAACGAAATTCTGATGCATACTCAACTTCTACTGGAATTCGGCAAAATTCTTCAAAGAAATACTCAGCTACTAGACCAGCGTGCCATGATGTACCGCACGCGACAATCATTATTCTCTCTGCAGAAATTAATTTGTTCGCATATTCTCGTATTCCACCAAGCACCAGTCTTCCTTGATTGGCATCTAACCTTCCCCGCATACAATCACTTATAGATTTGGGTTGCTCGTAAATCTCCTTGAGCATAAAATGTTCATAGCCACCCTTTTCTATAGCTTCCAGTTCCATGTCCAATGTTTGGATGTATGGAGTCATTGGTACGTCTTTATTATTCTTAATCTTTAACTCATTGTTATTTATAACAGCAATTTCATACTCATTGAGATAAACAACCTCATTAGTATATTCAATAATTGGGGTGGCATCAGAAGCAAGAAAAAACTCATCTTTACCAATTCCAATTACAAGAGGGCTTCCTTTCCTCGCTGCAATGAGCATATTTGGATCATTTTTAGACATAATGACTATCGCATACGCGCCAATAACCTTAGTTAATGCGAGTCTGACAGCTTCTTCTAACGAACAATTGTTATTGATTTGAATATCTTCAATGAAGTGAATAAATACTTCTGAATCAGTATCGCTTGAAAATACATGTCCTTTGTTTTCAAGATCTTGTTTTAATGAACTATAGTTCTCTATAATCCCATTATGAATAATAGCTAAATTCTTTGAATATGAATAATGAGGATGAGCATTTTGATCATTTGGTTCACCATGGGTAGCCCACCTTGTATGTCCAATGCCTATGTGGCTATCAAGAGACTCATTTTTTACTAGTTCTTCAAGTTCCGAAACCTTCCCTTTTTTTTTGTAAACATTTAGGCCACCATTGAGCAATGCAATGCCGGCACTGTCATAGCCTCGGTATTCTAATCTTTTTAGACCTTTGATGATTACTTCATGGGCATTTCTATGTCCAACATATGCAACAATACCACACATAATTATTTAATTTTTATCAGGGATAGAATAATAATAGCGAATTTTAATGTCTTCTTTTTTTACAACGAATCTTTTGGTGCTATTATCTCTTAAATTCAAAATTGAAAGGGAACCATTATTATTTTGTGTTATATTAACTTCCAATACTAATTGGTCATATGGTGTGTTATTATCAACTATTGCTTGTAAGTAAAGTGGTAGTACTACACTATATTGATTAGCATCGCTCGAATAAGTGCCATTTAGTAAAAGGTCTCCATTCACATTATCAATAAAATTAAAACTTCCATTGGATATACTATCCGAACTTGAGGGGTGAAGTCCTAAAACCGTTGGTACTTTGATATTTAGTTCTGAATCAAAAATGTTATCAATAATTAATTCTGCCCTCTGTATCAGGACATGTTTAGAATTTCCATTATTAAGTGTGTCTTTAAAATTTCTGAATCCAGAGAGATCCAATGTAATAAACATATTTGTGCCAGATTGTAAATAAGCATTTCCATCAGTGGTCTTGAATGGACTATTAATTTCCGTTATACTATTAAATACTGAATTTGACCAAGGTGAAGTTTCATTTGGCTCAATCTTACTATAAGATTTTAACGGGTTAATATTGAAACTCGTAAAAGTTGTGTCTCTTACACCAGAGTTATTAACCTTTGAATAATTTAATTTGAAAACTGAAGCAGTATCAAGGACGTTGTAAGCAATCACAGCATTGTTTTGATCTTTGGCTACAATTGCCAATCCTTTTAAAGTTTGATCGAAATAGTAATTAAAATTCTTTATTGAATCATTAATTAAAGCATTTTTAAAGGTGTTGAAGAAAAGAGACTTGAATTCAGGAGTTAAAGTAAATTTAGTTTTATAGATATACCTTCTATTACCATCATAAAAAGAGCTTGTTTGAGTATTATCAGGATCACTAGGAAGTACGTATTCTATGGAATCTTTATACAAATTAAATTGAGCTTCTCCGATTTTCTCAGCCAATGAAAGATCATTTGAACTATTGGAGTTAATATCTCCATCTATTGGTGAGTTAAGTCTATATAGCTCTAGTATTTGCGAATCATTTGATTTATAAAGACCGTTGGCATCATTGATCCTTAAATTTAAACTCAGACTAACAAAATTTGCAGTAACTACGGCACTCGAATCCAATACCAGATTTTTTATGGAGATATCTCCGTATGTTGTAGCTCGAACATCGCCAAAAACTGGATCTTGATAATATCCAGCTAAAAGTTGGCCATTGTATGAACTAGATGCGCTTCCAGCCCAAACCTGACTTACTTTATCAGAAAGAGATATTTCTCCAAAAAAAATCCCCAAATTATTTTCGGGGCCTAAATTGATAGTGCTTAATTCTTCTTCACACGCGAAGAGGGTTAGGGCTACTATCAATAGTAGCCCCAATTTCTTATCCAACAAGTTCATTATAAAGATTAAAATATGATTCTGAAAAATTATCGTCTTCTTCTATTGTTTCTACTTTTTTGTCTTTGTTCTTTTTCTCTAATAATTCCCCCAAAGATTTATCGTCCTCAGGCATCATTACTAAATCAGAGAACTCCATTCCCAATTTAATAAAACCACTATAATCGGCACTTTTAAGATTGGTCAACATACTATCTTCAATATCCATCATCTTTACCTTTTCAATGAGATCGGTATTGAATTTATGCTTGAAGCTGTTATTATGTACCGTAAATATTGATTTAGTATCTTTAAATAACGGGTCATTCTTATAGGTGGTCTTCAAATACATTGGAATGAGACTTGTCATCCAGTCATTACAATGTACTACATCGGGTGCCCATCCTAATTTCTTCACAGTTTCTATAACGCCCTTACAGAAAAATATTGCCCGTTCGTCATTGTCTTCATAAAATTTATTCTCCTTGTCATGGAAAACATACTTTCTATGAAAATAGTCTTCATTGTCAATAAAATATACCTGAAGCTTGGCATTTGGAATAGAAGCTACTTTTATTACCAATGGCTTTTCCTCATCACCTACCGAAATATTTATTCCTGATAGTCTTACTACTTCATGTAACCTGTTTTTCCGCTCATTGATTAAACCGAATCGAGGCACCAAAATTCTTATCTCCATTCCTCGTTCCTGCATGGCCTGAGGTAGTTTTCTCACGAAATCTGCCACCTCAGATGTTTGTAAAAATGGATTGATCTCACTGGCAACATAAAGAATGCGTAGATTTGACATATATGTATTGATTTAATTTCTATCTGAGAATGAAACCACAAAAGTACAAAATTTTCTCCTTAATTCAAGATAATATGTTTTGGAAAACTTACTTTTGCGACCTTTTAAACCACTGAAATGGATATTTTCAGAGATATCTTGTCTCTTAAGAAAAGGCTTTGTCAAGCAAAATTAGAGGGTAAATCTATCGGTTTTGTGCCAACAATGGGCGCTTTACACCTAGGTCATGCTACACTAATTAATGCTGCTATAGAAGAAAATGAAGTCTCAGTTTGTAGTATTTTTGTAAATCCAACTCAGTTTAACAATAGTAATGACCTAAGCGTCTATCCAAGAACACTTGATAAGGACATTAAACTATTAGAAGCTTTGGGCTGTGATATTTTATTTTGCCCGGAGGTAGAAGAGATATATAAAGAGAAGGCAGTTCTGAATTTTGATTTTGGTCATTTAGAAAATGTAATGGAGGGGGCTTTCAGGCCTAAGCATTTCAATGGAGTAGCTCTGATTGTGTCTAAATTGTTCCATATAGTGGATCCAGATAGGGCTTATTTTGGGCAAAAGGATTTACAACAGTTTAAAGTGGTTAATCAGTTGGTTCAAGATTTGTCATTTAATATTGAACTGAAATGTGTTCCAATTGTTAGAGAAGATGATGGATTAGCCATGTCTTCTAGAAATGTACGATTAAGTAAAGAGGGTAGGGTCAAAGCGGCATCTATTAACAAGATGCTAGTAAAAGGGGAAGATTTGTTAAAACAGGGGGAATTATTTAGTGATATTAAAGGAACTTTATTAAAAGATTTACAAAGAAAAGACATTGAAGTTGAATACTGTGAACTGGTAGAAGTAAATACTTTGAATAAAATAAATACCATATCGAGCCACCAATTATCTGCAATTTGCGTTGCAGTGGTTGTAGAGGGGGTAAGGTTGATTGATAATAGAATTTTTAACAAAGAGTGATAGAGTGAATATTGAAATTTTAAAATCTAAAATTCATAGAGCCAAAGTAACACAGGCTGAGCTTCATTATGTAGGTAGTATTACTATAGATGAGGAGTTATTGGATGCCGCAAATATGATCGAGGGTGAAAAAGTCCAGATTGTTAATGTAAACAATGGTGAGAGAATAGAAACCTATATTATTAAAGGAGAACGTGGGAGTGGTATGGTGTGTCTAAATGGACCAGCCGCTAGGAGGGTTCAGGTTGGAGATATTATTATTATAGTCTCCTATGCTTCCATGGAGTTTGAAGAAGCAAAGTCCTTCAAGCCTCAGATTGTTTTTCCTGATGCCGATAATAAGCTTTCTTAATAATATTAATGAAAGCTAAAATCAAAAACATTTTAAAGTATTCAATAATGCTGTTGGTAACAGCATTTTTATTGTGGTTATCATTCGAAAATATCAAAGTCTCTTCTGGGCAAAGTAAAATAGATTACTTATTAAAAGTATGGAGTGGGGCCAATAAACCCTTCCTTATGCTTTCGGCTGTTATGGCTATATTGAGTCACCTTATTCGTGCTCAGCGATGGAAATTACTTTTAAACCCGATAGGTTATCAGCTTACTCTTAAAGAGAGTTTCTTATCAGTGATGATTGGATACTTTATCAATTTGGCTATCCCAAGAGGCGGGGAAGTTTCAAGGTGTTATAATTTGTATCGATTAAATAAAACACCGATTAATATTTCAATAGGTACTGTTGTGGCAGAAAGGGTGGTTGATTTACTATTTCTAATTATATTGATTGGGGTTTCATTCTTTATTCAACTGGATAACCTCGTAATGTTTTATCAATCTGATGAAGTACAGGCATTAAGGAATCAAGAAGGGGGGCCAAACTCCTATATAATATTAAAATGGGCCGTTGTTATTACTATCCTTATAGGAATGGCAGGTATTTATTTTTTTATGAAACGAAAATACCTGATGCTCAAATTATACTCCAAGGTTAAATCTTTACTAATAGGTATAAAGGAAGGGCTTAAGTCTGTTTTAAAGCTCGAAAAGAGGAGGGTGTTTATAATCGAGTCTCTGTTAATATGGATCTGTTATTATCTTATGATGTATTTTGTGATGTTAGCATTCCCAGAAACTGAGAGTCTCGGATTAGGAGCGGCTCTTACCATTTTTGTCATTGGTGGTATTGCCATGGCAATACCATTACCTGGTGGAGCTGGGAGCTTTCATGTATTAGTTTCTACGGGATTAATTTTGCTGTATAACTTGCCTTCTGATAAAGCTATAGCGTTTACATTTATATTTCATGGCTGGCA
Source organism: Fulvivirga sp. (assembly GCA_048268855.1). Taxonomy (GTDB): domain Bacteria; phylum Bacteroidota; class Bacteroidia; order Cytophagales; family Cyclobacteriaceae; genus Fulvivirga. Next base: position 807,002 of record JBLWUR010000001.1, read on the forward strand.
AACTCTTGTTATTATCATTGTTGGAGCTTTATCCTTAATTTCGAGTCAAATAATTAGGTCAAGAATTGAAAAAGACAGCCAATAAAATTGTAAATAAAAAGGAGATACGTGACCTTATCAAGTCATGGCAATCAAACAATAAAGAAGTTGTTTTTACGAATGGATGTTTTGACATTCTGCATTTAGGTCATATTGATTATCTCGAAAAGTCCAGAGCACTCGGTGATAAGCTCATTGTTGGACTAAATACAGATTTATCAGTTAGGCGTTTGAAGGGAGAACAACGCCCATTAAATAATGAAGAAGCTAGAGCTCGATTATTAGCGGCACTTGAATTTGTGGATGCGGTAGTATTATTTTCTGAAGACACGCCTAAGGATTTGATCGAATGGCTTCAGCCAGACATTCTTGTAAAAGGTAATGACTATTTGGCAGAAAATATTGTTGGCGCAGATATTGTAAAAGCGAGAGGAGGAAGAGTAGAGACCATTTCATTGGTCGATGGCTTTTCCACAACAAATATTGTTGAAAAAATAAAATCACTTAAATAGGGAAGCTATGATAATCGTAATTATGGTAGTGTTTGGGATACTTAGCTATGCAGTAAGTACCAGACTAAAAAACAAATTTAAAAAATACTCAAAGATCCCATTGGAGAAAAACCTTTCGGGAGAAGAGATTGCCAAACTTATGTTGGCCGATCATGGTATTCATGATGTGAAAGTAATAAGTGTACAAGGCCAATTAACAGATCATTATAATCCCGTCAATAAAACAGTAAACCTTAGTGATGGTGTTTTCCATGGAAGAAATGCAGCGGCAGCAGCTATTGCAGCTCACGAATGTGGACACGCAGTACAGCACGCAACGGCATACAGTATGTTGGAATTTAGGTCAGTTTTGGTACCAATGCAAAATGCAAGTGCAAAGGTGTTGAACATTATATTTATGGTGATGTTATTTGGTGGGTTCATGTTACCTTCTATTATTCCTTGGAATTTGGCATTATTGGTTATTATTGGGGCTTATGGGGTTATGACATTATTTTCTTTAGTCACATTACCTGTTGAATTTGATGCCAGTAAAAGAGCTTTAGTATGGGTGAATGAAAGAAATATTGTAAATTCATCAGAATATGGCATGGCAAAAGACGCATTGAAGTGGGCGGCCATGACTTATGTAGTTGCCGCTTTAGGCTTTGTAGTTACGCTCCTATATTATGTAAGCCTATTTTTAGGTAGTAGGGACTAATATATAGAACTTAAGGCTAATTAAAAGTGTATTTAAGAGGTTAGGAAAATCTATCCTGTACCTTGTTGTTTATATTGGAAAAGTATCGATCATGAATTTTGAATTAACTGAAGAGCAATTGGCTGTAAAGGAAGCCGCAAGAGATTTTGCACAAACTGAACTTTTACCTGGTGTGATAGATAGGGATGAAACCCAATCATACCCTAAAGAGCAGGTTAAAAAAATGGGTGAATTGGGCTTTTTGGGAATGATGGCCAATCCGAAATATAATGGTGGAGGAATGGATTCCATAAGCTATGTTTTGGCAATGGAAGAAATTTCCAAAGTGGATGCCTCCTGTTCTGTTATTATGTCAGTTAATAATTCTTTAGTATGCTGGGGACTAGAGACCTACGCAAATGAAGAACAAAAACAAAAGTACCTTACCAAACTTACAACAGGTGAACATATAGGTGCTTTTTGTCTGTCAGAACCAGAAGCAGGATCTGATGCCACTAGCCAACGAACCACGGCTGTTGATATGGGTGATCATTATTTGCTAAATGGTACTAAAAACTGGATTACTAACGGAAATACAGCTAATACTTATATAGTAATTGCTCAAACAGATCCAGCGAAAAGACATAAGGGCATTAATGCACTAATTGTTGAAAAGGGGATGGAGGGGTTTGTTGTTGGCAAAAAGGAAAACAAGCTTGGTATCAGAGGCTCGGATACGCATTCGTTAATGTTTACTGATGTTAAAGTACCAAAAGAAAATAGGATTGGAGAAGATGGGTTTGGTTTTAAATTTGCCATGTCCACACTCAATGGAGGTAGGATAGGTATTGCCTCACAGGCACTTGGAATTGCATCTGGAGCCTATGAATTGGCCTTGCAATATTCTAAAGAAAGGAAAGCATTTGGAAAAGAGATTTCTCAGCATCAAGCAATACAGTTTAAATTGGCAGATATGGCTACAAGTATAGAAGCTGCTAGATTATTATGTCTTCAGGCTGCGGCTCTAAAAGACCAGGGTAAAGACTATGTAAAGGCCGCTGCCATGGCAAAAGTATTTGCGTCTAAGACGGCAATGGATGTTACCATAGAAGCTGTTCAAATTCATGGTGGCTATGGATTTGTAAAAGAATACCATGTAGAAAGAATGATGCGGGATGCTAAAATCACACAAATCTATGAGGGCACCTCAGAAATACAGAAAATAGTGATATCTCGGGAACTCTTAAGAGCATAATACAACTGTTATCCAAAAAAAATTATACTATTCTTGAAAAAATCTCATGTAGTATAAATTTTTATGCCTAATTTAGAGTAGAATAAATACAGTACAATAATGGAAGATTACAACAAAATAATAGAATCCCTAGGGGTAAAATACTTAAAATCCAATAATATAAAGGTTTCTACTTCTTTTAGTCTGAACGATTATGAAGAAACGGAAAATGCAATTATTATTCTTAAGAAAGGAATTATACATTTTGGTAAAGATAAGGAGCTATTAAAGGAAGGTCATGCTGTATTTATCCCAGCGAACAGGATGACGCCATTGTCTTTTGGAAATACTGATGAGAAGACCTCGCAATTATCCTTGGAAGAATTTGGATTTAAACAGTCTGAATATTTTAGAACTACTGACACTGAAGAATTAAGCAATGTGGTGGCAGATTTCACCATGGTTGTGTTTGAAACGAAAGTATTTGATACGGTCAATTTTTTCACTGCACTTGATATACCGGCATTTTCATTAGAAAATTCTGCAGTTAACAATAGTATATATGATATAATAATTGAAACTCAAAAAGGTCGAGCTGGGAACCAGCGTGTTGTAAAGCTCAAAACTGATTTGATGGTTATTGAGGTGATAAGACACATACTAGAGAAACGATTATTTGTTGAGCAAATGGCCACAAATAGTACCTACTTCAAAGACCCAAGACTAATCAAATTATTCAAACACATTAAGGATAATTTAAGTGGTGAACTAACCAATAAGATGCTATCTGAAGTGGCTGATGTGTCTGAAGATTATGTAGGTCAATATTTTAAAACTTTGACAGGTATAAATCCTCAAGATTATATAGAATATCAGAGGATGGAATATGCCGTAAAGTTGTTAAGAACTACCAAAATGAGTATTCGTGATATCGGCCGTGGATGTGGGTATAAAGATACAGCCTACTTCTGTAGAAGATTTAAAATGATGTATGGCATTCCAGCAGGGAAAATGAGGAAGCGAGAAACTTTAATGAATGTTTAAGCTTTTATTAAAATCATAGATTTTTTCAGAAACCTCAATCATAAGATTGGGGTTTTTTTCTATGGCATTGCCAATTACGATAACATCAGCCCCGGCAACCAAAGCCTCCTGAGCTAGTTGAGCGCTTGTGATTCCACCCCCAACAATTAGAGGACAACTGATAGCCTCATTGACTTTTCTTATCATTTTTTGCGTGATGGCCTGTTTTGATCCACTACCTGCATCCATATAGATTAATTTCATGCCAAGCATTTCGCCTGCCAGAGCGGTAGAGGAGGCTATTGAATGCTTATCAGGTGGTATAGGAATGGTGTTGCTCATATAAGAAGCGGCAGATGTGCTGGCAGAATTTATTAGCATATAACCTGTAGAAATTACTTCAAGCTGGCTTTTCTTAAGCAAGGGTGCAGCATTAACATGTTGACCTATAAGTAAATCGGCATTTCTACCGGAGATAAGACTTAAAAATAAAATTGCATCTGCCTCATGATTGATCTGCATATTATTGCCAGGGAATAGAACTGTCGGGATATCACAATTAAGTTTTAGTTGTTGAATAACTTCATTTAGGTTATCCCGCGTAATTAGGCTACCTCCAACAAAAAAGAAGTCGATATAACATTCTTTAGCTAAGGCAATTAGATTTGTAATAGAAGATAGTTCTGTGATCTTATCGGGATCAATTAAAATGGCAAGAGATTTTTGTTTTCTGGCCTTTCTGTTAACGAGATCCTGAAGTATTTTCATCTTCTTCTTTGAGTCCTTTTTGGAGATATTCAGTTAATTTATCTTTAGCGAGAGCCAGGAGAGCAATTGCGGCTTCTTTTGCAAGGGAATGTGTAATGCTTGCGAGAAATGATGGCTCCTGTTCAGTTTGACTATCATCATTCTTATCTTTTTTCTTAGTCTTGGTTGAACTACCCTCTGTAGCAACCTTAAAAAGCAAATAAGATAACGCCAATCCACCGGCAACTAAAAGAACATTTATCGCTATTTTCTTTCCCTTCTCTCCAATTATTTCCAGCTCACTTTCTAGCGCTTTCTGATGCTCCTCAGAGAGGCGTTCCAATTTCATTTTGTCAGGCGGCAATTTCATTTATCAATTTTAAATAGCTTATTGAGCTCTTTTTCAAAGTATTCTTTGAGCCCTATTTTATTTCTCAAAATTAGTAACAATAAAAATAAAAGAAGATAAATGGAAGCTGTGATCAAAAAACCATATACATAATTATCAACCAGTTGCCCAAAATAAATACTGACAGCAATACTAACTAACATCAATGTAAATAAGATTAAGCCCGCGAGTACTAGGCTAATAAGCGCATTGGCGATAGCCTTAGAAAGATCGTCCTTTACTTCGAGTTTAATAATCTGTAGCCTTGTATCCACAAGGGCCTTGACATTGTCAATGACATTGCCCATTCCGAGTAAATTTAAAAGTCCTTTTCTCTCAGCCAAATCTTTGTGTTTATGTATTCAACGAATATAACGAATCGGGACAAGAGAAAAAACATCTATATACGATCAACAATAAAATGTTGACCCTAAAATGCCATCTCTATTTGAAACCTATACCTTAAAGTATTACTAGATAAAGACTTATCTCCATAAGATATATCACTTTGAACTTTTAGACTATGCCCTACGATATATCTAGATAGTCCAATTGTATATTCCTTTTCAGTAGCTAAACTTGAAAACTCATCAGCCTTAATAGAGGAATACCTCAATGCGATTTCAAAATTATTTTTGAACAAATACCCAGATTGAATATTAAATCCTGTGCCGGTACCAAAACCAGCAATATTATCCTCACCTGCTCTTTCTGCATACTCTGTTAGTAAGGACCAACCTGAATATTTAAAAATGGCATCTGCATAAACAGATCTTAAATCATTTTCAACTATGATACCTTGATTGATCACTTCAGAACCTAGTTGACCCCTCGATTTGCTTGCTCCTTTATTAAAATCGTAAGTAAAGCCAAATGCTAATTTAGGCTTGGATTCTCTTTTTAAATCAGAACTGAAGTAGTCGCCATCACTAGTGAATTCACCAAAAGGTAAATATTCAACTCTTCCCGTATAGTCATGGCCGCCTATATTTGGTGAAGTGGGATTCCTTCCATCCCCCATAGATATTGAGCCCATCTGTCTTAGAATACCTTTACCAATCTTATTTTCATGGTGAACCTGTACTCCAACATCTCTATCTAAATTAAAGCGACTGTTTAACATACTTCTATCAACGAATTGTAATTTTTGAGAGGAAATTACCCGTTCTCTATTCCCAGGCAATTTAGTTTGACCCATCCAAACTTGCCAATTACTGTTAAGATGATACTTTAAAACAGCATCCAAAATAATTCTTGGTCGTTCATCACCAATATCTCTGTTGGATAAACCAATTTCAAGTTTATATTCAAGCTTTGGAGAGTAAGCAAAACCATCAAACTTAAGCCTCCATCTTCGGATTGAAAGTTGTTCTTCCCAATCATCAGTATCTTCTGTGTATGTGCCTTCATATAAAGTTTGAAAACGAGCACCAAATTTTATACTGAAGGAAGAATCTTTAGCTATTATTTTGATCCCTTTACCAAATGTGTTATTTGTAATATCCTGAGCTACTGCTACCTGGGTAAAAACGAAGAGTGAAACAAATAGAAAAATTCGCATGTCAAATATGGATTTAAATTATAAAGCTTTATGAGCTAATTATTGATTAAGATAAATGAGTAAAAATGGGATTATAAAAAATACCATTAATATGTAAATCATGATTGAAAAGCGATAGTTACTAACTAAGATACCGAATCGCTTAGCTACCCACTCCAATATTTGTCGGAATAAAGGAGAAGAAAAGAAGAATAAGGAGCCAATTACATTGATTAAAAAGTGAGCTACTGCAATATTTACAGCTGTTTGAGATTTAAACAATACAGCAATGAATGCTGTAATAGTTGTCCCAATATTTGCGCCTAGTATAAAGGGCATTACTTTGTTCAAAGTGATTTTGCCAGTGGCAACTAAAGGCACAATAAGTGAGGTCGTAATTGAACTTGATTGAATTATACCCGTAGATATGGTTCCCCAACCAAATGATCTTGAAGTGTTTTTAAATACATACTCCTTGAATTTCGACTCTGTTTTTTCTATTGCTAATTCGTATATGATTCTAGATATTAGTTTTATTGACCCAAAAAGTAAAATGAAAGAGATTATTAGGCTTATTATCGGATTAATTTTCCAGTACGAAAATAAGTTGGCCACAAAGGAAAAATCAAACAACCTATATTGTACATGAGGTATTGAGGAGGCTAATTGTGAGCCTGTAATTTTACTGGCAAGATATTCTGAACCTGATGTGATGATCCCATACTTATATTCTAATGGGAATAATAATAGCACTACAATAATGTTGAAAAAATTGTGGAGTGCAGCAGCTGAAATAGCTCTGCTAAACTCATCTTTTTTAGCAATGAAACCCACTGCCACAATAGTACTTGTTAGTGTTGTCCCAATATTGGCACCCATAATAATGGGTATTGCATTATGAAGAGAGATAGATCCAGCTGCAACAGCAGCTACTGCCATTGTGGTAGTGGTGGAACTACTTTGAATTAATGCGGTGATAAGTAAGCCAATAAATAAGCCAATAAATGGATTAGAAGCAGCATTAATTACTGATCCTAGTGGTTTGCTTTCAAGATGCTCAAAGGATTCAGCCATTAAATCCAAAGAAAATAGAAATATTACTACGCCCGTAAGCATTAGTAGTACCTTAACTAATATTACTCTATTTGAGGATGTTAATTGCAATGAGTGATTCAATGGTTATGAAAATTTCTGCAAAAGTAAATTAATTTATAATGGCTGCGAAGAAAAGTATATTAAGCTATAGTTAAGTCTTTGTCTCAATTTTCATAGCTTAGGATGATTTTAAAGCAGAATATTTTGTAGATTAAATTCTGATTAATCAAAACTTAACATAAGCATAACCTTAAACAGGATTTTTGTTGACAACGCAACTACTACCTTTGCGCCCTGTATTTAATTCGATCATATGGAATTTGGAATATTTGATTTAATAAGAATAATTGGGGCCTTAGGTTTCTTTATTTTTGGAATGAAGGTGATGAGTGAGTCACTGCAATTAGTAGCGGGTTCAGGTATGAGAAAAGTACTCAGTACCATGACCACAAATCGCTACACTGGAGTGCTTACTGGATTTTTAATAACAGCCATACTACAGTCCTCCTCAGCTACTACGGTAATGACCGTGAGTTTTGTAAATGCAGGACTTATTTCACTAGTTGAGTCTGCCGGAGTAATGATGGGAGCCAATATTGGAACTACCGTTACCGGTTGGTTGGTATCATTAATTGGTTTTAAAATTAAGATCTCCAGCTATGCCCTTCCAATTATAGCAGTTGGATTTCCATTGTTATTTTCTTCTAAAGAGAAGAATAAAAAATGGGGTGAAGTATTAATTGGTTTTGCTTTGCTTTTCATGGGTCTTGGCGAACTCAAAAATGCAGTCCCTGACATTAAAAATAATCCTGAAGTACTTTCCTTTTTACATGAGTTCACAAATCCGGGACTACTTACTCGATTAATGTTTGTGGGTATTGGTACTTTGTTAACGGTAATTGTACAATCGAGTAGTGCCGCTATGACACTAACAATTGTATTAACTACTCAAGGACTGCCCATTGATATTGCGGCAGCCATGGTACTTGGAGAGAATATTGGAACTACAATAACGGCAGAACTGGCTTCGTTAGTGGCTAACGTTCACGCGAAAAGATCTGCTAGGATACATTCATTGTTTAATATAATAGGAGTCACCTGGATGGTATTAGTAATGCCGTGGTTTCTGGATGGCCTGGAATGGTTTTTAGCACTTTTCTTTAGCAGTACAGCAGCCTCAAATAACTTTGCTCTTGCAGCATTCCATACGGCATTTAACTTAATAAACGTTTTGCTTCTTGTTGGTTTTGTTCCACAATTAGTGGCGTTGGCAACACGTACTGTTAAATCCAAAGGGGATGATGATGAAGAATTTAAATTGGAATATATTTCTCGTGGTGTAGTTTCATCATCGGAAATAGCACTAGCAGAGGCATCTAAAGAAATGGCGAAATTTGCTGGACTTATTCAAAAAATGTCTGGTTGGCTGTACGAATTATCTAATGAAAAGAAGGATAAGAAAATCAATAAACTGTTAAAGAAGATCGAAAAGACAGAGGCTATCACGGATGAACTTGAGGAGGAGATTAACGGATTTATGATCAAAATATCAAGCGCAAGTCTTAGCTTAAAAAGTTCAATTGAAGTACGAGGAATATTGAGTATTTCAAGTGATTTGGAAAGAGTAGCGGATATAATCTTTAGGATGTCAAAAGATATTGAAAGAAAACATAATAAAAAAGTGACTTTCAATGCTCAACAAACCGAACAACTTAATACAATGGCTTCTAAAGTTGACGAGGCCATTAATATTATGGTAACGAACCTTGGGAAATCTTCAAAAGAGGTGACACTAGACTCAGCACTGGAAAAGGAAATTGAGATCAATAAGTTCCGAGGCAAATTAAGGAAGCATGACCTTAAAAGTGTTGAGAACAAAGATTATGACATAAAAGCAGGTATTGTTTTCCGTGATTTGTTTAGTGGATATGAAAAAATTGGTGACCATGTCATCAACGTGACTGAAGCCGTACTTGGTGTTGGCATTAAGGATGAAGAAGATCTAAGAATAGAAGCCTAGTTTATTATTTGTTGAGGGCATTGATGGCTAACCAGGCCATCATGCCTGAGCCAATTTCCAATGCTTTTTCATCAATATTAAAGGTAGGGGTATGCACATAGGAGGTAATTCCTTTTGATTCGTTTCTAGTACCTAACCTATAAAAACATGCTGAGACTTCGTGGGTATAGTAGGAAAAATCTTCTGCACCCATCCATAGGTCTAAATCAACAATATTTTCTTCTCCAATATACGCGGCAGCGGCTTTTCGCGCCTCGGCAGTAAGTGTCGGATCGTTTTCCAGATAAGGATATCCTTTTGAGATGACTACCTCACAGCTACCACCCATTCCTTCAGCAATGCTCTCGGCCATTTTCTTGATGCGTTTGTGAGCATCAGCTCTCCATACTTCATTCATTGCCCTAAAGGTACCATCGACTTTTACTTCTTCTGGAATTATATTAGTAGCTCCATTTGCAATCACTTTACCAAAACTTAAAACAGTGGGTGTTTTGGGGCTAGCATTTCGACTAATTATTTGCTGAAGTGCAACAATTATATGAGCAGTAATGAGTACAGGGTCTATGGCAAGTTCAGGAATGGCCCCATGTCCTCCTTTACCTTTTACAGTTAAATAAATTTCGTCAGCACTAGCCATGTACATACCAGGACGGAATCCCACTTTCCCTACGGGGATTAATGGCATTACGTGCTGTCCGAACATTTTTGATGGAGCTGGATTTTTAAGGGCACCGTCTTTGATCATTAGTGAGGCACCACCTGGGTTCTTTTCTTCACCCGGTTGAAAAATAAACTTAACCGTTCCTTCGAACTGATCTTTAAGTGCATGAAGTATCCTCGCTGTTCCTAATAATGAAGCTGTATGTGCATCATGACCACAAGCATGCATTACCCCCTCGTTTTTGGATCTATATTCAACATCATTCGCTTCCGTTATTGGCAGAGCGTCCATATCAGCCCTTAAAGCGATTACTTTTTTGCTAGGGTTTTTACCTTCGATAATTGCTGTTAAACCGGTTTCAGCTACACCTTCTTTTGGCGTTATTCCAACCTCTTTTAACTGGTTCGCTACATATCTGGCTGTATTATACTCTTGATATGATAATTCTGGGTTTGCATGAATATGCCTTCGAATGTCAATGACATCTGAAGCATACTCTTGAGCCAGTAGTTTTATTTTTTCTATCAAAACTAATTTATGTATATCCGTTCGGGGATTATAATGGAAGATGGAAATCTTCTTTTCAACTGATAATAAGTTTTTTGAGCCTCCAACCGAGAATAGAATTTACCAACCTTTACTTTAAAATTGGGCTCATCATATTTAAGTATCGGAGCTGCATCTGGAATTAATGAATAAACTTTACCTCGTGCAATTTTGGCTTCCTCACTATTGGTTCCAGAATACACTTGTACTGTATATCCGTCTACAAAATTGATGTTGGATTTGATCCTATCAATACTGTCAAGAACAGAGTTTAGCTGCTTAGTCACATCATATTTTGGCTCAGGATAATTTTCAATTTTCTCCTTAGTTTCTGTTGACTCTTTAGAGTTATCGAGTGCCCCCTCATAAATGGGTCTAAGCACAGAGATATCCTCACTGTAGGTTTCAACTGACGATGTAGAAGTAGTAGTACTTGGCGAACAACTATAAATAGCCAACGAGACAAATAGGCAATATTTTAAGTTTTTAATCATTAGTCCTCTAATAATACACATTTATTACTATTGATGTCTGCTTCTACTGTTTTGTATTTAACATCTTTCTTCAAACTGCCATCCATGTACTGAACAGTAACACGATCATTACGCCCTACTAACTTATTTGATTTTATAGGCATTGTTTTCTCAGCAGGAGGTCTATTGGCGGCTGCCCTTCCTCCACTTAATACAGAGCCTGCTTCCTCTTTCTTCTCACTAAGTTTCTGTCGCCTTGCTTGTCTTGCTTCCTGAACCTCATTAGGGTCTTCAACTGGCAAATCTGCTTTAGCTAGGAACGAAATAGTATCTTCATTTACCTTGGCAATGAATCTTTTAAATAATTCAAAACCTTCGAATTTATAGATCAAAAGAGGATCTTTTTGCTCGTAAACAGCATTTTGTACGCTTTGCTTTAGATCATCCATTTCACGTAAATGGTCTTTCCACAATTGGTCAATAATGGCTAAAGTGGCCATTTTTTCCATCGCTTTGATAAGTTCTTTGTTTTCTGTGGCTACACATTTTTTCAAATTGGCAGCTACTCCTATTTGTTTCTTGCCATCAGTAAATGGGACTAAAATATTTTCGATCGTAGCACCTCTGGTTTCTTCAATATCTTTGAATATCGGCCATGACCTTTCGGCAATGGCTTTGTTTTTTCTCCTATAATGTTCCAATGCTTGACTGTATAATTTTTGAGTCAAAACATCTTCGTTGATCGAACCAAATTCATCTTTACTAATTTCAAAATCGATGCCCAATACACTTAGGATGGTCAATTTGAAACTATCATAATTTTCGGACCCTTTGGTATTAATAACAATATCTTCACAAGTATCAAAGAGCATGTTCATGATGTCCAATTCTAACCTTTCACCATGCAAAGCATTTCTTCTTCGTTTATAGATTACTTCCCGCTGCGAGTTCATTACGTCATCATACTCAAGGAGCCTTTTTCTGGTTCCGAAGTTATTCTCCTCTACCTTTGTTTGTGCACGTTCTATTGATTTGGTAACCATTGAATGAGAAATCACTTCACCCTCTTGTAGTCCCAATCTGTCCATTATTTTCGCAATTCGCTCAGGCATGAACATTCTCATGAGGTTGTCTTCAAGACTTACAAAAAATTGTGAAGAGCCTGGGTCACCCTGACGTCCAGAACGACCTCTAAGCTGTCTGTCAACACGTCTTGACTCATGGCGTTCGGTACCTATAATGGCCAAACCACCAGCTTCTTTTGACGCTGGAGAAAGCTTGATATCAGTTCCTCTACCAGCCATGTTTGTAGCAATGGTCACTGTGCCTGGTTGACCTGCTGCCGCTACCACTTCCGCTTCACGTTGATGCTGTTTTGCATTAAGTACCTGATGGTCTATTTTTCGCATGTGAAGCATCCTACTCACCAGCTCTGAAATTTCTACAGAGGTAGTACCCACCAATACAGGTCTGCCTTGCTCAGTAAGTTTTACAATTTCTTCTACCACAGCATTGAATTTCTCTCTTACAGTCTTGTACACCATATCCTGGTTATCCTGTCTTGCAATTGGACGGTGGGTAGGCATTACCACTACATCTAATTTGTATATTTCCCAGAATTCTCCTGCTTCCGTTTCAGCTGTACCTGTCATCCCTGATAGTTTATGATACATTCGGAAGTAATTTTGTAACGTTATAGTGGCGTAGGTCTGTGTGGCATCTTCCACCTTTACGTTTTCTTTGGCTTCAATTGCCATATGTAGACCATCAGAATATCTTCTACCATCCATTACTCGACCAGTCTGCTCATCAACAATTTTTACCTTGCCATCAACAATGATATACTCAGTATCCTTTTCGAATAAGGTGTAGGCTTTTAATAATTGATTTATCGAATGTATACGCTGAGTTTTAATGGCATAATCCTTAATCAGCTCATCTTTTTTAGCCACCTTTTGCTCATCTGTAAGAGAGGTGTCTTTTTCCAGTTCTGAAATTTCAGTACCGATGTCTGGCAGTATAAAGAAACTGGAGTCTTCACCTTCACCAGTGATAAGGTCAATACCACGCTCGGTAAGATCTATATTATTATGCTTTTCATCAATAGTAAAGTATAATGGTGCATCTGCCTCTGGCATCATTTTCTGATTGTCCTGCAGATAGTAATTTTCAGTTTTTTGCATTAACTGACGAGTACCCGTTTCACTTAGAAATTTAATTAAAGGCTTGTGCTTTGGAAGGCCTCTAAAAGCCCTAAATAATGGCAATCCGCCCTCTTTTTCGTTATTCTCACCTATCAGTTTTTTAGCCTCAGTAAGATATTGCTGAACCACTTTTTTCTGTGCTTCAACTAGTTTGGCTATTCGGGGTTTTAAATCATAAAATTCGTGCTCATCTCCTTTTGGAATTGGACCCGAAATAATTAAAGGTGTTCTGGCCTCATCAATAAGTACAGAATCGACCTCATCAATCATAGCAAAATGATGTCTTGGCTGTACCAGGTCATTCAGATCACGTGACATATTGTCACGTAGATAATCAAAGCCAAATTCATTGTTAGTACCGTATGTTATATCACTATTGTATGCTTTTTTCCGTTCTTCTGAGTTGGGCTCATATTTATCAATACAGTCGATAGTCAGTTCGTGGAATTCAAATATTGGTGCCATCCATTCACTATCCCTTTTAGCAAGGTATTCATTTACGGTGACCACATGTACTCCTCTTTTAGCTAATGCATTCAAAAATGCTGGAAGGGTCGCTACCAATGTTTTACCTTCTCCAGTAGCCATTTCAGCAATTTTACCTTCGTGAAGTACAATTCCGCCAATAAGCTGCTCATCAAAATGAACCATGTCCCATGTAACTTCAGTGCCGGCAGCAAGCCACTTATTATGCCATATTGCCGTTTCGCCAGTGATCTGAACGTTTGCTTTAGTTGCTGCCAATGTCTTATCCATTAGCGTAGCCTCTACTTCTAGCTTTTCATTTTCTTTAAATCTTCTGGCTGTTTCTTTAATAATGGCAAATGCTTTCGGCAATACTTCCAACAATACCACCTCTAAATCTTTATTTCTTTTTTCTTCAAGAGAATCTATTTCATTGAAAACCTCCTCTTTTTCATTGATGTCAAGATCAGGATGATCATCTACTTTTTTATGTAATGCCGCAATTTCACTATCAATATTTTTAAGATGATCATCAATTTGCGCTCTTACTGCCCTTGTACTTTCACGTAGCTCTTGATCAGATATGGAACTGAGTTTTGCAAATTCACTATTAATCTCCTCCACTATCGGCATTATTTTCTTAATGTCTTTATTGGACTTTGTGCCGAATACTTTTGCAATTAATTTTAACATGTTAACTAACGGTTTTCAATATTTTTAACGCTTAAAGTTAAGTCGTTTTTTATAATTATTATATTTTCAATCAATATCTATAGTTCCTTTAAAAACCTCCTTTGCAGGCCCGATTAGATATATTTCACTGAAATTATTATTTTCATCTTTTTTAAATTCCACTTTTAATTGTCCACCTTTTGTTTTCACATCTATCGGGCTAGATAACCCCTTACTTTCTGAGGCCAATGCGGAAGCTGTTACTCCCGTACCACACGAAAGGGTTTCATTTTCTACCCCTCTTTCATAAGTTCGAACAAATATTTCATTGTCGGAAACCACCTCAACGAAATTAATATTTACTCCAATGGCTTTATATTCTTCATTGAACCTAATGGCTTTACCTTTCTGGTACACGTCAGCACCAATTACATTATTCTCATACACAACTAAATGTGGTGACCCAGTATCAACAAACATACCATCAGCTTTAAGCATGACATTATGTACATCATTCATTTTAAGCCTTACACTTGTGTCATTTAGAATTTTTGCTTCATGACTGCCGTCAAAAGCATTAAATGTTGCATTGGAGTCGATAATACCTAGCTTATGTGCAAAATTAACGGCACAACGACTACCGTTACCGCAAAGACTTTTGCTGCCATCAGGATTGTAAAATACCATATCAAAATCCAAGGAATCATGGTTTTCGATTAAAATAAGGCCGTCCGAACCTATACCGAATTTCCTATCACATAAATTTATTGCTAAGGCTTCATTGTGTACAATTGAATTGCTGCGATTGTCAATCAGAATGAAATCGTTACCCGTAGCTTGATACTTATAGAAGGGAATGGCTGGCATGGTGTTAAACAAATAAGTCCCAAATTAATTGGGACTTTCAGATGGTTTATGGTTTAGGTCAATCCAATTCTTCAAAATCGACATACTCACCTCCTTTGAAATTCTTCTTTGAAGTTTTGTCATTATTTGGCACATGATCAACACGGAGATTAGTACCGGAAGGCTGTCTGTTTCGATTTGGTTGATGATTAGCAGGCCTTTGCATAGAAGGTCCACCTAATATGGTTTTAATAAAAAAGCCAAGGCCTTTAAATAGAACATACCCTACAATAAATACGACTAGAAGAAATTTAAACATATCAATCTTTTTGTATTATAACTTATCTACTCAAGTATAGGTTTCGTTCTGAGTAGATTTTCATAAAATAATCATCCATCAGGTCATCAATAAAGTATATTGATTCCCCCGTAGATTTCATTTCAGGGCCGAGTTCCTTGTTTACATTTGGAAATTTATTAAATGAGAAAACAGGCTCCTTGATTGCGTATCCTTTTTTCACCGGTTTGAAATCGAAATCTGTTACTTTCTTTTCGCCAAGCATCACCTTAACAGCATAGTTTACGTAAGGCTCTTGATAGGCCTTACAGATAAATGGCACCGTACGTGATGCACGCGGATTGGCTTCAATAATATAAACCTTGTCATCTTTAATGGCAAACTGTATATTAATAAGACCAACTGTTCTTAAAGCAATCGCAATTCTCTCGGTGTAGTTTTCTATTTGCTTGATTATTAAATCACCGAGATTATAAGGAGGTAGAACAGCATAGGAGTCCCCAGAATGGATACCAGCAGGCTCTATGTGCTGCATGATACCTATGATGTACACATTCTCTCCATCACAAATGGCATCGGCTTCAGCTTCAATGGCTCCTTCTAAAAAGTGATCGAGCAGTACTTTGTTACCCGGTATTTTTTGTAGAATATCAATGATGTGTGATTCAAGCTCTTGTTCGTTGATCACAATCTTCATGCTTTGACCTCCCAAAACATAGGACGGACGAACCAATAATGGGAAACCTAAATCTTTTGATAATTCCACAGCCGTCTCTGCGTCTTCAGCTACACCAAATTCAGGATAGGGAATATTGTTCTCTTTTAATAGAGCTGAGAAGCTTCCTCGATCTTCAGCTAAGTCAAGTGCTTCGTACGAGGTCCCCAGTATTTTGATTCCGTATTTTTCAAGTTTCTCTGCCAATTTTAATGCGGTTTGACCGCCTAACTGTACAATTACACCTTCAGGTTTCTCATGTTGAATGATTTCGTAAATGTGCTCCCAAAATACAGGCTCGAAATATAGTTTATCAGCGATGTCAAAGTCTGTTGAAACCGTCTCAGGATTACAGTTGATCATAATGGTTTCATAGCCGCATTCTTTAGCGGCCAAAATTCCATGTACACAAGAGTAATCGAATTCAATACCTTGACCAATTCTGTTTGGTCCCGACCCTAGAACAATAATTTTCTTTTTATCAGAAACTATCGATTCGTTTTCAGCATCAAAAGTGGAATAGAAGTAAGGAGTTTTAGCCTCAAACTCAGCCGCACAGGTATCCACAACTTTATAAACTCTGTTTATACCTAAATCTTTCCTTCTTGCGAATACTTCACTTTCCCAACACTTCATTAAGTGACCAAGTTGACGGTCAGCATAGCCTTTTTCTTTGGCTGTTCTTAACAAATCTTCAGGTATAGTATCAATTTTATGTTTTTCAATCTCATCCTCTATCAATATCAGTTCTTCAATTTGATTAAGAAACCATTTATCAATTTTAGTCAGATTTTGAATTGTTTTAAAAGGTATTCCAAGCTTAAATGCATCGTAGATATGGAATAGCCTATTCCAGCTCGGGTGCTCTAGGCTTTCTAAAATTTCATGCTGCTTGGTTAATTCTTTGCCATCAGCACCAAGCCCATTTCTTTTAATCTCTAATGACTGACATGCTTTTTGTAATGCCTCTTGAAAATTACGGCCAATGCCCATTACCTCACCCACAGACTTCATTTGAAGGCCTAATTTTCTGTCAGAGCCTATAAATTTATCAAAGTTCCAACGGGGAATTTTTACAATCACATAGTCCAATGAAGGTTCAAAAAATGCCGAAGTAGTGCCGGTGATTGAATTGTTTAGCTCATGAAGATTATATCCAATAGCTAGTTTCGCAGCTATTTTTGCAATTGGGTAGCCAGTAGCTTTTGAAGCTAGTGCTGAAGATCTTGAAACTCTCGGATTAATTTCAATTCCAATAATATCATCTGTTTCAGGATTGACTGAAAACTGGACATTACAGCCACCAGCAAACATGCCAATGGCATTCATCATTTTCTTAGCTAGGTTACGCATCTCCTGATACACCGTATCTGGTAACGTCATAGCTGGGGCCACAGTGATTGAGTCACCCGTATGAATTCCCATCGGATCGAAATTTTCGATGGAACAAATGATGATTATATTTCCGAGGTTATCTCGTAAGAGTTCAAGTTCGTACTCTTTCCACCCCATGATACTCTGTTCAACAAGAACCTCATGAATAGGGGAGGTGTGAAGTCCGTGATTTAATGCACTGTCGAACTCCTCAGGAGTATTTACAAATCCACCACCAGAGCCTCCAAGAGTATAGGATGGTCTTATCACCAAAGGAAAACCGATCTCTTGTGCAATTTCCTTTCCTTGAAGAAAAGAAGTTGCAGTATCGCCCTTGCAAACTCCTACTCCAATCTCCAGCATTTTAAGTCTGAATTTTTCTCTATCCTCTGTAGTTTCAATGGCATCGAAGTCTACTCCGATTACTTTAACACCGAAATTATCCCAAATGCCGGCTTTTTGGCAATCTATGGCAAGGTTAAGTGCAGTTTGTCCACCCATGGTAGGGAGTACTGCATCTATATTATGTTTTTCGAGTATCTCCTTAATGGATTTTTTAGTGAGCGGTTTTAGATAGACATGATCTGCTGTAACAGGGTCAGTCATGATGGTTGCGGGATTGGAATTGATAAGTATTACTTCAATTCCCTCTTCTCTTAATGACCGTGAAGCTTGAGAACCAGCATAATCAAATTCACATGCTTGTCCGATTACAATTGGCCCACTTCCTATGATTAAAACAGTACGGATACTTCGATCTCTCGGCATGAATTATGGGTTGAAAAACGTGATAAATTTACCTAGATATAAATTCGCACAAAGGTAAAAAAAATGAAGGAGAATCAAAGAAATGAAAGTAGTAATGGAAAATATCAATTTACCTATTCATCAATGATCTTCTTCACCTTTTGATTTTCGCTAGAAGCATCAATCATTTTGAGCCAGCTTACTTTTTCACCTGATTCTATCGATTGATAATAATAGGTTTCATCAACTATTATAAGCTTACTTCTTCCCAACTCGTATCGAAATACATCCACTATATCCCCAACAAATAAGGGGTTATTATTTAAGTCGGCTAATAAGGGGAGCTTGTCTTTTTTGTTTTTACTAAAGAATCCGAACATTTTAAAAACTAATACTGAACAATAATAGAAAAAATATTGCTATTCTTTGGCCTTTAATAGAGAGAGCTTTTCAATAATTGACTCCGATTCGGGGTTACCAACTAAATTCACCAAGTTGACAATCATATCCGGGTAGGATTTTTGAGAATGAGGGCAATTAATTTCTGAATAGGTTTTATGGATATTGTCACTCACTATCTCCTCCAAATAGATAAAGCTTGCTAATACAAGGGATAACATTAATAGGCTCGTAATTTTATAATGATTTCGGTAAAAGTTCATGACAAATGTATTTACGCTTTGTCATGAACTACTGTTTAACCTAAATTATATACAACGAATTACAGAGAATGAACGGTTAGATAAGTTCGACAAAAGGTAAATTAATTTTGACCTTCAAAAATTATTTTGAATTCAACACGTCTGTTTTGTTTACGTCCTTCTGCCGTTTCATTGTCTGCCACAGGTTTGGTTTCACCGTAACCGATGGCATCTAATCTGGCTTCATCAATGCCATGTTCCACAATGTAACGTTTGGTTGATTGCGCTCTCTTGTTGGACAATATCAAATTGGCATCATCATTACCCTGGCTATCCGTGTGTCCAGAGATCTTTAACAGGTAGTCCGGATTATTTTGAAGTACATCCACTACTTTATCTAAAATAGGATAGGAGATCACTCTAATAACATCGCTTGAAGTTTCAAACTCGATGCCTTGTAAAGCCTGTCTCAGTACCTCTTTGGTTTCCTCTGTAATTTCGGGGCAACCATTATTATCAGGCACCCCTGCGAGGTTTGGACAGTCATCTTCCTTATCAATGATGCCATCACCATCTGAATCTGGGCAACCTCCAGTACTGACAGGTCCCGCTTGATCTGGGCATTGGTCAACATCATCATTCACGCCATCGTTGTCACGGTCTTTTATCAATGGAACGGTCCAGTCGGTGGCCAAAATTGACATTTCTATCCGATCATCTGTATTCGTACTAGGTTTAAAACTTATTCGTTCAGTATTTTTAAATGGAACGGTATTGCCATACCCTTTGGTTGACATTCTATCTGGGTGAATTCCCTTAGCAATAAAATAATCTTTAACGGCAGCCGCTCTTGACTGAGATAAATCGAGATTTTCAGTAGCAAGAGTCAAATCTGAGGAGTGACCTACGAATTCTACTTTCAAACCAGAATTATCTTTTAATATTTTTGCAAATCTGTCAAGTTCCAAATAGGCATCTGGCAATAATTTGGTGGTATTTAACTCAAAGAAAATATTGTGTATATCCACATGTTGGCCTACTTCAATAGGAACCAATGCCAAATCACTTTCAAACTCTTCATACTCTTTAGCATTACTCATGTCTTTAAACTGAGCTTCTCCAATAAAGCCAGGTTTAATAGCCAGATATTCATAAATGATTCCTCGTGGCAAAATTGCCTTATATGCTCCCTGATCATGTGTGGGGACTTTAGATTGTTCTTTAACTGACTGAACATTCATAAATGAAATAGTAGCCTGTTCCGGGCTGTTCGTTTTTTTATTATAGGCTTTTCCCGAAACCAGTAATACAGGGTCAGGTCGAAATTGGTATGGAAGTGTAGCACGGAATATGTCTTTTGACCCATTCATTGCATTTTTTGTGGAGACATAATAGGCGAAATTACCAGAGGCAGGAATGCTATAGTAACCCTCAAATTCATCCGAATTCACTTCTGGACCTAAATTGACAGGCTTGGACCATTTCTTCCAAGTGTCATCTAATCGTTTGGTGTAATAAATGTCGCTACTGCCTTCCCCATCAAAACCCATGGATGCAAAAAACAAGGTTTTATCATCTGCAGCTAAAAAAGGTGAAAATTCAGCTTCAGTAGTATTTACATCTGGCCCCAAATTGATAGGCTCTGACCAATGTGTGTCATCTATTTTAGTACTTACATATAAATCCTGGTCACCGAAACTATCCTCTCGTTCTATGGCCATGAGCAGATTACGGCCTTCATTAGAGAGGTAGTAGTCAACGAAATCATTGTTGTTATAAAAGTTGTCAATGTTTACTTTTTTTGGGTATCCCCATTGATTACCTGTTTTTCTGCTTATAGAAACCCCACTGGTAACAGTTCCATTGGGCTCATAGGCATTGATAATTAATAACGATTTTCCATCCAACGAAACAGAATTTACTCCATTGGGATACTTGTCATTCAATGGGAATCCTATATTCACCGCTAAAGACCATTTACCATTTACCAGCAAGGAGTAATAGATGTCCTGATCATCTTTAAAGCCCTTAAAATTATCTGGATAATTTTGTCGAGCAAAAAAGAGTGTTTTACCATCTGGAGATATTATTGGTTTCGACTCATTATACTCAGAATTGATATTTGTTCCCAGATTCTCTTTAATGATTTCTTGTCCAAATGTCCAATGAGTAATAAATAATAAGAATAAACCAGCGTACTTAATCATGGTAAGGATTGATTGGGTTTTTAACTTTGCTCTGCTACTTTATCTACTTTTTTCCAGACCCTAAATACATTTTTGTAACATATTTTTTCAATATCTTCATCGGAATAACCTCTTTTTAAGAGTTCAAAAATCAGATTTGGATATTGTGAAACATCTTTCAAACCTTCAGGTAATGAATCACCAACACCATCAAAATCTGATCCTATTCCTACATGATCTATCCCTATCAATTCCACAACATGATCAATATGGTCAGCAGCTTTTTGAACGTTGGTGTGAATGGGGTGTTCGGCAGTGTATTTCTTAATATAATTTTGTGAAGCAGTATCATTAGGATTATCACCAACGGCTCTAAAATAGCTAGACAAATGATCATAAGTATCGCGAGAGTCTTGATTTAGAAATGTTGATCCAAAATTGATTTGTATCACTCCATCGTTCTCACCGAGCATTTTTATCATTTCGTCAGACATATTCCTTTCAAAACCAGGGGTGAAGTGTCTACATGAAGAATGTGACGCTATCACAGGCACTTTGGTCATCCTCATTATTTGATAAAATGTGCTGTCAGAGATGTGAGCTACATCCACCATTATGCCCTGCTTGTTCATTTCCTTTACTACTTCTACTCCAAAAGGACTTAACCCGTTCCAAGTTCTTGTGGTGTCATAGGAAGAATCACAAATAAGGTTGTCTTTAGCATGCGTAAGTGTGATATAACTTATACCTTTCTTTTTGAAATAAGCAACATTTGCCAAGTCATCACCTATTGGTGCACCATTTTCCATGCCCATTGGCAAAGATATTTTGCCTTCAGCGAACTGTGTTTCCACACCTGCGGCTGATTTGGCAACCGCAAATTTATCTGGATAAGCATTTGCAATGTCATTGACCATTGATATGAGTGTATCAGCCAATTCTTTGGCACCACCGGTTATTTGCAATTCTGACGGAATATATATTGACATAAAGGGAGCATTGAGTCCTCCTTTAACGGCACGGGTGTAGTCAAAATCACCTTTTTCCACATTGAGGATTTCATCTTTATTATCCTCGATATTGAAGTTGCTTTCATGGAGTCTGTAAGGTAAGTCAACATGCCCATCAGTGATGATAAATTTCTGAGCCAATGCATTGGCCTTTTCCATTAATTGTTCGTCTGTCAATGGTTTTTCTTCAGTGTTTTTTGGTTGACAAGCCACTATAGCTAACATGAAAAACAGTATGCTTAAATATCTCATAGGTATGTATTAAAGTTTTAGTGCTGAAAGATATATAAATTTGATCTCTTTAAAAACAATTTTAGGATGAGGGAACTCCCCATTTATACAATACAACAATTAGCTTTAAGAAATGGGCAAGACCGTGAGGAAGTATGGATAGCCTATAAAAAGGTGATTTATGATGTTACAAAATCAAAATTATGGCGTGATGGAAAGCATTATGAACATTGGGCTGGACAAGACCTAACACATGAAATTGGTGATGCACCACATAATGAAAATGTTTTTGATAAGTTTAAGGCCATAGGCCAATTACCGTAACATATGATATTAATAGCAGATAGTGGTTCTACAAAAACAGATTGGCGAGTAATACAAGCTGATGGAAAAATACGACAGTTTAAGACCCCTGGAATCAACCCCTACCAACAGTCGAAGGAAGAAATAGAGGCTTTACTTGATGTTCATTTACTACCTCAAATTGGCAGTAATATTGAGGTTATTAATTTTTACGGGGCAGGCTGTTCTGCACCGAGTATGGTTTCACTTTTGAAAACAGCATTTTCGAAAGTAATTCAAAATGCAGAGATCAATATTTATCATGATCTTTTAGGTGCAGCAAGATCGTTGTGTGGTCATCAACCTGGTATTGCCTGCATTATTGGCACTGGGTCTAATTCATGTAGTTATGATGGAGTGGATATTATAGATAATATTTCTTCGCTGGGATATATTCTGGGAGATGAAGGGAGTGGGTCGTGGTTGGGGAAACGACTTATCAATGATTATTTTGGAAGAAACCTTCCTGTATCGGCCAAAAAATTATTGGATGACAAGTTGAATATGACCAGAGTGGATATCCTTGAAAATGTTTATAAGAAACCTATGCCCGGAAAATACCTTGCTAGCTTTTCTCCAATCATTAATGATAATATTTCTGATCCTTATTTTTACAATATAGTGCACGAAGGGTTTACATTGTTTTTTGAAAAGAACATTAAGAAGTATGAAAATTTTGAAAAAATGCCAGTCCATTTTACCGGTTCTATCGCTTTTTACTATTCCAATATTTTAAGACAAGTAGCTTCGAAACACAATGTCTTAGTAAAAAATATTGTCGAAAGCCCAATAGCAGGGTTAACTTTATTTCACAAATAGGAGTATAAACTAGCATGAATACAACTGAATCCCCTTCAAATCACGATCGTCTTGAAGAGATGTCTGTAAAGGATCTCTTAATAAATATTAACAGAGAGGATGGTACGGTACCCAATGCTGTAATGCGAGCCATGCCTCAAATCGAAAGTTTGGTGCCTGAGATAGTCAAGCAACTTCAAAAAGGAGGCCGACTGTTTTACATCGGGGCAGGCACTAGCGGACGGCTAGGCATACTTGATGCCTCAGAAATCCCGCCTACTTTTGGAATGCCTCATGGCGTTGTAATAGGAATTATCGCTGGTGGTGACTCAGCTATCAGAAAAGCTGTAGAATTTGCTGAAGATGATACCGAGCAAGCGTGGAAGGATTTACTGGAACATCAAATCAACCATAAAGATGTGGTAATAGGAATAGCCGCATCGGGCTCCACGCCCTACGTTATCGGAGGGGTAAAAATGGCCAAAGATCAGGGACTCATTACTGGAGCCATTACCTGTAATCGTCATTCGGAGTTAGCCAAAACAGTTACCTTTCCAATAGAAGTTGTTGTAGGCCCAGAGTTTGTTACAGGAAGTACACGGATGAAATCAGGAACTGCTCAAAAACTGGTACTGAACATGATTTCTACGGCCACGATGATTCAACTTGGACGAGTGAAGGGCAATAAAATGGTAGATATGCAATTGAGCAACAACAAGCTTGTTGACCGTGGTGTAAGAATGCTAATGGAAGAATTATGTATTGGAAGAAGTGAAGCTGAACAATTACTAAAGAAGCATGGTTCTGTTAGGCAAGTAATAGAATTTATCAGAAACAATGCACGAGATTGAACCTTACTATAACTGGCTGAATGATTATAATCCAGCAGAGGATGAACGTTCCCCGTTCTTTGGAAAGGAATATAATTATGATCTATATAGCGAAACTATCTATGGCTATTATATAGATCCAGCATGGGATTGTATAGGCTCCGAAACACTTTATATCAAAATCTTGTATGCCGACTATGACAACGGGTATGCTGTTATTGAATTGATTGGTGAATGGAATGATACGTTGCACAATGACATTATGCATTTGAAACGAAACATTATTGAACATTTTTTGTCGCAAGGTATAAGCAAATTCATTTTAATGGGTGAGAGCGTTTTTAACTTCCATGGATCTGGGGATGAGTATTATGAGGAGTGGTTTGATGATGTGGAGGATACCGACCAGTTTGATATACCAGGATGGATTGCTGCCGTGAATTTCCCTGATTTTGTCCAACAAGAGCTGGTTAATTATAATATAGACAATTACATAAACATGGGAGGAACGTTGAATATTGGCAATTGGAGAACCATGAGACCAAAACAATTTTGCAATTATGTAAACGATCTGATAAGAAAACGGTTAAATTAAGGACATTATAACTACCTACTAAATACACTATTCATGAAACTGCTAAAGCACACCAATAGATTACTCCTAATTCTTTTATTAACAACGATAGTTTTTTCTTGTAGCGATGATGAGACTACTGTCCCAGCGGTTAAAATTGACAGATTGGATGTGGGTGATCGGCTATTTACGCGCGGAGTAAGCGAATTAAAAGGATTAGTGAAGGCTTCGGGATTTACAGAATTAGAAACACTAACCGAATTATTTGAATATGATGTGGTCCACTACAAGGTAACTTACAAAACTACCTATCTGGGACAAGAAATTATCGCTTCAGGTCTTGTCACATTTCCTGAAACTACAAATGCTGTTCCTATGATCAGCTTTCAAAACGGTACAATCGCCAGTAATGCAGAGGCGCCAACAAGCAATACCCAAACTTTTACGATATTAAGTGGTATAGCAAGTGCTGGTTATATTTTCGTAGTTCCTGATTTTATTGGCTTTGGAGTATCAAGTGATATTATATCACCCTATCATAGTGCAGAATATACCGGACGAGCAGTAGTTGACTTAATGCGAGCTGCCCGTGAATTGGCTTATCAGGAAGGATATAATTTCAATGGTGAGGCTTTTCTTTCCGGATATTCAGAAGGAGGATATGCTACCATGGCTGCACATAAAATGCTAGAAGAAGAGAACCCTGAAGGATTTGAACTGATAGCTTCCGCCCCTTCTTCCGGTGGATATGATGTAAAAGGTTTTCAGGAGTACTTTTTTGATTTAGTATCTTTTGACAATCCATTTTATATGGGGTTTGTGGCTTTATCTTATCAATCTATTTACGGATATGATGACCCACTATCAGATTTATTTAAAGAACCATACGCCACCATAATGCCTGATTTGTTTGATGGTTCAAAGAATGGTGCAGCTATCAATGCTCAGCTTACACCTGTAATAGCCGATTTGTTACAGTCTGATATTCTTGAAAATCTAGATACCGATCCGAAGTATAAAAACTTTGTTGATGCACTCAAGGACAATACCATTACACACTGGGTGCCCAAAGCCAAGATGTTTATGTTTCATGGTAATAGTGACGTTACTGTACCTTATATTAATTCCGTTGAATCCTACCAACAACTTTTAGACGCAGGCGCATCACCCGATATTGTAACCCTTACTACTCTTGAAGGAAAAACGCATAGTACTGGATTTGCGCCCTATTTACTTGCTGCAATTAATAAATTTGAGGAACTGAAGTAATAAATCAGGCCACTACGGATTCCGGTAAGGTCTCTACGACCGCAGTTTTTGAAATTAGATATTTACGACCAGTAGAAACCTCCTGACAGACAAATCTTGTTCTGCGGAGGTTTTCTTTTTTAAAGGCTCTGGAGCCAAGTTTAAAAATTTGACCAAATTCTAAATCGCCTAAGAAGATTGAGTCTTCTTTGTCATGTCCTTTTAATACTCGCATTAAATTATGGTCGTTACACGATGAAGCCTTTGGATCTTTCATGTAACGTGCCAGCTTTCGAAGAACGTCATCAGGAAAAACGGATGAATTTAAAAGTGGCAGGGTGATTTCTTTGAATGTTGCTTTCCATTCCAAACCGTGTGGTTTTATTTGTCTGCCATATTCGATAAATGCCTTTAAATGAGCGACTTCATGCAAGTAGGTGACTAAAAATGAATAGGGATTAAGGTCGTTATTAATAGATATGTGATGTGTCTTGTTGGTAGGGAGGTATCTATAGTCCCCCAATTTTGTGGCACGTTTTTTCTTTATTTTCAGATTGAAAGGTTGTTCAATCCAAAGTTGAGTACAATAATGCAACGCTTCTTGAGGAATATATTTCGAAAGCGTCTTGTTTATAGAATGTGCTTCAATCACCTGTAATTAAACTTTAGTCAAAAAAAAAGGCCTTAGCAGAGCTAAAGCCTTTTTGAAGTTTCTATAACTTATTCTGATTCCATTTGAGTAGTATCAGCTTCTTCAGTCATTTCTTCTGCTGGAGCTTCTTCTTCAGTCATTTCTTCTTGAGCAGGAGCTTCGTCCATTTCAGTAGTTGCTTCAGTTGAATCAGCTTCTTCTTTTGCCTGGTTTCCACAAGCAACAAATGCTAAAGAAAATCCTACAGCTAATAATAATGTTAATAATTTTTTCATTTTCACAGGTTTTTGGTTTTATAAAGGCCAAATATAGTTAGAAATAAGGATACGGGTCAATAGGATGTTACTTTTTTCTAAAAAACAATCGTATTGGGACCCCTTCAAACCCAAAGTGCTTTCTTAATTTATTCTCCAAAAACCGCTCGTAAGGGGCTTTTATGTACTGTGGGAGGTTGCAAAAGAAGGCAAAAGTGGGTGTATGAATAGGTAATTGAGTGATGTACTTTATTTTTATATATTTTCCTTTTAACGCTGGAGGAGGATTTCTTTCTATCTCAGGCAACATTATTTCATTTAATTTTGATGTTGTAATCTTAAGCACCCTATTATCAGCTATCTCTATTGCCTTTTCAATGGCTTGAAATATCCGTTGTTTATTAATTACAGAAGTAAAGATAATCGGAATATAATCCAACAATCCCAACTTCGAAACAATCTCTTTGCGTATTTGTTCAGCCGTATTATTTTCTTTTTCAATCAAATCCCACTTATTGACCATAATCATTATACCCTTAGTATACTTTTGGGCAAGACTAATGATGTTCATGTCCTGAGCTTCCAATCCACGCTCAGCATCCACCATAAAAACACAAACATCACTGTCTTGTAAGGCTTGAAGTGATCTAAGTACACTATAGAATTCAATGTCTTCCTTTACTTTGGATTTTTTTCTGATCCCAGCAGTATCAGTAAGGATGAAATCTTTTCCGTATAATTTGTAACGTGTGTTAATAGAATCTCTTGTGGTACCAGCTTCATCAGTAACGATCGTTCTGTCTATGCCCAATAGTGCATTCAGAAAAGATGATTTACCTACATTGGGTCTACCAAGTATTGAAATTCTGGGTATGCCCTCATCCGTTTTCTTTTCACCTTCATCGAAATGAGAAACTACTTGATCTAATAGATCTCCAGTACCTGATCCCGTGGCTGATGAAATAGGATGAACTTCGCCTAATCCAAGTTCGTAAAATTCATAAGCCATGTGCTCTCTTTCGGTGGTATCTGCCTTGTTGGCAACAACGTAAAGAGGCTTTTTAGATGTTCGTAAAACACGGGCGAAGTCTTTATCAGCATCTGTAAGACCTGCATAAGAATCTACCATGAACAAGACTACTGATGCTTCTTCAATGGCGATTTCTACCTGAGTTCTTATCTGGCTTTCGAATTTATCTTCTGAACCTGTAACGTATCCACCAGTATCAATCACAGTGAAAAACTTACCTGTCCATTCGCCATACCCATAATGCCTGTCACGGGTTACGCCACTTTCATCATCCATGATGGCCTTTCTTTGTTCAACCAATCGATTGAAAAGTGTGGATTTGCCTACGTTAGGCCTGCCTACTATTGCAACTATATTTGCCATATTCTTTTTTATGCAGACGTTAGATTTTTAGACCGAAGACATAAGACAAAAGATTACAAGTTTAAAAAACCCTTATCTAATATCTAATATCTCATGTCTTATGTCTAATATCTATTTTAATACCCAAATCTCTTCAGGTTGATTTCTTTTTTTCTCCAGTTTTCGGCCACCTTCACGAAAGTTTCTAAGTGTACTTGCTTGCCAAAGAATTTCTCCATATCAATCCTTGACTCAATTCCCACCTTCTTTAAAGCTTCACCTTTGTGACCAATGACGATACCTTTTTGACTT
Source organism: Fulvivirga sp. (assembly GCA_048268855.1). Lineage (GTDB taxonomy): Bacteria > Bacteroidota > Bacteroidia > Cytophagales > Cyclobacteriaceae > Fulvivirga. The sequence continues at coordinate 835,730 of JBLWUR010000001.1, forward strand.
TTCCTTTCTACAAAAATATCAGCACGAATACGGATGATAGTTTCGCTCTCTAGGAATTCAGTTATTTCAACTTCAGTACTATAAGGTACTTCTTTTTTATAATTGGTAAATATTTTTTCCCTCAATATCTCCGCAGCAAAAAACCGCTCTGGTTTATCTGTCAATTGATCCTTGGGAAAGTAGCCAGGATGCTCCGGTAGATTATTGATTATTTCTTTAAAAACATTTTCAATATTTACACCTTCCAAAGCAGATATGGCTACGTAGGATTGTGCTTTTACACGCTCCTTCCAATAAGTCATTTTATCTTCGGCTCCTGTGCCTTTGGCTTGATCAATTTTATTTAAGATAAATACCAGTGGCACATTTACTTTTTCAAGTGCCTCAGCCATACTCTCATCAAAGAGTTCGTAGATATCTGTAACAAATAAGACTACGTCCGCATCGGATAATGAAGAACTTACAAACTTCATCATGGATTTGTGAAGTGCATATTCTGGTTTTAAAATTCCTGGGGTGTCAGAATATACAATCTGAAAATCTTCGCCACTGAGAATCCCCATAATCCTATGGCGAGTGGTTTGAGCTTTCGAAGTGATTATCGAGAGCTTTTCACCTACCATTTGATTCATCAATGTAGATTTCCCTACATTGGGTTTACCAATAATACTTACAAATCCGGCCTTATGTTTTGGAGTCTCTTTCAATTATTAAAATATATAAATGCAAAGGTACTTGATTTTAAAAATTATAACCTCTACTTTTGTATTCCTTTTGAAAATGAGGGGAAAATAACTACTCAAGTGTAGTTTTAATACAGACTAAAAATACCAAAAATATATCGCGGGATGGAGCAGTTGGTAGCTCGTTGGGCTCATAACCCAAAGGTCGCAGGTTCGAGTCCTGCTCCCGCTACCATCAACCTCTTGAATTAATTTTCAAGAGGTTTTTTTATGCTTTAGTTAACCCATTAATAGGACGAGAAGCCTATCCCAATGACCATGGAAAGTCGGGAAGTCATTCTCTCTCTACTACAATTGTATTGATAAAGGGTGCCTCTAAGTGATAAAGGGTGCCTCTAAGAAATCAAAAAAAGGTAGATTTGAAAAGAATTTTCAATGTAGTTCTATTCCATAATCAGAATAAGACGAAAAATTCGAAATTTGCAGGTGAAGTTGAAATTCATGAAATGATATTGATGCAAAATCAAATACAACTAAAAAACACTGGACGTAAAGCTATATTTAAAGAGATTGAAAATTACCTATCTTCTTTAAAATTAAAAGTTGTATCAAAGGATCTCAATAGACCATGGGGAGGCTTCTTCGTCATAGATGAACAGCAAGCTCAGCAGTTTGCAGCTATTTTTTTTCCGGGAATCGAACTGTCAGCATTGCGTATACGTGGTAAGCTAAGTTCAAAAGTCTTAGTGATAGAGCCTGAAAAGAGACTATCATGGCAATACCATAACAGACGAGCAGAAATTTGGCGGTGTCTTTCAAGTAAAGTAAAGGTAGTCACAAGTTTTAACGATGAAGAGCAAGAAATACATACTTTGCAAGCAGGGGATGAAATACGCTTAGCACAAGGTCAAATACATCGGCTTGTAGGTCTTAAGGAATGGGGTGTAATAGCTGAAATATGGCAACATACTGACCAAGATCATCCATCCGATGAGGAGGACATTATTCGACTTCAGGATGATTTTGGGAGGTAATCCAACTAAATATCTGATAGGTGTGTCTTAGTAAAAAAGGCATATGAAAACGACAACAATATTTTTACTCACACTATCAATTCTTGCTTCCTGTTATGACGATAGTTATTCCCCAAAAGTTTTTTCAGTAAAGTTAAATCAAGAGTTTACCATGCGATTTAATGATGAAGTTAAACTGGATGGAGAAGACTTTTCAATCAAATTCTCAAAAGTTATATCTGATTCCCGGTGTCCTGCAGGTGCGATGTGTATTTGGGAAGGGCAGTTTATTGCAGAATTTAGTTGCCCGACATGCATAACTAATCCATTTCAACTTACTTATAGAGCTAACAGAGAGGAGCTAGCGATTTATAAAGATACTTCATTTGAAGTCATTCTAGTGAATGTCAAGCCTTATCCCAAAACAGATTTTCAAATTGATTTAGAAAAATATCAATTGACTTTGATCATTAAGAGGCTTTAAGAAAGTACTAATTTTTAGATAGCACCAGCACTATTTTATTCCAATCGGCTGCAGCATTGATCACATTTCTGAAGGCTTCAAATTTTTCTTTTGGGTAATAGATTTCTTCATAAGCTTCATCGACCTGTATTTTTAAGACATTATTTTCAATGGTGTAGTTTGATCTAAAATAATAGATCTCTTTATCATTCTCTATCACCTTTTCATCAAAAATTAAATCTTCTAGGTTTTCGATTTTATAACCTTCAGGGATTTTAATGGCAATGAAGCGATCATAGGCCCTGTTGTATTGGTTCTGTACTTCGGTCTTTCTTTCATTTTCCTGATAAAGCTCAGATTGTGGTCCAATCAACTCACCGGCTTTTAGTAAAATAATGCTCCCTGCCAATTCGATAAAAGAAGGCGATTGAAATTCACTTTCAACAACCAGTGGTGAAGCCCAGGTTTGAAATTCAAATTTCGATTTTTCCAATGCCAGTGTGCTAATATTGGCATCAGTAGCCAAAAACTTCACAAGGCTTTTTAGCAGTTCCTGTTTTCTTTCTTCTTCTATTAATGGATAAACTGACTTAATAAATGCCGCTGAATAGCCATTAAAACTTCGTTTGAGCGTAACGTTGTTTGAGGTTAAATCATCATTGAAAGTGACATTAACTACCATTTTGTCTATGTTATCATTTGCAGGTAGTGCAGGAATCCTTTTTATCTCCGCTTTTGGGAAAGGGATGTTATCTATGTACATCTCACTTACGAATAGTCCATCACAAGCAGTTAATTCTGCCGGAACCATTCCGTACCTAAATTCTGGACTATAAGGAGCGATGAAGGCCTGATCTTCCAGAAGGTAGAGGAGGTAGTCTTGTAAGTAGTTGTATGTTTCGAAGTCGCCATCAAAGGCAACATTGTCCCTCCCACTTGTTAGTACTAGTTGTGGTTCTACCCCAATCAATTTTATGCAATTCAACATCATTTTGGCCATCCCTAATCGGCTGCCTATTTTATTTTTAACGATAAACGCTATGTCACTCGCTTGTCCGGAGGCATTCTCATCAAAATAGAAGTGAGTTTTTATGTAATTCTCAATAGCTGCTACTTTCATTTTAGTATCCGCATATTGCTTTAAATCCATGTCATTCAATAACTTATTGAGCAACTTGGTTTCGTCCTTTGTAACAACAAATGCTTGGCTATATAGCAGATGAGCAGCATCAGTCCATTTGAATAAATTCTTTTTGGTTGATTGATTATAAGCAAGTTTAAATTCCAGTCGCTGGCGACTATTATTATAGGAGGAAAACTCTTCTTTTTTCAGTGCAGGGATATTAGTTGCATTGACTGTATAAATATGCTTGCCTTCAGCTTCATCTTCAACTACTTCGGGAAAGCCATTGTAACTTTTAAATGCAAACTCGAGATTTCCTGGAGAGATTAAAACGAAAGTGGCTTTAAGTACCGGATCTGGAAATTGAAAGAACTCACGACCAAAATAAGAGGCTGATGATTTTTTAGTGTAATAATATTCTATTTCACTACCTACCTCAGCACCTTCTATAGCAAATATTTTATAACCACTGCCCGTCTCTTCATCTTCTACTTCTTTTATTTCACTTTTATCAAGAATAATGGTTCGCCCATCAGGGGTGATTGTACGAGCTTGTAAGTCTACCAATTCAATGGCATCACGCATCGGAATATAAATCCTATTGCTCCTAGATACCGCATTGTCATTATTTACTTTGGTAATCTGATGTTCTGTCTGATATATGTATAACTGCCTTTCCACTCCTTCATATACATACTCATATTGCTGATGGTATTTGATTTGGACCAGTCCCGCATTATTTTGCTCGTCCGTTAACAGCGTTAGTTTCCGATCATTTTTCCATTCGTACTTTAAGTAAGACTGACCATTCAATAAGCTGATAGAAGATAGTATCAGAAAAAGGGTCACAAAATATTTATTCATATTAATGTATTTATGCTCCGGTATTTTCTAAAATGAGCGCATCACGATAAGCATTGCTCAACTTTTTGATTGCTTCATTCCATTGTTCAAACTGATCCTTTTCAAGTAACAAATAATCAACAAAAAACTTCCTTTTAAGGATAATCTGGTTATTTATCACCGTGTAATTTATTTCAAATCCGAAAACGTCATTTTTATAAGTAGCATTGTCAGGTAAATGCTTCAGTGTATAATTTTTCGGCACATCTAATACCGAAATACTTTCATTGATGTATTTGAATTCGTTTTCCTTGGCTTGCTTTCTATTAGTTTCTATCAAATCGCCAGAAAATGTTTTATCCAAATTCATATTAAAATAGATATTATCACCAATTTTTCTATAATAATCTTCAATTCTGAAATCATAAGTTACTTCAATAGGTTCGTCTAAATTGTCGAGGTGCTCGATGTTATATTTATCTACAAAAAACTTGTTATTTCCTCTTCCCAGCAATTTGGTAATGTAGTCAGTGACAGATTTGCTATTGCTTTTATTCAATCTATAACTGTTGTACACCTTCGGGTAACCTTTTAATGATAACACTCCAGAGCCGGTAATGCTTCCTTTGTTGAGTACAAAATGGGCGCTATCTTTTATAATATTTTGTTCTTTTTCAACTTCAGGCACTACTTTTATCTCAAAATTATTTTCATCCAATGCAATTAGTGCCTCTTTTCCCTGTATCATCGCAGAGGGAAGGGTATAGGAAGAATATTGTGAAGTGGCATCTAGAAAGTAATATTTGCCCTTATTTATATAAGTAGCGATCATGTGATTATCTACTATTGGAGCAGGCAATTCTGAGTATTTATAAGGAATATCACGTGTACCTATCCACGTGAAGTAAGCTTCTATACCTGCTTCATTCAGCATGTTGACAGTAATGCTGGCCATATCTTTACAATCGCCATATCTTTTGTCGCACACATAAGCCGCGTTGTGAGGGATGAGTCCACGCATCCCATCCTCGAAAGCCACGTACTTAATATTGTTTTGTACCCAATAAAAAATCTTTCTTACCTTTTCTTCTTCTGTATCATCCGCATTTAATATACTGTTGATTATCGTTTTGATATTCTCATGATTGCTATTTTTAAGATCTTTAATAAATGTAGAATACCAGGTAAAAAGATCTTTTGGTGAAGAAAGTACATTATGTTCAACGTTATTGGCAGTATATTTTTCGATGATCACAGCTAGATGTGGGGCACTATACCTAATCGGAGGTGCATCCTTTTCAAAACTTAGTTTATCTACATTATTACATTCAAATGTGTATTTTATTCTTCCATTGATCTCTTCTTTTTTTTCTGTGATAATGCTTTCAGGATCATTAATAACCTTCAATTTGAGGGTAACTCCTTTATCAACCGTAATGGTATATTTAGAATGAACTATGGGTAAAAAGTTTTGAAACAAAAATGTACCCAAAAATCGGGGCTTGATATTTTGAGTATAATTCAAAATAGTATGGGCACCTGGCTGTATGGCTGGATAAATGAAGTTTAGGAATTTGGAATCATCGTAAAAAACGGATGAATTTTTATCAAACGTTTCTTTAAAGTCAATGACTTCGAAAGTTTCGAATTTCTTCTTATTAGGCACTAGTGTTTTTGCTTCAATGCTTAAAGTTTTATTAAAACCCGATGAATGAATACCATCTTTAGCGTATACATTTGATTGATTACCCAAGTGGAGCATTTCTTTAAAGTTGGTGCTGGTTACTACCAATGAGTCTGAAACAATTTTTACATCTGTCTCCTCATAGTATTTTAAAAAAATAGCTTGTTCTTCGGGGTATTGCTGCTTATATCTACTTAGTTCATCAGGATCTACCTTTTGAGCAAATGTGTACTGTTGCAATGTGAACAACAGAAAAAAAGTACATTGTATCGATCTTTTTATATATATCATCCGCAATCTTTAAATATAAACATCATAATCAAATCACCTATTTGATCAATTATCTTGATTTTTCCTCAATAAATATTGAAGGAAGAACGCCCTTAGGGCAATTAGTAGAACAACAGGGATCAACGAATAATTTAGCTGCTGCGGTAATATTGCCCAAAAAATTAGCAATAAGCCCGCCAATACAGCCGTAGCCATAAAATATTTTCTAAGCCAATAATGACAACTTTTTTTAAGTAATAGTAAAGCAGCAGGAAAATGAAAAGGTAAAGCCCATAAGAGGTTCATATTATTTTCTGCAGCATGGTGATCAGTTGCCACCCATAGCAAAAGGAGTAACCAGCCGATTAGTCCGACTAGCGTAAAAAGAATGATATCGAAAAGCATAAAGGCCTTCTTTTTTTTCCATCCTATTAAAGTCAAAATGGCGCCTAACAGAAAAAGCGCACTAAAAGTCTTCAAAGGTGAAGGAAGGCTTTCTGAATGGGCTTCTGGTTGCGATTCATAGGTACTAATCGTGTATTTTACTAAAGGGACCGTTGTAGTATCATTATCGAGGGTAGCATGGTTGAAGCTACTTTCGATATAGTCAGGTAAGAACATGTACATGGATGGGGTTGCCTTTTTGTCCATAGGTAAACCAAGGCAGACATCTATTCCCAAATCGCCCCAACGTTGATCCTGAAGATAGATTTCCGTCAAATCACGAATGGTGTAATCTGTTTTGATAAAAGATCCATCAAAATGTATACTATCACCAAATGTCGTTATTAAAGCATCACGTACTCGAGTGGCACAATTGTCATAGAAGTAATCATATCGATAATACTGATTTTCTGGTAGCATATTCCATTGTAGAAAATCAAATAACTTTTGTTTTTGCCCTTGATTTAAATTCAATACCTGTTCATGGATATAACGGTTATAATAGATATAATAATCACGGAATCGGGGGTAGTCCATCACTGCTAGCTTATAGTTGAGATTTCCCCGGGTGAAGTTGAGGTAAAAATTGGGCTGATTAAAATCGAAAACCCCATAGTTATACAACAGATCGAGTTGATTAATAGGATCATGCACTCTGATGGCACTATGTCCAAAGGCAGAATAAAGCTCACCTTGATAAGGGCCACAGGTCAATATATGGATTTCAGCTTGATGGGAAAGGGTTATTTGGGCGTAGAGTTTATTCAGTGAAAAACTGAGGCAAAATACGACTAACCACAATCTTAATTTGGTGTAATTACTCATTCTATTAATGTATTAGAATCGGTTGGTAATAATAGGCATTTGGTAATGTAAATTCTAAATTTATGAAAATGAATACTGGGATTACAGACGGCCTCAATTTTATTTCCAAACTCACGATAAAACGGAGTTGGAATGCCACCAAAGTGGTAGGCAGCTACCTTTATTCCAAAATTACCCGAAAGCCAGTACATTGGGGTATGCCTATGAGCATTTCCATTGAGCCTACTACCTCATGCAACTTGCGCTGTCCGGAGTGCCCTAGTGGGCTGAGGTCTTTCACTAGGCCAACAGGCATGCTCGATGATGATTTTTTTAGAAATACAATTGATGAGGTCAAAAATCATCTAACCTATTTACTTTTCTATTTTCAAGGAGAACCCTATCTGCACCCACAGTTTTTGGATTTGGTGAAATACGCTTCAGAACGAAAAATATATACAGCTACCTCCACCAATGCACATTACTTGAATGATGCTAATGCGAAGAAAACGGTGGAATCAGGTTTAGACAGATTAATTATTTCTATTGATGGCACTACGCAGGAAACTTATGAAGCTTATAGGATAGGGGGCAAGTTGGAAAAGGTGATTGAGGGCACCAAAAATATCATCAAATGGAAACGGGAACTGAAGTCAAAAACACCTCATGTCATTTTTCAATTTTTGGTGGTGAAGCCAAATGAACATCAGATCAAGGAAGTAAAACAATTGGCTAGGGAGTTAGGGGTAAATGAAGTAGGATTAAAGACAGCTCAGATTTATGATTATGAACAAGGCTCAGATTTAATTCCAACTATTGATAAATATGCCCGGTATAAGAGAGAATCGGATGGGCGATATTCTATTAAGAATAAACTACTAAATCATTGCTGGAAGATGTGGCACTCATGCGTGATAACCTGGGATGGGAAAGTGGTACCATGCTGTTTTGATAAAGACGCACACTACCAACTAGGTGATCTTAAATCCACACCTTTTGCAACCTTATGGCATGGTGAGGCCTATACAAAATTTAGAAAGTCGCTACTTATCTCTAGGAATGAAATTGAAATGTGTCAAAACTGTACTGAGGGCACCAAAGTATGGGCTTAGTTATTTGCTTTAAGCCATCCACTTGAAAGACTACGCTTTAATTTTTGAACTTTTCACAGGCGTATCGCAACAGTGTGAAGCGCAACCTGCATCTCCTTGGTAACTTTTGTATAAACTGCGGCCTAAAAAACCAATAGCTAATACAAATAATATCGCTATAATTATTCCTTCTATCATGATTTTATTAACGACAAAGTTATGGATTTCGTTCGTGTAATTCTCTTAAAAACATCGAGAATTTGACGGTCGATATCGGTCACATTGTGATCAGTTCTGGACTCAAAATATCGAAATGTTTGATATAGATAGGTTAATGGCACTTGGCATTAGAATGGCATGGGTAAAGTAATGTCAACCAAAAAAAGAGAATTATGCTACGAAGTATACTAGTGACTGCATTCAGAAATATGGTGAGAAATAGAACCTTCACCATTATAAATTTATTTGGGTTGGCTGTAAGTATGTCATTAAGCCTGTTCATCATTATTATGATGAAAGAACAATATTCGTATGATAATTTCCATATCGATGCGGATCAAATATTCAGAGTAAACACTGAGGCACAACGAAAAAGTGGAGACACGGAGTCATATGCTACATCACCTGTGCCCTTAGAAGAAGCACTGAAATCACAGTTTCCGGCCATTGAAGAAACGGTAAGTTTAAATCGAAGACTGCGTACTGAAGTAATTGAAGGCAATTCCAACTTAAGTTTGAAAGGACTTTTTACAGAACCTTCTTTTTTCAAAGTATTCAACTTTGATCTGGTCAAAGGAAATAAGGCAACGGCCCTCGTTAAACCGAATAGCTTAATATTAACAGAACAAACAGCAAAACGATTATTCGGTGAAGAAGACCCGTTGAATAAAGTAATTACACTCGATCAGTTTGGTGACTATACAATTACCGGTATAATACATAAACCCGCAAATACGCATATTGATTTTGAAGCACTTGGCTCATTATCATCATTAGCCGTTCTAGATAAAAGTAAAGATCAGATCGCTTCTGATGAAGATTGGTTAAATTATTATGTCAATTACCTGTATGTTAAAACTAAGGAAGGTGCTGATACCAGTAATTTTGATGCCATTGCAGAGAATATAAGTAAGTCTAGCTATGCAGGTTTAGCTCTAGAAAGTAGGGATAGGGGTTATCGATTCTATTTGCAACCTCTTGGCAAAATTACTCCTGGCCCGATCTTGTCAAATCAGTTGGGAAATGGGATGCCCTTTTTATTGCTTCTGATTTTGGGTGTATTGGCAGCCATAGTTATGATTATGGCTTGCTTGAACTATACACAACTCACTATTGCCAAGTCAATATCAAGAGCTCGAGAAATAGGCGTTAGAAAGGTAAATGGTGCCAAGAGATGGCAGGTATTTGTGCAGTTTATTGGTGAAGCAGTTATTTTTTCAATAGTTGCCTTAATTATTTCATACTTGTTTTTCCAATTGCTAAAACCCGCTTTTTTAAGACTTCATATACCTGATGAGTTCGCCATTACCTTAAGTGAGGATTTTTTCATATATGGCTTATTCTTAGCTTTTGCCATAGTTGTGGGTATAGTAGCAGGATTATTTCCTGCGTTGTTTCTCTCCAGATTCAACCCGGCAAATGTTTTAAAAGGTGGTCAAACAACATCCTTAAACTCAAAGGTTATGTTAAGAAAGATATTGATGGTGATCCAGCTAACCATTTCTATAACCTTTGTGATTATCATATTGATGATGAACAAACAAACGGTCTATATGAATACTGCGGATTATGGACTTGTTACAAAAGGAGTAGTAAACATACCCTTGGGTAGTGCCAAATTCGACCAATTTGCCAATGAAGTAAAGACTTTGAGTCCAGTGGTAAATGTTTCGGGAATAAGTCATAATCTGGGAACTTGGGAAGACCGATCAAGTGACTATAAAACAAGGCCTGATGCCGAGGCTTTTGGTGTACGTGATTTTCTGGTAGATGAAAATTATTTAGGTAACGTAGGTATAAAACTAAAAGGAGGAAGATTTTTTAATGTATCCGATAGGTCGAATACTGAGCATGTGATAATTATCAATGAAAAGGCACTTGAAACTTTTGAATTAGGAGACACAAATTCTGCTCTTGGTAAGTTCATTTATGTTAATGATAGTGTTCCAGTTCAGATCATTGGAGTTACTGAAAATTTCAATTTTAGGCCGTTAAATTATTCCATAGGCCCTTTAGTATTCAGACTGAGACCGGATGATCTAAGTATCGCTAATGTAAAAATGATTGGTAATGATAAAGCTATAGCCAATATGATGTTAGATGTGGAGGCCATTTGGAAAAAATATGATCCAAACCACCCGTTTGAATGGAATATGATGGATGCTGATATCAAAAATGCCTATGAAGATTCGGGATCAAATGATATTGTTAAAATAGTAGGCTATATTTCATTTCTCGCTGTCACCATAGCATTTATGGGATTACTTGGGATGGTAATGTTTAGTGTACAGAAACGGTTGAAGGAAATTGGAATTAGAAAAGTGATGGGTGCCAGTCAGGTTCAAATTGTGGGACTGCTCAACAAGTCATTTGCCATATTGTTCGTTATTGCCATTGCTGTTGGAGCCCCATTGGGGTATCAGATTGGGTCATTATTCCTTAATAACTTCGCTTTTAAGGCAGAGACAGGTTGGCCGATATTAGTTATGGCTTTGAGTATGATTTTGAGTGTTGGGGTGCTAACCATCAGCATTCAAACTATAAAGGCGGCAATGACTAATCCTGTAAGATGGTTGAGGTATGAGTAGAATTAATCCCAATGCTTTTTGATTACCTCTAACATTTCAGAGTGAACAAGGTTGGCCGCAACAATTTCTCTACCAAAGATAAAATTATCCTTGCCAGAAAAATCCGAAACCTTGCCTCCCGCTTGTTGGACTATAAAAGCCCCTGCGGCTACATCCCAAGCATTTAAGTTATACTCAAAAAAACCTTCAAACCGACCGCAAGCAACATAACAAAGATCTACAGCAGCACTGCCCATGCGTCTGAGACCATGTGTGGTTTGCATGAACTGATCAAGAATGGCAAGATATTTTGGCATCTGATCAAAATTGTAATAAGGAAATCCTGTTGCTAAAAGACTGTCTTTCAAATATACAGCCTTCGATACTTGGATAGATTTGTCATTGCAAAATGCTTCTTGTCCCTCAATAGCATGAAAACATTCATCCCGGTTGATTTCATACACCATACCGAGCACTACTTTGGTTTGCCTCATCAGTGCTATACTAATAGCAAATACTGGCAAACCATGTGTAAAGTTTGTGGTACCGTCCAGTGGGTCAATAATCCAGTTGTATTCGTCTTGTTGTGTATTTTCTGTTCCTTCTTCCGTTATGAATCCGGCTTCAGGGAGTATATTTTTACAAGCCATTACAAGCTGCTTTTCGGCTTCTTTATCTACATAAGAGACCAAATCATTAAAACCTTTATGCTCAATTTGATCTTTTTTAAATGAGAAGGCTTCCTGCCGAATGAACTGGCCAGTTTCCATTACGAAAACTTTTAGTTGGTCTAGTACCTGAGGTAATAATATCATTTCTTCACTTTGCTTTTCACCAGACTGTAAATTACTATTAAAACGGCCACCCAAGCACATGTTCGTCCTAGCCATTCGCCTCTTTCATTATAAAGTAGGTTGTCAATAGGTAAATCATGATAATGACGGTACATGTCGTCAAAAGAAATGCCGATTCGTGATGAAGGCCAAATAAATAAAATCCAAATAGGGGTAGCTATAAAAAGTGTGGCATAAATTAGGCTGAGCCACCTCATCTTAATATTATATTTTGAATTTGGATCGAAAAGGATTTGTGTTAATAGAAAATTTGATACCAGAGCCCAAAATGTCACACCGAAAAAACCCAATGAATTCGTCCAGGGAAGGAAAGCACTCTTTTCAAGCGAAATAAAAACAAAGTACTCACTAAAGTCAGGAAATACTGACAGAATAAAATAATCATAGGCTAGCCAAAAAAGGATTACAGTAAATAGTCCAATACTACTGTTGAGTTGACGGGCTACCAGCCAATACAAACTTGTGACTAACGACAGCCCAATGGCATAGGGGAGTAATCCAATTGATATTGGCTGTGATGTAATTAATTGTCCAACGACATAAGCAACTGTCAAGGTAACGGTAAGAGATATTGGCCATTGCCAGTAACCAGTTTTTCTAAGTAGAGAATTTTTTAAGATAATAATGATAGGAATAATCGCCACCAATGAAAGATAAGATGCCAATTCCAAGACGTTGGCTACAGTAAGAATTACTATAGAAGCCGTAACAAATAAACTGATTTTGATGTTGTCACTTACCATTTACTACGATTACAATTTCCCCTTTTACCTGTCCTTTTTCAAAGTGTTCCTTTATTTCAAGTAGAGTTCCGTTGATAGTTTCTTCATACATTTTTGTAAGCTCTCGGGACACAGAAGCCTGACGAGACTCACCACAAACTTCAATAAGCTGACCAATGGTCTTCAATAATCGATGTGGTGATTCGTAGAGAATGATGGTGCGTTCTTCCTCTGCGAGTATATCGAGTCTAGTTTTCCGCCCTTTTTTATGGGGCAAGAAACCTTCAAACACAAATTTATCAGAAGGCAATCCCGATTTCACTAAAGCAGGTACAAAGGCCGTTGCACCTGGTAGGCATTCAATTTTAATATCAGCTTTCAAACAGCTCCTGACCAATAGAAAACCCGGATCGGAAATCGAAGGTGTGCCTGCATCAGAAATTAAGGCCATGGTTTCTCCATTTTGGAGTCGTGAGATCAAAAGTTCAACTGTTTTATGTTCGTTGAAAATGTGATAGCTATTAAGTGGTTTTGAGATCTCATAGTGTTTCAGCAGTTTCCCTGACGTACGGGTGTCTTCTGCTAGAATTACATCAACTGATTTGAGTACATTTAGAGCTCTCAGGGTAATATCCTCTAAATTACCAATAGGAGTAGGCACTAAATATAATTGTGTATTATTATCAATCAAGGTAATCTTATTTAGCTAGCTTGTCTATCTCAGCGGCTAACCGATGGTCTTTGTCGGTAACCATATCACCCGCATCATGTGTGTTCAATGCAAACGATACCTTATTATAGACGTTACTCCAATTAGGGTGGTGATTCATTTTTTCTGCGACTATGGCTACCTTCGCCATAAAGCCAAAAGCAGTTACAAAATCTTTAAACTCAAAAGTTTTGGTAAGCGTGTTGTTTTCTTCTTTCCACATAATAATTTTTTTTATAAGGCTATTACACCTTCTATTTTGTGTGCTGCAAGATAATATTCAATCACTTTTTCACTGGATTGAGCCATTACTTTGGAAGTGATACTTACATAATTGCCTTTACTGGAGGCTTTTTCAGACACTTCGTGGTGGATGAAAAGATTTTTTATTTCTTCCTCTTTACCTCTAGGTACAATGAATTTGAAAATATATAACGCAGGCCAGTTATATTCCTTTTCTAATTTTTCCTTAAATGAAGCTATAGATTTCTCGTCCATAATTCCTTTTTTCTTAAAATAACAAAAGCGGGACAAATATCCCGCTTTCTAATTAATATGTTTTTATCAATTGACTTAGTAGACCCTAAATCTTTCATCCACGATGTCAGCGTTTTCTTTAATAGCCTCGGTAATATTATAGCCTACCTGACCATTGATTCTTTGTAAAATCTGATTTTTGTATGTCGCATAGTCAGCAATTTCGGGTGCAGTAGTTTTATTCTCCATCAGGATTACCAACACTCCATTTTCACCAGCAAAAGGCTTACTTGTTTCACCAGCTTCCAATGAAAATGCCGTTCCTACTGCTATAGGATCAAATCCAACAGTTGGTAAAGAAGTGGCACTTAAAAGTAGATCGCTAGAGCTGTAAACGTTAGCGTCTGACCCATAGGCAGTTGCTCTTTCTTCTAGACTACCGGTTAATTCATTCAATTTTGAGATTATTTGCTTACCCTTTGCTTCATTCTTAACCTTTACAGTTATTTCAGCCTTCACGTTTTCCAGTGACTGGTAACCTTTTTCTACTTCGCCAGTCATCACAGCAACAACGTAAGAATTGTCTAGTTCAAACACTCTTGAAATATCACCTGTTGATGCATCTGTAAATAACCATTGCACTATTTGTCGCGCATCACCCAAAGCACCAATTCTTCGATCGTTTGATTTCAGTTTAGGGGCTGTTAAAACTGTTATTGTATCTGCCTTCGCTTGCGCTTCAAATGATGTGATATCATCTACACTTGCTGCGAATAGGTCAGCTTTTGTAAATGCATTATTGATAGTCTGGTCACTTGGTAATACATCTCTTTCTATAGTGGCAATTTTGTAAGCCGTATTGTTTTTCAATTCATCGACTTTGATAATATGATAACCGAATTGAGTTTTAACCACATCATTTAATAAGCCTACTTTTTTAGCACTGAAAACAGCATCTTCAAATTCAGAAACCATTTTACCAGATTCAAACCATCCTAAATCTCCACCTCGGGTTGAAGTACCGTCTGTACCATGCTCTCTTGCCATAACTGCAAAATCAGCACCATTTTTAATTTGATTTAAAATATCTCTGGCTTCAGCTTTGGCTTCATCGTCATCTCCTTTTATAAGAATATGACTGGCTTTTGCATGGCTTACAGTATCTTGAAAGATGTCTGTAACTTTATATAATTTGAAACCATCGTTATCCAAATATGGTCCTCTAATATCACCCTTTGAAAGATTTGCGATATTAGCTTTTAATTGTGCAGGTAAATTTCCAGGGTTATACTTTCCATAATAGTTATTACCATCCGTATGGAGACCAGCAAACACTGAATCATCCTTAATCTTGCTAAATTCTTCCTTTAATGACTGTAACTCTTCTCTAACAAATGTAGAATCATCAATCGAAGGGATTACTTGGAAGTTGACATATTTTAAAGATTTAGTATGTTCTACTTTATATCTTTCTTTGTTATTGTTGTAATATGTTTTCAATGCGCTATTATCAATAGCCACTGAAGAATCACTAACTGCATAATAAGGCACATATAAATATTTTATTTCAGCTACGTCATTCTGACTGTCATATTCTCTTTTAGCCTCTGCTGTGGTAACATAATTAGATTTGGCCAGTAAATTTTCATACTTCATTCTAGTTCTTCCGGGTACCAAATCTTTTTTGAAAAGCTCCCATCTTACCTGTGCTTCTGGATCCAGAGAAGGCAATTGCTGAAGGTAGTTTAAAAATTGGTCACGGTCATATTGTCCCGTTTGTGGATTTGTAAATGCTTGCTCCAATCCAGGGTTAATGTTTTTACCTTGTAACATATCCCATACTTCATCATCAGTTACTTGTACACCAACTTTATCATATTGTTTTTGAAAAGCGTATTTGGTGATTAACAAATCCCATGCTTGTTGACGAATAGTAGGGCGTTCATTTTCCGTAGGTTGCCTATTGGTATTCAAGGCATAACTACTTTCCCTTTCCTGTACGGTACTCTGAAATTCTTTAAGAGTTATGGTCTTTCCGGCAATTTCACCTACATCATTCCCATTACCCATAATACTTGAGTTTGGGCCAAATAGGTCAGCCATCACAAAAGACATAATTGCTATGGCCACTGCCGCAACTATGAATTTTCCCATCTTATTTCTCAACGTGTTTATTAATGCCATTTTGCTTATTATGTTACTTACTTAAGTGTAAAAGAGGCGCAAATTTAATGAGTATATCACTAATATCAAACTAACTAAAAAAGGTATAGAAATTTTTAAATTAATCTCTTAATCTGCCCCATCGCTAACAAGAAGTTTCAAGGTGTCAATTCTTATATCGTGAGTGGATTGTATGATAAAAGTATAAGGGTCAAGTTCAATTATATCACCCACTTTAGGAAGGTCTTCTGTTAATGATAATATCAGTCCCCCTAAGGTTTCATAATCACCAATTGGCAAATTCCATCCATATTTATCATTGAGGTAATCTATTTCATGACGTGCACTAAAAATGTAGGTCCTCTCATCTATTTCCTGTTCTATCCAGTCTTCAACATCATGTTCGTCTTGAATTTCACCAAATATCTCTTCAATAATATCTTCAATACTTACTATGCCTGAGGTACCACCGAATTCATCAACCACAAGTGCCAAACTTTTTCTTTCTGTAATGAACTGTATCATCAATTCATTAGCAAGCATGGTCTCAGGAACTATGAGGATGGGTGTGAGTATATCTTTTATTGTCTTTGGTTTTTTGAATAACTCCAAGGAATGACAAAAACCTATCACATCATCTATAGAATCACGATAAACCAATATTTTTGAATGCCCACTTTCAATAAATGCTTTTTTAAGATCTTCGATGGTATCTTCAATATCCACTGCTACGATTTCAGTTCGTGGCAACATGCATTCTCGAATTCTTATAGTTTTAAACTCAAGGGCATTATTAAAAATTTTAGTGTCAACTTCTATATTGGTTTCTTCGTCAGCCAGCAGGGTATTTTTTATATAATTGTTTAGGTCGGTAAGCCTGAATGCTGGTTTATCTTCCTCATATTTTTGCTGAAGTACTTTAGTAATTATAAGTTTTGATAGCGATACTACCAGCATTACAACAGGATACATGATCCTGTAAATAATATCCATTGGTAGGGCAAAAATGGTAAGCATCCAATTTGGATTGATCATGAAGATGCTTTTGGGGAGGAATTCGGCCGTAAATAACACAATTAAGGTAGATAATACCGTTTGTAAAATCATCACCAGCGGTTCATTCAATAGTATTTCTGGCAACGAATTTCTAATAATCGGATCTAAGAATCTGGCCATATAAATGCCATAAACTACTAGCGCCAGTGTATTACCTACTAATGTGGTACTTATAAAGCGTGATGCATTTTGGATAAATTTTGAAATGATTTTACCCGTCCAAACTCCTTTTTTATTTTGAAGTTCAATATGCAGTCGATCTGCAGAAACAAATGCGATCTCTATACCTGAAAAAAAAGCAGAGAGCATTAAGGTCGCCAGTATTGGCAATAAAATGTTTAAATCCATTATTTGTTCGAAGAACTATCTTTTGATTTCAGCAATTGATATAAAAATAGCAGACTTATCGTTAACATAAAAATCCAATAGGAATAGGCAAACCCTAAAGTGATGGTTTGATGAATTCCAATAATAAAGCAAGCGACAGTAGCAGAAAATAGAAGTGTGGTAGATAATTTATTCATCAATGTAAAATTCCCCTTCCGGTTGTTTGATTGTATATTCTGTAAAATCCTGTTTAGCTTCAAGCCCTTTTCCATAAAGTACTTGATCTGGGAGCCTAATGGTTACAAATTTTTCAGTAAAAATCCTTTCTTCAGAGGGTTTCCAAAAAAGTTCTTCTGTGTTTAATTGCTCTTTGGTAACGACATTTTTTATTTCCACATCACCACGTCCTCGCCAATGGTCCTCTTCTTTAAAATATGTGGCTTCGTTTGCTTTCAATGTAGAAGTCATTTTCCCTTCTTCATCGAAAAATTCCATATAAACCCCTTCTGGAAAATCACGGTTGCCATTGGCAAATTCCATTAATTTTGGTGTAATAAGTTTTACCTTGAGTACCGCACTCTCACTTCTATAGAGCACCATGTCTTCAGCCACATTTATGGGGCCATCGTAAGGTTTTAGGTCATCTATCTCCTTATCGGTATTTCCGCAAGCCGATAAAACAAATATTAGTGATATATAACTTAAGAGTCTCATATTCAAAAAAAGGCCATAGAAATATTTCTATGGCCTTTTTTAATTATCATTTTTAATTAGTCTCTGGTTCTAATTACTGTACTTTCACCTATCCAACAGTCTACAGTAATATTATCCCCAGCGGTATAGTTGTAAGTGAAAACCTCTTCTTTAGAAGGAAACTGCTCTTTGGCAGCGGCCATCATTTTAGAGTTACCAGCTCTCTCAAACATATCATAAGCAGCAAGATATACTGCCCTATCTTTTACAATATCCGTTTTACCTGCACAGCTCTCAGCACTCTGGTAATATAGATATCCTATTGCCGTATAAGCATCTTTTTTTGTAGGGTCAGCTGCGAGAGCTTTTCTATAATAATCTCTTGATGCAGAACCCGAACGCATAGTTCCTAACTGAATATACATATCTGCTTTATTGCTTGGATCGTCAGTTAATTTTATGGCCTGATTGAAGTATTTTTCAGCTTCAGTATCATTTACCCCTTTAAGTTTTACCCCAATGTTCTTGGCTAAACCATATTCAGGTTCTTTTTCCTGAATTCTTTTACCAGCTTCCAACCACATTGGATCATCAGTACATTTTCCATTGAGCATGAAACCAAATACTTTTTTTGCCAATTTCAAATCATTAGGATTGGCTTTGAATTTTGGGCCCAAGTTAGTTCTTACAAAATCACAGTCAACAGTTACTACTTTTACCAAAAGTCCATCAACTTTACCTTTATAATCTCTTAATTTTTCTTCATTTAGACCTTTACTAATCTGATAGTCAATTATTCCCATTATCTTATCATAACGATCAAGAATTTGCTCTTCAGATAAATTCTTCAAATATTGAGCATTATATACAACCACACTCATATAAGGTAGCAGTACATAATAGTCAAGATCGTTACCATTTAGCTCATACGCTTTGTCAAATAGATCCAGAATATTTTTCAGCTCGTCTTTTTTTCTAATGTTTTGTCGGTATGACTCATAAGCCTTCCTTACAATTACTGCAGATTCTTCACCACAATACTTAACTCGCATGTCATACATTAACATTAAGGAGTCAAAATACACATTTTGTTTGGCTTCATCCTTGGTGCTCTCAATTAAGCCTTTATATATTTTTTCACCGTTAATATATATAGCAGTATTTATATCAGGGGCATGTTGAAGCAACCACTGGTGAGGTTTTTTGGCGGCTTCGAAATTACTATTTCTTAGTGCATCAGTATACAACACATTCTTTTCTTCAGCTGTAGACCTATCTTCTGGCCATTTCCAATCATCACACTGAGCGCTTACCAAGCCAACCTGTGCTGAGAATGCAATACCTAGTAAGATGTGTTTTACAATTGATTTTTTCATAATCCTTATATTAATCATACTTCCTTTTTATAAACCACTGGTCATTGAAAGTAATGCCCAGATAAACTTTGTAATAATTTTCTTGCACATTGGTTTTAGCAATGTCTCCTCGTTTCCCAAATTTGAAGGCCATATCGAAACTCGAGAATCTTCCTACAGGTAATGACCACCCAAAATTAATGCCAACATCTTTTACTTGCTCCATTACCCCGTTATTATTTACTAAATAGGGTGTATTTTCATAACTACCACCTAACCGATAAGTCACACGTTTTAAATAACTGGTTACTGATTGCGGATCTGGAGTATATTCACCACCTAAAGTCACTTTGAAGGAATTGTCCAGTTCGGTATTACTTCCATCAAAATCCTTATAGTCTGCCCATTGTTGCATTTTAACATCCATTCCAACCATCCATTTTAACCCCCGATTAAATGATATACCTACGCCAATAGCCTGTGGAATTGTAATAGAGCCACTTTCAAATGTAAGTGTATCAGAATTTATCGAACTGTTGTCAAAGGCTCTATTAAAACTTTGAAAATGCCGGGCACTCATGTTAGATTTGAGATCATAGGTAAGTCCAGCTTTAAATTTTATCCTTGATGAAAAGATCGAATCGGCATTAAAAGCTATACCTGTACCAAATGCAAAATCAGATACTGTAATTCGATCTGTTACTATTGGAATGTAAACACTTCCAGCATTTTGGATTGTATTTGAGAATTGTTTTTCTATTGAACCGAAAATGTATGAAGCTTTAACACCTACAGAAATATATTTATTAATGGCCACACCATTAGACCAAAAAAATTGATTTAGTCCACCCGATCCTTGTTCGGTGATATTTACTGAAACTGTATCGGAAGCCCCTGTTACTTTTTGTGTATAGGTAAATTTGAAATCAACACTGCTGTAAGGTGTTAGTCCCACCGAGGTCGTCCAGATACCTGGTTTTACCGGAAATGCAGTGACCAGATAATTTAAATTACCCCCTTTATTTACTTCAGTAGTGGTGTTATTTTTTAATTTTCTGTTTGCGCCAATAAATCCTGCAGAAAAAACAGTCAATGAATTATAGGGTAATAAGGCAGGGTTTACATTATTTAAATTCCAGTAATTCCCATTACTTATACCTAATCCGCCATTACCCTGGTTATGAGCTAACGCGGGATCAATAATGTCACCAATTCCCAATGAAGTGAATGGTGATCTTGTTGCCTGACCATATGCCAACGATGTTATCCCCCCGATCAATACAACAGCAACAAGCTGGCTAAAAATTTTATGATACATTATACTGTAAAATCCCGTTTAATCCTCTTAAAACCAATTCTGGGGCTGCAAATATGCTTGCTTTCAACTTGTTTTCAAAGAAAACACTGTCACCACCGCAGATAATAATTTGCAAACTTCCGTAATTGTCACTATACATCCGAATAATTTCCTCTATTTCCGCTTTCACTCCATTTACCACTCCGCTTAATATGGCTGATTTTGTGGTGTCTCCAACAAGTGCCACCTCATTCTGAAGTTCTACTAACGGTAAATTAGCGGTAAAAGTATGAAGTGCTTTTAATCGCATATTTATTCCTGGAGAAATACCACCACCTAGATGTTTGTTCTCTATTAATACATCATAGGTAATACATGTACCCATGTCAATGATTAGGCAATTTTTTCCTGGAAATAGAAAAGTGGCCCCTGCTACGGCTGCAATCCTATCCAAACCAAGTGTTTCTGGCGTTTTATATTCGAGGATAAAAGGCAATTTGGATTTATAACTTAATATCTGTCCTTGATTATTGACCTTCTTATTAATAAGTGTTGGGTCGATCCCTGATGAACTTATTAAAATATTATCGACATTGTTACTCTTATATATGGGTGTAATTTCCTCTAAGCCTACCGGATTAAATATTTTAAAAATCTCCTCTTTATCAAAAAGAGCAGCTTTACCAGTTGAATTGCCAAAATCGATTACTAAATTCATGTGTATTAGTTAATTTTCATCGTCACAAGTCTAAATATGAATTTGATCATGTGAGTTTATGAATATTAAGTTAGCATTGATGCCCGTTCTGAAAGGAATACCAAAAGTATGAAAAAAAAATCTGTATATCATGTAATTGGCCTCATGTCTGGCACTTCGTTAGATGGATTGGACCTTGCATTTTGTGAATTCAAGAAAGATGGGGAGTCGTGGTCTTTCGAGCTTCTGGATGCTAAAACAATATCCTATCCTTCTGAAACACTTGATT
Organism: Fulvivirga sp.; assembly: GCA_048268855.1. Taxonomy (GTDB): domain Bacteria; phylum Bacteroidota; class Bacteroidia; order Cytophagales; family Cyclobacteriaceae; genus Fulvivirga. The sequence continues at coordinate 857,573 of JBLWUR010000001.1, forward strand.
TACTTTCAAAATCGACAGTGCTTTCTGGGTTGGATTTAACAAAACTTGATATTTTATTGGGCGAATGGTATGGTAAGCAAGTAAATGTTTTTAAGGGTAAAAGAGATGTTGATTTTATAGCTTCTCATGGCCATACAGTATTTCACCAACCGGAAAAAGCGTTAACTCTTCAAATAGGTAATGGTCATCAGATTTATGCTGTGACTGGTATCCCTGTAATATGCGATTTTAGGAGAATGGATGTGGTATTAGGGGGGCAAGGAGCTCCATTGGTGCCTGTTGGCGATAAGTATTTATTCAGTAGAATGGACTTCTGTCTAAATTTAGGCGGCATAGCCAATGTTTCTTTTGACGATAATTCTGGAGTTAGAAGGGCTTTCGACATTGTACCCTGCAATATGCTATTAAACTATCTGGCCAATAAAAAGGGACAACTTTATGATACTGATGGCGAACTAGCAGCTTCTGGTAAACTTATTCCATCCCTATTCAACAATTGGAATAATTTAGAGTACTATCAACAAGGATACCCCAAGTCGTTAGGGTATGAGTGGGTTAACAAGTATTACTTAGCCGATTTAAATGAAAACAATTATAAGTTAGAAGATCTGATACACACTTCTGTGAGACATATAGTACAACAAATAACAACAAGTATCACCCAAAACAGATCTGGCTCGAATTGTTCTTTACTGATAACTGGTGGCGGAGCAAAAAACAGCTATCTCATAAATTGTCTTAAGAGTTCGCTTGATGGTAAAGTAGATATCATTATACCAGAGGAAGATATTATTGATTATAAAGAAGCTATTGTTTTCGCATTTTTAGGGGTATTGAAAATCAATAATTTGACTAATTGCTTGTCTAGTGTAACTGGAGCTAAGCAGAATTCTTCCTCGGGCATACAGATTGGTTTTTGAGGCTTAATTTTCCGTAGTTTTGCGAGCTAACATTTTATAGACTTGATTTTGATATGAAGGACCTTCTTGAAAAGTTTGAAAACAAAAAACCTGAAATAGTATTTGAATGGAACGATCCAGAAACTGAAGCAGAAGGCTGGGTAGTAATTAACTCTTTACGGGGTGGTGCAGCCGGGGGCGGTACAAGAATGAGGACTGGGTTGGATAAAAGGGAAGTAGAATCATTGGCCAAAACTATGGAAGTAAAATTTACCGTTTCGGGGCCAGCGATTGGTGGTGCTAAATCAGGTATTAATTTTGATCCAAACGACCCTCGAAAAAAAGGCGTTCTAAAAAGATGGTTTGCTGCTGTAAAGCCATTATTGAAGCATTATTATGGCACGGGCGGAGACCTTAACGTTGATGAAATACACGAAGTAATACCCATGACTGAAGATGTGGGTATTTGGCATCCACAAGAGGGAGTGTTCAATGGGCATTTCCAGCCTAGAGAACCTGAATTGATCAATAGAATCGGTCAGCTTCGCCAAGGTGTGATCAAGGTTTTAGAAGATGAAAAATATTCACCGTCACTTAAGAAAAAATATACTGTAGCAGACATGATCACTGGTTTCGGTGTTTCTGAAGCTATAAAACATTATTATGATATTTGGGGAGGTAATGTAAATACAAAACGCGCAGTTATCCAGGGATGGGGAAATGTGGCGGCCGCAGCGGCATTTTACCTTTCACAAATGGGCGTGAAAATAGTTGGTATAATAGATAGGGTTGGGGGTGTGATGAAAGAAGAAGGGTACTCGCATGAAGAAATTAGGGAATTATTTTTAACCAGAGATGGTAATAAGCTTTCCACACCAGGAATGATGCCTTTTGATGAGATCAATGAAAAAATTTGGGATCTAAATTTTGAGATATTCATTCCAGCAGCAGCTTCAAGATTGATCAATAAAGATCAGGTAGAAAGAATGATATCATCTGAATTAGAGGTCTTTTCTTGTGGTGCCAATGTGCCTTTTGCTGATCCAGAAATATTTTTTGGACCAACAGGACTCTATGCCGATAGTAATTTTTCAGTCATTCCAGATTTTATAGCCAACTGCGGTATGGCTAGGGTATTTGCTTTCTTAATGCAAAATGAAGTGGAACTAAGTGATGAGGCAATTTTTAATGATACCTCATTAACCATCAGAAAAGCACTGGAAAAAACCTATAAAAAGAATACTTCAAGAACTAACATTGCTCGAACTTCGTTTGAAATTGCTCTTAATCAATTGATTTAGGAGTAAAAAATAACAGGTTAATAAATTTTGAAGTAATATTGGATTAAAGGTAAATCTATATCTTTGAGAACTAAAATTAATAAGCACTATCCAATCAAAGTTTTAATTAAAACGACAATTTGTGAGTAAAACACTATTTGGCTTTCTTTTAATCGTGTTAACTGTGAGCTTCTTTTCACCTGCTCAAGCTGAAATGGGGTCTGGTCAAACATCCACTGAAATAGGGGCTTCTACTTTACAAGATCATTCTAATGCGCCTCAAGCGTCAGGAGAACATGTGGAGGAGCATTCTGCGCCTCTGTGGACAGTACTTCCTTTCATTATTCTACTTTTAATGATAGCGACAGGGCCATTATTTTATGAGCATTTTTGGCATAAAAACTATCCCAAAGTAGCCGTAGCGTTTGCTGCCATAGTAGTGCTATATTATATATTTGCTTTAGGCAATACTCATGCCCCAATTCATGCTTTAGCAGAATACGTTCAATTTATAGCTTTACTGGCAGCCTTATATATTGCCTCTGGTGGCATTATGATTGATATCGACAAAAAGGCAACCCCAATGGCCAATGTATTGCTCTTATTAGTGGGTGCAATTATTGCTAATCTTGTTGGTACCACGGGAGCCTCTATGTTATTGATAAGGCCTTTTATGAGGCTAAACAAAACCAGAATAAAGGCCTATCATGTAATATTTTTTATCTTTATTGTGAGCAATATTGGTGGCTCATTAACCCCAATAGGTGACCCTCCTTTGTTTCTGGGTTTCCTAAAAGGAGTTCCTTTTTTTTGGACACTAGAGCATAACTTTCTTCCATGGATAATTGCTGTAATTCTATTGCTTATAGTATTTTACTGGCTTGATGTTAGAAATAAAACTAACTATGGACTCTCAGACGAGGAGATAGTTTATAGTAATAAAATTAAACTTATTGGACTCCGAAATTTCTTCTGGCTTGGATTGATTATTGCCTCAGTATTTTTAGACCCAAATGTGATTGACTGGGTGCCTGCCATTCACTATGATGGGCAAAAATTTTCTTTTTTAAGAGAATTGATCATGCTATTGGTGGCCTATATTTCATTCAAAATGGCCAATAAAGAAGCTATCAATGGAAATGAGTTTAGTTTTGAGCCTATTCGTGAAGTAGCATTTATTTTTGTGGGTATTTTTGGTACTATGATGCCAGCTCTAGAGTTGGTAGGGGGTTTTGCCGCCTCACCGGCAGGTGCTAAACTTATTACTCATAACACCTTGTACTGGGGTACAGGCATGTTGTCAGGGTTTCTTGATAATGCCCCAACATACCTTAATTTCTTAACTGCTGCACTAGCCTCCCAAGGAGGCTCAATAGGTAAGGCCACTGATGTTATCGCATTTGCCAATGGGGGAGTATTCCATGACTCAATTCTTGACCTGAGTGCTATTTCTATTGCGGCTGTATTTTTTGGTGCATTTACATATATTGGAAATGGACCTAATTTTATGGTCAAGTCGATAGCTGAGCAAATTGGTCTGAAAATGCCATCCTTTTTTGGTTACATTATCAGGTTCAGTATCCCATTCCTATTACCACTTTTAGTTATAATTTGGCTGATTTTCTTCGCTTTCGCTCGAGTTTAATTATGATGTAAAAAGCTTATTCAATTGGGTAAGTGCTTCATTTTTGTAATTAGTGTCCACTAATAGCGAAATATTACTTCTACTGCCACCATAACTTACCATTCTAATTGGAATTTCTTCCAAGTTTTTAAATATTCTGTTTAAGAAACCTTTTTTCTCAGAAACCATATTGCCAACAATGCAGATGATTGTTTGATTTCTATCGATAGTTACAGCCCCAAAAACTTCAAGATCTGTGACGATTTCTTTTAGAAAACGAGTATTGTCAATAGTAAGTGAAACTGCCACTTCAGAAGTGGTAATCATATCAATGGACGTTTTGTAATTACCAAACACTTCGAAAATATTTTTTAGGAAACCATGAGCTAACAGCATTCTGGAAGACTTAATTTTAATGGCTGTTATATCATCTTTTGCTGCTATTGCCTTTATATCTGACTGGTCAGTGGTAACACCAATTAATGTGCCGAGGGCTGTTGGATCGATGGTGCTTTTTAATCGGACAGGTATCCCATACTTTTGCGCAGGTAATATGGTTGCAGGGTGGAGGATTTTGGCTCCAAAATAGGCCAGCTCAGCTGCTTCATCAAATGTTAACTCTTCAATTGGTTTAGTATCCTTGACTATTCTTGGATCGTTATTGTGCATTCCATCAATATCTGTCCAGATTTGGATTTCGTCTACTTTCAATGCGGCACCTATTAGTGAAGCAGTATAGTCACTACCACCGCGTTTTAAGTTATCGGTTTGTCCGTCATCATTCCTACAAATGAAGCCTTGAGCAATATAAAGATGTGTATCAGAATTTATAGAAAGGGCTAATTGTTCAGAAGCATAATTGAGGTCTGGCTCCCCTTCGCTATTAATTCGCATAAAATCCAGTGAGTTGAGCAGCACATTTTGGATTTTAATTTCATTTAGATAGTAATGAAATAGATGAGTTGATAATATTTCTCCATAAGCCAAAAGACTTTTGTTATTTCCAACATTAAAGTCTGGTATATGACCAAAAGCTCTAATTTCACTGAAGATCTTATTTATTGTAGTTATTGCCTTTTGTCTACTTTCTTCCGTTGCGTAGAGCGCCTGAATAAAATTCAAGTAATGTTTTTCGATGTCATTTATTAAGAGCTGGGCTACATCTTGCTTTCTGTTAAATAATGCCTCGCCAATATTCACTAAAGAGTTAGTAGTTCCTGAAAGAGCAGATAATACTACTACTTTTGACTCAGTATCTTCTGTAATTAACCGAGCAATTGATTGCATTCGTTCGGGCAGTCCTACTGATGTTCCACCAAATTTATAAACCTTCATTATCCAAATTTAATTTTGGTGTGAAGTTAAATCAAGAATGCTTATAAATGAACAAAGCCCCAGTAGGGGCTTTGTCTTTAAATATGGTTTTTGTTTGATTAGTTTAATAAACTAATTTCGATATCTAAAGTTACGGTGGCACCTGCTTCCACAGTTACATCATCGCTACTTCCAATCATTCCAACAAACTCTCCATTCTCATCATATTCTGCGAAATATAGATCATATGTACCTGATTCCATGAATGCTAATGTGTATTGATCTGTAGAAGTAATTACGCTACTTGAAACTGCGTTAGAAAATCTAACTTCCTCATTAGTTGGTTGATCCATTTCAGAGTCCTTAAAGGTTCCATTTGCGTAGGCAAATACTACAACTTTACTGTATGTGTTAGCCTCAGCATCAAAATCTCCTTTGATCATGCCTGCATTTTGATTAGCAACTAGTCGTACAGTAGGCTTCAATATGTATTTACCATCGTTACCTGTGGCTACTACTGCTTTTCTAACATCGAAATCTAAGGTTAAAGCTACTATACCACCATCAGGCACATCAAAGTTACCTTTGGCCTTATAGCCACTTTGTCCACCACTAGGCACAAACAGAGGCTTGTCAGGTGTTCCATCGTTATATTCTATATAACACCCTGGATTTTGAGTCTGACCATCTACATTCTCCTGAATGTCCAACAAAAGTCTTACTTCACTATAACTTCCAGCTGTTATTTCACCATCAGTTAAAAAGTAAGCTTCCCCATTTTGATAACTTAATAGATCAATTTTCACTGGGGTTTCAAAAGTTTCCACAGTATTCCAGCCATCAGGCCCATTAGCTTCTACGCCTATTACTGTAATCCATACGGCTTTCACGCTTGTATCATCAATAGGTGCATCAGTAACAGAAATACTGGCTTTACCTTTACCATTTGAGGCTTCATCATTGTCACTACATGCGAAAACAACAAAAGCCAATAAAATAGGAATAAATAATTTACTAATAGTTTTCATAATTAATTCATTTTTTAGTTCACAGATAATACGGCAAGTATTAGGCCTGTTGTCTATTGTTGTCGATAAAAACGATAAACTGCATTTTTGAGCGTTGAATGTAATATTCGGTAATTAATTGTTGAATTTACGCCACAAAAAAAGGGGTGAAATCACCCCTTTTTCCTCATCTATGTAAAATCCGCAGACTACTTTTTATTAGAGTCGTCCACTTCCTCGAATTCAACATCAGAAACACTGCTGTCATCAGAACCAGCTTCAGTGGCATTGCCTGCCTCTGCTTGTTGTTCTCCTGCCGCTGCATACATTTCTTGTGATGCGCCTTCCCATGCTTTGTTCAATGCTTCTAAGGCAGAATCGATATTTGAGACATCTTGTGCTTGGTGAACTTTCTTGAGTTCTTCTAATGCACCATTGATTTTTGTCTTATTGTCATCTGATAGTTTGTCACCATATTCTTTCAACTGCTTTTCAGTCTGGAATATTAATGAATCAGCTGCATTTAGTTTTTCAATTTTCTCTTTCTCGATCTTATCAGTTTCAGCGTTGGCTTGTGCTTCCTGCTTCATTTTTTCGATTTCTTCATCAGTTAAACCTGAAGAAGCTTCGATTCTGATTTTTTGCTCTTTGTTAGTACCCTTATCCTTTGCTGATACGTTCATGATACCATTGGCATCAATATCAAACGTAACCTCAATTTGTGGGACACCCCTTTGTGCTGGTGGAATACCATCCAAATGGAAACGACCGATAGTTCTATTGTCTTTGGCCATTGGACGTTCACCTTGAAGTACGTGTATTTCAACAGATGGCTGATTATCAGCAGCTGTAGAGAATGTCTCAGATTTTTTAGTTGGAATAGTTGTGTTTGATTCAATAAGCTTGGTCATTACACCACCCATTGTTTCAATACCCAATGAAAGAGGAGTTACATCTAGAAGCAATACATCTTTAACTTCCCCAGTCAATACGCCACCTTGAATAGCTGCACCAATTGCAACCACCTCATCAGGGTTAACCCCTTTTGAAGGTTTTTTACCAAAGAATTTCTCTACTTCTTCCTGTATAACAGGCATTCTTGTAGAACCACCCACTAAGATCACTTCATCAATATCAGAAGGACTAAGACCTGCATCTTTCATTGCTTTTTTCACTGGCTCCAATGATCTTTTGATCAATGAATCAGCAAGCTGCTCAAATTTTGAACGGCTTAATTTCTTTACTAAGTGCTTGGGCACACCATCAACAGGCATGATATATGGCAAATTGATTTCAGTCTCTGTAGAGCTTGATAATTCAATTTTTGCCTTCTCAGCAGCTTCTTTCAATCTTTGTAAAGCCATTGGATCTTTTCTAAGATCAATGTTTTCATCTTTCTTAAATTCGTCAGCCAACCAATTAATGATTATCTGATCGAAGTCGTCACCACCAAGATGAACGTCACCATTTGTTGATTTTACTTCAAAAACTCCATCACCTAATTCAAGTACAGAAATGTCAAATGTACCGCCACCAAGGTCATACACAGCTATTTTCATATCTGCATTTTTCTTGTCAAGGCCATAAGCTAATGCCGCTGCAGTAGGCTCGTTAATGATTCTTTTTACATCTAACCCTGCAATTTGGCCAGCTTCTTTAGTAGCTTGACGCTCTGCATCGTTAAAATAAGCAGGGACAGTGATTACAGCCTCCTTAACTTCAACGCCTAGATAATCTTCAGCTGTTGACTTCATTTTCTGAAGGATCATTGCTGAAAGTTCTTGTGGAGTGTAATGACGGTCTCCAACTTTTACTCTTACTGTATCATTGTTTCCTTTTTCAAGACCGTATGATACCGTTTTCAATTCTTCACCAACCTCAGAATACTTTTTACCCATGAACCTTTTCACAGAGCTTATAGTATTGCTAGGGTTGGTAATCGCTTGTCTTTTGGCAGGGTCTCCTACTTTTCTTTCGCCTTTTCCATCATCTAGAAATGCTACGATTGACGGTGTAGTTCTTCTTCCTTCGCTATTAGGGATAACTACGGGCTCATTACCTTCCATTACGGCCACGCATGAGTTTGTAGTTCCTAAGTCGATTCCAATAATTTTTCCCATGATTGTTTATACCTTATTATTTATTATTTAGTGCTATAAAATTTTCTACAGTTATCTCCAATTCATCAAGGGTTATGCCAATTGAGTTTTGGTGACATAATGGCAGAATTATTTCAATACAAGGTCTAAAATTCTAAGTTCTAAGTTCCAAAGATTAAAGTTCAAAGTATGAGCACGCCTAGTTTCTCAAATTGATAGAAAACTTAGAACTCTAGAAAACTTAGAACTTACAACCTATCGTGTACCTTTGCGGCTTTATATTTAAGCAGATATGTCATTAAAAGAAGAAATAGCCAAACGAAGGACTTTCGGTATCATCAGTCACCCCGATGCAGGTAAGACCACACTGACTGAAAAATTACTCTTGTTTGGTGGTGCAATTCAAACCGCTGGTGCTGTCAAATCCAATAAAATAAAAATGCATGCTCGGTCTGACTGGATGGAGATAGAAAAACAAAGAGGTATTTCTGTTGCTACTTCAGTTATGGGGTTTAACTACAACGGTATCAAAATCAACCTGCTCGATACTCCTGGTCACCAAGATTTTGCGGAAGATACATATCGGACACTTTCAGCAGTGGACAGTGTCGTGATGGTCATTGATTGTGTAAAAGGTGTAGAGATACAAACTGAAAAGTTGATGGAAGTTTGTAGAATGAGAAAGACTCCAGTGATCTGCTTTATCAACAAACTGGATAGGGAAGGACGCGATCCGTATGACCTTCTAGATGAGATTGAGGCTAAACTTGATATTAAAGTTAGGCCCCTTTCATGGCCGATTAGTATGGGTAAAACCTTCAAAGGAGTTTATAGTCTCTTTGGAAAAAGTTTACATCTGTTCCAGCCAAGTAAAAATAAAATTGAGAATAAGGGACTCAATATTGAGGATATAAATGACCCTAGGATTGACGCTGAAATTGGCGTGAATGATGCAGCACAAATTCGTGAAGATGTAGAATTGATAGAAGGCGTCTATCCTGAGTTTGACGTAAATGAATATTTGGCAGGCAATATAGCTCCAGTATTTTTTGGAAGTGCCGTTAACAACTTCGGTGTAAGAGAATTGTTGGACAGTTTTATCAAATTGGCTCCACCACCAAAGGCGCGTGAAACGGAAGAACGAATTATAACTCCTGATGAAACTAAGTTTTCGGGTTTTGTATTTAAAATCCATGCCAATATGGATCCTAATCACAGAAATAGGATAGCATTTATAAGGATTTGTTCAGGAAAATTTGAAAGAGGGAAAACCTATCATCATGTACGTGCTGACAAAAAGATCCGATTTTCGAATGTTACTGCCTTTATGGCGCAGGAAAAGGAACTTGTAGATGAGGCTTGGCCTGGTGATATCGTAGGACTATATGACACTGGTAACTTAAAAATTGGTGACACCCTGACCGAAGGTGAAAAAGGGATATATAAAGGAATTCCCAGTTTTTCTCCAGAGATATTTAAAGAAGTAGTGAACAAGGACGCTATGAAAACCAAACAATTGGATAAAGGACTGAATCAATTGATGGAAGAAGGTGTGGCGCAATTATTCACTTACGAGTTAGGTTCTCGTAAGGTAGTGGGAACCGTAGGGGCCTTACAGTTTGAAGTCATCCAACATCGGTTAAAACATGAATATGGAGCTACTTGCGAATTTATGTCGATGAACCTTTATAAAGCCTGCTGGATTAGTAGTAAGGATAAAAAGAAGCTCAACGAATTTGTAGATTCGAAGTTCAGACATATCGCTAAAGACAAAGATGGGAAGTTGGTATTTATGGCCGAATCCCGTTCGTGGTTGACCATGGTTCAAGATAACTTCCCAGATATCGAGTTTCATTTTACTTCGGAGTTTTGATTTTCAATATTAACTTTTCCAAAGTTTTAAACTTTGGAAAAGTTAAATAATAAGATAACTGAACTCATTTAGAAATTGTATTTTTAGTTCATGGAACCTGGCCAAACCTACCATATTTACAATCATGCTAATGGTGATGAGAATTTGTTTAGGGAACCTGATAATTACCGATATTTTTTAAAGCAATATCAAAAGCACGTTCATCCAGTTGTTGATACATTTGCATATTGTTTAATGCCTAATCACTTTCATATACTTGTTAGAGTAAAAGATATTAATTATTTGACGGGAGCTTTTCCAAAGTTTCAAACTTTGGAAAAGTTCAAAAACATAAATGAAGAAGATAAAAGGATAAGTTATTTTGTAAGTAAGCAGTTCGCGAATTTTTTCAGTTCATATACACAGGCATTTAACAAAATGTTTAATCGAAAAGGTAGCTTATTTATTAAGAATTTTAAGCGAAAGACTATCGATTCTGATCAACAATGGCAAGATACTTTTCAATATATTCACCATAATACATGGGTTTGCGAAAAGCATGGGAGATTGGGAATGGAGTAGTTGGAGGTCCTACAAAAAAAATAGCTCTAATTCATTGCTGGATAGAAATACGGCCTTAGCTTATTTTGATGATCTAAATAATTTAATTTATTGTTCTGATGAGAGACTCAAATTAATAATGGATTTAGAACTTGACTAGGTAAGCTCAATGTATCTAAAGTTTAAAAACTTTGAGTAATTATAATCAGAGAGCCTAATTTATATTGCTAATTTTACACTTCATTACCACTAACTACATCCAAATTGAAACTAAACGTTCTTTACGAAGATAATCACATCCTAATAGTAGATAAGCCTGCCGGTATGCTAGTACAAGGTGACAAAACTGGTGACGAGACATTGGCCGATGAGTGCAAGCTGTACATTAAAAAAAAGTACAACAAGCCAGGTGATGTTTTCTTAGGGGTAATACATCGTCTAGACAGACCTGTTGGTGGCGTAATTTCTTTTGCCAGAACATCCAAAGGCCTTGAAAGGATGAATAAGTTGTTTCAAGATCGAGAAGTAGAGAAAACCTATTGGGCTATTACTAAACGTAAACCACCTCAAATTGAAGGTGAGTTAACTCATTGGCTTAAAAAGGACAATGAAAGTAATAAAGTAACGGCTTTTAATAAAGAAGGGAAGCAAGGGACTCAAAAGGCTATGCTTACCTATAAGTTGATAGGTAGAATTGGCGAATTCTATTTACTTGAAGTAAAACCAGAAACGGGTAGACCGCACCAAATAAGAGTACAATTGGCTAAAATGGGATGTCCAATATTTGGAGATTTGAAATACGGGGGCGAAAAATCAGAAGATAAAACTGCGATATATCTGCACTCAAGAGAATTGGCCTTTATACATCCTATTAAAAAGGAGCCAATAAAGGTTACCGCACTATTGCCCAGGGAACAAATTTGGGGATTATTTGGTAGATAAGTTATGTTAAGTGGACTTAAGAAAAGATGGGATGCAAGTACCGGAAAGGTAATTCTAATTTTACTCGTGTTTACTTGCACAGGATTTACAGTCTTATTTTTAAAAGAACCGGTGTTATCCTTAATAGTGGAGAAGGAAAATAGGAGTATCTGGTTTACAATTGTTTATTATCTGCTCATTTTGCCAGTGTATAACGTTATACTCCTTTGTTATGGCTTTGTATTTGGGCAGTTCTCTTTCTTTTTAGACTTTGAAAAAAGGATGTTTAATAGAATGTTTAAAAACAAAAAAGCCAATCCGTAAAGAATTGGCTTCTGTATTGTTTAATAGCTTGTCCTAGTTTTCGTAAAGGCCGTCAGCCAACACTATAATCTTGTTATTTAGCACTTCTACTACACCACCGGTAATGTTTACTTTATTTTCACCTTTGGTGTTTTTATAGATAAGCTCACCTTTTTTTAAAGTACTTACCAATGGAGCGTGGTCATTCATTACCTGAAAGGAACCATCTGTACCAGGAAAAGTAATTACAGATACTTCACCTTCGAATACCTTTGATATGGGGGTTACAACTTCTAAAAACATGCTTATATTTTATAGATTTTAGACGTTAGATTTTAGAAGTAAGACTTTAAACATTTTGATAGAATCTCCAATCTAATGTCTAAAGTCTAATATCTAATATCTAATTACTTATTTTACTTCAGCCATCATTTTTTCTCCTTTGGTAATGGCATCTTCTATAGAACCCACCAAATTAAAAGCCATTTCTGGAAGATGATCTAACTCACCATCCATAATCATATTGAAAGCTTTGATTGTATCTTTAATATCAACAAGTACACCAGGTATACCAGTAAATTGCTCAGCAACATGGAAAGGTTGAGAAAGGAACCTCTGTACCCTTCTTGCTCTGTGTACCGCTTGCTTATCTTCGTCAGACAATTCGTCCATACCAAGAATGGCAATAATATCTTGCAATTCCTTATACCGCTGTAAAATCTCTTTTACTCTTTGCGCACAGTCGTAATGCTCATCGCCTAATATCTCAGCACTTAATATCCTTGAGGTAGAATCCAAAGGATCCACAGCGGGATAAATTCCAAGTTCAGAAATCTTACGGTTAAGTACGGTTGTAGCATCAAGGTGAGTAAAGGTAGTCGCAGGAGCAGGGTCAGTTAAATCATCGGCAGGTACGTAAACGGCCTGAACTGATGTAATAGAACCTCTTTTTGTAGAAGTAATTCTTTCCTGCATTGCTCCCATTTCGGTAGCTAATGTTGGCTGGTATCCTACCGCTGATGGCATACGACCCAAAAGGGCAGATACTTCAGAACCAGCTTGTGTAAATCTAAATATATTGTCAATAAAGAAAAGGATATCTCTTCCTTGTCCTTCACCATCTCCATCTCTGAAATATTCAGCAACAGTAAGTCCAGAAAGGGCCACTCTTGCTCTTGCTCCAGGAGGCTCATTCATTTGACCGAACACTAATGTAGCTTGTGATTTTTCAAGTTCTTTCTTATCAACTTTAGAAAGATCCCATCCTCCTTCTTCCATGGATTTTTTAAAGCCTTCACCGTAACGGATAATATCTGACTCCAAAAATTCTCTCAACAAATCATTTCCTTCTCTTGTTCTTTCTCCAACACCAGCAAATACTGAGAATCCTTGGTAAGCTTTTGCAATATTGTTTATCAACTCCTGGATAAGAACGGTTTTACCAACACCAGCACCTCCAAAAAGACCAATTTTACCTCCCTTTACATAAGGAGCTAGCAAATCGATTACTTTAATTCCAGTATATAATACTTCCGTTGAAGTAGATAAATCCTCGAATTTAGGTGCTTGTCTATGTATCGACAGTTCAGTTTTTCTTGAAGGCTGGTCGATGCCATCAATAGCTTCACCAACAACATTAAAAAGTCTTCCTTTAATGTCATCACCAGTTGGCATTGTGATAGGTGAACCTGTGTCAGTCACCTCCATGCCTCTTACTAAACCTTCAGTACTTTCCATAGATATAGTTCTCACTCTATCTTCGCCCAAGTGTTGCTGACATTCCAAAACTACTTTTTGACCATTTTCCTTGGTCACAATTAAAGAGTCCAAAATGTTGGGCAATTTAGCTCCAACTGAATCAAAACTAACATCTACTACGGGGCCGATTACCTGGGTAATTTTACCAATATTTGCCATTCTTTATTGTTTATAAGAGATAATTATGTCCTACTCTATTTCAGTCTGCAAAACTACGTTTTTTGTATAATAAACCAAAAGGCATTTTAGAGATTTTGCCTATTAATTGTGTAACACAATCCGGAAAGTTGTGCCTTGGGTTTCCTCTGACGATTTTACTGATATTTTACCTTGATGATATATCTCAATAATTCTTTTGGCAAGTGTTAACCCAAGTCCCCAACCTCTTTTTTTAGTTGTAAAACCAGGGTTAAATACTTGTTTGAGTTTTGATTTCGGAATTCCTTTGCCATTATCCGCAATATCTACAAAAACCCGGCCTTCACTTCCCTTCAATATATTTATAAAAATAGCCCCTGAACCGTTCATAGCATCTACAGCATTTTTACATAAATTTTCAATCACCCATTCAAAAAGTGGGGGATTAACTTTGGCCATAATATCAGGAGTAAGTGCAAGTACACTTATACTTACTTTTGGGGAAATACGAGGTTTGAGGTAAGCAATGATGTTTTTAATTAAAGGCTCCATTGCTTCACTGTTCAAAACAGGAGTGGATCCAATATTGGAAAAGCGCTCTGTGATTACCTGTAGCTTTCGAATATCTTTATCCAATTCATCAATAATACTTTTGTCTTTAAATTGATCATCTTCTTTGAAATACTCCATCCAAGCCATAAGTGATGAAATGGGTGTACCTAATTGATGTGCAGTTTCTTTGGCAAGGCCAACCCAAACCTGGTTTTGCTCTGCGGCTTTAGAGTAATTAAAAGCCATATAGGAAATGAAGGCGAATAATGCGATAACAGAAAGTTGGACGTAAGGATAATAAGTAAGCTGGGTTAACAAGAAAGAGTTTTGATAAAAAATATACTGTGTATCATAGATCTCATTTGTTGATTTGTCTCTGTATTTTATTTCTATGGGATCATAGGTGTCGCGCATAACCGCTAGCTCGGAATTTAATTTCTTTTTCAAATCATTTGCTGACAGATCGTTTACATCGATGTTTCGATAACTTATTATGCTGTCTGACTGATCAACTAAAATGGTTGGGATTGAATTGTTTTGGAAGAGAATCTCTTCCGTAATAAAGTATAGGTTGCTATTTTGAGTTTCATTTACAGTATACTCAAGCGCCTTTGCAAAAACCTGAATTTGCCGTCTTTCTTTATCTTGAAGTTGATTAACTAGTAAATTGGTATAGAATATAGAGCCTGCACTAATAAGTATAGACACCCCTAACACAATCCATTTTATTCTGGACTTGTTAGAATATATATCAAAGCCTACAAGTTTGTTTGTTTTTGCCATTCCAAGGTGATCAAATTAAAACAAAAAAACCGGATAGTAAACACTACCCGGTTTCTTAAGCAGCTGATTGCGGCTAGTTTTTCATCATAAACCACTTGGCCAATACTCTGTAATTCACTTTAGTGCCATGCATCAGTATACCTACTCGATAAATTCTGCCGGCCAACCATATAGTAAATATGAAACCACCTACAAGTAATGCCATTGATAGGAGAAGTTCCCATAAAGGCACACCAAACCCAATCCTACCCATCATTACAATAGGAGAGGTGAACGGGATCATGGAGAGCCAAAAGCTCATAGAACCATTTGGATCATCGAAAACAAACATGGACATACCAAAAAATCCGATAATTATGGGAAGCATAATGGGAAGCATAAATTGCTGGGCATCCGCTGGTGTATCCACTGCCGAACCGACAGCCGCGAATAGGGCACCGTAGAGGAGGTAGCCACCTATAAAGTAAAAAATAAACGTGAAAACAATACTGACAATTGGAATGCTCTGAATTTCATCTAGTGCTTTCTTAACTTTTGGATTGTTTTGAAGTTGTTCAGCACTTTCTGGGGTCGTACCAGATACCTGTTCAATATTGTTAATACTTGAAGAACCTACAAAATAACTTGCAGCACCAGCATATATACCGCCCATAATAGTCACCCAAATCAATATCTGAACAAGCCCTACAGACGCTACACCTATTACTTTACCCAACATAAAATGAAATGGCTTTACAGTGGATACAATTACTTCCACTATTTTGCTATTTTTCTCTTCAATTACCCCCTGCATCACTTGACCTCCATAAATGAATAAGAAGAGATATATCAAAAATCCAGTCACATAGCCAATAGTAGAAGCAATGCCTGAATTACTGCTTTTATCAGATTCTTCAGCAGAACTTATTCTTGTATCTAATGATATACTAGTATTAAGTTTAGCCAATGTTTCCGGATCAATATTATATTTAAGTAGTTTAAGGTCTTTGACAGATCCCTCTATTTCCCTCTCAATACTATTGACAACAGAAGGCCCAGGGGTTGTTTTAGTATAAAGCACAATACCCTGAGGGTTTTCGATGTCTATTTCTGGAATGAAAAGTAATCCAAAATCCTCTGACTCTTGAAATGCTGCTGTCACTTGATCCAATGTTCCAGTCACAGGTGTAAATACATAGTTATCATTACTAGTGAGTTGAATACTTTGGCTTTCATTTAAAACCATCAATGTTTTAGCAATAGCATTTTCCTTTTCCTTAATAAAGAAATACCCCAAACCACCGATGATAGCTGGAAATAATATTGGCACAAGTAAAGTGGCTATCAAAAACGATTTCTTTTTTACTCGACTTAAAAATTCCCTTTGAATAATTAATAAAATCTTATTCATTGTCGCCTCCTTTTACTTTAGAAATGAAAATTTCGTTTATAGTTGGTATTTTTTCAGTGAAAGTATTAACCTCCGTATGGTCGATTAAATTTTTTAATAAGTCATTTGGACCATATTTTTCAGTTGTTCTAATTGTAGACGTGAATAGGTCATCTGACAAATTAGAACTTTCTAATAATGAGAAATCAGACGTCAACGAACCATTAAGTGCCCCTCTGTGTGTTACTATGTAGGTATGGTTTCTAAATGAATTTTTTATCTCTTGCTTATTTCCTTCCAATATCAACTTTGACTTATTTATGAGCGCAATAGAATCACATAATTCTTCTACAGATTCCATTCTATGGGTGGAGAAAATTATAGTGCTTCCCTTTTCCCTTAGCTCCAGAATTTCATCTTTAATAAGGTTAGCGTTAATAGGGTCAAAGCCTGAAAATGGCTCATCAAGTATTATTAATTTAGGCTCATTAAGAACTGTAGAAATAAATTGAATTTTTTGAGCCATTCCTTTTGAGAGGTCTTCAACCTTTTTATCCCACCACTCCATGATGTCGAGTTTCTTGCACCATTCCTTACTTTTAACGATAGCGTCTTTTCTAGTCAAATCTCTTAATTGGCCAAGAAACACCAATTGTTCTCCCACTTTCATTTTTTTATAGAGACCGCGTTCTTCAGGTAGGTAGCCAATAACTGAAATATGGGATTGATTTAAAGGTTCTCCTTTAATGAATACCTCTCCAGAATCAGCATTGATAATTTGATTAATGATTCGAATAAGTGTTGTTTTACCTGCTCCATTGGGCCCAAGAAGACCGTATATTGACTTTTCTGGGATGGTAAGGCTAACATTGCTCAATGCAACATGCTCTGCATACTGCTTCGAAATGTTTTTTACTTCTAATGCTTCCAATTGTTCCTTTGTTTGATTTGATGGTTAGTATCGTGCAATGTTAATTTATTACACTTCAACCTAAAAATTATCAACTAAAGTTATAGATTATAATCGGACACTCAATCAGATCTTAATTGAGTGGTTGGAATGGGTGGTAAATATACTATTTGGATGATGAACTACTATCCTTAAAAATGATACTGCCCATGCTTACATCTAGATTGAAAGAAAGTAAGTTGTCAGCGTCAGCACTATAAGTTGAATTTACAAAGGTATTATCACCAATGTTTTTCAATGACTTGGTCATTTTTACATTGCAAAGCCAAGAATTATTGATTTTTACAATAACAGGTGTGTTGTCCTGCGGTAAGACGATGACTAAATTACCAGCTCCAACACTGCCTTTTATATTACTACTGACTTCGGATTTATTACTAAAGTCGAGTAACAGATCACCAAAGCCAATATCAGCTATCACATGTTTTGATTTTGATAAGTTCAGGTTCTGAACGTTTATAGAACCTAGATCCACCTTCACATAAAAAGTGTCCATGGGAACACGATTATAGGTTCCTGTAAGGTATCCTACATTAATATCTGCACTGCCCGTACTTATTTTAATTTTTTCAACTGCCAGTCCGGATAAGTCAATATCAGCTTTGCCTATTCCATACTTTAAATTGAGGTCGTAAGTCTTGTCTTCTGATAAGAAAAGCTTCCAAATTTTATCAGATACAGCTTCTGATTTACCAAACATTCGGTAAGAAATAGAACTACTTAAACCTGATGATTTATCATCTTCAAGCATAAGATTTACTTTGCATGTGCTGCCTATTGTTTCCTTTTTAAATGAATGGGAGTAGCTATCGTAATTCTGATTACCATAAACTGTAAGTATCTCATCGGTTTGGCCAGGCTTGATCACGCATGAGCCACTATTCACCGCAAAGTCCAAATCTACTCTTTCAACAGATTGAACGTTGTCAATAGAAAACTGCTTTTTAACTTGGGCAAATGAAAGTGAAGAACTGATGATTCCAAGTCCCAATACCAAATATCCTTCTCGCATGAGGGTAAGATACGGCAATTGATAGGTCAGTGTTGCGTAAAAGAATAAATAAAAGACTGTTATAACAGGTAAAAAGTTACATTGCTCAAATAATTATAACGGTTCTTTTATTATTAAAAGAATTCTTTCATTTTTTCAAAAAATCCTTTTTCGTTTTTACCCGGATTTGGTTGGAAATTGGTTGATTCTCGAAGACTTTCTAGTTTTTCTTTTTCCTCAGCACTCAACGATTTTGGAGTCCAAACATTGATGTGAATGAGCTGGTCACCATGGCCATATCCATTAAGATCTTTAATTCCCTTACCTCTGAGCCTCAAAACCTTACCTGACTGTGTGCCCGGATCAATTTTTATTCTAGCCTTACTGCTAATTGTTGGAACCTCAATGGTAGTGCCTAGAGCTGCATCGATAAAACTTATGTAAAGATCATAAACCACATTATTACCTTCTCTTACCAGGACGTCATCAGCTTTTTCTTCGATAAGAATAAGTAAATCACCTGCTACACCGCCTCCTGGTGCTTCATTTCCTTTGCCAGACATTGACAACTGCATGCCGTCAGCTACTCCAGCGGGAATTTTAATTGCAATTACCTCTTCTTTGGTAGTAAGTCCTGAACTGTCAACACCTGATGGTCGGTTATTAATAGACTGGCCGGCACCACCACATGTAGGACAGGTAGAGGACGATACCATCTGACCAAGCATTGTATTTACAACTTTTCTCACCTGACCAGAACCTTGGCATGATGGACAAGTTTTGAAAGTAACACCATCGGCTTGGACGAGACGATGTACTTTTATTTTCTTTTCAACACCATTAGCGATTTCCTCTAATGAAAGTTTCAATTTGATTCTAAGATTGGAGCCTTTTCTAGTTCTACGACCTCTGCCACCACCGCCTCCGAAGAAGCTATCGAATGGGCTACCGCCTCCACCGCCAAAAATATCGCCAAATTGTGAGAAGATGTCATCCATGTTCATTCCACCTCCTCCACCGAAGCCACCACCGTTCATACCCGCATGTCCAAACTGGTCATACCGTTGTCGCTTCTCCGGATTGCTAAGCATTTCATATGCTTCAGCGGCTTCCTTAAACTTCTCTTCTGATTCCGGGTTATCAGGATTTTTGTCAGGGTGGTATTTGATAGCCACCTTCCGGTAGGCCTTTTTTATCTCCTCCGCACTAGCTGATTTATCAACTCCTAATATCTCGTAAAAATCTCTTTTGGCCATTTGAATAAATATTAATTGGTGTTAGTTGCCAATAACAACTTTAGCATATCGTACTACCTTGTCCTTAAGTAGGTATCCTTTTTCAATGACATCTACTATTTTACCCTTTAAGCTTTTTTTAGGTGCTGGAATTTGTGTAATAGCTTCGTGATATTCTGAGTCAAAGGCTGTTCCTACTTTGTGGTCCATAACCACTAAACCTTTTTGCTCAAGTATTTTCTTAAATTTATCCTGAATAAGATGAAGGCCATCTTTAACAGCCTTTATATCAGTTTCTTTTTCTTCAAATGATTTTTTAGCTCTTTCAAAATCATCCATTATAGGAATGAGGGCTAACATCAAATCTTCGTTGGCTGTTTGAATGAGGTCTAATTTTTCTTTAGAGGTCCTTCGTCTGAAGTTGTCAAATTCAGAGTATAGCCTTATATACTTATCTCTACTTTCTGCCAACTCGTCTTGCAACTTAGTCAGTTCGTCAGTTTCAGTTGTTGATTCAGAAGCTTCTTGTCCCTCTTGCTCAGATGTCTCTACCTCTTCAGCAGTGATGTTTTCTGCTTTTTCAGCATCATTTTCTTTTATATTCTCCGTTTCCATAGTTTGTCAATACTGTCAACAATTTAATTTCCATGAAGTGACAATTACTCTGCCAAACACCAATTTATGTCAAAATGACACTATTAGGGGTTGAGCAATTTCCAAATAATGTCTTTTAGGTCGGTTATTCCCTGACCTGTTATGGATGAGATGAAGCAATGGGTAAGCTCTTTTGGCAATTCGCTACTAATTTCAGCCATCAGTTCTTCATCGAGCAAATCTGATTTTGAGATGGCGAGGAGGCGATCTTTATCCAAAAGCTCGGGATTATATTTTTTAAGTTCGTTAAGTAGGATATTATATTCCTTATTTATGTCATCAGAATCTGCAGGAACAAGAAACAATAATATGGAGTTTCTCTCGATATGTCTTAAGAATCGAATTCCAAGGCCTTTACCTTCTGCTGCACCCTCAATAATACCAGGTATGTCAGCCATCACAAATGATTTATAATCACGGTATCCAACTACACCTAAATTTGGCGTTAGTGTAGTAAAAGGGTAGTCTGCAATTTCGGGTCTAGCCTCAGAAACTGTTGATAATAAAGTTGATTTACCTGCATTTGGAAATCCTACTAACCCAATGTCCGCTAGCATTTTTAGCTCCAGAATAATCCACTCTTCTTTGCCAGGTTCTCCAGGTTGAGCATGTCTAGGAGCCTGATTGACGGCAGTTTTAAAATTTTCATTGCCTAGTCCACCACGACCACCCGGAGTCAGTATTCTTTCTTCGCCATCTTCAGTAATCTCAAAGAGGCGTTTGCCAGTTTCAGCGTCTTTGGCTACAGTACCTAAAGGGACTTCTAATATAACATCTTTTCCTTCAGCCCCAGAACTTTTACTACCAGATCCAGATTCCCCATCTGTGGCAAGGACATGTTTTTTATATTTTAAGTGTAGCAATGTCCACAGTTGAGCATTGCCTTTTAAAATTATATGTCCTCCACGACCCCCATTACCCCCATCTGGCCCACCCTTGGGCACATGTTTTTCCCTTCTAAAGTGTATCGCACCAGCTCCCCCTGCCCCTGATCTGGAACAAAATTTGACATAGTCTATAAAGTTAGAGGAGGACACGTATTTTTATTTAAAAGATTCGATAACAGTACATATTTTTTCGAAAATAGTGTCAATTGTACCCACACCGTTTACACCATTGAATTTTTTTTGTGTCTTATAAAATTCAGAAACAGGAAGCGTTTCGTCAAGGTATACCTGGATACGATTATTAATTTTGTCTTCACTTTGATCGTCTGCCCTTCCAGATATTTTGCCTCTTTCCAGCAGCCTTTTTTTCAATTCTTCAAAAGGTACTTCAAGGGCAATCATTCCGGAAATAGGGGAGTCGATTGAATTTAGCAACTGATCAAGAGCCTCGGCCTGCTTCACAGTGCGTGGGAATCCATCGAAAATAAACCCATTGGAATTAGGCTCACTTTGTATTTTGTCTTCCACCATACCAATAACTACCTCATCAGGAACCAAGAAGCCTTCATCCATGTATTCCTGAGCTTTTTTCCCCAGTTCGGTCCCTTCACTTAAATGTTTTCTAAAAAGATCGCCAGTAGAAATATGGTCAAGTTGATACTTGGCCATTAGTTTTTCGCTTTGTGTACCCTTCCCAGCTCCGGGAGGGCCAAATAGAACAATATTCAGCATATTTAATTTTTTGAAGCGTTAAATATAAGGCAAAAAAGATACCTACTCTTTAAGTTGAAATATTTCCTTTGTATTGCGGCCCAATCCATCATAATCCAGCCCGTAACCTACTACAAATTTCTCTGGGATTTCAAAGCCAACATACTTAAGTTTTACATCTACATTTTTCGACTTAGGCTTTTGTAGTAGTGTAATTACTTCAACAGTACTTGCTCCCAGTGATCGAAACTCCTCAAGTATTTTAACAATGGTTCTTCCAGAATCAATTATATCTTCAATAATGATTACATCCTTATTGAATATGTTTTCATTTAAGCCAATAAGCTGTTTTACATTACCTGAGCTTTCCATGTCTTCATAGCTGGCCACCTTTACAAATGATATCTCACAATCTATTTTAATTTCCTTCAATAAATCAGAGGCAAACATGAAGGAGCCGTTGAGAATAGCAATAAATAAAGGCCTTTTGTCTTTATAATCACTGTTTATTAAGCGTGCCAAGGCTTTAATTTTTTTCTCTAAGTCTTCCTTACTTATGTATTTTTTAAAAGTCCTATCTTTTACTACCATAACCAACGTTTAGCAACCTCATCTTTAGATTTTTAAAAGGGCTGCAAATATAGAAATTATTTAAATGGAGACCCCGAAGTTTGTGAATCTATAATCGAGACATTAAGTATTTATACATTTCTATCATACAAGTAATGTCATGCTTTGCTACGGTTTCATCTGGACTGTGAACATTATCTTCAGGCGCACCAATAAAGCACCAGTCAAAGGGGTAAGGTGATACCTGAAGCTCACGACCATCACTTGAACCATTACCTTCAACTTCCAACTGAAAATCTATACCGGACTCACGCGCCAATCCAATTATTTTATTGATGAAAGATTTACGAGGAATATTTCGGTCACGCATAGAAATTACCACACCATTTTCAGCATGCACTCCTTCTGTTACCCAAGTTATATCTGAGATCAAGGCTTGTTTAACATTCCATTTTTCATAGATATATTTGGCCAAGTAGGGAACGGAACCACCTCCATGCTCTTCCCAACAACTAAAAACAATAACCCCATTTTCTAAAGTTTCGGCAAGTTTCAATGCATTATATACACCAAGCCTATTATCCATATAACAGCTTGTTATTACTTTTTTAGACTCCCTATAATCACACTTAAAAACTAAATCTGTGCCAGTGTCTATTGCTCTGCCAAACTTATAAAACAATTGATGTTCATCATTTACAACCAATGAACATTCAATAGGGCCAAGGCTATCATGACCTACTAACAGAGTTCCAGTTTCAGTCTGTGGGCCTCCTATTGGCACTAATTGGTTTTGATATCTAACAGTAAAACCAATGGAATCCATGTGAGCGAATACAGCGGTTGTTGGCTTACCAAATTTCAAAATAATACAATCTTGGAATTCTTCCCCATGTATTATTTTTGGCTGAACAAGCCAATTACTCTTGTTCTGCTCAATATACTCGAGAATAAACTGTTTTAATTCTATTTCATTTCCAGAAGGAGCATGAATAGAGCACAATGTTTGAAGTAATTTCATTTAAATGGATGAATTTCAGTTGATTAGGTAAATATTTATACCAATTCTAAGCGTAGTAATATAATAATAATTATATTTCACCATCAAACACTTTTAAGCCACCAAACCTGTTTTTTTCTATGGTAATAGTTTTGAATAAACAAGCTTCAATCGCCAATCAGTTTTTGTATGAGATGAGGCACAAAGATATTCAAAAGGACCGAGCAAAGTTTAGACATAATTTGAAAAAGCTAGGACAGGTGATGGCTTATGAAGTTTCAAAATCATTGCAATACAAAAAAACTAATGTTAGTACTCCATTATCAACAACAGAGGTTGATTTAATAAACGAATCACCAGTATTGGTAACAATTCTAAGGGCATCTATGCCTTTTTTTGAGGGGTTCATTGATTATTTTGATCAAGCTGATGCGGCTTTTGTTGGAGCTTACAGGGAAGAAGGCAAAGACATTTCTATCAAATTTGATTATTTAGCATCACCCAATTTGACAGGAAGGCCATTGATAATAATTGATCCAATGTTGGCTACAGGTAAATCACTAGTAACCGTTTTTAATAAGTTATTAGAAAAAGGTTTGCCCTCATCTATACATTTCGTCTCAGTAGTTGCCGCCCCAGAGGGAATTGAGTATATTGCCAACCGTTTAAATAAGAAATATACCGTTTGGACTGCCGCATTAGATGAAAAACTTGATTCATTGTCTTACATTGTGCCCGGTTTGGGTGATGCCGGGGATTTATGTTATGGCCAAAAGGAATAAATTGCCAATATGCTTTTAAACATTGTAATGCTCATAGTTGGTTTATTCGTCCTCATTCTTGGGGGTGATTTCCTTGTTAGAGGTGCTTCAAGCATTGCACTTAAATCTCATATTTCTCCATTAGTTGTTGGCCTTACTGTAGTAGCTTTTGGTACTTCTGCACCAGAACTATTGATAAGTGTAAAAGCGGCACTTGATGGCAGCCCTGATATGGTTATGGGCAATGTGATTGGGTCCAATATTTGTAATCTGGCACTGGTACTAGGGATAACAGCTTTAATAGGTCCCATAAAGGTGCAAAATGATTCCATAAAAATCGATTGGCCTGTGACAATGGGGGCTTCCTTATTACTTTACTTTGTTGTTAAGGAAAAGGATGCCGTTATTGATTCTTTTGAAGGATTTGTATTTATATTTCTCATCATTGTATACACTGTATATATAATTAGAAAATCAAGAAAAGAAACAAAAGCGCTTAGAGAAGCTGAAGAATCAATTGATTTACCACAAGCTTCTAATAGCCCCTGGAAAGATATAGTGTTTATTGTAGGCGGATGTGCAGGCTTGTACTTTGGTGCAGATTGGTTTGTAGGTGGGGCGAAGGAAATGGCCTCAGTATTAGGGGTGAGTGAACGTGTCATAGGTATTACAGTACTTGCTCTAGGTACTAGCTTACCTGAATTGGTGACTGCCATAGTAGCTTCTATAAAGAAAGAAACGGATTTGGCCTTAGGGAATTTAATGGGCTCAAATATTTTTAATATCCTTTCAATATTAGGCATAACCAGTCTTATTCAGGATATTCACGTAAGCCCGGTCATTATTCATCACGACATGACCGTGATGTTGGGTATCACTCTCTTAATATTACCTTTGATGTTCTACAAGCGAACTATGGGTCGCTTTGCTGGTGTTGTATTGGTGTCAATTTATATCATTTACACTTACACCGTAATCTCTTAAATGGCAGCAGAGATAATTAAACTTACATCTATCTTTTTACTTACGATGCTCAAATTTATTTTTGGGCCAACTTTAGGTTATAGCGCTGGTTTTTCCTTTGTCACTACTGTGATAGTTACTGTTTCTGGTATGATGGGTAGTGTTTTTCTTTTTACTTTCTTAGGGAATTTAATGCGAGAGAAAATATTGGAGCCCTTCTTTAGAAAGAAAAAAATATTTACAAAACGAAACCGAAGGTTCGTAGCTATTTGGAAAAAGTATGGTGTTAAAGGTGTCGCATTTCTAACGCCATTATTACTAACGCCAATAGGAGGCACAATAATATTAACTAGCTACCATACAGCCAAGCGTAAAATAATCATCTATATGCTAATTAGCGCAATATTTTGGGCGATTATTCTGTCTGCAATCGTTTATGAATTTGGCCCAAAAGCATTACCAGGGTTTATTCCATAGATTCCTCATCTGGTAATATTTCAATATCCTGAATGAGGACTTTCTTAGAAATACTTTGACCTGTTTTGGTGGCAGCCAACCCACCCTGAGCCGTTTCTTTATACCTGTTTTCCATACTCTGGCCTACTTCGCCCATTGCATCAATACATTCATCAACTGGAATTACCCCACTGACATTTGATAGAGCAATTTGTGCTGATGAGTTGGCAATGGCTGCAGCACTAGCATTTCGTACTACACACGGCACTTCTACTAATCCGGCAACAGGATCACAAACCAATCCAAGCATACATTGAATAGTGATGGCCACTGCATTAAATACTTGATCGACATCACCATCCAAACAATAGACCATAGCACCGGCTGCCATCGCAGCTGCACTACCTGTTTCGGCTTGACAGCCCCCCACAGCTCCGGCAAGTGAAGCTTTCTGTTCTATAATTAATGCGATACCTGCACCAACCAACAAACCCTCAAGTACTTTTTTGTCACTCAGGCCATGAATCTCCTGTACTGTATATAGAGTTCCAGGCAATATACCAGAGGCACCAGCTGTAGGTGCAGCAACTATACGACCCATGCATGAGTTTACCTCTTTAGCTGCTAGTGCCCGCGAGATCAAATTTTGAAACTCCTTGGAGAGTACAGTGATTTTATTTTGATATACTTTTTTAGCTCCGTTATTGATCATTCCAGATCTGGAAGTCATATCCTCGGCCAGGCCAGTCTCAACGGCATCTTTCATTACTTCATAAGCGCGGCTCAGTCCCTCCCACACTTCAGTTTCAGAGCGACCCTTTTGTTCTCTCTCATAATCTAATACTGGCTCAAATAATTTTACATTTTCTGTATTGCAGTATTCCTTCCAGCTAGCAAAATCGTTGAATAATAACCCCATGATCTTATTAATTTAATCAAAGTTAAGGACAATTAAAGACAACATCAGTGATTGGGTAAATGTTTATGGAAAGAGTTCAAATATCTTTCTGATCATTACAATAGAAATAATGGAGAGGAATATATAAGAGATATATTTAGAAGCGATTTTCTCTCCAAATTTTAATCCAAGAGGGGATGCAATGATTACACCTATAGATAGTGGAAGTGCTATAGGTAGTAGCAGATATCCGAGATGTGGATAGTTTACTGAAATAATGGGATCATTTATAATATTTAAGATAGTAATAAAAAGAGCGGTTATAAAAATGGAACCATAGGCGATTGATTTAGCCTTTTTTATATCTATTCTCATCCAAAGATTAAGAATTGGAATAATAATAGAACCACCGCCCAAACCCGTTAAGGCTGCAACAGCACCTCCACCTAAACCAGAAATTACAAGTTTGAAATTTGAAATCTTTTCTTTTTTAGGGAATGACTTTCTAAGCTTGTTAATCGTTCTAAAAATTATGTAGGCAAGCAATACAATTATAATAACATTGTATTTTGCTGTTGTATAACCCGGCTTCATTACTATCATAAGCAGTAAAAAGGAAGAACTTAAAGCCGAAGCCACTGAAATGAGTAATGTTTCCTTAAGATAAAAATTTCTATTTATTATCAGGCCAATGTTATTTACCAGTGATGAACACATTGTGGCAAAAATAGTGTTGGCAATTGTGAAACGTACAATCTCCTCATCTGGGAACCCCATTTCCTTTAATGCAAATGGAATTACCACAATCATAATAAAGCCCGTTCCTACACCTGTAAAACCAGCAAGGAAGCCGCCTATTAATCCTGCCAATATAAGAAGAGAATAAAAAACCATAGATATAAAAAAAGCTGCTCTAGAGCAGCTTTTTTAACTTTTTCTTAACCATTCATGGAGACGAGAAACTCTTCATTATTCTTGGTGCCTCTCATTTTTGAAAGCAAGAATTCCATTGCTTCTATCGAATTCATATCCGACATATACTTACGAAGTATCCAAACACGTTGAAGTTCCTCCTCAGACATAAGTAGATCTTCACGTCTAGTTCCTGATGCAGGTACATCGATTGAAGGATAAACTCGCTTGTTAGAGAGTTTTCTATCTAATTGAAGCTCCATGTTTCCAGTACCTTTGAATTCTTCAAAGATTACTTCATCCATTTTAGATCCTGTATCTATCAATGCTGTGGCAATAATGGTTAATGAACCACCATTCTCAACATTTCTAGCTGCTCCAAAAAATCTTTTTGGCTTGTGCAATGCGTTAGCATCAACACCACCCGATAAAATTTTACCTGATGATGGAACTACTGTATTATATGCTCTTGCCAATCTTGTGATCGAGTCAAGAAGTATAACTACGTCATGACCACACTCTACCATACGTTTGGCTTTCTCAAGCACCATACTTGCCACTTTTACATGACGTTCCGCTTGCTCGTCAAAAGTAGAAGCAACAACTTCTGCCTTTACGCTCCTTGCCATATCAGTAACTTCTTCCGGACGCTCATCAATAAGTAAAATGATCAAATAGCATTCTGGATGGTTTTCAGCAATGGCATTGGCAACATTTTTCAAAAGTACAGTTTTACCTGTTTTTGGTTGTGCCACTATCATTCCTCTTTGTCCCTTACCAATTGGAGAGAAAAGGTCAAGAATTCTTGTCGAGTAGTTATCAGCTTTAGAGCTAAGTCTTAATTTTTCTTCTGGGAACAACGGAGTAAGGTACTCGAAAGGAACACGGTCACGAATTTCTTCAGTTGTTTTGCCATTTACAGTTCCTACTCTTAATAGAGCAAAGTACTTCTCACCTTCTTTTGGAGGTCGTATTTGACCCTGGATTGTATCTCCAGTTTTTAGTCCAAATAATTTTATTTGCGATGGGGAAACATAAATATCATCAGGGCTGGCCAGATAGTTATAATCAGAAGATCTTAAAAAGCCATAGCCATCTTGCATTATCTCTAATACACCTTCATTCTCAATTACGCCATCAAAATCTTTGATGTTATTTTCCTTTTTCTTGTTTCGATCTCTATTATCATCTCTGTTCCCATCGCGTTTTTCACGGCTTTCTGCTGGTTTGGTTTCGCGATTTCCATCCGATTTGTCTGATGCTTCAGGACGAGGTCTTGGATTGGGCTTATGACGAGGCTCTTTTGTTGACTCCTCTTTTTTATCTCCTTTGGGCGTTGGCTTATCTTTTTTCTCGCTATCTGGAGCAGTTGTTTTATCAATCTCCAGATTGAAAGATTCTAATAATTCGTCAGCACTCAATTCTTTCTCGTCTTTTTTCTCGCTCTTCTCCTCTTTTTTTGGAGTTACATTTTCCCTTCGTGGAGGTTTACTCCTTGGTTTTTCTGGAGACTTTGCCTCAGGCTTTTTAGGAGCTTCAGCAACTTTCTTTTTCGGAAGTTCGCTTTCGGGCATAATTGCCTGCTGGTCGAGGATTTTATAAACCAGCTCTTCTTTTGGAAGTTTCTTGTAATTTTTCAGACTTAGTTCTTCTGCTATTTCTTTCAGCTCAGAAAGAAGACTGACATTCAATTCTTCAATAGTGTACATAAAATCTTAAGATGTGATTTTTGAAATATGTTTGGTTGTTAATATCAATATATCGGTGTTTTTGGAATCCACCCGTTCTTTTGACTTGCGCTTGATAAATAATGATGGTTGATTGGCTTTTGGGTCAGAGATGACTTCTAAAGCCTATAAATTCATATTTGATAATGCAATAATAGATTAACCCAATGCAATCCCCAAATTTTTAATTGTAAATAATCATTCTTAATAGCAATACTTCGTCATTTACCTTAAAAATGCATTATTTTGCAACGATTTTAATAAAAGAAGATGCTCGAATTAAACCAAATAAGAAATAATAGGGAGGGAATAGTCAAATCTCTCAATAAAAGACGCTTTGCACAAGCTCAAGAATTGATTGATCAAATTATACAATTAGATGATGATCGCAAATCGACTCAATCTAAAAATGATGAGATATTGGCTGAATCCAATCAGATTTCGAAGCAGATTGGAGCTTTGATGAAAGAGGGTAAAAAGGAAGAGGCCGAAAAAATAAAAGCTAAAAGTGCTGCACTTAAATCTGAAAGCAAGGTATTAAGTGAAAGCTTGGTAACTATTGAAGAAGAACTTAAGCAGATACTCTATAAAATACCCAATACCCCGAATGACAATGTGCCAGATGGGGCTACTCCGAAGGATAATAAAGTAGTTTATGAGCACGGATCAACACCGCAATTGGCATCAGACGCTGTTCCTCATTGGGATTTGATCAAAAGGTATGATATAATAGATTTTGATCTTGGTAATAAAGTAACGGGCGCTGGCTTTCCCTTTTATAAAGGTAAAGGGGCAAGACTTCAGCGAGCACTAGTCAACTTCTTTTTAGATGAGGCGGTTAAAGCAGGGCATGTGGAAGTTCAACCACCAATTATGATCAACGAGGAATCTGGCTATGGCACCGGACAGCTTCCTGATAAAGACGGACAGATGTATCATGTGACTGAGGAGAACTATTTTCTCATCCCAACAGCAGAAGTGCCAATCACTAATATGTATAGGGATGTGATTCTGGAACCAAAGGAATTGCCTATCAAGCACGTAGGATTCACTCCTTGTTTTAGAAGAGAAGCAGGTTCATGGGGAGCACATGTAAGAGGGTTAAACCGCTTACATCAGTTTGATAAAGTTGAACTTGTTCAAATTCATCATCCCAATAATTCTTATAAAGCTTTGAAGGAAATGTGTGAGTATGTACAAGGATTATTGGAGAAGTTGGGGTTACAGTATCGAGTTCTGAACCTTTGTGGTGGAGATTTGGGATTTACAGCTGCACAGACTTTTGATATGGAAGTATTCTCTGCTGCACAGCAAAAATGGTTGGAGGTGAGTTCTGTAAGTAACTTTGAAACTTTTCAAGCCAATAGATTAAAACTTAGGTTTCGAGGAGAAGATAAAAAGATGCATTTGCTGCATACTTTAAATGGTAGTGCCTTAGCCTTACCAAGGATAGTGGCCTCTATATTAGAAAACAATCAGACACCTGATGGAATTAAAATACCGGAAGTGTTGGTGCCCTATACTGGGTTTGATATTATCAATTAATATTATTAATAATGACCATACGCGAAGGCATAAAGGCCGACTTACCACAGGTATTAAAATTAATAAAAGAACTGGCGGCATATGAAAAAGCGGCTGATCAAGTGGAAAATACTGTGGAAATGATGGAAAAGGATGGGTTTGGAGACAACCCTATCTTTGGTTTTTATGTTGCGGTCAATGACCAGAATAATATAATAGGCATCTCTCTTTATTACTATCGTTATTCTACGTGGAAGGGGAAAAGGCTCTATTTAGAAGATATCGTTGTCACGGAAAACGAACGTGGGAGTGGAATTGGAAAGCAGCTCTTTGATAAAACAATTAGAAAAGGGGTGGATGAAAATTGCTCAGGTATGGTTTGGCAAGTGCTTGATTGGAACGAGCAAGCAATTAATTTTTATAAAAAATATTATAAGGCTCACCTTGACGGTGAATGGATTAATTGCAGTATCTCTAGAGAGCAGATGCAGGCTATGGCCAATTAAACCTCTTCAAGTAAAGTTCTAAAAGCTACATGCCTGTTTTGGTACCTTGTTCTGTGTTCTTCAACTAATGGAGGTGCAAAGTCATTAAGGTATTTTACCACGTGATCTACACTTATTGCAAAATACTGGATGGAATAAGAAACGGTCTCTTCCTCTTCTTCACTTACTACCTTAAAAATTTTATTTTCAATGAATTGACCAGTGTTCATCACTGCTGGAATGTGCTTAGCCTTCATCCATTCAAGCCATTCAAGCTCTGCTTTTGCGTCAATTCCCACCGTTACATTATATAGCACCATAAATTAAAAATTTCCTTCCCTGAGGTCATGTATTTTTATCAGAGCAAAATTATGATTATTTTGAACAACTATGTTGACTTTGAACAATAAGTACTTAGCCCTTCTTATTACCATTTTACTATTATCATCATTAGCATGTAGGAGGTCGGGGAATGAGAGTGAAGGGCCAGATGGTTCCACTAACTCATTCGAAAACCCCGTTGATTTTGATTTAGCAAAAATTAAAAAGCGAGGTTCTTTAATCGCAATAGTGGACAACAGCTCTACAGGATATTTTATTTATAAAGGGCAGCCCATGGGTTATGAGTATGAACTGCTACAATTATTATCGAAGTATTTAAAAGTTAGACTTGAAATTAAATTAACCACGAGTATAGATGAGGCTTTTCAAATGCTTAATAGTGGAAAGGGAGACATAGTCGCTTATTCTCTAACTGTGACCAAAGAGCGTAAATCAAGAATGGCTTTTACATCGAGCCATTTTACTACTCGCCAAATGTTAGTACAGAGAAAGCCCATTGGTTGGCAAGAAATGACTAAAGATCAAATTGATAAACAACTTATCCGAAGCCAGGTTGCACTAATTGGGAAACAAATTAATGTACGAAAAAGCTCTTCCTATATTGAACGGTTAATTAACCTGTCACATGAAATAGGTGGAGATATATTGATAGTAGAAGAACCGGATTCAATAGAGACAGAAGGGCTAATAAAGAAAGTGGCAACTGGTAAAATTGATTATACAGTAGCTGATGAGACAGTAGCATATGTAAATGCCTCCTATTTTCCCAATATAGATGTAAACACCCCTATTAGTTTTCCTCAGCAGATTGCATGGGCGGTAAGAAAGAATGCGCCAGAATTACTTAAAGAAGCTAATACATGGATTAAGAGGGTTAAAAAGCAGCCTACTTTTAACGTGATTTTTAATCGATACTTTCGGAGTCCTAGAGCGTCAGTTCTTCGAGCCAAAAGTGATTTTGCTTCTATAAGTGGAGAGAAAATATCCATTTATGATGATCAAATTAAAAATGCAGCAAAAAATATTGATTGGGATTGGCGATTGTTGGCTTCACAAATGTATCAGGAGTCATTGTTTGATCCAAGAGCAAAGTCTTGGGCAGGAGCCAAAGGGTTAATGCAGCTACTTCCTGAAACGGGAAGAAGGTTTGGCGCAAAAAACTTGTATGATCCTAAGCAAAATATATCTGCAGGAGTAGCATTTCTTCGTTACCTGGATAAGCTATGGAAGAAAACTATCAAGGATAAAGATGAGCGTATTAAATTTGTCTTGGCCTCTTACAATGTAGGGGTCGGCCATGTAGAAGATGCAAGGAATCTGGCGAAAAAATATGGAGCTGACCCTACAAAATGGGATGGTAATGTCGAGAAATATCTGAAATTAAAATCTCAAAAGGAGTATTTTACAGATCCAATTGTCGAGTCTGGCTATTGTAGAGGCGATGAACCAGTGAATTATGTGAAAGAAATATTAGCCAGATTTAATCAATACAAACAGTTAATGAATAGCTGAAATATCAATAAAAATTATTTATTTTAGCATATAACCAACTACTCTTATCTATGTCAAATTCAAAAATAGACGTCCTGTATAAGGAATACACACAAATTCGATTTCTGGATATAAACAAAGAACAGTTTATTTATATTACCCACCTATTACCATCTTGTTTACTGGTAATGAGCGATGGACTTTTGGACAATGAAGAATGGGTTACGCTTAAACAATTGTCCAAAATATTAGGGGATGAATTTGCTGCCGAAAATATGGGCACTGATGAGAAAGAAGAGAATTTAATGCTCATTTATAAAGCAGAAATACGGTATCTGTTAAAGCACAGAGAAATGTGGGAAAATAAATTTATTGCCGCCTTAAAGGAGTATTTGGCAAATAACCCTTCTTCAGTTGATTTTCTTAATGAAACGTTAGATTTATTTGCCGGACCTGATGCGCATCCTGATGAAGATGCTCAAGAACTTTATGAATCGTTAAAAAAAGAACTAGCCCTCTAATTGATTTATAATACTTTCAAAATCAATTGATTCCCAGTTTTTACTAATATTATTAGAAACCATTACTTTGTCCATAATGGCTTTTTGTTTCTTTCCAATTGTTAATGCCTCTGTGTACCTCAAATTTTCCTTGAAGGTCACCATAGAATAAAGTGGAATCCACTTTTGAGGATATAGATCCTGAAGTTTGGCCTCTATTTTTTTTCTTAGAAGAAAATTTTCATCTGCTACTAGATCTCGCATTTCAATGAAATTTTGTAATGCTAAATCAGAAATAGCATCAGCATCTGGTTTTCTCATCTCCTGAAAAGCTGGTAATACTTTATCCCAATTATCATCATGGAGATCCAACATTTCATTCAATATTCTACAATCCTCAAAGCCACTATTCATCCCCTGTCCATAAAATGGGACAATGGCATGCGAAGAATCTCCAATGAGTAAAGTTCTATTTTTTACCCAAGGGAAGCATTTTACTGTAACCAACGATGAAGTTGGGTTAAAATGGTAGTCTTTTAATAAAGTTGGCATTAGTTCATAGGCATCAGGGAAAGTTTTTTCAAAAAATTGCCTGATATCCTCATCAGTTTTCATAGAATCAAATGAAGTCTCACCTTCAAATGGGAAAAACAAAGTACATGTAAAACTTGCATCTTGATTTGGCAAGGCAATAAGCATATAATTGCCTCTAGGCCAAATGTGTAATGCATTCTTTTCAATTTGAAAACCTCCATTCGAGGCAGCTGGAATGGAGAGTTCTTTGTAACCATGCTCAATGTAATACTGGGAGTAATTAAACCTTTCAGTTCGTTGCAAAAGTCTTCTTACCACTGAATAGGCACCATCAGCACCGATAATTACATCAGCTTGATATTTACCCCTTTTTCCATCACGTTCAAAATAAAGTGTGCTTTCGTCAAAATTTACCCCAACACATTTATGGTCAAAGTAGATTTTTACACCATTTTTTTCAGCCTCATCCATGAGTACCTCATTCAGTCCACCCCTGGAGATAGAATTAATAGCTTGACCTTCACGCCCATAGGGCTGAAAAGTTAGGAACCCTTGGTCGTCATGCATCATTCTGCCGCGCATTGGAATTACCATTTTTTCAACAATTTCTTCCAGCCCAACTTCTTTTAATGGGAGCCATCCACGATTACTCAAGGCCAAATTGATTGATCTTCCCCCACGTTCACCTGCTTTACGAGGATCAGCTCTGCCTTCAAAAATATTTACTGTGTAACCTCTTTTAGCTAAATATGTAGCCATCAACGTGCCTACAAGTCCAGCTCCAACAATTCCTATTTTTTTTACTTGAGTCATGAATCTAGTGCCTTTTTGAATATAGAATAGAAATTAAAAACATCTTCAAAGGTATTATAAAGTGGTACCGGAGCCACTCTTATGACTTCAGGTTCACGCCAGTCCGCTACAACTCCTTCTTGTGTTAGTGCATCGAATATTTCCCTTCCGTTTTCCCTAACTACAATGGCCAGTTGGCAACCTCTGTCTTTTGGGTTAGTTGGAGTAATAATTTGAACTGATTTGTTGCCCATATTATTAAGAAGATATTCTAAATAGCCTGTTAACAATTTACTTTTCGCCCGTAAACTCTTCATCCCTACTTCTTTGAATATTTCCAAC
The DNA here is from genome assembly GCA_048268855.1 of Fulvivirga sp. Taxonomy (GTDB): domain Bacteria; phylum Bacteroidota; class Bacteroidia; order Cytophagales; family Cyclobacteriaceae; genus Fulvivirga. Next base: position 892,778 of record JBLWUR010000001.1, read on the forward strand.
GCGGCAAGGTGCGCGGCTGAGGATAGAACATTAACGTTACTTAGTTGCCAGCCATCAGCACCCACCATGGGTATAAATCCCTTTTGCATTTTAAATCTTTCCTCTTCACTATGTCCCCACCAGCCAGCAAATCGGGGAAGTTCAGGATTATTGGCATGTCTCTCATGAACAAAAATGCCACTTACACCGCCAGGGCCAGAGTTTAGGTATTTGTAGCTGCACCAAGCCGCAAAGTCAGCTCCCGAATCGTGTAGGTTTAAAGGTACATTACCCACTGCATGTGCTAGATCAAAACCGACTTTGGCGCCTGCTTTGTGTCCTGCTTCAGTGATGCTTTTTAAATCAAAGTATTGACCAGTGTAATATTGGACTCCACCAAAAAGGATAAGTGCGATGGAATCACGCTCTTGCTCTATTTTGTCAACTATGTCTTCCGTTCTAATATTCTGTTCACCAACTCTTGGTGATATTTCAATAATTGAAGTTGCTGGATTGAACCCATGAAATCGTAATTGACTTTCAACTGCATATTGGTCAGAAGGGAATGCACCTGCTTCCATTAATATTTTAAACCTGGTTTTCGTTGGCTGGTAAAACGAAACCATCATCAAATGCAGGTTTGAAGTGAGGTTGTTCATTGAAACCACCTCTTCAGGTTTAGCGCCAACTATCTCTGCCAATGCTTCCTTTAGAAATTTATGATAATGAAACCACGGTCGGTGCTCAGCATGAAAATGTCCTTCAACACCAAGATTTTCCCAGTCTTTCAGCTCCTCTTCTATATATTTTCTTGTTGACTTCGGCTGTAAGCCTAAAGAATTGCCTGTAAAGTAAATGCAATCTTTCCCTTTATGTTGAGGGATATGAAATTGATCTCGGTATTTATATAATGGATCTTTCTGATCCTGTTTTTTAGCAAACTGTAATGAATTTTCAAAAATCATAGAGAAAAAATTTTGCCCAATATTAGCCAAAAATCTTCATCTGCTCCCCTTTTAACACGCCTTCATGTTGGAGTAGCCATTCTTTTCTATCTAAGCCACCGCCAAATCCAACCAAACTACCATCTTTTCCGATTACTCGGTGGCAAGGAATAATGATAGGAATCTTGTTTTTACCATTTGCAGTACCAGCTGCCCGAATAACTTTAATATCACCAAGTTTAACGGCCATTTCACTGTATGTGCGGGTTTTTCCAAACGGAATATTTTGTAATTCCTTCCAAACCTTTAGTTGAAAGTCCGTTCCAGTTGGATTGAGCTCTAGGTCAAAATTTTCTCTTTTGCCATCAAAATACTCATCTAGTTGTTGAACGCACTTTTCTATAATGGATGAAGAATTCTCCGTTTGAATTTCTCCATCAAATTTTATTTCAATAATGGCTTCCTCATTGGAATAGATTGCTAATGGGCCAACTGGTGAATGGTAAATGATTTGTTCCATCAAACAAACCTTTCATCTGTTTCCATGGTATGGTTACATTTCGTACAGGTTCTCATTTTTTCTGAGCCATAGAATTCCTTGAAACGAGGGATGAAATCGTTTTCAATATTGGTAAGCTTGAAATAAGTATCATGAAGCTTGTTATTGCAGTTGTCACAAAACCACATTAACCCATCTGTATGATGTAATTCTCTTTTGCGTTCAATTACCAATCCTACTGAGTTGGCTGGACGAATAGGAGAGTGTGGGACTTTGGCTGGGTGTAAATAAATATCGCCAGCTTTTATGGGTACTTCCACTGCCTTTCCATCTTCCTGAATCTTTACTGTAATATCGCCTTCTAGTTGATAGAAGAGTTCTTCAGTCTCATTATAATGATAGTCTTTACGTGCATTGGGGCCACCAACGATCATTACAATGTAATCGCCAGCGTCTGCATACAAATTTTTATTGCCAACTGGTGGTTTGAGCAAATCACGATTTTCTTTAATCCAGTTGTTGAGGTTAAATGGTCTTTTGATTGCCATAGAGTTGTTTGTTATTTTCTCTTTAAATTTAGCGAAAATTGAAACTTTTTACGCACAAGAATTGATTTCTATGAATATAGATTTAAAAAATAGAAGAGCCATCGTATGTGGGAGCACAGAGGGAATTGGACGCGCGGTAGCACTTGGTCTTGCTGAATTGGGCGCTTCGGTAACGTTAATTGCTCGTAATGAAGAAAAATTAAAGAATGTTAAACAAGCCTTATCTATTGGATCGAAGCAAGTCCATCATTATTTAGTTGCAGATTTTGATAAACCCGAGGAGGTAGAAAAAGTAATAGCTGCCTACGTATCGGATAATAAAGAAATAGCCATTTTAATAAATAATTCAGGTGGGCCAGCGGGGGGAAAGGCCATTGACGCAGGATTGGAGGAATTTCAAATTGCCTTTAATAGACACTTAATGTGCAATCAAATTTTGGTAAAAGCAGTAGCGCCTTCAATGAAGGCAGGTGGATATGGACGGATTATTAATATTATTTCCACTTCGGTGAAAGCCCCACTCCCAGGGTTAGGAGTATCAAATACCATAAGAGGAGCTGTGGCTAATTGGGCAAAGACCTTATCGGTAGAGTTGGCACCCTTTGGCATAACTGTAAATAATGTATTACCCGGGGCGACATTTACTGGTAGGTTGGAATCTATTATTAAAAATAAAGCTTCTAAAGCAGGGATCAGTGAGCAGGAGGCAAAGGAAGGAATGTTAAAAGAAATTCCTGCGGCTCGTTTTGCATCGGCTGATGAAATAGCGAATGCGGCATGTTTTTTAGCCAGCCCCGCAGCAGGATATATCAATGGCATTAATCTGCCGGTTGATGGTGGTCGTTTAAGTTGTTTATAAGAGAAGAAAATGCAAAAAATAAAAAATTACATCAATGGAGAACTTGTTGAACCAATTGGGGGCAAGTACATTGAAAACATAAACCCTTCAATAGGTGAGACATATAGTCTTATTCCAGATTCGGATAAAAATGACGTTGAACTTGCAGTAAAAGCTGCAAAGGCAGCTTTCAAAGAATGGTCAGCAATGTCAATAAATGATAGAGCCAAAATTATGGAGGCCATTGCCGACCTCATTGACCGCGATCTTGAAAAGCTGGCTATGGCAGAGTCTATTGATAATGGCAAACCTTTAAAACTGGCGAGGAAAGTTGATATACCTCGTGCTTCTGCCAATATGAGATTCTATGCTTCTGGTATTCAGCATTTTGCTTCGGAATCTCACCAGGCAGATGAAAATTACATCAACTATACCACAAGAAGACCCATTGGTGTTGCAGGCTGTATATCTCCATGGAACTTACCTTTGTATTTATTTACATGGAAAATAGCCCCTGCACTTGCTGCTGGAAATACTGTGGTAGCCAAACCTTCTGAGATCACACCTATGACAGCTTTTCTTTTTTCAGAGTTATGTATTGAGGCAGGGCTACCAAAAGGTGTACTTAATATTGTTCATGGACTCGGTGGAAAAGCAGGACAGGCAATCATAGAGCACAAAGATGTACCTATCATTTCCTTTACGGGGGGTACAACTACAGGCAAAAGTATTGCTGCAACTGCAGCACCGATGTTTAAAAAATTATCCCTAGAACTTGGTGGTAAAAATCCCAATGTCATTTTTGCCGACTGTGATTTTGAAAAAGCATTGAGTACAACAGTACAATCTTCATTTTCCAATCAAGGGCAAATATGCCTCTGTGGGTCACGGATTTTTGTAGAAAGGCCTATTTATGAAAAATTCGTATCTGCATTTGTAGATAAAGTAAAAAAACTAACTGTCGCTGACCCATTAAATGAAGCATCTAAAGTTGGGGCCTTAGTATCTAAGGGTCACATGGAAAAAGTGATCAGCTATATTGAGTTGGCTAAAGAGGAGGGGGGAACAGTAGTGACAGGTGGAGGTAGAGCACAATTGGAAGGTCGATGCGCCAACGGTTATTTTCTGGAACCAACTGTAATTACCAATCTTCCTCATGATTGCAGAACAAATCAGGAAGAGATCTTTGGACCTGTAGTGACGATTATGCCATTTGATAACCAGCAGGAAGTGATTGAATATGCAAATAGCACAGCCTATGGTTTGTCAGCCACAATATGGACGGAAAATCTAAAGAAAGCGCATAATGTAGCCCATGAAATAAAGAGCGGCATTATCTGGATTAACTGTTGGTTGGTAAGGGATTTACGAACCCCTTTTGGAGGAATGAAACAGTCTGGTGTAGGCCGTGAAGGAGGTTGGGAGGCGCTAAGATTTTTTACTGAGGCAAAAAACATTTGTGTTGATCTCACCTAACTAAAAGATATGTCTTAGATCTATCGGATGGCTTTGTGCCATCCGATAGATTTGAAGGTATTATTAAAACTGCTCAGTTTTAGCAAAGAAAAAGCTTCCTTCAATGGCTGCATTTTCATCTGAGTCAGATCCGTGTATAGCATTGGCTTCAATTGAAGTTGCAAATAACGCTCTGATAGTACCAGGAGCAGCGTCTTTAGGGTTAGTAGCACCAATTAGATTTCTAAAATCTTCAACAGCATTACCTTTCTCCAATATCATTGGGATGATAGCACCTGAAGACATGTAAGTTGTAAGATCGTTATAGAAAGGTCTTTCTTTATGCACTTCATAAAACTCACCTGCTCGTTCTTTCGACATGTAAGTTTTTTTCATTGCTATAATTTTAAAACCTGCTTCTTCAATCATTTTGATGATTGCACCTGAGTTACCTGCGCTAACTGCATCAGGTTTTATCATTGTAAATGTTCTTGTTCCAGCCATAAGTGTGTGTTTCTAAAATTTGCCGCAAAAATAGAATAATATTTCATTCTAGTCTAACCATGAATGTTTATTTCAGAGTATAGACTCATTTATCTATTTTGTTTTAGAATTTATTTATAACCAATTTTGCCCCTTCAAAAAAAATTAGCTTTGCATAAAAACAGAGCAGTTAAAGAATAATGCAAAACTTCGAAGCATTTAAAAAAGAGATCAATTCGCCAAAAAAAGTGGTAATCACAACCCATCATAAGCCTGATGCTGATGCGCTAGGCTCATCATTAGGATTGGCTGGTTATCTTAATAAAAAAGGCCATGAGGTAACCGTCATTAGTCCTACTGACTATCCAGAATTTTTATACTGGATGAAAGGAAATGACAAGGTTATAAAATATAATGAAGGAGGACAGGAGGTTTCGGAAAAAGCAATACAAGAAGCGGATATAATATTTTGTCTTGATTTCTCTAGTCTCAACAGAATAAATGAACTCGGTGAATTAGTTCGAGATTCAAAGGCTAAGAAAGTTTTAATAGATCACCATTTAGAACCTGAAGATTTTGCTGCCTACACGTTATGGAGTACTGAGGCTGCTGCCACTGCCGAGCTTGTTCATCAGCTAATTATTGACCTCGGTGACGGGGATATGGTTGATAAAAGTATAGCCGAATGTCTTTATGCAGGTATAATGACTGATACTGGAAGTTTCAAACACCCTAATACCACAAAAAATGTATTTATGGTATGTGCGGACTTGATTGGCAAAGGAGCGGATACAGCTAAAGTGGCCAAGCTCATATACGACACAAATTCAGTTGAACGTGTAAAATTCTTAGGCTATGCGCTCAATGAAAAACTAAAAATACTCCCAAAATATAACACCGCTTACTTTGCTATTACTGAAAGTGAGCTAAAAAAATTCAAATCAAAGACTGGTGATACAGAAGGCCTTGTTAACTACGCACTATCCATTACTGGTATCAAACTTGCTGCAGTAATTATCGATAGAACAGAGGCTGTAAAAATATCCTTTCGCTCAGTGGGCGACTTTTCAGTAAACGAGTTTGCTCGTAAAAATTTTGAGGGAGGGGGACATAAAAATGCAGCCGGGGGAATTTCTTATCTGACCTTGGATGAAACAGTGGAAAAATTTGAAAAATTATTAGAAGAAAATAAAAACGAATTATCAACAAATCTCAAAACATACGCATAATATGAAAATTATAAAATTGATTGCAATAGCTGTAATCGTTGGGTTGTTACAATCTTGTGGTGACACGGAAAAATCGACTCCATCAGGTTTAAAGTATTCAGTTATAAATGAAGGAAGTGAAGTAGCTAGAGATGGTGATTATTTACTTCTGAACATGATATATAAAGATGATAGCGATTCAGTTTGGGTGGATAGCAAAGAAAGAGGAATTCCAATGGTTATTTTGAAAGAGGATTCAATTTGGAATCTTAATGACGGAAGTGTGCAAGAAGTATTTGCTACGTTGAAAAAAGGTGATAGTATAAAGTTTGATGTTACTGCCGAAGATTTATTTGGCAAAACATGGAAGGCTCCTCTTCCTCCAAATGTAAAACCTGGAACAATGATTACCTTTCTTATTGGTGTCAAAGATATACTTGATAAAGATGGGTTAATGCAATGGCAGCAAGAAATGATGGCCAAGCAGCAAATGAATGCCGTGGCTGATGCTGAAAAGCAAAAAGGTGTTGATGATGAGTTAATTACAAAGTACTTGGAAGAAAATAACATTACGGCCAATACTACAGAGTCAGGTTTACGTTATGTTATCAACCAAGAGGGATCAGGTGATAATGCGATGGCAGGAAAAACAGTTAAGGTGAATTACTCAGGAAAGATATTAGACGGTGAGTATTTCGATACTAGTGTGAAGGAAGTGGCTGAAAAGGTTGGGCTTTTTAATGAACAACGTACTTACGAGCCAATTGAATTCCAACTAGGAACAGGAGCCGTAATAAAAGGATGGGATGAAGGTATAGCCTTGTTAAATCCTGGAGCTAAAGCCACATTCTACATTCCATCTGGATTGGCGTATGGACCAAGAGCCAGAAGTGCGAAAATTCCGGCTAATTCTATTTTGGTTTTTGATGTAGAACTTGTTGAGGTTAATTAAAATGAAAAAAATAATTAATACAGTCTTGGTGGTGTCGGTTGGTATTTTGCTTTTTGGCTGCATTGATTCGGATCAAAAAGTAGATCCAACTATAGAGCAACTAAATAAGGATGTAGCTATTATTGACACTTACCTGAATCAAAATGGCATAACGGCAGAAAAGGATGCCTCCGGAATGAGATATATTATTCATTCACAAGGCACAGGATTAAAAGCTTATTTTGCTGATTCTTTAACATTAACCTATACAATTGAAGTTCTTTCGACAGGTGTTGAGGTGGAAAATGTAGAAAGTGAAAAGAAGAAAGTTAATGGTATTTTATCAGGGTTGAATTTTGCAGCTTCAAAAGTACAAGAAGGGGGTAGTATTACTGTATATATACCATCTTTTTATGGTTATGGAACAACAGCAAAAACTGATGTGCCTCCAAATTCTGTATTAATCGCTGAAGTAACTTTTGAAAAATTACATCATCGTCAGCTATTGAAAGACATAGCTATTATAGATGATTCATTAGCGAGTTGGGGGATAGAGACTTTTATACACCCAAGTGGAATACGTTATACCTTAGAGCAGGGTAGTGGCAATCAACCATCGGTTCAGAGTACGGTAAAAATGAACTATTCTGGGACAAGATTAAATGGTGTTGAATTTGATAGTGGTGAGGGCGTCACATTTACATTAAGTACATTGATTCCGGGTTGGCAAGTAATGATTCCAGAGATGAAGGTTGGTGGGAAAATGACAATGTACCTTCCTTCGCCATTCGGATATGGGACTGGTGGTGCTGGAAATAATATTCCTCCAAATGCTATATTAATATTTGATGTTGAATTGCTAAGTACCAATTAGTGAAAATCTGCTTTGCCACTAATAATCAAAATAAGATTGAGGAAATAGCGGCTGCAATAAGCAGCGCTATTTCACTTCAAAGCTTGGAGGACATTGGTTGTTACGAGGAATTGGAAGAAACTAAAATGACCCTTGAAGGCAATTCTTTGCAAAAAGCTAGATATGTATTTGATAATTACAATGTGGCCGTATTTGCAGATGATACCGGACTGGAAGTGGAAACACTAAAAGGGGAACCAGGAGTGAGATCAGCAAGGTATGCTGGTGATCAAAGAGATAATGAAGCCAATATAGATTTATTACTTTCTAAATTACAAGGGAAGAAAAACAGACGAGCGCAATTCAGGACAGTGATCACTTTAATAGTGGAAGGAAAAGAAGTACAATTCGAAGGAATTGCCAATGGGATGATTGAGGAATATAGAAAAGGGAATGCTGGATTCGGTTATGATGCTGTTTTCACGCCAGAAGGTTATAATCATACTTTTGCTGAGATGTCAGTAACTGAAAAGAACCAAATAAGCCACCGTGGATTGGCAGTTAAAAAATTAGTTGAATACCTAAATAACCAATATTAGCATTTTGTCTATTAAACCTTATCTTATCGGTATCACAGGCGGAAGTGCCTCTGGAAAAACTCTATTTCTTAATTCACTTATCGAGAAGTTTGATAAAAAGGATATTTGCCTTATATCGCAAGACAATTATTACATTGACCGTGATAAACAACCAATTGATGACAATGGAGTTCAGAATTTTGACCTCCCAAAATCGATTGATTCAGAAGGACTTGCTGAAGATGTTCGTAAAATAAAAAGTGGTCAAGGATTTACTAGAATGGAATATACATTCAATAATCCTGCTGTTACTCCGAAACTTTTAAAGTTCGATGCTGCACCAATTGTAATTATCGAAGGCCTTTTTGTAATGCATTTTAAAGAGGTAAACGAGGCGCTCGATTTGCGGGTTTTCATAGAAGCCAAAGAACACATTAGACTTAAAAGAAGGATAATTAGGGATAATAATGAGCGAGGCTATGACCTTGAAGATGTGCTTTATAGATTCGAAAGGCACGTGATGCCTACCTATGATCGATATCTGGCTCCACTCAAAAATGAAGCTGATTTAATCATTCCAAATAATACCCATTTTCAAAACGCCCTAGAGGTATTAACTGGTTTTATCCAATGCCGCCTAAACAAGTAATATTGTTTTATAAATTAAAATCTCTAGTTTTGCCACCTCTAAAATAATGGTGAAAATAGCTAATATATCGCGTTACAAACATTCGGCTGGAATAGCATTCGGTATTCTTGCTGCTATAGTGATATTAGTTTCTCAAAGTTTCTATTTTGAGTATGTTGCCAAAGCTGAGAGCAAAGTAAAAACAGAAAAGTCAGAAAAAGAGCAGCCTATCCTTAAAATTGGACAGGAAGCGGTAGCTCAAACAGCCGCTTTGACCTTTCAAAATGTACTTCATTTCATTTCAGAAATTCACCTTGACGATTCTTCAGAAGTACACATTGATGTTAAGCTTTTACCTAAATACAACACATTATTTAATACCCTCTTTAGGTCAATTATATCCCCAAATGCGCCCTAGAGGAAGCTCGACTTTTCTTTGATTGGTTTATACCAATCCAATTACAATTCATTTACTACTAAAAAAAAATAAAATGCAAAACAAAGGTGCGGTTGTCACATTGACAATCATTATTACGCTACTATGCGTATATTATTTATCATTTACATTTGTTTCCAGAAACATACAACAGGATGCAATAGACTATGCAACCGGAGAGTCTGGAGTTGTTAATCTTAATAAAAAACAGAATTATCTTGACTCTGTCTGGAATCTACCTGTTTATAATCTATTCGGTATAGAGTACACTTACAGGGAAGTTAAGGACACTGAACTTAGTCGTGGACTTGATTTGCAAGGTGGGATGCACGTTACCTTGGAGGTATCTCCAGTTGATATCATTAAAGGCTTAAGCGGTGGTTCTGTTGATCCAGAATTTAATGAAGCCATTAAAGAGGCTAGATTGAAGCAACGTAGCAGTCAGGCGCGTTTCAGTACGCTATTTCTAGAGTCATATAAGAGTATTTCACAAAAACCACTTGCGGATATATTTGCCACAGCAGCAAATAGAGGTAGAGTTAGCCGTGGAGATAGCGATGACAAAGTAATGGATTTTATAAATAAGGAAATTGAGGATGCCATTGACAGATCGTTTATTATCTTAAGAACAAGGATTGACCAATTTGGTACTTCACAACCGAATATCCAGCGTTTACAAGGTACTGGAAGAATTCAAATAGAAATACCAGGTGCAGATAACCCTGAAAGAGTTCGAAAATTGCTCCAAGGTGTAGCGAAACTTGAGTTTTGGGAAGTAACAGAACTAAGTGACATCAACAATTCGTTAGTGGCTATCAATAATCTATTGGTGAATGAGCAAAAAGCTGCAATGTCGTTGGGAGATACAACTGATGAAGCAACCGATGCCTCTTCTAATTCGGGTAGTTTAGGTGATGCTTTATCTGGAGATACTGATTCCACTTTGAACGACTTGGATTCAGCTTTAGCTGGAGCAAAAACTGATTCAACAGTTAATAAACTTGATTCGTTAAATTCTCAAATATCACCACTATTTGCTCTCACAAAAGCACAAGGAGGCCTAATCTACGATGTTCGAGATACCGCTGTTATTGGTCAGATTATTAGAAGAAAAGATGTAAAAGACTTATTACCAAGAACAGTAAAACCGCTTTGGGAAGTAAAAGCTACTGTAAATGAACAAACTGGTGAGGAGCTTCTCCAACTATTTTTTGTTAATGTTGGTAGAGGAGGAAAAGCTCTGCTTTCAGGAGAGGTTATTACTGATGCACGACAAGAGCTAGACCAATTTTCACGACCTGCTGTAAGTATGCAGATGAATGCTCAAGGTACACGTGTATGGAGGAAAATTACTGCGGCTGCTGCTAATAAAAATCCTAGAGGAAGAATAGCAATTGTATTGGATAATTTGGTCTATTCGGCTCCTTCTGTAAATGGTGAAATTCCCAATGGTAACTCCCAAATATCTGGAAACTTTACCCTAGAAGAAGCGAAAGATTTGGCTAATATTTTAAAAGCAGGATCATTACCAGCACCTACAAGGATTGTAGAAGAGGGTATAGTGGGACCTACTTTGGGTAAGATAGCCCAGAGTCAAGGTATCATTTCGATAGTATCTGGTTTGGCTATTGTAGTGCTTTTTATGCTGGCATATTATGCTAAAGGGGGACTTGTAGCTAACATTGCTTTGGTATTTAATATATTCTTTATTCTGGGTATACTGGCGCAATTTAATGCAGCCTTAACCCTTCCGGGAATTGCGGGTATTGTTCTTACCATAGGTATGTCGATTGATGCTAACGTACTTATTTTTGAACGTATCAGAGAAGAACTTAGAAACGGGGTAAAATTACGGGAAGCCGTTACCACAGGTTATAAAAAGGCGTTTAGTTCAATTTTAGATGCCAATGTCACTACGCTTTTAACAGCGGTTATCCTTTTTGTATTAGGACAAGGACCAATCAAAGGGTTTGCCATTACATTGATGATCGGTATAGTGTGTTCATTCTTTTCTGCTGTTTATATTACTCGAGTTATTATCGAATGGATGGTGGGTAGAAATGATAACGCTAAAGTTTCATTTACGACTCCATTATCAAGAGGCCTTTTGAGAGAGATGAATTTCAACTTTATGGCAAAAAGGAAAATAGCTTATATCTTCTCGGCTATTGTAATAACTGTTGGAATGACATTAACCTTCACACAAGGACTCAATTTGGGCGTGGATTTTCAAGGAGGTAGATCTTACATTGTTAACTTCCAAAATCCTGTGGTGGCCACCAATATGAGAAATGCGCTAAGTGAAAGTTTTGAAAATGCGGGTACGGAAGTGAAGAATTTCGGTGGAAATAACACCGTGAAAGTAACCACTTCTTACTTAGTGAATGATGAAACTGATGGAGCTGATGACAAGGTAAAAGATGCCATGATACAAGGAATAGAAACCTTTACAGGTCAGAAATATGTAGCCAATGATAGTAAGGTGGATGATTCACATTTTACTATTTCGGGTTCGTCAAAAGTAGGTGCTACAATAGCCGATGATATTAAAGATGCTTCCCTTGAAGCAGGCATATTCTCGATTATTGCAATCTTCTTGTATATATTAATAAGATTTAGAAAATGGCAATTTAGTACTGGGGCAATCATTGCGTTGCTCCATGATGCAGCTGTCGTATTCTCAGCCTTTGCTATTGCCAGCTTGTTTGGCATTAAATTCGAAATAGATCAGGTGTTTGTTGCTGCTATTCTTACTATTATAGGTTATTCAATTAATGATACCGTGGTAGTGTTTGATAGAATAAGGGAATATCTGAATCTAGGTACGAGTACGGATAAAATTAGCATATTCAATCATGCTATTAACAGCACCTTAAACAGGACATTAATGACTTCACTTACCACTTTAATAGTGGTGCTTGTATTGTTCCTATTTGGGGGCGAAGTATTAAGAGGCTTTTCATTCGCCTTGTTAGTTGGTATTGTGGTTGGTACTTACTCGTCTGTATTCATTGCTTCTCCAATAGTAGTGGACCTAGATAAGAGGAGTTAATTATCTCAATTGATTTAAACAAAAAGGCCATTCTGAATTATCAGAATGGCCTTTTTGTTTATATATCGATTATTTTACTTTAATGATTGCTTTCTCTAGTTTCTTGACGTTGAGAGGAAGTACAAGCTTCAATATTCCGTTTTCATATGTAGCATTAATGTTATCCTTTTCGATGTCATCGCTTAATTTAAAACTTCTTTTAAAGCTTCCATACTGAGACTCTACTTTTGTAAAGTTTAATTCCTTATTAAGTTTTCTTTCACCACTAATAGTCAGTGTGTTATCTTTAACATCAATAGTGAAATTCGATTTTTCCATTCCTGGAGCCACCATGCTTAGCTCTATATCTTTCTCATTTTTGATAATGTCAACAGCGGGTAAGAAGCTGGTTTCATTCTGCGTACTAGAACGCAATACATTTTCCATCAATTCTCCGAAATTGCCTGAAAAATCATTCAAGGGGTTGTATCTCATAAGTTTCATAACAGTGTTTATTTTAAATTCAAATTGTTAATTCGGATAGATTCAAAACTATACCAATTGTAAAGCAGTGCCATAATAAGACATAATGACATTAAATTAAGTTTTGTTTAAAAATAAACATGACATAATGGCATTTATATTTGGTTTTTGATTATATTCCTGTCCTTGTATATTAGAAGTTTATTTTATTATGAATATGAACTCAAGCAACTTTCTTAAGACTTTAGGACCCGGGATTGTTTTTGCTGGCATGTGTGTAGGTGTTTCTCATCTTGTTCAATCAACACGTGCTGGGGCAGACTATGGGTTTGTTTTATTACCCGCTGTATTAGCTGCTGTAATATTCAAATACCCTTTCTTCGAATTTTCATCTAGGTATACCAACGCAACAGGTAAGAGTATTTTAAATGGCTATGCAGATAGGGGCAAATGGATACTTGTGATATATGCGATAATAACAGTAGTTACCATGTTTATTGTCACAGCAGCCGTCACCTTTGTAGCCGCAGGATTGATGGGACATTTATTTGGAATTGACTTAACAACGGATTGGCTTGCTGCGATAATTTTCTTGGTTTGCGTTGCAATACTGGCAGGAGGAAAATACAATGCTCTAGACGGCTTACTTAAGTTCGTAAGTGTGGTGCTATTAATAAGTACGGTAGGTGCGGTTATTATAGCTAGTTTTAAGGGAAGAACAGTACCTGTAGAGGGGTTTATTCCACCAGAGGTCATGACGTCCGGTGGGATTATATTTTTAATTGCACTAATGGGCTGGATGCCAACTGCTGTTGATATGTCAACTTGGACAGGCCTCTGGGCAGAGGAACGTGCGAAACAAACCAAGTACACTCCAACATTAAAGGAAACCCTATTGGATTTTAATATCGGCTATATAATAACAGGAATTTTGGCAGTAGTTTTCCTTTCACTGGGTGCGATTGTCATGTATGGCAGTGGTACTGTTTTATCAAATAGTGCAGCAGGGTTTGCTTCCCAACTTATTGGTCTATATACCAAATCAATAGGTGAATGGAGTTATTTAATTATAGCCGCTGCCGCGTTTAGTACTATGTTCAGTACCTCCATCACAGTGTTGGATGGCTACGGACGCGCAATGGACAGAGTAATGGCTCTACTATGGGGTACGAATGTGAAATGGAGTTATATAATTTGGGTAGTACTTGTAGCAGCTGGGAGCTACTTAGTTATCGCTCAGTTTTTAAATGATTTAAAAAGTCTAGTGGATTTGGCCACCACAGTTTCATTTGTCATTGCACCGCTTGCCGCAATACTTAATTATGTAATTATTTTCTCCAAAGCGGTACCATTATCTCATCGTCCACCATGTTGGCTAAAGTGGCTGGCAATGGCTGGCATACTGTTTTTATCATCCTTTACCTTGATCTATTTCTACATCTTAATTTTCTAGAAATTTTTTTAAAAAAATGTATTGCATAAAAGAGATTGATATTCTAATATTGCAGTCCATTTGAGAAACAAAGTGATCAAATGGATTTTTATTTTAAAATTCCCCTTTAGCTCAGTTGGTTAGAGCGGCTGACTGTTAATCAGTAGGTCCTTGGTTCGAGTCCAAGAAGGGGAGCCAAAGGCCATCTAGAAATAGATGGCCTTTTTCGTTTAAAAATGTATTCTGTATATATTTTATACTCTGAAAAGCTTCAGAAGTTCTACATCGGCTACACTTGTGATTTTGCCAAGAGGTTGGCATTTCATAATGATTTAGATCGAAATGGAATCTGGACAAGAAAAGGCATTCCTTGGGCTAAATATTTTGAGATTACCAAACTTTCGGAGAAACAAGCAAGGAGTATTGAGCGTCACATTAAACGCATGAAATCGAAGAGATACATAGAAAATCTGTCGAGGTATCCAGAAATAATTGAAAAACTTAAGGTTAGATATAGCGGCTGATCCCGATAAATATCGGGATAGGTCCTTGGTTCGAGTCCAAGAAGGGGAGCCAAAGGCCATCTAGAAATAGATGGCCTTTTTCGTTTTAAAAATGTATTCTGTATATATTTAATACTCTGAAAAGCTTCAGAAGTTCTACATCGGCTACACTAGTGATTTTGCCAAGAGGTTGGCATTTCATAATGATTTAGATCGAAATGGAATCTGGACAAGAAAAGGCATTCCTTAGACTAAATAATAGTCGGTAGATAGATTGTCAACTAAAAGGGCTATCCTTAAAATCACCTTCTAATATCTCTAATATGGTGTGATTGAGTTCTTCTAGTGCACTTAAATCTTTTGAGATATAATCACGAAGGCCGTTTTCAACGAATGCACCACGAAGATTCTCATTTAAGTCATCAAGGATAAGTACTTTTTGATTCGGATTAATATCAATGATTTTATTTAAGGTGTCAATGCCTGTGATCACATTGGGCATACCCTTATTGATAAAATAATTTAAGAAGATAAGATCTGGTTTGCGGTCAAGTTCATTGATACAGCTTCTTCCTGTGGCGTAGTTACGCACCTTAAATATATAAGCTTCTCCCGAGTGAGAAGATAAGGCCAATTTTGAAAAATGTGTATTCAGTATTTGCATAAATAC
Organism: Fulvivirga sp.; assembly: GCA_048268855.1. Taxonomy (GTDB): domain Bacteria; phylum Bacteroidota; class Bacteroidia; order Cytophagales; family Cyclobacteriaceae; genus Fulvivirga. The sequence goes on from JBLWUR010000001.1 coordinate 908,277, forward strand.
TGGATCATCATCCACTACAAATATTAATATCTCTTTGAATCCGTGCTTATTTGAACTACTTAATTCGGAAGGAAATTTGATGTCGATAATATCTTCTCGCCTATGCTCTTGATCCTGACGAAACTTATCAACTTTACTAATGGGTAGAAATGGCATTAATATTAGTGGTTAAACAGATTTATAATTCCCCATTCCCCTCAAACCTTACATGACACAAAAATAGTAATTGAATTATATATTCATAGTAATATTAACTTTATTAAACTTAAAGGCGTAAAAAAGGTCGCCCCTTTAATAAAAAGAGGCGACCAAATGTTCATTTTCCTACTTTTTCTTACTTCTCTTGTAGGAACGGATATTTATAATCAGTTGGTGGAACGAACGTTTCTTTGATCGTTCTTGGCGATACCCAACGTAATAAATTTAGCTTCGACCCGGCCTTATCATTTGTACCTGAACCACGAGCCCCGCCAAAAGGTTGTTGCCCTACTACTGCTCCTGTTGGTTTATCATTGATATAAAAATTACCAGCAGCATTTTCTAATTTTTTCATTGCCAACTCAACCGCATAACGATCATGGGAAATGATAGAACCAGTAAGTGCGTAAGGAGAAGTTTTGTCTACAAGTTCCAACGCCTCTTCAAAACGCTCTGCTTGATAAACATAGATAGTAACCACAGGTCCGAATATCTCTTCACACATAGTGGTAGATGAAGGATCTTGCGTATGAATAACGGTAGGCTCAATAAAATACCCTTTTGATTTGTCATAACCGCCACCGGCTATCACTTCCGTCATTTTATTTTCTTTAGCATCATCAATATACTTGGCAATTTTGTCAAACGATTTTTCATCTATCACCGCATTGAAGAAGTTAGTAAAATCTTCCGTTGGGCCCATTTTAATAGTTTTCAAATCAGCTATAAGATACTTTTTCACGTCATCCCAAATATTAGAAGGGATATATACTCTTGAAGCAGCAGAACATTTCTGTCCTTGATATTCAAAAGCCCCTCTTGTGATAGCCGTAGCTACCTCTTTGGCATTGGCAGATTTGTGGGCAACAATAAAGTCCTTACCCCCAGTTTCGCCAACTATTCGAGGATAAGATCTGTATTTATGAATATTGTTTCCAATAGTTTTCCAAAGGTTTTGGAACACCCCTGTACTTCCTGTGAAATGGATACCAGCAAAATCTCGGTGATTGAAAATAACATCACCAGCTGTGGGTCCATCAACATAAATAAGGTTGATTACCCCGTCAGGTAAGCCAGCTTCTTTGAAAACTTCCATAATGACATTGGCAGCATATATTTGAGTAAACGCTGGTTTCCAAACAATTGTATTGCCCATTAGAGCAGCAGAGGCGGGAAGATTTCCTGCTATGGCTGTAAAATTAAATGGAGTCAAGGCGAATACGAAGCCTTCCAATGGTCTGTACTCTAGTCTGTTCCAAACGCCTGGAGATGATTTTGGTTGATCCTGATAAATCTCCATCATGTAATAGGCATTGAACCTAAGAAAGTCGATAAACTCACAAGCAGCATCTATTTCTGCCTGATAAACACTTTTCGATTGCCCTAACATGGTAGCTGCATTTATTTTGGCTCTGTATGGACCTGCCAATAGGTCGGCAGCTCTTAAAAATACACTTGCCCTATGTTCCCAAGCCAAGTTGGCCCATGCTTCTTTGGCGCCTAGTGCGGCATTAATAGCCTGCTCTACATGAGACGCATCACCTTGATGAAAATGACCAAGTACATGTTGGTGATCGTGAGGAGGATTAAGAGGTTTAGTTTTACCTGTCCTTACTTCTTCACTACCTATATACATAGGTATGTCAAGTTGCTGCGATCGAGCTTCTTCCAAAGCTTTTTTTACTGATAATTTCTCTGGAGAACCTGGTGCATAGGAAAGTACAGGTTCGTTTACAGGGGTTGGTATTTGATAAACTCCTTTTGGCATATAATTAAATTTAAATTTGAAGTCCTTTTTTGAAGTCGCAAAGTTAACCAATAAGGAGTAAAAAAGTAACTAAAGGATGTTAGTCAATTGACTTAGACAACTCACTTCGTGATCGGGTGTTGATTTATGAGCAGTCTGCTTAGGGTTGTAATAGATAGTATCCATTTGCGCTCTTTTAGCGCCATGAATATCAGCGGATAAATTATCACCAATCATCACAGTGTTATCGGGTTCGGTTGAAGCCAAGTTTAAGGTGTATTGAAAAATTTCTACCGATGGTTTACGATGACCAGAGGTCTCTGACGTCACCATGCCTTTAAAGTAGTGTTCTATTTTAGATTGGGAAATTTTCTTCTGTTGTACTTCATTGAAGCCATTTGTTAGTAGATACAACGGGTATTTCTTATGTAGGTACTCAAGTATTTCAATGGTATATGGCATCAAGCCCGTTTTGGTTGGGCAAATATTGATGTAATCATTTGATAATTGAAACGACAGAAACTCATTTTTGATACCAAGATGCTTGAGTATTTTGACAAACCTTTGGTTTTTAATTGTGTCTCTGTCGATATGGCCTTTGTTGAAATTGGCCCATAACTTATCGTTTACTTTATTGAAAATAGAGACGAACTCATCCTTGTTTGTGTCAGAAAGGTTAGCAATTTCAAATGCGTCAAATAGTTCATGAAGGGTTGCCACGGAATTAGTTTCATAATCCCATAGGGTATGATCTAAATCAAAGAATAACGCTTGATATTTTTTCATCTGGACTGCCAATTACGAGACTCCAATTTATTTTGTGCGAGCTCCCTATTGTTGTACATAGTTTTATATATACTGAGGTCTTTTACCAATGTCTGGTCTTTATTCAAGAATTGAAAGATCTGACTTATAATTTCATACACCTCATCTTTCAAATAGTAAAACACCCATTGATCCTGTTTTCGGGTACTAAGTATCCCAGAATTTTTAAGATAGATTAGGTGGCGAGAAGTTTTTGTTTGTGTAAACTCCAGTATATGCTCCAAATCGGAAATACACATTTCCTTATTTTTGAAAATAAGGTGTAATATTCTCACCCTGGATTCGTCAGAACAGGCCTTAAATATTTGTGATCCAAAAGAAAGATTGAAGTTTTTTAATCTCATGGCTTTAGTCAAATGTAGGAGAAATCACCAACATTGTAATGAACTTTGACGTTCAATTGATAACTTCGGGGTTAAATGGCATCTCCCAAAGTTTAATTAATAACGGGTTTGGATAAGATTATATTTCGCGCACTATTTTCCTTCATTTTAGGGACGGTTATTTTGTTGGGTAGCAATCACGCTGTGAATGCTCAAGGGGCTCGGCATGTAGTTCAACTTTCAGGGGTTGTGTTAGGTGAAGATAGTGTCTCGGTTCTGCCCGGGGTTAACATTTATGTCCCCAAGGCTGGAAGGGGGACAACCAGTAATAGAGTGGGCTATTTCTCAATGCCCGTTTTAGTTGGTGATGAGTTGGTAGTAAGTTCGGTGGGTTATAAGAGACAATATTTTAAGGTACCCGATACTGACCGTGATAACCTAACAATTGTCATTGAAATGGTAACTGATACTACCTTCTTGGAAACAGTGGAAATTATGCCTTTCCCCACGGAAGAAATATTTAAGGAAGCGGTACTTGCTTTGAATTTACCTATTGAAGAACATGCTTATGATAATATGAATGAGCAGTTATTAGCATTAATGCTCCAAACCATGCCGATGGACGGAGCCGCCAACAGTAGGTATTACCTCGATAATTGGGCTTATTATCAAAATGATAGGTTTGGACCACGTCCTAATCCTTTGCTCAACCCTTTTAACTGGGCCAAGTTTTTTAAATCATTAAGATCGAATAAATAAGAGATGTTTACAGAAAGTACATAATAACAGTGGCTAGTGCTAACACCACATAAACAATCCCAATCAACCACTTAAACCCTTTCAGTTCGGAGCCATCCATTTTTTTAATTTTTCAAAGTTCAACTTACTTAGTAGAACAGTATCTGTGCCAATGAACAAATTGAAGTTTTAGATTGAATAATAGGCACTCTGTATAAAATTCTGTCCCTTTTTCGTTTAATTCATTCCCAAAATGGGAAACATTCTTCTTTACTATTGTCAATGGTTATTTGTTAACGAATGACTAATTTTATCTAACTAATCTAAGTCTATTCGGTATGATAATAAATATTAAAAACATGGTTTGTAACCGGTGTATACTGGTCGTGACCCAAGAATTCGAAAAACTTGGACTCCATGTTGAAAATATAGCGCTAGGAGAAATTGTGATTAGCGAGGAAAGTATTAGTCAGCAACAACAAGCCAAATTGGACTCGGCACTTACCAAGCTGGGTTTTGAACGCATCGATGATCGAAAGGCCAGATTAATTGAATCTATAAAAAATCGCGTGATTGCGGTAATCCATGATCCAAATGGGGCTGATCGAAAATTCAACTGGTCAACCATGTTGTCTGAAGAGTTGCACTATGAATACAATTATCTGAGCAACCTATTTTCTTCTGTTGAAGGGATAACCCTCGAGCAATATATCATCAAACAGAAAATAGAGAAGGTGAAAGAACTGCTTTTTTATGATGAATTAAATCTTAGTGAAATTGCGGATAAGCTTGGGTATAGTAGCGTTGCCCACCTATCAGGTCAGTTTAAAAAAATCACAGGATTCACACCTTCGGAGCTCAAAAAATCCAGAAATATAGATCAAAGTCGTAAACCTTTGGATCATATTTTATAGGAAAACATCCCTTAAAGCACTTAAAGGCTCTTTTACTTAAAATTATATAACTTATTCCGGTGATTCTGTAACGTCCACAACTGTGTTCATGGTGAAATTTACATCATGAACCAGAACACAATTGAACCGGCTAAAGAGATACAGATTCGCGGTATGGTCTGCGATCGGTGTATACTCGTTATTAAAAGTGGCATCGAGAAACTTGGCTTTAATATTAAGCACATAAGTCTTGGTAAGGTATCTTTTTCTCATGGATTGAATAAGGTAGATCAATTGAAACTTGGGGCTACATTGTCCACCTTGGGTTTTGAAATGATTACAAGCAAGCATGATAAACTTGTATCTCAGGTCAAATCACTGATCGATGAAGTATTGAACAGCAAGTTCAGCTACGATTCAAAAATAAAATTCACAACTTTTTTATCTGAGCATCTGCACTTGAACTACGATTCAATAAGCAAAATATTTTCTGAGTCAGAAGGAATAACACTGGAGCGCTATTTTATCATTAAGCGTTTGGATAAAGTAAAAGATATGCTAGTTAATTCAAATCAGTCAATTACAGAAATAGCCTATAGCACAGGTTTTAGCAGTGTCAATCATTTGTCACGTCAGTTCAAAGAATTTAAAGGATTGCCACCTTCCTATTTCAAACAGGTTGGTTTAGACGTGCGAGAAGCAGCTAAGTTGTAAATCATGTAACTGATTACGGGTATTATGCAAATCCGGAGATCAATTAACTCAGTTAAATAGGGTAGAATTAAAAGTGAGAAATCATGTTAACAAGTAATATAACAATCGAAAAAGAAATTGAAAGGAGCTATACTAAACAGTCGTTTCCTGTATTGGAAATGACCTGTGCGGCTTGTGCGATCAGCGTTGAATCCATGCTCAAGGCATCAGCCGGAGTACGCGATGCTGGGGTAAACTTTGCTAATCAGTCAGCTTGGGTATCATATGATCCTGAAACTACACAACCTATGACCTTACAGAACATTGTAAGATCAATTGGTTATGATCTTGTAATAGATACAGAAGATCCGCAGGCCATAAAAGAAGAGGCACAGATTAGGCACTATAATGAAGTAAAACACCGAACCATCTGGTCGTCCATTTTATCACTTCCTGTCGTGATTATCGGGATGTTTTTTATGGATATGCCTTATGGAAATTACATTTCATTTGTGCTGTCGGCTCCGGTTGTATTTTACTTTGGTCGTAATTTCTTTGTGAATGCTTTCAAGCAAGCAAGACATGGGAAAACCAATATGGATACACTCGTGGCATTATCTACGGGTATAGCTTTTTTATTCAGTGCTTTTAATACCTTTTTTCCTGAATTCTGGCACGCCAGAGGTATTCATGCTCACGTATACTATGAAGCTGCTTCTGTAATCATTGCTTTTATCTCATTAGGAAAATTGTTAGAAGAGAAAGCAAAGTCCAATACATCGACAGCGATTAAAAAATTAATGGGGTTACAACCCAAGACCGTTATAGCCATCGTTGATGGTGAAGAGCGGGAAATCCCTATATCAATGGTTGAGGTCGGGAATATAATCGTGGTTAAACCTGGAGAAAAGATACCTGTAGACGGTGAAGTATCTTCAGGATCCTCATTTGTTGACGAGAGCATGATTACTGGTGAGCCCGTTCCTGTTGAAAAGACTAAAGGGCAAAAAGTATTTGCAGGTACCATCAATCAGAAAGGAAGTTTTCAATTTGCTGCTGAAAAAGTAGGTGGTGATACCGTTTTGGCCAACATCATTAAGATGGTGCAAGAAGCTCAAGGCAGTAAGGCTCCGGTGCAGAAGTTGGTGGACAAAATAGCTGGAATATTTGTACCTGTGGTAATTGGATTGGCGATTATCACCTTTATCACCTGGATGATCGTTGGGGGAGAAGATGCTTTTACACATGCCCTTTTAACTTCAGTTACAGTGCTAGTAATTGCTTGTCCTTGTGCGCTTGGATTGGCTACACCAACTGCTATTATGGTTGGGGTTGGGAAAGGTGCCGAGAATAATATACTAATTAAAGATGCCGAAAGTCTAGAATTGGCTCACAAAGTAAACGCTATCATTCTTGACAAAACAGGAACCATTACAGAAGGTAAGCCAGTAGTTACCGATCTGATCTGGAATGAGCAGCATCGTGATCTGAATAATTTGAAGCAGATTCTGTTGTCTTTGGAGGCACAGTCCGAACATCCATTGGCTGAAGCGGTAGTTAGAAAGCTAAAGGAAGAAACAATTTCTAACATTCATGTTGATGAATTTGAGAGCATCACAGGTCATGGGGTTCAAGCCACTGTAAATGGAGAGAAGTACTTCATTGGAAATAAAAAATTGTTAACTGAAAACGGCATCAAATACGATGATTTTTCGGATAGTTCGTTAAAATTCCAATCTGAGGCGAAAACGGTAAGTTATTTTACAAACGGCAAAGAAGTACTGGCCATCATTGCGATAGCTGATAAGATTAAAGCTACATCAGCTTTGGCTATCCAAACTTTGCAGGAAAGAGGAGTGGAAGTATACATGCTGACTGGCGATAATGAGAATACAGCCAGAGCCGTTGCGGAGCAGGTTGGAATAAAGAGCTTCCATGCAGAAGTGTTGCCTTCTGATAAGGCTGACTTTGTGAAATTATTACAAGAGGATGGTAAAATTGTGGCGATGGTGGGAGATGGAATAAATGACTCTCATGCGCTGGCACAAGCTGATGTAAGCATTGCAATGGGCAAAGGATCTGACATAGCCATGGACGTGGCGAAAATGACCTTAATCACTTCTGACTTACAGGCTATACCTAAGGCACTTAATTTATCTTCAAAAACTGTTTTGGGAATCAGACAAAATTTATTCTGGGCATTCATTTACAACTTGATAGGCATACCATTGGCAGCCGGTATCCTGTTTCCAATAAATGGATTCTTATTAGATCCGATGATTGCGGGTGCCGCCATGGCCCTCAGCTCAGTGAGTGTTGTTGCTAATAGTTTAAGATTGAAAATGGTTAAAATATAGTTGAGAACAATTTGCAATACAGACCCTGGCCCGCGTTGGTCAGGGTTTTTTTGTTATGAAGATTGGGTGGTTCTAATCCTGTAAACTATGTAAATACCACCCGTTTTTATGCAGATAGTTTGCTCGTCACGAGTTTAGTTTTGTCTTGTTATGGAAACTGAGCTTAAAACAATTCAAAAAATTCTAATTCTGGCCATGGGGGTAATCGTTGCCATTGTATGTACAGTACTGGTTTGGCAATTTTTCAATTCCTGATCAGAATGAAGTTTGAATTATATAAATCGTAACCGATATAGTATAAAGCTAGGGCAGCTGTAACACGTTTATTTGAGTAAAGTATAAAACATTAAAATCATGGAAACTATCAAATTTAGAACTGACATAAAATGTTCAGGTTGCGTGGCTAAAGTCACTCCACATTTAAATGAGGCTATCGGAGAAAGCAATTGGGAAGTGGATACAATGAATCCATCAAAAATCCTAACTGTAACTGGCGATACCCAAAAAGTAAAAGAGGCAGTTGAAAAAGCTGGATTTAAAGCTGAAAAGATTTAATCAGCTGAGTTCACAATTGCATAATTATTGAAATAAGAAAAGCCGACAACTGTCGGCTTTTCTGTTAATTGTTTATTTAATCAACTTTCGATAATCAAACCAGTTAGCCTATTCAGCTAGGTTATTTTATAACCATAATTTTAATCACGTACTTCTTACCTGATGATACCAAATTAAGAAAGTACACCCCTTGTTTGAGTTCTTGGATAGCAAATTCTTGTTGATTCGGTGCAAACGTTTTCACAATGCTTCCACTTAAATCAACAATAAAATTCTCGTAAAATCCGAAATGATTGTGTCCATATAGATACACTCGATCAATAGCTGGGTTTGGAAAAACTCGTAATGAATTAAACCCACCTTCGTCAATTGCAGTAATCAATTCAATAGTAATTTTTGCGTAGGTTAATTCGATTTTATCAGTAACCATTACATCAATTACAGTCAGGTCATTATTCATCACAAGATTGTCGATATTTATAATCTTTAAAACCCCCGTATTTTGATTGAGCTCAAATACCTCGTTTTCGTTACCTTCAACAATGTAATAATACAGCTGATCACCATCCGAATCCTGTCCATTAAGCGATCCAATTGAGGTTCCATTTGGTGAGTTTGAGAACATTTGAAATGTTATATCAGCTAGTGTTGGTGCTGCGTTTTCTACATTTTCTACACTTAGTTCCCAATCGAATCCAAATTGGAAAGGTGAATTTGCCAATGTCCAATAGATCCAAAGCGTTTGTCCGGCCGCTACATTTTCAAGCAAAACTTGGCTCATCTGGCTGGAGCGGTCTTTAGGGTTGTCGTTATAGGCAATGAGATTGCCATTGCAACCATCAAATACTTCCAAATAGGTGTTTGCAATTGAATTTTCATTGAAACCCATAGAAGAGATTCTTACATTCCCCTGCTTTGGCATAGTGTACTGGTACCAAGTAGCTGTACCGTTTGATCGGTGAACTCCCGGAATTACTTCAATAGGATCTTCACATTCAAATCCTGTCTCAATATCAGCCAGTTCCAATTTCCAGTCAAAAGCTGATTTTTCATCTTCACTGGACTCCCCCCAGAAAATATAAACATGATCTCCTATGGTTAAACCAGACACTTCAACTCGATCCTCACTAATAGCGTAGCTGCCGTAAGCTTCACAAACAGGGCTTACTCCTACAGTTCGTATATATGGGTAATTATAGCCTAATCTGGTAAGAACAAGTTTTTTATTATTTACGGGCATAGTATACGTATACCAATACATGCTACTGTAATAGGCTGGTGCTGAATTTAATCCCAATTGAGCTTCGGCTGCGAATTCACAATTAACCCCCGGCTCTGCAGCATCCAAGTACAATCTCCAATGATGTATATATTGAGCAGAATTGAAAAAGTTCGCCCATCTTATCATTACAGTTTGGCCTTCCTGAAGTTCTTCTAGATGAACAAAACTCTGTTCATCTAAGGTGTACCCACCTTCTATTAATAAGTTGCCATTACATGCATCATACACCTGAACGTTTGTAAAACCGAGTGAATTGAGGGTTAATGAAGTTGTCCTTGGCATGGTGTAAGAAAACCAGACAGGAGCTCCTCTAAGGGCTTTATTTTCTCCCTCCACGGCTTCCAAAGGGTTATCACAACTATCACCTGGGCGTGCAGCATCCGTTCTCAATTCCCAATCAAATGCTTCAAAAGCATACTTACCATCCCATTTGATATAAATCGTTTGTCCTGCCTGGATATTTTCAAGGAATACTTCACTTTGATAATAGTCAAAGTAATCCTCCAAAGAGAAGACATTATCACTTTCTGCGATCAAGTTACCACCACAATCATCATAAACGCGTAGATATGTGTCTGAGCTTGTAAACGGCATGGATGAAATGATAAAATTACCGCTGGTTTCAGCCGTATATGTATACCATTGCGTAGCATAATCGGCATGATTTATACCCAAAATAGCCTCGTGTGGATTGGAGCATATGTCACCTTTTTGATTTGGGAATTCTTCTAATGTCCATTGAATTCCTGGAAAAGGATGTTCTGTATTCCATAAAATTGAAAGATGGTCTCCTGCATTTAATTCCGATATCATTGCATATCCAGCACTTAATGTAAGAATTTCCTGGTCGAACCCACATCCTTTGACAACGCCCACAAACGGAATAACGCTGTAATTAGGGCCTTGGTAACTTAATTTTAATCTTCCGGACTGTGCCATGACATAATCATACCAGATAGGAGTTTCTTGCGAAGTGTTTAATCCTTGAACGGCACGTACAGGGTTTTCACATAAATCGCCAGCTACGATATCTTCAACCGAAAGCTCAAATGTAAAATCATCAAAAATGCCGGTCCCTTCCCAAACAATCAGTAGTTCTGTGCCTGCCGGATAACCAATGGCCATTGCCTTACCTTGACCATTATCAACCCATGAATATGTTTGACAATTATTGTGTGTATAAATAGCCATGTCTATCGATTTATGACTTAGTACAACTACTTTTTTGTTGTCATCAGGTACAATGAATTTATTCCAGAAAAGACCTGCAAAATGCGAATGCCCTTCATTGAAATCTACTGTGTTTATTCCTATAATCGCTTCCTTGGCAGTAGTACAATTATCCCCAGCAAGAGGCTCAATTTCTTCAATTACCCAATCAAAACCATCATATGACCATTTTTCTGACCACAAAATGTACACCTGCTCACCGGCATTCATTCCGAAAAGAACTAATTCAGACTGCTCGGAATAAGAATCGTTGACATTTGAATCGTCAACGGCATTTGTAAATGGACCATCACATTCTCTTTTTACCATTAAATGTGTGTTGACTTCTGTATAGCCAACAGAACTGATTTTTAAATTGGTAAACTTCGTTGTAGTATATGTAAACCATTGTGGAGCTGCATCTGTGTGATTAATACCTGGTTGGGCCTGCTTTGCTGCCGTGCATATTTCTCCGTTGTTATATTCTAAAGGCTGTAAATACCACTCAAAACTTGCAGAGCTCGATTGCCCATCCCATAAAATTCGAACTGTTTCGCCTGTCAGCAATGCTATTCCATTTACCTGAAATTTTGTACCGCTCATTGACGAAAGGATGGTTCCATCACAGTCATTTAATACGGTAAGTTTGGTTTGACCTTGATCGAAATCAGCTGTTCTAATTGAAATATCCCCGTCATATGGCATTGTAAATGAATACCAATACTCAAAAGGAGAATTGTAAGGAATCACATTTTTTCCTTCATTGGCTACCACAGCATCGCTGCATGCCTCCCCAATTCGAATGGTTTCCGAAGTGAGAGTCCATGAAAAATTACCTCCCATAGCTTCAAATGAGATAAAAATACTTTCACTTGAAGAAATATCATAAACGGTTAATGCCGCATTACCTGATTTCAATAATTTAAGCTGGTTACAGTTATTTTCGTAAATACTAAACTGTTTACCACCACTACTAATAGATATTTTGGTTTGATCAAGGGCAGGAGAAAATTGGTACCAGTAAGTGCCTAAACTGGTAACTGGCAAATTGTTAGATCCCTCTAATGCAGTTTCCGCCAACTCACATGTGGCACCAACTTGCTGAGCACTGGAGGTAAGATCCCAATTAAAGGAATCAAATGTTGAATTCTCCCATAAAATTTTAATGGTCTCACCAACGTGTAGAAATAAGGACAATTGTGATTGTTGAGTGCCAGAAGCATCATTACTTACATTCATAGGCAGCACATTACAATCTCTGAATAAAGATAGTTTAGTGTCAACTGTGGTGGTGCCAATAGAAGATAATGTAATCACTTCATCTACCGGTGCAGTGTATTCATACCAAGAAATTTGGGTATCTGCCTGATTGCTTCCAATAGATGCTAATGGAGCTTTTTGACACTCAACAAGGCTGCGTCTTCTTGGGCTTAATTCCAAAACGGTACGCATTCTAGCACGTTGATCATTTGTAAAAATGTTCATACATGGGTCATCAGAATAATCCATGTAATTTTCAATCATATCGGGTTTTGCATCATCAGTACAACTGTCTCTAAAATCACATGTTTGATTGGGACCATTGGCGTTGGGTGTGTCTGCACAAAAATCATCTACCCCACAATCGCCATCTCCCCAGATATGTCTCAATCCAAGCCAATGACCAACTTCATGAGTAGTTGTACGACCAAGATTAAAAGGGGCTTGGACGTTTTCTGTACGACCGAAATATCTGTAGCCAATAACGATACCATCTGTTTCAGACCACAGATCTTCTTCAGGAAGACCATCCAAGCCTGACATAGAAGGAAACTGGGCATAACCCAATACGCCAGACATTTCACCACCAAAATTTACAACCCAGATATTGAAGTACATTTCAGGATTCCAGATCGTGTTAGGTTTTAGTTCATATTCAATTGGGAGATATTCATAATAGGCATTGTATCCGAAAACTCTATCAATGCCCGGTTCTTGGAGAACATTACCAGCAGGGTCGGTAAGGACAGGAACAAACTCAATGTTTATATCAGCCCCATCTGGATGATCATTATATCCTGCTCCAAGTCTTCGGAAATCTTCATTTAATGCATCGAATTGAGAAATAACTTGTGCTTGAGAAATGTTGCTTCCAGAACCTACTTTTTCGCCACCGTGAACTATGTGGACTATTGTTGGAATTTTAAAAACCTGCTCCGAGGTTGCACTTGTACGCTGACTTTTGGCAAGTTTTATTTGGCTAGCTAACCGCTGTTCGAACATCTCTGTGGAATATCGGTTAGGAAATTTTTCTCTAAGTTTCTCCTCTGATTCCACAGTAAAGCAAGTTCGCCCTTCTGGCAATGGATCATTTGATTTTAATTTGTTTATTTTTCCCTGTAAAGCCGATGGGGCAGTGTTAAAGGGGTTGTTTTGCTGTCCTTTAAGTATTGAACCACAACACATAATGCACAGCCATAAGAAGATGGATAAACGATGTTTCATGTCGTATTAATTATAACTTTAGTTTAAAATTTTGAAAAATAAAGGTTACAGCGATTTGAAGATTTCGCAGGCCTTAATTTGTATGGACACAGTATCGAGTCAAGTAATCGTCTCGAATTATATGGGTGCCATTAGGATAATATGAGCGGTTTTAAAATTGTGTTTTAGGCAAATGACTTTCAGTCATTCTAGGAGTATGTTGTTTATAGAATTGGGGGGGTAATTGGACTTAAATAAAAAGGTCTCAAATGGAATCTGAGCAGTCTTATTGTTTTTAAGTATGCTCGTTGAAACAAGTTTCACTCACAATTAAAAACAATAAGCCCTGGCAATGCCAGGGCTTATCTCTTGTCGGGATGACTGGATTCGAACCAGCGGCCCCCACGTCCCTAACGTGGTGCGCTAACCGGACTGCGCCACATCCCGAATAATATTTCGCAAACTTAATTGCACTAGCGATAAGATCAAAACTACTTTTGAAAATAAACCCATTAGAATAAGTACCGAATTGACGTTGGTAGAAATTAATAACTTTGGAATAGAAGCCATTATCATGCTATTTTAGACACAATGTACAGAGCTATACTTCTTGTAGTTTTTCTCACACTTTTCTACCCTGTTCAGGCTCAAACTGGATTGGCGAAAAAGGCTTTGAAAATGCAGGTGAAAGGTAAAATAGAAAAAGCAGAAAAATTTATTCACAAAGCTCTAGAAAAAGACAGTGCCTTATCGGCAGCACTCTATGCTAAAGCTGTACTACTATTCGATACTTCCTACAATAAGTATAACCTTGATCAAGCCTATAGAACAGTATTGTTATCAAGATCAACTTATGCAGAGCTAGACGAAAAGAATAAAGAGAAACATCTAAAAATTGGGATCAATTTACTCACTATCAATGATCTGAAAAGCAGTATTGATAGTGCGGCTTTTTTGCGTGCAGTAAAAGAAAATAGTGAAGACAGGTTTATTTATTTTATAGAAACATTTAGCTCGGCAGCCCAGTTGGAACTGGCAAAAAAACTACGAGATAGTTTGGCGTTTATTACTGCCAGAAAAGAAAATACCTATCAGGGATATGAAAATTTTATGGAGAAATATCCAAAGGCCCTCCAAATTGAAGAGGCTAAAAGGCGGTATGAAAGGCTATACTTTCAAAAAAGTACTGCTGATGGGAAAATGGAAAGTTATGTTCGGTTTCTGAAATTACACCCTACCACACCTTATCGGGATGAGGCAGAAAAGAATATTTTTGAGATAACAACTGCTGAAAATACGGTTCAGAGTTATGAAAATTTTCTTTCCAATTATCCTAAGAGTAAGCAGCTTGTACGTGCCAGACAATACTTATATCATATTTATAAATCATTGGGCACTGTAGATGATTTTCCCAAAAGATGGAGGACAGATTCATTGCAACAGATGATAGACTTTGACAGTAAAGGGTCTTTAATACTCATTGCAAAATTCAGAAAATATGGATTTATGGATTTTGCAGGTGCTGAAATCATTCCTCCAAAATTTGACAAAATAGATGCTGACCTGCTCTGTACCCCGCTCATAGAAGATGTTTTTTCTACCAACACAGGACTTGTTTCAAGGAATGGTACTGTTGTTTTTCATGGTAAATATGATAAAGCTGAAGATATAGGGTTTGGTATGATGAAGATTGTGATGGGAAAAAGTGCTTTGATCATTCACAAATCTGGCCGACAGATTGGCAAAAGATATCAAGATGTAAAATTAATAGGAGGTAAATTTCTGGCTTACAAAACCGATGAAAAATGGGGGCTAATGACTTTTACAGGTAGGATAATTTCGAAACCAATTTTTGATAACGTTTCTATACAAGGTCCATTTTATATTTTCGAGGAAAATGAGCATTATGATGTGCTAAATGCTAAAGTATTGGCAGAATCAGTCAATCAAAAGCCCATTAATTTTCAGGCCTTGTTTACTGATGTTGAGCTAATGGATGATGACCATCTGTGGCTTCAATCTTCATTCGGAGAAACTATATTTGATGCAAACCTCAATGAGGTAGTGCCCTACAATCAACAGCATATAACTCCTTTGGCGAATGGGTATCTCATCCATGGAAGAAACAACTTTGCAATTGTTAATGATCAATTCAGTTCTATTTTGAACAATGAAGCCGAAAAAGTTAAATACAATGATACATTCATTAGTTTTAAAAAAACTAGCTGGACACTTTTCGACTTGAAGAATTTAAGTCCATTAGGTAAATTTGATTCATTAGCGATCTATGGAAAATCCTTCGTCATTGGAGTAAATAATGATTCCATTAAGGTGTTTTTTGGAGGTGGCCGAGTGATAATTTCTAATGATATCGTAAGTGCTCAATTTTTAGCTTCATCGGGTTCTTCTCAATATATCGCTTTAAAGTTCTCCAAGAGCAAGGAGGTACTGTACTTTGACAGTAATGGGAAAAAAGTACTTACTGGTGAATTCGATGACGTTACTCCACTAGGGGCGGAGTATCTAGTAGTTACAAAAAAAGGCAAGAAGGGCCTCTTCGATAAGTCAGGTAAACAACTTTTGCCTGTGAAATATGATGCAGTAGCAAATTATTCTTCGGGATACGTATCCACGTTACTCAATAAAAAATTCGGATTGGTGAATGTGAGCAAGGGCATAATTATCAATACTGACTATGATAAAAACATTCAACCTTATAACGAATCACTTTTAATCGCTACAGTTGGAGATAAGTTTGGTTTTTTAGATTTATCAGGTAAAACTATTTCGAATTTTGATTTTGAAGAGGTCAAGTTTTGGAATGACAGTACAGCCTTAGTAAAACAAAATTTCCTCTGGCACTTTTATGATATTTATCACAAGGAAATCAAAGGAGTGGGTATAAAATCACTTCAAATACTACTCAATACGAAGGAGGAGATAATAGCCACGGTACTTGTTGACAATGGGTACGGTGTGTATAGCAGTAAAAGAGGAGAAATAATTGCCCCAACTTTTAATGATATTTTAAATGTAGGTACAAATGACAACATGGTGTTTTTTACAGAAAAGCATGTAGAAGAAGCAGAGTTTTATGTAGTGATCTACTATGATCACAATGGTGAAATCATTCGAAAACAGGCGTTCGAGGCACTCGATTATATGTTAATTTATTGTGATCAATGAAAATTGCTGTACAGTAAAATTTCAAATCCTTAATATTGCTTCTAAATTTTAATTTAATCTGATGAATAGAATAGCTTTTTTTATATTTTTTGGAATACTTACTGCCAATCTTTCACAGGCTCAATCAGAAAAATCAAAACTAGTGGTGGGCATAGTTGTGGATCAAATGAGACAAGAATACCTGTATCGATTTGAAAATCGTTTTGGAGAGGATGGGTTCAAGAAACTGATGAATGAAGGGTTTATGTTTAAGAATGCTCATTATAATTATATACCTACCAAGACTGGGCCGGGACACTCCTCTGTTTATACCGGAACCACCCCAGCAATACATGGAATAATAGCCAACGATTGGTGGGACAAGAAACAAGGGAAATACATCAATTGTGTTGGGGATGACCGATTTCATACTATTGGATCCGATTCAAAGCATGGGGAGGTATCGATTAAAAATTTATTGTCCACCACTATAACGGACGAATTATTACTTTTTACGCAATCTAGAAGTTTGGTTTATGGCATCTCCTTAAAAGACAGGTGTGCCACACTACCCGCTGGCCATGGGGGTCAAGCTTTTTGGTACGATAAGGATTATGGTAATATCATTACTAGTTCCTACTATTTAAATGAGCTACCAAATTGGATTAAAGAATTCAATAGCAGAAAATTGGCCGATAAGTATTTGTCAATGACTTGGAACACACTTTATGATATTGATACCTACAAGGAAAGCGGACCTGAAAACGAACCTGGAGAGCAGAATATAAATGGACTAATGAGTAAATTTCCCTATGATCTATCCAAATTGGAGGTTGATTATGATAATCTCATAGCTACTCCCTTCGGAAATGACTTATTAACCGATTTCGCCATAGCTACTTTAGATAATATTGATTTTGGCAAAGATCAGTACACTGATTTTTTGGCCATTAGCTTTTCAGCTACCGATTATATTGGCCATGATTCTGGACCTTACTCAGTAGAGATTGAAGACACCTATTTAAGACTGGATAAAAATATTGCGACTATTATTAAAAAGTTGGATGAGAAAATAGGAAAAGGAAATTATACCCTATTTCTTACGTCAGACCATGCCGTTGCCGCAATGCCTACTTATTTAAAGAATCGAAAATTTTCAACAGGGTACTTTAATAAAGATGAAAATGTAAAAGCTTTAAGTGCAGTTCTGGTTGAAAAATATGGTGATAAGCCTTGGATTGACAATGTGAGTAATGAGCAGGTGTTTTTAAACCATGACAGTATTTTAGAAAGTAAAATTGATATTGAAGAGATTAGCCAATTTATTGTTAATTATTTTTTGAAATTGGATGGAATAGCCAATGCGTTTACTGCTGGAGAGGTGAGGGAGTTCTCTTTAGTTGGTAATGACCTAAAGAGCCAGTTGGCACGAGGTTTTAATCCCGCAAGATCGGGCGACATTATTTTGGTCCTTCAGCCAGGGTGGTTAAGGATGAGTTCAACAAGTGCTACCAATCATAGCACAGGCTACAATTATGATACTCACGTACCCTTACTTTGGTATGGTAACGGTATTAAAAAGGGCAGTTCCGTTAAATTTAGGCCCATTACCGACATTGCACCTACTCTTTCAATGATGTTGGAGATAGGATTGCCCAGTGGGGCCACTGGCCAACCACTCTATGAACTATTTGACCAACAGTAATCTTTCCATTTCCTTAGTTCTCAAATTTTAGCTATCATTAAGTTTATTTGAATATCTAATGATAAAAACAGAAGAGTTTAGCAACCGTTGGGGCATCGTTCTTGCATCACTTGGTATGGCCATTGGGGCAGGCAACTTATGGCGTTTTCCTAGGTTGGCAGGTCAATATGGAGGTGCCTTCCTTATTTTATGGATATTGTTTCTACTCATTTGGTCCATCCCAATATTGATGGCTGAGTTTTCCATTGGGAAAAAATATAAAAAGGGGGTAATAGGCTCTTTTGGTAGCGTAGCAGGAAAGGGCTTAACCTGGGGAGGTTTTTTTATCACAATCTGCACCTTAGGCATAGCATTCTATTATGCCGTAGTTACGGGTTGGGCTTTACAATATCTAGGACTTTCCACTCAAAATCTTTTTGCTTTTATCACGGGTGACAAAACAATTGCCATACACTTACAAGAAGATCCTACCTATCTTGAAACCTATTGGCAAACCATTTCAAATGGAAACTGGATGACCGTTGTTCTTTACATAGCTGCAGTTATTGGTGGGATTATATTGTTGATTAAAGGTATTCAGAATGGATTGGAGAAAGCGAATAAGGTATTAATACCAAGTTTGTTTGGGCTACTTATCCTAATCACGGTGGTTTCTTTAAACATGAAAAACGGGTACAAAGGACTTGAATATATGTTTTCCATAGATGTCAAACACTTTTCAAACCCCACTATTTGGATCGAAGCACTTTCACAGTCTGCATGGTCAACAGGGGCAGGTTGGGGTTTGATTATGACCATTTCATCTTATTCGCGAAAGCGAGAAGATGTAGTACTTAATACTTTTATTAGTGGGTTTGGCAACAATACTGCCTCTATAATGGCTGGTATGGCGATATTGCCAGCAGTTTTTGCGCTTGCAGCAAGCGAAGGTGAGGCGATCTCATTTTTACAAAGTGGAAATCAAGCACTGACTTTTACCATTATTCCAAAGCTATTTTCCACTATTACAGGGGGAGCTATACTTTCTTTTGTGTTCTTTTTGGCGTTCTTTTTGGCTGCCTTTAGCTCTCTTTTACCTATGCTTGAACTATTTATAAGTAATCTGAAAGATATGGGCTTAACCAGAAAAACTGCAGCATTGCGTACAGCAGTGTTTTGTATTGTTTTCGGCTTTCCCTCTGCTTACTCACTCAATTTTTTCAATAATCAGGACTGGGTTTGGGGCATTGGCCTTATTATCAGTGGCTTATTGATTATTATAGTTGTGCTGCGCTATGGTGTTCGTAAATTCAAAGAGGAATACATTGATACGGATTCTGATTTTAATGTCCCTGTTAAGTATTTTACAATAGCACTTTCATTTAATGTGGTCTTGGCAGTGGTACTAATTTATTGGTGGATGTCAAGAGGCTATTCAGAATATCCTTGGTTCGATGCCAACGGAAACTGGAATGTGTTTGATGTTTACAGTAATGCCTCAATAGTGACACAATGGGCATTGACAATTGTAGCAGGCTTACTTTTAAATAAATATTTGTACCGTAAATTTGTTAAAGAATCATGAGCACTGGAGCCATTATATCAATGATTTTTATTATTGGGACAGTAGTGGGAGGGTTTCTATTCTTTCTCAGACTTGCCATGAAAAAGGAAACTGGCAAGAATAAATAGTTACTCGTTTACCACAACTGCTATTTTTTGACCATCTGGACTCACCGCTAATCTGGTAATTCCGGAGAGATTAAAAGCCGAAAGATCGGCTATCTTTAGCCAGCCCTTAGCAATATCATATTGATAAAGCTTATTTTCTTTTCCCATTAGTATAATTCCATCAGGCGTCCAAGCCATATCTTCTACTCCATCCAATGTAGGTGCAATCGTTTCTTTTTCTCCTGTTAAAGGGTTGATACTAATAATAGCCCATGGATCGGAACTTTTACTGATGTAACTAACCCTTTCCTGAGTAGGTACTTTATGAATAGAACGACCTATATTTTCATCAAGGATTCGCTTAGCCTTGGTTTCAATATTATATGATTGTAACGTAAATACATCACCCAGTGCAAATAATACCACCGTTTTATCATCAAACCAGCAATGATATCCCACCACTAGATCGTCTATTAAAATCTGTTTACTGCTATTGGGATAATATTTTACCAGATTTTGAATGCTGTCATAAATGCAGCTAAAAGCATTTTGATTCGGTACAGGTGTGGGGGAGTACTCATTTTGAGGAGAATTGGTCTCATTCGTTGACATTTTTGTAATCAAATCAAATTGGATTACATCAGTCTGCCCATTTCTTGCCCCAGTATAAAGAAGCCTATTTCCAGAGGTGAAATGAGGTTGATTATCGTAGCCAGGATTCTGGGCACTTACATTATAAGGATTGCTGATCGAATAGAATCCTTCTGATTTATTCAAATCAAATAGGTAAACTTCAGTATTGGGCTGAGCATTTACTGTGCTGTATGTGGCTAGCATTAATATTAATAGTATTCTCATACTACCAATATACAAATACAGCACAATTATACTTTTACTCCAACTACTTTAAATGGAAATAGCAGAATAGCCTTTACCAATTGCAGTAGAGCCGAAATGGTCACACCAACTATCTGAAATGGGATTGAAATGAGCCAAATAAGTGGAAATAAAAATAAAGCTATGATAGCAAGTGGCCAACAAAGAATAAATAATATGCACCAAATAAGGAATGTTGTCAACGTTTTCATGTCTGATGTAACGCAATTATTCGAAATGGGGTTTTAAACTATTTAACCAAATATTTTATTTGCGCATATGAATGGCATAAAAACTTCTACTTTTGCCCATATTGAATGAGAATGAAATATTTTTTTAAAGGGTTAATCTATATTTTGCCCATCATTATAACTTTTTCTGTTCAGGCTGAAGACTTCAAACTTTTTTATGATAATGGAAAGGTAGGTCTGTCAGATACCAACGGAAATGTATTGATTCCAGCAAAATATGAGCAGTTGGGTTGGAGTAATGGCTTAGACATGCCAAACAATAATGTTATTGGGTATAAATCAGGTGAATACTGGGGAATATTAAGTCTAGATGGTCAGCAGACTACTGAAAACTATTACACTCGCCTATACCCCGCTGGGGAAAATCTATATATAGCTTCAAAAAAAGGAAAATTGACGGGTCGTGATTTCCTAGGTGTAATCACTAAACAGGGAAAATCAGTATTGCCCTTTAAGTATTCGTCAATTGAGCTCACTAGTCTTCGGGCAATTGTTGGAATCAAATATGGACGAAGTTACCAGTACGGAGTGGTCGATTTAGGCGATAAAGTAATTATCCCCGTAAAATACAAAGACATTTCTTCACTTGGAAACCTTCGTTTTTCAGTCCAGAATTTTGAAAGCAAAACTGCAATTTTTAACGACTCTGGAAAGCAAGTAATAGGATTTGAGCTTGATAGCATTTCGTCTTTTAAAAATAGTTTCGCTACTATTTTTGCGAACCATCTGCGAGGAATAATAGATATCAATGGTCAAATAATAGCTGATCCTATTTATAAAGAGGTGAGGTACGAAAAGGAGCCTGAAACAAAATTTTTTGATCAATGGCAATTAATAAAAGGCACGGAGCAGATTCTAACGTGGAATTTCGATGATATTGAGCCATATGGAGAGGATATGTATAAAGTAAATGCCAACGGGAAACAATGGTTGATCGATAGGGAGGGCAAGTCACTTACCCCAAAGGAATATTCATTCATTGGGACTGAAATCAATGGAAAAACAACCTTTCAATTGAATCAAAAATGGGGCATAATAAATACAGATGGATCAGAATTATTGACCGCTCGTTTTGATTCATTAATTATCATTAATGACGTTTTTTATGCAAAAATTAAAGATGAATGGTCACTATACGATTCTTTCGGAATAAAAAAGTCAAATCAAACCTACGATGAAATTGGTAAAAGATCAGGCTATTATTATCCGGTAAAAAGAAGAGGCTACTGGGGTTTTATCAATCGGGCAGGAGAAGAGATTCTTCCTTGTGTGTATGATAAAGTCGGGGAATTTGAGCATAATAAAGTAGTTGTAAAATTTCATGGTGAGTATGGAGTTGTTGATAAAACTGGTGAATGGGTAGTTTACCCAAGAAAGGCAAGGCTCAAGATAATTAACGCGGACCTTTATTTGACCATGGATAGCCGACTAACAACACTGCGAAGTTTTGAGGACGAAACCATATATTTTACCGAAAACAAAGTAGATCTAAAGGAGAATCATCTTTTGGAACATCTATCTGATGGGGGGCTTTGGAAAATTGATTTTAATGGAAGAATAGTAAATCGAGATATTCCTAACCAACGGTTTGATGAAATACGCCCTTCAAGTGATGAGTTATTTGCTGTAAAACAAAACAATAGGTACGGATTTATTGATAATCAAAACCGATTGGTCATAGCTAACCGATATGAAAATGTAGGTGATTTTAGCGAAGGACTAGTGGCCGTCAAAATATTAGGGCGCTGGGGTTTTATTGATAAACAGGAAAATATAATTGTACAGCCATTATATGAGGAGGTGAGTGCATTCATGGGTGGATTGGCTATTGTTAAATATAAAACAGGTTATGGTCTTATCAATAGCATTGGCAAATCAATATCATCGGATAATTATGACGCAATAAAACATCAGAGCAACGGAAGGTATCTTGTAGAACGCAACGGTAAATATGGACTCCTAGATAAGGATGGTTCGCTTCTAGTCAATGCGAAATACGACTCATTGGTTGATTTGGGAAATGGGAAGGCTCTAGTTAGTTTGTTTGCCAAATTTGGGGTCATTTCTGACATCGGTGTTGATATAATACCAATTAACTTTGATGGATTGGTTTATGACGCTCGTTTTGAAGAATATTTAGCAATGAAAAAATCGTCATGGGTAAAAGTTACTGACTGATATTTTTAGTAGCTTTAGCCTTTTCTAAATTAAGCATATGTCTGATTGGATTTCCGTCATTTTACTCATTGTCGCTGGCTTTGCGCTTTTGGTAGTAGAGATACTTTTTGTGCCAGGTACTACCGTAGTGGGTATATTGGGGTTAGCAGCTACTGTGTTTGGTTTGTATCTAGGCTTTCAATACTTTGGAAGTGAGACAGGGTGGTGGTTGACAGGCGGGGCATCCATATTTTTTGTCTTAACCTTGTATTACAGTTTTAAAAGTAAAACTTGGGATAGATTTTCATTAAAGGACACTAATGACGGAAAAGTGAATGAAGGACACACCGCTGACATTAAAGCAGGGGATGAAGGAAAGGCTATTTCAACATTGAAACCCATTGGAAAAGCTGAGTTTTTCAACAAAGAATATGAAGTTAAAACCACCGGAAATTATGTGGATAGTGGTACAGCATTAAGGATAGTTAAAATTGAGATCAATAATATAATTGTAGAACCAATCAAATAAACACCCATGGAAGGAATAGGATTTATCGTAATAATATTTTTAGGGATCATCGGATTTTTCGTGTTTCTCTATTTTATACCAGTGGGCTTATGGATTACTGCCCGTTTTTCTAATGTAAAGGTTGGCTTATTCGAGCTAATGTTTATGCGAATAAGGAAGGTGCCTCCTGGAGTCATTGTTAATTCGCTTATTACAGCCACAAAAGCGGGTTTGCTAATCAGTGTGAAGGAGTTGGAGACACATTATTTAGCAGGTGGTCACGTTCCCTCTGTTATCAAAGCATTGATTTCTGCAGATAAGGCAAATATTAATTTGACTTTTAAACAAGCCACTGCTATTGATTTGGCAGGTAGGGATGTATTTGAAGCAGTTCAGATATCAGTTAACCCTAAAGTGATTACTACACCAAAAGTAGCTGCAGTGGCAGCTGATGGGATACAGCTTATAGCCGTGGCGAGAGTTACCGTTAGAGCCAATATCCAACAGTTAGTAGGTGGAGCAGGTGAAGATACTATCCTTGCTAGAGTAGGTGAAGGTATTGTAACCTCAATTGGTTCAGCACAATCTCACAAGCATGTACTTGAGAATCCTGATAAAATATCTAAGCTAGTCTTGCAAAGAGGATTGGATGCGGGTACAGCCTTTGAAATTCTTTCAATTGATATTGCCGATGTTGATGTAGGTGCCAACATTGGAGCCAAATTACAGACTGACCAAGCTTCTGCTGACCTTAAAGTGGCTGAGGCTAAAGCTGAAGAAAGACGTGCTATGGCTGTAGCAGTAGAACAGGAAATGAAAGCGAAAGCACAAGAGGCACGAGCTAAAGTAATCGAAGCAGAGGCTGAAGTGCCTAAGGCCATGGCCGAATCATTCAGGTCTGGCAATCTTGGAATTATGGACTATTATAAAATGGAAAATATTCAGGCAGATACTGAAATGCGTGAATCCATTGCTAAGCCTAGTAAGGGTTCATCGAAATCAAAAGGAAAGGGAGAATAAATTTCCCGCAAAACAATTATTTAAGAGGCTGTTCCAATTGGGCAGCCTCTTTTTTTTATAAACTCTCTATTTTCGATCTGTGGCCAATTTTACCTGCATAACTGTAGCAATAGATCGAGCTCTTATTTTAATCATTTCAGCATTATTCCCTCCAAAATTTTCATCTACACAAGTATTGAACAAACTTAACCAACTCTCAAAATGATCAGCAATAAGCTTTACTTTATCATTTAAATCCTGATGAATTTTAATGGCGTTCTTTTTATAGGTATTTTTTTGGAATAGGGCGGCCTCCCAAAAATCACAGATTATAGGAATGTGTTCTTCGAGATTTATTTTTGCTACATCCGTAAATATAAATCCTATTTTTTTATCCAATAAAGCTCTTTGATAAAAGAGAGTTATCAACGTTTCGAGGTCTTTTCTGTTTTCAATATCAGCCATATATTTAAAAATACTCGTAATCGTTGACAATCATATTTGATTGCCACAATTTGCAATAAACAAAAAGTAAAAGATATGAAAATCGTCTCATGGAATGTCAATGGAATCAGGGCAATTATAAAAAAAGAGTTTAAAGTTAGTATAGATGCTCTGTCGCCAGATATATTCTGCTTACAAGAGACTAAAGCCCCTTTAGAAGAAGCCAAGTCCGCATTGGAAATATTTTCTGATTATGAAGTCTATGTAAATTACTCTAAGGCGAGAAAAGGCTATTCTGGAACGGCTATTTTATCTAAAGAGAAACCACTTAATGTTACCCATGATTTGGGTCTCGAAGAGCACGACCAAGAAGGACGGGTAAACACCGCAGAGTTTGAAAAATTCTTTTTGGTCAATGTCTATACTCCTAATTCTGGACAAGGGTTAAAAAGACTTGAATACAGACAAACTTGGGATAAGGCCTTTTTGGACTATTTGAAGAAGTTAGAAAAATCAAAACCAGTAATTTTGTGTGGTGATTTGAATGTGGCTCACACGGAGATGGACATTGCTAGGGCCAAAGAAAATTACAATAAATCAGCCGGCTATACTCAAGCAGAAATAGATGGATTGGAAAAATATCTTGATCACGGTTTTGTAGATACCTTTAGAAATATGCACCCAGAAGAGGTTAAATACTCCTATTGGAATTATATGTTCAATGCCAGAAGTAGAAATGTGGGTTGGAGAATCGACTATTTCCTTGTCAGTGAGCCACTTATGGCTAATATAAAATCGGCAGAAATCCACAATGAATCTTTGGGGTCAGATCATTGCCCTGTGAGTATTGATATCAATATATAATTCTATCTAAAAAAAAATTACTAGATAAATATACTGTATTTACCTGATAATTAGACTTTTAATTTTGTTAGTTGCGTGATGTGAAAAATAATGTTTGCTTTATATTTTTCTTTAAATGATATTGCCAGGATTTTATTTTTCAACAAAACCAAAAATTTAATTTTATGAAGAAGTTTAATTCTTTGTTAGTGGCTGTTGCCTTTGTTGGTGGCGCCCTAATTTCATGTGAAAATCAAGAAGTAAAACCCCAAGATGATGTGGTTTCTATGGATGTGCTTTCGCAAATTAATGCACTAGGTTTCAGTACTGAAGGAGTGATTCATTATGACAATGGTTACCTTGTAGAAAATGACATTTATTTGACCGATTCAGATTTGAGAACAATGAAAAAGGCTAATCATCTCCCAGGTCTTGAGCAGTACAGTACTAACGAGTTGGTATGTGGTACACGAACAATCACTGTTTATGCACCAACCGGAAATAAAGGGTATAGTGCAGGTATGATTGCCGGACTTGATTTAGCAATATCAAGATACAACGCCATGAACCTGTCACTTACTTTCCAGAGAGTAACAACTTCAAATGCTGATATCGTATTCACAAGATTAAGTAAAGGTGAAGAGAGAAGAGGCATCTTAGGTTCTGCAGGTTTCCCAAGTAACTGCAACCCTTACGGACAAATTAAAATGAGTGGAATACTTGAGTCTTCTTATGGATTGAGCACAGGTGGTATTGCTACTATTATGGGTCATGAAATGGGCCATTGTATTGGTTTCCGTCATACTGACTATTTTGATAGAAGTATTAGCTGTGGTGGTTCAACTTCTAATGAAGGTACTGCTGGAGTAGGTGCCAACCATATCCCAGGAACCCCTACAGGAGCAACTGCATCTGCTAAGTCTTGGATGCTTGCTTGTACTGACGGTGGTGATCGACCATTCAACAATGATGACAGAACTGCTTTGAATTATTTGTATTAATAATTTAACTAATAATATTTATGAAAAAAGGCAGCTCGAAGAGCTGCCTTTTTTGTTTTATTAAATTTGTAGTTGAACAATAAAATAGATATATAATATTATAAAACATTATATATCAGATAGTTAATTTTAGTACAAGGCAATTAGTCCAAAGAATATTTGCCTTCATTAATTATATCCCCCATATTGCGTGAATTACTTGTACAACCAAAACCAAATATTTTACGTTATGAAGAAGTTTAATTCATTATTAATCGCAACTGTTTTAGCTGGTGGAGTTTTCTACTCTTGTGAAAATGCAAGTGTTGATCCATTGGATGAGCCAGTATCTATGGAAACTCTATCTAAAATAGAAACCATGGGTTTTAGTACTGAAGGAGTTATTAGGTTTGAAAGTGGGTATCTTGTTGAAAACGACATTTACTTAACTGAAACTGATCTTAGTGTAGCTAATAAAGGCACTAAAATACCTTCTTTGGAGCAGTACAGCACGAACAACTTAGTTTGTGGACCTCGTACTATCACAGTTTATGCTCCAACTGGAAGAAAAGGATATAGTGCAGGTATGATTGCAGGTTTAGATCTTGCAATTGCTAGATACAATGCTCAAAACCTATCCTTAACTTTTCAAAGAGTTACGTCTTCTAATGCTGATATTGTATTTACAAGATTGAGCAAAAGAGATGAAAGAAGAGGTGTATTAGGTTCTGCTGGCTTCCCTACTAATTCTTGCGAGCCTTACGGCCAGATTAAAATGAGTGGAATTCTAGAATCAAGCTATGGACTAAGCACTGGTGGTATTGCTACTATCATGGGTCATGAAATGGGTCATTGCATCGGTTTCCGTCACACTGATTACTTTGATAGAAGTATCAGCTGCGGTGGTAGTACTGCAAATGAAGGTGATGGCGGTGTAGGTGCAAACCACATCCCAGGAACACCAACAGGTGCAACTGCAAATGCCAAGTCTTGGATGTTAGCTTGTACTGACGGAAGTGACAGACCATTTAATAATGACGATAGAACAGCCTTGGATTATTTATATTAATTCAAACTGTAAACCGGGAAAAGGGTTCTCATCTGAGAACCCTTTTTTTTGATATTCTTCTTAACTATTAATTACTAATAATAAGTTTACCTTTCTCTTCCCCCTCAGGAGTTTCAAGAGAATATAGGTAAAGGCCAGATTCCATTTCAGGAAGGATGATGGAGTTTCGATCAGAGGTCAATTGTATTTGGTAGACCAATTGTCCCAGACGACTATATAATCTCAAATAAATAGGGGCTCCTTCAAAGTCTTTGGTAAATATATTTAATAAATCTTCTGCAGTTAATGGATTAGGAAATAGAATAGCCTTCTTATGATTCAAATAATAGACTTCTATTTCATCTGAAACCAATTCCTCTCCACTATCAAAATGGACTATCGCTCTGTAGATATTATTTCCATCAACCGCAGTGAAATCACTATAATCAACTGTAGTTGACGTTACGTCTACCATTCCCAATGGAGTATATACACCGGTAGCATATTTTTCAAATTCTACATAATCAACACCATAAGTCAATGCTAGGTTTACACTAAGCAAAATATGATCAGGTTTTGCTAGCCCTGTGAACAAATTCAGATAGCAGTTGCCATTAAGTAAGTTGTAATCAAAAGTTGGGCTTCCAATAGGAGTAATATTATTATCATAAATTGGTTTTACTGAAAACTGAGTTGCCAATACATTATTTGTTTTAATAATGATGGATGTATCAGTGACTGTTTGGAATTGTTCAAGATATGGGCCTTTATCCATTATATATAGATCATAACCCAATGCGTTAGGGTCTTTATTCCATTGAAGTAATACTGAGTCAGAGCAATTGAATCCCACATAAGTTTTTAATGCCTTGGAGGTAGAGAATAGTTCTGTTTCGAAAACACCTTCACCTGTGGTCATCCGTGCTTTAGCAATGCCCGAAGTATGGCTGGTATTCCAATTATAATATCCTTTTGACAGAGGTACTTTATTATTGATTAATTTCCACGTTGTGCCATTATTGATACTATATTCCAGAACTCCTGTTCCACTTGATAAGGTACTTTCCCATCTAAAATAACTATTTGACTCGCCATTATAAGGCATATTGTCCATTGAGGTGGGGAATGTCCACTTGAATGTGTTGATAGTATCCCAGCCATATACGATATAAAATTCTTGTGGACCTTCAGGTACATCAAATCCTGTTACCTGAATTTGATAGGTACCTGCCACTGGAGACTCTATTGAAACTTGCTCAACATTATTTAGTCTATCAATACCTCTACTTGGTAAAGATTGTAATTCTGATGGAGTGGTGTTAAGTATCCAGGGAAGGTAATCAGTTCCTGCATTATTTATTTTTAAATCCAGATCATTAACCAATGCCTTCTGACTGTTAATTGAGCCGGCAGGGTCATTCCAAACAAGCGTAATTTTTAAATTCTGGCTGTTTGAAGGTACATTAATATCAAAAAATACTTCGCCTCCATTATTGATTGAACCACTGATATATCGATTTTCCTGAATGGCCTTTAAACTCTTGAATCCATTAACATTGCCAAAACCGGTTTTAAAGTCTATCCCTTTGGTGTTGGCGTCATCCGCTTCATTGATTAACAATGCTTTGACAAGTGCAGAGGCTGGTAGATCGCCTTTTAGTAACTTATATTGATGTTGGAGTAAAGTAGTTACTCCAGAAACCAGCGCTGAGGAGTTGGAGGACCCAACTGCACTGTAAGCCACAATCTCTGGTTTTATTCTCCCATCGTATGAAGGGCCATTTGATACAAATACAGGAATATTTCCAACGGTATCTATGGAGCCAACAATCAAAACATTCTTAGCCATTTTAAAATTGCCAGATAAATTGGCATATCCATCTATGCCGGCATAAGTGCCTTCAGTTGTAGTTTCTAAGCCTTGGTTACCTGATGAAAAGATATGTAATAATGTAGGGTTATTATTTGCGCTAAGGTCAAAAGCCTCTGCTTTAGAGCCATAAAAATTTTCAATTTCAGTTCCATAGGAGTGGTTTTGAACAAAGGCGTTTAACTGTTGGTAGTCAATATCTTTATCAGGCAGCACGTTCTCAAAATCTGAGGACGTGACCATCGCATGATCGGCCACACCTCTTCCTGTTATAAATGAATTTCCCGCACCTGCAATAATAGTGGCCATTTCAGTGGCATGGTTATTTTCATCAGGTGATGATAAATTGGAAGCCACATCACGTGTAATTAGGTCGATATCAAGTGGATTGTATTGCTGCTCCTTAATTGATACTGTAATCCCCTCTCCATTAACCTCAGGAAATTCTCGATGGATTAAGTTAATCTTATTCGGATTTAAATTCATATCCAATACTCGTGACTCCAGTAGAGCATCGTTGGATTCGGATCCAATGTAAATGATGTTTAAATCATTGATTAGGCTCTCATTTTCATTTTTTTTCTTGTTGTTAACTATATAAATATTTTCTCCAACCCGAATCCAATCGCGATTTGGTGAGCTTCCGGGCTTAGTCTTTACTGTAAGTGTTGAAGGCCACCTTTCATTGAAAAGTAATTCATTACTCAGCTTCCATTTGTTGTTGGCACCCCAACTGTTTGTGATAAATTTGAGTGGTTCGATTGAATTTGTAGTGCTTATAACCAGTAAATTATCTGATATTCTACGTTTGATTTCAATACCACTTTCTCTTAAAGAGGAAAGTTTTGTGTCCTTTTCTACTTCTATTAAATAGAGACCCACGGGTTGCTTTTGATTAGCAACATTAACCGATTTTAGCACTTTTATATAGTCATTAAAACCCTGTCCCTGAGTTGATGAAACAGTTAGAATTAAGATGACAATGAAAAGATAAAAACGATTTTCTAATTTTTGCATTAAGTACAAATAAACCGATTTATACCGCTTGTATGAAGTTATTTGCAGAATAAATATCTAGTTATTTTATAAGTGCTTGACCGTTAGCATCTGTGGTCAAAACATCGCTCATATAATTGAAATAGGGGCGTAAAAGGGAAAATGTACTTGATATATTTTTCGCAAAGTCAGGTAAGAAAACCTCGTTATCGTCAAACTTATGGGTTACATAAAACTGCTTGTATCTAATTAAATCTATTGCAGGATGATCCTTATCAAATCCCTTAGGCGCTGTTTTTAATTGCTCGCCTTGTAACTTACCAAAAGCTTGTTTAAAATCAGACTTGTTTAATATTTTTCTAAGTGGCTGATCATCAGCAGAAAGTTCTTCTCTAATTCTAAGTAAGTCTTCTTTGGCGGGTGAAAAAAAGCCACCCGCTATCATAACATTACCAGGTTCCAGATGAAAATAATAACCTCCTCTTAATAATTGCCCGGCTCTTTTAAAGCTGCCGCTAAAGTGATTTTTATATGGTGATTTGTCTTTTGAAAAACGTACATCACGATAAATTCTAAAAAGTGATTTTTTTCCTGAGAGGGTTTCAATATCATCATGGCGCCTCATTTCCATTAAAAGGCTTTCCGCAAAATTAATTACGTTTTCATGGGCTTTTAAATAATGCTCTTTGTTCTTATTAAACCATTCGCGATTATTATTTTTACCTAAGAGACTTAGAAAGTCAAATGTAGACTGTTCTAACTTATTCATTAATTGTAGATTTCATTTAAAATGCCAGCAAGCCGTACCCCTGCTTTAAGTAGACGTTGTTGGACAGTACCCCAGTTATCGTACAAGTATTGGTAACTGAGTTCATTATCTTCAGGAAGGTTATATACTTGATCTCTCAAAGCTATGGACTCATTAGCCCAAACCAATACTCCATCAGCTTGCCACTGATTGATTTGATCTTTATTCGGGTGATCTATTGCCGTTGCTAATTCGGTATAGCTGAATTGTTTATCATCTATTATTTTTGAGTCCCAGACGGAGTGTAAGTTGGTGCTGTTCCAGAACCACTTTACTTTCACCCCATTGCCACCTCTGTCTCCTTCTTTACCTACATGTAGTGGTTGATGTATATCACCAACAAAATGGACAAGCATTTTAATGCGTTCAACTTCTTGTTCTTTAGTAAGTCCTCCAGTCTTTAATTCCGCAATCAATCTGTTGATTGTTAATATAACATCTCCATTTGGGTTTTTAATTGTTTCAGCATAGGTCATCCCATCAGGAATCGTTACCCAGTGCCAGTCTATAGCGTGGTCATATTTAGGGTTAGATCGCTCTTCATCCATCCAGACACTTACTATAGCCAATGTTTCATCTCCAAGTATGGATTGGATTTTTGCTTTGGCTTTTTTTGAAAGGTGATTTTCTGCCACTTGGCCAACTACCCGGTGACCAGTAAGGCCCCATCCAAATAGCTGTGTAGAGCTTAAAATAAACGCAGCAATGACTAATTTTTTCGACATAAGTGTAAATTTTAATTGAGTATTAAAAATAGGAATTTAGATAACAATTATTGTCGTTATCGGATATTATAAGGAATCCTAAAAACAGAAAGTTATTTTCTTTCTTTTTGGGCATCCAAATCAAACAGGTCATTGAGGAGATCAATGAGTGTTTCAGCCTCACCACGCTTACAGGCTGCTTTAAGTTGAAGAACAGGCAACTTTATTATTTTTTGCATCATACTCTTGGTCACAGTATCTATAACTTTAGCTTCATTGCTATCGATGTCCTTCAAATGACGTTGTATTTCTTCTTGTCGGATTGTCTCTAGAGCACTCTTTAGTTTTTTGATAGTAGGAGATACTACCATTTCTTTAGACCAATTCTCTAAATCTTCTAGAGTTTCTGCTATAATGGATTGAACATCAGGGATGGCAGCTATCCTTTTGTTTAATGCTTCTGAAGCTTTACTTTGGATATTGTCAATATTATAGAGTAATGCTCCGTTTATATCTTCAATACTTGTTTCAATGCTTCTAGGAACAGATAGATCAATAAAAAATTTATAAGTAAGAAGTTCTAGTTCAGCAATCATACTTTTGGTAATGATAGGCTCTGTAAATGCTACTGAGGAAACAATTACATCATATTCCCCAATGGTTTCAAGAGCTTGAGCAAACTCAATGGTATTGAAATTACATTCCTTACCAAGTGAAATGGCTTTTTCTCTGGTTCTATTGGCTATAACAACGTGCTTATTACTTCCAACTAAATTTCTACATACATCCTGTCCAATCTCTCCCAAACCAAGAATTAATATTTTTGGTTGTACGATTTCGGCAGTGATGTCCTCAATTAACTCCTTGGTTGCATAAGATACAGATGCAGCCCCATCACGAAATGACGTTTCCTGCACCACTCTTTTATTTGCAAAAAATATTGAGTGCATCAATCGATGTAAAAATGGACCAGCAACATTCTCATCAGCGCTCCACTGATAAGCCTTTTTAACTTGATTAGCTATCTGAATATCTCCAACTACCTGTGCATCAAGTCCCATTGAAACATTTACTAAATGTTCAATTGCCGAACCATTATCATTTCGACATGATAAGTAAGACATGATCTCAGTTTTATCAACACCTTTTATTAAGGAAAGACCAGTAGCAATTTCATTATTAAGGTCAGATGAATGGCTATAATATATCTCAGTCCTGTTGCAAGTGGAGAGTACCATCAAATCTGAAGCCTTAGTATTTTCATTTAAGAATTGCATCAGTCGCTTAGCTTGCGCCTCGTCCAATGCAAGTTTTTCTCTCACCTCTATGGGTGTGCTTTTAAATGATAGACCAGTTATTTTGAAGATGTTCTCCATGAGCGCCACAAATTTAATGAGGATTGAAGTAGAATGAAACCAGCAATTATTATTTAGAATTTATTCAAATAAGGCTTTTGGAATTAACATCTAAAGCCTTAATGTCCCAAATAACGGGAGTTATTAAAATAGGGTTGCCTACTCTAATAATTAAACAGTTACAAATTTAAAGGGTCAACATTTTAAAACATTAATTGATGTCAATATTATAAATGACTTTAATCAGGAAAATAATTAAGTATAAATATTATGTTATTATAATGAATTATATATTAGTATTTATTATATGAATAGACTTAATCATTGGATAAGGAGTTATTTTGGATTTTCAAAATCTGAGGCAAATGGCATGATTGTTCTTATTCCATTGGCCCTTAGTTTATTAATTTCTCCATATATATACCAAGCTTGGATATTTAATCCCATTGAGAATCAACTAGATATAAACAAGTTAGACAGTCTGGTGTCTGTAATGAAAAAGAATATATATTTTGATTCGATCCAGAGAAAAGAAGAATTCTACAAAGTCCATCAATTTGCAAAGTTTAAAAAAAAGCGATTTGAGAAAATTGAAAGTGAAAGTCCAGTAAAATATTCACATAAAGCATTCAAGCGTAAGCTAGAAATGTTTGACATAAACATAGCCGATACCATTACCCTCAAAGAAATTCCAGGCATTGGGCCTACAATTTCTAAAAGGATAATCAAATACCGTGAGGCTCTAGGTGGATTTATCTCCAAAAGCCAATTCAAAGATATATATGGACTTCAAGACTCGGTTTTACTGGCATTAGACACCTTGGCGGTTATTGAAAATGACTTTATCCCCAAACAAATTGAGGTGAATATTTTAAACGAAAATGTGCTTTCAAAGCATCCATACATAGGAAGATCATTGGCTAAGTCTATGATTGCCTATCAATTTCAACATGGTAAAATGCAAGGTCCATCAGATTTGGAAAATATCAAGCTCATTGATTCGTTACGAATGGCAAAGATATTACCTTACCTTAAATTCAATCCTTAATAATTATCCAAGTAGAGTCTCAATTATTTCTTATTTTTCAGTTACTTGGTTTGTCCTTATGCATGAAGTATTAAAATCTTATCTAAAAAGACTGACTAACCTGTCGTCAAATAATCGCTCTTTGTTGTTGCTGCGGCTAAATAAAGATCAATTTATTGACATTCATGATTTTAATTTTATTGTAAAGTCAGGTTCATTTAGCATTATTGAATCACTTATTGAGGGAAGTAGACAAGTGCTTTGCCAGCAATTCGATAGTCGTGATGAGGAAACAAATCGAGTGAGCAATCAGCTCAAAAAGATTTCCCGTACAGAGAAATTTATTCTTGAAGAGCGAGGAACCAAGGATTTATATGTAGGATGGCCTTTTGTTAAAGGAAATCTTTCAGATGGAACACCAATTAGATGCCCATTATTATTTTTTCCGGTTGATCTAGACCTCAAAAATGGGAAATGGATGCTTCGGCCTAGAACGGAAGATGGGGTTTCTCTAAACAAATCATTTTTACTTGCCTATTCACATTATAATAACATTAAACTTAGTGATGATTTTATTGATCGAAATCTGGAGGATTTTGATACGGACAGCACAGTTTTCAGGACATCACTTTACCAATTTTTCAAAGAAAGTGATGTCGAAATAAATTTCAATCAGGATAATTTTCTTGATGTACTCCAAAAGTTTACTGAATATAAAAAAGCAGATTTCATTGAAGAGCAATCCGATGGAGAACTCAAGTTATTTCCTCAAGCTGTACTTGGTATTTTTCCACAGTCAGGCTCTTATTTGGTGCCAGATTACACCGCACTAATAAATGGGGGAGAAGTCAAGGATATTGAAGATTTTTTTGTCGATCGATCACTTAAAGAGATTGAGCCAGATTATAAACATTCATTCTTAGATAGCATTGATGAAGAAAAAACTTTTACTCCATTTAAGATGGATGCCCACCAGGAAAATGCCCTAAAAGCGATAAAAAAAGGAAATTCAATAGTGGTGCAAGGTCCTCCAGGAACGGGAAAATCACAATTGATTTGTAATCTAATTGCTGATCACATTGCTACTGGAAAAAAAGTACTGGTTGTCAGTCAAAAACGAGCTGCCCTCGATGTGGTCTATGATAGGATGAAAGAAAAAGAAATGACTCCTTTTATCGGACTTGTACACGATTTCAAAAACGACAGAAAATTAGTGTTTGAAAAGATCAGCAAACAGATAAGCCGCATTGAAGAATACAAAATGCAGAATAATGGGCTCGACACTATTCAACTCGAGCGTACTTTTCTGCAAGTAAGCAGACGTATAGATCAAATTGCTGAAGAACTAGAAGAATTTAAGTTTGCCCTATTTGATGAAAGTGAATGTGGAATTTCTGTAAAAGAATTATACCTCACATCTGATATTGATGGGGACTCCATCAACTTTAAACAGGAATATACCCAGTTCAAATTTAATGAACTGGATACCTTCTTGCATAATTTTCAAGATTATACGGAGTACATTCAGAACTTTGGTCGTTCAGATTACGAATGGAATGATAGAAGGTCATTTAAAGACTTTGGTATTGCTGAACTGCGTACAATGCAGGAGATCTTAAAAGAAATACCTGCATATCAAGATGAGATAGCGGAAAGAGCTGAGAAAGTGGTAGGGTCGAGACTTACCTTTGAGGATTTTGAGTTCGTCTTAAGCAAACGAGACAGCATTGTGGAAATGCTTGGAACCCTTAAGAATGATCAGGCTTATGAATACTTTAAGCACATGTCTGCCTTTCCTGATTCAGATACCAGTAATCTATGGCTTTCAAACATTGAAAGGATATTGATGGAGTGCTACAAAGGTGAAGGCCCCGAGGTGTCCTTATCTTCTGATCAACTCGGTAAGTTTCAAGAGACTTTACAAAGAAGTATGAATGCTAGAAGAAACATTTTCCGCTTTATTCGATGGAATTTATTTTCAAAAGATAAGTTTCTCATTAAAAGAGTTTTAGTTGAAAATGGATTGAAGCGTGACCGAGCTGGGTTTAACGCGTTGGTGGAAAGAATAGATAACAGATTGAATATTGAGCACAATCTCACAAAAATTAGAAACCGACAGTGGATTACGGGTATCCCTGAATCTTATGAGAAAGTTCATTTTCAAACTTGGTTTCATATCCAAAAATTGTCGATTAAAGCCAAGCTCATATTTAATTCACTGAGGAATTTCAAACAGTATTTCAATGTTCAGAAAATGGAATACAAGGAGTTTAAAGACGGCATAGAAATGTTGTTTGACATCATTAAAGAAATCCCTCAGAAGAAAGAAAAGTGGCTGATATACCTCACTGAAAATCAAATCAGTTCGATTGAAAAAAATACCGAACATGCGATGCGAATGAACGAATCGCTGAAAAAGGATTTTGAATCCCTGTGTGAATTTGATAGAGTTAGAGATAAAATGTCTACCACAGAGATTAATGCCATTGATAAGTTAATCCAAGAAACGTCTATCACTGAACCCAAAATACTCACAGCGATCTTTCAAAATAGCTTGAGATTGGCCTGGATTGATCATATTGAAACCAAATACCCAATTTTAAGGTCGGTGTCCTCAAAGAAATTTAAGAAACTGGAAGCCGAATTACAGGCATGTGTTCGTGAAAAGCTATTAGTAAGCAATGATATGCTCTTACTAAGGTCACGTGAACGAACGTATGCCCATGCGGAGCATAACAGGCTCAATAATATGGTTACCTATAGGGATTTGTACCATCAAACCACTAAGAAGAGACGAGTATGGCCGATCAGAAAACTTCTGGCTAATTATAGTGAGGAATTATTTGACTTAATGCCATGCTGGTTGGCTTCACCAGAGTCAGTATCAGCAATATTCCCTATGAGAGAGATTTTTGATTTGGTCATATTCGATGAGGCCTCTCAATGTTTTGCGGAAAGAGGAATACCGGCTATGTACCGAGGAAGAAGTGTGATGATTGCAGGGGATAATAAGCAGTTACGACCCAATGATCTTTATCAGGTGCGTTTTGATGATGAAATAGAAGATCCTGATTTGGAAGTAGATTCCTTACTTGAATTGGCCGATAGGTACCTTATGAGTATCCAGTTGAATGGTCATTACAGAAGTCAGTCCCTGGATTTGATAGACTTTTCTAACAAATATTTTTACGATGGCAAACTAAAATTATTGCCAGACTTTGAAGTGGTCAATAACAATGTTCCAGGTATTAATTACATCAAAGTAGATGGCGTCTGGGAAAACAATATCAATGATATTGAGGCGCATAAGGTGGTGGATATATTAATTGATATTTTGGAAAGAGGAGCTAAAAAAGAAGTGGGTGTAGTTACATTCAATGCTAAACAACAGCAATATATCCTTGATAAGATAGACGAGCGTTTTCTGGAAAACGAACTGGTATGGCCCTCTGATTGGTTTGTGAAGAATATAGAAAATGTACAGGGTGATGAGAAAGATATTATCATTTTTTCTACTGCTTATGCACCTGATAAAAAAGGAAAAATGGTGATGCAGTTTGGTAGTTTGAATGCCATACATGGTGAGAACAGGCTAAATGTAGCAGTTACTCGAGCACGTGAAAAAGTGATGATAGTTAGCAGTATATTACCCCAGCAGCTTAAAGTGGATGACAGTAAAAACGATGGTCCTAAAATATTAAAAAAATACCTTGAATATGCCTATATGGTGAGCAATGGTAAATTTGTGCCCACTTTACACGAGTCAAAAATCCATCATGCAGGATGGTATTTAAAAAGCTCATTACAAAAATGGACGAATGACCAATTAGATGGCTATTGCTTAACTGAAGAATTACCTTTTGCAGACCTAACGGTGATGCACGATGATGAGTATAAAGCACTAATATTAACAGACGATGAGTTGTATTTTCAGAGCCCTTCAATAAAGGATATTCATGTATACACTCCATTTACTTTAAGTAAGAAACAATGGAAATTTAAAGGAATATTCAGTCGTGAACTTTGGAGTGATCGTAAGAAGGTAGAGGAAAATTTACTTAGTTTTATTGAGAGGATGTAATATTAATGACTGACAATTATTTTACTTGTTTTGTCATTGACCTTTAATAAATAAATACCATTCGGTTGGTTTAAGAGATCAATTTTAATTGATTTCTTAAAGTTACTTTTAAACCAAATTTTCCCATAAAGGTCAATAAGTATTACATTATTATCGGTTGAATGGTTATCCTCTATTAGTATAAAATTACTTGCAGGATTTGGATAAACACTGGTTTCTATAATTGAATTTTCAACCCCGAGTATAATAGTTTTTTTAACTTCAATTTTAACATACTTTTCACATTCATTGTTATCCAAAACAATAACGTCATATACTCCTGCGGAAAGATTGTTAATCTCAGCTGTATTGTCAAACTGGAAGTCTTTCCATAAATAGTAATATGGGGGCGTACCTCCATTTACTAATAGTTTAATAGAACCGGTTGAATTATTATTTAAATCAGATTCTACTGTTGTAATAACATTAATCGGTTCAGGGTTTTTCAGGGTGAATGTTTGATTTGTGAAACAGCCAATATCATCTATTACTTCTACTTTATAATCTCCAAATTTTAAGTTTTCTATTTTCAAACCATTTGAGTTATTATTCCAACTGATCATATAAGGAGGATGACCACCAGTAATTTCAATTTGGACACTGCCATCTTCTTGATTATTGCAACTGATATCATTAATCACGGAAGATATTTCTGGACTATCAATCATTACCACTTCAACAGTGTCTGATCTATATAATGACCCTTGAAGATCTTCCAAATCTAAATAATATACTCCCTGTTGATATATTTTAGAAATTGCGGAATTGTCTCCAGAAGACCAATGGTATTTAAGCCTGTTACTAAAAATATTGCAATTGATTAATATCGTATCATTTTCGCACAATTCAACAATTCCATTAATACTCAATTTTGGATTAAACACACTTTTTTGGCCCTCCACAATTGATAGTTTAGCGTTAATTGGCGGGTTGTAAAATTGATCAACCAAACCACTTGGCCAATAAATTTTAAGTGAATCTATATTTGTGTGTTTGTTAATTCCAATTAATTCATGTTGGGAATTCTGTGCTAAATAACCAATGCCACAATGGGTATATCTAGAATATTTATCATCACCACAGTATGCTACTATCCGTGTGCCTATACCGTCTCGGTTACTATAGATGCCCTCTAATGAAATTTTAATCCAGTTATTTCCAAAATCGCCTGAATTCAACCATAGGGTAGATTTAAAAATATTTGCATTGTTTACTACAAAATCAGGATATCCATCATTATTTATTTCACCGACAGCATTAGAGAAACTAGTTACGGTATCTTTTTTTAATCCTGTACTATTTATACTTTCAAAATTGATTTTATCTATATTCCTGTACAATTGATTTTTTCCGTTCATACTGCACGCATATAAATCCAAAAGTCCGTCATTGTCATAATCAAAGAAACTTGAACTCC
The DNA here is from genome assembly GCA_048268855.1 of Fulvivirga sp. Lineage (GTDB taxonomy): Bacteria > Bacteroidota > Bacteroidia > Cytophagales > Cyclobacteriaceae > Fulvivirga. The sequence goes on from JBLWUR010000001.1 coordinate 948,483, forward strand.
ATCCAATTTGATAAAATCCCACTCCTGATTCAGATGCAACTTCTGTAAAAGTTTCATCACCATTATTTTTAAACAAGGCATTCCCTTCTGGTGAATTAGACACATAGATATCCTGCCATTCATCATTATTGTAATCACCAACAGCAACACACATTGCATTCATTGCCAAATTCGTATTTGACATGGCTCCCAAATGACTATACGTTTCGTTTCCGAGATTTTTAAGTAAGGTATTTTTTAGATACCTATCTTGTGCAGTGTATATATCTTGCCATCCATTATTATTAATATCTAAGAATGCAGAGCAGAAAGGGGCTTTGGCTGAATCTGCAGTATTTGTTCTCACACTAACATCCATGAAATATTCACCCCCAATGCTCATGTACATGTGATTGGATACATTCTTGAAATCTGTCCCTATCTTTCTATCAGTAACATATAAATCCAGCCATCCATCACGATTGTAATCTCCCCACATAGCACCATGAGTAGTTTCTTCACTCATTGGTAGTTTTACTTTTTCCGTGACATCTTCAAATACGAATTGACCATTATTTTCGTACAACAAGTTTTTTGAAAAACTAGTAACAAATAAATCTGCATCTCCATCATTGTCATAATCTACCCAAAGTACTTGCTTGGTTTCAAATAGATTTTCGATAGGGTAAACTCTTTCAAAATTCCCTTGATTATTTTTATAGAATTGTATTGGCTGACCTGCTTCTGTTGCAAACGTTAAGTCGTCCCAACCATCATGGTCAAAATCGTAAAAACTAACTCCTCCTCCAGAGGTGCCATAGCCAAAACCATGATTAATATTCAAACTATCAGCCACATCTCTAAATGGCTCTTGTGCGATAGTATCTATATTTAGAATAAATATAAACGCCATCGTAATGTTTAAAAAAATATACAGGCTGTAATTATATCTCATAGAATTTCGACCATATACTCTAAAATAGTTTCAATTTGTCCGTTTAGCTAATATTGTGTCAATAAGTATTGAACTTTACTTTATCTATTTACATGTTTTTATATTTGATAAATGTCAATTAGCAAAAAGGCAAAAGTACTTAGCTCACTAATTTTAGCAGGGGAGGTAATCTTCTTTTTGCCATTTGTTCTAGCCCGTGTATTCCGCCCAACACTATTAAAAGTCCTTGATATTACCAATTTTGAGTTGGGCACCTATTTTTCTGTGTATGGTGTGGTCGCAATGATTTCTTACTTTTTTGGAGGGGCACTGGCCGATCGATTTCCTTCACGAAATTTAATGTCCTATTCACTTTGGCTTACGGCTTTTGGTGGATTAATCATGGCAATTATTCCACCTCATAATATTCTTCCTTTTCTCTATGGGTTTTGGGGATTCACTACTATTTTCTTATTCTGGGCTGCTTTAATAAGAACAACTAGGGAATGGGGTGGCGCAGGATTTCAGGGCAGAGCATTTGGGTTGTTAGAAGGCGGTAGAGGGTTGGCAGCGGCACTACTCGCAACGCTGTCTTTTTTTATATTCTCACACTTTACAAGTAGTGAGGCCATCACCTCTCCAGCACTTAGAAACCATTCCTTTCAAATAGTTATCCTGATTACATCGGTCATTACTTTTTTAATTGGGTGTTTAATATGGATTACCATCCCCAAAGGGATTACAAGAATCCAAAAAAGTGAACAGCCAACAATCGCCAAAATGCTCAAGCTTTTGAAAACGCCTACAATCTGGATGCAAGCTTTTATTATTGTTTGTGCTTATGTTGGCTATAAAATCACTGACGATTACTCACTATATGCCAATGAGGTGCTCGGCTTCAATGAGGTTGCTGCTGCAGGTGTAGGTACAATGGCCCTCTGGATGAGGCCAATATTTGCCGTATTAGCTGGATTTATGGCCGATCGTTTTGATGGCTCAAAAATTACAAGAGGTTGTTTTTTACTAATGTGTATCGGAGGACTACTTATTTATCTGGGTGTGCTCAATCATATCACTTGGCTGGCACTCACACTATTGTCTACTACTTTAATTGGTGTTTATGGTATCCGAGGAATATACTTTGCATTAATGGAAGAAGCCAGTATTCCTATAGTATCTACTGGCACTGCGGTGGGTATTATGTCTGTAGTTGGGTTTACTCCGGATGTTTTTATGAGCCCATTGATGGGGTTTTTACTCGATACATATCCGGGTACTCAAGGCCACCAATATGTTTTTCTAGTGTTAATGGGCTTCTCCCTCATGGGGCTTCTGGTAAGTATCCTGTTTGCAAAGGAGGTTAGGAAGATCCGTTCAACTATTTTTTAGATTTCAAATAAAGTTTCTCTACTTTTTCTCTTGCCCACGGTGTCTTTCTCAGAAATTTCAGACTTGATTTAATCGATGGATTGTTATTAAAACTCCGAATATTTACCATTTCACCCAAATCTTCCCATCCATATTCTTCAACCAAATAGATGACAATATCTTCCAACCTGATGCCATGAAGGGGATTATTTGGCTGAATTTCTGGATTTTTATCTTTATTCATTTAATCACTATTCGATTAGGCGTTATTGATACAATAATTAGCATTTATAATCCTTTTCTCAAATAAAGCCTTCTTTAATTTCTACCTGTGAAATCATTTAACTTTAGACGATGATTAGGAAACAAATCGAGTCCAATCTTTTAAAAGTTAAAAATTAAACAATATCTTTAAATAATTAAAAAAATATTTATATTTATCTGATGGGGAGGCGTTTTAAGTTTAAGGCATGGAATAAAGAAACTAAACTTTTAATGCGTCTCAATCAAATAGAGTGTGTGAAAGGATATTTGGTGAAGAAGGACCATGTTTTACTTCAGTTTACCGGACATTTTGATAAAAGTGGTTCAGAAATATATGAGGGAGATATCCTGCTTTTTGGCACTGATAAATGGATGGTACATTGGGAAGAAAGTAGAAATGGGTGGGCATTGGTAGCGGAAGGAAGTAAAATATCTTTGCCACTTGCTACTAAAGAATTGACAAAAAGTGTTAAATTATGTAGCTATTATGAGTCACCTGAGTCTTTTTTAAAATAAAATGGTGACCTTTGTAAAGGTTTTAGCATCAAGAGTAATTAAACCATTTCAGTATTTTGTAGTCAAAGAATTATGAACGTCACAGTAAGTTTAGACAACGCCAATATCACAGATGTAGAAGCACACATAGCCAATATGCTATGTACGTGCTTACGTACGGATATTGGTGAAATAACATGCCCCTGCTGTAAGTCTGAAAGTCAAGTTATTTTACATGTCAACACCTCCAAGATGTCAGTTTTGAGAACTGAAATCAAGGCATGTTGTCCGGAATTTTTTGCAAAGATTGAAGAGAAAATGGCTGTGGAAGTTTAATTCTCCTTCATTTTTCCCCCGATGTAAGCTACTGCTTGATTTATAGTCTGAAGCTTTTCGGCATCTTCATCAGGAATACGGATATTGAATGTCTGCTCAAATTCCATCACCAATTCGGCATAATCAAGTGAGTCAATGCCCAGATCTTTGACAAAGTTCGCATCAGATGTAACCTCAGTTTCTGCGATGCCTAATTTGTCCACTAATATTTTGGTGATTTTATTATTTATATCCATTTGGTTGTTTGTGTTAACAGTCCGTAAATCTATGAAATTAATTAAAACCTCAAAAAGAACTCCGTACCTTCATCTGCTTTTGATTTCACTCCTAATGTCCCCTGATGTTGACGCATAATCTGACGAGAAAGGCTTAAACCAATCCCAGAGCCAGTTTTTTTAGTAGTGAAAAAAGGTATGAATATTTTCTCCATAGCCTCATCATCGATTCCAGTGCCATTGTCTTTAACAGAAATAATTGGTCTACTTTTTTCATCAAAGTAAGCTTTAATTTCCACTAATTTATTCGTTTGCTCATCAAATGCTTGAGTCGCATTCTTTATTAAGTTGATTAATACTTGTTCTATTAAATCTTTATCAGCATTAATCGTCATATTTAACGGATCTACTTTTATAGAAGCACAAACATTATTTTCTTCAATTTCTTTTCTAAGCAGGATCAACATTTCATCTAATAATGTTTTCACCTCTATTTCAGAAATTTTAGGTGTTGGGATATGCGTAAGGTTTCTAAAATCTTGCACGAAACGAATTAATCCTTGACTTCTTTTTTTAATGGTTTGAACTGCCAAATGTAAGTCCTCCATATCCTCATTGGAAATTTTGTTTATATCCTGATCATTGTTCAGTTGTAGTTTTAATTCATCTTCTACGGTATTAGCAAGTGAAGATATTGGCGTCACAGAATTCATTATTTCATGAGTCAGCACCCGTACCAAATTTTGCCAAGCTTCCATTTCTTTTTCTTCCAGCTCATTCTGAATATTTTGAATTGAAACTAGTTTGTACATTTCTCCACGAAGGGTTAATTCAATAGCATATACAGCCAATTGCACAATATCACCACCAACTTCAAGCCTTATAAGATCACGCCCACCAGTGCGTAGTCGGAGGAATATATCAACGAGGCTTTCACTGAGCGGTTTTAAGTCCGCAATATTTTCTAGTATGCTTACTTTAAGTAGTTTTTTAGCTGATGTATTGATAATTTGTACCTTACCTTTTTTATCAAAAGTGATCAACCCAATACCAATGTGCTGCACTATGTTTTTCAAATATTGAAAGTCCGCTTCTTTTTCTTTGCGCACTTCTTGTAGATTCTGAAGTACAGAGTTCAAAGCCTTATTGAGTCGGTTTAAATCTTCATTCTTAGAGTCAGTATTATACCGATGGGTAATGTCATCATGTTCTATTGAATCAAGGAAGCTTATAATTTCTTCATTTCCATGAGACATGTATTTGATCATTGAAACCACTTGTATCACCAAAAGAATGATCAGAATTAAAATTGTAATAAAGAATCCGTCATTGGCAAAAAGAAATGACAATGAAAAGATGGTGGCCAAAAGGGCACCGACCCTAAAGAGAATGGCGGTTTTTACATTGCTAAAATCCATGCTTTTCGAGCCTTCTGTACAGTGACGCCCTAGTAAGTCCTAGTTCCTTGGCAGCTTTTGAAATATTTCCACCGTGGATATTAATGGCCTTCTTTATTACATTTCTTTCTACCTCATCAAGATTTAAATTATCAGAATCCAGGTCATTAGATCCAACATCACTTCCTCCTTTTAAAAAGAAAAATTCATTGACGTCTAGTACTTGATTATCGCTCATAATCACCGCCCTTTCTAAGGCATGTTGTAACTCCCTGATATTTCCTGGCCAATCATACTTTTGCAACGATGACATCGCCTCTGCTGTGATTTGGGTAACCTCTTTTCGATATTTTTTAGAGTAACTTCTTAGAAAATGATTAGCGAGTAGAGGAATATCCTCAACTCTATTGCGCAAGGGAGGTATACGAATCTCTACAGTATTGATTCGATAAAGTAGATCTTGTCTAAATGTATTATCCTTAACCATAGAGTGGATATCCATATTGGTAGCACATACCAATCTGATGTCTATAGGAATCGCCTGATTTGATCCAATTGGAGTGACCACCCTATTTTGAAAAACAGTCAATAGTTTGGATTGTAACGGCAAGCTAAGGTTTCCAATTTCATCAAGAAACAAAGTTCCTCCATTGGCTAACTCAAATCGGCCTGACCGGTCTTCTTTAGCATCAGTAAAAGATCCTTTTTTATGACCGAAAAGCTCACTTTCGAATAATGTTTGGGTAATGGCTCCCATATCAACACTTACAAAGGTATTTTCTTTGCGCAACGATCGCTGATGAATAGCGCGTGCCACCAACTCCTTTCCAGTACCATTTTCACCTAATATCAAAATGTTTGCATCGGTCTTTGCTACCTTATCTATTAAATTAAATACCTCTTTGATAGATTTACTATTACCAATAATGTCTTTAAAGGGTTGATTTATTTCAGCTTCTAGCTGTTGTTTTGCTTTTTTTAGTTTATCAACCTCCTTGTATGATTTCTTAAGTTTTATGGCTGTGGAAATGGTGGCCAGTAGTTTTTCATTTTGCCATGGCTTCAACACAAAGTCTGTAGCACCTTCTTTAAGTGCTTTTACGGCCATCTCAACATCACCAAAAGCCGTAATTAATATAACAACGGCTGAGGGATCATGCTCCAATATTTGACTTAACCAAAAATAACCTTCCTTACCACTGGTAATGTCTTTACTGAAATTCATATCCAGAAGTATTACGTCATATGTATCGTTATTAAGCAGAAAGGGTATTTTTTTAGGGTTTTTCTCAATGATAACTTGATGAGCATGTTTTTTAAGCAAAAGCTTGGCTGCTAATAACACATCCTCATCATCATCTATCATGAGAATTTTTCCAATTTCTTTGTCCACAGGTGAATAGTTTAGGTTAATGCCAGTTATGTTAAAAATGATGCCAAAGCCGTAGGAGGCTTGGTTCACATATTATAACAAAGATTATGTTCTAATATGTACAAAAATGATCGTAATCGGACACATTTTCGGATGTATTTTAATAACTACACTAATTGCGTGGGAATAATTTGTTTTGTAATTATTAACTTTATCTAAATCAAAAGAATAGTAATATGCGAAAAATACAATACACGTTGATTGCCCTTTTACTTGCCACGAGCACACTTTATAGTCAATGTAATCCCTTTTATAATTTCAAAGAAGGAAGCCAATGGGAGATTACTAATTATGGTTCAAACGATAAAATTACTTCACGTCAAGTTAATGAGGTTACTTCACTAAAGTTGAACCCAAGCGGATGGGAAGCCTCTCTCAAAATGCAGAATTACGATAAAAAAGACAAACTAGATTTTGAGAAAGAAATAAGTATGGGGTGTGATAATGGTGTAATAAGTCTTGATATGTCACGTTTTTTTCCAGAGGAGATGCTGAAATCATTCAAGGACATGGATATGAAAATAGAAACTGAAAATTTGGAAATACCCTCCGATTTAGAAGTAGGTCAGGAGCTAAAAGAAGCCTCCCTTACTATAAGTGGAAATATTCCTTTCACTATGGAAACTCGCATAAAAGACAGAAAAGTTTTGTCAAAGGAAAAGATTACTACACCTGCAGGTACTTTTGAATGCTTTAAAATAAGTTATACCGTTGTTAGCAAGACCGTAATGAGTATGGAATATTCAACTATCGACTGGATAGCCAAAGAAGTAGGAATGGTAAAATCAGAAAGTTATGCTAAAAATGGGAAGTTGAATGGCTATAGTTTATTGACAAGTTTTAAATAAAATAAATTAGTAGGCAAACTTTTTTATTCAATTGTTGTTATATTAGCAGTGTTGTTATTGGGATGAATTAAGACCTTGTCCCATTATTTTGAGTTTTTGACCTTGGAAGTGCTCTTGACCGGAGCACTTTCTTTTTTTGTCAACTTTTTCAGAAGATTGAGGTCCCAGTTTTAGTCGTAAATAACTCTAATGCCTTCAGTCCAACTAAGGAATTTCCTTTTTCATTTAGTCCTGGACTCCAAACCACAATACTGTAATGGGAAGGAAGCATGGCAGCAATACCACCACCTACACCACTTTTTCCAGGTAGCCCTACCCTAAATGCAAATTCTCCAGCTTCATCGTAGAAACCGCAAGTTTGCATAATAGCTGTAATTCTTTTGTATTGACTTTTAGTAATGTACTTTTTGGTGTCAATAACTCCTGTCCCATGGTTAGCAAAAACCCGGAAGGCACTGGCCAACTGTGCACATGACATTTCTATGGAACAGAAGGTACAGTACAGATCTAGTACCTCATCTACATCATGATGAATATTACCGAATGATTTCATGAGGTTGACCATTGCAGCATTTTTAAAACCAATGGCTTTTTCAGACTTGGCTACTTTATCATTATAGGAAATAGAGGTGTCTCCTGCCAGATCCTGCACAAATCTTAATAGCTCGTCCTTAGGATTTTCAAGGTGAGTGAGCATCAAATCAGTTATTACCAAAGCGCCAGAGTTGATAAATGGATTTCGTGGAATACCCCCTTCATATTCTAATTGAACCAAAGAATTAAACGGATCGCCTGAGGGCTCAACATTTACTCGTTCGTACACTTTTTCACCAATGTAGGATATGATCAATGCCAGCATAAATACTTTTGAAATACTCTGTATTGAAAATAATTCGTGTACATCACCTACTTCAAAAGAGCTGTCATCAAGTAGGAGCAGATACATGCCGAATTTATTTTCATCAACACAGGCTAGTTCTGGAATGTAATTGGCTATGGTTCCTTTACCAATCAATGGTGTAATTTCCTGATGTATGTCTTCAAGTATTTTCTGATAATCCATGGGTTAAAGGAAACTATTATTTTAATATAAATCGCTCTGCACCTAATAATGTAATGTACTATAGAAACTCAATTTGCTTAAAATCAAAATTCCGGACACCTTCATGAGTTTCCATCTGTAAGAGCCCACCATCGGTCACCCCGATAATTTTACCATTAAATATCTCATCACTTTTGTATAGACGCTCCTCACAAAAACCAAGTAGGTGGTTTAAATAATCTGATTTAAGGCTATTGATTTGTCCTTTTTTTAATTGAATATACCTCCATTCCAAACAAGAGCATAAGTTTTCCAACACTTCATTGAGCAAATATTCGTTATCGGTAACCATGGATAATGAAGTAGCTTTTTTGGTTTGAAAAGAAGTTTGATTGACATTGAGCCCTATTCCAACAATGCTATTTTCTAATCTATTTTCCCTTACACTATTCTCAATTAGGATACCTGCCGTTTTAGAATTTTGAAAATACATATCATTTGGCCATTTAATCAAAAACCCCTTTTTTATGGTTTTTAAATAATCAAGAAGACCTAACGAAATAGCCATATTGAGGTGAAATTGTTCACTTACAGGTAGAAAAGTTGGTTTGAGAAGAATGGAAAAAGTGAGATTTTGATTTGGTAATGATTCCCACGTATTTCCTCGTTGTCCTTTCCCAGCAGTCTGGTTATTGGTGATAACTATTGTTCCTTCGGGTAGGTGGTCATTTTTTTGGAACTTGGCAGCCTCTTTATTGGTTGAGTGACAAGATGGCAGGAAAACGAGCTTTTTGCCTACAAATAAAGTTTTGGCAAGAATTTTATACAAGTATTTACGTAGTTTTGATAAGTCTAACCAAAGATAGTGAATGGCAGTAAAAAAGGGTTCCACAGCTTCAAAAAAGTTAAGTGAAGTAGTGGTTAGGGGCATGCAGGAGAAAAAGGCCTCTGATATAGTAGTGATGGATTTGAGAAAAGTTAAAAACGCAGTGGCAGACTTTTTTGTCATATGCTCCGGTTCATCAGATACACAAATTGATGCCATTGCAGATTCTGTTGATGAGCAGGTTCATAAGGAACTAAAAGAAAACCCTTGGAATCAGGAGGGAAAAGCTAATAAAGAATGGCTATTGATTGACTATGTTGATGTGGTAGCGCACATATTTAAAAAGGAGAAAAGAGAGTTTTATAAGTTAGAAACACTTTGGGGTGATGCCGACATAAGAACGGTGGAAGCTTGAACATAATTAATTGAATAACGTTGTACGTTGAATTGAACAAATAATTAAAAATGTCGGATAAGAAAAAAATAATACCCAATAAACCAGAGAGACCGAACTACCAAGTTTGGATTATAGCAGGTCTAATTGCTTTAATTTTTGGGATTACCTACTTCAATGGGTCAACTAATCTTGTGCCAGTCACAATGACCAAATTTGAAAACATGATGAAGAGCAATGATGTTGCTCGTGTAGTGTTGGTTAGGAATCAAAATTATGTAGAAATCACATTGAAACCAGAAGCATTGCAAAATGCCAAGTACAAATCTGAACTTGAATCGAATAATGCGTTTGGTGTAGATTCTGGTCCCCATTACAAATTGAAAGTAGGTACTATAGATAGTTTCATAAGTAGTTATGATGAACTGAATAGTAAACTGCCCAAAGATCAACAAGTTGATTACGAAGTTGATGACAAATCTGATTTTACCAATATGCTCTGGAATTGGGGCTTTTTGGTATTTATTTTATTTGGTTTTTGGTTTTTAATGCGAAGAATGACCGGAGGAGGTGGACCTGGCGGACAAATATTTAACATAGGAAAATCTAAGGCTGCATTATTTGATGCTGAAAATAAAGTTAAAATCACTTTTGACAATGTTGCTGGACTGGATGAAGCTAAGGAAGAGGTAAAAGAGATTGTTGATTTCTTAAAGACACCAGGCAAATTCACAAAACTTGGGGGTAAAATACCGAAAGGAGCTTTGCTCGTAGGACCTCCAGGAACCGGTAAAACCTTATTGGCAAAAGCAGTAGCAGGTGAAGCTGCAGTTCCATTCTTTACTTTGTCAGGATCTGATTTTGTGGAGATGTTTGTTGGGGTAGGAGCAGCTCGTGTTAGGGATTTATTTAAACAAGCTAAGGAAAAGGCTCCTTGTATAGTATTTATTGATGAAATCGATGCTATTGGAAGATCAAGAGGGAAAGGACAAATGCCAGGGTCGAATGATGAACGTGAAAATACGCTTAACTCACTTTTGGTAGAGATGGATGGCTTTTCAACTGATTCTGGTGTAATCATATTAGCGGCCACTAACCGTCCTGATGTACTTGATTCGGCTTTATTAAGACCAGGTCGATTTGACCGTCAGATCAGTATTGACAAACCGGATATTATTGGAAGAGAAGCGATATTTAAAGTACACTTGAAGCCATTGAAAATGGCCAAAGATGTTGACCCTAAAAAATTGGCAGCTCAGACACCAGGATTTGCTGGAGCTGAAATTGCCAACGTATGTAATGAGGCAGCATTAATTGCAGCAAGAAAAGATAAAGATGCCGTTGGGATCCAAGACTTTCAAGATGCTATTGACCGTGTAATTGGTGGTCTCGAAAAGAAAAGTAAGATTATATCTCCTGATGAGAAGAAAATTGTGGCCTACCACGAGGCAGGACATGCTGTAGCCGGTTGGTTTTTGGAACATGCCGATCCTTTGGTAAAGGTAAGTATTGTGCCTAGAGGAGTAGCAGCGTTAGGTTACGCTCAGTATCTACCTAAGGAGCAATTCTTATATCAAACAGAGCAATTATTAGATGAGATGTGTATGGCGCTTGGTGGTAGAGCAGCGGAAGAGATCATTTTCAATAAAATATCTACAGGCGCTTTGAGTGATTTAGAAAGAGTTACCAAAATGGCCTATAGCATAGTATCGGTATATGGTATGAATGAAAAGATTGGAAATGTATCATTTTATGATTCTAAGCAAAGTGATTACAATTTCACTAAGCCTTACTCCGAGTCCACTGCTGAAACAATTGATGCTGAGGTAAGGAAGTTAATTGAAGGAGAGTTTATAAGAACTAAAAAACTCCTGAATCAACATAAAGCGGAGTTGGAAATTATTGCGAAGGAATTATTAGAGAAAGAAATAATATTCCAGTCTGATTTAGAAAGGTTGATTGGTAAAAGACCTTATGAACACCAAACTACTTATGAGGCTTTTACAAGTTCTAACGGTAAAAACAAAGAGGCTGAAGAGACTCCAAAAGAACCTGAAGCAACTTTTACAGCAACTGAAGAGCCTAAAGTTGATAACACTGAAGAAGATAAAAACTAATACCCAAAGAAATAAAAGAATGGAAATCAGGTGCGCAAGCGCCTGATTTTTTTATTTTTAACAATAATGAAATTTGATACCCTCGATAACATAGTCTCATTGAATGGAAAGAAGATATACTTCGCTTCTGACTTCCACTTGGGTGCACCTTCAAAAACTGCTAGCCTAGCAAGGGAAAAGCAGGTAGTTAAATGGCTTGACCAAATTAAATCAGATGCTCACTCAATTTACTTGGTGGGTGACATATTTGATTTTTGGTTTGAATACAAGCATGCCATTCCAAAAGGGTTTATTAGACTACAAGGTAAATTAGCTGAACTGCGTGATTCGGGTATTCCCATTGTGTTCTTTACCGGAAATCATGATATGTGGATGTTTGATTATTTTCCTTCCGAATTGGGGATCCCCATTTATAGAAAACCTGCTCAATTAATGGTGGGTGATAAGAGACTTCTTATTGGTCATGGTGATGGCTTGGGGCCTGGCGATAATATGTATAAAATGCTAAAGAAGATATTTGAATCAAAAATCTGCCAATGGCTCTTTGCTCGATTCCATCCCAATTTTGGTATTGGATTGGCCAATAGTTGGTCCAGGCAAAGTAGGATCAGCAATATCAAAAAAGAGGAGGATAAATTTCTAGGCGAAAAGGAATATCTCTGGCAATACTGTAAGGAGGTTGAAGTGCAGGTTCACCATGATTTCTATGTGTTTGGCCATCGGCATTTACCCCTTGAACTTGAGGTAAGTTCACAGAGCAAATACATCAACTTAGGAGAATGGGTAAACTATAATACTTATGGCACCTTTGATGGAAACGATTTCAAACTACTCACTTTTGAAAAATAGCATAGCTATTTTACTGCTTTTGTTGGCTCAAGTGTGCCAATCACAATATTTGGTAACTGACAGTATTAAAGTAGGAGCGGTTGAAAATATGTCCGTGGATTGGCTGGGTAATATCTATCTTGCCGATGCCTCCGGTAATATTGACAAATACTCAGTTTCTGGTGAAAGATTAGAACGGTTTTCTCCAACTAAGAAGGGTAAAATTACAGTGCTTGAGGCTTGGAATCCATTGAAGATATTTGTTTTCTATTCAGGTTTGCAACAGTATGCCTTTCTTGATCGATTTCTTGTTAATGATAATCGTTTTGACTTCAATGACATTTCAAATTTCGTAGGTATGTCCACAGTTAGTCTTGACAATAACATTTGGCTTGTCGACTATGTAGACTTTAGCCTAAAAAAGTACAATATTAATTTTAATCAAATCGAGATAAATAGGCCGTTTGATTTAATCCTTGATCCTGAGAATTATGATATAACTTACATGCGTGAATATCAGAATTTATTGTTTGTGAGTGATAGTAAAACTGGGATTCTGATTTTTGATAATTTAGGTAACTATCTAAAGACTATAAAAGGTGTTGGAATTCAATATTTCAATTTTAATGGAGATCAAATTCACTATATTATGAACCATAAACTGGTGCAACATAATATTTATTCAGGTGTGGAAAACAAAATTCTACTTACTGATAATGTTAAGCGAGCAATTATTTTCAAGAATTATCACTTTTATTTAGATGATAAATGGCTCAAAATAGGCCTACAACGATGATTAATGAAAAATCACACAATTTGGGGGATAGCATAATTAAAAAATAGCCTGACCTTAGATATCAAGTTCTGATTGATTCGAAAAAACTTCCCATAAGCAGCTCTCGCAGGCGATTATCGGGAAGTTTTTTTATTTATGCCTATTTCTTACCATCTGAGTAAAATTACCCTACCCTAACTTTAATAATACAGTCTTTCGTAACCTTTTCATTTATCCATTCGTTATACTTTGGTATTCTATGTATATAGATTAAAAAAAGAATGTATGGCAATATCAAAAAATTTAACAGCAGCTTCAACTAAACCTATTATACTTGGAATTTTGAAACAAGGAAATAGTTACGGCTACTTAATCATTAAGAAGATTAAAGAACTATCAGATGGAAAAATGAAGTATTCGGATGGGATGCTGTATCCAGTACTTCATCGCTTAGAAAAGGAAGGTTTAATAATTTCTAATTGGGTAATGGAAGATGATTCTGTCAGGCCAAGAAAATATTATCAAATAACTGAACTGGGCAAGCAAGAGTTAACACAGGAGCAAGTTCAGTGGTCTCAAGTAAACTCGGTACTTGATGCTCTTTGGAATGTAAAACCAACAAATAGTTAAGCCATGTTTGATATAGATAAAGCAATAAGTAATTGGCTAAAAAGTTTAAGAAAATACCGTGCTTTTGACGATGGTGAGATTAGGGAAATGGAGCTTCATATCAGAGATCATATTGAGGATCATATGTCGGAAGGTTTATCAAATGAAGAAGCATTTGATAAAGCAATCAATGAATTTGGAGAAGTATCGACAATGGCTCAAGAAGAATTCACTACACAACGAAGAAGGCCTTCGATCAAATCATTATTATTTTCAACTATGTTAAATAACTATACAAAGACTTCTTATAGAAGGCTATTAAAACATCCTGTAAGTTCATTAATCAATATCTTAGGTATAGCCATAGCCATTGGGATTTGTGTACTGGTATATTCTTTCGGTTTCTGGGTTGAGAATATCGATCAACATCATGAAAATAAGGATAATGTATATCTTACTACGGCTTTCATTAATCGAAGTGGTAAGATGCAGCAGTGGGGTATTTCTCCACGCCCGCTTGGTGAAATGATGAAAGAAGATTTTCAACAGATCCAGAATGTATGTAGAATTCAGGAAAATAATGTGGTTATCAAACGGGATGATATAGTCTTTCAAGAAAGAATATCATTTGTTGACCCATCTTATCTGGAGATATTTACTTTTCCACTTAGTGATGGAAATCCTTCATCATTAATAGATAAATCCAGTATTGTCTTAAGTGCTGACATGGCTAAAAAGTATTTTGGCGAGAGCAATCCTATTGGGCAGGATTTACTTGTAACCTTTAATAGCAATGAGAAGAAGGTATTCAAAGTGACGGGCGTGGCTGAGGAGTTTCCTAGTACACATGCCATTGGATTTGATTTTCTAGTTAATTATGAGAATTTAAATATTGCCTTGCTTAGCTATAATCCTGATGATTGGTCTCAATCCATAGGTGCCACTCTAATCCAGGTAAATAATCACGAACAACTGGCAGCAATAGAGCAGGGGATGGAAAAATATAAGAATTTGCAAAATATGGCCATGGAAGATTGGAAAGTTGACTCTTTCAAATTTGAGCCACTTGCTACACTCTATCAGCGCTCCCCAGATATTAACAAGACCATATCTAGCCGCTTTTACAATACAAATAAAATGGCACATAACATATTGACAATCTTGGCCATTTTTATGCTCGCTTTAGCCTCGGTGAACTATATAAATATTTCTATAGCGACTGCCGCCAAAAGATTAAAAGAAATTGCATTGAGGAAAACCATTGGTGCCAACCGAATCATGGTGGTCTTTCAATATTTGACAGAAAATATTATGACTACTATATTGGCGTTGGTACTGGGTATGACTTTCGGGAAATTTATTCTTGTTCCTTGGTTTGAATATCAGAACGGTTATAGCTCTGGGTTTTATATTCTTGATGTTAATCTTTGGTTCTACCTTGGTGGTGTTATGTTGGTAACGGCTTTAATTTCTGGCCTTTACCCCTCATTATATATATCAAGTTTTCAGGCGGTCAATATTTTCAGAGGTAAAGTAAAATTTGGTAAGGGGAATCTCGTCACCAAAGGGCTATTGGCCTTTCAACTAATTCTATCAAGCATTTTGATTGTTTGTGCAATCATGTTTACTGAGAACAGTACTTACCTTCAAGAAAGAAGTTGGGGTTATAACCCCAGTAATGTTTTGTATGCACAAGTTGACGATTGGTCTTCATATGACAAGTTTAGAAACAACATACAACAATATGCTAATGTACAACTAGTAAGTGGTGGATCAGATCATATTGGTGTTCATAAGGGTTTGAAAGTTCTGAAACAACAGGAAAAAGAGTATGAAGTATCATCCATTATGATAGATCCCAATTATTTAGAGTTGATGGGATTACAAATAGTAGCGGGTCGTGACTTCACTAAAAGTTTAACCGCTGATAAGTACTCATTGATTGTGAATGAAAAGTTTGTGGAACAATTGTCCATAAAAAATCCAATAGATGAAGTGTTCGAAATTGATAGTGCAAAATATACCATTATGGGTGTAGTTAAAGACTTCCATTACAGTACTTTTTCTAGCGAAATTGAGCCAATGATGTTCATGTTGGCTGAGGAAGAAAATTACAAGAGTATTGCATTTAAGGTGACCCAAGGTACTGAAATGGAATCGTTGGGAAATTTAAAAAAGGAATGGGCAAATTTATTTCCTGAGGTTCCATTTAGAGGAGGACTTCAAGAAGATGTTTGGGGAGGGTATTTTGCTTCATTGAAATGGCATGGAGAGTTTTGGCGAATGATTGCTTACGTTACTGTTTTTATGGCCGCCTTGGGACTATTTGGTCTTATTTCTCTTAATGTATCTGGTCGAGTTAAAGAGTTTAGCATTAAAAAGGTGCTAGGAGCTAGGATAATACACCTTGGCAAAAATATTGTAAATGATTACATGTGGTTATTCACCTTATCTATAATCTTGGGTGCGCCAATAAGTTATTATATGGTAGGTTTCTTTTTTGATACGGTATACCCATATCATATTCCTTCAAATTTTGGTAGTGTTATGATATCAGGAACAATCCTTATTGCAGTCCTTTGGGCAGTGGTGAGTATTTTACTAGTGAAGGTAGCGAAGTCAAATCCTGTTGTTGGATTGAAGGAAGAATAAATAAAAAGGCTGATCAATGATCAGCCTTTTTATTACCTCAAGTAAAACGAGTAATATCCCTGTCGGCCCTTGCTATTTACACCTTCAATAACCACTCTACCCCTTATTTTCTCTAGAACATCTGCTAATCTTTCTGGGTCTTTGATAGCATTACGGTTGATATCAGTAATCACAAAGTCTTCGGTGATACCTATACGTTTGATCAAACCGTTTTGAATATTGAAAACACGTACACCATAGTCGATTTTTAATAGATCACGCTCTACTTTTGGAACGGCTTCAAACCTAGCTCCTAATGACTCAGAGGTATAAATTTCCCTTTTTAAAATACTTGTTGTCCCTTCTCTATTGGTCAGTGTCAGATTAGCGGTTCCATATTTATCCTTTCTTTTATAGGTAACAGAAATTTTATCTCCTGGAGTATGGTAACTCAGTTCTTCTTCAAATTCACTACGGCTATTTACTTCCTGATTGTTAAATTTCAGAATTAGGTCACCTTCCTTTAATCCTGCTTTTTCCGCAGAACCTTCTTTCTGAACATAAGCCAACAACACCCCTTTGATGTTATCCTTACTTACATCAATATCCAATCGTTCAGCAGTGGTGGCATCAAAATCGGCCACTTCACCACCAAAAAATGCTTTTTGTACTTCCCCATATTCGATGATATCACCTACTATTTTTTTTACGATATCTACAGGCACTGCAAAACCATACCCAGCATAAGAACCTGTACGTGAAAGGATAGCGGTGTTGATGCCCACAAGCTCACCGTACTTGTTTACCAAAGCTCCACCACTATTACCTGGATTAATGGCAGCATCGGTTTGTATGAACGACTCAATTGGAAATTTACCTTGTAAAATGTTAATCTCGCGGCCTTTGGCACTTACGATGCCTGCCGTTACCGTGGAAGTGAGGTTAAATGGATTGCCGACAGCAATGACCCACTCACCTACTTTTAATGATTTAGAACTCCCTATTGTTATTGTGGGTAAATTGTCAACATCAATCTTAAGTACAGAAAGATCTGTCGAAGGGTCTGTACCAACCAATTTGGCATTATAAACCTTCTTGTTATAAACTACTTGTAACTGATCTGCGTCTTGTACGACATGGTTGTTGGAAACAATATAACCATCCGCTGAAAAGATAACCCCTGAGCCACTACTCACTTGGGTTTGAGTTTCCGGACTACGTTCAAAAATCCAATCTAAGTAACTCTTGCCATAACTCTTTTCAGAAATATTTTTGATATATACTACACTCCGTGTGCTCGCTTCAGATGCCGCAACAAAATCCTCATTAACCCCAGATATTCCTCTTGAAACATTTCGTTCTGGAACATTGGGAAAATCTCCATTTGAAGCCAGACTTACAGTAGGAGGTAAGTGATGCTGCACTTTGTCAGGATGATTAGAGAATAGATTAAAAGTATAAGCGCCACCAAGGCCAGAAAGAAAGGCGATAATTATAACCTGTAGAGACTTTCGCATAGTTGTAGTTTACCTGCTGTTGTACAAAAATTGTGCTGTTTTTTTTCAACGTGACAATTTGTAATGTGTTGCTTAAAAAATGTTAAAAAGAAATTAAAAAAAAAACTAGAATTCGATTAATCGTTACTTTTAATAGCTAATAAATTTTAGTTGAACATCAATTAAAAAATGAAAAGTGACTAATTAATTAACCGCAATGCCTCACGTTTACTTAAATTACTTAGTGCAGTATTATTCACAAATTCAACTACCCATTTCGGATTGATTTTGCCATACTCCCTCAAAACCCAACCAATGGCTTTATTAATAAAAAACTCCTTAGAGCCTAGTAGCGAATGAATCACATAGCTTAGAAATTTAGTATCTAGTTCATCTTTGTATTTTAATTGGAATAGAATGGCAGATCGTTGTAACCAAATATTACCTGAGGCCAACCATTTATCCACATAGGGTTCTCTTTGCTCTGGATACTTTTTGAAATACTGGCCAATTAGTTTGGGCGATATATAGTCGATCGTATCCCACCAAGATTTATGGACTACCATATGTTCAAATAGAGAGATGTCATGCTTTTCAAGCTGTTGTACATATTTAAATATGAGCTCTTGCGCGATGTATTGATAATCCCGTTGGGGTTTGGCCCAAAGTTCTTTTACAAGAAGCGTTACATCTTTCTTAGTGGGAAGGAATTGCTTTATTAAAAAAGGCCGTTGTATTTCTCTTCTTAGACCTGCCTTGATGCCATAGTATTCAAACTGATTACGCATATAGGCTTTTTGCTCGACAGCAATTCTAGGAGTGGCATTCTTCTCAAATTCTGCTTGTAAAGTGGCGATGAATTGCTGCATGATTGAAATTAAGGAAATATTCTGTTTACTGCGAGGAACGAAGCAGTCTTTTAGTTGTAAGGATTGCCGCGTCAGTCGTCCCCTTTCATACCGATGACGTATTTGATAGTTCACTTATTGTCCTCCCTCTACCTCCCTCCAAAGGGAGAAAATTTGGCATCAAACACGTCATCTCATTTTGCGTTTTCTTGAAAATGTTAATTTTCGCAATGTCCATAAGTTAAATAAGTATGGTCACTGCGAGATGTGAAGCAGTCCCCCAATTATGATAAGACACAATAATGAGACTGCTTCACTCCACAATTTTGATTTGCGTAAATTGTGTTCGTTCGCAATGACGCCTCGCTTGTAATGGCGTTATCTCAAAATTTACCATCTTTGATACTACGTTACAATTCAATAATCCAATTAATGGGAATACGATCTTTTTTCGGTAAGCCATTTGCCAAATTTATAGCTTCGCAAACAAAAACATGGTCGTCACAACCAGCAGCGTCACAGCAAATTGTTTTTGATAACCTGATTGCCAATGGCTCAAAAACCCTATTTGGGAAAGACCATCATTTTGATAAAATCAGTAACTACGAAGACTTTAAGGCCAACGTGCCTATTCGTGATTATGAAGAACTTAAATCCTATATTGATAAAATACTCAATGGTGAACCTGACATATTGTGGCCAGGTAAACCAGTTTATTTATCAAAAACATCAGGTACCACATCAGGCACCAAATATATTCCGATCACCAAAGCTTCAATACCCAACCATTTTGTAAGTGCTCGTAATGCGGTGCTTTCGTATGTGGCAGAAACTGGTAATGCAGAATTTCTAGATGGTAAATTGATTTTTCTATCCGGTAGTCCAGAGTTACATAAGAAGTCTGGAATACATGTGGGCCGGTTGTCAGGGATAGTAAATCATCATGTGCCGAGTTATTTACGTACCAATCAGATGCCGAGCTACAAAACCAACTGTATTGAAGATTGGGAAACGAAATTGGAACACATTATTGATGAAACCATGGATCAGAATATGACCCTGATCTCTGGTATTCCACCGTGGGTACAGATGTATTTTGACAAAATTCAGTTGCGAGATAATAGAAAAATCAAAGACATCTTTCCCAATTTTTCTTTGTTCGTTTATGGAGGAGTGAATTTTGAGCCCTATCGGGCAAAACTGTTTGAAACTATTGGTAAGAAGATAGATTCGATAGAAACCTATCCGGCTTCTGAAGGATTTATAGCCTATCAAGATTCACAAACCGAGCCAGGACTGCTTATTTTATTAAAGAGCGGAATCTTCTTTGAGTTTATTCCAACGGATGAATATTTTAATGAAAAGCCCACCCGACTTTCAATAGATCAGGTGGAGCTGAACGTAAATTATGCATTGATCATCAACAGCAATGCGGGGCTCTGGGGGTATTCTATTGGCGATACGGTCAAGTTCATTTCCAAGGAACCTTATCGACTTCTTGTTACTGGAAGGATCAAGCATTTCATTTCTGCTTTTGGAGAGCATGTGATAGGCGAGGAGGTTGAAAACGCTATGAAAAACACCTGCAAGAAATTTCCTGAAACGGAAATAATCGAGTTTACCGTTGCTCCTAATGTAACTCCGGCAGAAGGATTACCTCTTCATGAATGGTTTATAGAGTTTGCTAACGAGCCTAATGATTTGGCGGCCTTCGAAAAAGAGTTAAATTTGCAACTTCAAAAATTAAACTCCTATTATGATGATCTCATAACGGGAACCATTTTGCGGGGACTGAAAATTATTGTGCTGAAGAAAAATTCCTTTATAGAATATATGAAATCACAAGGCAAATTGGGCGGGCAGAATAAAGTGCCAAGGCTTTCCAATGACAGGAAAATCGCAGAGATATTGAATGATTTTAAGATTTAAACCAAATTCGATATTCAACAACATTTAAAGTTCAAAGTTCAAAGTTCAAAAATAATTAGAATGACGAATATCGAATGTTGAATAATGAATAGGTAAAAAAATGGAAAGGAAATTTGATCTTGAAGAAAGGCTGATTACTTATGCTGTTAATGTTATCGAAGTGATAGATAGTCTACCTTCAAATAAAGCAACAACCCATTTAGGTGGTCAGCTTATTCGATCTTCAACATCACCAGCATTGAACTATGGTGAAGTTCAGGCTGCTGAGTCTAGAAAAGATTTCATTCATAAGATGAAAATAGTACTTAAGGAGTTAAGAGAAAGTTTGAATTGTTTAAAAATTTTAACTCAGGCTGGTTATTTGAAAAATGAAGTAATAATGGATGAATCGAATCAGTTGATTTCAATTTTTGTAAAAAGTTTAGAAACAGCGAAGAAGAATAGTGATAAGTAATCAAAATTCGATATTTTAAATTCAAAGTTCATCATTCAGAAATCAAGATATTTTGAATGACGAATAATGAATATTGAATAATGAATGGTAAAGAATAATAACAATTGTCAGACAAAAAACACATAGCAATACTCGGCTCAACGGGCTCAATAGGCACGCAGGCACTAGATGTTGTACGATTGCACAAAGATCGTTTTGAGATCGAAGTGCTTACGGCACAAAACAATGCAGATCTTCTTATTCAGCAGGCAGCAGAGTTTAAACCTAATACTGTTGTCATTGGTAATGATGCATTGTATGATAAGGTTTTTGCTGCATTAGATCCATTGGATATCAAAGTTTATACAGGGGATAAGGCATTGGCATCTGTGGTACAGATGGACACAATTGATTTGGTACTTACGGCACTAGTAGGTTATGCAGGGCTCAAGCCTACAATAAAGGCCATTGAAGCTGGAAAGCATATTGCATTGGCCAATAAAGAAACTTTGGTAGTGGCAGGAGAGTTAATTACTAGTCTAGCTCAAGAAAAAGGCGTTAATATTTATCCTGTGGACTCTGAGCATTCAGCCATATTTCAATGTTTGTTAGGTGAATTTCACAACCCAATAGAAAAGATAATCCTAACTGCATCTGGCGGACCCTTCAGAGGAAAAACAAAAAGTGAGCTAGAGAAGGTGACCAAAGCACAAGCCCTCAAACATCCGAACTGGGATATGGGAGCTAAAATCACGATTGATTCGGCTTCACTGATGAACAAAGGACTGGAAGTGATAGAAGCCAAATGGCTTTTCGGTATTAAAACGGAGCAAATTGAGGTCATTGTTCATCCGCAATCCATTATCCATTCGATGGTTCAGTTTACCGATGGTTCAATAAAAGCACAAATGGGACTGCCTGATATGAAGCTACCTATACAGTTTGCCTTGGGCTATCCTGATAGATTGACCTCAAATTTTCCTAGATTTGACTTTTTAAATTATCCAGCACTCACATTTGAACAACCTGATAGGGAAACTTTCCGTAACCTTAATCTAGCTTATTCCGCTCTTAACAAAGGTGGCAATATGCCATGTGTGTTGAATGCAGCCAATGAGGTAGCAGTAGCTCAGTTTTTAAATGATAAGATTGGGTTTCTAGAAATGTCAGACTTGGTGGAGGAATGCTTGGAAAAAATGGAATTTATAAAAACACCCTCGTATGAGGATTACGTTAGTACAGATAAGGAAACAAGAATTAAAGCATTAGAAATAGCAAATAAATAAATGGAAGGATTAGTAATGACCGCTCAGATAATTCTGAGCTTATCAATTTTAGTGGGTCTGCATGAGATGGGACATTTGTTGGCTGCCAAGTTTTTTGGCATGCGTGTAGAGCAGTTCTCAATCGGATTTCCGCCCAAAATATTCAGTTTCAAATATAAAGAAACGGAATATGCCTTAAGTGCCATTCCATTAGGTGGATATGTGAAAATATCAGGAATGATTGATGAGTCGATGGATACAGAAGCCATGAAATTGCCACCACAACCACATGAATTTAGGTCTAAGCCGGCATGGCAGAGATTGATAGTGATGTTGGGAGGTATTATTGTCAATGTGATTTTGGGGATATTAATATTTATCAGCCTTACATTCGTTTTTGGTGACCAAATAATTTCCAAAGATCAGGTGAATGCCAATGGAGGTATCATTGCCAAGGACTTGGGTAAAGAAATTGGCTTTGAAACAGGCGATAAGATCGTAAAAATAAATGGTCAGGAATTCGAGGATTTCAGCAAGGTCATGGATACTAAATTATTCCTTGGCAAAGCGTCTTACTATACCGTATTGAGAAATGGCGAAGAGGTAAAAATTCCTATTCCTTCGGATTTTATTGAAAACTTTAGTGATGAAAATGCCATGGGTAATTTCATCATTCCTAAAATTCCTATTTCAATTGTTGAAATGACACAAGATGGTTTGGGAAGAAGATTAGGACTTCAAGAAGGAGATATTTTTGTATCTCTAGGTGGACAAGAAATCTTAGAAGGAGGTGATGTTCGTAAAATAATCACCACCTATAATGGCGATTCCATCACGGCAAGTGTCAGAAGAAATAGTGAGGTGATGGATTTAAAGGCAGCTGTTGAGCAGGATACCCTATTGGGAGTAATGGTAGGTCTACCGGAGGGGTTTTTCACCTCGGTAAATTATGGAATTGGGGAATCGATGACCCTTGGCACAAAAAGAGCTTTTGGAGTAATATTTACTCAGTTACAGGCTTTCGGAAAAATATTTAGAGGTGAACTGTCTGTTACAAAGTCTTTATCTGGCCCGATAGGTATTGCTCAAGCATATGGAGGAAGCTGGGACTGGCAACGATTCTGGAGGCTAACAGGCTTGCTTTCCATGGTACTTGCATTTATGAACTTACTACCCATTCCAGCATTAGATGGTGGCCATGTAATGTTTCTTTCTTATGAAATAATTTCTGGCAGAAAACCTTCTGATAAGTTTTTAGAAAACGCACAAAAAGTGGGTATGGTCTTTTTACTTCTGTTAATGGCCTTCATCATTTTTAATGATATTTTTAAAATTGAGTTTATAAAGAACTTGTTTGGATTGTAACCAGATATTAAAAATTTAAGAAGCCCAATTGTTTTACAATCGGGCTTCTTATTAATAAATTGGTCTTTGTGTTATTTTTGGGCCGCCATAGCTGCAATCTGCAGTTCGAGTCTTTTCATCTCACGTAGGAGGCTATTGTTATTCATTTGCATCCAATACCATAATTTTATTAATCCAACGCTCATTATACTCCAACCTGCTGCACCACCATAAATTAACATGTCTCTGGTAGTTTCAGCATCATAAAACAGTATAGCGCAATAGACAAAGACTCCGAATAACAAGAAGGACATTACACCAGTTAATATGTAGAGCTTTTTATTCTTCCCTTGAAATACTCCCAGTGTCATTTCTATAATATTTTGTTCCCCTAATTGATCGTAAAAGTGAGCTTCCTCTTTACTCAATGCATCATGAATAATTTTGTCGATTTGTTCATCTGTATGTTTCATAATTTCACCTCCTTATATTTTCTTTTTAAATGTTCTCTTGCATAAAAAATCCTAGACTTAACCGTACCTTCTGATAACTTTAGAATAGAAGCAATTTGTTTTATTGACTGCTGCTCCAAGTAGAATAAAGTCAAAACTGTTTTATGCTGAATAGGCATATTTTGAAGTAGTGTATTTACAGTGGGCCATTGGTCATTATCTAAATCATCATCAATCTCAGGTTCAACCTCTGTCAATTCTTGTTTTTTCTGTTGTCTCAAATAATCGATGGATTTGTTATAAGTAATCCTGAAGGCCCAACTTTTGAATTTTGATGGTTCCTGAAGTTTTCTCAACCCTTTGTGAATTGAAATCCAACTTTCTTGAGTGACATCACGGGCAGCTTCTATGTCGTTAGTAAATTTATAGGCGAAGAATATTAATTTTTTACTCCATCTTTTGACTATTAATTCAAACGCTTTGGCATCACCCTCCTGACACTTTAAAATAAGCAGCTCATCAAAAATATTGTCTTGGTTCATCCGTTTTATTTGATTGACAACTGTAAGTCGTTGGTAGTTAGGAATGGTTCAATTTGGATGAATATATTTTAGGAATTCACCTATGAAGATTCACTAATTTGAACTTGGAACCTTTATTTTTCGTATTGCGGTTTTTGTTGTCCTTTGTAAATTTCAAATTCGACCCTTCGGTTAAGGGCTTTCTGGTCAGAATTGGTCACTATTGGTTTTGAACTGCCATAACCCTTAGCGGTAATACGTGATTCATCTACATTACCAAAATACACCAGATACTCTTTGATAATATCTGCCCTTTCTTGTGACAGTTTAAGGTTGAAATCCTCACGCCCATTTGAGTCGGTATGCCCTGATATATGAAGCTTAAATTCAGGGTTGTCAAGAAGGAAATCTGCCATTTTGTCCAGATCATTATACATTGGGGTTGACATTTCTGCCTTACCTTCTTCAAATTCGATGGATTCAAATTTTAGTTTACTTGAGATAGGAGAGGTGATTTTATCTAGTTGCATTTCACCATCTAGGTAGAAAAGCTCTTCAATTCTAAAAAACTCCTCACCTTGAATTATCAATAAGTAATTACTATTGTTGATCAAGTCAAATTGGAACGAACCATCAGGACGTAAGAATTTTGGCGCCACTTCAATGCCCTGATCTAAATCAATGATCGAAACAATACCTTTGAAAGGTTTGCCAGTTTTCTCATCTGTTAATGAGCCACGAACTGTTGTATTTGCTCCAGGTTGGGCCTCCATTGGTAGAGGAAATGAGTAAAGATCAAGGTTGTCCATTTTGTTTTCTACGGATCGGGCATAATAGAGATTATTGGATTTTGAGTCGATCGTAAAATAAAATTCACTACCCGGCCCATTAACGAGAGGGCCAATATTTTTTGGTTCACCCCAGTTTTTTCCATCAAAATAAGATTTATAGATATCAAATTCTCCAAAATTGAGATTTTGCCCATTAGAGCTAAAGTATAGCACATTAAACACGTTATGATAAAATGGACTTACTTCAGAATTCCTTGTGTTGATTATTGGGCCAATGTTTAGTGCCTTTTTCCATTTTCCCGATTCATCTTTGATGGAGTAGTAAATATCTGAAAGTCCAAAACCACCAAGTCGGTCAGAGGCAAAGTAAAGAGTGTCTTCCTGGTGAGAAAGACTGGGGTGGCTGTCCCAAGCGATACTGTTGACATTAAAACCAAGATTTTGTACCTCGCCCCAACTGTTGTCCTCTTGCAATTTAGCACAGTATATATCACAGTCACCTTGCCCATCAGGGGCATTACACCTTGCAAAAAAGAGTGTTTTACCATCACGACTAATAGTGGCAGAGCCTTCGTTATACTGTGTATTGAGCTCCTTAAATTCAATGGCTTCACCCCAGCTATCATATTCATTGGTAGTATAAAACAAATCTTCATCATTTACCGGGTCTAATCCGCGATAATGTGAATTACGTTTAGAAGTAAATATGAGTTTTTCATCCTTGCTGCTTAATGCGGGGCCATAATCAGATTGATCAGAATTGACTTTACTTCCCATATTGAGCAATACACTTCTTGGTGGACGGAGTGTATCTATTTCTTTGCGATAGTCTACTAGTTCATAATAGTACTCAAGGGGAACATAGTAATCCTTGTCATTTTCTGTCAACTTATCGTAATAAAGTTCTATCGTATTAATATCGATATCTTCGCGATGATGTCTGAGTACGAGTTTGTAAAGTAATTTGGCTTCAGATAAGTTGCCATACACTTCCGTCAATTTTGCAAGACGCCATATCCAGTACGTGTCCCTGTAAAAATTTACAATTCCGAATTTTTTAACATAGTTTCTGAGCAGGGGATACAATCTTTCCCAGTTTTTATCATCATCAAGCTTTCGGATCTGCTTTAGATCATTTTCGTTTTTATAATAAAACTTCTTATTGACGTTAGGGAAGTCGAAGAGGTGGGACTCACTAAATGTTTTTAGTGTATCTGTGATTTCGAAAGACGTTACTACTCGTTTACCCCCTTTTTTTTGGGCGTCACCCGGTGTAAATGCAACGGCAAGAAAAATCAATGAAAAAAGCCACCTAACTAAAATCGTTTTCACTACCTAGTCAAAATTTTAATGCGGATAATAAAGATGTTACAAAATTGTATTTTTATCAAATTGGCCTCAATATGAGTTTGGCATAGCTATTGACTCATTAGTAGCCAACAGAAAAGTACTGAAATTTACACATTAGTGTGTCATTTTGACATTCTAAAATCAGAATAAAGAGAAATAGATGTTTAAGAACTTATATTTGGCGGATATTGCGCAGGGGGAAACCGAAGAAATAATTGAATTGATAAATCCCGAGGACGATAAAAAAACTAAGGATGATGAACTTCCTGATGAACTTGGACTACTGCCAATAAGAAATACTGTGCTGTTTCCAGGGGTGGTTATCCCTATTACAGTAGGCCGGGAAAAGTCAATTAAACTTGTAAAAAAGGCCAATAGAAGCTCGAAGATTATTGGTGTAGTTGCACAGAAAAATATTGAAACTGAAGATCCTGCGGTTAAAGATATCTATCAGGTAGGTACAGTTGCAAAAATCATCAAAATGCTGGTGCAACCTGATGGAAATACTACCATTATTATACAAGGAAAAGCACGATTTAAAGTAGATAAGATCCTCTCCGAAGAGCCTTATTTGACTGCAAAAGTAAGTGTATTGAAAAGTGCGGTTCCTTCAAAAAAGAATAAGGAGACGAAAGCTTTAATGCAATCACTCAAAGATTCTGCTACTAAAATACTTCGATTAAACCCTGAAATACCACAGGAGGCTCAGATGGCATTGGATAATATCCATGATTTGAGCTTTTTGACTCACTTTTTAGCCTCTAATCTAAATGCTGAGGTAAGTGAAAAACAGCGACTTCTGGAGTTAAATGATGGATTGGAAAGAGCTACATTACTCCTTGAGTTCATGCTAAAGGAAATCCAACTTTTGGAATTGAAATATGATATCCAAAAGAAAGTACATACTGACATTGACCAGCAACAGCGTGATTATTACTTGCGTCAGCAGATCAGAGTAATGCAAGATGAGCTTGGATTTGATGGGCCAGACAGAGAAGTTGAGGAACTAAAGCTTAGAGGTGAGAAGAAAAAATGGCCTGCTACCGTCAAAAAGTATTTCGAAAAGGAGCTTGATAAAATACTTAGGATGAATCCACAAGCTGCAGAGTATCCCGTGGCTTTAAACTATGTGGAGCTAATGCTAGAGTTGCCTTGGGAAGAGTATACCAAAGACGATTTTGACCTAAAGAGAGCGCGTAAGATTCTTGATAAGGATCATTTTGGAATGGATAAAGTGAAGGAGAGGATTATTGAATATCTGGCCGTGTTAAAACTAAAGCAAGATATGAAAGGCCCTATTCTTTGTTTATATGGCCCTCCTGGAGTTGGTAAAACTTCATTGGGAAGATCTATTGCCAAGGCGTTGAAAAGGAAATATGTCAGAATGTCACTTGGTGGTGTGCATGATGAGGCGGAAATACGTGGACATAGAAAAACCTATGTTGGCGCTATGCCAGGGAAAGTGATACAAAACATAAAAAAGGCGAAATCATCAAATCCTGTTTTTATACTCGATGAGATTGATAAAGTAAATTCAAACTTCAGAGGTGATCCTGCCTCTGCCTTATTAGAGGTGCTTGATCCAGAACAAAATAATTCGTTTATGGACAACTACCTTGAGGTGGAGTACGATTTGTCGAAAGTGTTGTTTGTGGCTACAGCCAATTCATTGGATACCATTAGCCCGGCATTAAGAGATAGAATGGAAATCATTGAAATCAGTGGTTATACATTAGAGGAAAAAGCTGAGATAGCCAAAAAACACCTGATTCCTAAACAGAAAAAAGAACATGGCCTTAAAACCGGTGATGTTACCTTTCACAAATCAGCTATCAATAAGCTTATTGATGGTTATACCCGAGAGTCTGGAGTAAGAAGCCTTGAACGTAAAGTAGGTTCGGTTATAAGGCACGTGGCCAAGTCAGTGGCAATGGAGCAGGAATTTGAAAAAACTATCTCTGCTGATGAAGTGGTAAAAATACTTGGGGCTGAAATTTTTGACAAAGAATTGTATGAAGGCAACGATACTGCGGGTCTGGTAACTGGTTTAGCCTGGACACAAGTTGGTGGAGAGATACTGTTTATTGAATCCAGTTTGAGTAAAGGAAAAGGAAAGCTCACCCTATCAGGTCAACTTGGGGATGTGATGAAAGAGTCAGCGATGGCCGCGATATCTTATTTAAGAGCCAATGCCGATGATTATAATATTGATCATCGTGTATTTGATCATTACGATTTACATGTACATGTTCCTGCTGGAGCGGTACCAAAAGATGGTCCGTCTGCAGGAATTACTATGCTTACTTCATTGGCTTCTGTTTATACACAAAGGAAGATAAAGGCAAAGCTAGCTATGACAGGAGAAATAACCTTAATTGGCAAGGTACTTCCGGTAGGAGGCGTCAAAGAGAAAATTTTGGCCGCTAGGAGGGCAGGTATTAAAGAGCTCATATTATCTGAAAGAAACAAGCGGGACATTGATGAAATTGACAAAGTGTATACTAAGAGTTTAAAAATACACTACGTACAAAATGTTGCAGAAGTGTTGGAACTAGCACTGCTCAAAGAAAATGTAAAGAAACCAATGCAATTTACTTTCCCTGAAAAGGTTAATATAGCAGACTAAATAGTTGGCGCATGTTTCAAAGGATTGTTTTGCTCATTTTTGTACTGTTACCATTTTTAGGTTTTAGTCAGATAGGTGGGCAACATTCTTATGAATTTGTAACTATTCCCGCTAACCCAAGGTTAACTGGGCTTGGTGGTGTCAATGTCTCATTGGCTAATGAGGATGTTAACTTTGGTTTAAATAATCCTGCATTGAATGGAGATACACTATCAGGTAAAGTATCCTTTTCTTATCTTGATTATTTTGTGGATGCCAGCATAGTTTCAACAGCTTATCAACATGATTTTGGCAAATATGGCGCATGGTTTTTCGGGATAACTCATCTAGGATATGGAGATATTGATAGTTACGATGATACTGGAGCAAGTTTAGGGACATATTCTGCTAAAGAGACTTTGGTGATTATAGGAAGAAGCCATCAGGTGGGTAATTTTGGAGTCGGTGGATCTTTGAAGTTTATTAATTCAAATTTAGCGGGATATTCATCATCGGCTTTGGCTGTAGATTTAGGAGGTGTATTCATTCATCCTGAAAGGCAATTGACTATCGGGCTAGCAATAAAAAACATTGGGTTTGTGTTAGGCGACTATACCACTTCCAGTGACTCTGAATTGCCATTTGATATTCAATTGGGAGTAACATTTAAACCTGAGCATATGCCATTACGGTTTTCATTAACTGGATACAATCTTACTAAAGGTGATATTACATACTTTAATGTCAATGATGTTGATAGTCCCGATAAAACGAGTGATTTTGACAATGTGCTTCGACATGTTAATATAGGGGCTGAATTATTATTGTCAAAGAATTTAAATGTACGATTTGGGTATAACCATTTGGTGCGACAAGAGTTAAAATTAGCAGAGACATCAGGTGGGGCAGGAGTTTCCTACGGTTTGATGTTTAGAATAAAGGCATTTGAATTTGCCTATAGCAGAGGTGGTTATCATGTAGCTGGAGGGTCCAACAACTTTTCAGTAACCGCCAATACCAATATGTTTTTAAAGAGAAGGAATAAGTTATGACAAATAGAGAAAGTTATTTCACACCGAAACAAATAGTTGAAGAACTTGATAAATACATTATCGGGCAAAAAGATGCCAAACGAAATGTAGCTATCGCTTTGCGAAATCGTTGGAGACGAATGAATGTATCTGATGATATGCAAGGAGAGATTGTGCCTAATAACATACTAATGATAGGTGCTACTGGTGTGGGTAAAACAGAAATAGCCCGTAGACTGGCAAAAATCGCCAATGCTCCTTTTACTAAGGTGGAAGCATCGAAATTTACCGAAGTCGGATATGTGGGGCGAGATGTAGAAAGTATGGTTCGTGACTTGGTAGAACAAGCCGTTAATCTGGTTAAATCAGAAAAAAAGGAGGCTGTAAAGGAACGTGCTGAGCAAATTGTGGAGGAAATCATCCTCGATGCGCTTATTCCACCTATGCACACCAACGGTTCACCAACTAAAACCCTAACTGATGAAGAGCCCAAAACTGAACAAGAACTTAACGAAAGGACAAGAGAGAGGTTCAGGGAGAAAATAAGAAATGGTGAATTAGAAGAAAGGAAGATTGATATCAATGTTCAGAAACCCTCCGCTGGAGGAGTGGGCATGATAGGTGGAGGTATGATGGATGAGTCTTCCATGATTAATCTTCAGGAAATGATAGGCAATATGATGCCGAAGAAATCCAAGAAGAGAAAAGTTACTATTGGTGAGGCAAGAAAACTTTTGTTTGAAGAAGAGTCTGCCAAACTGATTGATATGGACGAAGTAAAGGAGTTGGCCATTGCCCGTGCTGAGAATACAGGAATAATATTTATCGATGAAATTGATAAGATTGCCAGTAGTGGTGGGCAAAAGGGTGCAGATGTGAGCAGAGAAGGAGTTCAGCGTGATCTATTACCCATTGTTGAAGGCAGCACCATCAATACAAAATATGGTGTGATTAAGTCAGATCATATATTGTTTATTGCCGCAGGTGCTTTTCATGTAGCCAAACCATCTGATTTAATTCCTGAATTACAGGGAAGATTTCCGATTAGAGTGGAACTAGAAAATTTAACAAAAGATGATTTTTTCCATATTTTGAAGGAGCCTAAAAATGCGTTGACTAAACAATACATAGCTTTACTAAAGTCAGAGCAGGTTGAACTTTCATTTCAGGAAGATGCACTGGAAGAACTTGCTGAAACTGCTTTTCATATAAATTCTGAAGTTGAAAATATTGGAGCCAGGAGGTTACACACCGTAATGAGTCGACTGCTAAATGAATTTTTATTTGATGTACCTGATAAGATTGGTCCAAATTCTAAAATTTTGGTTACCAAAGAGTTAGTAAGGGAAAAACTTCAAGGTTTAGTAAAAAATAAAGACCTTAGTGAGTTTATATTGTAAATGTGAAAACAAGCTTAGGCAACTTAAAGGTATTATCGTTTCTTATTTTATTCATGGTATTGGCATCTCAGATGTCAGCTCAATTCAGAAATGATTCATTACGGACGGTCAAATATGATTCAGTAAGGGAAATCTATATAAAGGACTTCCCACATAAGTTTTATATCAAGCCAATTCTGACAGTAAGAATTCTGAATCTTGAATTTAATGATGAAAATAAAAGTGCCAATAAAATAACCTATAATCCGAGTTCGAGTAATTATTTCGGCTTTGGTTTATACGTTTTCCAAATCGGAGTGGAGCTGTCATTTAAACTACACCAGAATGAAGCCAATAAGCCGATTGAGAAATTTGGCGAGACCAAGTCCTTTGATTTTCAATCTAACATTTACACTAAAAGATGGGGAGCTGACATTGCTTATCAACGATATAGAGGTCTGTATTTAGATAAGCCAGGCCGGCATTATAGCAGTTATCAAGCAGGTGATAATTACCCTCAGCGCCCTGACCTTACGCTGAGAAATTTCCAACTAAACACCTTTTATATTTTCAACCATAAAAAATTCTCCTACAGGTCAGCCTATAATCAGGCAGATCGACAGTTGAAAAGTTCTGGTTCCCCAATTTTAGGTATATTTTTTTCTAACTATAAGTACGATGCTGACTCGACACTTATACCACAAAGTGCTCAAGGAGCTTATCCGGGCAATGAAAATAATCGGTTTGGAAGAATAAGTACTGTGGCTCTTTTTCCAGGTTATACACACACCTTTATTTATCGCAAATTTTATTTCAATGCGTCACTTAGCATAGGTCCAGCACATTTATGGACAAAATATAATGTTGATGATTTTGAAAAGGAGGACATTACCATTCGCCCCATTTATAATATAAGAATGGCAACAGGATTTAATGGAGACTGGTTTTTCGCTGGTATTACACTAGTAAATCAGGTAGTCTCAGCAAAAATTGATAATCTGGAAGTCAATGGATCATCAGGTAATATTAAATTTTTTGTTGGGGTACGTTTTCAAGAAGTGGGACTATTAAAAGAGAGACTTTTTTAATATTCAATCATTTATTATTGAATTTCATCATTTAGATTAAAATTTACCATAGTAAGAAAAGTATCTTCCATTTTATTTGTACGTATATTCTCGCTTGAAATCTAACAAGATATGGAAGTTAATATAGCCGCGTTTACTTCGTTTATTATTATCACCTCATTCACCCCAGGACCTAATAATATTGCAAGTGCATCATTTGGAATGTTACTGGGGTATAAGCAAACCTTTAAATTTTTGATGGGCGTAGTAGTAGGGTTTTTCCTGATGCTATGGGTGTGTGCACTTTTGTCTGGTTTTTTATTACAATCAGCTCCATTTATAAATACCTATCTAAAATATATTGGTGCAGTCTATATTATTTGGTTAGCCTATCAAACATTGAGGGCTAGTTATGCCACTACTGGAGAAGTTAAACTATTGGCTACCTTTACTAGAGGATTGTTATTACAAATGGTTAACCCAAAAGGATTATTTTATGGGTTGACAATTTTCACCACATTTTTAGCCGGAACCAAGGGAGATGTCTTTTCAATTCTACCTTGGACATTGCTACTTGCGGTGGTTTGTTTCTGTGCTATTTCTACTTGGACGTTGTTTGGGAATGTAATTCAAAAGTATATGCAAAACAAAATATTAAAACAAGCCGTAAACATTTTGTTTTCTTTGGCTCTGGTTCTCACGGCACTTCAAATTGTTGGAATTATTTAATCTAAGTTAGACCCCAAAAAAAAGAGATTTAACACGTAATTAATTTAAGATGTTCTATCTGCCAGGAATATATATATTCTTTATTAATCTTTAAAGTTCTTATAGAATCGGTATCATTTAAGTTATATTGCTTGATTATTAAAGTTTTTAATTAATCGTTTAAAACTGCAATTAACCCAGATGCGACATTCGTTAATATCCACCATTACCATTGGAGTATTTATTTTTATCGGAGTACTTCAAACTGATGCCCAGAGTCGGGACTTTTTGGATAGTTTAAATCAACAAGCTAATTCTCTAAAATGTATTGAAGTTGCTAAATCAGATTCCATATCTAATTATGTAATCCAAAAAGCCAAGCAAAAAAAATATCCTTTGTTAATGGCTTATGCACTTAAAAATATAAGTTCTAACCAAATCTGTACTGGAGAATTTAAGGATGCTATTTCTAATTTGAAACAAGCTGTATCCTTGTTCAAGGATAATAGTGATCAAAAAGGTATAGCTGAATCTTATAATAATTTGGCAAGTGCTTATATGAGATTGAGTAAGCTAGATACTGCTAAAATGTACAATAAACTTCAATTAAAAATGGCTTTGGATATTGGAGATTCTGTTTTATTAGCTTCCGGCTATCAAATAAAAAGTGGAATTCATTCGATGCTTTCGGAAAATGACTCGATAGTAGTATATGCCTTAAAAGGCTTAAAAATAGCGGAGCGAATTGGGAATAAAGAGTTAGAAGCCAATTTGGTAATATTAGTTGGGAGTGCGTACTATCAGAATGAAGATAACGAAGAAGCGTTAGACTATTTTTTAAAGGCTAGGAGGATAATGGTTAAAAGTAATAGTCTTAAAAACTTGAATATTATTTTATACAACATTGCTACTTGTTATAGCAAACTTAGAGTTCTGGACTCGGCATTTATTTATTATGAAAAAGTAATAACAGCCAATAAGGCCCATGGAAACAAATTTATACTCGCATATGCCTATCAGGGCATCGCAGATGCCTACCACAATGATGGGCAGTATGACAAAGCGATAGAATATAATTTATTGTCCAGAGATTTGAGCCTTGAAATGAACGAGAAAAAAAGTCTGGCTACTGTGCTATCTAACCTTTCTTCATGTTATTTGAAAATTAATAATTCTAAGCTAGCCATTGATTTTGCTAAACAAGCAATTGTCATAGATACTGAAATAGGTGATTTGGATAAAACGGCTGATGCTTATTGGTTATTAAGCCAAGCTTATTTAAGTGAGGGCAATCATAAATTATCGCTCGAATCCTTCAAAAAATTCTATTCTATTGATAGCACAATTCTTAATAGAGAGAAATCAAAAACTATGTTTGAGTTAGAAACTAAGTACAATACAGAGAAGAAAGATTTAGAAATATCTTCGTTGTCCCAACAAGCCTCTATCAAGGATTTAGAAATACAACAAAAGAATCAAGTAATACTAATAGCGATCATTACATTGTTACTAATAGCGGGAATCATTTATTTTATCTACAGACAGCATACATTTAAAAATCAGCAATCTCGAACAGAATTGGAACAAAGATTTCTTCGTTCTCAGCTTAATCCACATTTCATTTCCAATGCCTTAATGGCGGTACAAAACTTCATGCTGAAGAATGAACCTGAAAAAGCCTCTACATATTTGGCCAAGTTTTCGAAATTGATGCGTGAAATATTGGAGAATTCTCGTCAGGAGTTTATTCCTGTAGAGGATGAAATACAAATGCTAACTAATTATTTGGAAATCCATAGGTTGAGAATGAATGATTCCTTTAACTACAAAATAGAACTTGATGAAAGTATAGATGTAGAAATGGATACAATTCCACCAATGTTTGTACAGCCGTTTATCGAAAATGCTATTGAACATGGTATTATTAATGCCAAGGGCAAAGGTATGATCAATCTAAATTTGATAAAAGAAGGTGATTATATATCGATAGTTATTAGCGACAATGGCGGTGGGATAGTAAACAGCAGTGTAAAATCGATTGAACATAATTCCCTTTCGACAACCATTATTCAAGAACGAATGGCTTTATTCAACAAGTCATTAAAGAAGAAAATTCAGTTGGTTTGGGAAGACATTAAAACCGAAAATGGTGAAATTGGAGGAACAAAAGTAGAGTTAAAGGTTCCTTTCAGCTATATTTAATTCTACTTAGACATGCCTTATGCATATAGTATTAATTGATGACGATTCTGTAATAAGGGACAACCTGAGAACATTACTATCAATTTACTCCCCTGATAGTGTGGTTGTGGCGGAAGCTGATGGCGTAAAAACTGGATTGGTTGCTATCAAAGAGCATAAGCCTGATTTGGTATTGCTCGATGTGGAAATGAAGGACGGTACTGGCTTTGACTTACTTTCGTTCTATGGTAAGCTAGATTTTAAGGTAGTATTTGTGACAGGACATGATGGTTATGCCATCAAAGCATTTAAATTCAGTGCTATAGACTACATATTAAAACCTGTTGATCCTGATGATTTGGTTTCTGCACTAAATAAAGCACA
Source organism: Fulvivirga sp. (assembly GCA_048268855.1). Lineage (GTDB taxonomy): Bacteria > Bacteroidota > Bacteroidia > Cytophagales > Cyclobacteriaceae > Fulvivirga. The sequence goes on from JBLWUR010000001.1 coordinate 984,757, forward strand.
GCAAATAACGGATGCTAACGAACAAAACCTTAAAGTAGCTACCCTTGTTCAAAACAAAAAGGCCGAGTCAGAAGATCAAAGCATTATACTTAAAGATGCCGAAACAGTTTATTTGGTTAATGTAAAAGATATTATACGATGCGAGTCTGAAACTAATTATACTAGATTTTACTTGAAAGATGGCCGAGTACTATTGGTATCCAAAACCCTTAAGGAATACGACACTCTTTTTGAAGATCAATCATTTTTTAGAGCACATCAATCACACCTTATCAATTTGAGACATTTTGACAGGTATGAGAAAAAAGATGGTGGACTGGTATTCATGAAAGATGGCAGCACGTTACCTGTAGCCGTCCGAAAAAAAGAGTCTTTAATTGCTGCTCTTGAAAATTTACAATAGTCAGAATCCTCCAAATTATAAAATACAAATAATAACTAATCGGTAACGAATTATCGTTCTGGTCTGACGAATTCTCATCTGTAAATTTTCCTTGCTAATCTATATATACATTCGAAATTGAATAAGCGATAAACTTTCGCTTGATCACATAAATCGAATGTTATGAGTATTATAAACATCACGAAAGTTATTGGATTGACACTCTTAATTATGATTGTGGGTGTCACCAAGGGCCAAAACCAAAATGAAATTTTAGAAGGATTTGAGTCAGGTAACTACAGCGTATTTAAGCTAACTGAGAAAAAGAAGTTTGAGGAGATTTCAAAACAATGGCCAGTTCAGATTACCAAACAAGGCAATAACGTCACTCAGGTTTTGGTCAAAAGGGCTGGTATTTTGGATGAAATTTTCGAACCGGATGTCCCTGGTTACCCAGCATATTTTGCATATAAAACCTACAGATTATCGTTTATTGAAAACTACGCAGTTTATTATGAGTGGAATGGGAAGCAGCATGCTACCACAAAATATGTACTCGTAAAATCGGGAACAAATTTTAGTGCGGACTTTGAATCAACAAATCAAAAAATAGAAGATTATGCAAAAGCCACGTTTGCAAACCAAACTGATGCTCGAGCAGATGTTAAGGAGAATAAACTGGAACTGGCTGAGGAGGAGCGTAAACGGAATTCTTTAGAAGGAAAGTCTCCCATAAAACTTGAAATTGTTCTTGAAGAAAACCCAGCAAAAGTAGCTCATTTTAGTGAGGCTATCCGATATGGAGTAGTTGCAACACTAAAGGATGGGACGAAATTAAAAACGCCTAACCTAGGTGGGAAACTACCTTGGAGTGATTTCAAATTAGCTCATAAAGGATGTAGTAATACCATTACTGAAGTTCGTGTTGATGAAGATGCCTCTTCCTTGACTGAAGATGTTGTTCAATTGACAGTCAGTTCGGTTTATCACCCAACACTAACAACCTTTATAACCATCCCCACAACTAACGATGTAAGCATTCAAGTTAACGCCAATGGATTTTGGGGTTATGACAGACACAAACATGTCACTGTTTTTCAAGGTGTAGATGGCCAGCATGCTGGTAATGGAGATGACATTACAATTAAAGTTGTAACGGTAAACCATAAAAAGACGGGTGAGAAAATTAATAAAATCGAAATCTACAATAACACCCAAAATAAAACCATCGCGAGATATAAGTTAACTCCTAGTACGACCCTCATTGTAAATGCAAAGGGAGGGCAGGGTATGAATGGATATGAAGGAAGAAAAAGCGAAACCAAAGGAGGTAACGGTGGTAATGGTGGCAATGGAGGTAATGTTACAATCATCAAAGATTCATCAGTAGACTCGTTTAGCGTAACGATAAATAATCAGGGTGGACATGGAGGTAATGGTGGACCGCCAGCCTATTCTACTGGAATAAAAGGGAATTCAGGTAGATCCGGACAGGATGGACAAACAATTACTAAAACACAATCAGTGAATCTTAATTTTTAATATATAAACCAAAAATCATGAATAAATCAATCTTACACATGGCACTACTAAGTGTCAGTATTGTACTGTACTCTGAGAGTGCTAGTGCACAATTTGGAAAGTTAAAAAGCGCCATTAAATCTGGGAGTAATTCACAATCATCAGGTGGTAAATCTGGAGGATCATTTTCAGAGTTTAACAATGAAACAGATGAACTCGGAATGACTGGCGAGTATTTTAGTTTGGGTGACAAAAAAGCGTATGGTTTCAAATTTATTAAAGAAGATGAAGGTAAAATAGTAAACCATCTTCAGTATTTTGAGGAAAAAGGAAGTGATCCACGGCTTAAATTAGAGTTGAAGGAAAATTATTATACTAAACATCAAGTGAAACTATTCTATCACTGGTTGTCAGCAAGTGCCTCGGGTTATATCGAACTTATTGAAGTGGATCCAGGTGTATTGGCTCAAATCAAATCGGACAGAAGTTACAATGAAGGACCGGTAGCCCTTGATGCAACAAGAACGGTAACGGATGTTTACGCAAAAGACAAAGAAAGTTTTGATGTTTGGGATGTGGAAACGGCACAAGCTAAGGTGGATATGCTCGTAGGTACTTTGAAAGCAGAAGAGGTAGAAAAGACCAAGAAAAAACTTGAGAGGTTTGAAGTATACAGTAACTACAAAGGTAAAATCGCATTTACAAAGAGCACCAACTACTTGAGAAATCAGAAATACAACGAACCCACAGAAAAAGCGGCCAATTTTATCACAAAAGAAGAGCTTGGAGCGACTGTAGCATACAAACCATACTTTGAACTACCCTTAGAAGTATCGCACCCTGGCGCATGGTTTAATATTACCTATGAAATGTTAGGTGAAACAACCGATAGAGAAGTATTGAGAAAATCTAGTTCAGTATTTTCTAAAAACATACCCCAAATCGATAGCGATCAGGACAAGTTCTACTTTTGGAATCCTAGAGTAACGGTTAATACTTCCAATAATGTAGCTGACTATGCCTTTTTGGAATTAATGCGTAAAACTCAAGATAATCTTAAGGTAGGTGGTATTTATGACCTTAAGATTACTGTTTGGGCACATAAGGACGGAGAAAATATTGCGGCAGTGGCTTCAGGAACTATCCAGTTGGAATATACTAAAGAAGCCAATGGTACTAAAAAGCTTTTGTTTGATCCAATTGATGGATGGGTATCAAAATTGGAGACATTACTTGATGAGTAATCTTTGATTATTCTTCAAAAAAAGGCCAGCATGTTTATTCATGTTGGCCTTTTTGATTTTGATAGAAAACAAATTTTAATAATCGACTGACGAATTCTCATTATCTCTCAACGAATTCTCATCTCCAAAATTCTCCTCTTCATAATACCATAGGTTTGAAATTGATAATAAAATTATTGTCCATCAATCTCATTAACCATGAAAAAACATTTACTCATACTCTTTGGAATACTTTTAAGTATTCAGTCCTTCGGACAAGTACCAACAACTAATTTAGCTGGAGAATACAAATTTACCAGTGGAAGCCTCAATGACACCGGAGGTAGCAACAACTTCACACAGACAGGCTCAAACCTAACGAACGATTCAGATAGGTTGTCTACCTCTTCTAATGCAGTGGCGATCAATGGTGATCATCTAACAGGGTCGAATATTCCAGCCACTGACATGACCATCAGTTTTTGGTTAAAAACAACTACCAATGATGGTAATGAAAGAACCATTTTAGATGAATCTGAAAGAACCAGCTATTATGGATCTTCTAATGCTTTCAAGCAAGGCTGGTACACTTATCTAATTAATGGAAAAGTGGGTTTTGGAGGAAGCTATAAACATGGAGAATCATACCCAAGTACAGGGTCTTATTTATCCGCCTATACAGGATTTCAACAATTAGTAAGTACAACTGTAGTTTCAGATGGTTTTTGGCATAATGTGGTAGTTACCGCAAATCAAGAAATTGTGTGGGATTTGAATACAAGTACTTGGATTAAAAGGTATACCTATCAATTATATATAGATGGAGTGTTGGAGAACACGCTTGTTGTTGATCGTTCCACCACAGCTGGTTATATCAATGTTTATGCAGAACTAGTTCCTGCTGGATCACCATTAGTTGTGGGTAATTTTTCAGAGAGCTCACCATACCCATTATTGACTTCACAACGGTATGCTGATACCATTGATGATATTCGCATATATACAAGCGTACTATCTACAAATGATATTTTGGAATTGGCCAATGAGGATTTTTGCGCCAAACCTACCAATATGCAAGTTTCTGATTTGTCACATACATCAGCAACTATTTCATGGGATGCCAATGCTGACGTTTCCAATTGGGATTTAGTTTATGTAGCAAGTGGGCAGCCAATAGCGAATGGAACAACCATATCAACACCTACAACAAGTGTATCAATATCAGGGTTAAGCTCGGCAACAGCTTATGATGTATTTGTAAGAAGTAATTGTAGCAATGGTATTGGCATAACAGGCTATACAAACGTATTAACCTTTACAACATCCAATACACCAATTTTTGTAGACAGTAATGCCTCAGGAGCGAATAATGGATCGTCTTGGGCCAATGCTTTTACTAGTTTGCAAAGTGCTTTAGCTGTAGCCAATTCAACAAAACAAGTATGGGTGGCAGCAGGTACTTACATTCCACATGCATCGGATAGAAAAGGAACATTTAACCTATTGACAGGGACAAAAATGTATGGTGGATTTAATGGTACTGAAACAGCAACTTCTCAAAGAAATGTTAAAACCAATATAACAGTACTCAGTGGTGATTTACTTGGGAATGATAACAATACGATTTTGGATACTGAGGCCACTAGATCCGACAATTCGTATCACGTAATTACTTTAAGGGGTGCGCCTCAAGATGTAGTGGTTGATGGCTTCACAATTTCTGGCGGTAATGCGAATGGAAGTACTTCAGTATCATGTGCAACTGCAGCGGCAAGCCAATATTATGACATTAGAGGTGGTGCAATTTACGTGAACACCTATGTGTCTGGTCAAAGTATTACTGCCATGTTTAGTAATTGTATTTTGGAAAAAAATACTGGGACAAACGTGGCGGTATTTTCATCATTTACCCCATGTGGTGTAACAAATATGAGCTTCGATGTAGATTTCGAAAGCTGTATTATTAGAAATAACTATTCAAAAGACTTAACAAACATGCTTTTCTCAGGGGCCAGTGGTTACACTATTTATGCGAGAGGCTCAATTTCCAATAGTTTGTTTTATGATAACACTGCAGTATCATTTGGTTCATGCTTATACCTGGGTGCAAGCACAAGTGGGGGAGGAAACACCAGTGGACTAAATTTTGATCTAATTAACACCACGTTTTCAAATAATTCAGGTGTAAATGGCAATGTTATTACTATGATAAATTCTGGTAACAGTAGAATTAAAAACTCAATCATTTATGGAAATGGTAGTACAACGCCTTTTGCAATTACAACATCTGGTTCTGTAGTGAGTAATAGCATCGTTGAAGGTGGTCAACAATCAGGGACTAATTCAGATCCATTATTTTTCGATGCAGCTAATGATGATTATAGTTTATTATGTAATTCACCAGCTGTTGATGCTGGAAATAGCGCAGTAACTCTTCCAGCTACTGATTTGGCAGGTAATGCCAGGACTGTTAATACGCTGGATATGGGTGCATATGAGTTTTCTGAATCCTTTACAGCAATTACAGCAATTGCGAAAAATATTACTGTTCAACTGGATGCAGCAGGAAATGCAACAATTACACCAGCAGTGGTTAATAATGGATCAGGGGCTGTTTGTGGTGTTGCTTACACGCTAAGTTTGGATAAATCAACTTTTGATTGCACAGACTTAGGAGCGAATACCGTTACATTAACCGCCACAGAAACTGTTAGTGGAGATTTTGCGACAGCTACAGCAACAGTCACCATTGTGGATGACTTGGCGCCAACTGCCATCGCCCAAAATATTACAGTTCAATTAAATGGTAGTGGGAATGCATCTATCACTGCAGCTAATGTTAATAACGGTTCTTTTGATAATTGTTCTTCAGGAGCTAGCCTGATATTGGCTTTAGATAACACGGCCTATACTTGTTCAGATCTTGGGGCTAACACTGTCACTTTAACAGTCACGGATGGTTCAGGTAATCAGTCAACTACAACCGCAACAGTTACCGTTGTTGATAATATTGCGCCTATAGTTACTACTCAAAATATTACTGTTCAACTAAATGCAGCGGGTAATGCAACTATTACAACGGCCGATATCAATAATGGCTCTTCTGATAATTGCACATCAGTTGGAAATTTGGTGTTTGGCTTAAATAAAACCTCATTTACCTGCGCTGATTTAGGAGTTAATGTAGTTATGTTGACCGTTACAGATGCTTCAAATAATCAGTCATCAGCTGCGGCCAACGTAACAATTGAGGATAATATAGTGCCAACCGCTATTACTCAAAACTTGACTTTAGCATTAAATTCAAGTGGAAATGCAACTTTATTGGCCTCTAATGTGAACAACGGTTCATCAGATAATTGTACATCAGGGTTAATCTATAGTTTAGATAAAACAGCCTTTACATGTGCAGATTTGGGAGCTAATACGGTAACACTTACTGTAACTGATGCTTCAGCAAATCAATCTACAGCAACAGCGACTATCACAGTTGTTGATAATATAGCACCAAACGCGATTGCTCAAAATATTACAGCGCAATTAGATGCAGCAGGTAATGCAACAATTACGGCTAGTAATATTAACAATGGTTCATCTGACAACTGTACCTCAATTGGGAATCTTATTTTGGGTCTAAGTAAAGCAACATTTACATGTGCAGATTTAGGGACAAACAACGTGACACTAACTGTTGAAGATGCTTCCGGTAATCAAAGTACTGCGATAGCCGTTGTTACAGTTGAAGATAACATTGCCCCGACAGCCATTTCTAAGAATTTAACTTTACAATTAGATGCTTTTGGAAACGCAACATTGGCCGCATCTAGTGTTAATAATGGTTCAAATGATAACTGTACTACTTCTGGCAATTTGGTTTTAGCACTTAATAAAACAAGCTTCAACTGTAGTGATCTTGGTCCAAACATTGTTACGCTTATTGTAACAGATGCCTCTGGAAATCAAGGAACATCAACCTCTACAATTACAATTGAAGATAACATCGTACCGGTTTCAATTGCACAAAACGTAACCTTACAATTGGATGCATCTGGAAATGCAACATTGGCCGCATCAAGTGTTAATAGTGGTTCTTCAGACAATTGTTCTTCCGGAGGGAGCCTAACTTTAGGTTTGAGTAAGTCTGCATTTACTTGTGCAGATCTCGGAGCGAATTCGGTAACACTTACAGTTACCGATGCTTCTGGAAATCAGGCCACCACTAATGCCACAGTAACAGTTATTGATGCCATTACTCCAACAGTAATTACACAAAACCTTACTTTGCAATTAGATGCTTCGGGTAATGCCACCTTAACGGCAGCAGCCGTAAACAATGGTTCATCAGACAATTGTACTTCAAGTGGAAATCTGATATTGAGTTTGGATAAAACCTCATTCTCTTGCACCGATTTGGGAGTTAATATAGTAACACTAACAGTAACGGATGAGTCAGCAAATCAAGCTTCAACAAAGGCTACAATTACTGTTGAAGACAATATATCACCTACCGTTATTACACAAAATATTACAGTTAATCTGGATGACAATGGGAATGCATCAATAACATCATCAGATATAAATAATGGTTCCAATGATAATTGTACAACGGAAGGAAATCTTAATTATAGCATTGACATAACCGATTTTACAACTGCTGATCTGGGTCTAAATACCGTAACACTAACTGTAACTGATGGATCTGGAAATAGTAGCTCTTCCTCGGCTTTAGTCACTGTTGAAGAGAAGGCAAATCAAACTATTAGTTTTGGTACATTGTCACCCAAATCTTACGGAGATGCAGCATTTAGCTTATCTGCGTCAGCAAGTTCAGGTCTGGCTGTATCTTATTCGGTAATTAGTGGTCCTGCGATATTATCTGGAAACATGGTAAGTCTTAATGGTGTCGGTAATGTCATTATTGAGGCATCGCAAGATGGAGATAATGCATTTGCCTCAGCTCCTACAGTTCAACAGAGTTTCATCGTAAACAAAGCTGATCTGACGGTGACTGCTCAAGATATCTCTATCACGTTTGGTGAAACAATACCTACATTGGTTTTTACCTACAATGGGTTTGTGAATGGAGAAAATGCAACAGCGTTAAATACCGAACCGACTATCTCTACAATAGCCAGTGATAACAGCAATGTTGGGACTTACGATATTATTTTAAGTGGCGGAATTGCTGATAACTACTTATTTAACTTTATTGACGGTGAACTCACAATAAATAAAGCTGATCAGGTTATTACAATTGAGGCTATAAGCGATAAAAATATTGATGATACTAATTTTGATGTTATCGCCAGTACAACTAGTGGCCTTGCTTTAACTTATGATGCAAGCGGCCCAGCCACTATCTCTGGTACAACGATTTCGTTGTCGGGTACTGCAGGTACAGTATCGGTAACAGTGAGTCAAGCAGGTAACACAAATTACAATGCGGGTACTAATACAATAAGCTTCGATGTCATAGATAATAGCAAACAAGCTCAGAGTATAACTTTTGCTGAAATTGATGACCAAGTTTTGGAAGCAGGTCAAATGACTTTGGTTGCTTCTGCCTCATCCGGGCTTGATGTTACTTTAACCATCGTCTCAGGGCCTGCCACCATTAGTGGTAATGAAATTTCATTTAATAATATTGGTACAGTAGTTATTCGAGCATCACAATCTGGAAACGATAGTTTCTTGCCTGCAACAGACGTGGAACAATCATTTGAAATATTTACGATTACAAGTTCAATACAAGAGAATGAGGTAGTAACTATTAAGATTTATCCAAATCCAGTGGTGGAACAACTTACTATCACAGGTCTTAGTGATAATGTGGAAAGTATTACGCTTGTTGACATGAATGGAATTGAAATCCATAAATACACTCCAAATTCAAAAGAGCTAACACTTAATGTTCATGATTTAAATCTAGGTATGTATATGGCCATAATTAAATCTGTCAACAGTATTCAACATATTAGATTCATTAAAAAATAAAATAAAAATATCGTCTCAATTATCTATGGGTAATTGAGATGAAAACATCAAAATATAGAAAACTTATAGATATGAAAACACTAAAATATTTTATGATAATAATTGGCATGGCAACAATATTAACCATGATAGGATGTGGGGCACAAAGTTCAGATCCTACACCAATTGATCCGTTAGAAGTACAAAAGGAACTACTGATAAATGGAGGGAGACCCTGGACAATATCTGGCGTAAGTTCTGTTACCAAAGATGGTTATGATGTGAGTAGTCAGTTTGATGGATTTAAACTAACATTTGGTGAAGGGAATTTTACTACTACTAACAGTTTGTCTAATGTTTGGCCAACAGTAGGTACCTGGGAATTTAATGCTGGCAATAAAAACCAGATTATGAGAAGTGATGGTATTTTAATGGACATAGTAATTACTAGTGGTAATTTATCTTTAGTATTTATAGCCATAGGAACTGACGAGGGAGGAAGGGTTGATAGTGTAGAAGGAGAATTTCGATTCAGTTTAATCAGTGAGTAAGTTGCTAGAATAAGTTTTATCATAATCCCTTGTCAATGCTGGCAAGGGATTTTTTATTTTGGAAATAATCCTCACATTAGGAAAAACCCTACTACCGAGGGCTTCTTAACGAAGGATTAATAACTATCAGAAATATATGGGCGTAGAATACAATCATTAACATTATTTCTTTAGCTCTGGCTCTCACGGCACTTCTAATCGTTGTAATATTTTAATATAAAAAATGAAAGCAATCTCTTTGATTTGTTTTTTGCTATTTGATTAGAGTATTTTATTAACTAGAGTTGCAGAAGAAAAGGAAAAGTACGTATGAGATTATTATCGCATGAGAAGTTGGTTGTTACTGTTGAAGAGATACAGAATACTGCTTATATAAAAGAGGTATGGTCGGGGGTTTTTACAAGCACGGTATTTAGAAGGCTTATTGAAAAGTCCTTGGAGATTTATAGAGAAAAAGTTCCTCAGCTGAAGCTTAATGAAATGAATTTCCTATTATTTGCTGATGTCACAATGCTAGAACTTATTAGCGCTAAGGATATCGATTGGTTATCTAATGAAGTAAATCTTCAATATGAAGAAATAGGCTTCACTCATCAGGCAGTAATAGTGCCTAAATCATCCATTGCACAAGGTACGGTTGCTAATTATGAAGGAGAAACTGTTGCTGGAGGTTTCAATACGAAATTATTCCCTGATGAATTATCAGCTTTGAGGTGGTATGTGGCTCAAAATATAAGAAAGAGTTAAGAAGCTCACTTATTTTTAGGGTAATCATAAAAAAGTGTCTTTCCACTTCCCAATTGAACATCACCCCAGTGTATCACGTCAAAAGAACAAGCAAATACACCGCAGGTTGGGATGTTTTCAATATTGGAATTTGTGAGTGCATTGGCAAATTCTGTAATACCGGGGTTATGACCAAAAAGCATAAGTGATTTAACATGGTCATTTATTTCATTTACAACTTGTAATAACTTGGATTCTCCAGCATGGTAAATGGCCTTATCTTTTTCAATTTGGTCTTTTGCATACCCAAGTTCATCGGCTATATTTTCGCATGTTGTAATAGCCCTTACTGCCGGACTACTTAGCATAAGATCAGGTATTATTCCCTTTTCCAAAAGCCTTCGCCCCATGTCGGGCGAATCCCGCTCACCCCTGGAGTTTAGAGGTCGTTGAAAATCAGAAAGACCTTGGTCTTCCCAGCTAGATTTAGCGTGTCTTATAAGGTAAAGAATTTTCATAGCTTGACATTTAGTGCCTCAAATAATATCTCTATTGGATGCAATGCCTTTTTTTGAACTCCGTCCAATATCTGATGTCTACAACTTGTGCCTGGTGCAGCAATAATTACATCATTTGGTTGATTTCTAATGGTTGGGAAAAGTACAAGTTCACCGATTTTCATCGATACATCAAAATGTTCTTTTTCATATCCAAATGAACCTGCCATACCACAACAGCCAGAGGGTATGAGTTCGACTTTATAATTTTTCGGTAAGGAAAGTAATTTTTTGCTTGGCACCAAAGAAGACAGTGCTTTTTGATGACAATGGCCATGTAATTTAATTAATTTAGCTTCGTTGGTAAACATTGAAGCATCAATATGATGAATTTGGCTACTTAAAAATTCTTCGATAGTCATCACATGTTTGGACACCTCAAGGGCTTTTCCAATGTCTTTCTTTTCTACCAGATTTGGATATTCATCTCTAAATGATAATATAGCTGAAGGTTCGATGCCGACCAACGGAATTTCCTTGCTCACTAGGTTCGAAAATAAGGATACATTCTCTATTGCTAATTTTTTTGCTTCTGAAAGCATCCCTTTTGATAAATAAGATCTTCCACTTTCAGGATGCTGGATCATCTTCACTTCAAACCCTAATCTATGAAGAAGCTTTATGGCAATAATACCAATGTCGGCATCATTGTACTCCGTAAATTCATCACAAAAGAGATATAAAGAGCCCTTTTGGTTGTGTATTGCTGGGAGTTGAGCATAGTTATTTTTATACCATATGCTCAGCCGTGTTCCTGACAACTTCGGCATACTTCTCTTGTTATGGAAACCTATAATTCTTTTTGAAATGGAAGCCAACGGTGATCTCATAAACAGGTTATATAACCATGGTGTGAAAGAGGCTAATCGGTTTAGTCTAGCGAAATGGGCTATGATTTTTGTTCTAAGTGGGATTCCATTTACTTTTTGATATTGATATAGAAATTCCGCCTTTAGTTTTCCTACATCTACATTTGACGGGCATTCCGATTTACATCCTTTACACGAAAGACATAAGTCCATAACTTCTTTAATCTCTTTACTATCAAAAACATTAGCCTTTTTAGAATGCGTCAATACTTCGCGTAATATATTCGCTCTGGCACGTGTAGTGTCCTTTTCATTTTTAGTAGCCATATAAGAGGGGCACATTGTACCTTCTGAAAGGTGCGTTTTTCTGCAGTCACCAGACCCATTGCACTGCTCTGCTGCCCGCACAATGCCTTGTGAGTCATCGAAATTAAGAACTGTATTATATTCAGCAGTCTTTTGATTTGGGACAAACCGCAGCGAAGTATTCATTGCAGGGGTATTCACAATTTTGCCAGGATTGAAAATTCCATTTGGATCCCAGGTTGATTTTATATGTTCTAATAATTGGTAATTGTCCTCTCCAATCATAAATGGAATAAACTCACCTCGAAGTCTCCCATCACCATGCTCCCCACTTAATGAACCTTTATATTTCTTTACAAGGTTGGCAATTTCTTCAAGTATAGTTCTGAATAACTGATTCCCTTTTTCGGTTTTCAAGTCAATTATTGGACGTAAATGCAGTTCGCCAGAACCAGCATGTGCATAATGTACACAATAGAGGTCATACTTTTTTAAGATTGTGTTGAACTCTTGAATATACTCAGGAAGGTCATTCACGTCAACGGCCGTGTCTTCAATAACTGGTACAGGTTTAGCGTCACCGGGTATGTTGCTCAACAAGCCAAGCCCTGCTTTTCGCAATTCCCAAACCTTTTTCATATCTGAGCCAATTACTGTTGGATAATGATATCCTAATCCTGCCTTTTTTAACTCATCAATAAGCTGATCAGTTTTTAAATTCAGAGAATTCTCATCTTCAGCATTTAGCTCTACAACCAGTATTGCTTTTGGGTCTCCTTCAACAAAAAACCGATTTTCACGTTGGACAATATTCTCTTTCGTTCGCTCTAAAATATAGTGATCCATCAATTCAGAAGCAGATGGACTATGTTTTAAAGCAATTAGGTTGCCTTGTAGAGATTCATAGATACTCTCAAAATGGATACACAGCAGTGCTTTATGAATAGGTGGCAATGGATCAAGAGAAAGTTTGGCTTCAGTTACAAAAGCCAATGTACCTTCTGATCCCGCCAAAAGTTTGCAAAAATTAAACATTTCGGCCCCATCAAGAAAGGGTTCAGAATCCATAAGCAGGTCGATTGCATAGCCTGTATTTCTACGCTTAATAGATTTTTTCGGGAAGTGCTCATCTATGTTTAGCCTATTTTGATGATCGGACAATATTGAATTAATATTTTGATACAATTGCCCCTCGAAATCACCTTGTTTGCATTTTTCATCAAACTGCACCTTGTTGAGTGCGGATAATTCAATTTCAGAGCCATCTGAGAGTAACACGGTAGCTGATATTAATTTATCCCTGGTACTGCCATAAACAATGGAGTTGGACCCACAAGAATTGTTACCGATCATGCCACCAATCATAGCGCGATTGGCCGTTGACGTCTCTGGACCAAAGAATAGTTCATAATCTTTTAGGTGCATGTTTAGTTCATCTCTTATTACCCCTGGCTGTACACGTACCCATTTTTCATCTTTATTGACTTCTATGATTTTTGTGAATTGTTTAGAAACGTCTACGATAATCCCATTGCCGACTACTTGTCCTGCCAAAGACGTACCTGCTGTACGAGGAATCAGAGAAGTATTGTGTTTATGTGCAAAATGGATAAGCTTAACTATATCGGCCTTTGTTTTTGGGATGGCCACCGCTACAGGTAGCTCACGGTAGGCAGAGGCGTCAGTGGCATATAAGGCTTTTGAAACGGAATCTGTAAGTAATTTACCTTCTAACTGCCTCTTAAATGATCTTAGCTCCTTCTCCATTTGTTAATCTTTGGTGAAAATTAGAATGTTTTTACTATGGTTGAAAAGAATTGAGTAAGTTTAAATTGATTTTTTAAACTGATACAAATTTTTGCCAATGAAGTTCAGGTTCATTGTTTTTATTCTGTTATCTCTTATTGTTTATTCTTGTGGCTCCGCCAAAAAGGCGCGAGTAAGGGAACAGAAAATTAACACCATCATAAACACAGCACGCTCCTATGTAGGAACTCCATATAGGTGGGGAGGAACAACACGAGGCGGGATAGATTGTTCTGGACTGCTCTGTAATTCATTTAGAACAGTAAATTATACTTTACCGCGTACCTCCAACGAACAAAGTAAGGTAGGGGTAAAAGTGAAGAAAGGGAAACTACAGCCCGGTGACTTGGTGTTTTTTGCAACAGGAAAGAAACGTAGAAAGATAACGCACGTTGGTTTAGTCACCGAAGTTAGAGGGGGTAGTGTTAAATTTATTCATAGTTCATCTTCCTTGGGTGTAGTAGAGAATGACCTTGATTCCGACTATTATAAAAAGCGGTTTATTACTGCCCGCAGACCTTTTTAATAATTGATTATTAATTATATTTGCCTTCCAAATTTGGGGATGTAGCTCAGTTGGCTAGAGCGCTTGACTGGCAGTCAAGAGGTCGTGGGTTCGAATCCCATCTTCTCCACAAGAAAGCACCACGAGGTGCTTTTTTGTTTTACACCTATTGATGTAATTCAGTTAGGTAAAGCGTCCCGCTAAGCAGCGGGAAGGTCTTGGGTTCTCCCGAAAGCATTCGGGATCCACAAGAAAGCACCACGAGGTGCTTTTTTTGTTTTACCCTATTGATGCAGTTCAGTTAGGTAAAGCGTCCCGCTAAGCAGCGGGAAGGTCTTGGGTTCTCCCGAAAGCATTCGGGATCAACCAAAACCATCACTCAATGCTTTTATTTATTTTGATAAATTTATACTTTACAATCTTACAAAGCGAGTATTAATTCGGTACCCTTCAAAGCTCATTTAGAGCATTACTATTCAATTTGTTGGAGTTAGGTAAGATTCTGTGTTATATATTTGCTATCTTTTCGGTTAAGTGACGGAATCTAATGATTAGTTATTTGAATCGATAAAGTAAAAACCAACAAATAAATTGACCATAAGGTCCTTATGTTTTTATGGCTAAATTAAAAAACATAATTAAGCAACTTTCCCTCAAGGATTATGAAGCTATTTATAATTCCTTAATAGAAAGTAATGCTGAAAAATCGGCATACCTGCTGCAATCCATGCGTGAACGACAATTATCTGATACTAAGATAATGGTTGAGATTGATGTCAATACCAATGCTTACTATACGCTGCGTTCCAGGTTAAATCAAAAGATAGAGGAGCATTTGCTACAGCAAATGGAAAGCCCTAGAACGGATATTCTGAAGAAGGTAGCCAACATCAATGAAATAATTTTCACTAAGAAAAAGGCAATTGCAGTAGCAACCCTAAAAAAATTAGAAAAGGAACTTCTTGATTACGATCTGTCAAACGAATTAACCGTAGTTTATAAATCTCTTAAGAAACTGCATCTCAATTCCCCTGACTATTACAATTATTCTCAATTATATAACCGGCATGTGGCTTACATGCTGGCTGTGGATAAGGCAGAGGATTTACTTGCGGAATATTTCAAACAATATAGTCACTATGCGTTAACTGGAGCCGATGAAGACAAAATGGGGCTAGGCATGTTACTTCAAGAAATGAATAACGTAGCTGCCTTATATGAGTCACATAGGCTGTATATATACAATAGCTGTATGGTTATTTTCCATCGACTTTTTGTGGATCATGAAGACTCGATGGATGATAGTCAAGAACCAATTGAAGATATTTTTGATAGTGTAGAAAAAATATTTGCCCAGTATCAACTTGATTCGATATACTACCACCTGAATTTGGTTTTTGTATTTTTAAAACTAGAGTATTATACGCATTACAAAGTTTATAGAAAGGCTGAGCGTTATTATGAAGAAGTAAATGACGCAGCCGATAATTTGCTTACGAACTATACACTGTACACCTATCCAGCGCAATTCTTAATTACCAAAATGAATAGGCATTTGAGGATGGGAATAGCTGAATCGATGTATGAAGAGAACGAGGGCTTGTTTCAGGATTTTGAATTAGATAAGCAAGATGTGCCTACTTTTTTAACCTATACCATGTATCGAGCGATATCTGCTTATTATGTAGGTAAATATGATGAAGCAAGTAAGTGGATCAACAATTTATTGAATGAAGTAAGCCTTAAAAAGTATCCTTATATCCAATTGGAAATAAAAGCGGTTTTGGCTTTACAGTATTGTATGCTTAACGATTTTGATTTGTTCAATCAGTTGATTAACAGTATCCAAAGACAAATAAGACTGCTGGGTAAAGAGAACTGCCATCATATTATATTGATCACTAAGATCTTAAAAACGGCTATTAGTGATGTCAAAAAGAGTAAAGGTAAAAAGATAGGCTTGCTAGCTGATAAAATGGGTGAAATCAACACACCATTTTTCTCACCTTCTTCAATGATAAAATTCAAGGAAGATTTTATAAAAAGAGTAAGTCAACGCGTACTAAACGTCTAGTTTTTCTAGGTTAGACTGGGAAAGTGGTTTGTTTATATACTTTTTAACATAGTCATATTTCTTTGACTTGTTAACATCCTGTGGGTTGATGGATGAGGTAAGCATTACGATTTTACACTTCTTCCTTGTTAAATCAGAGAGTTTTTCAAATTCATCAAGAAACTGAAAACCATCCATTAAAGGCATATCAATGTCTAGAAAAATTACATCAGGAAGAACCTCTGAAGCTATATTTTTTAACTTACTAATATTCTTTAAAAATTCAATTGCGCTCTTCGCTCCAGTATGTGTAAAGATGTGTTGAGCGATGTCTGCAGCTTCTATCATTTTCTGATTAATGAGGTTATCTATCTCATTATCATCTATTAACATAACCGTTTGATATTTTTTGGTATCTGTAGACATTTCTCAATATTTAGTATAAGCTAAATATAGTTTTTAAAAAAGGTATTACAAAATAATATTATTGCCACTAAGAGGTTTAGTGGCAATAATATTCACTACTTTTTCATCCATTAAAGGTCAAATTTTATACCTTGGGCAAGAGGCAAATCTTTACCGTAGTTGATGGTATTTGTTTGTCTTCTCATGTAGACTTTCCAAGCATCAGAACCTGATTCTCGGCCACCACCAGTTTCTTTTTCACCACCAAAAGCGCCACCTATCTCTGCTCCTGAGGTTCCAATGTTTACATTTGCAATCCCACAATCAGAACCAGTTTGTGATAAGAAACGCTCAGCTTCTCGCATATTGTTAGTCATAATGGCAGATGACAATCCTTGAACTACACCGTTTTGCATTTCAATGGCTTCTTCAAGCTCACTGTATTTCATTATGTATAAGATAGGTGCAAATGTCTCATCCTGAACTATTTTCAATTCATTAGAAGCTTCAGCTATCACTGGCTTTACATAACATCCAGATTCGTAACCCTCGCCTGTTAAAACACCACCTTCTAATACCACATTACCACCTTGCTGTTTGATTTGTTCAATGGCGTTGTTGTACATTTTTACTGCATCCTTATCGATCAAAGGTCCTACATGGTTATTTTCATCTAAAGGATTGCCAATTTTAAGTTGCTTATAAGCAGTCACAAGCTTGTTTTTTACCTCTTCATACTTGCTATCATGAATGATTAGTCTTCTGGTAGAGGTACATCTTTGTCCACAAGTGCCTACTGCGCCAAATAACGCTCCAGTAATAGCAACATTAAGATCAGAGCTTTCGGTGATTATTATTGCGTTATTTCCACCAAGCTCTAATAAAGCTCTACCTAATCTTGCGCCAATAGCTTCACCTACTTTTTTACCCATTCTTATCGAGCCAGTGGCTGATACTAAAGGAACACGTTTGTCATTCGACATTAGCTGTCCTATTCTATAGTCACCATTGATGATACAAGAAACACCTTCAGGTACATTATTTTTCTTAAATACTACATTTACTATATTTTGGCAGGCGATACTACACAATGGAGTTTTCTCTGATGGTTTCCAAATACAAACATCACCGCAAACCCAAGCTAGCATAGAGTTCCATGCCCAAACGGCCACGGGAAAGTTGAAAGCGGAGATGATACCAACGATACCAAGAGGATGGTACTGCTCGTACATTCTATGGTTAGGTCTTTCGGAGTGCATAGTGAGTCCATGGAGCTGTCTTGAAAGTCCTACGGCAAAGTCGCAGATGTCAATCATTTCCTGTACTTCACCTAATCCTTCTTGGTATGATTTTCCCATTTCATAAGAAACAAGTTTGCCAAGAGGCTCTTTTTGTCTTCTTAATTCCTCTCCAATCTGTCGAACAATTTCACCGCGTTTTGGTGCTGGCATCAAACGCCATTCTTTAAATGCGCCTGAAGCAGTTTTTACAACTTCTTCATATTGTTTTGCCGAGGTGGTGACTACATTACCGATCTGAGCACCATCAACTGGTGAAGTAGATGTAATTGTTTCTCCTTCGTTTGGCAGCCAGTTACTTCCTGTAGATGTTCCTGAGTTAGTATAATTAATCCCTAAACTTTTTAGGGCTTCTTTTATTCCGAAATTATCGCTCATACCTTTAATTTTTATTGCGGTGCAAAGCTATCAAAAATGTTTCTTTTTGGGGCAGGGGATGGGGATAATTAACAATTAACAATTAACAATTAACAATTAACAATTAACAATTAACAATTAACAATTAACAATTAACAATTAACAATTAACAATTAACAATATTTAATTTTTATTGCCAGTCAATACCGAAGATGCCCTTTTCTCCATCAGTATAAACTCCTTCGACTAGTATGCCTCCATTTTTGTTTTTCATTACCATATGAAGGTCTTCAATATCTTCAATATCTATTTTGTCAATTTTAGTAATAATAAAGCCAGATGAGATGCCTGCTTCCTTCCATTTTCCGTCTTTTAACTTTGTTATTTTAACACCTCCTGCAAGTTCATATTTCAGCCTATCATTATTACTCAACTCTTCAAAAACAGCGCCTGATAATTCGTTATCATACTCATTTCGCAATACTTCCGTTGTACCTTCTGTGTTTCGCAATGTTGCCTTAACTGTAAGCTCGTTACCATCACGAATATAAAGTACATCTATTTCATCGCCTGGTCTATTTCTGGCTACCATTTCCTGTAGCTCTGACACATTGGTAATCTTATATCCATTGATCCCGATAATTACATCTCCTTGATGAATGCCTGCCTCTTGAGCTGAACTGTTGTCATTAACATAACTCACAAAAACACCATTGACTACCTTTAATCCTTGTGCTTCTGCCAATCGTGCATTTACGTCACCAATTCTTATGCCCAATAGTCCGCGTTGCACTCTTCCAAATTCCAATAGGTCATCCATTACCTTTTTTACCAATGTGACTGGAACGGCAAATGAGTAACCCGCGTAACTTCCATTTGGAGTAGCAATGGCGGTATTAATACCAACCAACTCACCTCTTAGGTTGACAAGTGCTCCACCACTGTTTCCGGGATTAACTGCTGCATCTGTTTGTATGAAAGATTCTATTTGCAAGTTATTTCGATCTCTTAAAATTCCAATATTCCGAGCCTTTGCACTTACAATTCCCGCAGTTACTGTCGAATTCAAATCAAATGGATTACCTATGGCCAGTACCCATTCGCCCGGCTGTATGTCATCAGAATTGCCATAAACAACAAAAGGAAGGTCAACGGCTTCAATTTTTATCAAAGCCAAATCTGTTGTGGGATCATCACCAACAATTTTCCCAAAATAGCTACGATTATCCGACAGTATGACTTCAATTTCACTTGCATTCTCAATCACATGATGATTGGTAACTATAAAACCATCATCAGATATAATTACACCAGAGCCTGAAGATTGTGCTGGGCCTCGCAATATTCCATTTATGGGGTTATAACTTGATCCTCCATTATATAATGATCTAATATGTACTACTGCTTCAGTAACTTTATTAGCTGCAGATATAAAATTTAGCCCCTTAGGTACCACAGCAATGGAATCCTTAAAGCTGGTCTTTGCAACAAGTGCATTTTGATGGTCGGATATTGAAGTATAGTTATAGTTTCTTGAGTTTTCGAAGTAAGAAGTAACTAAAACTGCAGAAAATAGTGCACCAAGCACTGAGGAAATTAAGACAATGGTAAATAATGATCTTTTGCTCATAATAGAGTGGTTGAAATGAATTTAACGCATCAAATGGGTAAGAGTTCTATCACTAGGTCTTTTCCTCCAACAATTTCTTTAACTCAAGCATTTCATCACGATATTGTGCAGCTTCAATGAAGTTAAGCTCCTTAGCTGCTTTTTCCATACTTTTTTGGGTTTTCGCTATTAATTTAATCAGCTCATCCTTTTTCATATAGGCAACAACTGGGTCGGCTGCAATGGTATGTTCTTCTTCAATGTAATATCTGGAGGATGATTTATTTTTATCAGCCACCTTAGTTTGACTTAGTATAGACTCTTTTGATCGTAGAATAGTGGTTGGCGTAATGCCATGTTCCTCATTATAGGCCATTTGTAAACTTCTTCGTCTATTGGTTTCATCAATGGCCATTTGCATTGATTTGGTCACCTTGTCAGCGTACATAATAACGCGGCCATTCGCATTTCTTGCAGCTCGTCCAATAGTCTGTACTAATGATCGTTCATTTCTCAGAAATCCCTCCTTGTCGGCATCCAATATCGCTACCAAGGAGACTTCCGGCAAGTCTAATCCTTCCCTTAGTAGGTTTACTCCCACGAGTACATCAAAGACACCAAGGCGCAATTCCCTTAAAATCTCTACACGATCTAAAGTATCTACTTCGCTATGAATATAGCGGCACTTAATATTTACTTTTTCAAGATACTTATTAAGCTCTTCAGCCATTCGTTTAGTCAATGTGGTAATTAAAACCCGCTCTTGCTTTTTTACTCTTTCATCGATTTCTTCAAGAAGGTCATCTATTTGATTTTGGCTCGGTCGCACATCAATTTCTGGATCTAATAGGCCAGTAGGGCGTATTACCTGTTCGACAATGACCCCTTCTGATTTTCTCAGTTCATATTCTGCAGGTGTGGCACTTACATATACAGTTTGACCAAGTAGCCCTTCAAATTCATTAAAGGTCAACGGCCTATTATCCATGGCCGATGGCAATCGAAATCCATAGTCCACAAGATTTACCTTGCGTGATCTGTCCCCACCCCACATTGCTCTAACTTGAGGTATAGTAGCATGACTTTCATCTATTACCATTAGAAAGTCATCAGGGAAATAGTCAATCAGACAGAAAGGACGATCTCCTGCTGATCTTCTGTCAAAATAACGCGAGTAATTCTCAACTCCCGAACAGTAACCAAGCTCCCGCATCATTTCCAAGTCAAATTCGGTTCTTTCTTTTAATCTTTTGGCTTCAAGATTCCTATGTTCCGACTCAAAGAAGTTAAGTTGAGTAACCAGATCATCTTGTATATCATGGATAGCCGTTTGGAGTAAATCTTTCCCCGTCACGAATAGGTTAGCTGGGAAGATCGTTATGGCTTGTTCCGTAGACAGTTTTTTACCACTTTGTGGATCAATCTGTTGAATTCCTTCAATTTCATCGCCCCAAAACATGATTCGATAGGCAAAATCACCGTAAGCAATGAAGATATCGACAGTGTCTCCTTTTACTCTAAAAGTACCACGCTTAAACTCAGCTTCCGTTCTACTATATAGAATATCAACCAGAGAAAATAATAGTTTATTACGCGCTATTGTTTCGCCTACCCGTAGTTTAATTACGTTCTTTCCAAATTCTTCGGGATTTCCAATACCGTAGATACATGAAACAGAGGCTACTACAATGATATCTCTTCGTCCTGTTAGTAAGGCTGAGGTTGCGCTTAGTCTTAATTTCTCTATCTCTTCATTTATTGAAAGATCCTTTTCAATATATAAATTTGAATTAGGGATAAAGGCTTCAGGTTGGTAATAATCATAGTAGGAAATGAAGTATTCAACGGCATTTTTAGGGAAGAATCGTTTGAATTCTCCATATAATTGAGCCGCCAAGGTTTTATTATGGCTAAGTATCAAGGTGGGTTTGCCAGTCTGGGCGATAACATTGGCTATAGTGAAGGTTTTACCCGTACCAGTAGCACCTAATAACGTTTGGTTTTCTTCGTTGTCGTTAATGCCTTCAACAAGTTGAGCAATGGCTTTTGGCTGATCACCAGTAGGTACATAATCACTGATTAATTTATATTCCATAATTAATTATTGATCCAAATTCTCCATGATTCTTCTGCCTGTAAATGTAACATTTCAATACCGTTTTTGACATTGGCACCACTACTTAGCCCATTTTTAAGAAAAACAGTTAATTCTGGATTATAAACGAGATCATATAAATAATGATTTGATGTTAACCACTGATAATTTATAGAGGGGTATGAATCATTATTTGGCGACATCCCTAAAGGAGTTGTATTAATAATTAAATGGGTGTCTCCAATTAATTTTTTATTCAATTGGCTGTAGGAAAACTGTCCAATTGTAGGGCTTCTGGAAACACTTTGGTGAGGTATTCCCAAATCTTCAAGTGCGGTTATTACAGCTTTTGCAGCACCACCAGTACCAAGGACAAATGCTTTAAAATCGATGTTTTCAGGCAACCAATTTTTCAATGATATTTTGAATCCGAGATAATCGGAATTATATCCTACGGATTTTCCGTCTTCAATTTTAATTACGTTTACTGCGCCCACACGATGCCCTGAACTGTCCAGCTGGTCTAGATAAGGAATAATGGCCTGTTTATACGGAACTGTAACATTAAGTCCGATTAGATTAGGGATGTTTAAAAGGCTACTGACTTCGGCTATGTCGGCAAGTTCAAAAAGCTCATAAGAATGGGCCTCTAACTTTAATTTTTCAAATTTTTGAGTAAAATAGTCACGGGAAAAGGAATGAGATAAATTTTTTCCTATTAACCCGTACTTTTTCATTGATTTGGTTTTTGTCTGTAGTGTGCGATTTTCTCTATCAATACTACTATAAAAACGCCTAATGCCATAAACAATATAGCTTGAAAAAGAAGTGGGTACTCACCAGTTTGTCTTAGGAACTCTGCAGGGAGTACATTTTTAGTTAGCGTTGCCACTTGTTGACCTTCACTATTTATTCTAAAAGCTTGAGCTATTTTCCAAGGCCAAACCTTGTTGAGAGAACCTATCATAAACCCAGCAAGTAGTGAAACGGCAAGGTCATGATAATTTTTTAATAGCCAAGATACAGCGCGTGAAAATGAAAGTAAGCCCACAATACAGCCTAGGGCAAATATACCGATCACAACAAAATCCCTTTCAGTGAGCGCGGTGATGATATATTCATACTTACCTAAAATGAGCAATATAAATGACCCAGATATACCAGGTAGTATCATTGCACAAATGGCAATGCACCCCGAAAGGAAAATAAACCAATAGGCATCGGTGGTCTCAGTAGGTGAAGTAACTGTGATCCAATAGGCAATGGCTACGCCTATTAGCATGGAAAGTATTGTAATCCAACTCCATTTCTTGATTTCCCTTAAAACTAATATTGAGGAAATAATTATAAGACCGAAGAAAAAGGACCACAGTGAAATAGGTTCTTCTACAAGTAAATACTTGACTAGTTGGGAGAGAGAGACCAAACTGGTGATGATGCCCAAAAAAAGTGGGAGTAAAAAGCGACCATTTATTTTTGCCCATAAGTCTTTGAACTTGAGTTTTTTGAGCAACAATAAAGCATGTCCATCAACAGATTTAATCGAATCAAGAAGTTCAGCGTAAATGCCGGTAATAAAGGCAATGGTTCCTCCAGATACGCCAGGTACCACATCAGCACCACCCATAGCTATCCCTTTCAGATAGGTTAATATCTGCTGTTTAAACTTGCCCATAAATTAATCTCAATTTTCAGATTCCAAATTCAGAAAATGGCTAAAAGTATCTCCTCTTAATCCGAGCCTAATGGTTTCTAAAGGTATCACCTCGTTAGGCGCAATATTGCCCATGTTTACATTGGCACCTAATAGTTTGATGAACCAAACCTGCTGAGCTTTTTGCGGAGCTTCCCAAATAATTTTCTCAAACGGAATTTGTGTTAATATTTCCTGTACTAATCCAGACCTAACTTCACCTGTAGCTCTAAAAAGTCCAACATTTCCACTTTCCCTTGCTTCGCCAATTACTTTCCAAGCACCAGCATCTAATTCGGCCTGCATCAATTTTATCCATTGGTAGGGGGGTATAATTTTCTCCTCATCCTTGGAACCTACTTCAGACAGGACAGTAACCTGCTCCGATAATTTGCTGATATAATCACATTTTTTGTCATGGTCTAATTCTATAGAGCCATCGGAGACTTCGGCAAAAGTTAAATTGTATTTGTCGAGTACTTTACGATAATCATCAAACTGATTTCTGACTATAAACGATTCAAATAAAGTCCCTCCGAAGTACACAGGTATACCTGCATCACTGTAGATTTTGATTTTATCTTTCAAATTAGGTGTAACATAGGATGTGCCCCAGCCTAGCTTTACAATGTCAACATATTCTCCTGCAACACTTATAAAATCTTCTACTTCTCTTTGGCTTAAGCCTTTATCCATGGCCATTGTATAGCCGAATTGCCTGGGCTTTGTGGTACGCTCAGGAATGTTATTCAAAGTATAACTCATTAGGAATTCTCTTTTCTAAATTGGTCAATAATTTTATGAAGTGCTTTTTGAGTTTCCAGTTGAGGGAAGAACTCAAAGAGCACGGTGTGATTTTCGAAGTCCAAAATTAATGCATTTTCTAAATAATTAAAGGCTTCTTTGTATTTACCGTCAGCAATAAGGTAGGCGGTGATTCTATAGAAGTAGTCAGATTCATCCGGAGACTCCTCTAAACCATTGATTATTAGGTCAATAGCTTTTCCATATTCGCCTTGATCGTAATAAATAAAAGACCAATTAAGCCAAATTTCTTTGTCTTCAGGACTTAACATACTAGCCTCTTCATAAGCATCGATACTAGAAACCACATTACCAATATTAAACTCAGCTTTAGCTACAGCTTTCCAGTAAAAGGGGTTTTCATAATCTAGTTTTAATGCTTTATTGAAGAAATGGAGTGACTGATACCACTTTTCTTGCATTTCTAAGCAATGGCCAGCACCGAACCATGCCTCATCATACAAGTTGTCAAGTTTGGTTGCTTTCTGAAAATATTTAAGGCCTAGTTCATATTGCTCAATTCTTTCATAGGCTGTGGCCATTTGGCAATATACTTCTGCGCTTGGCCCTTCAATATCAATGGTGGTTTTATAATTATCAAGCGCTTTACTGTATTGGTCAAGCTGCATATTGGTATTACCCATATTAAAATAGGCCGAGGAAAAATTTTCTTCTATTGCAATAGCATATTCATAGGCAGATATTGCCTCTTCATATTTCTCCAACTTATTATAAACAATACCCAAGTTATACCAAGCTGCTTGTGAGTAAGGGTCGGCATCAATAAATTGTTTATAATATGCAATACTACTCTCTAATTCATCACAAACATCAAGACAGTAGGCAAGCTCATAAAGTGCGCCATCATGAAAAATATTATCTTCAATAGCACTTTTGTATGCACTAATAGCTTCCTCATATTTCTCCATACTTTGGTAAGCAAGGCCCATACTGTAGAAAGCATCATCTTTTTCTTCAGCGTATATGACGGCTTGTTTGTAGCTTTCGATGGCCTCTGGATAATTGCCCAATAGGGAAAGGATAGACCCTTTCATCAAGTAGATTTCACCATCATTAGGCTGAAATGATTCCGCTTTATCCAGAAGTTCAAGAGCTTCATCGTATTTCTCAAGATTGCTAAAAATCTGAGCTTTGATAATTAACAACTCTATTGAAAATGGATATTGTTCAGCAGCAATATTTGCAGCTGTTAGTGCTTGATTAAATTTGCCATTTTCTTGATAGTAGGCAATTATGTTTTCAAAGTTTTCTAATTCGAAAAAAGAGCTAGATTTATTCTTCAGATGATCTTCAAAGCGTTTGATTAGTTCGTCTTCTTCCTTTTTTTTCTTGAAGTTTTTTGCCATACTGCTTTGGGAGAAAGTTTAATGAATTTAACGAATTTATAACTTCATTAATAGTCTATTGACTAGAAATTTTCAAATTCTATAATTTGAGAAATTCCTCACAATTCCAACCTATCGTTTCTGTGAAAGGGACAAAGGTAAGGTTTAATTCTTTTTTGATTTTGGCATTACTAAAGTATATTTCACTTTGTGTTAATAGCGCGGTCTCAGTAGTGATTAATGTACGATTTCCAGTAATTAAAGATCTGATCTTATCAAGTAGCATTCCTATCTTTATTAAAATTAAATTGGATTTTATTTTTGGTGGTTTTTTATTAAATCCATTGGCTATTTCATTAAATAATTTATTGTAGCTGGTAATTCCACCATTAACTATAAATCGCTCCTTTGTTGGTTTAATTTTTAAACATGTAATTATAGCATGTACAACATCTCTTACATCCACATAATTAATTTTACCTTCAGGGTAAAACAGATTTTCATCCCAAACGTATTTGAAAAGAGCGCCACTGCTTCTTTTCCAATCCCCCGGGGCAAGTATTACAGATGGGTTAAGTATTACAGCGTTAAGTCCTTCTTCAACTCCTCTCCAAACCTCCAACTCTGCAAAATGCTTGGATTGTGCGTAATTACTATTCCATTTAGAATATTGCCATTTACTGGTCTCATCAACTTCTCCATTGCCTGTTAACCTTCCTAATGCAGCTACTGAACTAATTTGCACAAAGTACCCGATATTAAGTTTCAAGGCCAGGTTTACCATATTTGCCGTCCCTTGAATATTAACAGAATTCATCAATTCTTTATCCGACTGGTGGAATGACACTACTGCAGCACAATGTACGATAGCGGTTACATTTTTTAGTGACTCATAAAGAGATTCTGGATCCAAAATATCACCCTCTATAACCTGAATTTTGTCTAATAAGCCATTAATTAAGTTGAGATTACTTTCACTTCTAACTAGTGCGAGCACTTGATAACCTTCTTGTAACAGAGTTTTGCAAGTGAAGCTGCCTAACAATCCATTAGCCCCTGTGACTAAAATCATAATTCATAATTTTTTAAAGGTAACTCCATGACCTTACGATAATACTTGGTAGAGCGAGCGGCCTGTAATACTTCAAAATGTTTTAAATTATGACAATCACTGCCTATGAAGCTAATGAGTTTTTTGTCAACAAGTTTTTCAGCAAGTGATTTTACTTGTTTTGAATAATAACCTGCCAAGGAGTTGATATTAAGCTGTAAGAGCAACTCTCTATTGACTAAGTCCTCGATG
The DNA here is from genome assembly GCA_048268855.1 of Fulvivirga sp. GTDB lineage: Bacteria > Bacteroidota > Bacteroidia > Cytophagales > Cyclobacteriaceae > Fulvivirga. Next base: position 1,012,079 of record JBLWUR010000001.1, read on the forward strand.
AGTTCGTCATTGCCTATCAAGTAGGAATAACGCTCTGGATGAGCCAGTATTGGATTAATACCTCTTGACTTTGCTTTGAATATAAAATCTTTTAGATAGAATGGCTCATTCATAAATGAGGTTTCAAACAGCATATAATTCTTTCCAAAGGTTAGAAATTTCTCCTCTGGATTTTCTATGCGTTCAAGTAAATATTCATCGAGATAATATTCTGCACCTAGTTCTAACGAAACCGCAATATTTTCTTCTTTCAGTTTTACAACCAAGTCCTTATAGATTTTTATCAAATCACTCTCAGAGTTTTTATAAAAATCACTCATAATGTGCGGAGTGGTTATAATTTTTTTATGACCTAATTCAACAAACTTCTGTATAAGGTCAATTGATTCCTGAAAACTTTGAACGCCATCATCGACTCCAGGTATGAGATGAGAGTGGATGTCTACTTCCAGGTTACGTGGAGGGGCAGCTTGTTTTTTTAAAAAATCAAACACTATCTTTTAAACAGTTTTTTGATCAAGGAAGTTTTGGCCTTTGAACTATCTTCATAATACCCATAACCGTAGCCATAATTATTACTGCGCAATAGAGGCAACGCATTTAACACTACTGCCAAATTTTTGAACTGATTAACGTTTATTAGCCTATTTAACGTTTTAATAAAGTTACGTTGCGAATAATTAGCCCTAACAATATAAATAGCCAAATCAGCTTTTTTCATTGCCAAAATACCGTCCGTTACAAGTCCTACTGGTGGTGTGTCAAGAATAATTACATCATAATCAACTTTGAGCTTGCTCAAAAGTAGGTCAAATTCATCATTTAGGAGCAATTCAGATGGATTAGGAGGTGTTGGGCCAGCATTGATATAATCCAGATTATCTATATGCGTTTTTGTAATGCATTCTGTGACTGAATTTTTATTGATCAATATAGTGCTAACCCCCTTACTAGGATTATCATTTCCTATTGACATATGAACTCTTGGTTTCCGCATGTCTAAATCGAGAATGATTACTTTCTTATTTGACATTGCTATTATGGCACCAAGGTTTACTGCAATAAAAGTTTTGCCTTCTCCACCTACTGTTGATGTAACAGAGATAATTCTACGTTGGCTTTTACTCAACATAAATTCAATATTAGTACGCACTGATCGTAGCGATTCACTAACTGCAGACTTTGGTTTTTTATCCACGACAAGAGCAGTACTGTCTAATTTCTCACGTTCTTCTGGTACATGACCCAGGATAGGCGCAGTAGTAAGTTTCTCAAGTTCCGCAATTGTGGTAATCTTATTATGTAACAAGTATCTTATGCCTACAAAAAATAAGCTCAACATTAAGCCAGAAACTAATCCTATACCATAAATAATTAGCTGATCTGGTGAAATGGGCTGAGTACTTAATGTGGCAGTAGATAAAATTTTAAACTGTGTGGTCGTGCCTGCCTGTGCTATTTGAAATTCGGCTTTACTTTGCATAAGCGACAAATAGAATTCCTCATAGAGTTTAAAAAACCTTTGATTTTTATTGAATTCAGTACTTTTCCCTGGTAATTCAACGAAGTTTTTTTGCAGTTTGATTTTTTGCCTGTCCAAGTTCTTTAGGTCAGAATTAAAGGTCTTGATCATTGTTCCAACCTGATTACGAAGATTGGAAATGGTACTAGCAATTTCATTGTCTTTTTTTGTAAAGGCAAAAGTAGATTCCGTATATGACAGTTTTAACCTATTGCGTTCTTCAATAAGTGTGATGAGTTCAACAATAGTTTGGGAAATGTATTTCGGAAAAAGACTAGGGTTGATATTAGTGATTTCTTCAATTTGATTTTTCTCCAAATCACTAAACAGTCGATTTGCAACATTTAGCCGTTTGGAAAGCTCATATCGCTGTGAATCTATTTCATTGATATAGGCTATCGTTTTTTGAAGGTCTTCATCTAAGTTATTGGTTCTATTTTCAATGGTGAAATTCTCAAAGTAGTTTTCAAAACCTTCCAGTTGATGTTCTATATTTTTTAATTCACTATTAAGCCAATTGATCTTTTGATTGTTTTCAAGATTTTTCTCGTCTTGTGTATAATCTAAATAGATACTATCAATGGCGTTTACCAAATCTCGTGCTTTGTTGGCATTATGATCCTGAAAGGTAATTTTAATAGTATTGGCATTTAAATTCAGCGGTATTACTGAGAGGTTACTTTCGAGATAATGAATTAAATGTGCATTACTATTGATAGTGAAAAAATGATTTAGCTCACCCTTTGGATCAAAATACTGCGTTGTAAACAATATGAGTTCAATATTTTCATTAGTGATCTTTTCTCCAAATCTAAACGTTTGAAAGTCCCCTTCTTTTCCGGAAAAATTAATTTTGTATGTTGTACTATTTACAATCTCAACTTTTATAGGGCGATCATAAAGTGAATTGTTTTTTAGATCATATTCAATAATAAATGGCGATGATTTATATTTCTCATCATTAAGCACATTCCCTATTGTATAGTAGGACACATCTAGGTCAAAATTTTCAATTACTTTATTAAAGAAAAGTTTTGACCTTATTAATTCTATCTCACCTGATATAATGTTGAGATTTTTGTTTTCAGCCAATGTTGTTAATCCTAAATCAGAGGCATTAGCTTCAACATCCAGCTTGAGTTCTGAACTAGATTCATAGAGGGGTTTCGTCCATCTGATGATCAAATATGCACAAAGGTTGGTGATCACAAATATTAGAACTATCCATATTACGCTTTTGCGTAAAACAGTAAGGCCTTTGTCTAAGTCAATACCTTCGTATTCAGATGAGTTGTTTGTATTTTCCAAAATTATTTAATGCTAATCAGGACTGCTACTAAAGAAACTACGCTTGTAAATACGGAAATAACTGCCCCGTTGTCTTTCATAAATTCCGTAAATGGACGCCTTACAGGCTCAATATACACTACATCACCCGGCTCCATTATTACGTTGCCTTTTCTGTAACCTTCAATTGTTGACAAATCCACCAAGAAAACCTGATCATCCCTTAAGATCCGTATATTATTTGCTTTACCGAAATTATTAATGCCTTCAGCCTGAGCTATAATTTCTACCAATGTAGTATTTTCATTTAGAAGGGGGATAACTTTCCCACCTGGTGAACCAAGAAGGATTACTCTTTTATTTAAAAATTCAAGATTCACATAGGCATCATGATAAAATGATTCATACCTTTTTTGTAGGAGATCCTCTCCTTCTTTGAGTGTAAGACCAGCTAACTCCACCTCACCAACCATTGGTACTTTTACCAAACCATCATTTCTAACAAGGTATTTAAGTTTTGGTTTGAGTTTTTCAACATTAATGTTCGTATTGCTCAATTCAAAATCAGGATCGATAATTTTTTCTCCATTTTTGGTAAAAACCTGCAAATCAAGGTAATCACCAATTTCTATTATAGTATTTGACCGAGGAGTAAGTTGAGCATCTTCTATGGCATCGGACTTATCAGTCTGAAAAAGGATATTCTGTCTGTAAGAGCTACAGGCAGCAAGCCACATGATGGTAGTAAGTAAAAATAACGGCCGGAGTCCTCGCATAGCTTAGTTTAAAAAAATTAAACTCTTAATCAAAAATAGTTTTTAATTAAGAGCCTTACACTTATGTACTACGGCTAAATTAGGCAGAAATTCTATTAAGGTAATAATTCTTGTATTGTATTTAGGTATTTGTCTATTACCAGCTTTTCGTCAAATTCCGTTTCAACTTTCTTTCGGCCATTCAAACCCATGGTTTTTAGCTGATTATCATCGTAGGACGCCATGATACCCATCTTGTCTGCTAAGTCAACAGCGTCCTTCATTTTACAAAGGAGACCATTATAATTATGTTGAACCACATTCTTACAACCAGGTACATCAGTTGTAACGATAGGTTTTGCTGAGCTAGCTGCTTCTAAGAGGCATTTCGGTGTACCCTCTCTGTAAGAAGGCAATACAATACAATCGGCTTTATTAATAAACCCACGCACATCATCTGATGTTCCTAAATATTCAATAGTATTGTTTGCTATCCATTGGTCAATAATATCAGATTTAATTCCTCGCTTGTGATTCGGATCTTTTGCTCCAAGTATTTGAAATTTAGCATCAATGCCTCTACTCTTTAAAAGTTTAATAGCATCAATATACTCGAGTATCCCTTTATCGTGAATCAGCCTAGAAACGAGAAGAAAAGTAAATTGTTTGTTTCTTGAATAATCAATAGGGCCAAATTTTTCCAAATCAATACCAGAGCCAGGTAAAGTGTCAGCAATGTTTTCTTTTACAATATTATTTTTAACAAAGAGTCTCTTGTCATAACTGTTTTGAAAAAATACTTTCCTAGGCGTTCGGAAAGCCATTTTATACATCAACGTAGCAACTTTAGAAATAAAATTTTTCTTAAGAAACACTGTGCCTAATCCACAAACATTATTTACTGCTGGAATGTTATTCCATTTAGCCGCGATAGTTCCATAGATATTTGGCTTAATGGTATAATGTAAAACCACATCGGGTTTTACACGTTTATAAATTCTTGATAATTCGAATAAAAGGCGAATATCTTTAATTGCATTGGCGCCACGACTATCCATGGTAAGTTCGTGATATAGACAACCTTGATCAATGAGTTTTTGAGTATACTCATCACGAGGAGCTATAACAGTAACTTGATGATTGTGGTGTTGCAAAGCCTTGATAAGACCCATCCTGAAGTTATAGACGTTCCAGGAAGTATTTAGTACAATTGCAATATTCATATATGCCGCGTATAGTTTTATTCTATTTGGCTAGGAATGTGCTCAACATCAAACATCTTTGCAAAGCAATAATTCACCAACTAGATATTCACTTAATTATCAAAGGTATAGAAAAGTAACCTGTTTAATGCGAAGTAGTCAAAAATATTACATGTGAATTTCTACGAAATAGTTGTATTTAATAATGAAGCTGTATAAAACAAAAGTAAAAAAGGAAAAAGCCATATTAATTTCTGTTAGCGAAAAGCAAACAGATGATAGTATTGTGGAAGAGCATCTTTCTGAGTTGGCCTTTTTAGCTGAGACTGCTGGAATCAAAATCATTGGAAAATTTAAGCAAAAATTAGATAAACCCGACATAAGAACGTTTGTTGGAAAAGGAAAACTTGAAGAGATACGATCGTTTATTAATAGTAATAAAGTAGAAGTGATCATTTTTGATGACGATCTTACCCCATCGCAGCTTAGAAATATAGAACGAGAGCTTAAACTTAAAATATATGATAGGAGTTTGTTGATCCTAGATATCTTTTTACAAAGGGCACAAACAGCTCAGGCAAAAACACAAGTGGAACTTGCAAGGTATCAATACCTAATGCCGAGGCTAACTAATATGTGGACTCACTTGGAACGGCAAAGAGGAGGTACAGGCACTAGGGGTGGAGCTGGTGAAAAAGAAATTGAGACAGATAAGAGGATGATTCGTAATCAGATATCCGTTCTGAAAGGAAAACTCGAAAAGATTGAAAAACAAAATGCTGTACAACGAAAATCGAGAGGCAATACGGTAAGGGTGGCTCTGGTCGGATATACCAATGTTGGTAAATCGACAATTATGACGATGCTATCGAAAAGCACCGTAAAGGCTGAGAACAAGCTTTTTGCTACAGTAGATGCAACAGTGAGGAAGGTGGTTTTTAATACAATTCCATTTTTATTGTCGGATACTGTGGGTTTCATTCGTAAACTCCCTCATCATTTAATTGAGTCATTTAAATCTACACTTGCAGAAGTGAAAGAAGCTGATGTTTTATTACATGTAGTTGATGTGGCACATCCCGCATTTGAAGATCAGATTGCGGTAGTTAGAGAAACACTTAAAGACATTGGTGCAGCTGATAAACCTACTATCTATATTTTTAATAAACTTGATCTTTTGCTTGAAAATGAGGATTCCGAAATGGAGTTGGAGGGGATAAAGCAGTATTATAAGCAACTTAAGGATAAGGATAAAGACGTAGTATTTATATCAGCAGAAGAGAAATTAAATATTGAGGAATTAAGGGAAAAAATCTATCGTAAAGTGAAGAAGAAGCATTTGACAATTTTCCCAAATTACCTAAAAAACGAAACCTACTGATGTTTTAAAGGTGCCACAAAACTTTCTAAACCGTTGTCATATGATATGGGGTTTACTAGATTTGCAACTTCCATTATTATTTGGTCTCATAGTTCAACGGATAGAATAGAAGTTTCCTAAACTTTAGATCCAGGTTCGATTCCTGGTGAGACCACTATAATTTTTTCACTCCGTATTCATACAGTAAGAACTATTCTAGCCTTATTATCTACCATTTATAGAGGGTTATAAATGGTTTTACTTTTTTCGTTTTTCATATCCAATGAATTATTGACGACATAATTTCCTCACTTCAAAAAGCACTTTCTTGATTCTTTTTGGAGATAGCATAAGTGAAAAATTTGTTGTTGGTCATCATTTTATTTTCTTTTTATTGTCAATTGTTAGGTCATTCTCTCCAAACCACCATTTTGGTTTGTATTGTTTCTTAACTAATCCGAATTTTTTAATGGAATGGGTTTCAATATGTGTAACCAAATCTTCAACCGAGTCTGTTACAAATAGCAATTTCATGTCTTCCGGACTTATGCTTTCATTTTCAGCCATTATTTGAATATGTTGACACAGTTCTTTGTGATATTCTGAATCAAAAATTACTATCGGAAAGTTTTGTATGACCTTAGTTTGTATCAATGTCAGTGCTTCAAATAACTCATCTAGCGTTCCTATTCCTCCCGGCATTACTACAAAAGCATATGAATATTTAACAAGGATAACTTTCCGTAAAAAAAAGTAAGGGATGTCAATCCACTTATTGAGATATGGGTTTGGTTTTTGTTCAAGGGGTAAAATAATATTGCAGCCAACGGAATATCCACCAGCTTCATAAGCTCCTTTATTTGCGGCTTCCATTATACCTGGTCCGCCACCTGTCATTACAGTAAAACCAAGGTTCGCCAATGCAGCCCCTATTTTTTCTGCGTTTTTATAATGTTCAGAATCATTGGTAAAACGTGCTGAACCAAATACAGTAACACATGGCCCCACGAAGTGCATTTTTCGAAATGCCTTAATAAAATTAAATTGTACCTTGAATGTAAACGCCAGTTCCTTCAATCTTGACAAAGGGCCACGAACAAATAGCGATTCGTCTCTTGATAGATTAAATTTTCCTTGTGTTCTCATAGTAACATATTTAATTACTCAACTCGTCTTTTTATAACTCCAAACGGCTAATCCATTCATAGCTATAGCATACAATAAGGTTTTGAAAAATTGAGGTAAAATATCGGTAAGACTTGATCCTTTGAGCATCACCATGCGCATCACTTCCACAAAATACTTTATAGGATTAAAATCGGTAATATATTGTGCCCACTTTGGCATACTTTCGATAGGGGTGAATAGCCCGCTCATTAAAATAAAAATCACCATAAAAAACCAAGAAATAAACATCGCCTGTTGTTGGGTTTCAGTGAAATTAGAGATGAACAAGCCAATGCCTAACACTACCAGGATATAAATGGAAGTATAGAAATACATTACGCCCATGCTACCAACCATTGGTACATTGAATAAGAGTTTGGCAATAATTAACCCAATAGTTAATAAGCCCATTCCCAATACCCAAAATGGAAATAATTTACCAATGATAAATTGACTTTTCTTAATGGGCGTTACATTGATTTGCTCTAAAGTTCCAATTTCCTTTTCTCGAACGATATTCATTCCTGATAAAAAAAGGGTAATCATCGTCACCAATAATACCAATATGCCAGGCACCATAAAGGTTTTGTAATTCAAGGTTTCATTATACCAAAAAGAGGGTATTGTAATAATGTTAACTGGTTGGGCTACTACCTCTGAAAACTTGAGAAGTTCAACCTGAATACTTCTATTATAGCTCTGTACTATTTGATTGATGTATACATTCTCAACTCCTGCAGCTGCGCCATCAATTGCATTGATAGTAACTGAAAGAATACCTTGTTTCTCCTTTAATAAATCACGATCAAAATAATGTGGTATTTCCAAAACGACATCAACCTCACCTCTTAGCATAGCTGAACTAGCAGCAGCTTGAGAAGGAAAATCTGCCATCACATTAAAATAATCCGAAGCCCTGAACTTGTCAATTAGTGCTCTTGAAGTTGAGGTACGATCATTATCAATATAGGAAAACTTGATATTTTTAACCTCAAATGTGGCCGCATTAGATAAGATCACCAGCTGAATAATAGGCAGGATAAATATGAGCGGAAGCATTGCCTTATTTCTAAAGATCTGCCTGAACTCCTTTTGTATGATGTATCCAATTGTCTTCATTACTCCAATCTTATTTTATATTTTTTGGTACTAAGCCCAATGAAAAATATGGTCATACCCAGTAGAATGAGTGTTTCTTTCCAAATATAGGTGAGGCCAACACCTTTCAACATAATGGCTTTAAGTATGATAATAAACCATTTGGCAGGAATGATATTGCTAATGACCTGCAAAGGAGCCGGCATACTTGAGACTGGAAAAATAAAACCCGATAATAAAATAACTGGAAGCATTAGCCCCATTAAAGAAATCATCATGGCAGTTTGCTGAGTTGCCGCTACTGTGGAAATTAAAATACCTAGAGCAAGTGAAGTAATGATAAACAAGACGCTTTCCAAACCCAATAGAAAAAGACTGCCTTGTATAGGCATTTTGAAAATAAAAATGCTCAATACAATAATGATGACGGCATTGACAACCGATAATAAGATATAAGGCACCACTTTACCAATAATGACTTGAAATGGTTTTAACGGAGATACTAGCAAGATTTCCATTGTGCCTAATTCCTTTTCTTTAGCAATGGAAATGGAAGTCATCATGGCAGACACCAGCATTAAAATGATGGTCATAACACCTGGCACGAACATAAACACACTCTTTAACTCCGGATTATATACCATCCGTGTCTGAGGCACTATTTGATAGGCCACCTTAATGTCTTTGTTCAGTTCTTGCTGGTATTTTTGAAGAATAGCACTTGTATAATTACTTATGGTATTAGCTGTGTTTGGATCTGTGGCATCAGTAATTATTTGGACGGTTGCACTGCCTTGTTTTATAAGTTTTTGGCTAAAGTCTTTTTCAAAATTTAAAACCGCTTTAATCTTTCCGTTTTTGAAAGCCGATTCAATCTCTGCTTCACGTTCTAGATATTGTTGAACACTGAAGTATTTTGAAGAAGAAATTCTGTTGATAATTTCTTGGGTAGTGGCATCTTTAGAGTGATCCAGAATGGCGATATCTACGTTATTGATTTCATTGGTAATGGCAAACCCGAAGAGTAAAATCTGCGCTATGGGCATCCCAAAAAGGATAAATAGTGACCGTCTATCCCTGAAGATGTGGTAGAATTCTTTTTTTATAAAACCTATAAAACGCTTCATATATACTTGTTATTGAGGTTGTCTCAAAAGTATTGTCATTTTTGAGACGACCTCTTTTGGTTATCCTCTTGCTAATTTTAAAAACACATCGTTCATATTAGTTACACCAAATTGATTTTTAAGCTTTTCTGGTGTGTCCAGTGCCTCTATTTTGCCATTCACCATAATGGAAACTCGATCACAATACTCGGCTTCATCCATATAATGCGTGGTCACAAAAATAGTGGTGCCGTTATTAGCGGTTTTGTAGATCATTTCCCAAAATTGCCGTCTTGTAATGGGATCAACGCCCCCCGTTGGCTCGTCTAAAAACACAATTTTTGGGTTGTGTAATAAGGCCACCGAAAAGGATATTTTTTGTTTCCACCCTAATGGCAATGATCCTACTAACTGGTTGGCAACTTCGTGTAGACCTAATTCTTCAATTAACTGAACGGTTTTCTCTTTTATCCGAGCTCGGGATAAACCATAAATGCCACCAAAAAAGGTGATATTTTCTTTTACTGTAAGGTCATCATATAAGGCGAATTTCTGGCTCATGTAGCCAATGTTCTTCTTAATATTTTCGGCATGTGTGAACACATCAAAATCAGCAACTAAGGCCTTTCCGGAGGTGGGGATTGAAATACCAATAAGCATTTTCATGGCGGTGGTTTTGCCAGCACCATTTGCACCTAGAAATCCAAATATCTCGCCTTTCTTCACCTCAAAAGTAATGGCATCAACAGCTTTAAAATCACCAAATGTTTTGCTCAGCCTCTCAACTTCTATTACGTTTTCTTGGTTTATCATCGTGCTAATTCCATAAAGGTATCTTCGATTGTTGGCTTCGTAATTTCAATGGAAATATTGGCCAGGTTCATGGTTTCCAGATAGAGCATAAGTTCCTCTGAATTGAAATCAGGTCTGATATCAGTGTAGTGTACAAATTCCCCAAAGGGATACACGCTGTATTGGTGCTCATAACCTTTGAGAGATTCAATCAGCTTGTACATATTGTCTGCCCTCACATTATAAAGTTTTTTGGGATAGTGCTTTACAATTTCTTGAGGGGTATCAATTTGGAGTATTTCACCATCCTGAATCAAGGCTATCCTATCACATAATGCTGCCTCATCCATATAAGGTGTCGAAACCAATATGGTAATTCCTTTATGTTGAAGGCGTTTCAACATTTCCCAAAACTCCTTACGTGATACTGGATCAACACCAGTAGTTGGCTCATCTAAAAAGAGCACTTTAGGTTTATGGATCAAAGCACAACTTAATGCCAACTTTTGCTTCATGCCACCAGAGAGTTTGCCAGCTCTTCGTTTTTTGAAGGGCTCAATCTGTACATAGATGTCTTTGATTAAATCATAGTTTTCTTCAATGGTTGTTCCAAAAATGGTAGCAAAGAAATCTAGATTCTCCTCGACAGTTAAATCTTGGTACAATGAAAATCTGCCTGGCATATAGCCCACATGATTTCTGATGCTTTTGTAATCATCTAATACATCGAAGCCTGCTACACTTGCATGCCCAGTATCTGCAATTAATAGGGTAGTCAAAATCCTAAATAAGGTGGTTTTGCCTGCTCCGTCTGGACCAATTAAACCAAATAATTCACCCTCTTTAACCTCAAAAGAGATATTGTTCAAGGCTTTGACGTCCTTGTATGATTTACTGATATGTTGGACACTAATGCTCATAGAGTTATGTCAGTTGTACTATAGTTTACCTAATCAATAGAAAATTACTGTCTTCCTTAGCACTCACTTGATGTTTCACATCTTTTTCAATGATTAAATAGTCTCCTGTTTTAAGAGTAACAGAAAGTCCGTTTTCATCTTCGTATAACGCATCTCCTACAACACAGACAAAAAAGGCAGGTAGTTTACTTACATGCTCTTTTAGCTGTTCGCCTTTAGCTATTTTTAACGATACTACCTTTCCTTCTTCCGCTGTAAACAGCCACTGGGTTTGTACAGGTTTATCTTCAGTATGAAGTTGTTTTAAGTTCTTGCCTGTGTTTACTTCTTGCGCGTATAAGTTCTGTTGAACTGATACGAAGCCAATAAATAAAATTGCAAGCAGTACCATTGTTTTCTCTGTGTTCATCTCTATAAAATTTAATTGTTAATTGTTACTTTCTCATTGCCAATTATCATTTCAGCGGGCATTCCAATTTTTAAGCGCCCATCATTCTTTACCATGATTTTTACGGCATACACCAGATTTACACGTTCTTCTTTTGTCTGGATTATTTTTGGGGTAAACTCAGCTTCTGAAGAGATCCAGCCAATTATACCTTTGTAAGATTTCATTTGGTCGGTGTCATCAATTTTTACAGTTACTTGATGCCCAATTTTAATATTAGCCAATTGACTTTCACTGATATAAACCCGTAGCGTCATTTTATCTAAATCCGCAATTTTATACAATGGCCTACCATAGGAAGTAATTTCCCCAGGCTCTGCATATTTAACCAGTACGGTACCCTTAGTTGGGTTTCGGATGATGCTCTTTTCAATTTGATCATCAAGTTGTTTAAGTTGTACTTCTAAGCCTTTCACCTCATTTATGATAGGGGCATTTTGCGTTTCGACACTTTTTATCTGTTGCTTGAGAACATTTATTTGGCCATTGATATCGTCTAGTTGTTTTTGAGTAGCTGCTTTATCTTTTATGAGGTTTTCCACCCTATTTTTTTCAATTTCGGCTACTTTTAACTGCTCCAGAAGCACTTTTCGTTGGGATAACACATTGTAGGATTTTGAAAATACGGTGTTTTTGGCGGCTTTTAACTGTTCTTTTTTAAGGTAAAGTTGAATGGTATCAATGACTCCTAATATTTTTCCTTTTGCTATTTGGTCACCTTCATTAACTTTTAAATCGATAAGTTTTCCACTTGCTTCTGATGAAACTGTTATTTCAGTAGCTTCAAAATTGCCATAGCCATCTGCTTTATTGTTAGCATCACTGCAAGAAAATAGGGCAGTGGCCGCAATTCCCATAGTTAGTATGATTTTCAAATGTCTCATTTTCAAAGTCCTTTAGTTATATTATAATTGGCTTTCATCAGCATTAATTGTATTTCATGGGTACACATGGTGTTTTCATCTTCAAAGAGATTGGTTAGTTCAGTAAGATAGGCGGAGGCCGTGATTACACCATTTTTCAATTGTGACTCTGCAGATTTCAAAACTTCTTTTCGCAAATCCACTATTTCGACATCGGTATCAATAAAAGCTGAATACTTATCAATTTCAGTTTGCTGCTGATCTAATTCTATATTTGTATTTAGCTTGAATATATCTGCTTCATTGTCTATAAATTCTTTATTAATAGATAGCGATTGCCGTTGTTTTTTATTGGTATTCCAATCGAAGGGAGTCCAGCTAAGTTTTAGCCCAACGATATAAAAAGGCTGAAATGAATTATCAAGCATATTTAACCCAGGGTTGCCATATCCACCTTGGGCAAAACCCATGAGTTTAGGTGAATTCTGTTTGGCCATCAATTGCTCAGCTGTTTCAATCTGATATTTTTTGAGTTGAAATAATTCAAGTTCAGGTCTTTTAATATCGCTTTGATTTCCGATAGTTAGCTCTGGCATCACCAAAGTGGCAGTGGGGGAGATAGTTGTTCCCATAATGGACGACAAAGTTTGTATGAGACTAGTCTTATTTTGCTCTATTTCAGTCAGTCCCTGTCTAATTTTAAGAAGTTCTGTTTCCAATACTTTGTCTGAAGCAGGGAGTAAAACACCATTCTTAATACCTGATTTTACTTCTTCTAGCCTACTGTTAAGAAGTTGTTGTTTTGAGTTTAATAAGGCCTCTTTTTTTTGAGTCAATAATATTGAAAAGAACAATTGATTCACCTGCTTTTTCAATTGGTATAAATTTACCTCCACTTGCTTCTGCTTGGTTTTGAACTCAGCAGATTCTACCGCCAATGAGGCATTGATAGCTCCACCACCGTATATTAATTGGTTGACTGAAGCTGTTGCTTTATATTGATCTTTATTGGGTGGTTCGATTCCAGCATTGGGAATAGGCACTGAAATGACATCAGATTGATAGGTAGCTTGTGCATCCAATTTAAATTCAGGTAATTTTTTAGTGTCAATTACTTCCTTATCTACTGCACTTTGTTTTTCCAAAATGGCGGTTTGTCGTGCTAGAGGATAATTGGTATTTACCAACTGGTAGCATTCTTCTAGGGTTAAGCTGTTTTGTGCAAATGCACTTAAGGGCAGCAAAAAAACAGTATATAAAATGATTCGCTTCATGATTTTATCTTTATTGAATCAATAATGAAATTGGCAACTTCCGTTTTTCTATCCGCAAGTAACTGTTGGTAAGCAGCATCATCGACATTGGCAAATGCCTTGATGAGTGGCGAGGCCAAAAATGGGAATATGTTTAATGCCACTATATTGATGAACAGTTGCTCACCTTTAATCGGTTTTAATACTCCTTGTTCTACCTCTAAGTCCACTTGTTTTTTAAACTTGTCGAGACTTGGAAATCCTTTGTTAGATTTCATTTTCAATATGAATTCCGGATTTCTATTAAGTTCGTTGATAATGAAAGAAGGCAAATAGGGGTGTTTGATTATAAACGATAGATAGTTCTCAGTAAAATTTCTGATTTTTTGCTCTATCGAAGAGTCGTCATTTAAGATTTTATTCAACTGCGGGGCGAGCAGTGAAAAGGCCCTTATAAACACTGCCTCGAAAAGCATCTGCTTACTACGATAATAGTAATGTAGCAAAGCCTTATTGATGCCCGCCTCATCAGCAATCTCCTGCATACGTGCACCATCCATTCCTTTTCGCTGAAATACATTTTTTGCAGCCTCCAATATTTGACTCTCCTTGTTCTCGTCTTTTATTTCTGTCATGCTAACTAGGTGGTTTAACTAGATGGTTTAACCATTTGGTTAACAAAGATAAAATTTTTTTTAACCCAACAAAATTATTGTTAAAAATTAGTCAAAGAATCAACATGTAAGTACTTCTATGGGGTATTCAATTTCCATGAATGGTAGCCATTTAAGGAAATTGCATTTGTTGAGTTGCATAGAAAGATTAATTATGTTTCTGTTATTGCTCAAAATTATCGGCATATGAAAAACATAAACTTGAATCTCGCACTCAGATTTTTCAAAAAGGATCGTCTATTTTCTATTATTAACCTACTGGGATTAAGTATAGGGTTGGCATGCGTTTACTTTATTTCTATCTATGTCAATGACGAATTATCTTATGACAACTACCAGCAAGATAATGTATACAGAGTTGCATTAGAAAGACACTTTCCAAACAATCAAGCAAGTTATGCCGTAACACCGTTGCCTCTTAGCTATGCCGTCAAACATGATTTTCCTGAAGTTGTTCAGGCATCAAGAGCGCTCCCCATTGGCATAGATTATAAAATTGAAAATGAAGAAAAGAATATTTCGTTCAGAGAAAGAAATATTTTTGCTGCGGACTCTGGATTTTTAGAATTAACGTCAATTCCACTTTTATCTGGCAAGTCCGATGCTTTGGACCAACCATACTCAGTGGTTATTACTGATAAAATGGCCCAAAAGTATTTTGGTACCGATCAAATTTTAGGTAAAAAGTTATTGATGAATGACACCTTGGAGTATACCATCACTGCTGTGGTAAAGGACATGTCAAAAGTATCACATCTGGAATTTGACTTTTTATTATCTTGGAGTACATTCCCCTTTGATAGACAAAATACTAATTATCAATGGGTTTCTTATAGCACGTACAATTATATAAAACTCCGTGATGATATAACACCCGAAAAATTTGAGAAGCAGTTGCAACTGGTAGTAACCAAATACATTGGCCCTCAAATTGAAAGTATTTTGAGTAAACCCTATAGTGAATACGAAGCGGCTGGTAACATCCATAATTTCTTTCTACAACCAGTGAAAAGTATTCATTTAAACAGTCACCTTCAATTTGAAATTAAACCAAACGGTGATGGGCAATACATACTATTATTTTCTATTGTTGGCGCATTTATTTTAATAATTGCGGCCATTAATTTCACCAATTTATCTACCGCCAGGTCAATAAAACGAGCTAAGGAGGTTGGCATAAGAAAAACCCTGGGATCTACCAGAAAGGCTTTATTTGTTCAATTTTTTACAGAGTCAAGCGTATTATGCCTGATGTCGGGAATTTTAGGCGCACTACTTTTTATGGTCATGCTTCCATATTTCAATCAAATTGCTGGTAAGGACTTGTCAATAACTCAAATTGACTGGTTTATATATGGGCCGATGTTCGCATTGATCATAGTAATTATGAGCCTCCTTTCGGGGGCATATCCAGCATTTTTTATTTCTTCTTTCAATGTTGTCAAAATATTGAAAGGTCAGGTGACTCAAGGTAAAAGTAAAAACGTGATGAGAAATTTATTGGTGATTTTACAGTTCAGTATTTCAATATTTCTGATTATTGGTACTATTATCATCAACCGCCAGGTCAATTATCTAATGCATAAGAAACTAGGTTTTAATAAAGATCAGATACTCACAATAAACGATACTAACTTACTTGCTTCTTCCTACCTATCATTTAAGAATGACCTTGAACAGGTACCGGGTATATCTTCGGTAAGTTCATCTTTTCAAGTACCTGGCAGACAGGTAGGCGGAACTACATTTGAGGCAGTTGGCAGGCCGTCAACGGAACGTTTTCAAACAGCAATTTTAAGTGCTGATAAAAATTTTATCAATACCTATGGTCTTGAAATAGTGGAGGGTCGTGGTTTTGAACAATTGAGAAATGACTCATTATCTGTCGTAATCAACGAAACAGCAGCAAAAATAGTGGGTTGGGAACACCCGATCGGACAAAAATTAATACTGGCTGCTGGTGGTGAATTTGAAGTGATCGGTGTGGTTAATGATTTTCATTTCAACTCATTGCACGAAAAAATACGGCCGATGCTGCTATTTGGTTATGACCTAGAGCGTATCAGTAATAGGCAGGTGTATCCACCTGTACTAAGCATTCATTTTGATTCAAGCAGTGACATGAGTAAAAATTTGGATGAGATTTCTAAAATTTGGGATCAAAGGGTAAGTGAAGAAAAGTTAGCCTATAGCTTTTTAGACCAGGAATATGATCAACTCTATAGAGCAGAACAGCGATTTGGAGATATTTTCTTGATTTTCGCTGTTATAGCCATTTTCATTGCATTAATTGGCGTAATAGGACTATCATCATTTTTTGCTGTCCAAAAGACGCGCGAAATTGGGATAAGAAAAGTGCTGGGTGCTTCCATGCAAAACTTGATAATCATTATGTCTAAAGATTTTGTAAGAATGATTATCATATCAAATTTAATAGCCTGGCCACTGGCTTATTTGGCCCTAAATAAATGGCTCGAAGACTACCCTTATGAAATTAATATTACGGCAGACATATTTATACTTGCTGGTATTGTGTCGGGAGCACTAGTATTATTAGCAACAGGTTATCAATCGATTAAATCGGCATTAAAGAATCCTGTAAATGCAATAAGAGTTGACTGAGTAGGTTTAAATATACTTTTCTACGTCACCAAAGTTCATCGACTGCTGTTCACAAATTAGCTTGAGCCATGATTCTACATAATCGAGTAGTTCTGATTGGCCTTTAGATCTGATGTATTCAGTCATATACTTTACGTGCATGATAATAAACATCGAGTTGGCCATTTTGTAGGTAATCTCATACTTGGCAGAACCTTCAAGATTTATGTTCAGGCATAGGCCCACACGGGCCAATTCTTTATAAACCTCTTGAAGAGTAGCGCATTCTATTTCTTTAGAGCTATAGGTCTGTTTGTCAAGAAAAGCATAAAGTTCATCGATTTTCAACTTCTCACCTTTTTGGTTAAGGTAAGATTCAATCTTATCACATGCGGTTCCACATTCCGTTTTTTCTTGATCAGTGGTCAAGGCTATTGGGTAAGCTAGCATAGTTTATTTTTGACTATTGTCCATTTTATAAATCAGCATCAGGAAAAAGCTATCTTCAATATCACTTTGCGTAGCTCACTGAGCGCATTTCCCTGATTACTGTCACTTTTATCTGACCGGGATATTGCATGTCTTTCTCTATTTTTTGCGAAATATCAAACGACAATTGTCCCGCTCTTTCATCAGTTACGTTGTCAGCATCTACCATCACTCTCAGTTCACGTCCGGCCTGAATAGCGTAACATTTATGTACCCCTTCAAAACCTAACGCCAAGGCTTCAAGTTCTTTGAGCCTTTTAATATAGCTTTCCATCACCTCTCTTCTGGCACCAGGTCGTGCTCCTGAGATAGCATCACAAGCCTGTACTATGGGCGACAGCATTGAGGTCATCTCAATTTCATCATGGTGAGCACCAATGGCATTACAGATAATAGGATGTTCCTTATATTTTTGAGCGAGTTCCATACCTATAATAGCATGTGGCTTTTCAGGCTCTTCAGGCCATACCTTTCCAATATCATGAAGTAGACCTGCACGTTTGGCTTGCTTCGTGTTCATACCAAGCTCAGAGGCCATAGTAGCACACAGGTTGGCTACCTCACGTGAATGCTGCAATAAGTTTTGGCCATAAGAAGAACGAAATCTCATACGGCCAACCATTCTGATTAATTCAGGGTGCAAACCATGAATACCAAGGTCGATTACTGTTCGTTCACCGATCTCAACTATTTCTTCATCAATATTCTTCTTCGTTTTAGATACGATCTCCTCAATCCTTGCAGGGTGTATCCTGCCATCTACTACCAACCTATGCAGTGAAAGCCTTGCAATCTCCCTTCTTACAGGATCAAAACCTGAAATGATAATTGCCTCCGGGGTATCATCAACAATAATTTCTACCCCTGTTGCAGCCTCCAATGCTCGGATATTTCTTCCCTCGCGGCCTATAATTTTACCTTTTATATCGTCACTTTCAATATTGAAAATAGAAACACAATTTTCTATTGCGTGTTCTGTGGCCGTTCTCTGAATAGAGTCTACCACAATTTTCTTCGCCTCTTTGGTAGCTGTGAGTTTTGCCTCTTCAATGATGTCTTTGATAAATGATGATGCTTTTGATTGAGCCTCATCCTTTAGGGTTTCCATCAACTGTTCACGTGCATCTTCTGCTGAAAGGTTTGCGATTTTTTCTAAAATGGATACCTTTTGAGAATTGAATTTATCGAGTTCAGCTTTCTTATTATTTACATTTTCCAGTTGTAGATTGTACTTCTCTTTAAGTTCATCCACTTCACTTTCTTTTCTGCTGATTTTCTCTAATTCTTTTGAAAGCTGCTGCTCACGCTGCTTGATTTTGTTTTCATTAGTGATAATGAGGTTTTTCTTTCGAGAAGCTTCCTCTTCAAACTCTGCTTTTAGCTTAAGAAACTTCTCTTTAGCCTCAAGGATTTTATCTTTTTTGATGTTCTCAGCTGTGATTTCAGCCTCCTTAATTATCAATCTGGCCTTTTCTTCTCGGTCTTTATCTTTCTCTTTGTTTGCTTTCGCAACCATCGATCGACCCACGATTATACCAGCAGCAAGGGCGATGACCCCAGTAACTATTACATAAATTAAATCTGCCATTGTGGTTAATGTTTAGGTTTGTGTGATCAATCGCATACTTAAAAAAAAGTATACAGGAATGATCTTTCCTGAAACGATCGGCAGTATTACTAAGAAATGAAGAGTGGCTTACAGGGCCTGATTGATTAGATTATTTAGTTGATCAACTTTTTGCACCACACTTTCGTCAGTATCGATGTGTTTCTCCTCCAGCTCCATTTTATCTACCAAACAATCAAAAGCTACCATCGCTAAAAGATCCTGTTTGTCATCTATCCCGAAACGTTCTCGATAAGTTCGTATTCTCTCATTAATAGATTTGCCAGCATTTCGTACCCTTTGTTCATCCTCGGCTTTCACCTTCATGGGGTATTCTCTATCAGCAATTTTAATTTTAATTGAGAGCTCGTTCATCAATTTTGTTTATCTACTCAAGTGCACTATACACTTGTCAATCTCTTTAATATAATCGTCAATCTTCCTCTTCAATTCAGTGGCGTCTTTCCCATCCGAATCTATTTCACCTACAATCTTACTAATTTTAATCTGATTTTGAAAGCTGCTAAGTTGCTCTCCTTTTTGCTTTAGCACTTGCTTTAACTCATTGTTCTCCTCTTTTAACAGCCCCACTTCCTCTTTCATGGATTTGTGCTTATCAAGTAGTAAGGCTAGTTTTCTTTCAAGTGTTAATAAATTGGACTTCAGTAGGTCTTGACTCATCTATTTTCTAATTATTGCCCCCAGGTCATTTTCAAATGATGTCATCAATTTAGACATAGTCTTGTCAATAACCTTGTCAGTAAGTGTTTTTTCTTTGTCCTGAAGAGTAAAACTCATAGCGTAAGCTTTTTTACCAGCATCAATTTTTTCGCCCTCATAAACATCAAAGACATTTATGGCTTTTAGATACTTACGTTCTAATGAGTTTGCCAATGTCTGAATTTGATCAAAAGTTATTCCTTTATCAATAACAAGTGACAAATCCCTTTTCACTTCAGGGAACTTAGAGACTTCTTCAAATACTATATTATTATTTGTAAGTTTCAAAAGCAAGTTCCAATCTATATCTGCATAAAATATTTCCTGTTTTAGCCCAATTTTACGACAAACGGTAGCAGATACTTTACCAATAGTGGCTATAACCTTCCCATTGGCTTCTAATGAAAGTGCATAATCATATGGATCAGCTTGTATAACTTTTGAGCTGAGTTCCATCCTTGTCAACTTCCCAATTACCAATTTAACGGCACCAGAAAGGTCATAAAATTCTACTTTCCGGGTTTTTGAAGACCAGTGCTCACCTTTGATGTTTCCTGAAATTAAGATAGAAAGTCGTGGGGACTCCTTATATTTTTCTCCTGAATGACTATATGTTTTTCCGAATTCAAAAAGCTTAAGATCAGTTTGTTTACGGTTTATATTATGTGCGGCCACCTCCATTAAAGAATAGAGCATGGATTGACGCATAACACCCAAATCTTCACTTAGTTTATTTAAGATTACTACATTATTTTTTTCATCGATACTGCTATCACTTTCTGAATAGGTGGGCTTGGTAAGTGAATTAGTGATTACTTCATAATAGCCTTTACTAGCCAAGGTATCAGTTACTTTAACTTGTAATTTATCTTTGTCAATAACTGGAAATTCAGCTAAATAATCAGTACCCATATTTTCGGAAAGATCAATATTGTTGAAGCCATATATCCTTAATATTTCTTCAATAACATCCGCTTCTCTTAGAACATCTACACGGTAAGTTGGTACAATCGCTGTAAATCCTACCTCGGTTTTATCTTGGATTGCTATATCCAAAGATTCTAAAATAGAATGGATTTTATCCTTGGGAAGAGACTTTCCAATGAGTCGATCAATATTTTTATACTTCACCAACACATTGAAATTTTCAATGTGTGTGGGGTATAAATCAATAATTCTTGAAGAAATTTGAGCACCTGCCAATTCCTTAATTAACAAGGCTGCACGTTTCAGTGCATAAATCGTGATTTCTGGATCAGTCCCTCTTTCAAATCTAAAAGAAGCATCTGTTTTCAATTGATGATGCTGCGCTGTTTTTCGGACATAGTCAGGTGAAAAATAGGCGCTTTCAAGGAAAATGTTTTTAGTGTTAGAAGTCACCCCAGAATTAATGCCTCCAAATACACCGGCTATGCACATACCTTTTTCTTTGCCATCGCAAATCATAAGGTCATCGGCTCTGAGCTTTCTTTCTTTTTCATCAAGTGTAGTAAATGTGGTTCCTTCTTTTAGGGTTTTTACCAAAACCTTGTTACCAGTAATTTTATCTGCATCGAAGGCATGGAGTGGTTGACCAGTTTCATGCAGTACATAATTGGTAATGTCAACCACATTATTGATAGGGGTCAACCCAATGGCATTTAATCGATGTTTCAACCAGTCTGGTGATTCGCCTACGCTAACATTAGTAAGCGTTACGCCTGAATACCTTGGGCAGGCTACGGTATTTTCAACTATTACTTCAATTGATAAATTGTCATTATCGTTTTTGAAATTATCAATTGAAGGCCATTTTACAGGCTTGCTGAGTGCTGCTCTTAAATCTCTCGCTACACCAATATGGCTAGCTGCATCGGCTCTATTAGGAGTGAGGCCAATTTCAAAAACAATATCATTTTCTAAATTGAAATGACTGGCTGCAGGTGTTCCATTGGGTAATTTAGTTGTTAAAATCATGATTCCATCATGACTACTACCCAGGCCAATTTCATCTTCTGCGCAGATCATCCCCTCAGAAACCTCACCACGAATTTTAGCCTTTTTTATTTTAAAGGAATCATGCCCTTTGGGGTATAAAGTTGCTCCTACAGTAGCCACTATCACTTTTTGACCAACGGCTACATTGGGTGCACCACAAACGATTGGAGATATCACTCCATTACCAATATCCACGGTGGTAATTTTGAGTTTATCTGCATCAGGATGTTTCTCACAAGTGAGTACCTCGCCAATTACAAGGCCGTTTAATCCATCTTCAACCTGCTCGACTACTTCAAGGCCTTCCACTTCAAGACCAGTATCTGTCAAGGTTTTACTTATGGTTTCTGGAGACTCTGATAAATCTATGTAATCTTTAAGCCAGTTTAAAGATATTTTCATTTTAGTATTTCTTCTTGTGAGGCCAACTAGGGCATATTAAAGTTGGCAAAATTAAACATTTTGAAGGTCAATGAACGATGAGCTGAGATTTTATTAGTAAGTTTTTTCGCCAGCCTGAATTGGTATCGATAATAAGTTCTGACGAGGTGGCAATGGGCAACTAAAATTTTCTGAATAGGCACAATATGGATTGTAGGCAAGATTAAAA
Organism: Fulvivirga sp.; assembly: GCA_048268855.1. Classification (GTDB taxonomy): domain Bacteria; phylum Bacteroidota; class Bacteroidia; order Cytophagales; family Cyclobacteriaceae; genus Fulvivirga. Next base: position 1,034,529 of record JBLWUR010000001.1, read on the forward strand.
TCTAATAATATAGATTTGCCGCCATCATGCTTAACATCTAAATAACGACCAGCCCCGTAGGTTTCTTCAGCACTAGTTTCATCACCAAAAGCAAGAAAAAGGGCTTCATCCTCCACATTTTCAAGAATTAACAGTCTTTGAGGTTTATCAGCAAAACTAAATTCAGCATAACCATAATCCAGATACTCACTTTCAGAGTTATCATTGGTAGGTAATTTTACTATTGATTTGTTTTTAATCGGCACAAACCTTGCCTTGATTTTGAACCGGATATCGGGGGGATAGTACTTTAATGGTTTGATTTGCTTGGAAGAATTATGAAAAGGTGACTCATCAGAATTTTTCATGAAAATGTCCTTTTCTTCCCGTTCTTTTTTTATTTCGCTGATATAGTCTTCTGTAGTTTGGCCACCTGAAAATGAGTATCCAATAATGATAATTATGACTAATCCAACACCAATTTTTAATAAATTACTTTGTTTCATAATATTCCTTCATCTGCAAAGCTAAAGTAAGCTTCATTAGTAAATATTACATGATCAATCACTGGAATTTCTAGTGTCCGCCCTGCTTCAACCATTTTTTTAGTGAGTTTAATATCTTGATCACTTGGTTTCAGATTGCCCGAAGGATGGTTATGGATAAGGATGATAGAAGAGGCCAATTCCTCCAAAGCTGATTTAAAGATAAGTTTAGGGTCGGCTACTGTACCTGAGACACCACCGCTACTGATCAGTTGTTTTTTAATGACCTGATTATTGCGTGTTAGCAACAATACCCAAAATTCTTCGTGACTAAGGTCTAGTAAATCAGGTTTAATAAGGTTATAAACATCTGTAGAACTTGTTATTTTAGGCTTCTTGAGGGACTCAGTATCCTTTCTACGCCTTCCCAATTCTAACGCTGCCACGATACTGATGGCTTTGGCTTCACCTATGCCTTTATATTTCGTAAGGTCTTTAACTGACAATCGTGCCAACTCATTTAAGTTGTTATCAGAACCATTTAAAATTTGTTTAGCAAGGTCAACGGCACTAATAGAAGAGGTGCCTGAACCAATTAGTATCCCAATTAATTCTGCCTCAGATAAGGAGGCTTTACCTTTAAGTAAAAGCTTTTCTCGTGGCCTATCTTCTTCTGCCCAGCTTTTTATTCCTAAGTAACCTGAATTTTTCACAAGCTTGAAAGTAATGAAAAAATAAAAGTCCTCTGCGAAAGCAGAGGACTTTTAAGTCCTTATACGACAACGGAAATTATAGGCTATTTACCAATTTCGTCAACCTTGACTTATTGTTAGCTGCCTTGTTGCGATGGATAATATTTTTCTTCGCTAATTTATCGATCATAGAAGTTACCTTTCTTAACAATTCCATTGCCTCTGACTTATCAGTTGCTTCAGTCAATTTCTTGATGAAAGTCCTGGTGGTCTTGTGCTGGTATCTGTTTCTTAATCTTTTTGCGTTATTAGATCTGATTCTTTTTAACGCTGACTTATGATTTGCCATAACTGATCTTAATTCAACTACTTATTTTTGAGTGTGCAAATTTAGCATTAATTATTTTTTATACAAAACATCTCTCAGCAATATTTTTTTAATCTTAATCCTTAAGTTTATTGAATTATGTAAACCGGAAATGAAGAGAATAGTATTTACATTCATTTTATTACTCGTATTGCCATCTGTTCAGGCTATGTGGGGGTTTTTCGCCCATCAGCGGATTAATAGATTGGCGGTATTTACGCTTCCTGTTGAAATGATAGGTTTTTACAAACACAACATACAGTACCTGACTGAAAATGCTGTTAATCCAGATCGAAGAAGGTATGCCGTAGAGGGGGAGGCTCCTCGACATTATTTGGACGCAGATATATATGGAGATAGTGCTGTCTACAAACTTCCAAGGTATTGGAATGAAGCAGTGGAAAAGTATTCTGAGGATACTTTACAGGCATACGGTATTGTACCTTGGCATATTAACAGAGTGAAATCATGGTTGACTGATGCTATGCAAATCAGAGATGCTAGTGCTATTTTACGCTTGTCTGCTGATTTGGGTCATTACATAGCAGATGCCAATGTGCCCCTTCATACTACAGAAAACTACAATGGCCAAATGACTAATCAATATGGAATTCATGGATTTTGGGAATCACGTTTGCCGGAATTGTATTCTGATAATTACGATTTTTTTGTTGGGAAGGCCAATTATATTAAAAATACGCAACTAGAAGCATGGGCAGCCGTGATTCAGGCTAATAACACTCTTGATTCTGTGTTTCGATTTGAAAAAGAACTTACCGCTAAGATTGGAGTAGATAAAAAGTACGCGTTTGAGACACGAGGTAATACTACAGTGAAGGTTTATTCGAGACCATTTTCAAAGGCATACCATGAAAAACTAAATGGCATGGTAGAGCGTCAAATGCGCAAATCTATTAAAATGGTAGGCGATTTTTGGTATACCTGCTGGATTGATGCCGGACAGCCAAACCTTGATGAACTAATTGATTTTGAGTTTACAGAAGAGGAATTGAATCAAAGAAAAGAGGAGTTAAATCAATGGAAAGAGCAGAAATATAAAAGCAGAATCCACGATTAAACAAGAATTAAAGTTCTAAATCCAATACTTGGAACCTTGAACTTAGAACTTTAAACCTTGAACTTAGAACTATTCCACCATAGTAGAGTCAGACTCCATTCCTTCTTCCATCATTTCTGGCTCAGCCACTGGTTTGGCTTCTACTGTTTGTTTTAAATCTGCTAGGCCTTGTTCAAATTTTGGCATCATCTCCTCATTCATGTCACCTAATCCAAAAATGAATCTCCACATTAAACTTAAATTGCCAAAGGTGTAACCCCATGTCACTTTGGACTGGTCACCCATGGGCTCAATACTGACCCAGCTTCCAAAATTAGCATCCATACCTTCAAATTTCATTTCAGTTTTAATACTTTTGTTTGGAACCGCCTCTATTATTGTAATGCTTCCTTTTCTTAGTTCAGGGTTTTCAGAATCCCATTTAGAAGTGGCTCCAACACCTTCTTCCGGCCCTTCATAATAATATGCAGCTGGTTCAATTTTGTACCATGGAGACCAAGCGTCTAACTTTTTAATGTTGACAACTTCTTCATAGATTGATTCTGGTGTAGCATTGATCATAATGGAACTTTCAAGTTTACCTTCTGAAGGTTGCATCATAGCAAAAGCCAATGCTCCAACAACTAGTACCACTACCACGACAATAATAATTTTAAGGATTTTCATGTTGGTTTAGATTTGATTTCCAACAAGGTAATAATTTTTTAGGGATATTTTGAATCACCTGATACGAAGGAAGCCAATTTCACTACTTTTGCGGGATGAATTATTTGTCAGTAGATAACATTTCCAAATCATTTGGAGAAAGGGTTTTGTTCAAAGATATTTCCTTTGGAATTGAGCAGGGTCAAAAAGTGGCGTTGGTGGGTGTCAATGGAAGTGGTAAAACTACTTTATTGAAGATTTTGGCTGGATTGGAAGTGCCAGAACGCGGGGAGGTGGTTATCAACAATGAAGTAAAAATTGCCTATCTCGAACAGCAACCTGAATTTGGTAATACAGACAATATAATCGAGGCGGTTTTAGGAGGTGATAAGGTATTGGCCAAACTTATTGGCGACTATGAGCATCACCTTGCTCTCGCTGAGACTGAGCCTGCTTCAATGGAAAAGCTAGGATCGCTAATAGAGGAGATGGATAAGGCAGATGCCTGGACTTATGAATCACAAATCAAAGAGATTCTCGGAAGGCTAGGGGTTCATGATCTTGAGAAAAAGATCAGTGACATGTCTGGGGGACAGAAGAAACGAGTTGGTTTGGCTAAAGCCTTAATTGAAAAACCAGATTTAGTAATATTAGACGAACCTACCAACCATTTGGATCTAGAAGCCATAGAATGGCTTGAAAACTACCTCTCAAGTAGCCAAATGGGGATTATCATGGTTACTCACGATCGTTACTTTTTGGAACAAGTGACCAATGAGATTATTGAACTGGACAGGGAGCAGGTATTTCGTTACTCTGGAAACTATTCCTATTTCTTGGAAAAAAAATCAGAACGGGAGCAAATTGCGTTTGCAGAGAAAGACAAGGCAACAAATTTGTTTAAAAAGGAATTGGATTGGATAAGACGCCAACCAAAAGCGAGAGGTACCAAAGCTAAATATAGAGTGGAAGCTTTCGAAGGTATAAAAGAAAAAGCCCATGAAGATCTAACTAAGTCTGAAGTAGAGCTTGATATCAACCAAAGAAGAATTGGTAAAAAAATACTTGAAGTAGAGAATATCGGAAAGTCATTTGACGGTAAGGAGGTTGTTAAGCCCTTTAGCTATGTATTCAAAAGAGGAGAAAGAGTAGGGGTTGTGGGTAAGAATGGTGCAGGAAAGTCTACATTTTTGAATATGCTTACTGGAATTATACCACCAGACCAAGGCACCGTTGATAAGGGTCAGACAATTGTATTTGGATATTATAAACAACGAGAACCTAGCTTTAAACCGGGGATGAAGGTGATTGAAGTGGTTCAGGAAGTGGCTGAAATTGTAACACTATCTTCAGGTGCTGTGGTGACTGCTTCTAAATTTTTAACACAGTTTAATTTTTCTCCAAAAGCACAATACGACTATGTCGATAAACTAAGTGGTGGTGAAAAAAGAAGGTTACAATTGTTAAGAGTATTGATTGAGAATCCCAATTTTTTGATTCTTGATGAGCCTACTAACGATCTTGATTTAATTACTTTAAGAACACTCGAAGAATTTCTTTTGAATTTTCAAGGGTGCTTATTGATCGTTTCTCACGATAGATATTTTATGGACCGTTTGGTAGATCACCTTTTTATTTTCGAAAAGGATAAACCAATTGAGGATTTCAATGGAAACTACACCAAATACAGAAATTCGGAAAAGGCCTCTAAAACACTTGGATCTACAGATAATAAATCAAAGGAAGTAAAGGTAGATAAACCAAAAAAAGAAGAAAGGAAGCTCACTTATAACGAGAAACGCGAATTTGATCAAATTGAGAACGATATAAAACTTCTAACTGAGAAGAAAAGCAAATTGGAGAAGCTGTTAATCTCAGGTGAAAATGACCATGAACAATTAACCAGTTGGGGAATGGAGCTTGATGACATTAAAGCGAAAATTGATGAAAAGGAGCTTCGTTGGTTAGAATTATCAGAGCTGGTTTAGCATTAATTCTCCCAGTGGATTTCCCAAACATTATCCTCAGTTGCCACTGTAGTATAGGCTGCGTTCAATATTCGATTTATCGTTACGCCATTATCTTTCCATTTTAGCCTTTCCTGCTCTAATACTATGGTTTTATTCTTTTTATGAAAGGCCATTATATTGTCGTTTTTGGGTAAAGAAATTCGATAACTGTTTTTCGAATTAATCACCACTTCATTGTTATTATCAACAAGCAATGAAGAGTTACTCATTAAGGCAATTATTTTCTCAGCATTTGGGACGCCATAACCTAGATAGTTGTTCGGGTAAGGATATAAATGAGACGATTTATTAAGTAATTCCTTAATCTGCTCGTTGGTTATTGAAGGATTAAATTCAATCATACAGGCTATTAAGCCAGTTATTACTGGTGCAGAAAATGAAGTGCCGTCTGAAGCATAGCAGGCAACTTCTGGTTTTATTGTTGCCAACGGTTCTGGACCAATGGAACTATATCCTTGTTTATCCCAATGGTTTATCCCTGTTGCTCCAACCGCGATGGCGTCTTCCGCATCAGAGGGTATAGAAATTACTTCAAATTTATTATTGCCATCATTACCAGCTGAGAGCACAATCGTCATTCCTTTTTCTTTTACAGCAATATTAACAGCTCTCGTAATCGCACTGTAACTTCCATCAATATCATGAGGCTTATAATTTTCTTTTGGGTTATCAAAGCCATCAGAATACCCAAGAGAAGAATTAATCAATCTAACCCCTTGATCATACATCCATTCAAGGGCTTCCACCCAATAATCTTCTTCACCACGATATTCCTTATCAGATTGATCAGTTCGGGCTAAATAATATTGTGCCCCATGAGCTAACCCAAAATAATTGTTGTTCACATTACCAGCTATAGCACGAAATACTGAAGTGCCATGGTGGTCATTATTACTATTATTACCTCCAAATGGATCGGTAATGTTAGGTTCTATAAAATTACGATACCCATTAACCTGATCATTTTCAATAATTCCTTTTAGATAACTATCCGTATCGGCTCGTAAAAAACCAGCATCAATAATACCGATTTTAACTCCTTTCCCCTTCAATCCAAGTATAATTAGGGTATCGGCTTTTATTTGCTCTAGCGCCTTGGAGAGATTTTTTTCACTAAAATTGGTAGAGGCAACTCGTAAATTCAAATTCAACCTTTCAATTCTTGAGACAAACCCAAGCTCTTTTATCTCACTTATCTGCTTTTCATTCAAATTTGAAGATATAGCATTTAACCAGTTGGATTTTACAATTGGTGATACTCCGTAATATTCCAGACTGTCAATTATTACATTAGAAATTTTACCACTTATGTAATTCTTTTGGCAGCCAGAAATATCTATTTTGTCTTTTAGATATATCCAGTACTTTTGTTGCGCCTGGTTAGGTGCCAGACATACCAATAAAAAGAACAGATTAATTATAAGCTTCTTCATTTGGGGCAAATTTAACTCAAAATTGCTTTCCTTGGCACGTAAGCAGAATTTATCAATACAACCATGAAATACACTCCATTAAATAAGGATTTATATATCCAAAATAGAAAGCGTTTTGTAAAGCAAATGAAACCTAATGCATTAGCTGTTTTTAATGCTAATGACATTATGCCTACGAATGCAGACGGCACAATGAATTTTAGGCAAAATAACGATTTACTTAGCCTTTCGGGGATAGATCAGGAGGAGAGTATTTTGGTGCTATATCCCGACTTCTATGACAAGACATTTTCAGAGGTTTTATTCTTAAAGGAAACAAATGAGAATATCGCTATTTGGGAGGGGCATAAATACACAAAGGAGGAAGCTACCGAAACCTCAGGAGTTAAAAACGTAATGTGGCTTTCTCAGTTTGAGAGTGTTTTTAATACACTCATGGCCGAGACCGAATTTGTATACTTGAATACTAACGAACACATCAGGGCTGTTGTAGAGGTTCAAACCCGCGATCGAAGATTTATTGATTGGTGTAGAGACAAATATCCGTTACATAAATATGAGCGATCAGCTCCAATAATGCATACTATTAGGGCTATTAAAGGCCCTCACGAGATAGAGGCATTACAAATTGCTTGCGATATTACAGAGAAAGGTTTCAGACGTATTCTTTCATTTGTAAAACCTGGCGTAACAGAATACGAAATAGAAGCAGAATATCTGCATGAATTTGTCAGAAACAGATCCCGAGGATTTGCCTATACACCCATAGTTGCTTCTGGGGCAAGTGCCTGTGTGTTACATTACATAGATAATAACAAAGCTTGTAATGATGGAGAGATGCTACTTATGGATGTGGGAGCGGAATATGCTAATTATAATGCAGACATGACCAGAAGTATACCAGTGAATGGTAAATATACCAAGCGTCAAAAGGAGGTATATAATGCAGTATTAAAAGTAAAAAACGAAGCTACAAAAATGCTAAGGCCGGGAAATGTGATTCCTGAATACCATAAAGAAGTAGGGAAACTTATGGAAAAGGAGCTATTAGCCTTGGGTCTTATAGATAAAACTGACATTAAAAATCAAAATCCAGCTCAACCCGCTTATAAAAAATATTTCATGCATGGCACTTCTCATCACATTGGCCTCGATGTGCATGACGTTCCTAATATCTACAAAAAGATGGAAGTTGGTATGGTGTTTACCGTAGAGCCTGGTATTTATATACCTGAAGAAAACCTTGGGATTAGGTTAGAAAATGATGTGGTAATAACCAAAGAGGGGACTTTTGATCTCATGCGTAACATCCCAACTGAGGCTGATGAGATTGAAGAATTGATGAATAGCTAGTTGACTACAAAAAACCAACTGTTCAATACAGGTTTTCACTGTTTGAGTATATATGAATTGACTATTTAATTCGAAAAGTCAAATATTACAATCGTTAAATAATGTTAAGTACAATAATTTAATGTTGTAATTCTCTAATTTCGGTGCAATAGGTCATTTTTCAACAAACTCAAACAACAATGCTTAAGAATCTCATTAAGATTTCCGTTAGAAATATCCTTAAGGAAAAGGGATACAGTACAATCAACATTCTCGGTTTAGCAATAGGAATCACCTGTAGTATATTTTTGCTTCTATATGTACTTGATGAACTTAGCTATGATAAGTACAATAAAAATGCTGATAATATTTATCGTGTAGTTTCTAACATTAAAGAACCTGATAATGCCTTTACCTGGGCGGTAGCACAAATTCCATTGGCAGATGAAGTGCGCGAAAACAATACACAGGTAGTTAATGCGGTACGTTTTTTTGGTTCAGGCCGTACACTTTACAAATATGAAGATAAGTCTTTCAATGAAGAGGAGTTCTACTTAGCAGACTCCACGGTTTTTGATATGTTCACCTATGAATTTTTGGAGGGTGACAAAGAAACAGCTTTGGATAATCCATATTCATTGGTACTGACAGAATCTGTAGCCATAAAATATTTTGGCACAACCGATTGCTTAAATAAGGCCTTGACTGATCCTGAAAATAAGCAATATAAGATAACTGGTGTAATCAAAGATGTACCCAGAAATTCCCATTTTCGTTTTGACGCTTTAATCTCAAGAAATAGTGCCCCTGAATATCAGGGTAGCTGGGGAAATTTTGGAGTCTTCACTTATTTGCAGTTTCGAGAGGGTTATAACCCCAAGGAATTCCAACCAAGCCTTGATAGTATAATTGTTAAAAATGTAAATCCCATTTTTGAAAGAATGGGTATATCCATTAGTTATGAATTACAAAAAATCACTGATATTCATCTTCACTCAAAAATTCAGGATGAAGCTGAAGAAGGTGGGGACATCTCCTATATCTATATATTCTCGATAGTGGCGGCATTTATGTTGATTATTGCTAGTATCAATTATATGAACCTAGCTACCGCCCGATCTTTTACTCGAGCAAAAGAAGTCGGCATACGTAAAGTAATGGGTTCATTACGAGGTCAGTTGATAAGTCAGTTTATAACAGAATCGATGGTATTGACCCTTACGTCACTATTAGTCAGTCTGGGTGCTATTTATCTATTATTACCATTTTTTAATGATCTTGCTAATAAAACCATTAGCTATACCTACTTATTTCAAGGTGAAGTGATACTCGCTTTAATAGGCATTGTATTTATTGTGGGCATAGTAGGGGGTAGTTACCCCGCGTTCTATCTCTCACGATTTAATCCAGCGGAAGTATTAAAAGGACGGTCTTCAAAACAAGGTGGGAATTCAATTATCCGAAAAGTATTGGTGGTTTTGCAATTCAGCATTTCAATTTTTATGTTAATCTCCACTTTGGTGGTCTTTAATCAATTGAAATTTTTAAGCAATAAAGACCTTGGTTTTAATAAGGATCAAGTGCTTAGATTAGAAGTGCCAGGACAAGATTTGAGAAGTAGCCTTGGGGTACTCAGGAATAGGTGGATGCAACTGCCGGGTGTGATAAATGTGGCTACTGCCTCTACTACTCCAGGAAGTAATATTGGTAAGAGAATTTTTAATGTTGAATCCAATGATGGAGTAATGTTGGAAAAGGGGGTGGATTTTTTCGCAGCAGATTTCGATTATATTTCAACTTTGGGTATGACAATTGAGGAAGGTCGTGGATTTTCAAGAGATGTACTTTCTGATACTATTGATGCTGTCTTAGTCAATGAAGCAATGGTTGATCGAATGGCATGGACAGAACCACTTGGCAAAAAATTCGAAATCCCAGCTCGTGATACAGTTATCATTAAAAAGGTGATAGGCATTATCAAGGATTACAATCAAAATTCTCTTTATGATGAAATTGAGCCATTAATGGTGATGTATAGAAAAAATAATTACTTCACTTATATCAAAATGGATACGAAGGATGTTCCTGCATTGGTAAAAAAAGTTGAGAGTAATTGGAAAGAAGTATTTCCAAATCAGCCCTTCGAATATAAATTTTTAGATCAGGATTTTGATTCACAATATGCTGCAGATCAGCGCAGAGGAACGATATTCACCATATTTTCCTCATTAACTTTAGTCATAGCGTGCTTAGGATTACTAGGTCTTACTTCATTTACAACAGAGCAACGTACAAAAGAAATTGGAATTAGGAAAGTGATTGGGGCAAGCTTACAATCCATCGTGTATTTAGTTTCAAAGGAATTTTTATTATTGGTAATGATAGCAACGATAATTGCTTTTCCTATAGCTTACTATTTCATGAGTAATTGGCTTCAGGCTTTTGCTTATAAAATTAACCTCAATGATGAAGTTTTTACATTTATTCTGTCGGCTATTCTGGCACTATTCATTACTTTGCTTACTGTAGGCTTCCATACCATTAAGGCTGCTATGGCCAATCCGGTGAAAGCCCTAAGAAGTGAGTAATTAAATAATAGTGAGATGGATGATAATAGCATAAGTAATTCTGAAAAAGCACCTGAACCAGTAGGGCTCTACCCCCATGCTAGGAAAGTAGGCAATCTTCTTTTTCTATCGGGCGTTGGGCCTAGGAAACGAGGAACGAAAGAAATCCCTGGTGTTGTATTAGATGCTGATGGCAATATTAAATCTTATGACATAGAAGCGCAGTGTCATTCAGTATTTAATAATGTTCGACTCGTATTGGAGGCTTCAGGAAGCAGTTGGGATAAATTGGTTGATGTTACTGTCTTTCTGACCAACATGAAAGATGATTTCAAAAAGTACAACGCCATTTATGCAGAATATTTTAAAGACAATCTACCGTGTAGGACAACAGTGGAGGTAAATGCACTTCCTACCCCTATAGGTATTGAGTTGAAGTGTATAGCTGTATTGGAATAGTGGGTATTCACAGGGTGACTTAAAGTCACCCTGTGAAATAAAATGTTTTAAACTGAAAAGCTCTCGCCACAGCCACAAGTTCTTGTAGCATTTGGGTTAATAAACTGAAATCCCTTGCCATTCAGTCCATCAGAGAAGTCAAGAGTAGTTCCAAGTAAATAAAGCAAACTCTTTTTATCTACTAATATCTTTATTCCTTGATCTTCAAATACCTCATCACTTTGTTCAATAGCAGAGTCAAACTTTAAATCATACATCAGTCCAGAGCAACCGCCACCTTGCACCAACACCCTAATGTTATGGTCGTCAGATTTGCCCTCCTGTCCTCTCAACTCTACTATTCTATTTTTGGCTTTATCTGTTACACTTATCATAATTATAAAATTAAGCTACCGGATTTAAAATAACACTAAATACAGTAATTGTATTGCTGTCCCTTCCATAATATAATTTATCCAACGCATCATAGATACTACTAGCTCGGAAATAGGAAGTATGGAGTTCTTTGTTTTCGCCCTTTGCTATCCACTGAATAGTGTAAGGGCTTTCTTTTTCTTTATAGTTTTCAACGTACACTAGCATTTTCTTCAGCGCATCGATTTTGTCAAATCCCTGCTCAGAATGAAATAAAAATGATTGATTATGCCTCGGATTAATTGTTATAAGATCTAGCTTGGTTTTACCTTCAAACTTACTATACTCAAATATTAACGCATTACTGCGTAATCCTAAATGACTCTTTATTTCTTTCTGAATCCTTGCGGCCTCAACATGTACATCACTAATTGTATCCATCATTATGTCAATATTATGGTAGTCTGACGAAATAAATTTAAGCTAAAACTTTCGCTCACTACAAAAAGTTTCAAACTTTAGGCAAAGTTAGTCATTTGATTGACATTAGATAAAAATTTAAACTATGCTTAAAGTAGAACATATCGGAATAGCAGTAAAAGATATAGAGGAATCAAACAAGCTTTTTAGCAAACTGTTTAACAGACAGCCATATAAACTTGAAGAAGTAGCCTCTGAAGCAGTAAAAACTTCTTTTTTCCAAATGGGGGAATCTAAGATTGAACTATTAGAAGCGACCAATGAATCCTCTCCAATTGCCAAATTTATAGCAAAAAAAGGCGAAGGTATTCATCACATTGCCTATGAGGTAATTGACATTGTTGCGGAGATGAAACGCCTGTCAACGGAAGGATTTATATTATTGAATGAAGCACCAAAGAGGGGAGCTGACAATAAATTAGTTTGTTTTTTGCATCCAAAAACCACTAATGGAGTTTTAATTGAACTGTGTCAAGATATTGGCTAGCGGTTATTTCTCTTAAAACTCTTCATTGTTTTAGGTTTCTCTTTGCCGTATTGGACAGCATTGTAATGCTTTAATTTCTTTTTTCCAAGTGCGGTTTTATATTGCGGCCTTGGCCCACATGCTGCAAATAATGAGAATATTAAGCCAATTAACATCAAGTTTTTAAATATTGCTTTCATCACGATTCTTCTTTGTTACTATACCTTAATACTATGAAACTGTATTTTTGTCACCACAAATAGTTGCGATAATAGATATCACGTAACTTTGCTGGACGAAGTGCTGATATTGGCGATGGATTAACAGAATAAAAAATAGCATAATGGCTGAAAATAGGACAGAGTTATCTGATTTAGGAGAATTTGGATTGATTGAACGAATTAAAAAGGGTGTTAAAACGAATGTTGCAAGCACTGTCAAAGGGATCGGAGATGATGCGGCTGTTATTGATAATGGGGACCATTACACCTTGATTTCAACCGATATGCTAATGGAAGGCATTCATTTCGATTTGTCATATGTGCCTCTAGTGCATCTTGGTTATAAAGCGGTTGCGGTCAATGTCTCAGATATTGCTGCAATGAATGGTACTCCTACGCAAATCACAGTAAGTATAGGATTGAGTAATAGGTTTTCCTTGGAGGCCATAGATGCTTTATATGCGGGTATCAATGCCGCTTGCGAGGCTTATAATGTCGATTTAGTGGGGGGCGATACCACCTCATCCGCGAGTGGATTAGTCATTTCAATTACGGCAATTGGAACGGTTGCAAAGGACAAGATTTCCTATCGCTCAGGGGCAAAGCTGAATGACATACTTTGCGTATCTGGTGATTTAGGAGCAGCTTACATGGGGTTGCAAGTGCTGGAGAGAGAAAAACAAGTCTTTCTAACCAATCCAGAAATGCAACCTCAACTAGAAAAGTATGATTACATAGTTCAGAGACAGTTAAAAGCGGAAGCTAGAATGGACATTGTACATGAACTGAAGGAGCTTGATATTTTACCTACTTCTATGATAGACATATCTGACGGTCTGGGATCCGAATTGCTGCATCTTTCAAAAGCCTCTGGATTAGGTCTTCAAATTTTTGAAGATAAACTTCCTATTGACAAGCAGACTTATGATACTGGTTTTGAACTAACACTTGATTCTACTACAGCCGCACTTAATGGTGGTGAAGATTATGAATTATTGTTTACTATCAGCCAAACAGACTTTGAGAAAGTTAAAACCCATCAAGACATCCACCTGATTGGATTTATGCATGAAAAAGAAAAAGGTTGTAAAATGGCTACAAAGGGTGATAACTTAGTAGATATCACTGCCCAGGGCTGGAGCCATTTGAAAGCTTAATCTTCAGGGTAAGGAATGTATACGAAGTTGGTAAAGTTGTCATCAACCACAAACAGACAACAGAATTCATCAGGATCTTTATAGTTAATTTTGAATTGCTCAAGATTTTCCGGACTCACTATTTCACGCTGTACAAATTCGTCTAAGAAGGAGGCATTATAATTCCAGTTTGTTGCCAAATCTTCTTTTGCAATAAGTATTTGCCCAATCGGCAACTCAAATTTAGAAATGAGAAATATGGGATGTTCGGAGAAGCCATTCTTTCTTATTTGATAAGAGGCTTCCTTTAGTGTATCCGACACCACTACAAAATCTTGTGATATTGAGCCTAAATATTTACCGTTTAGTTCTGGATCGTTGTTCATTTTTGAACGAGTGGTTATTAATCAATTGCTTAAATTGCAAAACTACAATATTTTGTCTTTTTCAAGGGCTATCCAGTTACTAACAAATGCCTGTAACTCAACAAAAAACAAATTAAATTCTTCATCAAAGGCCTCATAGTTGAGCTTCAGATCCTCGACTGCTTGCTCCATTTTAGAATGAAATTTTGTCCGGTTGGCCATCCCTGACAATGCCTTATTAATCCCCTCTACTTTAGAATAATTAAAAAGCCAGTTGTTCTCTGTCATATAAGGGAGCATATAGCGGGCGCCTTTGGGTAGAATTTCATTATAGCTCATTATTATTTTATAAATGTCAATTGTGAATTCTAAAAGTGGCTGTTGGTGATAAATAGACCAATTTTTTGCTAGGAAATGATCATAGAACACATCAGTGATTACACCAGAATAATGACGGTACTTTTCTCTTAATTTATCCTTGCTTTGCGATACAATAGCATGTTGATCAGTGTATTCGTCAATGGCCCGGTGAAGGTGAATGCCTTGTTTAATTTCTAATTCGAAGTCATTCAGTTGATTGCCTTTCACAAAATCTCCAATGAAGTTACCAATCATCAATTTTTCATTGTTTCCAGATAAGTAGATATGAGCTAGAAAATTCATAAAGGGAGGTTCGGTTTTAAAATTAAGACTTTTATTTATCAGGATTTCATTAAATTGCCATGATTGTTATGATCACATTAAATAAAAAATGAATGAAATATAATCCACATCTCAATATATTGGTAATGATGGCCAAGATAGATGGTGAAACGGATGGGGCTGAATTAGAACTGATTAGGCAAATCGGTGCATCTAACAATGTTTCGTCAGAGGATATTGAACTGATTATCGAAAACACCAAGGCTGAGCATAACATTCCATCACTTGAAAACATATCTCGTGAAGAAAAGATTGCTTTAATGGCTAATCTGGTGATGGTAATGAAAATTGATGGCCGGATTGACAAAGAAGAGATGAAGTTTTGCATGCAAGTACTGAAAAAATTGGGCTATAAGGAGGAAGCTCTTTTTGATTTGGTTTCTACTACTTACCTCGACCCGGCACATGAAATAGATATTGAGGAAATTAAAAGAAGAGCTGAAAAACATCTATCATAATTTGGAAACCCCTTTCGATTCCGCACTGGAAGCTTATTTTTATCACGACATAGCTACACCACTTACCCTACACAATAATTATGGTGAGCCTGAAGAAATGCCTGTGGAGGTGTTTTTTAGAGATGAGGACAATTTATCAGACATTGATAATATAGCCCTTACTTTTTGCAATGGAAAAGTATTGGATATAGGTGCAGGTACTGGAGTACATTCATTACCACTTCAAGAAATGGAAATTGATGTCACGGCTTTGGAGTTATCATCTATTGCCTGTCAAATAATGCAAGAGCGAGGCGTAAAAAACATCATCAACGGCAGCTTATTTGCGGAATTAGGATTAAAGTATGATACTTTATTATTGCTAATGAATGGCTTTGGATTAGCTGGGAAAATGGCAAATATAAAAAATTTTCTAGAGCAACTTAAACGCCTACTCAATCCAGATGGTCACGTTATTTTTGACTCTAGTGATATCTCTTATATGTTTGATAATAAACCCACAGATCATTATTTTGGTGAAGTGAAATTTTGTTATGAGTATAATCATATCGTAGGAGAATGGTTCGATTGGTTGTATATTGATCCCGATATGTTACTCCAAATAGCAGAAGAAAACGATTGGTGGGCTCAAATTATCTATGAAGATGGAAATGATCAATACCTAGCTGTTCTAAAACCTAATTAAATTAAATATGAAAAAATTAATCTTCTTATTCCTACTTCTGACCTCTGTACATGTCAATGCACAAAGAACGTTGATTTATTGTGGCTCTTTAATAGATGGTAAAAGTGATAAAATTCAAAAAGAGATGACCGTTGTAGTTGAGGCAGATAAAATTACTTCTGTTGAGAAAGGGTACTTAAAATCAGGAAATGGAGATATTATAATTGACCTAAAGAATAAAACGGTTATGCCTGGCTTGATGGACATGCATGTTCACTTGGAAGGGGAATCTAGCCCGAGCAGTTATATTGATGAGTTTACAAAAAACAGTGCTGATATCGCTTATGATGCTGCAGTGAATGCAGAAAAAACATTAATGGCAGGGTTTACTACAGTAAGGGACTTGGGAGGTAGTGGTGTAAATATTTCCTTAAGAAAGGCTGTTGATGCAGGTAAAGTAAATGGCCCTAGAATTTATACTGCAGGAAAAGCTATTGCAACAACAGGCGGTCATGCTGACCCAACTAATGGATATAGAGAAGATTTAATGGGTGATCCAGGACCAAAGGATGGTGTAATTAATGGACCTTACGAAGCCCGAAAAGCTGTAAGACAAAGATACAAGGATGGTGCTGATGTCATAAAAATCACAGCAACAGGGGGCGTACTTAGTGTTGCAAAAGATGGGTCTGGACCACAATTTGAAATGGATGAACTAAAAGCCATAATTGAAACAGCCAATGAGTATGGGATGATTACTGCTGCACATGCACATGGAGCAGAAGGAATGAAACGGGCAGTAGAAGCAGGAATTACTTCGATAGAACATGGCACCTTGATGACGCCCGAAATAATGGAATTAATGAAAAAGAAAGGGACCTATTATGTACCAACCATTACAGCAGGAAAGGCGGTAGAAACTAAGGCTAAAATACCTGGATACTATCCTGATGTGATTGTGCCAAAAGCGCTAGCTATAGGGCCGAAAATACAACAGACTTTTTCTGATGCCTATAAATCTGGTGTAAAAATAGCTTTCGGAACTGATGCTGGTGTTTTTAATCATGGTGAAAACGGCAAGGAATTCGGCTATATGGTAGAAGTTGGAATGCCTCCAATGGAAGCTATTAAATCAGCTACAATGACTCCAGCTATAATGCTTAAGATTAACGACAAATTAGGTTCGTTAGAAAAAGGAAAACTAGCGGATATAGTAGCTGTGGATGAAAACCCAATAGAAAATATCAAAACTATGGAGAATGTAACCTTTGTAATGAAAGGTGGAGTTGTATATAAATTAATTAACCATTAACCATCCACAATTAACGATCAACCATTAACATTAATTATCCTGTAAAAACTGACCTTGTTTGTATTTGTAACTAAGATAGGATAGCACATCTCCAAAGTGATTAAGTCCTGTCATTAATTCATCAGGCACTTCTGTCCCATTCATTCTAAGTAATAGAAGGCCATAGATACCATTTAAGCAAACTTGAATTTCATCTGTAATTTGTCCATTAGATAACCCGATTGATTTATCAATAAAGGGTTTGGCACTTTGGTAGGTTTTATTGAATGTTTCATCAGTCTCTATGAGCTTATCTTTAAGCATATTTAGTTCTTTAACAATTCCATTGAGCTCATTTAGATGACCAGCTTTTTCAATCCCCTGTGATTTAATTGCTTTGAGTTGAGCTTCATACCAAGTTGCTAAATCTGCTTTCGTTTCTTCATTTTCAGGAATATTCTTTATTACAAATTCTTTTATTTTTTCAATATCAAATTCAAATGCCCTTATCAAATCTTCAGTTTGGTACATATGAATAATATATTCGGCTATATTGTTTTGTTTTTTACGGTCGGCAATATTCATCTTAGGTCTTAAATATATGTTTACGGGCAATATTCTTTTAGAGTCAATTATTGACTACTTTTGCACTTCAAAATTCGAAGTTAAGGGAATAGTTTCTAGATGAAAAACATAAGGAATTTTTGTATTATAGCTCACATTGACCACGGTAAAAGTACCTTGGCGGACAGGTTATTACAGTCTACCGATACTGTAACAGGCCGTGATATGCAGGCTCAATTACTGGATAATATGGATCTGGAGCGTGAGCGAGGGATTACCATTAAGAGTCATGCCATTCAAATGAACTATAAATTTGAAGGGGAGGACTATGTATTAAATTTAATAGACACCCCAGGTCACGTAGATTTCTCTTATGAAGTTTCTAGGTCAATTAAAGCATGTGAAGGAGCACTTCTTATTGTAGATGCAGCTCAGGGTATTGAGGCACAAACAATTTCAAATCTTTATTTGGCATTAGAGCAAAACCTTGAAATAATCCCTGTACTTAACAAAATTGACCTTCCAAGTGCAATGCCTGAAGAGGTAACAGATCAAATAGTGGATTTGATTGGTTGTGATAGAGGAGATGTTTTGCATGCAAGTGCAAAGGAGGGTATTGGTATCATTGAAATTCTTGAACAAATAATTAAGCGGATTCCAGCACCAGTTGGCGATCCAAATGAGCCCTTGCAGGCTATGATTTTTGATTCTGTCTTTAATCCTTTCCGAGGTATCGAAGTTTACTTTAGGGTATTTAATGGCACATTAAAGAAAGGTGAAAAAGTAAAGTTTGTTAATACTGGCAAAACGTATGAAGCAGATGAAATTGGTGTTTTGAAGCTCAAACAAGAGCCCAAAATGTCAATCAGTGCAGGCAATGTGGGCTATATCATATCAGGTATTAAAGTAGCTAAGGAAGTAAAGGTGGGTGATACCATCACTCATTTTGATAGACCTTGTGCCGCAGTTCAAGGGTTCGAAAATGTTAAACCCATGGTTTTTGCAGGTATTTACCCTGTTGAAACTAGTGAGTTCGAAGAACTACGGGCTGCCATGGAAAAACTCCAATTAAATGATGCTGCATTGATCTGGGAACCAGAAACTTCTGCGGCCCTTGGTTTTGGATTCCGTTGTGGATTTTTAGGAATGCTACATATGGAAATCGTTCAGGAGCGTTTAGAGCGTGAATTTGACATGACGGTCATTACCACAGTTCCCTCTGTACAATTTCATGCAGTAAAAACGGATGGGACTAAGAAGGACATCAATGCGCCCTCAGAAATGCCTGAGCCGAATACAATATCACACATTGAAGAGCCTTTTATAAGAGCTCAAATAATAAGTAAGGCCGAGTACATTGGTAATATCATTACGCTTTGTATGGACAAAAGAGGGGTAATAAAAAACCAAGTATACTTAACCTCTAATAGAGTTGAATTAACCTTTGAATTACCACTTTCAGAAATTGTATTCGATTTTTTTGATCGTCTGAAGACTATTTCCAAAGGATATGCCTCACTTGATTACGAACTAATCGGTTTCAGACAGTCTACCATGGTAAAGCTAGACATCATGTTAAACGGTGATAAAGTGGATGCGCTTTCAGCTATTGTTCATCGTGATAAGGCTTATGACTGGGGACGTAGACTTTGTGAAAAACTGAGAGAACTTATTCCAAGGCAAATGTTTGAGATAGCCATACAAGCTTCAATAGGAACAAAAATCATTGCCCGAGAATCAGTGAAAGCAATGCGTAAGAACGTGTTGGCAAAATGTTATGGCGGTGATATTTCGCGTAAGCGTAAATTACTAGAGAAACAGAAAAAAGGAAAAAAACGAATGCGACAAGTGGGAAATGTTGAAATCCCACAAGAAGCATTTATGGCAGTTTTAAAATTAGATTGATAGAAATTATGGCAGCCACAATTTTAGATGGTCGTAAGGTGGCCGATGACATTCAAAATGAGATAGCAGAAGAAGTTGCTGAGCTTAAGAAAAACGGCCATAAGGCGCCTCATCTTGCTGCAATACTCGTGGGTGACGATGGTGCCAGCCAGACTTATGTTAATAATAAGATCAAGGCCTGTAAAAAAGTAGGCTTTGAATACACCCTACTAAATTTTCCAGAGACAATTTCAGAAGCTAAATTAATGGCTGAAATTGATCGGATCAATACCGACAATGATATTGATGGGCTTATTGTCCAATTGCCATTACCAGCTCATATATCGGTAGCTAAAGTAACAGATAAAATTCTTCCTCATAAAGATGTGGATGGTTTCACAAATGAAAATTATGGCCGGATTACTTCAAAGAATCCTGGTTTGTTTCCAGCTACTCCATTAGGAATATTAGAGCTACTAAAGCGATACAAAATTGAAATTAAAGGCAAGCATTGTGTGATGGTGGGAAATAGCCGTACAGTGGGTGCACCAATGAGTACTATTATGGCCTACCATGAATTGGCAACGGTAACAGTCTGTCATATTCATACTAAAGACTTGGCCAGTCACACACGTCAAGCAGATATACTTATTGTAGCCACAGGTAAACCATCATTAATAAAAGGAGATATGGTAAAAGAAGGGGCGGCTGTAGTTGATGTAGGGATCACTAGAATCTCTACTTCTAAAAATGCAAGAGGATATGTTTTAAGTGGGGACGTTGACTTTGAAGAAGTGGTGAAGAAGGCCTCATACATTACACCTGTTCCAGGTGGAGTAGGGCCCATGACAATTGCCTCACTTTTATTAAATACTTTGAAAACAACCAAGGCAAACCATGTCATTTAAAATCTAATCTGGTAATTCTCGTTAGAGATTCATAGTTTAGATTTCTATGAAGAAAATATTAGCCCTTATTTTTATTTCTTTTTTTGCTTTTCAAATGAGTGCAGCACAATCTCGTTTGAGTACGCATTCAAAAAAAGCAGCCGCCTTATACTATGAGGCTGACAACTTCCGTGTTAGAGGCCAATATGTTCAGGCAATCGATCTTTTAGAACAAGCCATAGCAAAGGACAAGAATTTTCATGAAGCTTATTTTAGACTGGGTGTTATTTACAAAGCAAAAGGGGAATTGGCAAAGGCGGAGGCACTACTTCTTAAAGTAATAACACTTAATTCCGGTAACAATGCGGCTTCTTATTTTGAACTTGGCGAGCTATATCTCAAGCAAAGCAAGTATAATGAGGCCATTGAATATATAAATAAATATCTTGCTTATAACCCTAGAAATCAAACTAGAATAGAGGAGGCAGAACGGATAAAGTCTAACTCGCAATTTGCTATTGATTATGCGTCAGTTGCTGCTGAATTTAACCCTCGCCCTTTGAGTGATACTATCAATGCATTTCCAATGCAGTATTTCCCGGTGCTTACAGTAGATCAAAAATCAATTATTTATACAAGACGATTAGGCACTACCATGCAACATGATGAGGACCTCGTTATATCTACTAAAAATGAACAAGGAAAGTGGGGGATTCCAGAATCAATTTCTGATAATATAAATTCACAAAACAACGAAGGTACCTGTACGCTCTCAGCAGATGGCAGAACACTCATTTTTACTTCTTGTGCAGGACGTCCAGGTTATGGAAGCTGTGATCTATATATAAGTACTAAAACAGGAGAAGTCTGGTCAACTCCTGTCAATATGGGTCCAAATGTAAATTCTATGGCTTGGGATTCTCAGCCAAGTTTATCAGCGGATGGCAGACGTCTATTCTTTATTTCAAATCGTAGTGGAGGAGTTGGCAGCAGAGATATTTGGCTTTCGACAAAAAACGATAATAATATATGGTCCAAACCCGTAAACCTCGGGAGGGGGATAAATACGGTAGGTGACGAGGTTTCCCCTTTTATTCACCCTAATAATAAGACCTTATATTATGCGACTAATGGTTTACCCGGTTTTGGCGGCTTTGACATTTATTTCTCTAACCAAAAGGGGAGTGAGTGGAGTGCTCCAAAGAATCTAGGTTCTCCAATAAATGATGGTAAGGATCAGGTTTCATTATTTATTACTGCAGATGGCGAAAAAGGTTATTATTCTAATGAGGATAATCAGTCAAAGGAAAGAAAAGGTATAATTTATGAATTTACTATACCAAAATCGCAAAGAGTTGAATTCAAAACTTCCTATGTATATGGAAATGTTAAAGACGAAAAAACACTTGTCCCTTTAAAAGCCAAAATCGAATTATATGATTTAAAGCTAGATCAGCGAATTTCACTTGTTGATTCAGATTCAATTTCTGGAGTGTATCTGATGGTATTGACTGAGGGTTCAGAGTACGCCTTATATATAGAGAAAGAAGGCTATTTATTTCAAAGCAATACATTCTTATATCAATTGGGGGAGAATCCCAGCCCAGTAAGAAAGGACATTTTACTTTCTCCATTAAAAAAGGGTGCAACAACAAAACTAAATAACCTGTTTTTTGAAACAGATAAATATGAACTAGAAGATAAGTCAAAGACCGAACTTGAAAAGGTCGTTTCTTTTTTAAAAGCCAATTCTAATATTGTCATTCAAATCAGTGGACATACAGACAATGTTGGAACGGATACCTATAATCAAGTATTATCTGAAAAAAGAGCTAAAAGTGTTTATTCATATTTAATAAAGAAAGGCATTAATCCAGTCCAGGTAGATTTTGTTGGCTTAGGATCAACCGAACCAGTTGGTCCCAATGATTCTGAAGAAAATCGTCAATTAAATCGCAGAATAGAATTTAAAATAGTAAAAATGGAATGATAAATATAACATCCCCCATTTTGCGTTAGTAAATTCCAATTACGTGAGTATATTATTCTGAATATCCCCTCATATACGTTATTTTTTTATTGTAATTGTTTATGTTTCGCCAATTTTGTTCTAAGTTTATGCATTCACATTTTATAAAATAAACCTAAACAAAACAATATGAGGAAGTTTTTACTACTTAGTTTCATGTTGATGTTCGCATTCGCTTTTAGCGATTCGTGGGCTCAAGAACGCACAGTGTCGGGTAAAGTATCGTCAATAGAGGACGGATCGACCTTACCTGGTGTAAACGTTGTACTTAAGGGTACAACATCTGGTACTGTTACCGATATCGATGGTAACTTTAAATTGTCTGTCCCTTCAGAGGGAGGATCATTAGTATTCTCTTTTATCGGTTTAGCAACAGAGGAAGTTGCTATCGGTGCAAGATCCGTAATCGACATTCAAATGTCGCCCGATGTGAAGCAACTATCTGAAGTAGTTGTTACTGCATTTGGACTTGAAAGAGAAAAGAAATCTCTTGGTTATGCGGTGCAAGACTTAAGTGGTGGCGAAGTTACTACTGCAAAGGAAACTAACATTGTTAACTCTCTTTCTGGTAAAATTGCCGGTGTACAGGTTACAAATGGTTCAGGTGCTCCTGGTTCATCTTCACGTATAGTACTTAGAGGTGCAACTTCATTAACTGGAAACAACCAGCCTCTATTTGTAGTGGATGGTATTCCTATTAATAACACCAACTATGGTGGTGCAGGCCCTTTTGAGGGTGCAGATATGCCTCAGGGATCAGCTGATATTAACCCTGATGATATTGCAACTATATCAGTTCTTAAAGGTGCCAATTCTGCGGCATTGTATGGTTCTAGAGCTGCAAATGGTGTGATTTTGATCACAACTAAAAAAGGGAAAAAGACTAAAGGAGTAGGTGTTGAGATTAATTCTAGTATTACTTTTCAAAACCCTTTAAAACTTCCTTCTTACCAAAATTCTTATGGTGGTGGTTACGACAATACTTACTACGAATGGATTGATGGTACGAATGGTAGTGGTGGAGAAGATGAAAGCTGGGGCCCAGCCTTAGACAAAGGTTTGAAATTCAGACAATGGCAAGATTATCGTGGCGAAGGAGAATTTGGCCCGTCTAGTCCTTGGGTATCAAATCCTGATAACGTAAGAGACTTTTTTGAAACAGGTATAACTACTTCAAATAACGTTTCTTTATCTGGTGGTAATGATGTTGCTAATTTCAGACTTTCTGTTACTAGTATGGATCAAAAAGGTATGATGTATAATACTGATTTGAATAGAAAAACATTTGCTGGTAATGCTGGAGTTAAATTATCTGATAAGTTGAAAGCAGATTTTTCTGTTAACTACATCAAATCTGGAAGTGATAATCTTTCAGGTGGGGGTTATGATAATAACAACCCAATGCAACAGTTTACTTGGTTTCAAAGACAGGTTGATATTTCAGCTCTGAAAGATTATAATAATCTTCCATTAAGTGATGCTGGAACTTCTGCAAGAAATACTCCAGTAAACTGGAATACAAACTTTAACAATAACCCTTATTGGGTATTAGACAATAACACTCAAAACTTCAATAAGGATAGAATTATTGGAAACATTCAACTGACATATGATTTCACAGAGTGGTTGAGTATTACAGCAAGAACAGGTACTGATTTCTTTACTGATTTACAGGAAAAAAGAAGAGCTGTTAATTCAAATGACTTCCCTAACGGATTCTTTAGTGAAATAGACAGAACATGGTCAGAAACTAATTCCGATGTTGTTTTGACTTTTAATAAGTCAATCAATGATGATTTTGGAGTAACTGTTAGCGCTGGTTCAAACTTACGTCAAGAGAAGTATTCTAGAAATATTTTAGAAGCGGGAGAATTGGAAATTCCAGGTGTATATACCATTGGAAACTCAGCGATACCTGTTGTAGCTGATAATTATGATGAGCAAAGAGAAATGCAAAGTGTTTATGGTGCAGCACAACTAAGATTTAGAAATTACCTTTTCTTAGATGTAACAGCCAGAAATGACTGGTCAAGTACTTTGCCTGCAGCAAACAATTCTTATTTCTACCCATCAGTTTCTTTAAGTGCTGTAATCACAGATATGATAGAATTGCAAAGTGATATTTTAACATTTGGTAAAATAAGAGCTAGTTGGGCCCAAGTAGGTGCTGATACAGACCCTTATAGATTACAGGATGTATTTGCATTTAGAGATAGATGGGACGGAAGTGTTAATCAGGCAACTGTAAGTAATACGCTTTTGAACCCTAATCTTAAGCCAGAACTAACTTCTTCAATAGAGTTTGGAGCTGACATTAGATTCTTTAACAATAGATTAGGTCTTGATGTAACTTACTATGATACAAAAAGTGAAGACTTAATTGTTCAGGTAGATGTTTCAGGAGCTTCAGGTTGGACTTCTCAGTTTGCCAATGTTGGTGAAATGACTACTAAAGGACTTGAAATTCAATTAAATGCAACTCCAGTTCAAATGGGAGATTTCCAATGGGATATAAACTTGAACTACGCTACTATTGAAAACGAAGTAGTTACATTAGGTGGAGTTGATAACCTTAGATTGGG
Organism: Fulvivirga sp.; assembly: GCA_048268855.1. GTDB lineage: Bacteria > Bacteroidota > Bacteroidia > Cytophagales > Cyclobacteriaceae > Fulvivirga. The sequence goes on from JBLWUR010000001.1 coordinate 1,059,679, forward strand.
TGGACAATGGAATGTTGATGTTATAGCACAACCAGGACAACCTTACCCAGCTTTGTTTGGACCTGATTTCCAAAGAGATGATAATGGTAACATTATACATGTCAATGGATTACCTCAGAAAGATCAAACTAATAAGGTATTAGGTAACGCTGTTCCAGATTGGACAGGTGGTATCAATAACACACTTAGTTACAAAGGGATAAGCTTTGGAGTATTAATAGACGCCAAAATGGGTGGAGATATCTACTCAATGACTAATGCCTGGGGTAGATATTCTGGTGTATTAGAGGAAACACTTATTGGTAGAGAATATGGAATTGTAGGAACAGGTGTTAAAGCTGCTTCTGATGGTTCTTATGTACCTAACGATATAGTGGTACCTGCTTTGAATTACAACCATGCTGCTTTTGGTAATAATATAGCTGCGGGTTCAGTATTTGACGCCAGCTACATTAAGTTACGTCAAATGACTCTTGGATATGCTTTGCCTAAATCATTGTTGGACAAAACACCTTTCACAGCTATACAAGTTTCAGTTGTTGGAAGAAATTTAGCCTTGCTATATTCTAAAGTACCACACATAGATCCTGAAACTGCTTTTAACAATGGTAATGCTCAAGGAATTGAACACGCTCAGTTACCATCAGCAAGAAGCTTAGGATTTAATCTAAATCTTAAATTTTAATTCACTCTAAAGATTTATAATGATGAAAATGAATAAATATTTAAGCATTGGACTTACAGTTGTAGCAGCTATTTTTACTACTACTTCATGTACTGATGACTTTGAAAAAATAAATACAAATACGAACGGGCCTATTACTGTGCCTTCCGATTTGTTATTGACAAGTATGCAAGAAGCTACTGCTGATTTGATTTATAATATGCAAATCGGTGGAGATATGGGAGCCAATTTAATACAACATTGGGGAAAAGTTCAGTATAACGATGAAGAGCGTTACGCTTTCAGACCAGGTAACATAAATGCTATCTGGAACAATCTTTATGCAACTGGACTTAACGATGCTAAGGCTATGGTTAGACTAGCTGGAGAAGAAGGAAATGAAGTAAATCAAGGCGTAGCCAAGGTTTTTCAGGGGTATATGTACTCTCTTTTAGTAGAGTCATACGGTCCTATTCCTTTTACAGAGTCCTTAAGTGCGGAATCTGGAAACACAACTCCTGCTTATGATGATGAGGCTACTGTTTATAACGGTATCCTTGCTCTTTATGACGAAGGATTGGCCTTGTTAGATGGAGAAGGTGAAATTAGTTCAAGTCAGGATCTCATTTATGGTGGTGATGTTGATAAGTGGAAAAAATTCGCTAATTCATTAAAATTCAGAACTTTAATGAGAATATCAAGTGCTTCTATACCTGGAGTTAATGTAAGTTCAGGTTTGCAGGCAATTGTAAATAGCGGTATGCACTTTACCAGTAATGGTGATAATGCAATTTTAGCTTACACAGGAACTAATCCTAATGCAAATCCAATTTGGAATACAGTTGTTTTTTCTACAAGAAGTGAGTATAAGATTAACGAAACTACTGTTACATTACTTAACGGATTAGGTGACCCTAGATTGAATGTATATGCGCAACTAAATGATGGCGGTATCATTAGAGGAGTTCCTCCAGGGATATTAAATCCTGTACAAGAAGGTTATGGATATGCTAATGTAAGCGCCATAGGTACGCAATTTCTTGCAGCTGATTTCCCAGCTACTTACATGTCTTACTCAGAATTGAGTTTTCTAATGGCTGAAGCTGCCAAAAGAGGACTTATTACTGGAGGAGATGTAGCTGCTCAGGCAGCTTATGAAGCAGGTATTGCAGCATCATTTGATACATATGGTGTAGCAGGCGCAGCAGCGTATGCAGCTAGTGGATCAGTGGCTTATAATCCTGCTACTGCATTGGAGCAGATTGGAACTCAAAATTATATTGCATTATATAGCCAGGGTATTGAAGCTTGGACAGAGTGGAGAAGAACTAAATTCCCTGCTTTATCTCCAGCAATTAATCCTATCGTAGGAACTCAAATTCCTTCACGATATACATATCCTGTGGATGAGCAAACCCTAAACTCTGCAAATTATGCAGCCGGTTCTTCAATGGTCGGAGGGGATAATTTAGACACAAAACTTGTTTTTGTTAAATAATAAATAGAATATGACTATGAAAAATATAATAAAATTATTTTCACTAGCGGCTTTAGTATTTGTTGCTGGTTGTACCGATCCGGAAGATATAATTACGGGAGATGCACAGGAAGGTGTCTTCTTGAATCTCGAAGGTTCCGGAACTCTAGCTGGTGCTCCTGAACCAGGAATTGACTTGGCTGATGCAACTATTTCATTTCAAGCAACTCAACTTGATTACAATGTGAGTATTCCATTTGGTGAAGAACGTGTATCTGAACTTGTAGCATACAAGTCTTTTAATGGAACTACTATCGAATTGGGTAGAGCATCTGGAAGCGCTGGATTGTCTATTAAACTTACTACTCTAAGTGAGTTTTTAAGTGGGTTCTCAGGGCTAAGTGCTGATGACCTTCGTGTAGGGGATCAGATTGCTTTTTACACTGAGATTCATATGACAGATGGACGTGTATTGATCGACAATAGTGCTAATTTAACTGTAAGTATTTCTTGTCTGGCTGATTTGACAGGAACATATCTTGTTACAAATAGTTGGTGTAGCCCATTATTTACTGTAATAATCACTCAGAATCCTGACGGATCTTATCACTTAACAAGTGCTGATGGAGGAGGGTTGTCTAAATGTACTACCAATAGTAGTTTGGCAAATGCAGGAGATATTGTAGAGCAATGTGGTGAAATATTGCCAAGTACTGCTCTTGATTTCGGTACGGATGGTGGTTATGGAATTGGTGATATAACTGGTGGTACTTGGGATGCTCAAAATGGTGTAATTACTATGAATCATGTGCAAGGATTTACTGGTAATTGGCCTTCAGAGTGGACGTCAACTTACACAAGACAATAATTTTTTAATTTTTAATTATAGAACATGAAATTATTTCAAATATTTAAAAATTCATTACCATTAATAGGGATTGTATCCCTGTTGATGATATCATGTGATTCAGATGATTTGACAGGTGAAGCAAAACAGCAGGCAACTATGCCTAATGTTACAATTTCACCAAATCCTGCTTCTTTCGCAATGATCGAACAAGATACTGTGATTGAAATAACAATCACATTGAGTGAGAAACAGATAGTAGATATTCCTTTCAATTTCACTGCTGTTGAAGGTGAAGAAGAAAGTGATTTTGAAGTTGAAAGTATCACTATTGAAAAAGGACAAACACAAGCTGTTGGTTCTATTACTTTACATAACAATCCTATACCACAAGGTAGTCACGCTGTTAAGATGGCAATAGGTGATGATGTTGCTACTAATGCTAACTACACTGTGCAGGAGTTTACTTGGAATCTTAAAGATTATGATGCAAGTATCTCTTGGGCAGATTGTGATACTGATATAGATCTTTATCTATATTTAGGTAATACTTTCATTGATGGATCATTTACTGTAGCATGTGAAGAACCAGTTAACATGGAAAACTTGGCAGATGGAGTATATGATCTATATGCTGAGTACTGGGCTGGTAATGATGATGTTGTTCATCCAGTTACAGTTAAGTTTTCAAACAATAATGGAGAAGTTTATACTTACACTCAACCAGAAGAAGATGCTGTAAGTGTCAACAATTCTTTTGTTTATGTAGGTACTGTTGAAATTGTTAATGGAGCTTACACTGCATTTGATCCTGATGGTAATTCATTAGGAGCTATGTAATTGGATTAGGAAGATTTTTTCCTTTAATCGTTAATAAAACCGTTCCATTAATTTGGAACGGTTTTATTTTTTTAAAATTCTGTTAAACAAATATTTATGTTAAAAGAACAGTGAAAGAATATCAATTTTTGTAGTTTGTTTTATTTATTTCTCTAGAAACCTTAACTTAACCCTTCTATGTTGAATTTTTTTTTAAGAATAATATGAAGCATACTTTATTGTTGTTATTATTTATTGGATATAATTTTTGCTTGCCCAAAATACTACTGTCACAATCCATGGCTGGCGGCTTACCAGGGAAAGGGATTGATATGAATACAGTACCTGGAGGGGTGGTTTCCGAGATCAAATTTTCAGAGCCCATTACTGTAGGCAATACTTATTTAAATGATCAATGGATTTTAGCCAATATTGAATTATACAGCGGACAGGTAATTGAACAGTTTCCTGTAAAATATGATCTGGCAAATAATCAAATTGAAATAAAAGCATCTCCAGAACTCAAATATTTAAATGGAATTAGGGTTAAAAGGTTCACATTAATGGAAGAATCTGGTATTAAAAGAGTTTTTATAAATCTTTTAGAATACAAACCTGAGAACAGATCTTATACGGGTTTTGTTGAAGTTATTTATGATAATAATTGGGTGCTTTTAGAAAGAATTTACACAGAATTAATAGAGGGAACTTATAATGCGGTGTTAGATATTGGGGAAAGAAATAATAAGATTGTAAAAAAGAGCAATTATTTTATAAGCAATGGCAAACAATTATTTCCTGTTGAACGCAATAAAAAGAAATTTTCAAGTCAATTTAGTAATCCCAAAATGTTATTGAAATTTATCAAGAATAATAATATACAACTTAAGAGTGCAGCAGATTTAAGCCGACTTGTTGATTTCCTAAGCGAACAAAAAAGTACTTATCTTAATAATTAACCTATGAAAAAGATTTACTCAACATTTTTAATAATATTATTATTATTATCTGGAACGACCTATTACCTTTTCGAGTATTATGGTGCTGATAAAAATAGTCATCAAGAGGTATCTCAATTAGATGTGCCATCTTCTAAAAAATCTCATATTAAAGCTAAGGCCGACAAGCCTGGTGAATTCTTAAAATATTTTCAAGAAATATCTACACCGTTAGGCAAAACTAGATCTGGATATAAGCCTAATTACAGGTATATGGAATTATTAAAAGCCCAAAAGTGGTCGCAAAAACATAAAAAATCTAGAACAGAATCATTTGATATTGTGTCACGTGGTCCAGGTAATGTAGCCGGTAGAACAAGGGCTATTGTTGTAGATCCTGATGATGCCGCACATAACACATGGTTTGCAGGTGCCGCAAGTGGCGGAGTTTGGAAAACAACTGATGCTGGTACAAACTGGACTAATGTATCACCAGACTTGCCAAACTTAGCTACTAATTCAATAGCTATGGCCGCTTCAAATACAGATGTTATATATGTAGGTACGGGAGAACTATATGCAAGTAATTTTTCATTTGTTCGTGGGGATGGTATTTTTAAAAGTATGGATAAAGGTGTAACCTGGCAACAGTTAGCTTCTACAGCTGGTGATAATGATTTCAGTAGTGTGAATAGAATTATTATAGATCCAACTGATGAAAATATAGTAATTGCATGTACTAATTTTGGAATATATAAATCTGTTGATGGTGGGGTTAGTTGGACAACAACATTAGAAGGGTATGTTCAAGATCTAGTAGCGGATCCTTCAGATTTTAATACACAATATGCAGGTATTAATAGTGATGGTGTTTACAAATCTATAGATGCTGGGGATTCATGGTTAAAATCTTCGGAAGGTATTGGAGATGGTGTCCGATTTGAATTAGCAATATCCACTAAAAATCCTAATAAAGTGTACACAAGCACTTACGATGCCGCTACTGGAGAAAGTACTATTATATACCAATCTACCGATAAAGGAGTGAGCTGGGCAAAAGCATTACTTCCAACTAGTGGAAGTGGTGACTTCTTAGGTGAGCAGGGCTGGTATGATAATACTATTGCAGTAAACCCTTTTGATGAAGATGAAATATTTGTTGGGGGTGTATATCTAGGTAAATATAATTTTACAGATGATGTAAATGTGGGAGATCCTGCATTTGCTGGTGTAGATCTTGATGGTACGCAATCATTTATGAGTTTTGTGAATTTCGGTCAAGATTTTTTTGGAGGTGCATTAGCTATTGGTGATGGAGATCAGGCATCTACGGAATTTCATACCGTTGAGGTAAGATTTGGCCCAGGTATGACGCAAAAAGCACATAGATTTACAGTACCCGCTGATGGTGGTACAAATGGAGATGGTGGAGCGGGTGTTCCTGATACTGACTATTCGTTTGCAGATTATATTGATGTACCATTTGAAGTATGGGACATAGATGATAATGAGCAGTTAATGATTTCGTTTAGAGATCAGCAAAGAGATGGGGCTTTCAATTTAAATCCAAGTGAAGATGCGGATAATTTGACTTCCCGAGAATATTTATTTATCCATAACATAACTTACAATGCAGCTTCTGCAGATGCAGGAGTTTCTGCAGGAGGAGGAAGTCACCTTAAAGATAATATGTATTTTTTCTGGCCACAATTAGTTGAAGGGGGTACTTTCCCACCCGCCTCAAACGCTACAATGCGTATTAATTTTGGTCCTGTAGTTACAGTTGCGGCAACAGCAGAAATTGTTGCTGACCCTAGAGGTGACTTTGGAGGTAAAAACGGAGTTCTACATGCTGATCATCACAATATAACAATGATACCTATAGATGAAGGTACTGGTGAGTTTAGAATACTTAATGGTAATGATGGAGGGTTAGGACTTTCTCTCGATGGAGGGGAAACGTTTGAACAGATTACAGATGGTTATATAACAACTCAATTCTATGGCGCGGATAAAATGCCAGGCGCTGATGAATATATTGGGGGGATGCAGGACAATGGTACATGGAGATCACCAAGTGGAGTATCTGCTATTAGTACGACTGAATTTGTTGAAGTACTTGGGGGTGATGGTTTTGAGGTTATATGGCATGCTCAAGATCCAAATAAATTAATGGGCTCTATATATAATAACAGGATATATAGAAGTCTTGATGGAGGGAAAACAGGAAATTCATGGTCATCTGCTCAATCAGGAATTAATACAGCTGAGGGTCCATTTATTACACGATTGGCGTCTTCTAGAACAAGTCCAGATGTTGTTTTTGCCGTTTCTTCTACTGGTGTATTAAAAACAACTAATTTTGGAGCATCTTGGACATTAACACCAATTTCAGTAGAAGATGGATGGACTTTTTTAAACGCATCTCTACCATATGCATCTTCACAACATGATGTTGAAGTATCGTTGGCCAACGATCAAGTAGTATGGGCAGGTGGCGGAATGTCAGATGATACTCGAAAAATGTTCGTTTCAACAGATGGGGGTGAGTCTTTTAATGCAGCAACTGATTATCCTGCAGCAGATCTTGGGGCCATAAGCGGATTAGCTACGCATCCTACAGATGAAAATACCGCATATGCATTATTTTCATTTGCTGGATCACCAAAAATCCTAAGAACTACAGATTTAGGGGAAACTTGGGAAGATTTATCTGGTTTCAATACCAACGAAAGCACAAGTTCAAATGGTTTTCCAGATGTTTTTGTGCATAGTTTACTAGTGCTACCCTATGATACTGATATTATTTGGGCAGGTACTGAGATAGGACTCTTTGAATCAACTGATAATGGAGTTTCATGGCATTATTCAGATATTGGTTTGCCAGCCGTTTCGATTTGGTCAATGAAAGTTGTTGATGATCAAGTAGTATTCGGAACTCATGGAAGAGGAATTATGACCGCGGCTCAACCAGAGTTATTGAATCCTCAATTAGTCATAAATGGGGGAGAATATTTAGGAAACAGGAAAGTATCAATTGATGTTAATTTACCTGTTGAATATGATGAAGTTAATGTCTTTGTAAATGGAAACTTGAATAGTACGTTAGTAACACCATCTACATCGCTAGATGAAATACCACTTGATATTGATGCGGTTGAGGCAGAATCAATTACTATATATATTGAGGGAACAATAGGCGGAAATACTTTTAAGAGTCCTAGTAAAAAAGTGAATGTTGATTTTCGTCCTTCTCTAGTTAGCTTATCACAGGATTCAAACGAAATAGAGAGCATAAATTTAGTTTCCGATATAACTGAAGAGTATGATTCAATTCAATTCTATATTAATGACATATATTCTGGCAGTTTAGACGAAATCGCTCTTGGAAATATTACTACTTCGTTTGGTATAAGTAGTTCAGGTAATTTTACTGCAATGGCCGTGGGGTATTACGGTGAAATGGCATTTTCAAGTTTATCTATTTCTACTTTTGTAACTACAATAACAGGGTTACATACGTTTGAGAATGAAAAGGGCTTCAACATATACCCAAACCCTACATCTACTAAGATTAGCTATGTCCTTCCCGAAAGTGTTGGTGATATTTATACCTTGACAGTGGTCAATGGAGCTGGGGAAATTGTTATTACAAAAACACTTAACAAATACGTCAACGAGTCAATACTTCAACTGGAACAACTGAATCAGGGGATTTATATTTTACAACTAAAGGATGATAATAATGTATTCACGAAGAGGTTTATTAAGAAATAGAGGTGTATTTGTTTCATTCTTTTTTACTACCCTAGTTCTACTAATACTGTCTAATTGCAAAAGTGTTCAAAAGCACGATAATAGCATGGATGAAGTTAAGTCGATATTAGAGTCAGTTGATGGAGGTGAATTTGATTGTATTGATAACGCATCAGGTTCTTTTACATTATGTAGTAACAGATTGAAAGAAGATCCACTTAAGCCTAATCAACTATTAAAGTTTTTAGTACTGAATAAAGAGAGCAATAAAATTATTTATAGTAACAGCGTAACAGGTGGATATGTGAAATGGATGGATAACGAAAAGCTAGAATTTTATTCTCAGCCCGGAATCATCCCAGAAGGGAAGTCTCAGAACGACTATATCAAAGTTTATAATGTAGTTACTGAGAAGTTAATAACTAAAAGTAATTTGCCTCAGTCTGATAATAATAGGTAAAATATACATTTTTTAATGAAGAAATAGATGGACTATATTTAGTTCATCTATTTTTTTTATCAATTATATGTTATTTTATTAAAAATAACATATTGTGCCCCTTAAATTGCGTTAAATTTATTAACATACATTACCGTATATGGTGTTATTTCATTAACTTGATACCAATTTTAACATATTTTAACCTAAACAAAACAATATGAGGAAGTTTTTACTACTTAGTTTCATGTTGATGTTCGCATTCGCTTTTAGTGATTCGTGGGCTCAAGAACGCACAGTCTCCGGGAAGGTTACGTCTATTGAAGACGGTTCAACTCTGCCTGGGGTTAACGTTGTACTTAAGGGTACAACATCTGGTACGGTTACCGATATTGACGGTAATTTTAAACTAGCTGTCCCTTCAGAGGGGGGATCGTTGGTATTCTCGTTTATCGGTCTGGCTACTGAAGAAGTAGCGATAGGTGCACGATCTGTAATTGACATTCAAATGTCTCCAGATGTGAAACAACTTTCAGAAGTTATTGTAACAGCAGTTGGTCTTGAAGCAAATAAGGCTTCGATTGGCTATTCAGTGCAGAACGTGGCAGCTGACGAAGTACGTCAGGCACAAGAGACAAATGTTGTTAATGCTTTAAGTGGTAAGGTTGCTGGAGTACAAATCATTAGTTCTGCTGGAACTCCTGGTGGATCAGCTCAGATCAACATACGAGGTAAGACTTCTATTTCAGGAGGAAACTCACCACTATTTGTTATTGATGGTATTCCAATTGACAATAGTGAATTTGGAAATGGTACAGATGGAGTAAATAGATCTAACAGAGCTATTGACATTAATCCAGCTGACATTGCGTCATTAACAGTTCTTAAAGGAGCTGCAGCAACTGTTCTATATGGTATTAGAGCTGCAAATGGTGCAATTATCATTACAACAAAAAGGGGAAAATCAGGAAAACCAGTTGTTTCATTTAGCACCTCAACGCGAGTTGATAAAGTAAATAAATTGCCTGAATTGCAAAGCACTTATGCACAAGGAAGTGCAGTTGGTGGGGTAATTACCTACAGAGGTCCAGAAACAGGTGAAGGAAACAGTTTTGGCCCAAAAATTTCTGATTTAGAATTTGATGGTGCAACTGACTATCCATATGATCAAGGAGGTCGACTTGTTGCAGCAGGAACTGGAAATGGAGTACCAGCGAGAGCATATGACAACCTTGACAACTTTTTTGTTAATGGTGTTACTTATGATAATAACCTTAGTGTTGCTGGTGGTTCAGATGTGGCAAATTATTTTGTTTCCGCAGGTCATTTATATCAAACTGGTATCATACCTGTATCTGATTTTGCCAGAACAAGTTTAAGAGCTACTGTATCTTCTGATATTACTGATAAATTAAGTATATCTATGTCTGCTAATTATGTTAGATCTGGTGGTTACAGAGTACAACAAGGTAGTAACGTATCAGGAATTATGCTCGGTTTATTAAGAAACACACCAACTTTTGATATCGGAAACGGATTAACTGGTAGAGAAGCTGCTGGACAGGTTAGTACTTATGAACGACCTAGTGGAGCACAAAGAAACTATCGTGGTGGTGGTGGTTATGATAATCCATTTTGGACTACAAGAAACAGCCCCTTTAATGATGTTGTAAATAGGGTAATTGGATATACGGCAGTTGAATATAAAATAACTGATTGGTTATCGGCATCTTATAAATTGGGAATTGATTATTACAGTGAAAACATAAAGAGTGCTTTCAATATTGGATCTAGAACACAAAGTGTTGGAGAGGTTAATTTACTAGATAGAAATTCAAAAGATTTAAATTCAGATTTACTATTGAAATTCAATAAGTCGATTAATGATTTTACAGTAGGTGGTGTTATTGGTCATAACTTTTATAGTAACCAAGTTGATACACACCAAACTGTTGGTACAACTTTAAGTGTTCCGAAATTTTATGATATTAGTAATACTAGTTCTGTACAAGGATTTGAAAGCACTGCAAGAAGAAAGTTACATGGTGTTTTCGGACAAGTAAATGTAGGTTGGGATGAGACCGTATTTTTAAACCTTTCTGCTAGAAATGACTGGTCTTCAGTTTTACCTAAAGATAATAATTCAGTATTTTACCCTGCTGTAAGTTTAGGCTACGTAGTGTCTAATACTTTGGGCTTAACAGATACACCTATATTCTCATATATTAAATTACGAGCTTCATGGGGTCAGGTAGGTAACGATGGTGGTTCTGCATTTATTTATTCAACTGATCCATATTTTTCAGTAGCTACTTTTGGTGGTGACGGATTTATTTCTACTGGTGGTAACTTCCCTGCATTTGGAGGAGTAAACGCATTTGATAGGAATAATACTTTGCCAAATGGACAACTGAAGCCTGAATTGACAACTACCTCAGAAATTGGGGCGGAATTAAAATTCTTTAAAGGTAGACTTGGATTGGATGTAACTTATTATGATAGCAAAACAGAAGATGCTATTATAGCAGTAGATGTTGCGCCAGCGTCTGGTTTTAATTCAGCTATTCAAAACGCTGCAGTTGTTACGAATACAGGTGTAGAACTAGTTCTCAATGCATCACCGATCAGAAGTGATGATTTTAGTTGGGATATAGACGTAAATTTCACCAAGTATAAAAATACTGTTGAAAGTTTATCTCCGGGTATTGAAACTGTTTCTCTTGCTGGTTTTGTTTCAACTACTTCTCGAGCAGTTGCAGGTCAACCATATGGAGCTATATTTGGCGCCAAATTTTTGAGAAATGATCAAGGAGAATTAGTGATGGGTTCTGACGGATGGCCTGAACAAGATCCAATTGAAGGTGTTATTGGAGATCCTAATCCAGATTGGTTAGCAGGTATTAGAAACACAATTAATTTTAAAGGAGTTTCTCTTTCAGCACTCTTGGATATTAGACAAGGTGGTGATGTTTGGAATGGAACATATGGTATTCTTAAAACCTTTGGTATGCATGAAGTTACTGCTCAACAAAGAGAAATTAAAGGATATGTATTTGAAGGTGTACAAAATACAGGAACTGATGAAGCACCGGTTTACGTACCGAATACTACACCAGTAGATTTTTATAATCCTAGATTTGGAGCTTCTCAAAACAAATGGAATAGATATGCATTTGGTGGCCTTCCAGAAGAGAATATTCAGGATGCTTCATGGGTAAGACTAAGAGAGGTTACCCTTTCATATGCACTGCCTAAGTCAGTATTGAGTAATACATTTGTATCTGACTTAAAAGTATCTTTATCAGGTAGAAATCTTTTATTGTTCACAGAGTATAATGGTATTGACCCTGAAACAAACTTGACAGGTGCATCTAACGGTTTTGGATTGGATTATTTTAATAACCCTAATACAAAAAGTTATTCAGTCACTGTAAGTGCTACTTTTTAAAATTTAAAAAGATAAATCATGAAAAAAATATATAAATATATTCTAATTTTTAGTATGTCCTTAGTCGTGTTTTCTTGCGATTTTGACGATACAAATTTGGATCCAAACTCAGTAAGTGAAGATAAAGTTACTCTTCCTTTATTGTTGCCAAAGGCTGAAGCCCAATCGGCTTATAATCTTGGAGCTACTTCTGGAAGACTTGCAGGTATATGGATGCAGTACTTTAGGGGTATTGAAGCTCAACAAGCTGCTCTTACCAATTACAGTATTACTGAATCAGATGTTAACAATACATGGGAATTTCAGTTGTATACAGGTTCTATGAGAGACTGTAGCGTGATTTTAGCCAAATCTATTGATTTGGAAGCAAATCATTATGCGGGTATCGCTAGGGTATTACTTGCACAGAACTTGGGTTTTGCTACTCAATTGTGGGGAGATATACCATTTTCTGAAGCTTTTTTAGGATCTGATAATTTAAAGCCAGCATATGATAATCAGCAGGCTGTGTTTGCTGGAATCCAGCAACTTTTGGATGATGCCATTTTGAATTTTGCTGCTCCATCTAATGGATTTGTCCCAGGTTCTGGTGATGATTTAATATTTGGTGGTAATATGGACAATTGGTTACGAACAGCAAGATCTTTGAAAGCACGTTATTCTTTAATGTTGTCCAAAAGAAATGGAAATACTTCTTATTCAGATGCATTAACACAAATAAATGCAGGGGTTATTGATGAGGTTGGTAATGAACCAGACTTTTTCTTTGGAACACCTCAAAATGATGCTTCTCCAATTGCTTTATTTGAATCAGATAGGGGAGGTACATTAGGTGTAGATCCTGATTTTGCTGAAAGTGTTATGGCTGGAGACCCTAGGGCAGCAGCTTACTTTGGCAATGATGGTAATAGATACACTTTTGCAGGATCTAGCTTATTTTGGGGTAAAAACAATGCTCCTCTTCCATTAATTTCTTATACTGAGGTTAAGTTTATTGAATCCGAAGCGAGATTAATGACTGGTGATATACCTGGTGCTGAAACAGCTTTACAAGAAGCTATATTAGCTAGTATGGCTCAAGTTGGAGTTACTGGAACAGCTTATGCTACTGCCAACTCCGTATTAGCTGGACTTTCAGGCAATCAGGCTAGACTGGATAAGATCATATCTGAAAAGTACAAAGCATTGTATGTACAAGGCATGGCTGAAATATGGTCAGATTATCGTAGAACTGGATTTCCTTCGTTTCTTACTCCGGAGCCAGGTGCTACTATCAACATAATACCAAGAAGAATGCCTTATGCTCAAAGTGAAAGATTAACTAACTCTGCAAGTTTAGAGGCAGCAGTAGCTAATCAAGGAGGTTCCGATATTGATGATGATATGTGGGCTTTTAATTAATAATTGGTAATTAAATTAAAAATAATATGAAAAAGTATATAAGCATATGTTTTATTTTTATGGCCGCCTTATTCGTGGTTTCCTGTGAAGAGGAAAACAGCGATGTTTTAGTAGGTGGTGATGGAAGTGCAGATTTATCTGCAAATGTATTTGCAAATATTGATCCAGATCCAACATTTAGTTTCCTATATCAGGTTTCCACAGGTGTTTCAATTGATCTTGATGAATACGTAAAAGATGGACTGACTATTCAATCTGTTACAGTAACTAAAGTGTTAAATGCATCTGTTGGTGTTGATGGAGCTTCAGTGTCTTCACCAGTTGTTACATACAGTGTTACTACTGGTGAACTTAATCAAACTGAAGCTGAATTGTTTGCTGATGTGCCAGTTGAAGGGAATATCCTTACAGAGGAAGATTTATCTCCTGGGGATACTTGGCAATTTAAGTACACTGAAATTATTCTTTCTACTGGGAAAGTTTTGACACCTAACAGGGCGTCTACTTTGACTTTCACTTGTCCATCCAATTTGGAAGGAGAATATGATAATCATACGGAAGTAGGATTTACTGATTTTGGCCCCCAAACTTATGATTTGGACGCTACTTTAGTTGCTTTAGGAGGAGGTCAATATACTGTTGAAGATATGACTGGTGGCTTATGGTCTACTACTTATGCTGACGCGTATGGAACAAGTGCTAGAGCAACTGTATTGACTGATATTTGTGGTACACTATCAATAGCTGATGCTCCTGATCAATTTGGAGGATTTATAACTAATGAGGGTCAACAAACTCCTAATCTAGATCCAGGTACTGGTGTTATTAGTTGGGGATGGATTGATACTATTTATGGTGAAGATGGTGTAACTGTTTATACTCCAAAATAATTTAAGTTTTAAATACATGTTAAAGCCTGAACTAATATATTAGTTCAGGCTTTACTTTTTATAAATAATAATTAATGTTTACATAAGCTGAGATTTAATCAAATGAGTAAATATTATTCTGTCCTTATTCTTCTAGTAATTGTTTCTTGTAGTGTGCCTGGATTAAATGATAATAATTCATTTCGGCAATATATTTACCAAATTAATTATGCAGATACATCTTTAATTGAACAAAATATTTATTATCAAAATAGGATAATAGAACATACCAAATACATAAATGGGCAATTATTAGTTAAGGACACTTTAATATATAATAAAAATGATCAACTAATAATAAAAACCAGGTATACAGATTCCTGTAATTGGTATGCTACAACAGAATATTTTTATGAAAATAAGAAACTCTCTTATAAAGAGACTAACACCTCTAAACGAAAAGTAATTAATGTCTATACTTATAATCAAAATGGCAAAATAATATCTGATAGGAATACTATTTATGACAAACTTAATAGAGATGATATTATATATATGACTTTGCAAGCTTATAAATATGAGGGAAATGAGGTACTTGAATATAAATATGGCCAACATGATAATTTGGTTTCTAGGGTGATAAAGAGTTATAATAATGGAGAGGTTGTTAAAGAACGTTATTACAACGAATATGGAATAAAAATGTATTATGTCATTTATACAATGGGAGATGGATTATTATTGGAATCAAGTAAATTTGACGGTAACGGAAATGTAATTGAAAATGAAAAGTATACATATTTAAATGATAAACTTATCAAAAAACTAAGTACTAAAATGAGAACGCAGTCAAAGTATATCTACCATTATGAATATTATTAAAATTTAGAAAAATGAAATTTTTATTATTGCTTTTGTTCACTACTTCAACTATTGTGGAAGCTCAAATTCAAAGAAATACTGGACAATTAACTGGCGGAATTTATAGTGGTGCATTAATCGAAACATTTTCAGAATATGTTCCTTCAAATGTCAACGAAGAGTCTTATGCAGATATAAAGTGGAATTTGGGATCTATTGATCTATTTGGTGGAACAGAATTTGAGCTAATGAATATTCCATTAAGGTATAATATTATTAATAAGCAAGTTGAAGTTAAATTGGATAAAGATGTTAGGGTGGCCAAGGCAGTAATAATAGAGAGGTTTAAGTGGTTAGATATTAATGGAGAATACATCGAATTCATTAATGGCGATTTAGTTAATCAAAGTCGAAATGAAATGTATAAAGTGATTTATGAAGGGGTTAAATATATTGCTTTTATTGGTTATAATTATGAAAGGTTAGCAGCAGACTATAACCCTCAATTTGATATAGGTAGTAAGACTGAACGAATAGTACTTAAAGAAAATTATTATTTTTTCGATGCCCAAAATAAAACTGTGCAAGAGTTTAACCTTAGAACTAAGTCTTTCTTAAAACTTTTTGATTTTGATTCAAACAGTATAAAAATTATTAAAAGCAGGAAAGTGAGAAATATTAACGATGTAGCCTATATACTACGTAAATTGGACAAATAACAGGTATTACAATCTACTATTTAGACACAAGAGTCGCGCCCTGTTAGTGAAAACAATCAGAGAAAATAATTAAATCTGTAAAAGATACCCTTTGACATAATCTTCGACACCTTCCTCTAGGGTGTAGAATTTTTTTGGATAGCCAATGGATCTTAGCTTTTTCATGTTGGCTACTGTAAAATATTGATATTTGTCTCTTATATCTACGGGTGTATCTATAAAGGAGATATCAGGTTTTTTATTCATTGCTTTAAACACGGCTTTGGTCAAATCTAAAAATGTTCGTGCTGTTCCACTTCCAAGGTTGTAGATTCCGGAATTTTTTCGGTGATGCATTAGCCAATAGCATACATCTACAACATCCTTAACATAAACAAAATCACGCATCTGTTCACCATCCTTAAAATCTGGATTGTGTGAACGAAATAATTTCATGGCATTGGTATTGGTGATTTGATTAAAAGCATGCCAAACCACAGAAGCCATTCTACCCTTATGATATTCATTAGGTCCGTAAACATTAAAAAATTTCAGCCCCGCCCAGAAAAAAGGCTTCTCCTCTTGAGCTAATGCCCAGACATCAAAATCTTGTTTTGATTGCCCATAAGGGTTTAGGGGCTTAAGCTGTGGGATTGAACTCTCATTATCATCATATCCATATTCTCCCAAGCCATAAGTAGCGGCTGATGAAGCATATACCACTGGTATTTGATGAGCAATACACGCTGTCCAAATGTCTTTGGTGTATTGCGTGTTCATTTTTTCAAGAAGTTCTAAGTCAAACAGTGCAGTATCTGTTTTAGCACCGATATGAAAAATAAACTCAACTGCAGAAGCATTTTCGTTCAACCAATTGATGAATACTCCTCTATCAACCTTCTCAAGGACGGTTAGCCCATCCAGGTTCTTATTTTTTTCTGGCCTATCAAATTTATCTACAGCAACTATATTATTAAAATTATTTGCATTAAGCTTTTTAATAAGTTGACTCCCAATAAAACCTACAGCACCAGTTACGACTATCATAATTCTTGATTTTTGGGCAAATTAACCCAATGATTTCAATAAATTAAAGCGTATTATAAAATATTGCCTTGTTATCTTTGTAGGATAATTTTAGATGATGGTATTTGTAAGTAGACACGAACATTTTAACGCAGCCCATAAGCTTTATAATCCGAACTGGAGTAAGGAGAAGAATGAGGATGTATTTGGCCCTTGTGCCAATGCCAACTGGCACGGACATAACTTTGAAATTATTGTCACTGTAAAAGGTACCCCCGATCCGGATACTGGCTTTGTTGTGGACTTAAAGCAATTGAGCAAGTTGATAAGAACGGAAATTACAGATAAAGTAGATCATAAAAATCTAAATCTAGATGTTGATTTTATGCAAGGTAAAATGGCCAGCACGGAGAATTTAATTATTGAGTTCTGGAAAATATTAGTTGATAAAGTACCATTAATAAGTGATTCAGCTGCATTACATTCCATCAAATTATACGAAACGCCTCGAAATTATGTTGAATATTTTGGTTAACGCATGAAGTATTTTATTGTCGCTGGCGAACGATCAGGAGATTTACATGGTGGGAATTTAGTAAAGGAACTTAAGACTTTAGACAAAGAAGCCACCTTTACTGGTTTTGGAGGTGATTATATGGCATCTGCGGGTGTTGATGTAAAAGTTCATTACAGAGAATTGGCGTTCATGGGGTTTCTGGAAGTGGTTCTGAATATATTTAAGATTAGAGCTTTTCTGAAGCAATGCAAAAATGAAATTGACAGATTCCAACCTGACGCAGTGATCCTTATAGACTATGGCGGATTTAATATGAAAATTGCCAAGTATACTAAAGAGAAAGGCATTCCAGTACATTATTATATTTCACCCAAGGTATGGGCGTGGAATCAAAACCGTGCATTGAAACTAAAGAAATACGTAGATTATATGTATGTGATTTTACCTTTTGAAAAAGCATTCTTTAGAAAATTTGACTGGCAAGTAAATTATGTTGGAAACCCCGTATTAGATTCAATATTATCTCATTCATTTTCAGAAAACAACTTGCCGCAGAAATATGTAGCGTTATTGCCAGGAAGTCGAAAACAGGAACTACTTAATGTCTTACCTCTCTTAACCCAATTGGCCATTGATAAGCCCAAGATTAAATTTGTTGTTGCAAAAGTAAATAATCTGGATAGCTCATTGTATGCTGAAATTAGTAAGCTTAAAAATGTTGAATTATTTGATGGGCCAAGCTATGATTTGTTAGCAAAAGCTCATGTGGCCATTGTTACTTCAGGAACGGCTACATTAGAAACTGCGCTTCTTGAAATACCGCAAGTAGTTATTTACAACACGAGTAAAATTTCTTATCTAATTGCTAAACGATTAATCAAAGTGCCATTTATTTCATTAGTTAATTTAATATCAAATAAGGAGGTTGTTAGAGAACTTATTCAGTCGGATTTAAACATCAATAGTGTAAAAAATGAGTTATTAGAATTAATGGATAATGATTCTTATCGGACAAATATTATTAATGAATACAGGAAAATAAAAACCTTGATGGACACCGGAAGTGCATCCAAAAACACTGCCGAGCTAATAATTAAAAATTCAATTTCTAATAATTAATTTTCTGTAACTATTATTTAATACTAATAGGTAGGTTCCTTGAGGATATTCACTAATATCCAATTGGTAAGTTATTGTACTAATACCTTCACGTTTTAATAGTAGTTCACCGTGTAGATTGAATAACTTTAGATTATTCATTTCTACACTTTTAAAATTAATTATAACCTTACTAGTAGTAGGATTTGGATAGATTTTAAATAATTCAGTGTCACTAGTAGTTTCTGTAGATGTAATAGCGATTAGGCACTCATCCGGAATAAACCATGGTTTGCCCTCAACTGGTTCACTGGGTAATAATGATCTATTATCGAATGCCGGGAAATCACTAGAGTATTTAGCAACTCTGAATGCTATATTTCCTGTAATTTCACCACTTAATTCAAAATCCCTATTAGTTATTCCATCTTGATTCACTGGATTAATATATTCCCATAATATGTCACCTTCTTGATTAATTTCAAAAAACCTGCCGGTGGCACCTTCACAAATTAAGATATTGTCATTTTCTAGTAATTGGGAACTAGATAGAAATCTAGAAAAAAAGTTTTCTTTAGGCACAGCTGTGTATGTCCAGTTGAAATCTAATGGAGCATATGATAGATCATCATTAAGTACATAATTGTTATTTTCATCTAAGGAAACAGTTAATCTATCTATACTTGAGTAAGCTGGGTTTCTAGTATTTCCATTATTAAATATCATTATGTCATTCGAGTCAGATATGTCCGTGTTTATCCAATGTACATTATGTTGACTGTATAGTTTTCTATCAGACTTCTGTCCTTTTTTGTAACTTATTGGATTACCCCAGCGGTAAAGAATATCACCTCCTTTATTATATATGCCTCCATTATGTGATGATGATTCTAAATTAGAAGTAGAGTGATCGATAATCCAAAATTCACTGAACGTTCTTGAACTAATAATAATTTGATCTAATTTTTCACTATAACTGATGGAATTGGCATGAATCCAATCATCTATCCCACTATCAGTATTGAAATTAATATCTATCAATTCTGGATGCTCCTCAACAACACCATAATTATCCTTTGTCGGGTCTAAGTCTTGAACTAAATGGTCAAACAAATCCCAAGTCCATACTATTTCTGCGGAATCAGGAAATATTGGTTTAACTTCAATTAAGTGTTCAGACCAAATAACATCTGTGGCTATAGAATCAGGATATCTACCTGCTTCAATCACAGATTCTTTAGTGTACGCTTTCCAAACTAGCAACAACACATTATTGTTTGGTAACACCTCAAAATCGTGATGAAGTCTCAGTGAATCATTATTTAATTCGAATGACCATTTAAGATTTGAATCCCAATCAATTTGTTCAATCCTACCACCACCTCCGCCTCCATCAATAACATTGTTTTCGAGTTTTGCCAACCTCAGGATATCGCCATTTTCCAGCAGTTTAACTTCATCACCAGGAGTATATTCACTGACCCATTCATGAATTAAATTACCACAATTATTTATGAGATAAGTGTTTTTACTATTTAATGGAGCAAATAAAGTATAACCATCGTAAATACCAGCTTTCTTAATTTTAAGCCCAACTTGTTGAGAATAAGACTCGTTGATTATTAAAATTAGTAACGTGGCTACTAATATATGCTTGGTAAACATCAATTTTGAAATTATTAAGCAACCTTAAGCTTACTATACTTTGACTTACTGAATTTCTCTTCTGCGTAAGCTCTAGTAATGATTAGTTTAGTCGTGTCCTTGGAAGAAGGCAGCTCAAACATGGCATCATTAACAATTGCCTCACAAATAGATCTCAACCCCCTTGCTCCAAGCTTATAATCCATTGCTTTTTGGACAATAAAGTCAAGAGCACCTTTTTTAAATTCCAACTCAATATCTTCCATTTTAAACAATTTTTCATATTGTTTAACCAAGGCATTTTTAGGTTGAGTTAAGATTTTTGACAGTGCATCCTCGTCTAATGGATTAAGGAAAGTAAGTACCGGTAAACGGCCAATTAGTTCAGGTATCAACCCAAAACTTTTTAAATCTTGGGCAGTAATGTATTGTAACAAGTTGTCACTTTCTACATCCAATGGCTTTAGAGCATCTTCAGATGATGCAAAGCCTAACGGTCTTGTATTTAGTCTTTTAGCGATATTTCTAGAAATACCATCAAAAGCACCACCGCAAATGAAAAGTATGTTTTCTGTATTTACAGAAATCATTTTTTGATCTGGGTGCTTCCGACCACCTTGCGGTGGAACGTTTACTACAGTGCCTTCTAGAAGCTTGAGCAATGCCTGCTGTACTCCTTCACCACTAACATCTCGAGTAATCGATGGGTTATCAGATTTTCTGGCAATTTTATCCAGTTCGTCTATATATACGATGCCTCGTTCCGCTGCTTCAACTTCATAATCTGCAGATTGCAATAACCGTGTTAGAATACTTTCTACATCTTCACCAACATACCCAGCTTCCGTTAACACGGTAGCATCAGCAATACAAAATGGAACCTGTAGTATTTTAGCCAATGTACGTGCTAAATAGGTTTTTCCAGTTCCCGTTTCACCAGCCATAATGATGTTTGATTTCTCAATGGTAACATCATCATCAGTTGGTTTTTGCATTAGCCGCTTATAGTGATTGTATACGGCAACTGACATTACCTTCTTGGCTTGGTCTTGCCCAATTACAAATTCGTCAAGAAACTTCTTCATTTCCATGGGTTTCACCAAATTGAAACTTGGCGCACCTCCTTCACCACTGCCAGACTTTTTCTCTTCAGAAAGAATTTGATTCGCCTGTGTGATGCACTTGTCACAAATGTGTGCATGTATACCCGATATCATCAGGTCTACATCTTTCTTATTTCTACCACAAAATGAACAAGTAACTTCTGACATTTCAGTTTTATTTTTTTTCAAGTACTTCGTCTATTAATCCGTATGTTTTTGCTTCACTAGCTCTCATCCAATAGTCACGATCTGAATCTTTTTCAATTTTATCGTATTTCTGACCACTATGCTTTGCAAGAATGTTGTATAAATCCTTTTTTACCTCTAATGTCTGCCTTAAAGAGATTTCCATATCTGATGCTTGGCCTTGCATTCCACTCATCGGCTGATGTATCATAATTCTTGCATGTGGAAGTGCAGATCTTTTCTTTTCATGACCTGAAGCCAATAAAACAGCACCCATAGAAGCGGCTAAGCCAGTACATATCGTTGCTACATCCGGGTTGACATAATTCATTGTATCATAAATCCCCAAACCAGCATATACTGATCCTCCAGGACTATTTATGTACATGATAATGTCTTTTTTAGGGTCACTCGACTCTAAAAAAAGTAGTTGTGCCGTAATTATATTGGCAATTTGGTCATCAATACCCATGCCCAAAAATATAATTCTGTCAGAGATTAATCTCGTAAAAACGTCAATTGCTCTGAAATTTCCTGGCCTTTCTTCAATTACATATTGAGTCATGGCTTGAATGCTATTTGCGTAGTCATCAAACGTTTGTCCGTTGATTCCTTGCCCTTTAACGGCAAATTTTCTGAATTCTTCTTTATTAATCATGTTTGGATTGTCTTTTAAAGTACTCAATTATAACAAGAATTTCTAGTTTTATACCAAAAAGCCTACCGTTTAATGGGTAGGCTTCATGTAAACAAAAGCGTTTAAAAATTAGTTTGACGCTAACTTACGAAATTCGTCAAGGTTAACTTTTTTCTCAGAAAGAGTTATTTTCTGCTTAATTAACTCCAATATTTTCTCCTCTCTTACTTCATTATAAAGCCTCATATAGTTCTGTCCGTTTTCGGCTTTCAAGTAATTGTCGGCAAAAGAATCCATATGATCTTTAAGTTGTTCTGCAGCTCCAGCCCCACCAAGTTGACTCAATATCATCATTTTGGCTCTGTCAACTACTTCAGCGTTTTCAACTTCTATTTTGTTTTCTTCACTGATTTTATTTCGAATCAAATCCCATTTAAGTGATCTGGCATATTCATCAAACTCTTTATTTATATCTTCTTCAGTTACTTTACCCTCGTTAGTCACCAGAAGCCATTTTTTAAGAAACTCTGATGGAATTTCCATTTTAGTTTTTTCAATTAAATAGTCTCTAATATCTCTACTCAATAAAAGGGCCGATTCTCGTTGATAATTTTCCTCAACGGTGGTTTTTACTTTATCAGTAAACTCTTTTTCCGACTTAATGATATCCTTACCAAATACTTTATCAAATAACTCTTGATTTAATACGGCTGGTTCAGTTCTGTTTATATTCTTTATGGTAAAATTAAATTTACCTTTTATATCGTGAGCTTTATCATGACCAATATCCAACAAACTCATGAGATCATGCTTGTCCTTCAATAATTTTGAAATTTCAAATTCCAAAACATCTCCGGGTTTTGCTCCTATGAACTTTTTTTGTTCTTTTTTATCAATGCTATCCCATTCTAGTATTGACTCATTTGTTATTGAGCCATCAATTTCGGTGAAGGTGCCAAAAAAACCATCACCTTCAACTCCTGTCTCAGGATTAGTTACATTTCCGTATTGTTTCTTAACATTATCTAGGGTTTCATTTAATCCTTTTTTGTCAAGTTCAATCTTATAAGACTTTACTTTTACTTTGTCCGAAATATCATATTTGAAATCCTGAACCATTCCTATTTCATAATCAAATTCGAAATCCTTTTGACTTTCCCAGTCTATTAATTTGGCTTTCTCTTGATCAGGTAAGGGCTCACCTATGATCTGGATGCCATTATTTTTAATGTATTCCTGTAATGATTTAGATAGGAGATTGTTTACCTCTTCAACCACTATTGACTTGCCATACATTTTTCTAATTAAACCAGTAGGTACTTTGCCTGGTCTGAATCCTTTGATGCTGGCTTTCTTGGCATAGTCTTTTACTTTTTCTTCAACATTATGTTGATAATCAGACTCCTTTAACTTAACTTTAATTAAGGCTTCTGTTGAATTTTTTTTGTCTAATGAGATGTCCAATGCAATAGAGGTTATATGGTGGTGATTTTAAATAAAAACCCTCAATCTCGATAATTTTTCATCGTGATCGAGGGTATTTCTTTGTGCGGGTGGAGGGACTCGAACCCCCATGCCGTGAAGCGCTAGATCCTAAGTCTAGTGCGTCTACCAATTTCGCCACACCCGCATTCCTTAAAATGGAGTGCAAATGTATTTATATTTTTTGATAGAACAAATATGGCTTTTAAGTTTTTTTGTAATTTTGATCATACCTTTTTCAAATGATTGCTATAGACGTAGAGGAAGAGAATAGAGAAATAGTTAGAAGATATAGACAATTGCTAAGGCATGCCAAGCCTTTCCTGAAAGACAATGACTCCAAATTAATTCGTAAAGCTTTCAACACCGCCCTTGAAGCTCATAGTGGTACTAGGCGTAAATCGGGTGAACCCTACATTTTTCACCCAATGGCAGTGGCAAAGATATGTGTGGATGAAATAGGGTTAGGCACTACTTCTATTATTTCAGCTCTATTGCATGACGTGGTTGAAGATACCGAATGGACCATAAAGGAGATTGAGCGCGATTTCGGTAAAAAGATAGCACGTATCATTGATGGGCTTACAAAAATATCTGGCGTATTTGAGCACGGTAGCTCACAACAAGCAGAAAATTTTAGAAAAATGCTGCTTACTCTATCGGAAGATGTACGTGTGATCTTGGTCAAATTAGCTGACAGATTACATAATATGAGAACTCTGGATAGTATGCCAGTAAATAAGCAATATAAAATTGCTTCAGAAACTATCTTCTTATATGCTCCACTTGCGCACCGACTTGGTCTATATGCCTTCAAATCTGAAATGGAAGACCTATATCTAAGATATACTGAACCTCAGGTTTTTGAAGACCTTGTCAGAAAAATAGACGTAGCCAAGGAGACGAGAAATAAATTTATAAAAAGCTTTATTCGTCCGATACAAAGAAATTTAAATGACCAAAATTTAAATTATGTAATAAAGGGTCGCCCAAAATCAGTGTATTCCATTTGGAATAAAATGAAAAAGCAAAATATACCTTTCGAAGAGGTATATGACCTCTTTGCAATTCGTATTATTCTTGATGTCCCAGTTGAAAATGAGAAGGCAGTTTGCTGGCATGTATATTCTATAGTCACTGACTATTATAAGCCAAACCCTGATAGATTGCGTGATTGGATCAGCACACCAAAGGCCAATGGGTATGAGTCCCTTCACACAACTGTTATGGCAAAGAACGGACAATGGGTTGAGGTTCAGATAAGAACCCACAGAATGGATGACATTGCAGAAAAAGGGTATGCTGCCCACTGGAAATATAAAGACAATGATACCACTAGCGCCTCGGGACTGGAACAATGGATTTCTAAAGTTAGAGACATGTTAGAACAAAATGATTCTTCGGCACTGGAATTCGTTGATGACTTCAGAGGTAATTTATTCAATGATGAGGTTTTTGCCTTTACCCCTAAAGGGGAATTGAAAACATTGCCGCGGGGAGCAACCGCATTAGACTTTGCTTTTGAAATACATTCTGAGGTTGGGGCTAAATGTATTGGTGCAAAAGTGAACCAAAAGTTAGTGCCTATAAATTATGCCTTGAAAAATGGCGATCAGGTGGAAATTCTAACTTCGACTAAGCAAAAGGCCAATGAAGACTGGTTAAGATTTGTTGTTACTTCAAAGGCAAAGTCCAGAATAAAGGAAGGGCTAAAAGAAGATAAGAAACATATAGTTGATGAAGGAAAGGAGATTCTGTATCGCAAATTGAAACATTTTAAAATTGAACCAAATAATGACAACTTCGATAAGTTAAGAGCCTATTTTAGTTTGCCCAATCAATTTGAATTATTCTACCAAACAGGAAAAGGTTTAATCGATAATAAAGATCTAAGAAGATTTAAAGATTTTAAACCCGCCAGTACAATTAAGTCAAAACCCTCAACTCGAATATCGGATGCAAAATCCTTTGAAAAGGAAATTGTAAAAGTTAAATCAGACGATGTGTTGCTTATAGGGGAGGACATGGACGTAATTGACTATAAGTTGGCAAAGTGTTGTAATCCCATCCCTGGTGATAGTGTTTTTGGATTTGTAACTGTCACTGAAGGAATAAAAATTCATCGTCCTTCATGTCCTAATGCTCCAGAACTACTGGCGAACCACGGACATCGTGTTGTAAAAGCAAAATGGGCATCTCAACATATGTCTTCCTTTCTTGTCAGTTTGAAAATAATTGGCACTGATAGGGTAGGTTTGATCAATGATGTTACTATGATAATTTCAGAAGAGTTAAAGGTAAATATGCGATCGATGTCAATTGATACAGATACTGGAATATTTGAAGGAGTGATCATGTTGTACATTAATGACACTCGTCATTTAGATTTATTAACTTCTAAATTGGAGAAAGTAGAGGGAGTGGTAAAAGTCTCCCGTTCGGAGCCTAAGGAATAGGGTTCGGCTTTCAGAGTATTTACACAAAGAATACTATATTTGCAGTCCTTAAAGAGCTAAGTTTCATGGCAATAAATGAAAAAGTATATCAGGAAGTAAATAAAATATTTACGGCCTATTTGGAAAATAAAGGGCTACGTAAAACACCGGAGCGCTATGCTATTCTTGAGGAAATATACTCGCGTAATGGTCATTTTGATGTAGAGTCACTTTACATCAGTATGAAGAATAAAAATTATAGAGTTAGTAGAGCTACTGTTTATAATACATTGGATTTACTTGTCGAGTGCGACTTAGTTAGCAAACATCAGTTTGGAAGGAACTTAGCACAATATGAAAAGTCATATGGCTATAAACAACATGATCACTTAATATGCACCGAGTGCCACAAAGTGGTTGAATTTTGTGACCCACGAATTCATAATATACAAACTATGGTGGGAGAACTTTTGAATTTTGATATTCTTCACCATTCACTCAACTTATACGGCATTTGTGGTGATTGTAGAATAAAGTTAAAGACAGATAAAAGTACCAACAACAATAAGACTAAAAAGACAGCATGAGTTTTGAACATACAGTAAAAGATAATATACTTTTCCTTGACTTGAAAGGTGATTTAATTGGTGAGGATAACGGAATTGATATCATTGAAGTAGTTAATGATCATATTCAAAAGAATATTCAATTGTGTGTTGTTGATATATCCGGATTAAGATACATTAACAGCAGCGGAATTGGTGTACTTATAACCACACTAACTAAGTTTCGCAATAAGGGGGGTGAAATGTGCCTCTTAAAACCTTCTGAAAGTGTGAAAAAATTATTAATCATCACAAAACTTAATGCCATCTTCATAATTGAAGAAACAGAAAGTAAAGCAATTGAAGTACTGAAAAATTCTTTAAAATAATGAAGTTGGATATTTTATTAGGCCTCCAGTGGGGAGATGAAGGTAAAGGTAAAGTTGTAGACTTTCTGGCGCCAAAATATGATGTGGTGGCACGATTTCAAGGAGGGCCTAATGCAGGTCATACTTTGGAGTTTGATGGCATAAAACATGTTTTGCACCAGATACCCTCTGGAATCTTCAGAAAGGACATTAAGAATATCATTGGCAATGGAGTAGTATTAGACCCAGTCATATTTAAAAAGGAAGTCGAGGCCCTGGCTAAGTACAACTTAGATGTATATGCCAATCTATTTATATCTAAAAAGGCGCAGCTCATTATACCTACACATAGATTACTTGATGCAGCTTATGAATCTGCCAAAGGTAAAAAGAAAATTGGTTCGACTTTAAAGGGTATAGGCCCTACCTATCAAGACAAAATAGCCAGACAAGGGTTACGAGTGGGTGACATTATTTTACCCTCTTTTAAAAAGAAATATCAAAAACTCGTTGAAAGCCATGAAAGAATATTAGGTTTTTATAAAAGTGAATACGAACTAGGTCAACTGGAATTAGAATTTTTCGAAGCGATTAAATTTCTAAAGAAGTTTGAATTGATTGAAAGCGAGTATGCTGTAAATAAGGAATTGTCAAGCGGATCTAAGGTGTTAGCTGAAGGAGCTCAGGGTTCTTTACTAGACGTTGACTTCGGCAGTTATCCCTATGTTACAAGTTCAAACACTACTGCTTCAGGTGCGTGTAGTGGATTAGGAGTAGCTCCCAATAATATTGGTGAGGTATATGGTATATTTAAAGCGTATTGTACACGAGTAGGGGGAGGACCGTTTCCAACAGAATTATTCGATGAAGAGGGTGCATTAATGCAAAAAGAAGGTAATGAATTTGGAGCCACTACAGGCAGACCACGTAGGTGTGGCTGGCTTGACCTTCCAGCATTAAAGTATGCCATTATGATTAATGGAGTCACACAATTGTTTATGATGAAGGCTGATGTACTCAATATATTTAAGAAAATAAAAATATGTACAGGGTATAGAATGGAGGATGGAAGAGTAATTGATATAATGCCTTATGAAATAGTTGAGGAAAAAATTGAACCCGTCTTAATTGAAATGGAAGGATGGAATACATCCTTAGAAGGTATGGATGAGTTTGAAAAATTTCCAGAGCAATTAAAAAACTATGTTTATTATTTGGAACAAGAGTTAAATGTTCCAATTAATATGGTGTCTATTGGTCCAGATCGCACCCAAACTGTTATTAGAGGGCAGGTTTTAGCTCACTAATAAAATTAAAATAATTTCTCGTTCATTTATTGTGATAGAGTAAAAGGTTATTACCTTTGCAGACCCTTGCTAAAAGAGCTAGGGATAAGAGTTGAGGGAGGGGGATGAATTAGGAGTTCAAAAAATATTTATCAAATAATTTTTGGATAAGAAAATTGTTAACT
>JBLWUR010000002.1:0-792668 GCA_048268855.1 Fulvivirga sp.
ATAACTTTACAGTAAGTGTGGGAGGATGTGATGATGGAGTAGCACCATTTACAACAAATGTAACGATCAATCCTAACCCGGTATTAACGATCACGAATGCAGCCACGAGTATCTGTAGTGGTGATGCGGTAGATATTACACTGAATAGCCCTACATTAAATCATCAAATTAATTTGGTGAGTGTGAACTACGGTGCTGTCACTGGAGGTACCACAACTGGACCGTATACAGATGGTAATCAAATTACTGAGGTATTGAATAACAATACCACAGCCGCAATTAATGTCACTTATGAATTTAATGTGATAACTTCTGATGGTTGTCCATTGTCGCCAACTAGTCAATTTACTACCGTTACTGTAAGTCCTGCTCCTACATTCTTAGTTACAAATAATGCTCCAACAATTTGTTCAGAAGGGCTGTCGGATATAGATATCACATCAACTACAGTAGGTGCCGTTATTGAACTTACCAACGTGGTTTCTTCGTCAGTCCAAATAGTAGGAACACCTGCAATTGGTTCTACTTATTTGAATGGCGCAAATATTTCAAATCAATTAAGAAACCCAACCAATGCGGTACAAACGGTAACCTATACATTTAAGGTTAAGCTTAACAATTGTGTGAATCCTACTTCCCAATCTATTGTGATTACAATTAATCCAATTCCAACTCTTCAGACGTCTGTAGCAGCTCAAACTATATGTGATGGAGACATGACTAATATTGTCTTAACCAACCCAAATAATGTGGCCAATACAAACTTCAGTTGGACAGTAACACCTACTGCAGGAATCACTGGAGCGTCAGCAGGATCAGGGGGACCTTCTACTGCAACAATAGCTCAAACATTGATTAATTCTGGTAACGCACCTGGTACGGTTACATATGATATAAAGCCAACGGCAAATTCCTGTGATGGAGCTTCTAGGTCAATTATTGTAACAGTAAACCCTACGCCAACTTTGGCAACAACGGGGAATGAAACGATATGTTCAGGTGAAACGACTAGTATTATGCTTACAAACCCTAACAATGTTTCAAGTACTAGCTTTAGCTGGGTGGTTTTGAATAATATAAATTCAGTATCTGGTGCAGTTAATGGCTCAGGAACTACGATTAATCAATCATTATTTGTTAATAGTAATTCACCTGCGGGCTCTGTTACTTATAGAATTACTCCAAGTGCAAATAATTGTGACGGAGCATTTCAAGATGTGGTTGTAACAGTCAATCCTCTACCCGTTGCCTTTGCTGGATTTGATTATGCAATATGTGCAGATGGGGAAGTGGTTCTTACAGCTTCACTTACTGGATCGGCAACTTCAGGTACATGGACAGGTGGGAATAACGGATCAGGATTTAGCAATAATCCAGTAATAAACAATGAAGAGATTACATACTCTTTTGATCAGACAGATAGTACTGCTGGTTTTGTGACTTTCACTTTAACTACAAATGATCCAGATGGTGCTGGGCCATGCTCAAGCGCAAGTGATCAGATCACAGTAATAATTAATTCTTTGCCTGTAGTTTCGTTTACTGATTTGCCAGATTCTATTGCAGAAAATGATGCGCCAATAAATTTATTTGGTTCACCTTCAGGGGGGATATTTAGTGGGGATGGAATATCTGGAAATTCGTTTAATCCGGCTGGAGGAAATGTTTTAGAGGATAATTTTGTGACCTATACATTTACAGATGCAAACGGTTGTACAAATTCACAGACACAAAAGATATTTATTAATGGAAAACCATTGATCGTAATAGGTAATCAGAATGTTCAAATATGTGAGACAGCAGATCCAGATTTACTAGAAGCGGATCCAACTGGTGGTACCTGGACCGGAACTGGGGTTGTTAATACAGGTGGTACAACCTATGAGTTCAGACCAGCAGATGCAGGAATTGGCACACATACACTTACTTATACATTTACTGATGCTAATAATGCGACAAATAGTGCGGATTTAATTTATGAGGTATATCCAACCGCAATAGTTGATTTTGGACCTGTAAATTTATGTTTCGATGCGCCTATTGCATTCAATGATAGCTCTACTGTAAACCAAACACCCGTTGCATCGAATGTATCGAGTATTGTAGAGTGGAGCTGGCAATTTTTTGATAGTGGGAATAATATAATTGGTGCTTCTGATACACAGAATCCTACAATAATATTTAATTCTCCAGGAGATAAAAGAATCGTTCTTACTGTGGTCTCTAAGTCTGGAACTTTTACTTGTACTTCATCAGCTACTAAAACCGTAACTATTGGCTCAGTGCCAGATGCCCGATTTAAGTGGCAAAGTGTATGTAACGGTGATTTTACGGCCTTTAATGACGATACGATATTAGATATAGGTTCTATAGCTAACTACCATTGGGATTTTGATGATGGAAATATGGTTGATGGAAATGGAGGAGATGACGCCTCTGAAAATCATGGTAATGGAGCTGTAACTCAAGGGATTAAGAAAAACCCTGAACATAAATATGTCAATGTTGGCGATTATGATGTGACCCTTACTGTGGAAACTAATGAAGGGTGTGTTAAATCTTATACACAAAATATTGATATACTTCCTCAAACTCAAATAACTGATTTCCCATACACTGTGAATTTTGATCAGAGTGATGGTGATTGGGCAGAAGAAGTAGAATTGCAACGAGATACGACAAAAATTAGTAAGAATAGCTGGTTGTATAGTAATGTAGGCAGTGGAGATATTAGCCCTAAATATGCTGGGGATGGATTCTGGTGGACTGGAAATAATTCAGGCAGTTATTATAATAGTGAACATAGTTGGGTAAATGGGCCTTGTTTTGATTTCAGCGTAGTTGAAAGACCTATGATCAGTATGAAAATAGCTTCATCAACTGATAAGGGTTTTGATGGTGCGGTGTTGCAATCTTCAATCGATGGAGGAGTAACATGGCAGAATATTGGGAATTTGGCAGATGTAGGTGGTATTAACTGGTATAATTCAAATGCAATTTCGGCCAAACCTGGAGGACAGGCATTTGGGTTTGGATGGACCGGCAATGAGAATGACATCAAAATAGATGAATCAAAAGGTGATGTTTTAAATTGGATTGAAGTCCGTCACAACTTAAACGGTCTTAAGGGTCTATCAAACGTATTATTGCGAGTAGCTTTTGGTAGTAATTCTGACAATTCTGCAACTCAGAAAAATGGTTTTGCATTTGATGATGTGTATGTAGGAGAGAAAAATCGTCTTGTCTTGATAGAGCATTTCACAGATTCAGAATTTAACTCCAGTCGAAATATGGACAATCAACTTTATGATCTTGGACAGACGCAGTTAAATGATTTTGGTGCCGTAGATTTCACGACCTTACAATATCATATCAATCAATCAGGTAATGATTTGTTCAATCAAGATAATCCAGGTGATCCGAGTGCTAGGAGCATATATTACGGGGTCTCTCAGGCGCCAGCTACTGTTTCAGATGGTTCAAGATATGCAAATGACCCCACAAAATTAACAACACAAATAATTGATAAGAGGTCACTCACAGATCCATTATTTAATATTACAATTGATACATTGTCAACCACTTCTGATGTACTTTCAGTAAGGGCAGTATTTGAGGCAAACACTGTTGTGAATGATATTGTGACATTACAGATAGCGGTAGTAGAAAATGATATTGTAAGAGGCGGTTTTACATACAGGAACGTCCTTAAGAAATTGCTATTAGGTGGTGAAGGTCAAAGTGTTAACACTTCTTGGGTGGCGGGACAAAAGCAAACAATTACCTATAATTGGAATGTTGATGTTGAAATATTCAACCCTGCAAATCTCTCAATTATTGCTTTTGTACAGAATAAGACTACACATGAAATATATGGTACTGCCCTAATTAAAGGTCAAATTCAAGATGAATCTACAGTTACATCAATTGGAGATGATTTATTGAATCAGGTGCGCCAAATATCAATTTATCCTAATCCAGCTAGTAATGAACTGAACTTTCAATTGACCGAAAAAGCTTTAGAAAAATATAGCTGGACAATTGTGGATCAACGAGGAATATCAATAATGAATGGGGCTATGGAGTTCAGTCCACTTGGAGTCCAAACCATTAATACTTCTGAACTGAAAAATGGAGTTTACTACGTAATTATTGAAGCCAAAGACAAGCCACTAATTTATCGTAAACTGGCTATTATGAACAGAAAATAGGGTAGGGGTTAATTATAAGGAGGGATCCAATTTAATAAGTGTTATTCAATTAACTAATGATGAAACCTGATTCGCGAGAGCCAAGACTGTATCAGTTTGACTTAAGTTGGGTCTTATAGATTTGATTATCGAAATATCACAGAATCTAACTTCCTTGTTGTAATTCTCTATGTCTACATAACCGTTATCATGTACGATAACCTTGGGATTTAAATTCTTATATAATAATGTTTCTTCAAAGCTAAAGAAATTAAAAACTCTGCACTTCGTATATTTTTCCAAACTAATACCCAGTAAATTCATATCATAAGACTCTGAGTCTATTAAAAATATAACTTCCATCTTCTTCTTCATGGCAAAATTATTATCGTAAATAATTAACATGATACTATTAATATGCCAAGTGTTAAATGTGGCTTTACAGAGTGATTAAGAGTAGTTATTGTAGAGGTATATTCCCGATTTGGGAAAACATTTCTTAGAAGAGAGAAAAGTATCTTTAGATTTCTAGTTTTAATTCCTCAATTGCCACTTTTACAATTGATGAAAGGTCGCTAATTAGAGCTTCTAGTTTTTTAGTTTCGTTCTCAGTTTTGCTACTCTGTTCAATGGTTTGAACTAGTTCTTTAGCTCTTTCAAGTCCTACAAAAGTAATGGAAGGTTTTAATTTGTGAGCTAGATTACCTACTTCTTCCCATTCGGCATTTGTCGCCATATTTTTCATTTCAGTTAAAATGGGTGGCGTGTTTTTTATAAATGTTTCTAACATGTCTCTTATAAAATCCTGATCGCCATCACAAACGCTATTTAAATAGGATAAATTAGTGACTTTGGTTTTATTATTACTACTCTTTTCAACGAACTTAGTTTGATTGACATGTTTCGAAATTACGATGAACAATGACTCCGGATGAAATGGCTTAGATAAATAACCATTCATTCCAACATCAATACATTTTTCGTTATCACCCTTGATAGCATTTGCTGTTAGTGCAATTATTGGTATTCCAGCTTTAATTGGGTCATGAAGCTGCCTAATGATTCTAGTGGCCTCAAAACCATCCATTATTGGCATTTGGACATCCATTAAAATAATGTCAAAATCAGATTTTTTCAGTTTTTCAATGGCCATATATCCGTTTTCAGCCCCTTCGACATTACACTCCCACTTTTTAAGAATGTTAGTCGCATACAGTCTATTGATCTCATTGTCTTCTACTAAAAGTACATTTAGATTTTTAAATGAATGTTGTGCAATATCCTGGTTTTGGTTATTTTGATAGACAAGGTCATTAGAAGTACCCTTCTCATAGGGTATGATAAATGTAAATGTGGTTCCTTTATTTTCCTTGCTTTCAACCTTAATAGTTCCATTTTGTAGTTCTACAAGCTGTTTTACTATAGTCAGCCCCAAGCCTGTCCCACCATATCTTCTAGTTACACTAGCGTCAGCTTGAGTAAAACTATCAAAAATACGATGTATTTTATCGGAAGGGATTCCAACACCAGTATCTTTAACTTGAAATTTAATGTGACTATATTTTTTATTCTCCTTTAGTAGGCTCACATTGATTTTAATTTCCCCAATGTGTGTAAATTTTACTGCATTGCCAATTAGGTTGATTAATATTTGATTAAGCCTTGCAGGATCTCCAAGTAACACATCATTGACTTCAGTAGAAATATAAAAATTGAGTCCAATGCCTTTTTCCTTTGAGGTATATAAAAAAGTGTCCAAAACAGCACTTAGGCGATCTTTTATATTGAACCCTATTTTTTCCAATTTTAATTTCCCGGATTCAATAACTGACAAATCCAATATGTCGTTAATAATCACCTTTAAACTCTCGGTAGAGTTTTTAATAGCATTGAGATATTTCTTTTTTTCTTCTTCACTGTTCGTTTCCGATAATAGGTTTACCATTCCAGATATCCCATTAATTGGAGTTCTAATTTCATGACTCATATTTGCTAGAAACTGTTCTTTGGCTTTTTGGGCCCTTAAAAGTTCTTCTGCATCTTTTTTACGTTGAGTAATATCCCTACAATCAAGGATAAGTGCTTTCACCCCCTCTTTATGTTGAAGATTTATTGAATTGAATTCCAAATAACGATAAGTACCATCCTTACATAAAAAACGGAATTCAATACTTTCATCGTAAGGTTTGATGATACTTTGATCAAACTCCTTTTTGAATTCCTTTAACGTACTTGGTTTTATATAGTCAAAGAAGTTTTCATTGATCAGGCTGGAGGGTGCATGCCCCAACGTTTCTTGAACCGAGGGATTATGGTATAAGATATTGCCTTTATAATCAACAATGAAAATGATATCAGAACCATCTTCAACAACAGCCTTATAAAATAGACCTTTTGCCAGATAATCTTTAAGGCTTTTACCATCCATTATTTTAACGATTCATCTTCCATTTCTTTCAGGTGTCTATAAATGGTCGATTTGCCTATATCAAGCTTATCTGCCACTTTAAGAACGTTGTCATCATACTTGTCTAAATAATGACGGATAATCTTAAAAGTATAATCTCTCAATGTCATCTCTTCAATTAGAAAGTTAGATTCTTTGGAAACACTATTAAAACTAATATCATCAGCGGTTATTTCCTTTCCATTGGCCATTACTGCTGACAGTTCAATAATGGACTTTAGTTCTCGAATATTACCTGGAAATGGATAATTCAAAAGTTTGGTTTGAGCTTCTGCACTCAAGGGCAGTGATGGTAAATCATTTTCCTTAACAAATTGCTGTAAGAAGTATTTACTTAATAGAATAATGTCAGATTCACGTTCACGTAATGGGGGAAGGTGTATCGGCAGACCAAGCAATCTATAGTATAAATCCTCCCGAAATTTGCCCGCTTTTACCTCTTCAGCAAGATCACGATGTGTGGCTACCAGAAGTCTGAAATTCAGCTTTATAACTTCATTGCCACCAATTCTCGACAGTTCACGTTCTTGTATTGCACGCAAAATTTTCGCTTGTAAGCTTAAATCCATTTCTCCTATTTCATCCAGGAACAGGGTACCGTCCTCACTTTCTTCAAATTTTCCTATTCTTCTTGTATTGGCACCCGTAAAAGCCCCTTTCTCATAGCCAAACAGTTCGCTTTCTATAAGGTCTTTAGGTATGGCGGCAATATTTACTGCCACAAATGGTTTTTTCTTTCTTTTCGAGTTATAATGAATTGCTTTGGCAGCGAGTTCCTTTCCTGTACCAGTTTCTCCGGTGATTGAAACCGTAATATTTGATTGCACTGCCTTGGATAACAAAGCAAAAATTTTCTTTATCGCGCTACTATTTCCAATTATGCTATTACCAAATTCGTATTTTTCTGATATTTCTTGTTTTAGGTAATCGATTTGTTTGGTAAGAGATATGTTTTTCCGTGCATTATTGATGGTGTTTAACAAACGATCCTTTGTTTCTTCATCTTTGATAATGTAATCATATGCACCAGATTTCAACAAATGTACAGCTGTGCCTATTTTTTCCTGAGCAGAAATGATAATTACAGGAATGTTGGGATCGATATTTCTTATTTCTTCTAATACTTCCTCGCCAGGCATATCCGGCAAAGTATAATCCAATGTAATAATATTTGGTTTTTGGCTAAGATTATCAAGAAAGCTTTTTCCAGTATCAAACGTACTTACTTCAAAATCAGGGTTTAAACTGAGAACATATTGAAGGAATTTGGTGTAGGTGGGGTCATCTTCAACTACAAATATCTTCACAGGCTCTTTTTCGTACATTGGGGCTTTAAATCAAAGTTATTCAGAAATATAGTACACTAATTGACAAAAAAGAACTTGGTTAGTAATTAATTGATAATTAATTGTTTTGTAATTAAAAATCAGGGCATTTTTTAAAAATCGACTCGCGATATTGTTAATATAATACTTAAATTTAAACTTCAACTTATTAAACATTATTAGATAGAGTATGATAGATGAATTCAAAGTGCTAACCAATGAAGAGGTTGAGACGATGCTAAAGGCTCCTATTCTTGTCACTATTTTGATAGCAGGAGCAGATAATGAAATTGATAAATCAGAAATTCAACAAGCAATAAGTATTGCTAAGTTAAAGCAAAAGAAGGCTCGTTTAGACCTAATTGACTATTACAAAGAAGTGGCTACAGACTTTGAAGATAAATTGAAGGTGACAATTCAACAATATCCTAGCAATGCTGCTGAGCGTAATCCGCTTATAATTAAGGAGTTGGAAGATTTAAATACAATCTTGCCAAAACTTGGCAGTAATTTCTCGATAGAGTTTTTTGCCAGTATTAAGGATTTGGCAAAAAAAATAGCTGAGTCTTCAGGTGGTCTTCTAGGTTATATGGCTGTAGGTTATGAAGAATCTAAACTTATAGGACTTAAAATGATTAAAGACCCTTCTCAATAAGAGAGGATACTTATGTCATCTAAACGAACACTGATCGGAAGTTCCATAATACCGATTAGGTTCGTTTTTTTTATGTGGTTGGTATTTGTGTTGACCTTTGTATATCAGGTGAATTTTGGTGGCTTAGGCATAGTACCAAGAACAGTACCTGGCTTAATTGGAATTTTTACAGCCCCTTTAGTCCATGCTGGACCGATGCATTTGATTTCCAATACCATTCCTTTATTGTTTTTAGGCATCACACTTTTTTACAATTATAAAGCAATAGCCAAACGTGTGTTTTACGGATGCTATTTCTTTACAAATATTCTGGTTTGGCTTTTTGCAAGACCAAGTAGCCATATAGGGGCAAGTGGCCTGATCTACGCATTAGCAACATTCATCATCTTCTTTGGGCTTTTTAGAAGGGATATTAGGTCATTGATAGTATCGGCTATTGTGCTACTGATGTATGGTTCCATTTATTATGGAGTATTACCACAAGATCCGAGAATATCATGGGAGTCACATTTATTTGGGGCTATAGTAGGTTTGATTTTGGCTTGGATCTTTTACGATCGTAAAAAGATTTATAAATAAAAAAGCCTGCCAGATTATATCTGGCAGGCCTCTTTTTAAAATAGATACCTTATTAAGGCTGAACTTTAATGTCAATTGTCATCTGGCCATCATTTCCGAAACCTGGAGTTATTGATTTCACTCTAATAAGACCTTTCTTTCCATAGTTATCTATAAATTCAACTATGTCGTCTACATTCAATTGGTTAATTCGTTCATTATCTGCTATTGTTGTTACACTAACAGAGTTCAAATCGCCAGATGTAGTTACTGCTTCAAAATCAGAAACAATTTTCGCTGATAATTTAAAATATGCAGAATTAAGATCAGCCTTTGCTGTTCCCGATACTGCCGGAACATCAATCACTGAGCTTGGATAGTTATCAGATGCAGCTAAAGAGGCTAATCCTGACGCTCCATAGTAATAACCAAAATCCCAAAAAGCAGCGTATTCAGTACCTTGATTAATTTTATATAACTGTCCATTTAATAAGGAAATGAAAGTGTTTGATGATCCATCACCAAGAGGTGCGGCAAACATTTTGGCTGAATATGATTTTACTGGAGCTGCAGGGTTTGAACCTCCATAAACTAATTCTATCTGACCTACACCAGCCACAAAACTGTTTTCAACATCTCTATAATCACCTTTTCCAGAAGTTGCCCAAAATTTATAAACTACTGTTCCCGCTGTAATGCTTGATGGAACGTCTAAATTCAATGAGTAGTCTAATGACTTAGGGTCGGTTTCTACGTCTATTGAACCATCTGGCTTAGTTACTTTATTTGATAGATCAGCAGGTGTATATGGTACATCACCAGCACCACCAACATTACGGGTTATATAGAGCCTTCTCATATTGCTAGTTGAAGTTACCATTACTCTTGCTTTTACAATTCCTTGTGTTGGAACAACATTTACAGGTTCAGTGACATCCCCTGAAGTATTTGAAAACTCTAATACAACGTCAAACTCTGAGGTTGGATCCACTAAGATTTCGTCATCACTGCTACAACTAGATAGGAGGCCTATTAAACCCAATGCTCCAATCATAAATAATCTGTTCAATTTTTTCATAGTTTTCTTGTTAGTTTATCTGCATTTTTAAGTGCACAAATCATACCATATTTTTAGTTTTGGATGGAACTCTTTGTAGCTGCAAATGTATAAAGAGAACGTAAATTTCAAAGTAATGTTTTTAAATGATCCCAGTATATTTTTTACCCTCTTTTTAGCTTTTATTTGAACGCAATTCGCATAGCTTTGAAGTCTAGAATGTAATTTACTAAGTGTAGAATAAATACCCCATAATGAGTATTTCTCCAGACCAACTACTATCTGATCTTAAACAAAAAAAATATGCACCGGTATATTTTTTACAGGGTGACGAAACTTATTACATTGATCTAATAGCTGATTATATCGAAAACAATATTCTAAACGAAACTGAAAAAAGCTTCAACCAGACAATAATATACGGACGTGACGCTAATATCAGTGCTATACTGAATCACGCCAGGCGGTTTCCTATGATGGCCGAACGCCAGGTGGTTTTGGTAAAAGAGGCACAAAACATTTCAGATCTGAATAGAGAAGAGGGAAGTAAACTACTTCTTGACTACCTCAATAACCCAGCACCTACAACCTTATTGGTATTTTGCCATAAGAACAAAACCCTAGACAAAAGAAAAGCTCTGGGCAAGGCAATTGACAAACTGACAGTGTCAGTAACTACCAAAAAGTTATATGACAATCAGGTACCTGCCTGGATCGAGAATTATATTAAGTCTAAAGGGTTTAGTACTACACCAAAGGCGGTGCAAATGTTGGCTGATGCTATTGGCAATGACTTAGAAAGGCTAGCTAATGAAATTGGAAAGGTGATCATTAATTTCAAAGAGAAGGGACAAATTGATGAGGTAACAGTTCAGAAATATGTAGGTATAAGTAAGGATTACAATGTTTTTGAGTTGCAAAAAGCGTTGATCATGAAAGACATTGTCAAAGCGAATCAAATAGTTAATTATTTTGAAGCGAATAGTAAGAAAAATCCCATCATTCCAATATTAGCCATATTGTTTTCATTCTATAGTAAACTTCTTATTGCCATTCATAGTAAGGATAAATCGCCCAAAGGGTTGGCAACAGCCTTGAAAATTAATCCCTATTTTGTGCAGGATTACCAAACAGCACTAAATAAGTACTCCATGATACAAATCATAAATAATATTCATCATATACGGGTATCGGATCTTAAATCAAAAGGAGTAGAAAGTAGTGGATCAACTACAGATGGTCAATTATTACGTGAACTAGTGTTCAAATTATTGCATTGAAAGGAATATCAAAATCCTACTTCAATTATTTAACTTTGGTTGACTTAAAAAGTATTTTCGTTAAAAGTCATAAGATTTTACAGATTGCACGTTAGTAATAAAAAAATTGGCTTGAGAACCCGAACCATTTTGATTTCCAGTTTAATATGAAATATATACTCTTGCTGTTGGTACAATTTACTCTTATAACCAACACCTTTTCACAAAATACTTTATACTATAATGACGAAGAGTCCTTGTTTAGGTCAGGGTTGGAATTACTTGATAAATCTAACTATGGAGCTGCAAGGCAACGATTCGAGGAATACGTATCATCTTCTGAAAATGACGTAAAAAAAGCTGATGCGGAATACTACATAGCATTTTGCGCATTAAGCTTGTATAATGAAGATGGAGAAAAAAGAGTGGAGCAGTTTATTGCCAACCATCAAGGTCATCCAAAAGCAGTAACCGCATATTATGAATTGGGCAATTTTTATTATAATGATAAGAAATATGCGAAAGCGGCTGAGTATTATACAAAAGTCAATTTGGCATTAATTACAGAGGATCAACGGCAAGAAACTCGTTTTAAACTTGGTTATTCGAATTTTGCGGAGAGAAATTTTGACTCAGCTCTGGAGTATTTCAATGTTTTAAAAAGACAAAATAACAGCTATTCTGCGGCTGCTAATTACTATGCAGGTTATATAGAATATGAGCTAAAACAGTATGATAAGGCTATTATCGATTTAGAGAAAGCTGGCCAGAATGAGGCCTATGCGGCTGTTGCGCCTTCATTATTGGCTAATTTATATTACAAGCAACGTAGATACGATGATTTGATTAGCTACGGCAATAAAGTATTACAAGGTGCTGACGCCAATGTAAATGAAAAAGATTTCTATTTGTTAATGGGCGATGCTCATTTGATGAAAGGCGAGCACAATAAAGCGGCCACCTTTTATCAACAATATGAGAGTAAATCTCCAAATCCTACACCTGACATAAGATATAGGATCGGTTATACTTACTACAAAGAGGGCAAATATGATCAGGCCATTGACAACCTAAAAAGAGCTGCGTCTGATAAGGACAGTATTGGTGTTTATTCTTCCTACTACTTGGGAGTGATGTATTTAAAGCAAGGCAATAAAGTATATGCACTAACAGCTTTCGACAATGCTCGAAAAAACAAGATCAATGAAGATTTAAGGCAAGAAGGAGCCTACCAGTATGCCAAAGTGAGTTATGATTTGGGAAATGCCAATGATGCTGTTTCAGGTTTTGAATATTACCTCAGTCAATACCCAAAAGGAACTCATCGGGATGAAATCAATGATATGCTTTCTGAGGCGTATTTGAACTCCAATAACTATGATTTGGCGATTGATCATATTGAAAAACAACGTACAATAACTAGGAGCCTTGAGAAGGTATATCAAAAAGCTACTTATCTAAAAGGTGCAGAATTGTTTAATAAAGGGGATTATAGGAGTGCTACGGATCTTTTTAAGAAATCATTGAAATACCCAGTTGATATACAGTATACAACTTTGGCAAATCTATGGTCAGCA
Organism: Fulvivirga sp.; assembly: GCA_048268855.1. Taxonomy (GTDB): domain Bacteria; phylum Bacteroidota; class Bacteroidia; order Cytophagales; family Cyclobacteriaceae; genus Fulvivirga. Next base: position 13,089 of record JBLWUR010000002.1, read on the forward strand.
GAAGCGTATTCGGTTGGCCGTAGATATGATCAGGCTTTTCCATTTTACCGAACCATACTTGGTAATCCTCAAATGAGTGCAGGAAATAATGGCTTAAGGGCCAGATATGGCATTGGTTATGCTTATTTTAATACAAAAGATTACGCAAAGGCCTTAATTCATTTCAAAGAATATGTGTCAGCCCTAGAGCGTGCTTCTGATAAAATGTATTATGATGATGCCTTATTGCGTCTAGCAGACTGTTATTACGTAAACAAGTCATATAACGAAGCACTTACCTACTATAAGAAAGCCATACAGCTAAACAAGTCTGATTTGGATTATGCTCAGTTTCATGCTGGAATCATTTATGGTATTCAAGGAAACTTGCCAGAATCGGTTAAAGCATTTGATATAGTAATATCTCAACCCAGATCAAGGTTTACCGATGATGCTCTGTTTCAGAAAGCACAGCTTTATTTTGAAAAAGGGCAGTACGAGCAGGCTATTAAAGGTTTTACTAGACTTATGGAAGCCAAACCATCAAGTAATTTTGTGCCTTATGCCTATTTGAGGCGAGCTTCTTCCAATTACAATCTTCACAAGTACGACCAATCTATTTCTGATTATCTTAAAATTTTGAAAGATTATCCTACTCATACTGTAGCTAGGGAGGTTTTATTACCCTTACAGGAAGTGCTTAATATACAAAGTAGAGGTAGTGAATTTGATCAATACTTAGCGAATTTCAAAGCTGCTAACCCGGAAGGCAAGGGATTGGAAAACGTAGAATTTGAGTCTGCTAAGAATCAGTTTTTCAATTTAAGTTATAATAAGGCTATTGAACGTTTTAAGGACTACATCAAGAACTACCCGGAAAATGACAAGGTGGTAGAGGCGAAATTTTATATTGCAGAATCATACTATCGCCTCAAAGACTATAACCCAGCCCTTGATATCTACAATGAGCTTGTAACGGATGCAGGATATAATCAACATAATAAAATTGTTGGCCGTATAGCCGAACTGGAATTTCTAAGTGGCAGACAAGAGAATGCGATTTACTTTTTTAATCAGTTAGCTGACATAGCCACAACTAAAAAGGAACAATATATTGCTTGGTCAGGGCTGATGGAATCCTATTTCCTTTTAGGTAAATATGACTCGGTTGATCGATATGCTAAGATCATTCTTGAAAAGGGAAATGTTCATATTAGCTCCCAAAATAAGGCCTCACTTTATTTAGGAAAGTCAGCTTTTGCCAAAGGAAATTATGACTTGGCACAGGATGAATTTTTGACAACACTTAATACTGCCCGTGATGAATATGGTGCAGAAGCGCAATACGTGTTGGGTCAAATTTACTTCAACAAAAAGGACTTCAAAAAGTCAATTGAATCTTTAATAGCATTGAATAATAATTTTAATATTTACTCAGAATGGGTAGGGAAGGGATACCTTTTAATGGCCGATAATTATCTGGCACTTGGGGATAGTTTTCAGGCCAAGGGAACATTAAAATCTATTATAGATAATTTTCCATTGGAGTATTATAGAAAGAAAGCAAAGGAAAAATTAGCTAAAATTGAACTGATGGATAAGGAAAATCAATCTAAGCTATCTAGTTCACAAGATAGTTTAATTAATAATAATTAAGTATCTGATTAATAAGTAGATATAAAATGGATATAGATAAACTCTATCGACTTAAAATTACCAAAAACCAGTTTTTAATACTGTTTTTTGCCCTTTCTTCTCTGACTACTTTTGCTCAGGAGGAGTGGGAGAAAAATGATGGTGAAATAGAAGATGTAGAAATCGAGATTGTTAAGGATAGGGAAATTGTTCTTCCAAAGGCAAATAGAAATTTTGAGAAAATTCCACCTACGAGCTTAACCAAAAACACCGGTCAGTTTGAATACTTTTTTTCTAATCTCAACTTACCCTTACCCGCTTTAAATATTAGGGTGAGACCATTAAGAATAAAAGGGGAACCTCTCAACAAACTTTATGGGAATTATGTAAAAGCAGGGTTTGGAAATTACTCAACACCTTACTTGGAGGGTTACTTTTCTAGTAAGCGAAATCAGACTCAATTGTATGGTGCTCATCTAAATTTTATTAATTCAAAAAATGGGCCTGTACAATCGGACAACTCAGGATCAGGTGCATTGGATTTAGAAATATTCGGAAAGTATTTTGGTAAGAAGACAACCGCCAGTGGTGAAGTTGGCTTTAATAGGGAGAGCTATCATTTCTATGGTTATGATGAAAGCCAACTTATTGGATCTGATTCTCTAAAGCAAAATTTTAATGATGTCTTCGTTAAAGGCTATCTTGAAAATACGGATAAGGGAAGTAAGCTTCAGTATCTAACGGGGTTTAGATTTGATTATTTAAAAGATAATTACAAAGCAGTAGAGAGCGAATTGCAACTGGATTTTAAAGGTAATTATGAGTTGGGAGATCAGAGTAAGTTTAATCTGGATATGGATTATGACTTAATTTCTCAGAAAGATGAGTTTATTGAAGTAAAGTCAAGAAATATATTCCGTGCTACTCCAACTGTTACATTCGAGTACGAAGGATTTTTGATCAATGCCGGTTTTAATGCGGTATATGAAAACGATACTTTGAGTGATTCAGATGAACTTCATTTTTATCCCATGGCCAGGGCGCAATATAGCTTGCCTTCAGGATTCAGGGTTTATGCTGGTATTCGAGGCGATGTAGAGAAACTGACATTACGTAAGTTGACAAATGAAAATCCGTTTATTAACGCCAATACAAGGGCATTTAATAGTTATAAAACATTTGAGTTTTTTGGTGGTATTGATGGAAATTTGAGCAGTAAGCTTGGTTTTGGGGCAGGGGTTAGTATAGCAAATTATCAGAATATGTATTTCTTTGTTAATGATCCTGCTGATCAATCTAAATTCGTTGTGTTTTACGATACTGGAAATACGGCATTGGTTAATATTTTTGGAGAGTTGAGTTACAATCGAAATGACGAGCTAAGATTTGTTATGCGCGGAGATTATTGGGGCTACAGTACAGATAAATCTACTGATGCATGGCACAGACCTAATTATAAAGTGTCTGCAATTTCAACCTACAAATTGTTTGATAAACTTCGGTTCGAAGCAGAGGCCTTTACGTTGGGAGGAATTCAAGCCTTCGATGCAACTAATGGAGAAACTGTAAAACTTAAGGCGGCCTTTGATCTTAATTTTACCACAGAGTATTTATTTTCTGAACAATTTTCAGCTTTTGTGAGATTAAACAACATTTTCTCAAAAGAATATGAGCTATTATACCACTATCCAACTCGTGGTTTTCAATTCATGATAGGGGCTACGTACAGCTTTTAGCCATCATTACTAGTGATAATCTGAATATTTCATATATTGTAAGGTGTTTAATGCAGTTTTTTTACATTTGGCACAGTGAAAATTTCGATTATTTTTGTAATTAATAAATCCATACATTTAAAATTGTAATAATGGCGAAGAAAAAAAATGACGATATAGAAGATAATAAAGACTTAAATAAGGAGGATCAAAATGATTTTAACGAAGCTGATGATAGTTTCGGACTTCCTGAAGTCGATTATCAGCCATTGGATGAGACAGAAGAAGAGACTGACGAATCTTCATCAAATGATTATACATCCGAAACCGAAGAAACAGTAAAGGAAGATACAGAAGCGGAATCAGCCTACATTCCAGGTAGTTATACACCTCCACAACAAGAGAGCTCTAATGGGGGTAAAATATTTGCTTTAATACTTGTGATTCTATTAGTAGGGGCAGGCGTGTGGTATTTTGTTTCTTATGCACCATCTCAAAAAATTGAGAAGGCAAGAATCGAAAAACAGAAACAAGAAGCTGAAGCTGCTAGAATTGCAGCTGAGCAAAAGGCGGAGGAAGAGCGACTTGCACAACAGGCTGCCGATAGGGAAGCTGAGCGATTAGCTGCAGAAGAGGCTGCGAAACCAAAAATTGGTACCGTTGAGACAATTACTGGAAGAACAGGGCGTTACTACGTTGTAATTGCTAGTGTCATTGATGGTGACCTTGCTATGGACTATGCCAATAAGTTGAAAAAAACTGGAGTTAGTTTACAAATTATACCACCTTTTGGAAAAAGTAAGTTCCATAGAGTAGCGGTTGATAACCTAGACAGTTGGGCTGCTGCCGAAAACAGAGCCAACGAAATGAAGAGTGAGTATGGTGATAACGTTTGGGTAATCAAATATTAAATATGATCTTATTGCAAATAATGGCTGCGCAGGACACTGTTTCTGCAGCGGCTGACGGTAATTCTGTTCGAATCATAGACCTCCTTTTTCAAGGAGGTTTTATGATGATACCCATTATACTTTTGTGGATAGGAGCAGTTTACATTTTTATTGAACGAGTATTGACAATAAATAAAGCTTCATTAACCCCCGATGGGTTTATGACTCAAATACGTGGACTTGTTGAAAAAGGAGATATTAATGGCGCTAGGTTATTGTGTAACAATCAACATGAATCACCAATTGCTAAAATGATAGAAAAAGGGGTAAGTAGGATAGGAAGCCCTTTGAAGAATATTGAAGTGGCTATTGAGAATGTTGGAAAAATTGAGATTTTCAAACTGGAAAAGAATCTTTCATTGCTAGCTACCATTTCTGGATCCGCACCAATGCTCGGGTTTCTAGGTACTGTTATCGGAATGATTCAGGCATTTATCGCCATTGCTCAAGAGGAAGGCACAGTAAGCCCTAAACTTCTTTCAGAAGGGATTTATACTGCCATGATAACTACTGCAGCAGGCCTTTTTGTAGGAATCCTTGCCTATTTAGGTTACAATTATTTGGTAACACGTGTCCAAAAGGTAGTTCACAAGATGGAATATAGTTCTGTTGAATTTATTGATTTATTGCAAGAGCCTAGATAAGAGTATTTAAAACTGAAATAAAAGTGGCCTTAAAATCGAAATTTAGTGTAGAACCATTGTTTAGCATGTCATCAATGACAGATATTATATTTCTGTTGTTAGTGTTTTTCATGTTGACGTCTTCTTTCATTACCCCTTCCGGATTACCTGTAAATTTACCAACCAGTAAGTCCTCAACCGTATCTTTGCAAAAGGTATCAGTGACTATTACCAAGGGGTTAGATTATTATGTCAATGACAAAAAAGTATCAAAGTCGATGTTACGTGGGGAACTAAAAAGCAAGCTTATTGGTAAGGAGGGAGTAGTGGTACTACATATTGACAGTAGCGTACCTACAGAACATTTGGTTTATGTAGCGGATATCGCTACCTCATTAGAAGCTAAAGTTTCTATTGCTACCAAGCCAAAATAATGACCGTACAACAAAAAAAGCATAAAAGAACAGCTGCATTGGTTTCGATATTAGTGCATGGCATTCTATTGTTCCTTTTTTTGTTCATGATCGCTTGGAAAGAGCCGAATCCTCCTTTACCAGAATATGGTATACAACTTAATTTCGGACTTGACAATGTGGGATCAGGAGATGTACAGCCTGAAACTGCGGCTAATGAAAGCGAAAGTATTGAAGAGGCGGCACCAGAAGAATTACCCACAGAAAATGTGGAAACACCTACTGAAGCTGAAGCAGAAAGTATAGAAGAGAGTAGTGAACCGGTAGTGAAAGAAACAACCAGTAATACTGCGGAATCTCCTGATGTGGTTGCTAAAGAAGTAAAGAAAGAAGAGGTGAAGCCTGTAGTTAAAGAAACACCTAAAGAAGAAAAAAAGGCGGTTGTTAAACCCGTAGAAAAGAAGGAAGAAGTAAAGGCTGAAGAGGGAGCAAAGGGCAAAGAAGGAGAGTCTTCAACCCAACAAGCTGCTAACCAAGGAGATAATATCAACAAAGTGGGCGATAAAGGAGATGAGAAGGGAACTCTGGACGCCAGAGCACTTTATGGCAAACCTGGTGGTGGTGGCGGGTCAGCGTTGGAATTAACAGGTTGGATGTGGGATTTTAAACCGAAGCCTAACGATACTTCAAATGAGAATGGACGGATAGTTTTTGAAATCAAAATTGATGACCAAGGAGAGATTCTATCTGTAAGAACATTAGAAAGAAGTGTGAGCCCAGCTATAGAAAAAATATATAGGGCAGAAGTAGAAAAATTAACCTTTAGCAAAACTTCAGACAATTCCATTGTTGCACCCGTGTCAACAGGAAAGATTACTTTTGTGATCAAATCTGAATAAATCAATCATATAAATTTTAGAATGTCAATGGTCAGTATTGATGCTGAATTTGAGAAAACTGTTCAGTTTCTTTATACACAATTGCCAATGTTCCAGCGCGATGGGGCAAGTGCCTATAAAAAGGACCTTACCAATACCATCAAGCTATGTGAATTCCTAGATCACCCGGAAAACAAATTTAAATCCGTACATGTTGCGGGTACCAATGGTAAAGGAAGCTCTTCACACTATTTAGCGGCTGTTTGCCAGCAGGCTGGCTACAAAACAGGATTGTACACCTCTCCACACTTAAAGTCCTTTACAGAGCGTATAAAGATCAATGGCATTGAGATTGAAAAAGAGTTTGTCATTGACTTTGTCAGTAGGATTAAACCGATGATTCCATTAATAAAGCCTTCTTTTTTTGAAATTACCGTAGCCATGTGTTTTGACTACTTTGCTAAACAAAAAGTGGATATCGCCATAATAGAAGTAGGTATGGGTGGACGGTTAGATTCTACCAATGTCATTACACCCGAAGTAAGCCTGATTACCAATATTAGCAAAGATCACCAACAATGGTTGGGAAACAGCTTGGAAGAAATAGCAAGGGAAAAAGGTGGAATTATTAAATCGGAAGTACCTGTTGTAATAAGTGAAAAACAGCCGTTTAGTGGAATATTTGAATCATTAGCACAAGAAAAAAATACCCAATTGTCATTTGCTGCAAATACATATGAAGTTAAATACAATGTGGGATTTGACATATTAAAAAACAATCAATACCAGTTTAAACTATCATCCAATACGGGTGCAGCTTATCAATGTAAAAACCTTCAGGGGGTTTTAAATGTGATTGATATACTCAATAAGGTCGGTTTTACTTTGGATAGTGAAGTGGTAAAAGCGGGGCTTGAAAATGCTTTCAAAATGACCGGACTCAAAGGAAGATGGCAGCAGTTAGGCTCTAGTCCATATGTATTTTGTGACGTGGGTCATAATGAAGCGGGTTTACAGTTTGTTATTGATCAAATACAACAATATAAGTATAAGGATCTACACATTGTAATAGGGATGGTTAATGATAAAGATATTTCAACTGTATTGGCATTGATGCCTAAGCTGGCCAAGTATTACTTTTGTCAGGCAAAAATACCAAGAGCTATGGAAGCTAATTTACTTGCCCAAAAAGCAGCTGAATATAATCTTCATGGGGAGGTAGTTCCAGATATTAACGAAGCCATTATTAAGGCTAAAATGGATGCTGATAAAGATGATTTTATATTTATTGGCGGAAGTAACTTTGTGGTAGCTGAGATTGAGGGATTGTAGTTGATTCTAAACTTTGAAACTTTGAAACTTAAAACTTTTGAACTTTAAACTTTGAACTTTGAACTAAATAAATGAGGGATAAAACAAGTCGATTTGCTGATATTGAAGCCTGGCCAAACGTTATTGAACCAAGTAAACCTATTTACGAACATGTTAAGGGGCAATGGCATGAAGAAGTTTTTAAAAACAATAATCCGATTACATTGGAATTGGCCTGTGGACGTGGGGAATATACAGTAGGACTGTCGAGGTTATTTCCAAATCAAAATCATATTGGTATTGATATAAAAGGAGATCGTATTTGGAAAGGAAGTGGCATAGCCATGGAAGAGAACCTAACGAATGCGGCCTTCTTACGTGCTCATTTACTGGAGCTGAACAATTTCTTTGAAGAAGGAGAGGTGTCTGATATATGGATTACCTTTCCAGACCCTAGGCCTAGAGATCGTGATATAAAGCGAAGAGTTACCCACGAACGTTTTCTAGAGATCTATAAAAATATCGTAGCTGAAGGGGCTACTATTCGATTAAAAACAGACAACACAGGCTTGTTTGAGTACACGCTAGAGTTATTGCAATCTCGTGAAGACGTAAAGGACCTAATATTTACTTTTGATCTGTATCATTCTGAATATAGAGAAGAATGCCATGAGATAAGAACTCGTTACGAGCAAAAGTTCAATTCAGAAGGGCATGATATTAAGTATCTGAAATTCAGATTTAAATAATGTTGAACTGCAACGAACATGTGGAATTAACAGAGAGATAATCTTTTGGTTTAATCGACCTCAATAAGCTGATTATACTATTTCTTAAAGTTTTTTTGATTCATTGTATTCACGAGTAGAATAAAACTTAAATTTGTACTACCCGTAAGGCTTGACCGTGTTTTTTAAACCTAACATCAAAACAATACCGAGTGAGCCTTTTTCCAAAACAAGGCCTCAATGCCAATGTTAAAGTTGGCACCTCGTCCGTCCGCCAGTTGGCGGACTGAAAGGTTAACAGTGGACTGTTGCGGTAAGTCTGGCAGCTCAAATCCTGTCAATTCAGGGGTTTAAATAACCTTTTGGAGTCTTACGGGTATTTTTATCTATTCTTTAAAATCAATCTCATCTATATTGTTTTCCTTGCCCAAATTGTGATATCTTTGGTTCAAAGTTCTTTGTGATAATCTTATCAAGAAAGGCAGAGGGATATGGCCCAATGACGCCTTGGCAACCATCTTTTATTTTTAAAAGAGAAAGGTGCTAACTCCAGCTCCGACATGTCGGGGAAAGATAAGTCAGATTCAGCGCTAATAATTTTATTGTATTTATATAAAAAAGCTCTCCTGACTAATCAGGAGAGCTTTTTTTATGGTCATTGTGGAGGTGGAACGACTGAAGCAATTCCAATTTTGTAATAGAATATTGATTTAATTTTTAAATGGCACTTACACATCCTACTTATTTGAAACTCAGTGGCCTTGAGCCTCTAGTAATAACTTCCGATTCTAACTTTGTCAATATTGGTGAACGTACCAATGTAACTGGGTCCAAGAAATTCTTAAATCTGATTAAGTCCGGTGATTTTGATGCGGCATTGGAAGTAGCTCGTGAACAAGTAGAGGGAGGTGCCCAGATCATTGATGTTAATATGGATGAGGGCATGCTTGATGGAGAACAGGCCATGGTGAAATTCCTTAATCTGATTGCCTCTGAACCAGATATTTCAAAAGTACCCATCATGATCGATTCCTCAAAGTGGCATATCATTGAGGCCGGATTGCGATGCATCCAGGGAAAAGGCATTGTCAACTCAATTAGTTTAAAATCTGGCGAGGAGGAATTCATCTACCAGGCAAAAAAAGTTAAACAGTATGGTGCTGCCGTGGTGGTGATGGCGTTTGATGAAGATGGCCAAGCGGATACGTATCAACGGAGAATAGACATTTGTAAAAGATCCTATGATATTTTGGTGAATGTGGTAAAGCTACCTGCTCATGATATTATATTTGATCCCAACATATTTCCTGTCGCAACTGGTTTAGAAGAGCACCGCAGAAATGCTATCGACTTTTTCGATGCCACTAAGTGGATTACAGAAAACTTGCCCGGAGCACATGTGAGTGGTGGTGTGAGTAACGTTTCTTTCTCATTTCGCGGTAATAATGCCGTGAGAGAAGCCATGCATTCAGCATTTCTTTATCATGGTATCCAAAATGGAATGGGCATGGGTATTGTCAATCCTAGTATGCTCGAAGTTTATGACACAATACCAAAAGAGTTATTGGAATTTGTTGAAGATGTACTTTTTGATAAAAGAGACGATGCTACAGAACGATTATTGGAGTATGCTGAGAATGTTAAAAGCGGCACTAAAGTACGGGTGGTTGACGATGCTTGGCGAAAAGGTACTGTTGAGGAACGACTTTCACATGCATTGGTAAAAGGGATAATAGAATTTATAGAACAAGATACGGAAGAGGCACGGGTTAAGTACGGGAGTCCGTTATTAGTAATAGAAGGGCCATTAATGGATGGTATGAATGTAGTAGGGGACTTGTTTGGCTCGGGAAAGATGTTTTTGCCTCAGGTGGTAAAAAGTGCCCGGGTAATGAAAAAGTCTGTAGCCTATCTCGAACCATTTATGGAGGAAGAGAAGCGAAGAAACAACACAAAAACTGTTGGGAATAAGATACTACTTGCTACTGTTAAAGGGGATGTTCATGATATTGGAAAAAATATTGTAGGTGTAGTCTTAGCTTGTAATAACTATCAAATTATTGATATGGGAGTGATGGTACCGGCAGAGAAAATCATTGCGAAAGCCATAGAGGAAGATGTGATTGCCATTGGACTAAGTGGGTTGATAACACCTTCTTTAGATGAAATGGTGAATGTAGCCAAAGAAATGGAGCGACAAGGCATAAAGTTGCCTTTGTTGATCGGTGGAGCAACAACTTCACGTATTCACACAGCTGTAAAAATTGATCCAAATTATAGCTCTACAGTCATTTATGTACTTGACGCTTCTCGAAGTGTACCTGTAGTAGGGGAGCTTATTAGTAATAACACTAAAGAGGCATTTCATAAAAATATAAAAGCCGAGTATCTCGCATTGCGTGAAGATCATGCTAAAAAACAGACGGTTAAGAATTATATCAGTTATGAATCCGCATTGAATAATCGAGCTAAGATCGATTGGGAAAACCACAAATCGCTAAAACCAAATCTTATTGGAAACAAGGTGTTTGAAGATTATCCCTTGGAGGATATCAGACCGTATATTGACTGGACACCTTTCTTTCAGACCTGGATGTTGAAGGGGAAATATCCGCAAATATTTGAAAATCAGATGGTTGGAAAGGAAGCGAAGAAGCTTTTTGATGAAGCCAATGTAATGCTCGATGAAATAATTGCTAATAAGTCGTTAAAGGCACAGGCAATTATTGGGATATATCAAGCTGATAGATCGGGTGATGATGTGACTATTTATGAAAATGGTAAGGAGAGAGAAGTATTTCATTTTCTAAGACAACAAGGAAAGAAAGGGAAAGACTTGCCCAATAGAAGCTTATCAGACTTCATTGCTCCAAAAGGCCAAGAAGATTACTTAGGCGGGTTTGCTGTAACAACAGGTATTGGGTTAGAAAAATTGGTAAAACGCTATGAGGCTGACCACGATGATTACAAGAGTATAATGGCCAAAGCCCTTGCCGATCGTATGGCAGAGGCATTGGCTGAATTGATGCACGAAAGGATAAGAAAGGAATTTTGGGGTTATGCTGCTGTTGAGCAATTGGATGCTGAAGAATTAATAAAGGAGAAATACCAAGGAATTAGACCAGCACCGGGCTATCCTGCATGCCCAGACCATACAGAGAAAAGGCTCTTATTTGACTTATTGGAAGCAGAAAAACGAACTGAGATAAGATTAACAGAGTCTTTTGCAATGCAACCGGGAGCAGCAGTGAGTGGTTTTTATTTCTCTCATCCCGAGTCTATTTATTTTGGACTGGGAAAGATAGAAAAGGATCAGGTGATTGATTATGCTAAACGTAAAGGGATGACTATTGATGAAGCTGAGAAGTGGTTGTCACCAAATTTGGCTTATTAGGAAGTGCTGGAGTTGGTAAGTGCCAAAGTGTTAGAGTGCTATGGTTGCTAAAGTTTCAAAGTGCTAAAGTTTTTAAGTTTTATAGTGCTAAAGTGTTAAAGTTGATGTGTGTTAATATATATAAATGACTAAGTATGGCAAAGATTGAAAGGTTTGAAGATTTGAATTGCTGGAAGGAGGCACGGGAGCTAGTAAAACTCATTTTTATTACTTGCAATAATGAAAAATTAAAACGTGACTATGGACTTGTTGATCAACTTAAAAGAGCTTCAATTAGTGTAATGAACAATATAGCAGAAGGATTTGGCAGATATTCAAACAAGGAATTCGTCAGATTTCTTGATTTTTCACAAAGCTCGGCATTGGAAGTGTTGAGTATGTCTTATGTACTAATTGACCTGAATTATATAGATAAAAATGAATTCGAAATGATTCAAACCAAAACGAACAATACCAAAAATTTAATACTGGGATTAATAAAATACTTGAAGAGTAAATAATGCAAACACCTTAACACCTCCCAACTTCAACACTAATTAACCCGAACACTTTAACACTTCAAAAAAAATGAAGATTACAGAACAAATAGCGGACGCAAAGAAGACCTTATTCAGCTTTGAAATATTGCCTCCTTTGAAGGGCGAGAATATAAAAAACCTATACAGCCATATCGATCCATTGATGGAGTTTAAGCCACCGTTTATTGATGTGACCTACCACAGAGAAGAATATGTGTACAAGAAGCGTGACAATGGCTTACTTGAACGTAAATCAATTCGTAAGCGGCCAGGAACGGTTGGGATATGTGCGGCCATTAAAAACCGATACGAAGTGGAGGCGGTACCACATATCATCTGTGGTGGATTTAATAAGGAAGAAACTGAGAATGCCTTAATTGACCTTGACTTTCTAGGAATCCATAATGTATTGGTACTCCAAGGTGATGCGATCAAAACAGAGCCAATGTTTGTAGCTGAACCTGATGGCCATAATTATGCCTCTGAGTTGCTCCAACAGGTAAAGGATTTGAACCATGGCATCTATACTGATGAGGAACTACAAAATGCCGCTCCTACAGATTTTTGCATTGGTGTTGCAGGTTATCCTGAAAAGCATTATACGGCACCCAATATGAAAAACGACTTGAAGTACCTTAAAATGAAAGTGGAAATGGGGGCTGACTATATTGTTACACAGATGTTTTTCGACAATCAAAAGTTCTTCGATTTTGTGGAGAATTGCCGAAATGAAGGAATTAATGTGCCCATTATCCCTGGATTGAAACCCATTACTACTAAAAGGCAGATCTCAGTACTACCGCGCTATTTTCATATTGATATCCCAGAAGATTTAGCTGATGCTATTGATAATTGTAAGGATAACGCCCAAGCCAAACAAGTAGGAGTAGAGTGGACTATCCAGCAGTCTAAAGAGTTGATGGAATATGGAGTTCCTGTACTACATTACTATTCAATGGGTAAATCTGACCCGGTGTATAGTATTGCGAAGGAGTTGTTTTAGGAGTTTATGTTTTTTATTTATTTAATCAACCCACTCAATTCCTCAGCAGACAGCTTAAACAGGCAAATACGGTCAAATCTTCCGGCCACCGAAGTATTGCCCACTCGGCTAGACCTTGGTCTCGCTTTCACTCAATCTAAGTTTTTGACTTTTATATGCTGATAGGATAGATTTGTTGCAAACACGTACTGATGAAAATAATTGATTGTCCAAGGGATGCCATGCAAGGGATTCACGAATTTATCCCAACTGAAAAGAAGTCAAATTATATCAACCAATTGTTAAAGGTTGGCTTTGATACCATTGATTTTGGAAGTTTTGTTTCTCCGAAAGCCATTCCCCAATTGCGTGATACCGCTGAGGTATTAAGTCAACTCGATATGTCGAGTAGTAAATCCAAATTGTTGGCCATTGTGGCTAACACAAGAGGGGCACAGGAAGCGGCTGAATTTGATGAGATTACTTATCTAGGTTTTCCATTTTCCATTTCAGAAACTTTTCAACAGCGCAATACTAATAAATCAATTATCGAGGCACTGAATACATTAAATGAAATTCAAGAGATCTGTGTAAAAAAAAATAAGGTATTAGTTTCTTATATTTCTATGGGTTTTGGGAATCCTTATAATGATCCCTTTGATGTTGAAATAGTAGCGAAATTTACAGGAATACTTTCTTCAATGGGGATTTCAATTATTTCTTTAGCTGATACTATAGGCGTATCTGATAAGGAGAACATCACTTATTTGTATACCAATTTAATTAAGGAATACCCCAATGTAGAATTTGGAGCTCACCTTCATTCTAATCCAAATTCCGCATTGGACAAAGTGAAATTTGCCTATGAAGCGGGTTGTAAACGTTTTGATGGCGCCATCAGAGGATTTGGCGGTTGCCCGATGGCTAAAGATGATCTTGTAGGTAATATTGCCACTGAATTAATTATTTCCTACTTGTCAACTAAAACTCCCGAATTGGGATTAAACCAACTGCAACTTGACAACTCAGTGATGGCTTCATCTGCTATTTTTGATCAATATCATTAATTTGAATTATATTTAAATAGTAGGCACTATTTTGGCTCCTATTTTTGTTAAACAAAAAATAATACTAGAATGATCAAACGAATTATCATATACACACTTTTTCTTATTATATCTGGCGTGACAGTATTCGCACAATCTGCTAAAGAATATACCGATCAAGGGAAGATAATGTATGAGAATAGGGAATACATGCAGGCTATAATCAATTATAATAAAGCCATCGAATTAGATCCTAACTATTTTCAGGCTTACTATTTACGTGGTCGTGTGAAGGAAGAATTTGACGATTTGCATGGGGCGATGAAAGACTTTAGTAATTCCGTTGAAAAAAACTCAAAATTTGCTGATGGATACTTCTCGAGAGGGGTAATTAAATTCAAATTGCAGGATTATTATGGAGCCATTGATGATTTTACAAAAACCATAGAGCTTAATCCAAATCATTTAGATGCCTATTATAAAAGGGGGCAGGCTAAACAACAGCTTGAGGCCTATCAGGATGCTATTTCTGATTGTACCAAGATCATTGATCTTAACCCTAAAAGTTTAGATGCCTATTTTTTAAGAGGTGTTTTGCGGCTTGAATTTGGCCAACAGAAGGAGGGTTGCCTTGACCTAAGTAAGGCAGGAGAGTTAGGTGATATCAAAGCATACGAAATCATTCGAGAAAAGTGCAATCAACAAGTATTTGGAAGTGATAGCGGACACTAATCTTGATTACAATACTTAAGAACTATTTGTTCTGCTAAAATGTAACCAAACTGATGGGCTTTCTCAAAGTCGGAACATGCACCTAGTGTATCTCCCAGTATAATCTCACTTTGCCCTCGATAGTAGTAACCTATTGCGTTTTTGTCATCAAATTTTAAAAGTTGATTGAATTCTTCTATGGCTTTCTGATGCTTATTGAGTTTTTGCAAACACCAAGCTTTGCCAAATAGGCCAGTGGAATTGGTTTGATCACTCTGTAGAATGTACTCAAAATTAGAAAGACCATTTTCATAATCTTTAAGTTGAAAAGCATTCAATAGGCCTAATTGTAGCATCACACTATCCTTTAAATAGCCCATTTCATCCGAGGTGTTGAACTCAACTTGGGCTTCTTTAAACTGATGGTTGAATTTCAAGGCCTTAGCTTTTAGAAAATGTAGTTCTGCTAGATATTGTTCTTTAAAAGTATTTTTTAAGCCTTTATTTACAAATTTTAGTGCACTCTGTGGATTAATATTTAATAATAAGCGAGATGCTGCAATACTCGCTTCGCCTGATCGCTCACCAAAAAAACTAATGGCATCATCGAATTTTTGAAGTGCTTGTCTAGGTTTTTTATCAGTTACCAATGTCAAGCCCTCATTGTAGCTATAATTACTCGCCTTATACATTAGCCCCATAGCAAGTAGGATCATAGTTAAGACAAACCCAATTGACAACAGGGTGCCATACAGCCTCATTCTTGAAGTGTAATACGGTTTTTCACTAGTATAAAAAGTGGTGCGATTGGTATAATTTCGCCTACCAGAGTTATATTTTGGTGAAGTAGGAGGTCTTAAAGAGGCATCGAACCGTTCCTTTAAGATAGGATCAGTCAAATGTTTATAGGCATTGCTTATCCGTTTAAATGCTTCTTCCTTAGATGGGTCTTTATCGGGATGGTATTTTTTGGCCAGTTGACGATAGGCCTTTTTAATTTCATCGGTAGAAGCGTTATTTTTTAGGCCTAAAATATGATAGTAATTGTCCATTTTATTCTCACGAAGTGGAGTAAAACTATGTATTTTATTGCATTTGGCTATAGCTTCTACAAACCTAATTGTCAGATATTAGATGCAAGATTTTATATACTCAAAAGAATGATCATCATTAATTAAAAAGGTCTTGCGTCTAAAATCTAATGTCTAAATCCACCTACATAGTTTTGCATCTTAGTTTTTGACTGTGAGTCTGTATCGTTTGCCAGGTAATGAATTAACAAAACCTTTAAACTCTAGATTTAATAGGACCGATGCTAGTTTGCTAATGGGTAGTTGTGTCTTCCAGCTTAAATTGTCAATCATAATGGACTCCTTTTGAGATATTAGTTCACTAATTACAAGCCTTTCATCTTCCTCAAAACTATCCAAATCAAAAGATAACTTTTCAGTAACTACTTCTCCAGCTTCCCAATTCATAAGATATTCCAAGTCTTTTACTGAGGTGAGCAGATTTGCTTTGTTGATTTTGATGAGGTTATTGCAACCCGCTGAATATTCAGCATTTAGTGGGCCAGGGACGGCAAAAACGTCTTTATTATAGCTATTAGCAATTTCAGCAGTTATTAATGCACCCCCACGGGCAGCAGCCTCAATAACTAACACAGCATCTGCCATTCCTGCAATAATTCTATTTCTAGCAGGGAACTTAGGTGCATCTGGTTTGCTATCAATTGTATTCTCCGACAGTAGTCCACCTTGTCCAATCATTTTGTGGGCTATCTCTCGGTGTACAGCAGGGTATATGACGTTTACACCACTTGCCAGCACCCCTATGGTTTCAAGGTTGTTTTTGAGTGCGGCTTTGTGAGCACAAATATCAATGCCATAAGCCAAACCACTTACGATAATGGGATTATGTGGAATAAGTTGTTCTATTAAATGCTCTGTAATATCCTTACCGTAGTCGGTAGCTTTTCTTGTTCCTACAATGGCAACAACTTTAGAAGCATTTAAATCGGCATTACCATTATAATAAAGTAATGAGGGAGCGTCATTTAGCTGGTTGAGCCTTTTCGGAAATTCAGGATCTGTATGGAGCAGAAGTTTAATACCATATTTTTCGCATATGGCCAGTTCATCTTCTGCTTTTTGAATATGTTTATTACTTAAAATTGCCGAGGCCGTTTGTGCTCCGATACCAGGAATTTTAAGAAGTTTACTTTTAGAAGCTTTTAAAACATCTTCGGCTGAGCCACAATAACTCACAAGTTGCTTTACCAACATATGGCCAACACCAGGAATAAAATTTAGCGCCACCTGTGCTAATCTATTCTGATCCATCAGTATAAAATTGCTAAGAGATGTTCTTTTTAAGGTCTACAAGAAAAGCACGAACTTTGGTTAGAGAATCTATCATCTCCATTTTATCCTTCAATTGATCTGAATTATTTTTCAGCATGTCTTTTGCCCCTTGGAGGGTAAAACCGCGTTCTTTTACTAAATGATAGATGATTTTGACATTTTCAATATCTTCTTTTGTGAATTGTCTATTGCCTTTCCTGTTTTTTTTTGGCTTGATTAGGTCAAATTCACTCTCCCAAAACCTAATCAAAGAAGTGGCCACTTTAAACATACTTGCCACTTCACCAATAGCAAAGTATTTCTTTTCAATGGTTTTTTCTTTGTAAGGCATAATTAATTTTGAAGATAGTTAATTCTTCCATTTTCGTCAATTTTTATCACACCATCTGGAAAATCTTTTTCAATTAATGCCTTTATAATTTTAATTGCCCCCTTAGCATCATCTATTTTAGGTCCACCGGCACCTCGCTGAATAGTTGAAGTAATTTTTCCGTATAAGAATTCTCCATCAGGTTTTGTGAAAACTTTTACAATAGGGGCAATACCATTCGGCCCACTGAGGTTGAATCTTGCATAGGTGCAGAAATTACCTAAACTATAAGCTATAAAACGCTTTTTGTATACCTCCATGGCTCTTGTTACATGTGGACCATGACCAAACACTATGTCAGCACCTGCATCTATAACGGTATGTGCAAATAGTATTACATTGCCACGGTTTTCACCAAGATAATATTCGTTTTTGCCAGTTACATGTTGATAGTCACTACCTTCAGCACCCCCATGGAATGAAACAATAACAATGTCACTTACTGAATCTAAATGTTGAACTATCTTTTTGGCATTTTCATAGTCGTTGATACTCACCGTTCCGGAATTTGGAGCAAACGCAGCAAAGCCATATTTCATCCCATCAATCATAAAGGTTGTATAAGGCTTACTTATTTGTCCCGCATGTTCGATTTTCAATGAATCCAGTACTCTCATGGTGTTTTTTCTCCCCGTATCCCCAAAGTCACCTGCATGGTTATTCGCTGTACTCATTACATCAAAACCGGCATCAACCAAATTGCTCATTAATTTTTCTGGAGATCGGAAAATATAGCATAATTTAGGGTTGTTGCAGTTTTTCGCTTCACCACCCTCATTTAAAATTACACCTTCTAGGTTGCCAAAAGTCACATCTGCATCCCTCAATGTATCCTTAACTTCATTCCAAAGCATTTTACCATTTGATGGTGGGAGGTAGCTGTTATCAGGAAAATTTGTACCCATCATAATATCACCAACACCAATAATAGAAACTGTGTCTTTCAATAGCCGGTGTACTGCAATATCTACAGAGTCTCGAATGAGTGGAGGTTGTTTTGATAGTAAAACGCTATCAACGCTAATGGTATCTAATTTAACCGGTTGATCCTCAACAACTTTAGTGTTTGGATCAGTTGTCTTTTGAACAACTTTACAAGCACTAAAAGCCAGTACAAGGCAAATAGATTTGAGGAGTGCAGAATTAATTTTAGGCATACAGTAAGTTTGCCGCAAAACTAATGGCCACTGATTTAAGCTGAAATCTTTTGGGGATATTTATTAATCCAAAGGAATAGTCTCTTGCTTGGATATTTCTATCAGTTTTTCGTACTCTTCATTATCCAGATCACGTTGGAAAAAGTTGATAGGATTAATGGGCTTGTAATTATAAAGCACCTCGTAGTGAAGGTGGGAACCACTGGACCTTCCTGTACTTCCAACATAACCAATTACTTGGCCACGTTTTACGCTTTCTCCTCTCGTTACAATATACTGGGTGAGATGTGCATATCGCGTTTGATAGCCGTAACCGTGATTGATAAAAATTACATTACCATAAGTAGAAGATTTGTATGAGGCAGTGATAATTCCATCTCCAGTAGCATATACCGGTGTTCCTTTCGCTGCAGTGAAATCAAGCCCGTCATGGTTTATCCATTTTTTAAGAATAGGATGAAATCTACGACCAAAAGTTGTATGAAGTCTTGTCAACTCTTTATTGTTAATAGGTTGAATAGCGGGTCTTGAGGCCCACATTCGTTCTTTTTCACCGAGGATTGTTGATATTTGATCGTAAGATTTACTCTGGATATAAAGTTTCTTCTTCAAGTTATCGACTAGCTGATAAGTCCCAATTATTAGCTCAGAATCTTCAAGCCCTTGTTCACTCAGTCTTTCATATTTATTGTGACCACCGACACCACCTTCTCTAATCGTAGTAGGAATCTCATCTGTATCAAGGATTACTCTATATATTTTATCATCCTTGTATTGGAGTTCACTTGTATTAGAATAAGCATTGCTCAATTTTTCTTTCAATATGCTCCATTCCAATTTTAAGTTATTATTCTCTGCACGTAAGTTAGATTCCTTTACAGACGTGAAGTTTGCCTGATAGATATAAATCAATCCAAAAGCCATTATTAATGATAATGTAAGGAATCCTACCACGTTTAGAAACATGCTGCCCTTAGTCACCTTAATAGGCTCATATTTGCAGGTCTCTGTATCGTAGAAGTATCTTATTTTAGCCATGTGCTTAAAAAGTATTCAAATAGTTTAAAAAATTAGTCAAAGGACTGGTTTTCGCGTGCTGCCAATTCAGTCAATTTCCTATAGTCATGGTTATTAATTCCGTTGAACACGTAATTGATAGGATCTACCTTAGTGCCATTCTTTATTACTTCGTAGTGTACATGAGGTGCTGTTGAGCCCCCACTGCTACCTACAAGACCTATAACTTGCCCTCTCTCTACTTTCTCGCCAACTTTAACATCTATATTACTTAAATGCGCATATTTTGTTACGTAGCCAAAACCATGGTCAATTTCTATATAGTTGCCATATCCAGTCTGTAACTCACTTTTAGTTTTTATGAACTTCACTGTTCCATTACCAGTAGCATATACTTCTGTGCCCCTTGGTGCAGCATAGTCAAGGCCTGAGTGCATTACTCGTGCTTTATGAAACGGATTGATACGATGCCCAAATCCAGATCCTAATTTTGTATTCTCAGGATTGAAAATAGGTTGAATAGATGGAATTGCTTTTAATAAGTCCTCATTTGACTTAGCTAAATTCATTATTTCGTCAAAAGATTGGTTAACTATACTAGCCTTTCTTCTTAGTTTATCTATTTTTCGAGCGTTTTTTATTACAAGTTCTTCATCTTGAAGCCCCTTTTCCATAATGTCTTTGTATAATTCGGCACCACCACGACCAGCCTCAAGTACTGTTGCCGGCAAAGGCTCTGCTTCATATATTTTTCTGTATATGTTATTATCTCGTTCAGAAAGGGCATTAATTACATCATCCACTTCATTCATTTCAGATTCTAGTGCATTGTAATGTTTTTTGAGTTCCCTGTTTTCTTTTTTAAGTTGTGCCTCAACAGGAGTTTCGAAATAAGTATTATAAATCACCACCATGCTAAAGCCCATGACCAAAGCAGTCGCTAAAAAACCTAAAAAGTTTAATGTAACGTCCGATTTAGTGACTTTTGCACGCTCATAGCGGCATGTTTCTGTATCGTAGTAATATTTTATTCGCGCCATTAATATTCTAAGCTAAAAACTACTATTTTTGTGCTCTTTGTATCATTAAGATCAAAAAATTGCGAATTTCAACCCTTACTAAGGGTTTTATGAAATGCAATATATCATTTTTCTTGGAAAAACACATTCAGGTGCAAATTTATCATTTTTTTTTATAATCAATGGATTCTAGGTCGGTAAGGCAAAAATTTCTAAATTTTTTCGAAGGTAAAAAACACAAAGTAGTAGAATCTGCTCCTTTGGTAAATAAGAATGATCCTACATTGATGTTCACCAATGCGGGGATGAATCAGTTCAAGGATTTATTCCTTGGCAATGAAACCCCAAAATTTAAACGTGTGGTTGATACGCAGAAATGCCTTCGTGTTTCTGGTAAGCATAATGACTTGGAGGAAGTGGGTTTTGATACCTATCATCATACGATGTTTGAAATGCTTGGAAATTGGTCATTTGGTGATTATTTTAAAAAAGAGGCCATAGAATGGGCGTGGGAGCTGTTAACAGTAGAATTTAAATTACCAAAAGACAGACTTTATGTATCAGTATTTGGTGGGGACAAGTCTGATAATTTGGGGCTTGATCAGGAGGCATTTGATTTATGGAAGCAGATTGTACCTGAAGACCGCATAATATATGGATCCAAAAAAGATAACTTCTGGGAGATGGGTGATACAGGACCTTGTGGCCCCTGCTCAGAAATTCATATTGATTTAAGGGGAGAGGATGAGGTGAAAATCAAACCTGGGAAAGACCTTGTAAACATGGATCATCCTCAGGTGGTTGAAATTTGGAATCTTGTTTTTATGGAGTTTAATAGGCAAGCCTCGGGCAAGCTTGTGAATTTACCAGCTAAACATGTAGATACTGGAATGGGATTTGAAAGGCTTTGTATGGCCATTCAGAATAAAAAATCAAATTATGATACCGATGTATTTACTCCTCTCATTGACTATTTGGCCAAAAAGGCAGGAGTAACCTACGGAAAAGAAGAGCAAATTGATATTGCACTTCGGGTAGTTGCTGATCATGTTAGAGCAATAGCATTCGCCATAGCAGATGGCCAGTTGCCTTCCAATACAGGCGCTGGATATGTGATTAGGCGTATTTTAAGGAGAGCGGTACGCTACGGATTTACATTTTTAAACTTCAATCAAGCTTTTATTTATGAATTGGTTGAAATTTTAGATGGACAATTAGGTGACGTATTTCCTGAATTAAGGGCTCAAAAGGACTTTGTTGCCAAGGTTATTGAGCAAGAAGAAATAGCCTTCTTAAAAACATTGGAAAACGGGCTTAAGAAATTAGATACGATTAAAGAAAGCCTTCGCAGATCTAAATCTAAGGTTATTAAAGGTGAATTGGCCTTTGAATTGTATGATACATTTGGGTTTCCTTATGACTTGACCTCATTGATAGCCCGTGAGAACGGCCTTTCGGTTGATGAAAAAGGGTTTACTGCTGCTATGAAACAGCAAAAAGACAGGTCAAAAGCTGATGCCGTTAAAGAAACGGGAGATTGGACAATTATTAAAAAAGTGAATAAGGTAGAATTTGTAGGTTATGACAATCTGGAATTCACATCTCACATAGTACAATTTAGAACCATAAAGCAAAAAGGAAAGGAGATTTATCAGCTTGTGTTGGATAAAACTCCATTTTATGCAGAAAGCGGTGGACAAGTTGGTGACAATGGCACTTTGGAGACTGAAAACGAAACACTTAAGGTATTAGACACAAAAAAGGAAAATGAGCTTATTGTTCATATAGTTGAAAGGCTACCAAAGCAGGTTGATGCCAAATTTAAAGCTATTGTAAATAGGGCCAAACGTTCACTCACCATGAACAATCATACGGCCACCCATTTACTTCACTTTGCATTGAGAAGCGTACTGGGTACACATGTAGAACAAAAAGGGTCTATGGTGAATGAAAATGAACTAAGGTTTGATTTTTCTCATTTTCAAAAAATGACTACAGATGAGATCAATAAAGTAGAACTTATTGTAAATCAGTTAATTAGAGAGAATATTCAGCTCGATGAGCACCGAAATATGCCTATTGAGGAGGCCAAAGGTTTAGGGGCAATGGCGCTTTTTGGTGAAAAATATGGAGACCATGTCCGTGTAGTTAGATTCGGAGCATCCGTAGAATTGTGTGGCGGAACACACGTTCAGGCCACAGGAAATATTGGCTATTTTAAGATTATCTCTGAAAGTTCTATTGCTGCCGGAGTGAGAAGAATTGAAGCAATAACCGCTGGGGTAGCTGAGCAATATGTAAATGAACAACTCAAACTCCTCACAGAGGTTAAGGGAATGCTAAAGGGTACAGACCTAAAAGCCTCTGTTCAACAACTGATGGAAGAAAAATGTCAACTTGAAAAGGAAGTTCAACTTTTATATGCCGACAAATCAAAAGATTTGAAGAAAGAACTGCTAGCGAATAAAGTAGAAGAAAATGGCATAGTTAAAATAATAGAGAAAATATCCTTGCCTAATGCAGATGCACTCAAACAGTTGTCTTTTGAGATAAAAAACGTAGTTGATAACCTGTTCATGGTACTCGCAGCTGATATAGAAGGTAAACCTCAAATTGCCGTAGTAATTAGCGATAATTTAGTAAAAGACAAGGGACTTAATGCCGGAACTATAGTTCGAGAATTAGCCAAGGAGATACAAGGTGGTGGTGGTGGCCAACCATTTTATGCTACTGCTGGCGGTAAAGATATTACTGGGTTAGATAAGGTAGTGAAAAACGCAGCAAAGTATATTTAGTTTAATGGACAAAGCATTAAGAGAGAAATATACTGTAGTCATTGGACTTGAAGTCCATGCCCAATTACTTACTAAATCTAAAATTTATAATTCTGATTCAACGGAATACGGTAGTTTGCCAAATTCTAATGTTAGTGCCATCACCCTTGGACACCCTGGCACTTTGCCTATACTTAACAAGAAAGTAGTAGAATACGCTATCAAAATGGGTCTGGCCTGTAATTGTGAGATTACCCGTGAGATGATTTTTGATAGGAAGAATTATTTCTATCCCGATCTACCAAAAGGATACCAGATCACGCAGGACAGAACCCCAATTTGTGTGGGTGGTAATGTGGCCATTAATTTAAAAGATGGGACGGAAAGAAATATCGCATTAAACCGAATTCATATTGAGGAAGATGCAGGAAAATCTATACACCTAGATGAGGAGGAGGATACGCTAGTCGATTACAATAGGTCAGGTGTCCCACTAATCGAGATAGTTACTGAACCGGTACTAAAAGATTCCTATGAAGCCCATGCTTTTTTGACTGAAGTTAGGCGATTAGTACGTTATCTTGAAATTTGTGATGGTAATATGGAAGAGGGTTCAATGCGTTGTGATGCCAATATTTCCGTAATGCCAGTAAACACTTCTGAATTTGGGCCGAAAGTAGAGGTTAAGAATATGAACTCTATGCGAAATGTTCAGCGTGCCATTGATTTCGAAATTGAAAGGCAGATAAATGCCGTTGAATCCGGTGAAATAATCGAGTCAGAAACAAGAGATTTTGATTCCAGTACGGGTACTACATCAGGAATGCGTACAAAGGAAGCGTTGAATGACTACCGTTATTTTCCTGATCCCGACCTTAGTCCAGTACGCATATCAGAGAAGTGGCTTCAGGGGATTGTAAGTTCAATGCCTAGTCTTCCCAGAGAACTTTCTTTGAAATTTATAAATGAATATGGCCTGCCAGCCTATGATGCTCGAGTTCTAACTGATGACAGAGAAACTGCAGTATTTTTTGAGAAAATCTGCAGACACACGCCTAATTATAAGGCAGCCTCCAACTGGGTGATGGGTCCTGTAAAATCGTATTTAAATGAACACGGACTTATTATAAGCGATTTTACGTTACCAGTGGAGCGATTATCAGAATTGATAGCTCTAGTTGATGGGGGAAAGGTCAGTTTTTCAGGTGCTTCTCAACATTTGTTTCCTGAGCTGTTGAAATCTCCCGACAAAACCGCCCTAGAAATAGCTGAAGCACTTAATCTTATTCAAGATAGCGATAGTGATAAGCTCGGAGAGATAATTGATGCTATTGTTAGTGAGTTTCCTGAAAAGGTAAAGCAGTATCAGCAAGGACAAAAGGGAATTTTGAGTATGTTTATGGGAGAATTAATGAAAAGAAGTAAAGGAAAAGCCGATCCGAAGGTCGCTAGCGAACTATTAAGAGCAAGGCTTGGTTAATTTCAAATAACTAAATAACTAAAAATAAAGGAATGATATTAAGAATAACACTATTATCTTTTTTAAGTATTGTAACGATTTCAGCATGTTCCTCTGGTAATGGGGAGGTTAAGAATGATGACGTCAATGGCATTACCATATCTGGCTCAGTAAGTTATCCACAGAGTGGGATGATATTACTGGAAGAGTATGTAGGTAACAAGCCTGTGCCTATCGATACCATTAATTTGGATGAAAATTATTCGTTCAGTGAGAAAGTAGCCATTGAAAGACCAGGCTATTATCGAATGAATTTCTATAATCAGCAATATGTAAACGTTATTTTAGACAAAGATGATATCAAAGTTAAAGTGGATGGTAATAACCAAAAAGGTTTTGCCGAGGTTACAGGTTCTAGCGATCATGACTTTATAGGAATGATTCAGCAACTCAATGCTGATTTTCAAGCCTCTAAAGAAATGCAGGAGCTTAATAGTCTTTTTGTAAAAGCCAATCAGGAAGGTGATGAAGAGGCTATGGAAAAGTTAAGAGCGGACTATGTGGTGATGGATGATGAATTTAAGAAGGTTATTGTTAATAAAATTGACTCGGCAGGAGCTACATTAGGTGTATTGGAAATATTGAGGTCAGGAAGATTTTTAGATAAAGATAAGTTCCATGCTACCTATGTTTCTGTAGCCGATAAAGCTAAAACAGCTTTGGCCAACTCCCCAATAGCTAAAGAGTTTATTGATGATGTTGAACAAAGTAAGCAATTGGCAATAGGCCAGGTTGCACCAGATATTGCGTTACCAAATCAGGATGGAGAAATTGTAAAACTTTCTTCGTTAAGAGGAAAATATGTTTTAGTAGACTTTTGGGCTAAGTGGTGTGGACCTTGTAGAAAGGAAAACCCCAATGTGGTTAAGGCTTATCATAAGTTCAAAGATAAAGGATTTGAAGTATATGGTGTTTCGTTAGACCGAAAGCGTGAAGATTGGCTTCAAGCGATTGAGCAAGATGGACTGCACTGGACACAAGTGTCTGACTTGAAATACTGGAATAGTGAGGCAGCAAAATTATATAATATTAAAGCCATTCCATTTGCGCTTCTCCTTGATCCGGAAGGTAAAATCATCGGGAAAAACTTGAGAGGCAAAGCACTGGACGATAAGTTGGAAGAGGTTTTTAAGAAGGGGTAAGGGGGCTTCGGCAAGCCTGCCCTGCTGCACTGTCACACACCGCCACGCCATTTTTTCGCCTCGGCCTCCTAAGTGAACTAATGATTCCTATTGAAAGCCATCCGATGGCTGGAGAGTGGATAGCTTGTAGTCCTCCACTGCTTCGTAGAAGCAAAGCGGGCTGACTGCCAGAATACCGGGCGTGCGCAGGCCATGTGGGCGAAAGGATTATTCTGGCAAGCGTTTTTGGACACTTTTTGGGCGAATGCAAAAAGTGTCAGAAATAAGTAAGTGACTTAGTCAAGTACATTATACCGCTAGTCTTGTTCATGCCAATAGCCTTAATCTGTCAATGTATTCGTAATTCGTTATTCTACATTGATTTATAAAATTGGTATTGGTTGATCGTTATTCGTTCAAAATTCACCATTCCTTGTTCTTCATTTTTTGAGGCCAAAAAACGAAGCAAAAAAGCCTTAAAAAAATACCGCGCTACATCCAGCGCTCAAAAGTCCAACCCTGCTGCACCATCACACACCGCCACGCCATTTTTTCACCTTGCCCTCCTAAGTGAACTAATGCTCCTATTTAAAGCCATCCGATGGCTTGGAGCGCCTTCGGATGGCTGGGCTCGAAGTCCCCAACTGCTTCGTAGAAGCAAAGAGCGTAGGCCCGCCAGAATACCGAGCGTGTGTAGGCCAAGCGGGTGGAAGGATTATTCTGGCAAGCGTTTTTGGACACTTTTTGGGCGAATGCAAAAAGTGTCAGAAATAAGCGACTAGCCTATCAAGTACTTTTTACTACAAGCCTTACCCGAGCAAATGACCTTTACTTGTTGGAGATAAAACCAACAAGGGCAAGTGCTACTAATTCAGGGATACAGGAACAAGTCCGGTAGGGTTTTAGCCACTTCATCCCTTCATTTTTTGAGGCCAAAAAACGAAGCAAAAAAGCCTTGAAAAAATACCGCGCTACATCCAACGCTCAAATATCCAACCCCGCTGCACCGTCACACACCGCCACGCCATTTTTTCGCCTTACCCTCCAAAGTGAACTAACCTTTCAAATAAAAAATTGATAAAGGAATTGAGATTCAGTACTACTAATTCAGGGATACCGGAACAAGTCCCGGAATGAATCCGGGGAGACCTTTATATAAATACTTCGTGAAGTCACTATCAAAATACAAAAAGAGCTGACATGTTACATGTCAGCTCTTTTTGTATTTCTAATATTGTGAATTATAAGCTAAAGGAAATCGGCATGACAATTCGCTGTCTAACTGGTTTCCCATTTTGAGTCGGACTAGACCAATTACCTGAATTTAAAAGAGCATTAACGGCTGCCTCATCACAACCGTGTCCAATACCCTTTAAAACAGTAGCCTCCGAAAGATCCCCATTCTTCTCAATGATAAATTGTATATAAACTTTACCTTCAACGCCTGCCTCCTTAGCTTGAACGGGATACTTTAAGATAGAAGCTATTCTTTGGTAAAATGCATCATATCCTCCCTCTGGCATAGCTGCTTCATCAACAATTGTAAAAACCTCATTTTGTCCTTCGTTACTTAGACTCTTGAGATTTTGAAAATTGCCACTTTTATCAAAGAGAATACCTATTTTTTCTTCCTCCTTATTTACGTTCATATAAGCGATACTTTTCGGGTCGATATCATGCAAGTTCTTTAATGCCTCTTTTGAATTTCCTGCAGTTTCAAGATAGATGAAATCTGCATTTGGAAATTTCAGTTGAAGCTCATGTAGTTTTGGTTGCAGGTCAGCTGGTACTTCCTTCTGACTTGCCGTTTCCATTACAGTATTCACATCCTTCATTACCTCATCGTTACAGCTAATCACCGCTACGGTAAATATTACCAATGGAATGATTAATGCTCTTTTCCATTGATTCACACGCTTGTTTTTAAATTTCATCATTGCTATTCTTTTTAAGGTTTTAGATTTATTAAAATGATGGCCAAGTGATAAATGTGCTTTAGTAAGGGTCATTTTGGCCAAAAGGCTATTGTAATTTTCCTGATCTGTGGTTTTTATTACCTCCCGATCGGCTAGAAATTCATGGAGATCCTGAGCCTCATTTTTAAAATACCAGGCAAGAGGATTATACCAAAAAATGATCTTAATAATTTCCGTTAAAACAATGTCGAGACTATGAAACTGCTTAATATGGACAATTTCATGTTCAATAATCTTATTCTTTTCATCTAGATTTAGATTTATGGAATTGTCAAAGAAAATAACTCTAAAGAATGAAAAGGTTGGTAATACACCATTTGTCTCTATTATTTTATAACCCTTGATCTTCGCGCTCTTTCTATTGAATGACTTGTAAAACCAACCTATTTGGAAGAGCTGAAAAAGAAAATTCAAGGCCAAAAGGGCAGTTATTCCTAAATATACTAGTCCAGCAGTCTTGCCTATTGAAAGATAAGAATCATACTGAGTACTAACAGCCTCTGGTGCATCACCAATGACCAGCTCAGGTAGTATTATGGTTTCTATATCCTTTACAATATTGATTCCTTCAACACCTAAAAAGGGTAGCTTAATGAGGGGGGAGGCGAGTATAATTATAGCCGCCAGTAGAATATAGCCCCTGCGAAATTTGAAATCCACTTCTTTGCGTAGAAAGACTATATATATAAAGCCAAGTACGATTAAACATAGATTGGCTTCAACGAAATATTGAAATATACTATTCATCTGTGTCTTTGTTTATATCCTTTTTTAGGTGCTTCATCAGTTCCTCAACCTCTTGTACATTTAAATCATTTTCTTTGGCAAAAAATGAAACGAGGTTCTCAAAAGAACCACTGAAATACCCTGACAGGAAGTTGTTGAGATAAAACTTACTGTATTTATCTTTTGGTACCACAGCAAAATATTCGTGTGTTTTGCCATAAGCTTTATGGTTCACAAAGCCTTTTTGCTCCAATATTCTAATAATAGTGGAAACTGTATTGTAGGCTGGCTTCGGTTCAGGCATTTTTTCGATAATGTCCTTTACAAAGGCCTTTTTTAGCTGCCAAAGGATTTGCATTATTTGCTCTTCAGCACGTGTTAGTTCTTTCATAATTTAAATGTAATACTAATTAATTAGTTATACAACTAAAAAGTTAGTTATAACAAATATTTATTTTAGAACTCTATGCTATTTGCAGTTAAAAACGGGTAATTACTGATACTGAGTGAAACAATAGGAAATGATATTAGCTCCCATTTTTAATGCTTGTTGGCGTTTAGTCTCTGGGTCATTATAAATGGATTGGTCTTCCCATCCATTTCCAAGGTCAGATTCATAGCTATAATAGCAAACCAATCGACCATTGTAAACTAACCCATAACCTTGTGCAGGCTTCCCATCATGTTCATGTATTTTGGGCAGACCATCTTTAAACTCAAATTGTTGGTGGTAGATAGGATGATTAAAAGGTAATTCCACGAAATCAAGTTCAGGAAAAACCTTCTTCATTTCAAGCCTTATAAATTGATCCAGACCATAGTTGTCATCAATATGCAGAAAACCACCCGCTTCAAGATAAGTTCTTAAGTTTTGAGCATCACTTCTGGAAAATACTACATTGCCGTGGCCGGTCATATAGATATAGGGGTAAAGAAACAAATCGGGACTGCTCACATCTACGACTTCGTCATCCGTATCGAAGTTCATACTCATATTTGCATTACAAAACTTAGCGAGATTGGGTAAAGCCGTTTTATTAGCGTACCAGTCACCACCACCATCATATTTGAGTTTGGCTAATTTCAAATACACTTGACTATGGCCACTTTGGCCAAAAAATAGTAAACCCAATAGCACCAAATACTTCATAGACCTCAAAATAAATATAAAATGGCATAAATCTTCCTTCTTATCCATGGAAGAATGTCTTTAATTTGAAATAAATTAAACAAAGTGGATTCCACAAGCATACTTATCAATATACGCAAGATTCTACGATCCGTTAATTTGGAATCAAAACGGGTTCAGAAGGAATATGGTATAAGTATTCCCCAATTGCTTACACTTAATTTTTTGAGTAACCAACCAGGGTTCAAAGCTACGCATAAGCAGGTTTCTCATTATCTGAACTTAAATTCAAGCACTATCACAGGGATCATTACCAGACTCGAAAAGAAAGGCTGGATTGCCCGATTGCCTAATCCATTGGATAGGAGGGTAAGTTTTATAGTACTCACAGTATTGGGCCAAAAGTTACTTCGAACAACGCCTAAGCTGATGCATGAGAAATTAGCACAAAAACTGGAAGAAACCACTCCTAAAAAAATAGCGGAACTTGAAACGGCCTTTGATCTACTTATTGAATTTATGGGTATTCAGGATATTGAGGCATCTCCCGTAATTACTGTCGATGAAATCAGTGGCCAATAGAGGCTTATTAATTTCTATACAAACTATAATTTCATTTTAATTCGGATTAGTCACTTATAAAGTGGATAAACAAAGGTTATATGCCTATTTTTGCTTGAAATTAATTTCTATAGAAACTAAATATGCATGCACTACATAGATATAACCATTTTTGTCATCTACATGATAGCCATGTTGGGAGTGGGGTTTTTCTTTTTAAAAAAGAACAAAACGGCAGATGATTATTATGTTGGAGGTAGATCTATGGGTTCCTGGCATGTTGGACTTTCAGTCGTAGCCACAGACGTTGGTGGAGGTTTTTCCATTGGACTAGGTGGACTAGGATTTACAATTGGTATTTCAGGATCTTGGATGTTATTTACCGGACTTATAGGTGCATGGCTGGCAGCTGTATTTTTAATACCTAAGGTCAGCACACTTTCAAAAACTAAAAATCTGCTCACTTTTCCACAGATTTTTGCTCATTTTTATAATCCTAAAGTAGCACTGTTGGCAGGAGTCATCTCGGCTATTGGGTATATAGGCTTTACTAGCTCCCAAATATTGGCTGGAGCAAAGCTTGCATCTGCTTCATTTGTTGGACTCAATCTTAACAGTGCCTTGTTAATAATGGGTGTTATTGCCATTGGTTATACTGTACTGGGTGGTATGAAGGCTGTAATATATACTGACACTATACAATGGATAATCCTAATGTCGGGATTAATTTTTATTGGAATTCCAATGGGATATTATGCTGTAGGTGGCTATGAAACCATCAAATCGACTCTGGCACCGGAATTTCTGCAATTTAATAATATCAGTTGGCAAACGTTCGTGAACTGGGGAATAACAATAATTCCTATCTGGTTTGTAGGGATGACATTGTACCAACGAATATATGCTTGCAAAGATGAAAAAACAGCTAAAAAAGCATGGTTTATAGCAGGATTATTTGAGTGGCCTATAATGGCTCTTATGGGTGTAATGCTGGGTCTCTTTGGTAGGGTTGCGGCTGAGCAAGGCATGTTCGCATCGTTAGGCTTTGGTGAGGTAGCTTCAATGGACGCTGAACTTGGGTTACCGTTATTACTCCGATCAATTTTGCCAGTTGGATTAATGGGACTTATGATGTCAGCCTATTTTTCAGCAATTATGTCTACAGCAGATAGTTGCTTGATGGCTGCCTCGGGCAACCTACTCACCGATGTATTTGGCAAGTGGCTTCATATCGGCAAATCTGACAAGCAAGTTGTCAAAATTAGCCAAATCTTGACCTTGATTGTTGGTGTATTAGCACTGATTCTTGCCATGTATATGACGGATGTGCTGGAATTAATGCTATATTCATATGCTTTTATGGTATCTGGGTTGTTCGTTCCTTTGCTAGCGGCACTTTTTTGGAAAAACACGCGACCTGAAGCGGCATTTTGGGCTATGTTAATAGGTGGTGGTACGACTTTGATATTAATCCTTGGCAAAGTAAGCCTGCCATTTGGACTTGATGCAAATATTTATGGCATAACAGCCTCCTTTTTGACTTTTATTATTGTTAATAAATTTACAAAAGATTGAAATTGAATAACAGATAGTTACTAAGCCAACTAAACATAATGGTTTTAGGTAACTATTTATTGACCATTAAATTATCATAAATCGAAAAACATGAATGACATTAAACATTCAATAACGTATAAGATATTACGCCCTTCTGAAACGATAGGCATGATCGAACGTAACGCCATCGCAACTTTTTTGGAAATTCATCTTGATGAGTATGGTGATAAAAAGGAAGATATTGCCAAATGCCTCGACTACGCACTTAACAGTGGGGTTTCTCCTGGTGGATTTGCTGTTACAGCCAACGACAAAGATAAAATTGTAGGAGCTGTGATAGTGAACAGAACAGGAATGGAGGGGTATATTCCTGAAAATATACTCGTTTATATAGCCATGCATAAAGATTACCGAGGCCATGGTATTGGTAAAAACTTAATGCTTGAGGCAATTAACAATGCTGATGGAGATATTGCACTACATGTGGAGCCCAATAATCCAGCTAAAATACTTTATGAAAAATTGGGCTTTACTAACAAGTATTTAGAAATGCGACTTAAGAAATAGACCGTTGAGCGATATTTTAGATGAACTAATCAAGTTTAGACAAGAACTCCATCAACACCCTGAATTATCTGGAGAAGAGAAAAACACGGCCAAAAGAATAAAGGCATTTGTTACCCAACATGCTCCAGATGAGGCAATAGAAGGAGTAGGAGGTGCAGGTCTTTTGTTTGTTTACAACGGAAAAGTACCTGGCCCAACTGTTGTCATTCGATCTGAATTGGATGCACTACCGATTCAGGAGGTAAATGAGATGGCCTATCGATCAAAAGTAGCTGGGATAAGTCACAAGTGTGGACATGACGGCCACATGGCAATGGTTTCTGGTCTGGCATCATATTTAAACAAGAACAGGCCTCAATCTGGAAAGGTGATATTATTATTTCAACCTGCTGAAGAAACAGGGGAAGGAGCAGAAAGAATGATCAACGATCCTGTATTTGAGAAATTTGATTGTGATTATTTTTTCGCACTACACAACCTTCCGGGATATCCAACCAACCAAATAGTAATGCGTGAAGGTACGTTTGCTTCTGCGTCTCAGGGTCTCATTGTTAGGTTAGAAGGCAAAACGTCCCATGCTGCAGAACCTGAAAATGGTAACTCACCTGCTTTGGCTATGGCCAAAATTGTAGAGAAATGGCATTCCCTCTCAAATAAATCCTTGACCTTGAGTGATTTTGCAATAGTTACGGTGGTACATGCGCAGTTAGGGACTAAAGCTTTTGGGGTTTCCCCGGGGCATGCCCATATTATGGCTACATTACGTGCTTATAAAGATGATGATCTGACAATACTAACGGAAGAAGCTTCTGATTTTGCCAAACAAACAGCTGAAAACTATGGACTGAAAATAACTTTTGAGAAGACCGAAATATTTGCCGCGACTACCAATTCTGAAAAGTGCCAAAAGATCATTGCTGATGCCGCTGAAAAGAACGATTTCGATTCAGTTGTAAGAACAGAGCCATTTAGGTGGAGTGAAGATTTTGGACTTTTCACAAAAAAGTACGAGGGGGCAATGTTTGGATTGGGAGCTGGGGTCGATTGCCCAGATTTGCACAATCCAGATTATGATTTTCCAGATCAAATAATACCTATTGGATTAAAAATGTTTGAATCTATAATTGATCAAATTGTAAATAAATGATAAAAAGCCCTTCAACTATATTTTTGAGTAAATCTGCATTGCAAATTAATTTGGATTTCATTAGGAACCATTTGGGAGATGACATAACCATTTCATCGGTTGTGAAGGGCAACGCCTATGGACATGGTATCAAACAATTTGTAAAGATTGCAGAAGAGTGTGGCATCCGCCATTTTTCGGTATTCAGTTCTGATGAAGCTGATGAGGTGTTACGAATCAGAAAGCATAATTCAGAAATAATGATAATGGGTGAGCTTGAAAATGAAGATTTAAGCTGGGCTATAGTCAATGACATTCAGTTTTTTGTGTTTGAGCAAGACAGAATGCTAAATGCAATCAATACCGCTAAAAAGGTCGGTAAAAAGGCACGAATCCATATTGAGGTAGAAACAGGTTTAAATCGAACAGGTTTTAATCAAGAGGGGTTAAAAGCAGCCATCAAATTTCTTAAGGAGAATAGAGATTATTTCATTCTTGAAGGGGTATGTACTCACTATGCGGGTGCAGAAAGTGTAGCCAACCATGTAAGGGTTCAGAAGCAAATTAAATGGTTTAATAAATTTTATAAATTGCTGGTTACAAATGACCTAACTCCTAAAATAAGACACACAGCTTGTTCAGCTGCCGCCATGACCTATCCTAAAACTCGAATGGACATGGTACGGATAGGTATATTACAATATGGTTTTTGGCCAAGTAGGGAAACCTTCATTGATTATTTAGGTAAGTCAAAGAACCCCGATAAAAGTGATCCACTTAAAAGGGTAATTTCATGGCGAAGTACTATTATGAGTACTAAATCTGTAGCACTCGGTGAATTCATTGGTTACGGCACAAGTTTTCTTGTCCAGCAAGATATGCGTATTGCAACTGTACCTGTAGGTTACGCACAGGGTTACAGCAGAAGTTTAAGTAATTTAGGAAGAGCATTAGTAAATAATGTAAGAGTAGGTGTCATTGGTGTAGTAAACATGAATATGATGATCCTAGACGTAACTGATGCAGATGCAAAGAAAGGGGATGAGGTAATATTAATAGGAGGTGACAATGGATTAGAAATCTCTGTGACCTCATTTGGAGAACTAAGTAGTCAGCTCAATTATGAATTACTTACACGTTTACCCGAACGTATTCCAAGAATAATAAAAGAATAAAAATGGCATATTTAGAATTACATAAATCAAGATTAAATCATAATTACAAATTTCTATCAAAGCTTTTTGGAGATAGAAATATTGAATGGGGCGTGGTGGCCAAGTTACTTTGTGGTAATAAAAACTACATCCAAGAGATACTCAATTTAGGGGTGATGGAAATCCATGACTCAAGGATAAGTAACCTCAAAGTAGTGAAGGATATAAACCCAGAGGTGCAAACGGTATATATTAAACCACCTGCAAAACGGAGTATCCTAAAAATTGTAAAATATGCCGATGTTAGCTTTAATAGTGAGTACACAACAATAAAAATGCTCTCAGAAGAAGCGGTAAAGCAAGGTAAACTCCATAAAATCATTATTATGATTGAAATGGGTGACCTCAGGGAGGGAATATTAGGAGAAAATGTAATTGAATTTTATTCAAGTGTTTTTGAGTTGCCCGGTATTAAAGTGGTTGGGTTGGGGTCAAATCTGAATTGCTTACATGGGGTAATGCCTTCACAAGACAAACTCATCCAGTTGAGTCTCTACAAGCAGTTGATCGAAGCCAAATTTAACAGGACAATCCCTTGGGTCTCAGGAGGTACTTCAGTGACAATCCCTTTACTATTAAAGAATTTGAGACCAATGGGAGTTAATCATTTTAGGGTAGGAGAGATACTTTATTTTGGTCTTAACCTTTTTACAATGAAAACGGTAAAAGGAATGAAAGATGATGTTTTTAAACTACATGCTGAAATAATTGAACTACATGAAAAGCCAATGGTACCCACTGGAGAGCTAGCTGAGAACCCATCAGGGGAGTTATTGGAAATTGATGAAAGCAAGTATGGTAAATCTTCCTATAGAGCCATAATTGACATAGGCCTTTTAGATATTTCACCCGAATATCTAATTCCTGACGATAAGAAAATCGAGATTTCGGGAGCAAGTAGCGACATGCTGGTCATTGATTTGGGAAAAACTAGAAGAAACTATAAGGTTGGAGATCTTATATCCTTTAAACTCCGATATATGGGAGCATTAAGCATTCTTAATTCAGATTACATTGAAAAAAAGATAGTGGAATAACAAATCTCAGAAATAAGAAACAAGACTAATAACTTATACGTCCATTCTCAAAATCAGATTTGGATCAGGACATAAATTCAGCCATTTTTCCCCTTCACTTGGTTTGGCTACACCAGGAAAATCCCCTCTATGATCACCAATATTGGTGATGATTTGAAAGTGTAAATGCGGTGGCCAATGTACATTCTCGTTATAATCACCTAGCAATGCGAATTGTTCTCCCTTTGCCACTTTATTACCTTCAGTAATACCATTCAGTGAGATTTTACTTAAATGACCATATAAGGTGTAAAAAGCGATTCCCTCCAGTTCATGTTCTAATATGATAGTTGGACCGTAGTCTCCATGTTGATTATTATCAGCAAAACTGTGGATGTACCCATCAAGTGGGGCATAAACAGGGGTGCCAGCGTGAGCCCAAATATCAATACCTAAATGTAATGACCTGCTCTCTTCACCGCCAAACACCTCACTTCTTTTGTAGATAGTTCTATTTTCATTGTATTTACCGATCCCTACTACCGCATTTTCCTTTTTTAGTGTATTGAAAATATAATCAGTAAACAGCACTTCATCATTTAAATCAATAGCCATCAATTGTTGATTAGATTCAGTAAGATCGAAGATGTAGTAAGATTCCTTCCTCAAGTCAAATGGCGTTACTTGGGCAAAATCATGCTTTTTTTGAGCTAGTACGTCTTTTATTGAATTCATTTTAACTACTAATTAAACCTTTAGAGTATAACGACATCTAAGGAACAGAATTAAACAAAAAATACTATGAAAACGATAAAATTAAATAACATGATGAATCGATTATTTATGATTTTACTGGCAGGTCTGCTTTTTACGGCCTGCAGTGAAGAGGTGATTACCGAAGAAAATGGGTTGGATGCTACTGACCTTGTGGTAAGTGAAACTGATATGGATGCTGTCTATGAAGATATAGATGGATTATCAATGGTGTCAATGGAAGCTGTAGACGAATCTAGTACAGGTGGGAAAACTGAAGATACCATAGATGATGACAGGTTTTGCTCTGGTGTATTTTCATTTGCAGGAACAAGAGAAGCTGGTACAATTACTCTTGACTTTGGTGATGGCTGTATTGATGCCAAAGGTAACTTGAGAAAAGGTAAGATAGTAATCACCTTCGTTGGTAAACATGTGGAGGTAGGAAGTGTAATCACCATGACTTTTGTGAATTACTCTATTAATGGCGTAGCAATAGAAGGTACTAGAACTACCACTAACATTTCTAATGAACCCGATAGTGTATTAACATTTAATGTAACCCTTGAAAATGGAAAGATTACTTGGGAAGATGGCACATTTGCTACTCGTGAAGGAGACCACGTGCGAGTTTGGGACCGAGCCAATGGAAAAGTATATGTTTCTGGTTCGGCAGAAGGTGTTACGCGAAGAGGTGTAGCGTATTCAAGTTTGATTACTGAAGACCTCGTATTTGATAAGACATGTAGAAGAAGTAGAAGAGGGCGTAAGCCAGTGGCAGGAATTAAGGTGATCACCACTGAAAACAAAATCATCACCATCTATTATGGTGATGGACAATGTGATAACAAAGTGAGAGTAGCTGTAAATGGAACGGAAGAAGAAATAGACGTGGATTGATTATTTTACAATTAATAAAAAGGCTTCTGTATAAAAACAGAAGCCTTTTTATTGTTATTCGCTAAATTTCTTACATGAATACTAACTTTCGTTTATTGAGTAATTGGTAAATAATATTAATAATACACAACAAAATAGTAGGTAAATAGCCAAATTCATTATATTTTCAATATTATATTTTTTAGTACATCATTGAAACATTACATTTGAATTATAATGATGAATCCGATATCCATAAACACCAAATTGTATTATCTTCTCACCATGGCAGATGGTGAAGTACATTCAAAAGAGGAAGAAATGGGTGACAGAATGCTACAGCATTTGTCTATGAATAAGGAAAAATTTGATGAGCAGATTGAGATGCTTACTCAGCAAGAGTCAGAGAAAATATTTGAAGAATGTGTCAAAGAATTGAACACGTTTAACAAAAATGATCAAATAAATTGTATGGCCTGGATGTGTCTAATTGCTAATTCAGATGGTTTTATGGATAAAAATGAGTGGAATTTGATTTATAGGATTTACCATAAAAATCTGGCATTGAACCTTTCA
This sequence comes from Fulvivirga sp., assembly GCA_048268855.1. Taxonomy (GTDB): domain Bacteria; phylum Bacteroidota; class Bacteroidia; order Cytophagales; family Cyclobacteriaceae; genus Fulvivirga. The sequence goes on from JBLWUR010000002.1 coordinate 51,392, forward strand.
GAAATAACGATGCGTCAGAAAGAATTACACCGCTTTATTCAACAATACAGAAATATACCAGATTCAGCAAATGAAACAGCGATCAAACCGGCAGAAAAAGTAGATGTTACGAAGACGACTCCAAAACCAGAAACTCCCTCCAGTAGTGGAAAAGGAAAGCTAGCCTTTCCTATGTGACTTAATTTAAGTTGTCAGTTCCAAAATATTTCCTAATAATTGCTTCTGCGGGCTTATTTTGTGGTGTAAACTCTTTATTACTAGGCCCCCCAATTGCTTTATGATCAGAATGCCATTTCCATAAAAATCCGCCAGCAAACCATTCTTCCTTCCAATAAGTATTGAATAGTGCTTCATAAGCATTGGCCTGACCAACTGCATTAACTGAAAGGGAATCCCGATTGTACTTCCAGTGACCATCAGCCGCATAATCGATACTTTGATAACCAAATTCTGTAAACAGGATGGGTTTATTGGCTGTGATAGATAAGTCCTTAAGTAGGTTTTTTTGCTTTAGCCAGCCTCTCTCTAAACTGCTTACTGAAGGTGTCATTTCCTCTGAAATAGGAAAATAAGCATCAATACCAATGAAGTCTAGATCTTTCCAAAACTCAATGTTTTCATAATTATCCCAATTGGCCGCATAGGTTAATTTACCACCATAGAACTGCCTAATTTGAGCAATTAATTGTCGCCAGTAGTCTGGTCTTTTAGTAGCTGCTTTACGATATTCTGTGCCTATGCAAATTAGTTCTACGTCAAGTGAATCGGCCAGATGAGCATAGGCTAGAATGTATTTGCTATAATCTTTTTCCCAACTCCGCCAATCTTCTTCTGTTTCTAGATCAAAATCACCAGCCCAACCTTGACCTCGAACCCAAATATGAGGTTTGAGCATTACTTTTAAATTCTGCTGATGAGCCATTTGTACAGTTGCTGCTACTCCTTCCAGACCTTCACCCCACCATTGACGTGAATGGTTAAAAGTAACTGCAGGCTTTCCAGCTTGGGAAAACGCATATGGAATAATGGCCAACCATTTGGCATGGATGGAAACAATAGGATTAAGTTCGCTAGCGGTAATTTCATGCCTTGGGGCTACAAAACTGACCCCGTCAATTTTTACTGAGTGTTCTCCTTCATTAATAAATGCGAATAATGATAAGATCAGAACAAAAAGTAAAATTAGAATAACGGAAAATCTTTTCATATCGACTTAATAACGTTGGAAGATTTCTTATGGTTATAATTAAAAAATATCAGAATAAGCGCTGGTAATAAAGTAAGGTCAATAATAAGCGCAAATGCTAATGTTAAACTAATGAGCAATCCCGTATAAAATGTACCCCCAAACGAGGAGAGAAGGAGAATTAAAAAACCTCCAGAAAGTACAGCACTAGTTACAATAATGGCCTTGCCCGTACTTAGATAAGTACGCTTTAACGCATACAGCTGCGATTTTCCTTTATTCAATTCTATCTTAAATTTACTTATAAAATGTAACGTATCATCTACTGCAATGCCAAAGGCAATGGTAAATACGATTGAAGTAGAAAGTTTTAGAGAGATCCCGAAAAAGCCCATAATCGCAGCTACCATTAATAAAGGGATTACATTAGGAATTAAAGTGATCAATACCATTCGCCATGACTTGAATAAAAACCCAGCAATTAATGCTACTACGCAGATGGCAATGGCCAATCCTTGCAACATATTTTGTGCTAGATATTGATTGTTTTTGTCGATCAAGTTTGAAGTACCGGTAAGTGTAAAATCAGCCAGATGACTAAGATTGTTTTCCTTCACGAATTGTCTAAATTCTTTATTCTTTTGCAAACTGACATTACTACCAATATCTCCGATCCAGCCACTGATTCGACCAGTTTTTTGATCGTTCACAGTAAGAGTTCCTTCATATTCTTTTCTTTTAATTAATCTCGTTAACGGTCTCTGTATTAAATTCCATTCTTTTTTTGAATCTGGCAACCTGTAAAAATCAGGGTCACCACCATTAACTGCTTGAAAAAGTGATTTGATTATAGTGTTACTGCTGACTAATCCACCTACTTTATGGGTTTTTATGAGGTAGTTGTTAACTTTTTCAATTTCAAAGGCTACTTCTGGACTAAATACTGTAGAGTTATTATTACTAACCTCTACGGCCACTTCAAAAGGACGTGAACCACCAAATTGTTGATCAAAAAAAGTGAAGCTCTTTTTTAAGGGATCATCCTTCGGCAAATCTTCAATGAGATAGGAATTGATCTCAATTCGCGATAAGCCTATTAAAGAAATAATGCAGATTAAAATACTTCCAATGATCAATCGTATTCTGTGCTTAGTTACGAATAATAGGCTTTTGCTCAGCAAACCTAGCCACGTAGTTCGATGCTCATGATGGTATGAAATAGAGGGCCTTGGCAATAGGATCATACACGCAGGTAGTACTGTAAAGGTCACTACAAAGGCGATAAATACACCAAGTGCTGTATATATGCCGAATTCTTGAATGGGCTTAATAGCCGCTGTCATCAAGGTCAAGAAACCCACTGCAGTGGTTAGGGAGGTGAGAAACGTAGCTAACCCAACCTCCTTAAGTGCTTTTTTTATGGCCTTACCTTTTTTATGTCCATGCCGCAGGTTTTCAATGTATTTGGTCATCAAGTGGATCACATCAGACATACCTACCACAAACATGATAGTTGGTAATAGCACCATTAATATGTCAAGGGATTTACCGACCATCGCCATAAAGCCGAGAATCCAAATAGAAGCACAACAAACTATGATCAGAGGTACCAATATTCCCCACCAATTGCGATAAGCAATGGCTAAGAACAGTATTACCAAGATAATGGACGCGCTGAAAAAGAGGATAAGTTCCGTTTTGAGTTTAGCAATGAAAATACCTTGTGCATAGGTTTTGCCTGCAACATAATAATTATCGAATTTATACGATTCCAACTGACTTATTAAGTCATCAACAAAGGAGGTCGCATTTCCTTTATCCTCCAATGATTGGTGCCGAATTACTAAGAGAGTGGATTTGCCATCTTTGGATATTAAGTGCTGTCGTAATTCCTTTTGTTTAGATAGCCTTATGCTATCTGCAACCATTTTATTGGGTTGATTGGGATGGGTGATCGGGATAAAAAAGATTCCAGCGGGTGAGAAAATGGGTTGCTTAATATTGGTAATAGAGGTAACGGTGTTTACATTGGAATCTTTTTCTAAACCCTCTGTTAGTTGAGCGATTGCTTTTAAAAAATCACTATCAAAGACTCCTTCATTATGTTGTATTCCAATGAGTAAATAATCGTTATCATTTTCGAATTTTTTGGCGTAATCCTGATAAAAAGCCAACTCAGGATCATCTACAGGGAAAAAATCTTCGAAAACGTAGTTGAATTTCAGATCAAGTAACTTTAAGCCAAATAGAAAGGAAATTATTAGAATGATTATCAGTGTCGATCGGGCTGTATTTTTATTCATAAACTACCTTAATAGAAAGCGGTTTTTTTGACAAATTCAAATGTAATTAACAAACAACTTTTAAAATGGTTATCAACTTTCAAAGTTTTGAACAGGAATGATGGCCAATAATTTATATTTTTGAAGTACCACTACAATTTTTTAAATATGAAGCAATACCTGAATTTAATGCAAGATATTTTGGACACTGGTGTTCAAAAAGGTGATAGGACGGGAACAGGTACGATAAGTGTCTTTGGCCGTCAGCTTAGATTTGATCTTTCAGAAGGGTTTCCACTACTAACCACAAAAAAACTTCATATTAGATCGATTGTGTACGAGTTACTTTGGTTTCTAAATGGAGATACCAACGTAAAGTACTTGCAGGATAACGGAGTGTCAATTTGGAACGAATGGGCGGATGAGAATGGGGATTTGGGGCCTGTGTATGGACATCAGTGGAGAAGTTGGCCTACACCCAATAACGGAACAGTTGATCAAATAACCAACGTTATTAACTCTATTAAAAATAATCCCAACTCACGAAGGCATATTGTTACTGCTTGGAATCCTAGTGAGGTGGATAAAATGGCTTTACCACCCTGCCACGCGCTGTTCCAATTTTATGTGGCTGATGGCAAACTATCATGTCAACTGTATCAGAGAAGTGCGGACTATTTTCTTGGGGTACCCTTCAATATTGCTTCCTATGCTTTGCTTGTACACATGTTTGCTCAGCAGTGTGATCTTAAAGTAGGTGATTTTGTTTGGACTGGTGGTGATACACATTTGTATAATAATCACTTAGAGCAGGCAAATCAACAGTTAGGCAGATCTACCTTTCCTTTACCACAACTGAAGATTAAAAGGAAACCCGGTTCCATATTTGAATACCAGTATGAGGATTTTGAAATTGTAAACTACGAGGCACATCCAAGTATTAAAGCCCCAATTGCTGTTTGATAATATCGATATGTGAATGAGTAGTGGCTAGTAGTTGGCTATCAATATGTTTAAAAATGGCCAGTCCTGTTACATTGGCGCTAAACACCACTTCTTGATTAGCTAATTGTTCCCGTAATAAATTTTGCTCTTGGACAGGGTGACCCAATTTTTCAAATAAGGCTATTATTTGCTTTCGCATGATCCCTTCAATACAACCTGAAGTTAAGGGTGGGGTAAATAATTGACCATTAGTAATCCAGAACAAGTTGCTCGAAATGCATTCCGATACGTTGCCTATACTATCAGTAATTATAAGCTCATCACACTTCAATTCATCCCTTTCAATACTCGCGATCACATAGGGCAAGGCACTGATGGTTTTATATTTGGAAAAATAAGTTGCCGTTAGGAATACTCTTTCAGAAAAGGCAACTTGATCAATTACCCTTATGTGTGGATCTACAGTAGGATTTACAATGATTAGTACATCTGATTTGGTAGTACCCGAAGAATACCCTGTACTGCCAGTTTCTTGTCGCCAGAGCATCACTTTAACCCTACAAGTACCTACTATTTCATTGGCTTCGATGAGTTGATGGGTTGCCTTTTGCAATATTTCGCCATTCAGTAATTCGTTTGTTAGGTTAATTGCTTTTGCTCCACGATTTAATCTGTCCAGATGATCATCGAAGAAACGTATGGTCTTGTCTTGAATAATTAGGGTTTCGAAGATACCGTCCCCAAATTGGGTGGCACGGTTGGATATTTTAACTCCTATTGATTCCTCATAAAGCTGACCATTGAAAATTACTTTCATCTGCTTAATAACTAGTCATTTTTATACTTGCCATTGCAATTTGGAGTTTTACAATGAATATCGACCATTTATAATTAAAGAATATTCAGGAAGATAAATATTTGCTAATATTGAACTTGTAAAAATTAAGAGGAATGGCAGAAAGGAGCAGTGTATTTGATATGATCGGGCCTGTTATGATAGGACCATCAAGTTCGCATACCGCGGGAGTAGTTCGAATCGCACGTGCCGCTATTCGAGTTTTAGGGGGAAAGCCAGACGAGGCAATCATCACATTTTATAATTCATTCGCTCGCACTTATGAAGGGCATGGCAGCGATAGGGCAATCATTGCGGGTTTACTTGATTATAAGACCGATGATGCACGGATCAAAACGTCTTTTGACTATGCTAAAAAAGAAGGGTTGAAATATACTTTTAAATCAGTGGGTAATGCCTCAACCATGCATCCAAATACAATCAAACTCCAGTTAATAAAAGGGGAGAAGAAGGTAGAAGTAATAGGCCAGAGCAAAGGAGGAGGAGTAATTAATATTGCCGAGGTAGATGGTTATAATGCTGATTTTTCAGCAAACTCGCACACACTAATTATCAAGGCAAAAGATACGAAAGGAAGTATTGCCTATATCGCCAATATACTGACACTCGATGATTGTAATATTGCTACAATGTCGGTATCAAGAAAAGGGAAGAATGATGAGGCTTGCCTAGTTATTGAGATGGATTCGGGATTAAAACCCCTCTCATTGGAGTATCTTAAAAATTTGAATTGGGTGATAGACGTTATATATATCCCAGATATTGATTTATAAATATTTAATAATTTACTAATTGAATGAAATACATTAAAGTACTGATATTCACGTTGTTATGCAATGGAATTGTAATGGCGCAAGAAGTAAAGCAATGGACTTTACAAGAATGTATAGATTATGCGTTGGAAAATAACCTTTCCGTAAAAAGAAGTGCGCTCAATGTGCAATCTTCTGACATTAATTTAAAGCAAGCTCAATTTTCCAGGCTACCTAATCTTAATGCCAACGGCTCCTATGCTAATAGCTGGGGTAGATCAATTGACCCTACAACTAACTTATTTGTTGACAATCAAAAGATTTCATCATCGAACGCGAGCATTAACAGTGGTGTGACTTTGTTTAATGGTTTGAGCATTCAAAATAGCATTAAACAGAATAAATTCGGATTGAAGGCAAGTGAGGAGACACTTGAGGATACTAAAAACACCGTCATATTTAATGTAATCAACTTCTATGCGAATGTGATGTTTGCCAATGAGCTTTATGAGAATGCGAAAAAGCAGTTGGAATCAACAGAGCAACAAGTATCCCTAACTGAGAAGCGTGTTAAAGCTGGGGCGTTACCAAATTCGAGCTTGTTAGATTTATTGGCACAAAAGGCCACTAATGAACTAAATTTGATTAATCGTGAAAATGATTATATCAATTCAAAAATATCGCTAAAACAAGCACTACAACTTCCTCCTGCTTCTGTTATTGAAATAGTAGTGCCAGAATTGGATGATGATATTACACCAGTATTGGATGCAACTGCTATAGAAATTTATAACATAGCACTAAATAGCCAACCTAGTATTAAAGCCGCAGGGTATAACACAATAAGCTCTGAGTATGGAATAAAGGCACAAAGAGGCAACTTGTATCCTACTTTGTCACTGTCAGGTGGTATGAGCACGCAATATTCTGATGCAGCCGATAGAAAGCGATTTGTTCCTGATGGAGGCGCACCACAAATTATTCAGAATCCACAAATTGGGTTTGTTCAAGGTACAAACGTTCCGGTACTATCTTTAGGTAATACTGAAATTCCATCTGGATCAATTGTCGATGGTTATACATTTGGAGACCAATACAGTGATAACCTAAGGAAATTTATAAGCCTAAGTCTTAACATTCCAATATTCAATGGATTTTCAGCACGTAATAACTTGCAAAGAGCAGTAATAGCGAAAGATCAGGCATCTATCACAGAAGCAGAAACGAAATATCAATTATGGCAAACCATAGAACAGGCATATAATAATGTGCAGGCTGCAGCCAAATCACATAACGCATCTTTAAAGCAGGTAGAAGCTCGAGAGGAGTCGTTTAGGGTAACCAAACAGCGTTATGAGCTTGGTGCTGTAAATTTTACTGATTATCAAATAGCAGAAAATGATCTTTTTCAAGCTAAATCAGATCTTTTAAGGGCTAAATACGATTATATTCTCAAACTCAAAGTATTAGATTTTTATCAAGGCAAACCTCTAGATTTTTAACTCATGGCAAAAAAGAAGAAATCAAATAAATGGCTTTACTACCTCATAGGAGGTTTTATAGTACTCATCATTTTCGTAGCAGTAGGTAAATCTGCCGGATGGATAGGTAAGGCTAAGGAAATTGAAGTTGAATTAGAAACAGCAAAAAAGGTATCTATTACTGAAAAAGTAAGTGCCTCAGGACAGGTACAACCTGTTGTTGAAGTAAAACTAAGCTCCGAAGTTTCGGGTGAGTTAATAGAACTGAATGTGGAAGAAGGCGATGCTGTTCAAGCCAATGAACTATTAGCGAAAATAAGACCAGATAATTTTATTGCAGCAGTAGAACAATCAAGAGCTGGTTTAAATACGCAAAAGGCTAATTTGGCTTCATCTGAGGCTAATTTATCAAGAGCCAAGGCCACTTTCACCAGATCGGAATTGGATTTCAAGAGGCAGGAGAATCTCTACAATCAGAAAGTAATATCAGACTCTGATTGGGAACTAGCCAAGCAGAACTATGAAGTAGCGAAAAATGATCTTAAATCGGCCGAGCAGTCTGTACAGGCATCAAAATTTATTGTTAAAAACAATGAAGCTCAGTTAGATCAAGCGCAGGAAAACCTCAGAAGGGCTACTGTAAAATCACCAATGACCGGAACAGTATCAAAACTGAATGTTGAAAAAGGAGAGACTGTTCTAGGTACACAACAATTTCAAGGTACCGAGATGATGCGTATTGCCGATTTGAATCAAATGGAAGTGCGTGTGAATGTTAATGAAAATGACATAATTAGGGTTTCACTTGGTGATACTGTTTTGATTGATGTTGATTCTTATAGCCATTTGGAGAAGGAATTTAAAGGATTAGTGACCGCGATTGCCAATACCGCCAATGATAAAGCCACTGCCGATGCTGTAACTGAATTTGAAGTACGTATTAAAATATTAAATTCTTCTTATCAGGACTTAGTTAAGAAAGGGACAAAATACCCATTTCGTCCAGGGATGACAGCCAGCGTAGAAATAATCACTGAACGCAAGGATAACGTGCTTTCTGTGCCTTTGGCTTCCGTTACGACTAGGATTCCTGGAGCTAAGAAAAAATTTGGTAAAGACTCAGACGATGAGGAGAAATCTGTAGAGGCCTCAAAAACGAATAAAAAAGAAGAAATTAAAGAGGTAGTATTCGTTAACGAAGGTGGTATTGCTAAGATGAGAGAAGTGAAAACGGGTATTAGTGATTATGAAAATATTGAAATTCTGTCTGGTGTGAAAGAAGGAGAGGAAGTAGTTTCAGGACCTTTCTTAGTTGTTTCTAAACGCCTTGAAGCAGAAGATGCAATAAAGAAAGCAGAAAAAGGAGAGAAGGGTAGTAGTACAGAGAAAAAGGAAGATTAGAGATAAGTAAGATATAATAAAAAAAATGGCAGCCATTGGCTGCCATTTTTTTTATGAGTGTTACCTTTTATTTGAAACTCAACTCTAAGTCGGTAGTTTCTAATGGGTTATAAGGAGTAAGGTCTTTTATGCGTTCTGCTAATCCGTCCCAAGCTACTCCTGGAGATTCTCCAGCATTCAAGAAGCCATCTTTGTCAAAGTATCCTGGAGGGTTAGTGTTTACCAACAGCGCATCTAAAGTAGTCTGATCAACCCCAGGGAAAGCAGCTTCTATTGCATTGGTAAATACAGTTCTTAAAGAATAGTCATCAAGTAAAACGCTTCTTTCAGAAGAATCTAAGTTACCTGGAGGTAAACCTACTTCAGCTACACCTATGTTGGTTACGTCATTACCTGAGGCAACGAAAGCCCAGTTAAACCCACCGTCAGCTTCTGAAAATAGTTGAGCTTCAGGATGGCTTGAGTTACCATAAACGTCCACATCATCGCCTCTTTTACCTACAAACATTCGAAGTGTTCTTAAAGAGAATTGATCATTTTCATCTAGAGTAAGACCCGCAATACTTACTTCCATAGTGGCATCGTAAATGCTGTTACCTGCAGAGTTATAGTCAACTCTATATATGGCTTCACCATGGTTAGCATCATGTAATCGATCTATATTGTATGGCTTAAGGATGGCAACGCCTTTCACAGGATCGTTATTCCAAAATACTTGCATAGCCTTTCCTCCATCTTGATTTCCTTCTGAGTCAGCATCTGTGATGGTTAACTGATACTCATAAGTTTGACCTTCAAATTCTGAATTTTGTGTTACTGTGAGCGTTTTATCACGACCATCATCATCACTTGTATACGTTAATACTTGTACACTTTCGATGTTATAAAACTTGATGGCTCCAATTATTGCTTCAGTAATATCTGAGGCCCCTTCACCTACTGAGATAAACAATCCAAGTAATTGGTACACATCATCTCCTTTAATATCTTCTTCAGTCCTTCCACTAATTCTTCCTCCATTTGCCAGATTAGGATTGCTGATGGATGAAGGTATATCAACGCCAAATGATTGTGGTAAAATACCATTCTCTGGTTTGATCTCCGTTTGTTCATCACACGATATGGTGATCAACGATACTAGTAAAGCCAATGACACTAGTTTAAAAATTGATTTTGCAGTTTTCATAATTTTAAAGTTTAATTCTATAATTCGTTTTTAGATTTTAAGAAAAGGACGTCTAGAATTCCCCTTTCATATCTATAACACCGCACTTACAATATACCCTTATGCGGAATTGATATTTTTTTATTCTACCACTACTGTAGTGTCGGAAACCACCGTAGTAACGGCAAAAAAGCCGATTGCGCCTTCACTTAAATTTGTTGGTATGTTATCACGTTGTAAATCAAATACACCTCCACGCCATTCAGTTTCAGATAGCAATGACCGTAAAAATGTCTGATATTTTTCACTAACTGCATGTCGGTTTCTAATAATTGTACTGCCAATGGGAAAAAAGTAACCTACTTTATCGGGAGCGTAAAATTCTTGCACATCTATATTCTTAAGGTCATAGTAGATTATTCTCCCTTTACAACCATTAGCAGGATTACACTGGTTGGTATTTTCCCAGTTGATATCATAATCTATATAATTAGGTAGACTACCCGAATTAAATAAATTTAGATGGTACAAATCGTCTGATTCATTTTTAGAATAAGAGATGGGCTCTAATTGTTGACCTGTTGGTGGGCTATCAGAGGCAGTATATTCCGTGCCATTGATATCAATATGTAAAGTGTATATTTTGCCAAACACAGCACGAATAGAATCAGTGTAATATTCGCCTGATCCCAATGGCACTTCGTTTAGTAAAAATAAGCCACTTTCATTGTCAGTGATGGAAACTGAAGCACCAGACACTGCAGATACAGATTGGTTTTGCACCTTATATGGTCTTGAAAGTCTTATTTTGTGACTCATGCGTTGATTTGTCAATAAGCCTTCTACCACTATCAAATTTGACTCTTTTGTGTTGATTACATCATCAATCCTCTCTTCACAGGCACTCGTGAATCCGATTATTATTATCAATATAAGTATCAGATATTTCATTGAAAATAAAAATTGTAGCTTATAGACGGTGTAAAACGGTAAAGAAAATATTGCGAGGTCACCCTTTCATTTTGTAATAGATTAGTAGGTATTTTAAGTTTCCCATCATCTGTTTCTGTTTTATTATAATTAATAAACAAAGTATTCTTCCGTCCATAAAAATTGAATATGGATAGTGTCATATCATGGCGGTATTTTTTGTTAGGATTTTTGTTAAGCTTGTAAGTAGCTGAAACATCCATTCTATGATAGTCAGGTAATCGGCTGTTGTTCTTTTCACCATAAATAGGTGCTTCTAGTCCGTTGTAGGTGTAGAAACTAATAGGTGAGGAGTAAGGTGATCCAGTATAATAGGTCCAGTTAACGCCCAATTTAAACCTTAACGATAAATCATACCCTAGTACCAGGTTTACTTCATGTGGGCGGTCATAAAAGGAATTATAAGTTTTGCCATTATTGATTTCAGCGAAAGTTCGTTTTGCACGAGAATAGGTATATCCTAGCCATCCTCTCAACCTTCCTTGTTCTTTTTTCAATGTAAATTCCAGACCATAGGCCTTAGCTTTACCAAATCGAAGCTCTCCTTCAACCAATGGGTTTAGTAATGTATTTGCATGTGGTTCATACTCTATTTGATTTTGCATTTCCTTATAATAACCTTCCACTCTAAACAGCAATCCCAAATTGTGCATATAATGGTTGTAACCAAGCGCTACCTGATCAGCTATTTGTGGTTTAATATTTTTACTGCTGGGCAGCCAAACCTCCAGTGAGGTAAATGGGCTAATGGAATTGGAAATAAGATGAACATTTTGAACGTTTCTGGAATAGCTGAGTTTTACCGAAGAATTATCATTTACATTGTATGTGACCCCAAGACGAGGTTCTATATTGGTGTATTCCCCTTGTTTTTCATTTTTATCATAATAAGTAGTATCTGTTACGTTATGAGCTTCATCAAATTTAAATTCAAATGAAGGGCCACGATTAGTCCATGAAGTTAGCCTGGCGCCATATTTAACGCTCCAGTGCCTGCTAAGCTTCACCTCATGATTACCATATAATACAACTTCCAATGCGTTATTGGTTGATACAGTTGGTGGCTGAATATTTGGATTATCTGTTGTCAGGTTGCCTGGATTGAAATTATGGGTATTCAAACCTGTTCCAAATGAAAGTATGTTTTCTGGGCGTATGAAATAGGTAAAATCTCCTTTGATATTGAAGTTTGAAATATGGGACTTCCATTGTGTATTTTTACTTCTATCATAATGTAAAAAATAATCATAAGCACTGGCTGACATAGTAGTATTAAGGAAAATACGGTCGCTAAAAAGATGATTCCATTGTAAGGTGCCTGCTACATTAGACCAATTAATGCCACTGTTTTGTTCGAAATAATTATCGGCACCCGTATAAGTAGAAAAGTAGAGTTGGTCTTTGGGACTGAATTGAAAATTGACCTTTCCGGTAAGATCATAAAAATAAAGATCTTGTAAATCCTCATATTGACGCTGAACGATCCATTTAATATGGGAAAGGCGCCCTGACATCAAATACGAACTTTTGTTTTTTATAATGGGCCCTTCCAAGCCAATTTTACTTGAGATGAGGCCAGTATTTCCCCATGCTTGAAATCTTTTGTCATTGCCTTTTTTTGTCCTTACATCTACCACAGATGATAGCCGACCACCCATTGAAGCAGGCATATCCCCTTTATAAATATCGACACTATTGACAGCATCAGGGATGATAGTAGAAAAAACACCCAACATATGGCTAGAGTTATAAATTGGAGCCCCGTCAATGATCAAGAGATTTTGATCCCTATTACCACCTCGAACATAATAGAACGTAGAACCGTCAGAATGGGATTTTATTCCAGGTACAAATTCGAGTGATTTCACTACATCCATTTCACCAAATAATGCCGGCATATCAGTTACCGTCTTGGGTTGGATCTTAGCCTTGCTCATTTGCACATCCCCAATATCTTGGCTAGAGATAGCAGAAACGATTACCTCTTCCAGTACTGGAGGGTTTTCTTCCATTTCTATCGATAGATTGGTGAATTGATTGACTTCTACTTGCCTTCTAATTTCTTCAAAACCAATAAAAGAATAGGCGATATCATAAGTACCTTTTGGAATGGTTAGTGAGTAGAAACCATATGGATTACTAGCTGTTCCAATACCAAGCTGCTTTATGGAAACTGTGGCGCCAATCAATGCTTCACCGTTGTTTTTATCTTTTATGTATCCGCGCAGGGTTATGTTTTGATCCTGATCTTTATTTTTCTCCTTTTTCCGTGCCTTGATTATAATCTGTTTTTCTACATAAGCATATTCAAGATCTACTAGCGTCATAATATCATCAAGAATTTCCTTTATAGACTTGTTGGCCGTATAGGTAATTTTTTGATCTACGGGTATTTTTCTTGGATTGTATGAGAAGCGGAGATCACCTTTTGTGGCTATTTCACTCAATACGTCACTTAATGGAGCATCTATTACATCAATGACTATTTTTTTGGTAGGAATAGGTTCTTGAGCAGCAATATTAAAACTTACCATTTGCAGACACATTAATAGCCAACAAGTATGGAATCGGCTTAACATCCAGTATCTGTGATAATTATTTTATTGCCCTTAGTTTCATAAGTGAGATTAAGGGTCGATTTCAATACATTGAGAACGGCATCGAGCGATTGTTGATCAAATGTGACTGTAACTTCGCAATCTTGATTTACACCAGTATCTATTTCAATACTTTTGCCATATACGCTCCTGAGGGTATTCAGCACATCCGACAGGTTGTTCTCATCAAATACAATTTTACCTGTCTTCCAAGAGTCGTAATTCAAATTTTGGTTTTCTGTTAGAATGAATTCATCTGCTTTTGCTTTGATCTGTCCCTTATTCCCAGCTTTTAGAATGATACCCTTGTTGGTTGTTTTGTTAGTGAATTTTACTACTCCAGTTGCCACTACTACTTCGGTTTCTTTCTCACCGGTCTGCACGTTGAAGGAGGTGCCCAAAACTCTAATTTGAGCATTGGTGGTATTGATTATAAATGCTTTTGCCTCATTATGTGCTACTTCAAAAAAAGCTTCTCCCTTCAACTTCACCTTTCGGTCTTTTTTGCCATAATCACGCCTATAGCTCAAACTTGAATTTCTATTCAAGGTCACTTTTGATTGGTCTGGGAGGATGATTTCTTGTTTAACATCGGCTGTTTGGTATTCAATAAGACTATTTCTGGTAAGGAAAAAGTTGATAATAAACCCAGATGCTACTAAGATCAAAAGACTGGCTGCAATTTGTAGCCATCTTCTAGGTTGAGATGTAGCAAGAGGCACTACTTTTGTTTTCTTAGTTTGAACAGTATCTAGGAATGCCTGCCATTCATTGTCAATATTTAAAGTAGAGTTTTCAGATACTGTGGTATAGTGTTGATCAGTAAGTTCAATAATACGTTTTGATTCCTCAAAGGATTTCATGCCTTCAGGATTGGTAGCGAGCCACTCATGTAACTGACTTTCTTCAGCAACAGTAGTTTCTCCCACCAGTGATTTGGTGATCAAATCTTCGTATATGTTGTTATCGTCTTTCAATTTATTATTATCTACACTTATAACACATCAACTGTCTCATACCCTTACTTTAAAATCAAAAAAAATAAAATTGTTAAAAATTCGGCCAAATGTACTCTCATTATTTTCAAAGCTTTGGACATCTGTGCTTCTACAGTTTTAACCGAGATATTCATTTTTTCTGCTATTTCGCCATATTTTAGGCCTTCAAGCCGACTTCTTTCAAATACTTCTCGACATTTTTCTGGAAGAGTGTCTATGGCTTTGGCAATTTCAATTTCCAGTTCCTGAACTTCCAAGTGATCGTGATTATCTTCAATAATTTCATTATGTACTGGGTTAAGTTGCACTAGTTTTTTCTTATCCCGAATGACGTTTAAGCACCGATTTCTAACCGCTGTGTATAAATAGCTTCTGTGATTTGTATCTTCTTCCAGACCCTCGAACTTTTCCCATAGGAGAACGAACACCTCATGAACTACACCTTTGGCGTCATCATGATCAGGCAAAAAATTTTGCGCAAAGCCAGTCAATGCCTTAAAATGCTCTTTAAAGAGAACTTCGAATTGTTTTAAGTTGACTTGGCTCAAATTAGAATGATCTATTGAAGTTAATTACCAATATTAAATATACACTATCTGGGGAAAAAGCGAAAAGGGAAATATTAATGTCACGGAATACGCGAAATTTTAAATCGTTAACGTCACCCCGAGGCACGAGGGGTATCCTTATCGATCAGAAATAATTTTAATAAACTGAATTGAGATGCAAACTCGTTTCAACATGAGTCAATCTTAGTTAGAAAGGAATGCCAATGGTTGTCTTTAAACTTCGACAGGCTCAGTGTGACAACCAGAAAAAGGGTACTCAAACCTTATTTTCAGGTCATTTCGCAGCGCAGCGGAGAAATCTTTACGCAGGAATAAGTGGTAATGATTTCTACTGAATAAATCTAAAATGAGCAGCTTTGGTTTAGAGAAATATGTGTTTCTTAAACCAAGAAGATAGTAGTAATGCAACACATAATGATCCCTTCGGGATGACTACAAAATGAAAATATTAGCGAAGGTTGCGTATACACTTAGACAAGCCTACACTAAACCTGCAAGGTTTTTAAAAACTTGCAGGTTTCTCGCAACCTAATCAAAAAAATGCTCCCCGCCATGGTGATAATCTTCATCCAGTTGAATCAAGTATTTCATTAGCTCCATTAGGGGTTTTGGCGGATGTAGATCATCAAAAGTTTGTGATGAATAGGTTTTATTAGTGGTTTCGATAATTATTTTGGAATGCATGGCACCGTCACTTGCTCTTTTATTCGTAGGTGCCTTCATGTCGTCTATTTTGTGGAGAGAAATAAGGGCTGTGACTAACAGTAGGTGTTCCCATTCCTCTGATGTTGTCTTATAACTTGTTTTTGATCCATTTTTATCAAAAATAACTTCCTGTGAATTGATCTCGAGAGTTAGGCTACTTCCTCTGGTTTTACTTTCAAATAGGAGCTTATTGACAGTATCTTTTTGAGCAGTAGTGGGTATACATGCGCAGAGTGAGAATAATAACAGGCAAAATTCTATTTTCATATGTAGTACAACGATGTGGATTAAGAAGATGTTTACGTTAAGCTAAAAAGAATTACTTGATTTTTAGCTTAAAAATGTTGTACTTTATTGAGTTAAAGTATTTTTTAGACTTATTCTGCCTTTTTTAAGGCTATTTTTTTAACGATAACCATCACAGCCATGAGAGCTATTTGGAAAGGCCATATTCGTTTTTCCCTGGTAACTATACCTATAAGGATATACACAGCCATTGATTCTGCGGAAACAATTAGTTTCAATCAATTGTCAAAAAAGACTAATAATCCCGTCAAATATGAGAAGAAGGACAAGGTAACGGGCGAGACGCTAAAAGCTGAGGATATTATTAAAGGGTATCAATATGAGCCGGGCCAATATGTAATTGTTGATCAGACTGATTTTGAAAAAATCAAACTGAAGAGTACAAAAGTAATTGAAATCGAAGGTTTCGTTGATGAATCAGAAATTCATAAAACATTATATGATACACCCTATTTTTTAGGCCCTGATGGTGATGTAGCGGCTAAAACCTACTCATTGCTTATGCAAACGCTTAAAGATACAGGTAAAGTGGGAGTAGGTAGGATTGTGCTTCGAGATCGTGAAAGTATTGTACTATTGACTCCACATAAAAAAGGACTGATGCTTTACAAATTACGTAATGCTAAGGAAATACGTGACATAAATACTGTTCCAAAACTTGATGAAATAACCGAAGCTAATGCTGAGCAGTTGAACATGGCCAAGACATTGGTGAGTTCAATGCTTAAGCCATTTAATGAAATTGATACATCGGATCACTACCATGATGCACTTAAAGCCGTGATAATGGCAAAAATAGAAGGTCAGGAAGTGATTTCAATTGTAGAAGAGGAGCCTGTAGTGGTAGATATAATGACCGCCTTGAAAGAGAGTATTGAACAAGCGAAAGCGGATAAGGAGCCCATGAAAAAAGCAACGGGTAAAAAGGACAAGAAAGAAGATAAAGCCAAAAAGGCCAGCTAAAATATAAATGGCAAGAATTATCAAATTTCCGATAAGCGAGGAGCCTGTTAAAATAGGCTTCAAGAAAGTGCGCAAAAGCAAGCGTATTAATCTGGAAGATTTTGGTCAGTTGAATATGTTTGATCAACAAACCAAAGTGATTGCACTTAATACGCACGATAGTTTTTTTGAACAAGCGCTCTATTTTGATGAACAAGGTGATGATCTGGCAAAGGAATATTATTGGAAAGCAATTAAAGCTGGAGAAAGTGTGGCTGATGCCTACTGTAATTTAGGGATTATCGAATCGGAAATAGACAATGTAAAAGCAATTGATTGTTTTACAAAATGCTTGAAAGAAGACCCAAGGCATTTTGAGGCTCATTACAATTTGGCGAATATATATTCTGAGGCCGGTAATCTTGACTTGGCAAAAATGCATTACAATCTAGCCATTAAGCTGGAGCCTGATTTTGGTAGTGCCTACTATAATTTAGGACTTGTATTGGCTCTGAAGGAAGAATATGAAGAGGCTATTGACGTACTTGTACGATTCAAAATGATGGCGAATGACGATCAACTCGGCCACGCCAATAAACTTATTGAGACACTAAAAAGAACAGTAAATAACTAAATTTTTTCAACTATGAAATCAATGTCTGACCTACTATTAAAGGCACATTTTAATGACCTAAAGGAAGAGCTAAATAAAACAGTAAAAGGTATTAAAAATGAATCGGAGGATCCGGTGATTAAAGTGTTAAAAAGTACTTTCAATTATCTAAAGAAAAAGGCACAAGAATCGTCACTTGATGATAGTGGAATTAAGTTATACAATGATTTAGCCATTTTATTGGATGATTTAAAAATTGATAAAGTTAAAATTCCTGGAAAATTACCCATGCAGAAAGCTACAGGAAATCAGAAGAAGGATGTTAATCGGAAGACAGGGACATAACCAAAACGGAATCAAATAATTTCAAGGTGAAGGTTGTTCCTTTACCCAATACTGATGACACGGCTATCTGTCCACCTAATTTGCCAACAGTATCTTTTACAATATATAATCCGAGGCCAGAACCTTCAGCTTTGTCTGATGACGCTCTGAAAAACATATCAAATATTTTATCCAGGTGTTCTTCATCTATACCTACGCCATTGTCTGTCACCTCAATAATTGAGGTGTTTTCACCGTCAGGCTGCTTTATTGTAATTTCAATTTTCGGTGATTCTTGATTGTAATTATGGTATTTAATACAATTCGTTATCAGGTTACTCAATACTATTTTGAGCCTACTTTCATCTGACATTACAATCAAATTATCAGCATAATTTTTAATAAACGTAATCTTTTCAATATTTGAATAGTATTTCAAATCCTGACAAATTCCTTCTATAATTTCATCTACAAGCACTTCTTTTTTTAAGACCTCTCGCTTTGAGTTGATAGAGTATTCCATGATGCTTTTGATGAATTCTTCCAATTTGGCCACACTTTTACCCATTAACGAAAGGTATTCTTCTTGGCGATTATCAGGGGCTTCAATTTTAGCCAGATTAATCAATCCTTTTAAAGACTTTAGAGGAGCTACCAGATCATGTGATGATCGATAAACGAAATTATCTAATTCGGTATTGGCTACTATTAATTCTTCATTAGCATCCCTTAGCTGCTCTTTTTGAATTATCAACTCTTGAGTTCTATTGCTAATGATCTTTTCTAACCTTTTGTTTAGCGATTTCAAGCGTTTTGTTCGGTACTTGTAAACAAAATAGAATGCGGAACCTAAAGCTAATAATACTGCTAAATAATAGAGTCTGTTTTGATACCATGGTGTGGGTACTGTGAATTGGTAACTGGCCGCCATTGTTTCAGTACCATCTGGCTTTTTGGCTTTAACATAAAAATCGTATGTGCCTCCATCTAGATTTGTATATTCTTTTTTAATATTGGTGGTCCAATCACAATAATCTTTTTCAAATCCTTTCAAATAATAGGAGTAGAGTAAGTCAGATTTATCATAACCAGGGGTGGCGAAATGAAAATCAAGCGAACGTAATACATTGTTTGGGTCGCGCTTTGAAGAGGCTTTTGTGATAAATGTTTTGGGAATAAAAGTGGTTCGAGTGTCGTCATATGGCCATTTCAAATAACTAATACCTCCGGAACTTCCCGCCCAAACGTTGCCTCTTTTGTCGATAATAAAGTCACGTAGAGCATCACTTTGTAAACCCTTACTTTTATCAATGGACTTTCTTATTACACCTTCCTTATCCATCAAGATAAAACCACCCGAAAAGGTTGCCATAGCATAAAGGCTATCTCTCCATATTTGGGCTTGATAAATTCCTTTTTTCTTTACTAAGTTATCATCAGAAGTAATAAATGGCTGCATTTTAAAAGTAGAAGGATTAAAGGAGTATATCCCGTTTTCAGATGAAAATAACAAGAATTGGCTTTTATGCTTTAAATCAGGAACCACCGAATAAATATTATCCCCTTCCCACTTATAATCATCGTTTATTAACTGAATTGAATCATTTTTCAGGGTATATAACCCATCATTTAATTTAGAAATTATCAGTTCATTGCCGATCTTAAAGATACTACTGTTTTTAAATTCAATTAAAGTAGCCTTTTCACCGTCATAATGAACCAGACCTTCGTAGGAGGAGAAATACACATCTTCGCCTAGAGTTTCTATTTGCCAAAAAGGCCCAAATTCATACTCTTCGGATACAACGTTACGAAGTGAAGTGTATTTGTAATTATTGAGAGAATCACGGTCGAGGTATCCAAATTCATTTTGCCCTCCGATATAAAATCGTCCGCTAGATGAAATTTTAATGGAATAGGTAGCGGAAAAATTTGTAATTGGAATAATTTCCCATTCGCTGCCATCATATTTCAAAATGCCATTTTCATTGGCGAAATACAATAGACCGTCTTCGTCCATTATTCCTGAATAATTTATGGAAGCAGCCTTGTAATCCCCAGTGCTGAAATTTTTTATATAGACACTATCTTGTACTTGAGCAAATACATTAGAGGTTAATAACAATGTATAAATCACAAAATATCTTCCGCGCATTGGTCAAAGGTATGAACTTAAAAAGTTAATTATATATTTTGGTCAATCCAAGATTTTGTTTTAGATACAAGCCACTGATATACAGCTTCTTTATTTAGCCCTGATTTTTTAGGCGCCTTGAAAGAGTGATCGGCCCACTCAAGAATTTTTAATTCTGCGTTATAAAATTGTGATATAGCCGGCTTTAGTAGGCCCAGATCTGCGAGTTTATCCTTATTTCCTTGTAAGAAAAGCATGGGTATCTTAATGTCTGCTAAATGCCCAGCTCTCTCAGTTGAGGGTTTGCCCATAGCGTGTAATGGAAAACCAAAAAACACAATGCCTTTAACATAATCAGGTTGGTATTTAGCAACATATTGTGATGACATTCTTCCTCCAAATGATTTTCCGCTAAGGATCAAATCTAATTTTGGGTATTTTTCCTGCACAAACTGTGCAAGTTTTTCAATTGTTTTGTATGCTACAGGAGGAAAATCAGGTCGTCTCTGGCCTCTTTGCATATACGGAAAATTAAACCTGACTACAGTTAGTCCCACTTTGCATAATCCTTCTGCCAGATTGGCCATAAATTCATGCTCCATACCCGCACCAGCACCATGAGCTAGGAGGAGAACTAGTTTTGAATCACTTGCTTCATCGACAATGGCACCAACAATGCCAATGTTTTCAGAAATAAATATTTCGTGATGAGTTTGTGAGGACATTAAATAAAATTAGGAGAAGCTGATGGCTTCTCCTAATCAAGTTAATATTATATAAAAGTTAAAAGCCTATGACCAGGTTCCCGAATCACTAATATTTCCTTCGAGGTCATACAAAATCCAACTTCCACTTCCGTCAGCATTCCAGGTGATGTCATAGTAAATTGATCCTGAAAAGAAATATTTTACAGATCCGGAATTATCAGGATTGGAAACAATGCTTATTCTAAATGCGTCATTTGGCGTTAATAGGTCAAAATGGAAAGTGCCATCGGCATCTTTATTCCACTCATAACGTAATTGATAATCTTCACTTTCTGAAAATAAACTATATACTTCAAGGAATCCATCCAATGTGGTTTCAGATTTTATTTTTGTTTCTTCTGCGAGGATGTAGCGTACGAAGTCAGAAGTATCTGAAAATTTCCAAAACAGCTCAAAAACATACTTTGTATCAGTTTCTGAAATTTGATACGCATAGATATAGTTCCCATCCGTCCAGGTGTACACTAAGAAATCAGCCTCTGTTCTTCCACCTGTATTGACTTTACCATTGATAGGAGTTGAAGACTTGGTCGCTCCAGCTGGTGGTTGCATTTCTGAGATAAAATTTGCCATTTCATTAGCCTGAGAAAGATAGGCCACAGCAGACTGAGCTATTGGGTCATCAGACTGAGCTAGTCCGGTAGGTATAACAACAGGGGCCTCGCCTGCTTTAAAGCTCAGCTCCGCAGAACTCAAATCACTCTGAACAGTGGGATCATCATCTTTACTACATGATGCTACTGCTAACAAAAGGACACAATAGACAAAAAAATTAAGTGTTAATTTCATATTTAATATCATCTAAATAATTAATAGTTAAATTATTTCGGAAAGATAAATCAATAATGAGATAATGCCAAAAGTATTATAGCCTGAGAGTCGAACCTATCTGACTGTTACGACAAATCAAGCCTTCTATACTTCAAAAGTAAATCTTTCGCATTGTATTTTTCTGTTCCACTAAATAGATATGAAGCGGCATTAATTATCGGTTCATTTGGATAATAATTATCGCGAGCAAAATGCACATATTTCAACACTTTGAAACCATCAAACCAACGATGAAAATTATCATAAAAGGTAGTGTCTGAGCCAGAGTTATTTTGAATACGTTTGAGATTCTCATTGAAATCAATGGTCAATAAAAATGCCTTAACGGACTGGGGGAGGCTATTTAAATCAATTAAAGATCCCCTTACGTATACTTTACTCGAGTAAAGTAATTGGTAGAATATTTGTAGATCACGGAAGGTATTAAAATTGTATGTGTCCAATTTTTTGTTTTGAAGCCATTCTTTTACTGCCTTTCCAGTTCCAAAAGGCACTCGATCACTTTGCCTTGGAGAAGGTATAACTTTGGTGGTTTTTAGTTCTGAAAAATGTCCTAAGGGTATGATTTTATGAAGAAAGTAAAAGTCTTCTCCGGCCTTTCGTTTGTTCATTCCACCTTGTTTTTGATAAACACCACTCCGTACAGCCATACTCGACCCAATGGTTTGAAATGCATGTGGAAAACCAGCAAATTTTAAGGCATTCACGTAGTATCTAAGAAACAATTCATAATCAATGATAGCCTCATAAATAGAATTGTCTTCTTCTCCTATGATAGGGTGTTCGAAGTAAATAGAGCACCCAGGACATTTTGGATACTCATAAAAGTGTTTCTCTATTTCTATAAAATAATTGGTTTCACATATACTATCAGCATCAAAGCAAACTATAATGCCCTGGCTGTTGCTAATGGCCTCAAATCGCCTAACAGCTTCGTCCATTGCTATTTTTCGCGCTAAACCAACTCCGGCATGCTTTTTTGGAAGTGCAGCCTCCCAATAAACATAAAAGCGCAGTTGGTTTGTTGACTGTGTATTGGCCCATTCAGTTGCTTCCTTGTGGGTAGTTCTGTTTTGTTCTATTACCTCCTTCGAGGCATCCTCGGCATTATTGATGATAATGATTACTTCAACGCTGCAAAGGGGTAAATCGCAATTTTTTAAACTCTTGAGTGTTGCTATAAGATTAGTCTCGTCATAGCATGGAATAGTAACAACTATTCCTAAATCTAATGGTGGGGCAGTTGGGATAAGTTGATTGGGATGTGCGTAACGCTCTAAATATAGACTCAAGGTGCTAGTCTGTTGATTTCCCATTTATCACCATTAATCGTATAAAGTATGCGATCATGCAAACGGCTGTTGCGTCCTTGCCAGAATTCTATGGCAAAGGGCTTCACCTCATAGCCGCCCCATTGTTCTGGTTTGGGGAGTACTTGATCCTCTTTGAACCTTTCTTGAAGTTCTTTTTCACGTTTTTCCAGGATATCTCGGTTAGCGATAACAGCACTTTGTGGAGAAGACCAAGCACCGATCTGACTATTTTTAGGCCTACTCTGAAAATATTTTTCTGATTCTTCCTTACTTATTTTCTCGACAGTTCCCTGAATACGTACTTGCCGCTCTAGTTCTGGCCAAAAGAAATTAAGTGCTACACCTGGATTGCTTTCCATTTCCTTTCCCTTCTTACTCTGATAATTTGTGTAGAACACAAATCCGGTTTTTGTTAGGCCTTTTAGAAGTACGATGCGTGAAGAGGGAAGACCTTGTTCATTGACTGTGGCCAGATTCATAGCATTTACTTCAATGGCGGCACTTTTGTTTGCTTCCTCAAACCACAACTCAAATTGATCAAATGGACTTTCTTTTACACTTGATTTATTCAGGTTTTGTTTAGAATATTCATGACGAATGGAGGCTAAATCTTCTTTCATAGTGGGTAATTTATATGAAAATCAAAAATAAGAAGGAATCAATTGATTTGTACTGTATTAATAGTGCAATGATGACAATAGCCCCTAAATCCTTTTATTATTACTTAACTTATCTGTAAGATTGAGTTCGATATACATTGTACTATGAAATTAAGTATTGAGTTAGCCAGTAAAAGTAGTGCCGAATGGCTTGAAACAGTAATGGGAGATTTCGATGCTTTTTTGCAAGATCATGCCAACTGTGAGCGTAAAGCTTCGGCTATGGCCATGAGTTTTGTGGCTAAATATCCGGACCGAACTGAAATTATCCCTGAGCTGATAGATACTGCCATTGAGGAGATGGAGCATTTTCAACAAGTGTATGAAATAATGGCTCAACGAGGAATTCAATTGCCACATCAGATAGGGCAAGATGTATATGTGAAGGAGCTAGTTGACAATTGCCGCAGTGATGTAGAAGGAAGGTTTATGGATCGTTTATTATTGGCTTCCATAATAGAATGTAGAGGTGCTGAGCGGTTCAGACTAGTTTATGAGGCATTAGAACCTGGAGAATTGAAAACTTTTTATCATAATCTATGGGCATCAGAAGCCAAACACGGTAATATTTTTGTAAAAATGGCCTTAATATATTTTGAAGAGCGAAAGGTATATGATAGATTAAAAGAATTAAATGACATTGAAACAGAAGTACTGAAAAAACAACCTTTAAAACCAGCACTACACTGATGGATTTTTTTAAGTTCAAAAATGACCTAAAGCCCGAAAAGGGGAGGCTCTTGATCTCAGAGCCCTTTTTGCCTGATCCAAATTTTGAACGAACAGTTGTGCTTCTTTGTGAACATAATGAAGACGGCTCTTTTGGCTTTGTACTTAATAAAATGAGTACTGTCAATCTTGATGATATTATTGAAGACATAAATAATTTTGATGAACCCGTATTAGTAGGCGGACCTGTACAACAGGACACACTTCATTTTGTACATAAGGCTGACTATATAGAAGGTGGTGTTGCCTTAGGTAACGGACTCTATTGGGGAGGTAATTTTGAACAATTGATGGTATTAATTGATAGTAAAGAGATTAAAAAAAATGATTTTAAGTTTTTCATTGGCTATTCCGGTTGGGGCGCAGGACAGTTGCAAGAGGAGTTGGATGCCAATTCTTGGATAGTGACACCGAACGTAACTACTGATCTTGTTTTTAATCAAGATATAGACAAATTATGGAAAACAGTATTAAAAGAGCTTGGCGGACGATATAACGTATATTCAAATTATCCAACCGACCCAAGACTTAATTGAATGATTTTACTAATTTTACAGTTATTGACGATGTAAACGGTATATGATGGAC
This sequence comes from Fulvivirga sp., assembly GCA_048268855.1. GTDB lineage: Bacteria > Bacteroidota > Bacteroidia > Cytophagales > Cyclobacteriaceae > Fulvivirga. The sequence continues at coordinate 76,525 of JBLWUR010000002.1, forward strand.
AAGGTGAAGGAATCAAAGGAACTGGAGCAGGAAGTCGACCCATCTGTAACACCTGAAGAAGGTGTAGAAAATGTTAGCCAAACGGAAGTAGAAGCTCATGCAGATGAAGATAGCCCCCCAGTGACCGACAAAAAGGAGTTAACTTCTGAAGAGGATTTAGCAGAAAAAGACGATCATCAAGATCACGATGATGAAGAGGAAGAAGTAGACTATAGTAGCTACTCGAAGGAACAATTGGTAGAGCTTATAAGGGCTTTAGCAGAAGATTCAAAAGTGATCAAAGCCGAAAAGTTGGCAAGAGTAATTAAACCTTATTTTGACGAAATAAAAGACAAAGAAAGGGAAGAAGCACTTGTTAAATTTAAGGTGGATGGCGGTATTGAAGAAGACTTTGATTTTAAATATGACGAGTTGACCAATCGGTTTGAAGCTAATTTCAAATTGATAAGAGATCATAAAACCAAGTACATTCGTGAGCAAGAGGGGAAGAAAGATGAAAATCTTAAAAAGAAGCAGGACATTCTCGAGCGATTGCGTGAGTATGTAGATTCAGAAGAGACAAATGCTAGTTACGATACATTTAAGGAGATTCAGAAGGAGTGGAGTGCTGTAGGTCCTATTCCAGGAGCTTATGTAAAAACACTTTGGGCCAACTATAATGCCCTTGTTGATCGCTTTTATGATAACAGAAGTATCTACTTTGAGCTGAAAGAGCTTGACCGCAAGAAAAACCTTGAGTTGAAGTATGAGCTTTGTGAGAAAGCTGAGGAGCTTTCAAAAAAGACCAACATTAATGAAGCTATAAAAGAGCTCAATGAGCTGCACCATGAATTTAAACATATTGGGCCTGTTCCTAACGAGGAGCGTGAAGCTTTATGGCAGCGTTTTAAAACTGCTTCTGATGCAGTTTATGATCAACGTAAGGAGTATGTTGATCACCTAAAGGTAGAATTAGAGGCCAACCTTAAAATAAAGGAGGAGTTGGTAGCTAAGGTTACGGAATTCACCACTTTTGACTCTGATAAGATCAAGGAGTGGAATGGTAAAACCAAAGAACTTCAGAAGATTCAGGAGCAGTGGGAGGCTACTGGTGGTGTACCTCGCACCAAGTCCAAAGAAATTAACCGTGCTTTCTGGTCTGGATTCAAGACTTTTTATAGCAACAAAGGCAACTTTTTTAAGCGGTTAGATGCCCAGCGTGAAGGCAACCTTGAAAAAAAGAAAGAATTAGTACAGAAGGCTATCGAATTAAAAGAAAGTACAGATTGGCAAAAGACAGCCAATGAGTATAAGAATTTACAATCTACTTGGAGGGAAATAGGTCCTGTACCTGAAAAACAAAGAGAATCGATTTATAGAGAATTTAAAGCAGCTTGTGATTATTTTTTCAATCAGAAGAGAGCAAGTTTGGGAGAGGCTGAGAAAAGCTTTGGGGATAACCTGAAAGTGAAAGAAGCGATCTGTGAAGAAATTGTAAAGATGGCAACCGAAAAGGTAGCCGATTTAGACTTGTTCAGGGAGCTGCAAACCAAATTTGCTGCGGCTGGTTTCGTACCCAAAAGTAGTATGTCAAGTATTAAGAGTAAGTATTCTGAAGCTGTTGACAAATACATCAACAGTATTGACGTAACTAATGAAGAGCGCCAGCAGATTAGATTAGAAAATCAGATCAATCGAATAGCCCAAGGACCAAATTCAGGTGAGAAGATCTTTAGAAAAGAACAGACTATGCGCAAGCAGATTAGTCACCTTGAAAATGATATTGCCCTTTGGAAAAATAACCTCGAATTTTTTGCTGAATCCAAAACTGCAGATAAGCTGAAGAAGGAATTTAACGACAAAATTAAGGCTGCTACAGTGGAATTGAAGGGATTGAAACACCAGCTGAAAATAGTTAGACAAATGTCTTAATATTTTTATGAAGATGTTTGCTTTTAATTAGTGGTCGTCTAAATTTGCAGTCGCTTTAAACGAAAGCAAAATAGTTAGGCCCCCATAGCTCAGCTGGCCAGAGCAACTGACTTGTAATCAGTAGGTCGTTGGTTCGAATCCGACTGGGGGCTCTTAATAATCAGGTAGTTACGTAAAGTAGCTACCTTTTTTATTTTTACCTCACCAACATTTTCACCAACAATTCTTATTAAATATAGTCAATTGCATGATTTTATCATTGTTTCTAATTGACTAATGACATTGGTATATTTTTCTAATCCCTGATTAGCATAGTCCAGAGGTGAGTATCCTTTAAATATCATGTTTGGTACATTTAACCAAATTATTAAATTATCTACGTTGCCAAAAACATTTAATCCAAGGCTGATGACAACACAGGATAGAGTAATCCTTCTACATATAATATCTGGCAATGACTCTAGTAATGAATACGCAGATTGATTATCCTCTGTGATATTTGATAACTTATAAAATTCATATTGTGGGTATTGATAATATTCTATTGCTCTAGTAACGTGTAAGTAATCAAATGACAGGCTCATAGCCGACTCAGGATTTTGTACTGCTATTACCATTTCATCAGTTAAGTTGATGTCATAAACTTGCTTAAAATCAGTCTTGATTATATCCTCTATCATTGAATACTATTCATCATAAAGTTAATGTATAAATTGAATACCAAAATTACTTAGAGACTTGTTCATTATATAATATCTTTAATGCATACAATTAATAATGCAGTAGTGTATTTATCACTGATATGGAATTATTTAATTTAAAACAAGACAAAGTTGTTAAGGTTGACCTGAAGCCATTTAAACTTGAGGCAGAAATTCAAAGTATTGTTGAAAAGAATATCGGGACAATATTTCAAATGGAATTTATTCAAACAGAGTTTTCTTTAGGCAACTACAGAATTGATACACTTTGCTATGATAATGAGAATAACTCCCTAGTAATTATTGAATATAAACGAGGTAATAGTTATTCTGTAATAGACCAAGGCTATTCCTACCTGCAATTACTTTTAAATAACAAATCAGACTTTATATTAAGATTATCGCAACATTTCAATAAAGTATTAAAAGTTGATGATATTGATTGGAGCCAATCTAAAATTATATTTATCTCGCAATCCTTTAATACCTATCAAAAAGATAGTGTAAACTTCAAGAATCTACCTTTTGAACTTTGGGAAATAAAGAGGTTCGCCAATGACTCAGTTATTTTAGACAGACATATATCAACATCTAAGGAAAGTATTGAGTCCCTTAGTAATACGGAAAATCAAAATGCTATCAGTGCTGTAAGTAAAGAGGTTAAGACAGTAGATGAGAATTTTCATTTAGACAAAACTGATGATGTCATCAGACAAAAATATAAAGAAATAAAAGAGCAGGTATTAGAACTTGAAGGTGTGGAAGTAGTACCTAAAAACAACTACATAAGCCTTATGTATGGCAGTAAAACCATAGCATATTTTAACTTCAGGAAAAATGCTATCTCTCTTGATGTTCTAAGAGGAAATATCAACCCTGATGGTTCAAAATCAAAGAATTACTTTAATATAGATGACCCTAAGAATATTTCTGAAGAAGGTTCTTGGGAATGGAAAACTGGAACTCAAGGTAACTACTATAAAATAAGGGTGGTTAAGGACTCTGATGTTGAATATTTAATGTTTTTACTTAAGCAGAAATATAATAATATTATTCAATAAATTAATTCAAGTGATAGAAATTTCACCATCTTATTTAATGAAACTTATTGATGAATTGGAGACCAAAATATGGGCAAACTATTCATCTTATAATAAGGTGAAATATTACATTAAAAAGTGGCACATTTCGGAAATAGATTACGAAAATTTTAGAATTGTTGATAAATCTCCCGATAATATTGATTTATTGGCAACCTTAAATAATATAGATGCAGAGACACTTTTAAAGATGGCGGCTGATTTGGGAGTCCCAACCCCAGGTTACATACCGTCAATACCTACCTTTAAAAATTATTTAAAGGATAATTATGAAAATGCATATACTTCATTTGAGAATGCTCTAAAACAAGTAGATGTAGATGCTGGATTAGCAATTGGTCTTGCAAATTCAACTTTAGAAAGTATATTAAAGAAAATCGTTTCTGATGATAGAATTTTAATTAAGACAAAAAAGTCTGATACTTTGTATCAATTGACTGTTCAGGTTTTAAAAGGCTTTAGATTATTGCATAATGACAATTTTCCTGAAGAAATAAAGAGTATATCAAATTCACTTACATCTATTGCTCAAAATATTGAAAACTTGAGAAGTGGCAAAACACATTTTCATGGTAAACTTGATGAAGATTATTTAGTTAAAGACTCAATTTATGCAGTATTTATAATTAACTGTATTGCTACCGTTGGTCTATTTCTGAATGATTATTATGATATGATGTTTCCTAAGAATAAGGAGACAATTGACAATTCAGAAGATGATGATTTACCTTTTTAAAAATAATAATAACAATGTTCGAACAAACCTTTAAAAATATTGATGATGTCCTCTGGAAAGATGCTGGGGCGGATAGTGAGTTGGATTACATTGGACAGACCTCATGGGTAATGTTCCTTCGTTATTTGGATGAACTGGAACAGGATAAAGCTGATGAAGCTGCCCTAGAAGGCAAATCCTATAATTACATCCTTGAGGAAGAATATAGATGGTCTAGCTGGGCAATTCCAAGAAACAGTGAAGGTGAGTATGAAAGAAACAAAGCCAAAATTGGTGATGACTTAATTGAATTTGTTGATAGAGAGTTGTTCCCTTATCTGGCCAGATTCAGAAATAGCAGTGAAGAACTCAATACCATTGAAAATAAGATTGGGGAGATATTCTCAGAACTTAAAAACAAGGTTCAGTCTGGATATAATCTAAGACAGGTGATAGAGTATGCCGATGAATTGCCTTTTAGAAGTGCCAAGGACAAACATGAGCTTAGTCACCTGTATGAGACCAAGATTAAAAACATGGGTAATGCAGGGCGTAATGGTGGACAATACTACACCCCAAGGCCACTCATTAGAGCCATGATACAGGTAATTGACCCTCAGATTGGTGAAAAGATATACGATGGTGCATGTGGTTCGGCAGGCTTTTTATGTGAGGCATTTGAGATGCTTTACAACAAGATGGATAAAACCACAGCCAACCTAAAGATATTGCAGGAAGAAACTTTTTATGGGAAAGAAAAGAAGAATCTGGCCTATGTGATTGGCATAATGAACATGATCTTGCATGGCATTGAAGCCCCTAATATTATTCACACCAATACACTTGCTGAGAGTATTAGGGATATCCAAGAAAAGGACAGATATCATATCATATTGGCTAATCCTCCCTTTGGTGGAAAAGAGAGACCAGAGATACAGCAAAACTTTGACATCAAAACAGGGGAGACAGCATCACTATTTTTACAGCACTTTATTAAGTCATTAAAGACAGGGGGTAGAGCAGCTATAGTTATTAAAAATACATTTTTGAGTAATACAGATAATGCCTCTATTAGCTTGCGTAAGTACCTGTTAGAAACCTGTAACCTGCATACAGTACTGAACATGCCTGGAGGCACATTTCAAGGAGCAGGAGTAAAAACAGTGGTGCTATTTTTTGACAAAGGTGAGCCTACAAAGAACATCTGGTACTATGATTTAGACCCTGGCAGGAACATGGGTAAAACCAACCCACTCAATGATGAAGACTTAAAAGAGTTCGTAAAACTACAAAAGGAGGTCACCATGAGCTTGTCGAATGTAGAGACAGAAAAAAGTTGGAATTTGAAGGTAGTAGATTTGGAAGTTGACACCCTGGACTTAAGTGTAAAGAACCCTAACCTACCAGAAGAAGAGGCTTTAAGAAGCCCACAAGACATATTAGCTGAAATGGAAACGTTGGATAAAGAAACAAATGGTATTCTTCAATCAATTAAGGAGTTGATATGAGAAAAGGATGGGAAACTAAAAGAATTAGTGATGTTGCTGTAATTGTAGCAGGAGGTACTCCAAAGACAAAAGTTAGTAAATATTGGGATGGTGAAATTGCTTGGATTACACCAGCTGACTTAGGGAAATTAACAAACAGAGAGGTAAACATTACAAGAAGAACAATAACAGATGAGGGGCTACAAAAATCCTCGGCAAAATTATTCCCAGAATTTTCAGTTATACTTTCTTCAAGAGCACCAATTGGTCATTTGGCTATTAATACAGTTCCTATGGCAACAAATCAAGGTTGTAGAGGACTCGTGCCAAAAGAAGACTTAGATACTATTTACTTATATTACTTCTTAAAAAGCAATGTCAAATTATTAAATGATTTAGGAACGGGCGCAACATTTAAAGAACTTTCTACTAAAGCACTTGGGTCAGTTAATATCCCATTTCCCCCATTAAATGAACAAAAACAAATAGTAGCCATACTAGACCAAGCCTTTGAAGCAATAGACCAAGCCAAAGCCAATATTGAAAAGAATATTGAAAATGCTAAAGAGCTTCAAAATTCATATAAAATGAAGGTTTTTGGAAAAACTGATAAGGCAAATTTTGTAGAATTTGATTCTATAGTGAATTTAACACGTGGGCATAATCCACCCAAAAGTGATTTTATTTATGAGCCTAAAAAAGGTTATGTGAGGTTTTATCAAATTAGAGATGGGTGGTCTGATAAATACAAAGTTTATGTCCCTGACACTTCTAAGCTGCATAGAGTCAAAGAAAATGAAATGTTAATGGTTGCTTATCGACATATTGGTAAAGTATTCAGAGGAGTCAATGGCGCATTTAACGTTGCTCTATGCAAAATATCAAACTTGGATACGAGTAAATTAGCCAATGATTATTTATTTGAATTAATACCAAGTTCATTTATTAAAGACGAATTATTAAAAATTTCTGAAAGGTCATTAATTCCATCAATGTCGGTAAAGGAACTTGCAAAATTAAAAGTGCCTTTACCTCCAATCGAGGAACAATTAAAAATTGTGAATCAATTAGAAAACATAAACGATTACACAAGTAATATTATAAGTGCATATGAGAAAAAGGATAATGATTTGGATGAGCTCAAAAAATCCATTCTTCAAAAAGCCTTTAGTGGTGAGCTAACCAAAAATCATGTGATTGAAGTGGAGGATAGTTTAAGCATGGCGGCAGAACCCAAACCAGTCTACAATAACTAGTTTATGAATGAAGCCCAAACACAGTTAGAACTCATTAACCCTGTTTTGCAAGCAGCTGGATGGGGCACTGTAGAGGGCAGTAGAATATTGGTAGAGCATCAAATCACTGAAGGCAGACTCATTGGGCATGGCAAAAGAGAGAAGCCTTTAAAAGCTGATTATGTACTCGAATATAGGAATAGGAGGTTAGCTGTAATTGAAGCTAAGAAGAAAGACTCCTATTATACAGAAGGGCTTACCCAAGCCAAAGATTATGCACAAAGACTTAATGTTAGATATACTTATGCTACCAATGGAGTAAAAATCTATCAGGTGGATATGGAAGAAGCTAGGGAGAAAGATATACACAAATATCCAACCCCCGATGAGCTTTGGGAGATGACTTTTCCTCAGCCTGATAATGTAACTGAGGTAGAAATAGCAGATTGGAAGAAGCAAATGGATGATGTGCCGTTTACACTCTTTCAAGGCAAGTTTCTGCCAAGGTATTTCCAACGTAATGCCATACAGAAAGTATTAGATAAAGTAGCTAACAAGGCCAATAGATTGCTTCTAACGATGGCTACAGGTACAGGTAAAACAGCCACGGCCTTTCATATCTGTTGGAAGCTATTTCATAGCAAATGGAACTTACAAAGGGATGGGCAACGCAGGCCAAGAATATTATTCCTAGCAGATAGAAACATACTGGCAGATCAAGCATTCAATGCATTCAATGCCTTTGATGAAGATGCATTGGTACGCATTAGTCCAAAAGATATTAGAAAGAAGGGTAGAGTGCCTAAAAATGGTAGTATCTTCTTCACCATCTTTCAAACCTTTATGTCTGGCCCTAATGACACCCCTTACTTTGGTGAGTATGAGAAAGACTTCTTTGATTTCATCATCATAGATGAGTGCCACAGAGGTGGAGCTAATGATGAAAGCTCATGGCGTGATATAATGAATCACTTTAGTGAAGCAGTGCAATTAGGACTAACAGCCACACCTAAAAGAGATGTAAATACAGATACCTATAAATACTTTGGTGAGCCTATCTACACCTATTCACTAAAAGAAGGTATTAATGATGGTTTCTTAACGCCATTCAAAATGGTAGAAGTACGCACCACCATTGATGAGTATGAGTATGAAGCAGATGATGAGGTAATATCAGGAGTAATTGACGAAAGTAAGACCTATAAAGAAACTGACTTTAATAGAAACATAGAGATTGAAGCAAGAGAGGCCTTCAGGGTAAAGCTTTTCATGGATCAAATCAATCAGAATCAAAAGACACTAGTATTTTGTGCCACACAAGCTCACGCAGCAAGAGTAAGGGATTTTATTAATCAGTATGCTGAAAGTAAAAATGCATTATACTGTGTTAGAGTTACTGCCAATGATGGTGCGCAAGGAGAGGAGTATCTAAAGTATTTCCAAGATAACGAGAGAAATATACCTACTGTACTCACTACTTCTCAGAAACTCAGTACAGGGGTAGATGCGCCAGAAGTCAGAAATATTGTACTCATGCGGCCTGTTAAGAGCATGGTTGAGTTTAAACAAATAGTAGGGCGTGGAACTAGATTATTTGATGGTAAAGACTATTTCACCATTTATGATTTTGTAGAAGCTCATAAGCACTTTAAAGACCCTGAATGGGATGGTGAACCAGAAGAACCAACCATTATAGATGGAGGTAAAGGAGGGGGTAATCCATTAGTTTGCCCTAATTGTGGCTCAGACCCTTGTATATGTAGTAATGAACCAAAACCATGTTATACATGTGGTAATGACCCCTGTACCTGTGAGAAAAAGCCAAAAGAAGAAAAGACAGTAGTAAGATTAGGTAAGGGTAAAGAACGCCTAATTGATAGTATGATGAAAACCTCCTTTTGGAGTCCAGATGGTAAACCTATATCATCAGAGCAATTCATTAAAAACCTCTTTGGTGATATCCCTTCCTTTTTTAAAGATGAAGCAGAACTACGTAAAATTTGGAGTTTGCCAAGTACTCGTAAAAAGCTCTTGGACGAATTAAGTGAAAAGGGCTATACTCCTGTGCAATTAGAAGATTTAAGCAAGTTAGTTCATGGCGAGCATAGTGATTTGTTTGATGTATTGTCCTATGTAGCCTATTCCAAAGACCTGTTACCAAGACTTGAAAGAGCAGAGAAAGCTAGAGTACATCTAAACAGTTATAACCCTGCACAGCAAGAGTTCTTAAATTTTGTTTTGGAGCAGTATGTAAAAGAAGGTGTGAATGAATTAGAAGAAGAGAAATTGAGTGACCTACTAAGATTAAAGTACCATGCTTTAAACGATGCCAAAACCAAGTTAGGGAAGATACCTGTTATCAGAGATACCTTTATAGGCTTTCAGGAGTACTTATATAAGGAGGAGGTGGGGTGATACAAAAATGGATTCGAGAAAAATATAATGTAGAACTCAGCGATGATATTATTGAGTCTATCAAAAATTTTACATTACTCTGGAATATTTTCGAGAATAGAATTTTGGAAAGGCATTTTACAACTGATAAGCTGGAAGGTTGGATCAATGGTAAAGTATTAGATTTCGAGCCATTTACCATATCTTACGAATATTTTAAATCTAGGTATCTATTGGAACGATATAGATTTGATATATTATTTCCAGACACTAGTAATGACAGAGATAGAGTTTATTCAATTCTAGAGAATCAAGAATCTCCTAATAATGATAAGATGTATGCTCTGGGTGTAATTGCATATAGATTTAGAAATAATCTTTTTCATGGCAATAAAACTATGGGTGAGTTACCCAATCAAAATGAAAATTTCATTCATATAAATGAGATTCTAAGGCAATTTTTAGACCAAGAGTAGTTGTATGAATTATAGGCTCATCATTCCCAAAGGCAAGTACTATCTAATTGATGCTATAAATGATAAAGGTCAAAAAATCTTTCACGATGGGGATGGACTACCTAATGGAATAATCAATAAAAAGTATACTGGAATAGGAGCCACAACATTAGAGTTCAAGTCAAAAAGAAGTTCCATATTGGTATTTCCTTATATAAGTATTGCATGGGAGAAATATGAAATGTATAAGGATATTGCCTTATACATTGGTTCAAAGCCTAAAGGCAATGGGTTACCAACCAGTGACTCAGAAATAATTAAATTCCATAATAATCCAGAACAGAAGGATAAGAAGTTTATAGTTGTTGCTGATAGTATTTTCAAATTGGGAAATATTATTGGCAAAGATGTTTACTCTAAATATTCTCTCATTTTGGATGAGGTTGATATTCTTCAAATGGAATCTGGGTTTAGACCAGTATTAGTTAAATGTTTTTTAGAATTCGAAAAATTTGAAAGCAAAACTCTAGTAACAGCTACACAGTTGAAATTTCATCATGAGAGTTTAAGTAATCTTAAATATTATGAAGTTGAAGCCTTTTTTCCCAAGACAAAATTAGAGTTCATTAAGGTTAATAGTCCTTTAGATGAACTGTACTTACGAGTGAAGAACTACTATGAAAATAAGGATCCGTTTAAACTGTTAATTGCTTTAAATCACAAAGTGTCTATCAATCTGTGCATTTCTAAGATTAAGTCTAAATTTCCTAAAGCTAATATCAAGGCACTTGTTTCTGACAGCTCCAAGGATGATTTTTCTATTGATCATTTTGATGTAATTAAAGAGGGCAAATTGCCTGGGGATATAAACTTCGTATCTTCTGCCTACTTCAGTAGTGTGGACATTCATGATGAGCATGAAGCTATTGTTATCTCTCTGGATGGTCGTGAGCATCAATCATTAAGTTTTGAAAATAGCATTCAATTTTTTGGCCGTGGTCGAATCGTTAATGGAATAAGTACTGTTCTGAGTAAAAAAATATTTATTCAATTCCCTTATAACATAAGGAGACTTGAGGTTAACGACAAATACGAAAACATAAATTTACGAGTAACTGATTTTGAGAAGTTATTTCAGTTTATAGATAACAATATTGCGCATAATGACGATAAGGCAAGTATTCAAAATGCTTTAGCGGGAATCATTACAAAAAACCCTGTTGGGTTAGTCTTTGTTGATGATGAAGAAAAACTAAGAATCAACAAGCTTGCACAAGATTTACACCATTATAATAAAACTAAATACGAGGATTATAAGGATGGATTTAAAGGGTTATTATCTAGGCTTAATGAACGCTACAATGTTATTGTTGATGCTAGAATAATCGAAACGGATATTCCAGATTTACCTATTAATGCGAATATTGATATTTTTCTGGAATGGGTGGAGTTTTATTATTTTAGTGACATGTACTTTTATCTGTTACTAACTAAAAAAGAGTTTACAGATTTTAAAAAGCCAATTGCCCTATATATTTTCTTTCTTAAGAGTATAGTTTCAAACAAAAAGCAGGCACTCTCTTTATTGAGGGTTTTTGTTGATAAAAATAAATCTAGTCTTCATAAAAAAGTTAAGAATTTATCAATTTCATTAGCATGGTATAAGGATAAGAAGCTAGAAAAAATATATCAGTCACTGAATAAATTAGAATCGCCAGAGAAGTACTTGTATGTTGAACAAATCAAAATTGTATATGCAAATCATAATATCAATGAAGCTGATGTAATTAACCTTTTCACAGAGAATTTTGTCGTAATCAAGAAACCTGCAGGAAGAGAAGATTCTAAAATTAGATATAGAATAAGTAAGCCACAACCACCAATATTGGATGACTATGACTCTTTACCTAGTTATTTTCTTGAAGAGAACATTTTTAGTACTAAAGGAATAATGGAGTTACCAATTAAAGATTATTATCGCTATATAGATTTATTTATGGATTACAATCTATTGTATAATTCGAAATAATAGTTGGGAAGTGGGGGTAACCTTGTGTATATATAAAGTTGCTACCCCTTCCATTTCCATCCAAAATTTATCTTGTATAAATATCTGATCTCTTACTTAGATACCCACCCCCTAAAGAGCTTTATAACTAATTTTTTTTATTCAATATTATTGCCTTCTCTTTTTCATACTCTTCTTGTGTTATTGCACCACTATCCAGTAATTTTTTTAACTTCTCTAAGTCTTCATATTTGTTTGATGTGGGAGTATCAGGCTTAGCAGTGTTAGAATCTTTTGGTCTGCCATTGGTATCTTGTAAATTTGTTAAACACATCAAGGCATTATTTGCCTTTTCCACCAGATTATAATCTCTTAAATAGATAGTATTTCCATCTCCATTAAACTCTTTAATATCAATCCAATACTTTTTCCCTGTTAGTCCAGACTTTTGTTGCACCCTTACATATCTTACATCTGAAAATTTAAAAGAATTTTTATTATAGGTAACACCTTCCTCATTTACATCCAGATTTTTCGGATTCATAGTTGAGATAAAAGCTGTTCTAATCAAATCCAATTTCTGAGAAGTAGTTGTTTCACTGCATGGAAATTTTTTTTGAATTGGATATGTCGAAAAGCAACTCGTCATTATAAAAGGAATAGTTACTAAAATAACTAGGATTAAATGCGATGTTCTTCTATTAATGTTCATTTTATTGTATTCAGGTTGAACCGATACTTTAAATTAAAATATATATTAGATTTATACAACTTATATAGAATGTAGTTCCACCCCAGAACCAATAAATTTTAATTGTGATTAAATGGTATGACCTACTTATGGTGAAGCCCCGTCCAAACTAATTTTTGGGGAGTACCCCCGCCTGTTTATTTGTGAGTATGTCCTCAAATAACCTAATTTGGGTAGAGTTTATAAGCCTTTATATGAGAACTACATTATTATTATATAACAGTTTTTATTAATTTGATTATATATTATACTAATTATGGACGCAATTGTTAAGAAGACATTAGCCAAGGAATTTTTGATACTTAGTTCAACAATTGTTGTATCCATATTAACAATATTTGTTATAGTGCTTTGGAACTCAATAATTGGACAAATAGATATGTACTATAGTAATAAGGAGCTTAACGTGTATTATTTACATCCAGATTTTGAAGCTTCAAATGAAAGATATTGGTATGGTTACAAAATTTACCAAAATCTAATTGATGGTGGCTATGAAGTACCTTCTGATGATCATATGTTTATCAAAGAGGTTTATCAGAAGACAGAGAAGAAGGGTATGAAAGATTTTTATAACATTCTAACCAAAGAGGGTTATGTTGAAGAAACATTTGAACAATTCTTAAACTATTTTCCTAAATTAAAAGACCTAGAGCTTCGTAATGATCTTTATAACAAGAAATTGGAATACCAAAGGAAAAGTGATAAGTACTTTGAAATGAAGCTTACTTATGATGAAGCAAAGTCATTTACAATCTATTCTGTGTTAATTTGGTTGATTTTAATTTATCCATTAAGAGGATTTATAGTTATGTTGAAATGGTCAATTAAAACTTTGAAAATATAAAAGTACACATATTCATTATTCCCACCCAATGCCTATATTAACATAACACGTAGTTATGAAACCATGCCCACATAGCCACCCACAGGCTAATGGTTAATCATAACAGATGTTATGTTAAATATGCCCAACCCTACACCTTAGCAATTAACTCAATGAGTCAGTTTTGGTCGTACACATTTAGTAATTTGATAAGTGTTATAATTTAAAATGGAAATCAAATAACTAAAAGAGTACTCTGAATAATTTCATTGGCATACTTTCCTATAAATATGCCCATTGACGAAAATGTCAATAAGCATTATTCTTTTCAAGAATATAGGGCCAACGCTCACTTGCGGCTAATCTCATCAAAGATGCAGATATTGGCCTAAAGGATAGTAAAGTGCGATTACATTCTAACCAAATAATATTATAAAAGTAGCTTGTCACTTTCATCTAGAACATCCTGCTGGATACTACTCAAATAATTCATGGTAGTTCTAATGGAAGTATGACCTAATCCCTTGCTAATAGTATTTATATTGACATTTGCTGTTGAAAGTGAGTTGGCATATGAATGTCTGGCACAATAAAAAGTAATTTTATTAAAGCCCAGTATTCCAATCTCTTTACCCACCTCTTTTAACTGCTTGTTAATAATTTTTAAATGTCTGTGAATCCTGTACCTTTCAGATTTTACAGTCAGGCCATCATCTAGTACTGGTAGCACATAATCTGAATCTTTATTTTTATATCGAGCTATTATTGATTCAATGTCAGGAGTAATCTGAATTGATATTGGATTATCATTTAATGATGTTCGCAGAGTTTTACTCCTTAAATATTCTATTCTTTGACTACTCACATCTTTACCATACTTTAATTTTACCATGTCACTAAAGTTCATTCCTCTGCATAAGTAGGAGAGGATAAACCAGTCAATACTTCTTCTAGTAATGGGGTTATCAGTCTTAAAACTGTATAATTTTATAATTTCTTCTTTACTCAGACTTACCTTGCCTTTTTTACCAGTTGGTATTTTGATGCCATCAAATGGATGCTCATGCCTTGGTTTAGTAGTCTTATTGTAAGCAGCTTTTAGAGTTCTTAGATAAATCCCTATAGTAGCTTTAGAAAGTCCTTTAGACATCATGTAATCAAGGTACTTACTTATGTGGGTAGCCATCAATTGGTCAAATTTATACTGTCTCGTATTAATGAATTTGGAAAAGGAGTTTAGCGTATTTGTATAAGTCCTAGCAGAACCTAATCTATCCTCTAGATTTAACTGATCCACCAGATTTGACATATCCATGTAAATAGATACTGAATTCTTCTTTGTCAAATACTCGCATTCAAATAATTCAAAATTAAAATCATCTGATAGTGAGTTGATGATTTTAATAGCTTTGAGTTCATGGTCAAGAAGTTTCTTATTCAGAGGTGCATTTCTTTTGAATTTATTCCTAACAAAATCAAAGTCATCATTTGAACATTTGAGACCTAATGAGTACTCTTTTTTTACCCTCTCATGGATTACTCGCACATAGATAGGGTAGAAGTCACCCTTTAGTTTACGATGCTTTAAAGGAAGAATTTTGACAGTTGCCATGCTTTGAAAATTTCACCAACAAATTCACCAACATGTACTTCATATTGGGGGTGAATTGTTGCTTAAAATGCTGATTTAGATAGCTCAGCTGGCCAGAGCAACTGACTTGTAATCAGTAGGTCGTTGGTTCGAATCCGACTGGGGGCTCAAAAATTAAAAACCCTGTACGTAGTGCAGGGTTTTTCTGTTTTAAAGAATTCCAATTTTAGGATAAATTCATTTAGGACGTCATTCCGCAATACAATGAAGGAATCTTTACCAATTAGAAAAGTGGATAATGGTAAAGATACCTACGGTATGACTTGCTTAATGAGTTGAGAAACAAAAAACAACTATCTCGATTATTATCCGATATACTCACCCTGCTCTGTCTTTGCGGGCTTGAACTAATATTCGTACTGAACGGGAGATACCGGATCGAGTCCGGCATGATAATTATTTTAGGGAATCATATCGGTTCGTTATTAGGTTGAATACGTACTCTTCTTAATATTTTCTTAATGCTAATACGTGGACAATTAACCCGCAATTCAAAATGTACAATTCGAATCATTCCCTGAATTAGTTTATATGTATGTAATTGTCAAGTCATTTAGGAAGATTTGAAGTGCATGATGCAACATATCCCAATATTTGAATTGGTGATTTTTAATGCTCAATTTTTAATAGTTTCGTATTTCAATTTTGGAAAATTCGTATGCATGGAATTTTAGACACAATCAGAAAATACCCTTGGTTTACATATTTACTTATATTCGTAAATGTTGCGGTATTTTCTATGATAGAATTATCCGGACAGAGTACCCATAACATATTAGACTTGATGGATTGGGGGGCGAATTTTAACCCTTTTACTTTCGATAACGAGTGGTGGAGACTTTTTTCAAGTATGTTCTTACATGTTGGTTGGATTCATTTAGTTGTAAATATGTATAGCTTATACAATTTAGGCACATATGTAGAATCTTCCTTTGGTCGTCAGGCATTTATTATTACCTACTTTGTCACGGGTTTGGTAGGAAGTATAGCTAGTGGATATTTTAATTTATTTGTTGTAAGTGCAGGAGCTAGTGGAGCAATATTTGGAATTTATGGATTTTATATAATTCAGGTGTTGGTTAACCAATGGGATAATAAACAAGCACTTTTAAAAGCTGCGGTTAGTTTTGTACTCTATGTGGTTGTGATTACTTGGATAGGTACTAAAGCTAATTTTGACAATGCCGCACATATTGGAGGACTAGTGGCAGGTATTGTGATTTCATTACTTGATGCTACTTTTAATAATAAAAGAACTCATGTCATTTATCCTAATATTCTTATTGTATCTGCACTACTAATTTTTACAGCCTATTTTCAAATGCCGCGTTTTCAGGTGAAGTATTATAACATGTACCAAAGTTTCTTAAATGCAGAGGTTGATACTATAGATAAGATCAATAGTAGGTATGATTCAGATTTATTGATGGCAGAAGAAATGGGCAAGTTGATATTCTATTGGGATACGGTGAAATATAAGCTTGATTCGCTGCCGAAATTACCAAAAGTGTTGTCTAATGATCGTAATCTTATTAATATTTATCTTCGATTGAGGCAAGATGAACTTAATTTTATAATCAAAGGCATTAAGAAAGAATCATATATCTATATGGATAGCTTAGATGTAGTAAGAACTGAAATGAAAATGCTTCCTCCATTATCCTTCTACTTAAATTATAAACGCCCTGATATTGATACAACTAAATCTTCACCACCGCCACCTAAACGTGAATTAATTAAGTTGTTTTACGATAGTTTATGGAAGGAGTGCGACCCGTTGAAATCGTACTACTATCGTTTAGGTTTTAAAGATAGTTTGGATAGGTGGGATGGTTTTGTAAGAGACTTTTTTGAAAATGGTGGTATACAAATGAAAGGTAAATATGCTGCAGGATTGCGGGACGGTATCTTTTTATATTACAATGAGGATAGTACATATTCGGGAGCAGGTAGGTTTAAAGAAGACTTTCGGGTTGGTAAGTGGGAACAGTTTTATGTTGGTGGAATTAAACAAGCTGATATCAGATATGAACAAGGATGGGCATATGTTATTAACACTTGGGACTCTGTCGGTAATCCTATGGTCATTCAGGGTAATGGAGAAGATGTTCATAAATACGTTAATGGCATAATCGCATCTTATACAAATTATATTGATGGAAGAATTGTAGATGAATCTTTTGGGTATCATAAAAATGGCGACCCGTATTTTAAAGAATATTATGTTGATGGGATATTGTCCTATGGTATATCATATTCTTCAACAGGTAGCCAAAATGAGTACGATATTAGCACATTCATTCCGCACCCTGAAGGTGGTGATGATGCGTACCAACTATATATAGAAAATAACAAGGTGTATCCAAATGAAGCTATGGTAAACAGTATTATAGGTGATTTAGATTTAATCTTTACGGTATATCCAGATGGAACTATAGGTGATATAAGAATATTAAATTACTTAGGATATGGTTGTGAAGAAGAGGCTATACGCTTACTGATGGAGGGCTGGAACTGGATACCAGCAAAATTACATGGAACTAAACCAATAGTTTCACAAAGTAGAATTAGGATAAGTTTTCCATGATAACTAACAATTAACTTTAATCATGTTTGGATTATTCAAGAGCAAAAAGAGCAAGACCATTGACTACTTGGTTTATCGAACGGAAGTAGCCAAGTACAAAATGATGGTGGGAGACATCAAGCAAAAATTCATTTCTACTAAAGATGTAGTTGTGGTATGTTTTTTTAAGGACACTTATGAAGAACTGACCAAACTGTTCGAAGTGTCTCAAGTCAATAAAGGGGATCACGATACTACATTCAGTCTCTTCATGTATGACCAGTCGGGATGGAAAGAATTCAATACAGACTATGAGATGATATTGGCCGAAGTACATCCGTTAGCGTCTGTGATGCAGGGAGTATTGGATCACCATACCTTAAAAACAGCATTAACTTGTTATGTTTCTATAGACAATGCCTTCTTCAATTTATTTGGAGGAGAGAAACTGATTTCATTGTTAGATAGTATGGGCGTGGAAGAGTTTGAGTCGATTTCTCATAGCATGATCAATAAAGCTATTGAAAAAACACAGGAGAAAATAGAAGTGAAGGTGGATTTCCCAAAATCAGCTAATTCCATTGATGAATGGATGGAGATTAATGTAAAGTCGTAAAGAATACAGAATGTTTACGGGTATAAGTAATTGATGACTCAGGATTGAAAAAAATCACTAATCAGCTGAAAATTGACCTAATTGGTTCGTGAGACAAGAACCATATATGAGACCGATTCGCGATGAAGTGTTTGATAGTTCACTTATAGTCCTCCATCTACCTCCCTCCAAAGGGAGAAAAATTTAGCATCAAACACTTATCTCATGTTGTCCCGAAGGGATGCCTTTGGCATGCGTTTTCTCGAAAATATTAATTCTCAGGAAGACTCAGGGTTGAAGAAGATACTTTTAAGTCTGCCAAAAGGCTGGCACCCCGACCAAGAACCCCGGAAATGAATCCGGGGAGGCTCTTATATCACATTATTTACTCGCCCTTTCAGATAAGAGTTTGGCATAACACTTATTGAGACTAACTCTTGCCATTCATACTATATTCCTTGCAAAAAATATTGGAGTAAAGTACTTTACGGCCTTATTTTATTTTAAAGTTGATTTATAGTATTAAACCATACAGCTTATGAGTGAAGGAACAGCGGGAGGAGCCACCTTTTTTGGGCATCCCAGAGGGTTAATGACCCTTTTTATGACTGAAATGTGGGAACGATTTAGTTATTATGGAATGAGGGCCATCCTTATCCTTTTTATGACTACCCAAGTAGCACAACATGGATTGGGTTTAACCAACGTGGAGGCGGGAGCCATTTATGGACTTTATACGGCCGGTGTTTATTTGCTAACCCTTCCAGGCGGATGGATAGCAGATAATATTATTGGTCAGCGGAAGGCTGTCTGGTATGGTGGTATATTAATCATGATCGGCCATGCACTTTTGGCCATCCCAGGAGATAAGATAATTTTTGTAGCAGGTTTGGCTTTTGTAGCCTTCGGTACTGGGTTTTTGAAACCCAATATTAGTACTATGGTAGCTGATCTTTATCCTGAAGGAGGGGCAAGAAGAGACGCAGGTTTTTCTGTGTTTTACATGGGGATCAACCTCGGGTCATTTTTAGGGCAAACATTTGTCAGCCTATTTGCTGAGTGGAATTGGCACTATGGTTTTGGATTGGCCGCTATCGGAATGCTTTTTGGATTGATTCAATATAGAATAACAGGGCCTACACAATTGGGAGATATAGGCATGGTAGCCAAAGCAAAGGAACGGAAGGAAGAAAATGGGGTAAAAGTTAACCCTACACTTACCTATGTGATGGTGGCATTAAGTATTGGAATGCTAGTGGTAGCACAGTTTGCCGAATGGGTAGATCTCACAACAGCACCAGGTATTGCTGCCTCTATGTCGTATCTGATTCCAGGTATTACCTTTGTGTATTTGCTCAATATTATCGTGAATGGGGGTATTAATTTGCAAGAGAAGAAGCAAGTGGTGATCATATTCGTCCTTTTTCTTGGTGCGGCCACTTTTTGGGCAGGTTTCGAACAAGCCGGCTCTACTTTAAATTTATTTGCTCGAGATTTCACGGATAGATCCATTTTTGGTTTTGAAATGCCTCCAGGATGGCTTCAGAACTTCAATCCGTTTTTTATTATCATATTAGCACCATTTATGGGTGCCTTATGGGTGAAATTGGCTGCTAAGAATTTGAATCCTAGTACCCCACTAAAATTTGGCTTTGGTCTGATTTTAATGGCTGCGGGGTTTTTCGTAATGGTATTTGCTGCTCATGCCGCTGCTTCTGCAGCAGGTGTAGCCAGTATGGGTTATTTGATATTAACTTATATGTTGCATTCTATTGGTGAGTTGACGTTAAGTCCTGTTGGTATGAGTGCTACTACCAAATTGGCACCGAAGTCCTATGTAGGACAAATGATGGGTATTTGGTTTGTAGGAGCCTCATTGGGAAATTTAATAGCCGGGCAATTTGCTGGCGGGTTTGATTCTAATGATGTTACTCAACTACCTGATTTGTTTGGTTCAGTAGTATGGATGGGCGTGGGTGTAGGTTTGACATTTGTAGTCGCTTCTGGCCTACTAAAAAAATGGATGGGAGAGGTTAAATAGTTATTTCTACTCTTAATTTTAGTGTTATAAAAAAGAGGCCATTTTTTAAAGATGGCCTCTTTTTACATTTCTATAAGTATTGAATCTATTTTCGGGTCCAAGTTTGTGACCCCAAAGTAAGTTTGTTGCCACTTACAGAATAAGAAATGGTTCCGCCTTTGGGAGGGGTGGTACTTTGACCACATACTTTAAATCCAGTGTAATCAAATGTAATCTGATTGCCCGAGGTAGAATAATTAAATTGTGTGACAGAGCCGGTAGGGCAAGAGCCGGTTTCATTACAATCTGGGATAGTTATCGAGCCATGCGAATCATCTACAAATTGAATGACAGATAATGAAGTTCCACAATTGGCCTGCTGATAGGTCCAAGTACCTACCAAAGGATTGGATGAATTTGAAGTGCCTCCACTTGAAGAGGTACTTACACTAAAAAATAAATCTCCTTGTTTGGTTTCTATGGAAGAATCGCCATATTTTCTTTCCCAGAATGTATCAGACTCAAAACTAAAATTAAAATCGTATTCGTCTTTTGAAGTATAAACAATGATATTGCTATTCACTTTACCATATTGCTGTATTTCCCAGCTATTTCCATCTGCATCGATATATAAACCTTCGAATAGAACAGGGTCAATTGGTTCAGAACTGGCCACTGTGAAAGCGTTTTCCAATTGCGTAGCAGTCACAAATCCAGATTTCACCGCAGTATTAAACCTGAACTGTAACCAACCATGGCCTAGAAATGCCACAGAACCCGAGACGCCAGCTGGTGCCAGATTGATGATAATGTCATCAAATACGCTGTTTTTTGTTACATGTACAAAGGCGCCACTTATTGGTACTGTGACACCATCTAAAGTGAAATAACCTGAAAACTGGGTATCCTCAAAACTCGAACGAATTTCAATGTTTTCATTGGCTTTATTGTCATCTTTACTACAGGACACCATGATCAAAATAGTAATCAAAAAGTTGAATATGGAAGGTGTATTTTTCATAAGATATTGATTATTAATTGTTTAATTGACCATCAAAAAACTTGTTCAATCACAAGGCAAGAATGATCTTTTAACTTAAATCCATTATCAAATGAAATACAATTTGGGCTAGGAGTAAATCCCTATTTATGGGGAATTTAGATTAGACCATGCCTAATACAATAGGAGACAAGTTGTGTTGAGTTTTTGCAATTAGATTTTGCCAGCGCATTTTTTTTATGGGAAATAACGGTTTCTGTTGAAACAAAAAGTTGAGTTGCTATTTCCTTGGCAGTTAATCCTTCACCTAACAAGATAATAACCTCAAGTTCACGAGGAGAAAAGAGGTTGTCCTTAATGGTAAATGGCTCTGAGTCTAATACATCAATACTGTAATAAGAGGGTTCACCGTCTAATCCGATAAGCGACAATTTATAATTATTGGTAGTGGTAATATGAGAGATATCGGTGTGTAAACCCAAAACCTTCAACAATCCCCCATCATCGGTATTTGCAAGGGTAATGGTTTGAATTAAAAATAATTTATAAGAGCCGTCTCTAGTACGTTCCCGTAGGCTATAGGTGATTTTGTACTTCACCATTTTTTCAGGAGCCACTTTGTTTTTTAAAAATGAAGCCACAAAATCTTCACACTTTAGGAAAAAATCCATGTCATCAGGATGAATAATATTTACAACTTCTTCGAGTGACTGTCCTTCGAGTTCTAACCCCGTAATATGGAAAGCTTGAGAACTTACATTTTCAAAAGTAAGCGTAGGTGAATCAATAATGTAATAATAGAAAGGACCAGGGCAAAAAAAGGAGCCAATGATTTCTTCAAAATTGAGTTTCTGAGGTGGTATTGACCTTTTTGCTAAATAATTATCATATGAGTCATAGATATTAAGTAGTATTTGGGACTTGTTCATACTATATCTTTCTCTTGATTTTAATTATTGTTCTAACTATAAATATATCAAAATATAATGTACACGTAAAGATGTTTCATTATTGAAATACAGCATTTTTTAAGAATGATTATTGAAGGGATTTCATGAATTAATTGTCATAATAAATTAAGTTAGCTGACTATGATTACTAATAGAAAGCTCAACCGTAACATTGACAATTTACCCTCTCCAAAAGGAAAGCCCATCGTTGGGCATTTGCCTAAATTCAATGCAAACAACAAACATCAGGTGCTTGAAGAATGGGTAAAAGAGGTGGGTGATGTATTTAAGATCAGCCTAATGGGAAAGAAATTTATCGTTTCGGCCAATCCAGAAATCAATTATGAGATACTGAAAAGCCGTCCTGATCAATTCAGGAGATTCCACAAAATTGATGAAATAATGAGTGAAATGGGCATTATTGGCCTGTTTAATGCAGAAGGTGAACAGTGGAAGCTTCATCGTAAACTGACCTCAGAAGCACTTAATCTAAAGAATGTGCAAGGATTCTTCCCAACCTTACAGCGGGTGACAGAAAGATTACATCAACGCTGGGAAGGATTAGCGATTACGGAAACTGTAATTGATATTCAGAAAGAGATGGTGAGGTATACCGTAGATATCACGACTGACATTGCCTTTGGGTATGATATCAATACCCTGCAAAAGGAAAAGGATGTCATACAGGATCAAATGGAAAAGGTATTCCCGATGATCAATGAACGAATTACTGCACCCATACCATTATGGCGTTATTATAAATCAAAAAAAGACAAAGTTTTTGATGAAGCTATGTCAGCCATTGTAGAATTGGTACATCAGTTCATTTCAGAAGCAAAATTACGATTAAAGGACAATGCCAAATTACAGGAGAACCCCACCAATTTTTTAGAAGCACTTTTAGTGGAGCAAACGGAAAGTGGATTGTTAACCGATAAGGAGATTTTCGGGAATGTTTTCACCATTCTTTTGGCGGGGGAAGATACGACCTCCAATTCTATTTCCTGGGCACTGTATTATTTGGCTCAGCATCCAGAAGTAGTAAAAAAGGTGAGGGAAGAGGCAAAACAAGTGTATACTGAAGTCATTTGTCCAAATTCTAATGAGGCATTGTTGGCATTAAAATATACCGAAGCAGTGGCTATGGAAGCTATGCGTTTAAAGCCGGTTACACCGAATTTATACATGCAAGCACTAGAAGATGTTACCATCAATGACCTTGAAATTAAAAAAGGGATGACCGTGATGATGCAGAATAAGGTAGCACAAACGGATGCGGCACATTTCACTAATCCTGATGAATTTATACCAGAACGATGGATACCCAAAGCCTGCCCCATGCACGACAAGCACTCCCCGCAGATTATCCGCACTTTTGGTGCAGGTTCCCGCTTTTGTCCAGGCAGAAACCTAGCCATTCACGAAATGAAAATGGCCATCTCCATGATTTGTAAGAACTTTGAATTTTCATTGGCTGTCAACCCAGAGGAAGTCAAAGAGTCATTTGCTTTTACCATGTTTCCAGAGAATCTGAAGGTAAGGCTCAGCAAAAATGTTATTAATAGTTAGCAGCCTGACATTTCCTTCAATACTGTGATAATTAGATTGTTTATTTGACGAAATCCATCAACTTGAGTTAAAATAGGTGGTTGACCCATATCAAGAAATATGGTGGTAATGTCAAATTATGAAAATACATAATTTCCTTTTGTTGATTAGTTTCCTGAGTACCGGATCAATAGCACAAAGGATTACTGGCACAGACTCTAAAAATCATGCCGTCAGAACCGTATTTGACAATGATATTTTAAAACTTAAAAATCGGACTGACGAGTATTATTCTTTCGGACTGTTTGTTGGGTATTATCAAGGAATAAAAGAGGATAGTAAGATTTTTAATAAAATGTTTTCACCTTTTAAAGTTCATGGGAAGTTTATTCTTTTGTCTGAACTTGGTTTGCAAGGTTATACCCCCCAAAGCGAAGAAATGGGATTGATTGATCGCCCATTTGCCGGTATTCTAACTTTTAAAAGCTCATTTATCAATGTTGAAATTAAAGAATATTTAAAGTTAACTATAGAAGTAGGTGTTCGTGGACCCGCCTCAGGGGGAGAGGCAGTGCAAAACTCATTTCACAAGTTAATTGGCAATGAGGAAGACGGAGGTTGGGAAACACAACTACATAATAAAGGCCTAATAAATATTTATGGGAAATGGTCAAAGTCATTTCCACTTATCAAATATTTTGATGTGATTCCAGAAGCTAATTTAGCATTAGGGAATAATAACACATACGTTAAAGCGAATTTTCAAGCTAGAGCAGGTTGGTTCAATGGCCTTGATAATACCCAGTTTTATCAAACTGATGTTGGAGACAATTCTGAGACCAAAGATAAAACAGAGGTTTACCTACTTTTTCAATTGTTTGGTAAACTATCTATTGTAGATGCTACCATTCGAGATAACGAAACCAAGAAAAATATAGGCGTTCAGGCTTTTGATAAAAAAAATCTGATAGGAGGCTATTCTGTTCAACTTCATGTGAATTTCCAAAGCTTTGGATTATTTTACAGTTATATTAAGAATAGTCCCGAATCTAATATTGTTCCTAAACATAGCTATGGTTCTGTGGGTGTAAGTTATCTCTGGTAATATCTCTCCAAGTCTCATGAGAAGCTAAACCAAGTATAATCAAATGGTTGGATCACCTAACTTCGAAACCAATAGTTACTTCAAAACCAAACTCAGATAAAGAAAAACTTCCCATACCTGTAGTATAGTCCTTTTCACCTTCTTCAGTTGGGTTCACTGTGATGATAACCATAATTTCATCTTCATTGCCAAGCTCACTAAGTGGATCGTCATTATCAACAAATATAAAATCCCAATTACTGTTAGTTAAAAGTTGTTGACTGTCAGGTGCTATATTACCTCCTAGGGGTAATTCTGTTTCAATAACATCTTCACCTAGATTGAATAAAGTGATAGAAGTTTCTGATGATTCAGCAAATCCGAATAATAATTCGGGGCCAGTGCTGTCCTCATCCCAGGGTTCCATGTCGGGTTTTTCAAAATTTATAGCCGTAATTTGAAAAGAAGTAGAATATCGCTGTCCAACCAAAACGGTGGCGGTACTATTAACTGAAATACCTCCGGAGCCTACTGCAGTTAACACTACATCATAACTTCCCAATTCTGTAAAAGTATGGTTAGGGTTTTCATCAGTAGAACTACTGCCATCTCCGAAATTCCAATTGTAGGTTACTGCTTGAGTGGAAGAATTTGTAAATGTTACTATTTCACCAACTTCAATCACCATTCTGTCTTGGGTAAAAGAGGGAACAGGTGTGGGGCCAGAAGGCTCGTCACTACCGCAGCTAGCCAAAAATGGTAAAGAAATTAATAGGGAGAATCTAATAAAGTTTTTCATATCTATAGGTTAAGATATGAAGATAAACAAATCAATTCAATTGATCATCCCCCAATTTGGGTGTCTTGCCGGACTTCCGCTCATTTGGATGAAGCCCGCAATGACAAGGCTAACAGCACTCATTAAGTATCTGTCGCGTTATTCTATACCGCCTTCGTAACGTACTTTCTGTAAATCATTATTAATAGAATCGCCCATGGTGTACTGTGAAGTAGGAGGTCAAAGTAGTCCATGAAACCCATTCCGTCTGCTCCTCCAAAGAGCCATCTTAACTTTCCAACGATATGTGGTTCAGGGCTAAAGGGTGCTAATCCAAGTGTTCCGCAAAGGATGATTGCCCATAATATGTTTTTATTTCTTTGTTTCAAGGGCAGTTAGTCTTTTCTCAATTTCCATTAATTTGTGTATAATAATGATGTGCGTCTTTTTCGCATCAATGCCAACTACACTTTTGCTGTCACCGATCATTTTTTCAATTTCCTGAAACTCTTTATCTGATATCATATTTAATTTTTAGTACCCAAAGTTATCATTTATTAGATGTTTTGGCATTAAATAAAGGAATAGACTAATTTTTCTTGTTATCATAAGTGTTATTCCATGCAATAATTCCACCACGAAGATTGTAAAGATTTTCAAAGCCCATTCTGGCCATAGTGGCACAAGCTAATTTGCTTCTGGCTCCACTACGGCAGTAGATCAAATATATCTTAGATTTATCTAGCTCATTCACTTGTTCGCTAAACTCCACACACATCACATTGATCATGGTATAACCTGGTATTACTCCCTCAGTTTGTTCATCTTCTGTCCGAACATCTAGTACGAAAGCCTCTTTTTCATTTCTTAAAGAGAAAAACTCTTCAGCGTTAATATTTTTAAAGCCATTTGACTCTAGATTAAAATCGAACATTATTTAAATATTAGTAAGTGTGCAAAACTCCTATTATTAAATAATTAAAAATGTAACATATGTTACACAGTGAGTTTTGTTATTATCTGAGTCTCAAGCTGTTGGTAATAACTGACACTGAACTTAGACTCATGGCTAATGCCGCTAACATGGGACTCAGCAACAATCCGAAAAATGGAAATAATATTCCCGCAGCAATAGGAACGCCTAACGCATTGTATATAAAAGCGAAGAAAAGATTTTGCTTGATGTTACGCATAACGTCAGCACTTAATTTTCTTGCCCTAACAATGCCGTCCAACTCACCTTTGACGAGAGTAATGCCAGCACTCTCAATCGCTACATCAGTACCAGTGCCCATGGCAATACCTACATCAGCCTGTGCGAGGGCAGGGGCATCATTGATGCCATCACCGGCCATGGCTACTTTATTTCCGTTCTGCTGTAAGGCTTTTACTTTTTCATATTTATGTTCTGGTAGCATGTCAGCTTCAAAACCATCTAAACTCAATTGGTCGGCAACAGCCTTGGCAGTATTAACATTATCACCTGTCAACATGATTACTTTTAAACCTTGCGCTTGTAAGTCTTTGATGGCCTTTGCTGAAGATTCTTTTATAGGATCAGCAACACTAATAAATCCAGCAATGGCTTTGTCAACTACTATGAACATGACCGTTTCACCTTCCAATTGACGTTTTTCTACCTCTTTATGCAATCCCTCCTCCAGAGTGAGGTTGAACTGATCAAGGAGTTTCTTATTACCTATGGCAATTTCTTTACCATTAAATTTTCCAGTTACTCCCATACCGGTAATGGAATCAAAATCGGAAATATTCTGAAGCTTAATACCTTTTTCAGTAGCACCAGTTACTATGGCATGAGCCAAAGGGTGTTCACTGTTATTCTCTAATGAAGCGGCCATAGCCAGTATATCTTCTTCTGAATGGCTTTTACCAATCGCAAAGACGTGCTTTAAGGTTGGTTTCCCCATGGTTATGGTACCTGTT
Source organism: Fulvivirga sp. (assembly GCA_048268855.1). Classification (GTDB taxonomy): domain Bacteria; phylum Bacteroidota; class Bacteroidia; order Cytophagales; family Cyclobacteriaceae; genus Fulvivirga. Next base: position 104,244 of record JBLWUR010000002.1, read on the forward strand.
TTGTCAATAACCAATGTAGTGACATTGTTCATTTCTTCTATCGCTCGGGCGTCTTTTATCAAGACACCTTGTTTAGCTCCTTTACCGGTGCCTACCATGATTGCCATAGGAGTAGCCAGTCCTAAAGCACAAGGACAAGCTATAATTAAAACTGTTACTGCAGTTGAAAAGGCATAGACCAAAGCAGGATCGGGACCCCAGATCGCCCAAAATGTGAAAGAGATAATCGCAATACTTACTACTATTGGCACAAACCAACGTGATATTCTATCCGCAAAATTTTGAATTGGAGCCTTTGTTCTGCTGGCTTTATTTACCATATCGATAATCTGAGCCAATAAAGTATCATTACCCACTTTTTGAGCTGTCATTTGAAAGCTACTGGTACCGTTAATTGTTCCTCCGATTACCTTATCACCGTTGGTTTTTTCAACTGGCACAGGCTCACCCGTAATCATAGATTCATCAATGGTGCTTTTCCCTTCTGTAATTTCTCCATCCACAGGTATTTTTTCACCCGGTTTGATCTTAATAATATCATTTAAGACAACTTCTTCCAGATGAATTGTTTTTTCAACCCCATCTCTAATTACTGTTGCTTCGGCTGGTACGAGATTAAGAAGTTGACGAATCGCTGAGTTCGTCTGTCCTCTAGCCTTAAGTTCCATCACTTGACCTAATAAAATAAGTGTAAGGATAACGGTAGCTGCTTCAAAATATAGGTGTACCGCACCACCATCGGTTTTAAATTGATCAGGAAAAATATCAGGAAAAATTAAGGCTATAATACTAAAGAGATAGGCTGATCCAGCTCCCAAAGTAATTAGAGTCCACATGTTGGGGTTCCAAGTGATGATAGATCGATAACCTCTTACGAAGAACGAACGACATGAATAAAATATAATTGGGGTAGAAAGAACAAATTGAATCCAGCCCCATTTGGTCTCACTCATAATGCTATGTAAAGAGATTCCAACCATGTCGCCCATGGCAATGAAAAATACTGGGATAGTAAATGCCACGGAGATCCAAAATTTCTTTAGAATATCTGAATAAGCCTTATTCTCATCGCTTTGATCTTCATTGGAAACGGTTTTGAGTTCGAGTTCCATACCACACTTAGGGCAACTACCTGGTTCGTTTCGGATAACCTCAGGGTGCATAGGGCAAGTGTATTCTTTGGCCTTTGAAGTTGCCATTTTTTCTTCCTTTTCCAAATGCATACCACATACCGGACAATCACCAAATTTGTCGTATTTTTTATCACCTTCACACAGCATAGGACAGAAGTATTGACCATCGCCACCTTTATCCTCTTTTTTGATTTTTGGCAAGGGGTGTTGATGCTCATGATGTGTGCCCATGGTGTGGATGTCATAACGGCCACCATCTGATTTTAATGCCGCTTTTAGCGACTCAAGGGGTACATGATTGTCCATTTGAACAACCGCTGTCGATTTTTCTAAATCAACAGCTGCAGTTTTCACGCCCTCCACCTGTTGAAGTACTTCTTCTACATGACTTCTGCAGCCACTACAGGTCATTCCAGATATTTGATAGGTATGTGTCATTGCTTTATTTGATTTTATACACTACAAATTTCATTGATACTTACTTAATCAGTGTTACATGATTTACTGATTAACTTACATAGTTTATCGAAAGTCATCTAATGCTGTTTTGTTTTTGCTCACTACCGCCTAAAATTGTGATGGGATCATGCCCAATAGCTTTTTAAACTGTCCACTCAAATGGGCTACACTACTATAGCCCATCCTTGGATTCTAACTCAATTTTGTGTTGCCCACCCAATGGTTCTGTTAATTCCACTTCTCCTAAATTGATGTATTGATAGGATAGACCAATTTCATTTAGTACCTGTTCCACGACCAATATACAGCGGGAGCAAACCATATTTTTGATGTGGATATTCATTTAGTTGAGATATATTAGAATTTAGTCAATCGTTTCTTTCACGCTGCCACATTTAAGCATCATATCTCCAAAGTAGGGGTTGTTGATGTCTTTTTCATTAGCGAGCCACGAAGCCCCAGTGTTACCGTTGGCCATAGGACAATAAGCTACAAATATCTGACCCTTTGAAACCTGCCCTTTAACTAGGGTGATCATCTCATTGCTCAAATCGGTAAAAACCAACCTTTGATCCTTGATAGTAGACGCTAAAGCTAATTTAGTAGCCTGGCTCAATACTTTTTCACTATTAGGTACGTCAGAAAGAGATTTTGTCAGACTATTGACCATCTTTTTAGCATTGTCAAAATTAGAAGCTACCAATTCATCTTTTAATTGAATATAAGTTTCATAGGCCGTTCCCAATTTACTGTTCTTAAATTCAGGTGTTGTTTGTGCAAAAGCTCCTCCACTTACTAAAGCTAGACAAAGCATGATCATTGTTTTTTTCATAGTTGTTAAATTTTAAAGGTTAAATAAATTCTTTTAGTGCAATACCAAGTACCAGTAGAACTACAATTCCCCAGACTATTCGCTTTGCCCATTTTTTTACATTTGATTCAGGAGGTACGTCTCCTGTTTTACAACATTCTCTCATTTTATTGTCATTGTTACTTCTCCGCAACCTAGCATGGATGCTCCGAAATAGGGATTTTTAATTTCCTTTTCGGTACTCAGCCAGGAAGCTCCTTTATTGTTATCTGCCATAGGGCAAAACTGAACATATACATTACTACTTGTTGGTTTAAATGAATTGGCCATTGAAATCATGGCATCGGAAGTTTGCTGAAAGGAAATTCTGACTTCACCGATGTTGGTATAGTGTTCAATATGTTCGAGTGCTCCCTTTAAGGTGCTGCTGTATTTCATCCATTCATTATGTGCGTCACCTGTAAAAAGTGACATACTCACTTTATCGAGAGCCGTTCGCAGTGCTTTACCTTCTTGTTGGGCTTTTTTCATATCATCATTTACTAATGCATTTTTAAAATTCATATAATGGTTAAATAGGGGTTGTAAAGCATCTTTAGCTTTTTGATTGATGACCATAGGTTTGGATTTAGTATTAATCATGGGTTCAGGTGTCAATGCCTTTTGCTGCTCACCATGGTTATGGCCAGTCATTGAAGCTCCACCATCTGGGCTCATCATACTTGGTTTTCCAGCCAATTGAGCCGCTGCATCAATACTAAATGTTCCACTTACTGCAATTTCTTCTCCTTTTTTCAATCCTTCTTTTACCATATAGCTTTCTCCTAAGGCAGGACCTAAAACGATTTCGCGCATTTTAAAATTGACTCCACTATCCGTGGTATTTTTCACATAAACCACTGAACGTTTTCCTGTCCACATCACAGCCGTTTTAGGGATCACCAAAGCATTGGATTTATTGTCCAACAGGGCACTAACAACACCACTGGCAAACATTTGAGGCTTGAGTCTATAATCCTTATTTGACATTTCTACTCTGGCTTTTGCTACCCGGTTAACAGGTTCAATTACAGGATCTAGAAAGGTGATTTTCCCTTGAAATTCTTCTCCTGGTAGCGACTGTAGTGTAAAGTTAACAACATCACCTTTTTTGATCCAGCGCATATCTGATTCATACACATCAAAAAGCACCCAAACCCTTGATAAATCAGCAATCTCAAAGAGTGGAGTTCCTTTGGCAATATAATCTCCAAGGTTCACCTTCTTATCTATGATAATTCCAGATACATCAGTTACAATTGGAAATTGCTCTTTAGGTTTATCAGAATTAATAATTTGTTGAATTTGATTTTCTGAGAGCTTCCAATTTCTGAGCTTCTCCTGAGCCGACTTGAATAATTCGGGTTGGACATCTTTGATTTTACGAGCTTCAAATAACTCTTCTTGAGCTGTAACCAACTCCGGTGAGTAGAGGTAGGCAATTACCTGACCTTTTTTTACATACTCACCAGTAAAATTTATTTCTAGTTTTTCAATTCTACCTGGAATATGACTCGATTGTGAAAAGACCAATCGCTCATCTTCCATTACCTTGCCGTTCAATCGAATCGATTTTATAGGTTCCATTTCACCAACGAAAGAAGTACTTACACTAGCCAGTTGCATGGCTGTTTGTGACATAGAGATGGCCATCGGGTCAATACCTTCTTCACCCTCTGAGTCTAGTGTAATTAGAGCCATCCCACATATTGGACAGTCACCAGGCTCATTTTGTCGAATTTGTGGGTGCATTGAACAAGTCCAAATTTCAGGAGTGGCTTCTGCAATTTCTTCATCGTGTGCGTGACCATCGGTCATCGGAGCCTCGTCTCCAGAGAAAAAGGCCCATCCCAATAGCAGACCTATAACCAGTGTCGCAATTATGTAAAGGGTAAATGATTTCTTATTTAGGTTCATGTTAGTAGTTTTTAGCTGTGATGTAGTTTAATCGAGCTTCTTCAATTTTATAATTGATTGTTGCCGTAGCATTCAGTTTTTTGTATTGCAAAAGTTGTTGCAGTGTTTGTAGTATTTCATCAAAGTCAGTTTCTTCATTGCCATAAGACTTTAATTGTAACGTCAGCACTTGATTGGTTTGAGATATTTGTTGCTCATACAGATTTAAGTATTTTTTGTTTTTTTCTATTTCAAACCAGGCTTCTTCAAAACTTGAACGAATTTCATTTTCTGTTTCTTCCTTCATAAATGTGTATGATTCCTTCATTAGCTGGGCCTCTTTTCTAGCGGCTTTATACTTACCTCTAAATATTGGAATTGACATTGTCGCCATCGGCATAATAACATTTCTTCCATTGCCTTCAGGGGGGGCTATACCCGGACCGAGATCCGTACGCTTTCCGATTATGATATAATCCAATCCCAATCCAAGTTGCGGCATCCCTTGTTTTATGGCAGCTTTTTCTTGCATTTCCATGGCATCTTCTTTCAAAGTAAATTCCTTTAGTTTGGGATGATTGTCATCGATGCTATCTAAACTATAAGTACTCAGTTGATGCGTGATTTTTATAGTATCTGAGATAAAAACGTCACTTTTTTCATCAACATTAAGCACATTGTTAAATATAGATTTAAGTGGTTTTTTTCGCTCATCTAGCACCAATAGGTTTGTTTGAGCTTCTTTCATCATAATATCTACTCTCAATATGTCAACCAAAGTGCCTTGGCCATTTTCATACTTTTTAGTGGCTATGTTTTTGTAAGAAGTTAATATTTCCAAGTTTTCCTTTTCAGCTTTTTCCCACTCATGTAATTCGTAAAGGGGGTAATAGGCGGTAGCCACCCTATAATTCAAATTATTGCGCATGTCAAGAAATACCTGATATTCGGCTTCTGCCAATAAAGCTGTGGCATCACCCTTAGCTTTGAGTGTACCAAACCAAGGAAACATTTGAGATAACGTGAATTTGGCTTGTTGTGGGCCTAATCTCGTTTCTGTCATTTGTCCAAATGCACTTACAGCAAAGTTAGGATCAGGCATTCCCTTGGCCTGAGTTACTCGCTCAAGTGACGCTTCAAACTCTTTATATTGCGCTTGAAGGCCAGGGTTATTTTCACTAGCTAGTTTCTGATAATCGGCTAGTGTCTGTGCCCGGAGGTTAGACATTAGAAGAAAGAAGCAAGAAACTAGTATTAATCTAGTTGCCCCTAGCCGTATTCTTCTTGTCTCGATTGACCAATGTTTGAATTGTGTTATACTTTCCATTGTTGTCTTATATCTTAGGTCTAATGTCTAATGTCTAGTGTCTAATGTCTAGTGTCTAACGTCTAGCTTCTATTCTCTCTTCTAATCACCGTCTCCCTCCAAAACGATTGGAGTACTGGCACAACGAACATGGTCATGATTTGAATAGTCATACCACCGAAAGTAGGTATAGCCATTGGCACCATAACATCAGCCCCCTTACCAGTAGAGGAGAGTACTGGAAGTAAGGCTATTATAGTTACTGCAGTTGTCATCATTGCCGGACGTACCCTTTTCTTGCCAGCCTCCAGAACGGCCTCTCGTACCGCCTTTATGGTCTGTGGTTTCTTTTCTTCAAATACCTGATGAATGTAAGTTCCCATAATAACCCCGTCATCGGTAGCGATACCAAATAAGGCAATGAACCCCACCCAAACGGCCACACTTAAATTGATGGTGTGCATCTGGAAAACATCTCGAATGTTCATGTCAGCAATGGAAAAATTAAAGAACCAATCCTGACCATACAGCCACAGCATGATGAATCCACCGGCAAAGGCTACAAACACACCAGAAAAGTGAATAGAGGAAGCAATTACCGTTTTGAACTGGAAGTAGAGAAGTAAAAAGATCACCAAAAGACTTATAGGTATTACAATTGATAATCGTTTGATTGCCCGTACTTGGTTCTCGTAATTTCCAGAAAATTTATAACTAATGCCGGCAGGTACTACTAACTCACCATTGTCAATTCTTTTCTGAATTTCAGCTTGGGCTGCATTGACTACATCCACTTCGGCAAAGTCACTTTTTTTATCAAATAGGACATAACCTACTAAAAAGGTATCCTCACTTTTTATCATTTGTGGTCCTCTGACATACTCGATATCTAGTAATTGTGCTAAAGGAATTTGAACTCCAAGAGGTGTAGGCATCAATATTTTGCCTAGTGACTCAGGATCATCACGTAATTCACGCGGATAACGAACCCTGACTGGGAAACGCTCTCTACCTTCAACAGTAGAAGTGATTTGCATTCCTCCAATGGCCGTTTCGATAGTTTGTTGTACGTCCTCAACACTGAGGCCATACCTAGCTATCTCATCTCTATTTATGTTTAGATGTAAATAAGGTTTACCCACTATTCGATCGGCAAATACAGCTTCGGATTTAACAGAAGGTACTTCTTTAAGTATTGCTTCTATTTGCAAGCCAAATTTCTCTATGGTTTTCAAATTTGGCCCATAGACTTTCACACCCATTGGCGCTCGCATACCAGTTTGTAGCATCACCAGTCTGGTCTCTATTGGTTGTAGTTTGGGAGCTGATGTAACTCCGGGTATTTTAGTCACCTTCACTATTTCGTCCCATATATCATCTGGTGAATGAATATGCGTTCTCCAATTGCGGAAGTATTGACCATTAGCATCAGGTATTAATTCCTTTTGAGTGATTCCTTTGGCCAATGCCACCTCGTGACTTAAAGTATCTCCAGTGGTCAAAATGAATCGCTCCTCCTTATCCACTTTAAATCGGACCCTATGGCCGTCATCATTGACGATGTACTGGGGTTTGTAGTTAATGATGTTTTCATACATAGAAATAGGAGCTGGGTCAAGTGCAGATTCAACTCTACCTAACTTACCAACTACCATTTCTACTTCTGGTATGCCACTAACCAACATGTCAAGTTGCCCAAGAACCTTTCTGCTATGTTCTACACCAGAGTGTGGCATGGAGGTAGGCATCAATAGGTAACTTCCTTCATTGAGAGAAGGCATAAATTCAGAACCTATGCCAGGGAAAGTATGTGTCAAAGACTTATAAACCGTTGTACCTCTAACGCTTTCACCAGCAAAACTGAATATCCGATTGAAGCCAAGCCAAATTACTACCCCAAATAGGATGGTGAATGCCGGAAGGAGCATAAATTTCCCTTTATTAACTAAGCACCACTTGAGAATAGGTTCATAAAAATGAACAACTGCCATTAAGGCTATCAGGATCGAACCTATCAAAAACAGTACAAATATATAATTGATAATCAGTGAGTTATGTACTCCTAATGGCAACCATTCCTCAGCTAGATAAAAACTGGCGATGAATATTGCTAAGGCCATGTTTATGTAATTAGGAATACTTTTAAATTTCTCACTCCATTTACTTTCAAGTAAATTATTGAGGCCTATTAAACAAAGTACCAGGGGCAACCACATGCCAAAATATAAGGAGAGAAATATGCCCGCAACTATAAAGGAGAAATTCCAAATGCGATGAATTTTCTTCTTATCATAGTTGATTCCAAATATGAAATACGCCAGCGTAGGAAGTACAATCAAGCCTAGGACAAATGAACCCATAAGGGCATAGGTCTTGGTGAAAGCAAGTGGTTTGAAAAGTTTGCCTTCCGCTGATTCCATTGCAAAAACAGGAACAAAACTAACTACAGTAGTAGCTAACGCTGTGGTGATCGCAGATGCGACCTCCGTGGTTGACTCATAAATTACGCTGAGCAGTTTTTTACCTTTGACACCATGGTTTTCAGGCATTTCCAAATGCCGGATTATATTTTCAACAAATACAATCCCTACGTCAACCATCACTCCAATGGCGATTGCAATTCCTGATAGTGCTACTACGTTGGCATCTACACCAGTATATTTCATTGCTATAAAAGTGAGGAGTACACCTATTGGTAAAAGACTGGAGATGATAAAAGAAGCCCTAAGGTTCATGAGCAGTATCAAAACCACAATAATGCTAATCAGCACTTCATGAGACAAGGCGGTTTCCAAGGTGCCTATTGTCTCATGAATAAGCTGGGTCCTATCATAAAAGGGAACGATAGTTAATTGACTTACCACTCCATTTGCAAGTGTTTTTGTAGGTAACCCGGGTGCTATTTCTTTGATTTTACTTTTTACATTGTCAATGACTTGTAGCGGATTAGAACCATATCGCGCCACCACTACGCCACCTACTACCTCTGCACCACCTTTATCAAGTACACCTCGTCTGGAAGCTGGCCCAAGAGTAACAATGGCGATATCTTTGATTCTAATAGGCACATTATCCTGTACAGCAACAACGGCCTTCTCGATATCCTCTACCTTTTTTATGTAGCCTAACCCACGTACAAGGTATTCCGCCTGATTTATCTCTATTGTTTTGGCGCCTACATCGCGGTTCGATTTCTGTACGGCTTGCATTACCTTATACAACGGAATGTTATAGGCTTTCAAGGCATCAGGATTTACATCTATTTGATACTCTTGAACAAAACCACCGATAGAGGCCACTTCTGATACGCCCTCAGCGGCATTTAAGCTATATTTTACATAAAAGTCCTGAGCAGTGCGTATTTCATGCAAATCCCAACCACCCGTTGGATTGCCGTCTTTGTCACGACCTTCAAGGGTATACCAATACACTTGTCCTAATGCGGTGGCGTCAGGACCGAGTGAAGGATTTACTGCTTCGGGAAGTAAGCCTGAAGGCAGTGAGTTAAGCTTTTCTAATATCCTAGATCTTGACCAGTAAAACTCGATACTCTCATCGAATATAATATTGATCATCGAAAACCCGAAAATGGACGAGCTTCTAATGGATTTAACTCCCGGTATTCCTAATAAATAAGTGGTTAGCGGGTACGAAATCTGATCTTCAATATCCTGAGGAGATCTTCCGGGCCAAGGAGTAAAGATGATTTGCTGATTTTCTCCAATATCTGGTATCGCATCTACAGGCACAGGATCATTAGGTAGCACCCCTGTATTCCAGCTAAATGGAGAAGTGACAATACCCCATGCAACGATGGTTATAAGTATGAGAACAGTCACCAGACGATTCTCTAGAAAGTATTTTATTATGTTGTTTAACATATATTGATTTGCTTATTATACGACAATGGAAGTGCTTAAAAACCCTTAGTTAGCACAATCTGCTCCATTAAAATGGAGTCAGTTCATTGGTACAATAATCAGATCAAGAAAACCTGGAAAAGGGACTGTATGTCGTTTTCCGGAATAGGAGGGGAATAGTTGTTAAAATCGTAAACTGTCGCTTCTGGAGTAGAAGGATTGTTCAAAAAGGTATGAACAAAGGCAATTATAAATGTTGGATTGAGGTCCAAACTTTTAATTGAAGAATTGAAATCGCTATCTATTTGTAAAGTTTGGAATTCATTTTTACAACATGGAGCGGCATTTAGCTGGAAATCTGACTCAGGAATAACAATAGCCGTATTTTCCTCATCCATACTGCCCATTCCACAATCTAAATCATTGTGGCTCATCATCAATTCACTTATTACGGCAAATCCACCACAAAGATGGGTTCCCATTGTGAATCCTACTGTACTTGTCAGTAACAATAAGGCAAGCGATATGGCTATGATTTTCTTCAACTAACCCAAATATACGAAATTTGTGGAATTAGGTTTTGCAATATTCTTGAATTACACTTATGAAAGATGTTTCAAATTGTTATTTTGGACAAAGAGCATTGCCATGGACATTCAAGCAGAAAAAAACGCATTGATCGAATAAACTCAAAGTTAAGAATGAGTTTATCAGTAAGCTGGACAACAACCTTTCACGGATTTCCTACTATCCGAAAAGTTGTTCTGAATCAGAAGAAGAAAAGGGATTGTTTAAATTAGTAATCACCAAGCAGACCAGCTTATTTTACAGAATCAAAACAGAGGAAATAGAAGTAGTGACGTTTTTTGACACACGTCAAAACCCAAAGAAATTCAAAAAGTGAAAATCGCCTGTATTTCTCAAAATCTGATTTTCATCTAAAACCTCTTTTCAATTTAACAATCAGAAAAGACAGTAAAGTGGCCAATAAGCCTGCTAAGACAGATAATGCCACTGCACCTGCAACATATTGAATAATGTTATCCTTTACCAATTCAAGGCTAAATCCTGAAGTAAAGAAGAAATCATTCTTTGGGTTAGGCACTAACAGCGCTCCAAGTTTATAACTACCGTAAATAATGAAAGGCATTATAGGGGGGATACTAATATTGGCAGCTACCAGAAACAAAGCCTTATTTAACTTCATTAAATGGGCAAGTGCTACACCCACTATCATCTGGTAACCCCAGATCGGGAAAATGCCCATAAACACTCCAAAACCAATAGAATAGGCTTTTCTAGAAGCGGTTTCCTCCTTATTGAAAAGGTTATCCTTAAAAAAGGATCTAATCTTTTTATGGCTTAGGTTTTTAACGAAACGCAACGGTATGTAATACAATATAGCCAAAGTAACCAGATAGGTATTTAACACACTTATTCTGCTAAAGTCGGCAAAGGGCCTAAAGTGGGTAACCCTATTATCACCTGGCTCATAATAGATCTGCACAGGTATATTTTTGATGTCTAGTCCCTTCCATGCAGCCTTTACTATTACCTCAATTTCGAATTCGAAGCGATTGGTATAAAATTTTATCTTCTCCAATGCTTTTACAGGATAAAGCCGATAGCCCGATTGTGTATCTTCAAGCGTAATACCCGTTTCTACCCAATACCAGAAATTGGAAAACTTATGACCAAAACTGCTTTTACCGGGGATACCTGCCTGAGCCATATCCCTTGCTCCAATTACCAAGGTTGTGGGGTTCTTGATGGCTTCTTTGAGGAAGGCAGGTAAATCAGAGGCAAAATGTTGGCCGTCACTGTCAATAGTGATGGCATGGGTGTAACCGAGCTCTCTGGCTTTTTCAAATGAGTTTCTAAGGGCTACGCCTTTTCCTTGATTTACTGAATGGTGAATGACCGTTATCTTATCACCGAAACTGTCAATAATTTCCTTGGTGCGATCAGTTGCTCCATCGTTGACCACAATAACGTTGTTGGTATACTCCAAAACATCGGTAATCACCTGTTGGAGTGTTTTGTCGTTGTTGTAGGTAGGAATTACAACACAACATTTGTGAGTATCAAAAAGCGATTTGCTATCCATCCGATCAGTCAAATGTGCCTTTAAATTTGAAATTGATTTCGTTATTCTCTAGAAAAGAGGTAGCCACTACTTTAAGTTTTCCATCGACTTCTTCGGCTTTAATTTCAAACCTAAGCCCAACATTCTGCTGCGGATCAAGCATCAGTAGATACTTTATATTGCTGGCTTCAGTCATTATATAGGACTTGCCCAATGCTTTTTTGATAATGTCCTTGAGCATCTCGATTAAACAAACCCCAGGTAGAACAGGCTGCGAGGGAAAATGCCCTTTAAAAATCTCATGGTTAGGATCAACTGTGAGGTTGGCCATTATGGATGGCCCTTCCGTTTTTAATTCATCAATGGTATATAGACTGTCTAAAAGCATATTTTATTGCTCAAGTTGGTTTAATTCAATTTTCAGTTTAATAGTCCTGTGCCGTAGCAACATCTGGTTGGGCACTAAATTCTCATCAGTATAGTGATAAGTAACAAAGGTCTTGAAGAAATTGCCAAATCGCTTAGTTTTGGCTTTTTTAATTCTCTTTCCTTCCTCATCAGTTTCTATAATAAGGGTTATGGCCTTTTTAACCTTGAACCGATTTTTCTTTTTGACTTTTACTTTTCTTGGATTTTCCAAAGGAGTGAGGAGCATTATTCTAAAGTCCTTTTCCATTTGCCTTGTTACAAGTCCATTATCTAGTGATTTGACGGCCTTTTTCCAAATTACACTTTCATCGGTAATGATAAAATCCATCAGTGTGGGGCCCATTTTGGCGAGCAATACCACGTGATAGCCGGCTGGCTGTTTCTTGATTACCAAAAGTCCGCTAACCGAAAAATCTTTATAAAAAAAAGAGGCATTATAAATCAATCCCTCGGTTGCATGATTAATATAGGGTTCGGGAATTTTGGATTGTGCATTGAGCTGATTCCAAATAAATATAGCACAGAAAAAAAGGAATATAGCGGGTTTATTTAACTTCAAATTCCTCATTAGCGACCGGCTCGTTCAATTTTTTATCAAAGAAATCAATTAAAGTGTAATCTTTTTCCTTCTCTACTAATTTTATACTGGCTACTGTAAAATCTTTCTTATCCAGATACACCTCAATGATATCAATATAAGATTTCATTCGAAATACCTTTGGATACATTTTAGCTTTATAATAATCCTTACTTTCGAAATATTCAATCGTAAACTGGTCTTCCTGAAGGATATTTCCACTTACACTATTTACAATAATGTCGTTAATTTCTACAAATGCCTTACTTGAGCTGATGTCAAACTCACTGATCTTGCCTTCATCATTGATCACAATCTCATTATTATGAAAGATGATCATATAGTTATAGGGTTTAGTATAGGCCCATTTCAATGCCTTTGGTTTTTTGAAAATCATTTCACCTTCAGAGCTGATGGCGTTGGAAAGTATGCTTAAGTATTTTTTTTGATGAAAGGAAGTTTTTATTGTAGTGGTGTTTTCTGCTAGCTTGGCGATCCCAGTTTTTAGAGACTCGGCATTATCAAGTGGCTCATATATTTGCTCGCTTTGGCTAAATGCCATTGAAGGCAGAACAATAAGTAAAAAGATAATCAAGGTTCTTAAAATCATTTCTTCGAAAGATTAAATATATGTGGCAAATCAACAAATTGATAACCATTATCAATGGCATATTGCAAAATTGATTCCAAAATAGCTGGTGTATTTGTCCGATCATCGTGCAATAGCAATACGTTGCTGCCCACTAATTTCGATTGCACCCTTTTGATTACCTTATCCATGTCTTTGGTAGAGGTGTCAAACGAACGGATACTCCAGCCCATCACAAGCTGTCGAGTTTTAGAAATAGCCTTTGCAATTCTCGGAGTCATTACACCAAAAGGTGGACGAAACAACCTATTTTCTTTGCCAGTATATTGTGTAATCAAATCGTTGGTCTTATTAATTTCATCAGCGATGGTTTTACTTTTAAAAAAGGGAAACCAGATAGAATGTGAATAGGAGTGATTGCCTAAAGTATGCCCCTCAGCAACTATCCGTTGTATTATTTCAGGATGTTTCTTAATGTGTTTGCCTATGCAAAAGAATGTAGCTTTCACATTATAATTTTTCAAAGTGTCTAAAACGGCTAATGTGTTTGGAGAAGGTCCATCATCAAATGTCAACGCTAATTCTTTGCCGACACGAGTTGGGTGCGTATAGGTATTTGTAAAGGTGTTTAAACTCAAGATAGCTGACCCAGCAATGATATAAATTATGAAAATGAGAATTGGTAAAGCAAAAAACACCCAATGAATAGGGTTGAAGTAATTGATTGTAAAAGTGACAATCATCACAGTGATAAAATAGAGCCTTATCTTCTTAAACGGAGACATTATATTGACAACAGCATGAATGTATGGTTCGTTGCTTTGTAATGGTTATAAATCAATATGTTCTTAATAGGTTTTTTAAGTTGAGGTGTCAGATAGCTTTTACTTAGCAAGGTTTGATTTTGCAAGAGCATAGTACCTAAATGCATGGCAAAGCCAGAGGCGGTAAAATGCTCTCCACAGATCTTCTTAAAGTCTATTTGAGGGGTATTGTCCGAGAATAAAGAGGCGGCTTTTTTGTAAAAACCATCTTTTTCAGATTCTTCACATCCCATTAGTAACAAATCAATATCACTTGCATCTACCTTGTTTTTGACTAAAAAGGAATTTAGAGATTTCTCAAGTTCCTCAGTAGTGATATGGTTGGACACAATAATATCCTGTAAGTAAGGGCGGCCTTCTTTTTGTTCATTGGTAAGCACAAAAAAGGAAGCTCCTTCACCTAAAGCAGGCCCATCATTTTTATAGAGATCACCAGTACATCCCATGTTGTACATGATTTCAAAAGCCTGCTGATTCATTTCTTCAGCAGCACCAACTAAAATATTGTCCTTACCTTCTGAGAGCTGTATACATGCATCAATAACGCTGTTTTCAAAGGAATGGCCTCGATTGGCATAAGTGAAATTGTAATTTGGACATTGTAAAAGAAGCGCAATCTGTCCGGCTATGGTGTTATGCGTTGACTGTATAAATGCAGTAGGGGAAAGGATACCTTCCTCACTTTCAATAATGTCCTTAAGGAACTTGATTGTATCTTCTATGCACCCTAATCCTGTACCTACAATGATGGCCTCTGGTACTTGAACATCTGCCTCAGTAAGTGCCTGATTGGACGTTGCTACAGACATTTTGATAATTCGGCTCATTCGCCTGATCTGCTTCGGGTCTATAATACCACGATAGGGAGGTTCCGCTGCCTTAAGAAATTGACCTTCAGGTGCAATGTGTTCAACTAAATATTCAGACTTATCAAAAGTCTGTTGAGCGCATATAGCGGAAGTACTTTTTATATATGCCTTCATACCTGTGCAAATATTAGAGATGAACAATTGCCTCCAAAACCAAATGAATTGGATAACACAGTCTCGACTTTGGCTGATTTGTAGTCTTTGTTTGGCGCTGCTATGATATCCATGGGCTGCTTAATATTAAGGCTTGGCAATATCACTTGCTGTTCAATAGCCATCACTGAGAATACGGCTTCGATACCACCAGCGGCACCGAGTGTATGACCTGTAAATGCTTTGGTAGAGCTATAGGGCGGCATATTCTTACCAAATATAGATTGCAAGGCTAAGCTTTCAGATTGGTCGTTGTTGGCAGTGCCAGTACCATGCGCATTAATATAACTTATTTGCTCAGGTTTCACTGCGGCCACTTCCATGGCTGTTTTGATGGCGTTATACGCTCCTTTTCCATCCGGAGATGAAGCCGTTTGATGGTAGGCATCATTGGCATTGCCATAGCCAATCAATTCCGCTAAGGCCTTGCCATTTCTTGTCTTTAGATGTTCTTCCGACTCCAATACCAAATAGGCAGCACCTTCACCGAGATTGAGCCCCATTCTATTCTGGTCAAAAGGACGGCACCATTCACTATCAAGGATCTTTAATGAATTGAAACCATTGAGTGTAAACATAGATAAAGCATCGGTTCCGCCTGCAATGACGCAGTCCAGTTGACCTGACTTAATTAAATTGGCGCCATGCATAAGAGTATTGGCGGAAGATGAGCAGGCTGTACTTATGGTGCCATTATAACCCTTAACACCAAGATTCTCCACTATGAACTGCGTAGAATGCCCACAATCATGTCCTGCAAAGGATGCCTTATAATCTACTGATTGACCATTTAAAACCTTACCAAAAGCACGTTCACTAATGTCCATGCCGCCAACACTTGTCCCGTTCATAAAACCTGTTCCAACGAGAGTGTCTTTATCCAAACCTGCCATTTGAATGGCTTCTTTGGTGGCGATTAAACCAAGCAATGCTGTTCTGGAGATATTAGAACCTTTATCTAGCGAAGCCATCTCAGACAGCTCAGCATTTGATGCTGTTACTTCACCAACTACTACCTCTTGGCTTGTTTTTAAATATTTGGGTTTGCCAATGCCCGGGTTTAGGTTTTTTAAGGCATAGCGGTTTTGCTCTGCATCGAAACCCAATGCTGAGATAATTCCATATCCGCTTATAAAAACCCGTTTTGACATATTATTGCTTGCTTTCGATAAATTCGGCAATCGTATTGATTGATTGGAATATTTTTTTTCCTTCTTCAGGATTTTCAATTTTCAACTTATAATTTTTTTCCAAAAGCACGATGAGCTCTAATGCATCAATGGAATCAAGACCAAGGCCTTCACCAAATAAGATTTCTTCGTTAGCAATATCGGCTGGGGTCATTTCTTCTAAGTTTAGAAGTTCAATTATCTCAACTTTGAGTTTTTCTTTAAGATTTTCCATTAATGTTATGTGATAAGTTGTTTAAAATTTTCACTAAATGAAGGGTGTTTGCCTTCACCATTTGATTTTTGTATTAAAAAAAGATGGGCTTCGTATTTTTTTGGTAAAAAATCTACCCACCCGGTAATACAATGTTTATATTCTTCTGTTTCAAATAAATACTGAACATAATCATATAAAAATTGGGCATTAAATTCCTCCTGAATAAAGACGGAGTTTTCTCCTTTTATCTTATGCCTAATGCATAATTCACCCATCATAATATTGGGCAATGTGTATACAAATATGGCAGGACTCGGGAAATAATTACCCCTGTCTTTAAAGCTTTCGTAATGTTTTTGATCAGATGACTGGGAAGAATTCTTGTTCCCTAAGATGATGGCTACTTTTTCACCATTCCAATTCGTAGTATCTATCTCCTTTAGCACAATTTCACCAGCAAGGAAGGCCAACTTACTGAGTTCATCCATTTTAAAAAATTTTGGGTAGGGGACTTCCAAATTTTTGTAAATGGATTTGCCGAATTCAGCAAAGGTAGAATCTGTCAGGTTTTCAATTATAATTTCACCATTTGAGGAGGCTGAATGGCTCGTTATGCTGCTATATGAAACGATCTCTAAGTTCATAACTGTTTGAATATTATAGCGGCATTACAACCACCAAACCCAGATACTGTTTTTAAAGCTAATTGCGTATTTGCAAGCTTGAGCTGTTTTTTGACAACATTCAGAGGCTTAGTTACTCCTAATTCATTAAATCCTTTAGAGGCTAATACCTGGCCAGTTACGAGTTGTTTTATTGTCATGATTGACTCAATGATTCCTGCAGCACCTAGTGTATGCCCAAAGTATCCTTTCAGGCTATTGGTTGGCACTTTTAACAAATCAAGTCGATCAAAAGCAACGGCTTCCATCTCATCATTGTATAATGTTGCTGTACCATGAGCATTGATGTAATCAATGTCAGAAGCATCGATTCCAGCTTGTATAAACGACTTTTCAACAGCCAGCTTTAAGCCTTCACCTGTTCGGGATGGTCCTGATATGTGATTGGCATCATTAGATTGGCCACCACCTATGATTTCTACTTTAGGTTGGCCAAGGCTTTTGTTATTGCTGATAAGGATAGTACCTACTGCTTCACCTAATGTGATTCCTTTGCGATTAGCATCATAAGGTGTACATGGTTCATCAGAAATAGCCATCAATGATTGAAAACCGCTAACAGTAAATTCTGAAAGGATATCGCCACCAGTAACGATGGCATGGTCATATTGCCCCATTTGGATCAACTTTTGAGCGGTAATAATGGCCGAAATACCTGATATACAGGCATTTGATACCACTACTGGCGAATGATGAAAGTCAAAATGATCATTAATGGCTTGCGCCATGGCATGCAATTCAATTCTATTCCCAAAGAGGTTGGCTTTTTCAGCATCCATCAAGTCAATATTACCCTTGGTACTAGAAACCACAAGAATTGTTTTTGATAGATTTAGGTCACTTACTTGACCTAAAACATTACTGATTGATTTGATAAATAGATTTTCAAGAAAGGTAAATTGACTTAACTCTGATGTAGTATTGATTTTTGCACCATAAAATTCATTTGGAGAAATGGTGTTATCCTCGATAGCCTTAATGCCCGTTCCACCAGCCAAAGCGGTATTGAAGTTTTGATCAGTGTCAAAACCCATCGGACTGATGATATTATCGGCTAGGGGGTAGATATTCACTTATTGTATGTTATTGTTCCTTTTCCATCTGCTAAAAAAGGAGGGTAAAGTTAGATATAGCTGCTTGTCTTTGTCTAAAAATACTTGTTCTGAACTTCCTGTGGCGTAAATAGCTTCTGTTTCTTTATTATAAATCTTGTAAGAGAACTTGATTTTAGCAGCTCGACAGTCTACATAGGTTGTTTCTACTACTACCTTGTCACCATAAAGAATGGGGCGCTTAAATTTACAATCTACTTTTATAAGGGGAATCATATATCCTTGCTCATAAACCTGATAATAGCCTAGGTCAAACTCTTCACCAAAAGCCTCACGGCCGTCTTCAAAATATTTAATATAATGACCATGCCATAGGATGCCCATACTATCAATTTCATTAAAACGTACCTTTATTTCTGTTCTGTTTACCAGCATTAATCTTCTTCTTTTATAAAAATTCTCAATTCGCAGCTTGCTAATAAGGTATTATCCACATCATGAACAGAGGCCATTGCAATTTGCATGTTCATTAGCTCATTCACAATTTCAATTTTGGTAGTGATTTCCTGACCTATAGTTGGGAGTTTGTTGATCAATACATTTTTGATTCCAGCAATGAATCCTACAGGGGCAGGTTTATCTAATTCATTGGCCTTAAAACCTGCGTAGAGCGCACAAGTTTGAGCCATATTTTCTATCATACCACTTTCTTGAAAAGTATCATGATCTACCAATAGGTTATCATCCTTAATCGACAGACCAGAAACAATACTATTTTCTTCAGCAACAAATAATTTGTCTACCATTACAAATGGTGGCCGCTGCGGTATAAATTTAAACAGGTCTTCTCCTTGAATTTTAGGTTCCATATATTATTATCAGGCCACAGCCCCTTTTACTTCTTTACTCCAAAAATCATAGAAATTAAACCACTGTAAAGGATAGGCATTCATTTTTTTCTCAAGCTGAACAATATATTGGTCAAGCACTTCTTCAGGGTTTTGTTTACCTCGAATTATTGGAGAGGCAGAAAAATGATATTCTCTTTTTTTACCCCTAACGGCAAATGCGATGGAGTAGGGCACATCAAGTTTGCTGACGATACTAAATGGGCCTAAAGGAAAAATGGCTGGCTTGCCCATGAACGGCTTTTCCATTGTCCTGCTGCCTTCCATAAATCGATCGCCATGCATGCAAATAACTTCTTTATTTTTCAGGACTTCATTAACTTTAAAGATATGAGACAGATCCTGGCTGATGGGAATTACTTTAACGGGATTATCTTGCATTACTTGATTCAGGTAATTCTTGATTTTCTCATGCTCAGCCTCAAACATAAGTACATTGGTTTTGAGGTCAATTTTTTTTAGTAACAATCCGGCAATATCCCAATTTCCAAGGTGGGCACTGATGATAACTCCCCCTGTGTTTTTTAACTCTTCAATATTTTCAATGCCATCAGAAGTGTAGCTAAATTTATCTTTCATGCCGGATGCAATGGCTACCTTATCAAGAATAGTTTGTCCAAACACATAGTAACATTGATATACTGAAGCAAATGCTTTTAGTGCTCCGTAATGTTTAATTTTTCTAAAATAATTGAATATACTTTTGGTAGATGAAGGGGCAAAAATTACAAAATATGCCGCAACAAAGCGTAGAACAAAATAGGCCGGGGTAAGGCCTAAGTTTTTAAGTATGAAAATAAAGATTTTATAGCCTAAAAGGCCTCCTCTTGTTTTTCCTTTCCAAGATGGCATTATGACTTCTCAGCTTCAACTTTGTTGATAACGTAATCGTAGAAATTCTGGAAAGTTGCAATGTTGACAAAGTCTTCTGGGCTAACCTTAAATCCAAAATTACTCTCTACTTCAACAACTAGATCAACATAATCTAGGCTGTCAAGATCAAGTGTTTCCTTAAGATTGGCCTCTGGTGATATCAATTCCCTTTCTACTTCAAATTCCTC
Source organism: Fulvivirga sp. (assembly GCA_048268855.1). GTDB lineage: Bacteria > Bacteroidota > Bacteroidia > Cytophagales > Cyclobacteriaceae > Fulvivirga. The sequence continues at coordinate 124,365 of JBLWUR010000002.1, forward strand.
AACTAAAAAATCGTTGATCTTACCAATTATTTCTTCTCTTTCTAATGTGCCAGTCATACTCATACTATTCTCTATATTTTTTAACAATAATACTTGAGTTTGTACCACCAAACCCAAAAGAATTGGACAAAAATAGGTTAAAATCTTTTTTGATCACATCGAACGCGAAATTTAAATTTTTTAATTCGTCTTCGGGATCAGTCAGGTTGATGTTTGGAGCAATAAATCCGTTGTGCATCATGAGCAGAGAATATACTATTTCACTGGCTCCAGCCATCCACATTTCATGTCCTGTCATGGATTTAGTGGAACTTAAATAAGGCTGCTTATCTCCAAATACATTGAGAATGGCCTTTCCTTCACTTAAGTCTCCGGCAATGGTTGAGGTTGCATGTGCATTGATGTATTCAATTTCATTGGCTTTTACATTAGATTGATCAAGTGCCATTTGTAAAGAGCGCATTGGGCCCTCTACATTTGGAGCAGAAATATGGTCACCATTAGATGAAAAACCATACCCCAAAATCTCACCAAGTATATTGGCACCACGTTTTTTTGCTGATTCGAGGCTTTCAATAATGACAGTTGCACCACCACCACTTGGAATAAGCCCATCTCTATTTTTATCAAATGGTCTTGAGGCTTCCGTTGGGCGGTCTTGTCGCATTGAAAATGTGCCTAAGCCATCAAAACTGCCCATAGATTGGTAGTTGATTTCTTGTGCACCACCACATATTATTTGATCTTGCAAGCCGTTTTTGATTAGGGTATATCCTAGCCCGATGGCATGAGAACCACTAGCACAAGCGGCACTGATGGTCATATTAATACCCTTCAATTTGAATATTGTAGCCAAATTCATGGTAACAGTTGAATTCATTGACTGAAATATAGAGCCGCTACCAATGAGGGTAGTATCTTTTTTCAATCTCAATTGATCAACAGCATATATTACTGGTTTCGCGGAACTGTCATTGCCATATAGGATGCCCACTTCATTATTTGAAAGGAAATCCTCATCCATTCCAGCCATTTTCAGGGCTTCAATGGTGGCCATATAGGCATACTCACCTTGTTCGGCTAAACCTATTCTTTGCCTTCTATTCAATAATTCTTTAAGGGCGGGTTGGGGCACAATACCAGTTAGTGAGGATCTAAACCCTTGAAGGTCTCTTTCAGGATCAAGCCCAATACCAGATTTACCCGCAAACAATGAATCACGCACTTGATCAACATTTTGACCAATGCATGAATATATTCCTATCCCTGTTATTACTACCCTGTTCATTTATAAACAAATTTTATAATAAACCTCCATTAATCGAAATAACTTCACTTGTAATATATGAAGAGGCAGGAGAAGCTAGAAACCCAACTACATTCGCTACTTCTTCTGCAGTTCCGAACCTACGCATCGGTATTACTGATTTAAAATCCTTTTCTTCAATACCATCAGTCATTTCAGTTTTAATAAAACCAGGAGCCACGGCATTAACGGTAATGTTTCTTCTCGCCACTTCCTGTGCCAATGCTTTGGTTGCACCAATCACAGCAGCTTTCGATGCCGAATAGTTCGTTTGTCCTGGTAAACCTTTTATTCCTGATAGCGACACCATGTTGATAATACGGCCTTGTTTATTCTTTATCATTTCAGGAATAATTTGTTTAGTCACATTATAAAATCCTCCTAAACTGATATTTACCACATCATCCCATTCTTCATCTTTCATCCACATCATCAGGTTATCTTTTCGAATACCTGCATTGTTTACTAATACCTCAATGCTTTTGTCTTCATTAGCGTTCACCCAATCTGAAAGCACTTTTCTTACTGCTTCACGATCTGAAACATCAAACTTTAACAAATCAGCTTTAACGTTTAATTGCTCAACCTCTTTTTTTGTTGCTTCAGCGGCCTCTTTATTACTTGTATAATTAATTAAAATATTGAAACCTTGTTTAGCCAGTTGTAAACAAACTGCTTTTCCAATACCCCTCGATCCACCTGTCACTAATGCGTACTTCATTACTTATTAAAAATTTCAATTAAAATTTAACTTAAAACAACCGTTAAAGTATTGATATATTTATTCACATCCAATAGTTAACCTACACGTTTACAGGAGAGTTATCCAACATATATTGTTTAACCTTATTCAGGTCTTTATAAATTGGGTAATCATCACTGAACATAGGTATTATTTTTCTAATATCATTGAATGTTTTCTTACTTAATGGTGATAGTCCTTCGGTCTTGTTGAGTTGATCTAATGCCTGAACGATGGTAATGATTTCAATAACCAACACTTCAAAGGTGTTGTCTACAACTTTCTTAGTACATAACGCAGCGTTAGCTCCCATACTCACGATGTCCTGATTGTCATTATTATTTGGAATGCTGTGAACATACATTGGATTGGAAAGCATTTGATTTTCGGCAGTTGTTGAAGTGGCAGTAAACTGAACCCCCTGCATGCCGAAATTATAACCTAGTTTGCCCAAATTGACAAAAGGAGGGAGTATACTATTTAATTTTGGGTTCATTAAAAAGTTCAACTGTCTTTCAGCAAGCATTGAAAGCTTTGTTAAAGCTATTTTTAATTTGTCCATTTCAAATGAAACATAGTCGCCATGGAAATTACCACCATGATAAACATTTTTGCTTTTTACATCCACTATCGGATTGTCATTGGCTGAGTTTACCTCATCTATAAGGAGGTTTTGACAACTTTCAATTGCTTCTAGTATTGCACCAGATATTTGTGGGACACAACGAATGGAGTAATATTCTTGTACTTTATTTACAATTACTTCTTCAACCACTTCATTTTCATAAAGTTGTTGTTCACGTTTCCTTATGTACTTACTTTGGTCAAGGTGCTCCTTAATCACTTTTGCAATTTGACGCTGGCCTTTATGTTTCTTGGAGCCGTTAAGTTGAGGCGAGTAATAATCATCATAAGCTTCAACAAGTTCGCATATCATGATAGAGGCTGTAGTAGACCACTCTAATGCCCTTTTTGCATAAATAGAGTTAATAATACCTATACCTGTCATTACACTTGTTCCGTTCATCACCGCCAGTCCTTCACGTAGCTCTATTTGCATTGGCTTGATGTTCAATGCCTTAAAAACGTCTGCAGTAGGTTGTATTTTTCCTTTGTATTCTACTTCGCCTTCACCAATCATGACCAATGCTAGGTGAGCCAGTTGCACCAAATCGCCACTAGCACCCACGCCACCATGTTCAAATATTAATGGAGTGATATCATTATTAATAAGGTCGACAAGAACTTCTATAGCACTGTGATGAACACCTGAATACCCTAATGATAACGTATTGAGGCGAGCAATCATTGAGGCCTTCACGTAGGGGGCCGATAAATATTGACCCATACCTGAGGCATGGCTTCTGATAAGGTTGAATTGTAATTGCTTTTGTTCAGACTCCTCAATCTTGTATTGCGCCATCGGACCAAATCCGGTATTTATACCGTAGATGACTTTGTTCTTTGAAAATTCTTGCAAAAAATTAAAGCTCTTATTTACATGGTCATAAATGGTCGAATCAACTTCTAGTTTATTGTGGTCAAAGACAACATTTTTTATATCATCGAGGGTTAAATCAGCAAGGTTAAGGTTAGTCATACGCGAGTTCTAAAAAACAAATAAGGAGGATTGATTCTGATAATTTGCGAGAATTCCACAAAAGAATATATAATGCGCATATTAAACAAAATATAATACAAGTTTTATGTAATTGGTTTGAAAGGTTATGAAATATAACTCTAATTTTACCCCTTATGAGTAGTATTAAAAATCAGGTTGTAGATGTACTTGTAATTGGTGCAGGACCTTCAGGAACGGTAAGTGCTTCTATTTTGAATAAAAAGGGCTACAACGTTAAAATTGTAGAGAAGCAACTTTTTCCGAGATTCGTTATTGGCGAAAGTTTATTACCGAGATGTATGGATAATCTAGATAAAGCAGGTTTTATTGATGCCATCACCGAAGCTGGATTTCAGAAAAAATTTGGGGCAAAATTTTTAGATACTGAAAGGGTCAGTGATTTTGACTTCTCTGCTCAGTTTACCAAAGGATGGACTTGGACGTGGCAAGTTCAACGTGCCAAATTTGATCATTTATTAGCTAAAGAAGTTGAGAAGAATGGCGTAGAAGTAGAGTATGAATCGGCAGTTACTGAGGTGATATTTGCCGAAGATGGATCATCCACTTCTACAGTTACCAAAAAAGATGGTTCTTCATATAAAATTGAAGCTAAATTTATAGTTGATGGCAGTGGATATGGAAGAGTGCTACCAAGATTATTATCACTCGATAAACCTTCAGAATTTTTGGGACGTACTTCCTTGTTTTCTCATGTAAAACCAAAAGTAGTTTTTGATGAAGAGGAAAAAGATCAAATTCTTATTATAGTTTATACAAATGAAATATGGGGGTGGGTAATTCCTTTTTCAGATGGGACTTCTTCAATTGGGGTAGTTGGCCATACCGAGGGAATAAACAGATATGAAGGTACTCAGGAAGAAAAAATGAGACAATGGATACAAGAAGTTCCAGCGTTGAAATCAAGATTTACTGATTGCGAATTGATATTCGAACCCAAAGGGATTACTGGCTATGCATCTGCTGTTACTAAACATTTTGGGAAGAATTTTGTACTTACCGGTAATGCTGCTGAATTTATAGATCCTGTATTCTCCTCAGGAGTCACGTTTGCCACAGAATCGGGAGCTTTAGCTGCAGAGCTTATTGATAAACAGCTTTCTGGATTACCTGTTGACTGGCAATTAGAATACACAGATTATATACAAAGAGGGGTGGACGTATTTAAGACGTTTGTAACTAGTTGGTATGATGGAACACTCCAAAAGATATTTTTTAGTGATCAGTCCAATCCTTTAATGAAGCAGCAAATCTGCTCAATATTAGCGGGTTATGTTTGGGATTTGGATAACCCTTTCGTTAAGAAGCATAAGCGAGCTGTACAGGCACTAGCAGCGGTTTTGTAAACAATTAACAATTAGCAATTGGCAATTAGCAATTAACAATTGGCAATTAACAATTAACAATTAGCAATTAACAATTGGCAATTAACAATTGAGATTAACCGCTAACCGATCAACGAATAACCATTAACGGAATAACGAATTAATTCATCGTTTTCTGCACTTAAGGATAGTGTGAAAGCTATGACCGATTAGTGCCGATTCTTCTTCAATGTATAATCCAGCTTCCTCAACCAGCCCTCTCATTACCTCAAGGCTAAACATCTTGCTATTGCCATTAGCGACAGTAGTGAAATATAACGAAGTGGCTGTAAGGCAATATTCTGCAGCGGGGTAGTTCTGGTTATCGAAAAAAGGCTCCATAATGAAAATGGAAGTGTTTTTATCTGCTGCCTGGTGAACATTTTTAAGTATTTGTACTACCTCATCATTTGAAAAACAATCAAGAAACTGACTCATCCAAACTACATCAGCACCTTGTGGGATTTTCTGAAATTTATCCAACAAATTAATTTGATGAAAATCGATCCTATCGGTTAAGTTCTGAGCTTCAACATTTTTGCGAGCAACATTTAATTGTCCGGGTAAATCGAGGATTTTGATCTTCACATCAGGGTCATACTTACAACATGCCAATGACCACTTTCCTGTATTTCCACCGATGTCAAATAGATATTTAGGTTTTGCTTTAAAAAGGATATCGAGGGCAAAAGGGAAGGCATCATCAGAATAGAAATGGTCAAATTCAAACCAAGACTTTTTTACTTGTTCTGGTAATTGTGACAGGCCTTCATATACAGTGTCCCATTCGCCAAATACCTTTAAACCCTCAGGTTTGCTGTTTTTAACACTTTCAGTAAGATATTTTGCACCATCATAACAAACATCCTGGACAAAGTTAATATTGACTTTAGTCAATTCATCTTTAAGAATATAGAATCCAATTTTAGTTAGCTTAATCCTATCTTGATCAATATATTCTACAACATCGGCAATTTTAGCTGCTTCAAGTAATACCCTTACACCATAATCGGTAAGTTTTAATTCACTAGTAATGTCCTCAACGGTAACACCCTCTCTGTTTTTATGGATGTATTCCAATATGCCTAAGTCACGTAACGCAACTACACATTGAAAAAACAATGGACCAAATGCCAACTTTTGAGCTTCATATTTAGCGTCAACTGCCTTTAATGTATCTTCCATAAAATCTAATTAAGCTTTTTTTTAAGGAGGCAAATATGCTCGTTTTTTCAATAAAAATGGCACAATATTTAAACAGTGTGCAGAAGTAATATCTGATTACCTATTTTTCTTATTTTTCCGTAGTTGCTTTTTGAATTCCAATTGCTTTTTACCATAGTTAAAACTATCCTGTCTTAAGGTTTCAAGTACGGAACTCACCCAATAATTTCGAAACCCAAAACCAGTCACACGTGCCTCTAATTTTTGCTGCCAGAGAATTTCTTTGGTCGCAATGTCAAAAAACACTCGGTGAATTACGGCTCTTTTTTTTAGTTTTATTCAAGGACTCATATATGAAAACAAGACCAAGCCCTTCACTATGCCCTTCAAGGTGATAATCTAATATCACTTCTTTAATTTGTGACTCTTCAATATTATAGTTAGAGTTGATGATGAGGTTATCAACCTCAGGTAATTGATTTCTGCGATTTACTACACTAAAGTCATTGATTTGTATTTCTTTTTGATAAGCACGAGTGAAATCATATTTATCAGATTCATCGATAATTAGCTGGTTCCATGTTGAAAAGTAATGATTTTTAATAGCTGTTGGATCTGAAAATCCTTCTGCACCAATACATTTAACTAAAGAAAAGTCGAGCCCACACCAAATGAATCTTTCGGGTTCGAAAATTTTTGCTAGGTCTTGACTAAAACAGGTATTGCCAGTAATTAGCAATAACATTAAACAAATATTCTTCATGATCTTGTATTCTGATTAGTAGGTAATGCCATTAAAACAAAAAGGTGCGGTAACTACCACACCTTTTTGATGTATTTATATTAATCCTACTTCGTTGATTTCTCGTAGGTTTTTAAAGCCTTTTTATAATCCTTTTCACTCAATTTCATTGTTTCTAAAACTGTACGGGCCCAAAAATTTCTGAAACCAAATCCACCAGCCGGTGATTCATACCGTTTTGTCCAAATTATCTCTTTTGATGCGATATCAAAGAAAACCAGATTTACTACAGCATGACCTTTTGTTTTATTCAAGGTTTCGTACACATAGACTAAACCAAGTCCTTCTTTGGCATCTTTTAATTTATAATCTGCAATTATTTTTTTGAGTTGGCCTTCTTCAAAACTATAAGGTTCGTTAATTATAAACGTTTTATAATCAGGCATCTCATTACGTCTTGTCACAACACTCAAATCATTGGTTTGTGTTGTCTTCTTGTAAGGTTCCTTGAAGTTGTATTTTTCAGCCTCAGTAATTACCAAATTATTCCAATCTGCAAGGTATTTTTCTTTTACGGCCTGCGCGTCAGTAAAACCCTCAGGGCCGATGCACCTGACCATTGAAAAGTCGAGACCGCACCAAACGAATTCCTGTGTACCGAATAGTTTGGACATGTCCTGACTGAAAACGAAACAAGAGGCCAACATAAATAGACTTGTAAGTATTGATTTTCTCATTTGATTTAAAAATATTTGGTGAATATCAAAATTAGTAATTTGTATTGGCTAAAAAAATAGTATGTAGATAACTATGTGAAAAATTATAATCAACTAGACCTTAAAGAATTAGCCCTTGTGTCCACCAACTTAACGGGCTTTCGTTTGGCTTCTTGAAAGATCAACGGCATAATCATATCAATAGAGAGGGCTTCTAATTTTGGGGTAAATCTAATGCCCGCTTTCAATTGATTAACGAGGCTGCCCAACTCTAAATTGGAGTTTGTAGCGTATCTTATTAGTACCTCATCATTGCCAAGATGATCCAAAGTCAATTCGATTTGATAATGACTTATTTCAGGGATGCGATCCATCACATCAAAAATCGTAGAAGGATAACAAGTAGTGCCTTTGTATTTGATCATTTGATGTTTCCTGCCAATAACTGGTCCTAATCTAGGCGTTTTTCTACCACAAGCACAGGGCTCTAAATGCATGGCGCAAATATCTCCAGTGCGAAAGCGTACAAGAGGAAATCCTTCCACACCAAGGGTGGTGATTGTAAGTTCTCCAGATACTCCTTCAGGTACTTTATTACCCTTTTCGTCAAGTATTTCTGCAACTATTAAATCAGTAAGTACATGCCCACCATGGCCAATATCACATTCTGTAAAAGCCGTGGCCATTTCAGAGGAGGCATAGGTAGAATATAACTCAATGTCCCACGCCTCTTTTATTCTACTACCTAGGGCATTTAAGGTAAAATCACTATTTCTAATAGGCTCACCAATACAGATCGCTTTCTTTATGCTACTATTTTTATAGTCAATGCCGTTGTCGATGGCATAGTCAATGAGTTTTACCAAGAATGACGGAACTACAATAAGTGCAGTAGTATTTAATTCCTCTATGGTCTGCCATTGTAATTGGGGTATTCCGGGCCCCGTGCGCACCATTCCTGCACCCAATTTTCTGGCTCCGAGTGCATAAGCCAAACCAGCCATAAACCTTCTGTCAATGGTGGTAGTCAATTGATATATTTCATTTTTATCTCCTCCTGTACAAGCCAATGAGAGCATCTCATTATATGCTAGTCTATCCAGATCAATATTACTAAGAGGAATTGTTACTGGTTTGCCTTCAGTGCCAGAGGTATTGGTATAGTCTATTATTTGTGAAGGTGCTACACACCAAAAATCTTTATAATGTCCTTGTAGTTCCTTTTTGCCTACTGTAGGTATAAAATTGAGATCATCTAGTGATTTGATGTGGTCAATATTAATTTGATGCTTTTTGAAATGGACTTGATAAAATTTTGAATTAGCAGCTACAAATTTAAGTTGACGTTGAAGTCTTTCCAGTTGGTCACTTTTAATTACATCAATTGATTTGTAGGCTATTTCAGGCATTGTTATCTTCTATTATTACCACCGCTGTGGCGTAATGGGCAGTGTGCGAAATAGACACATGTATATTACAATTCAAATATTCTTTCAATGAATCTTTTGTTTTACCCTGAAGTTTTAAAAATGGCTTACCTAATTCGTCATTAGCAAATAAGATCTCATTTAGAGCCAATTTATCCCTCCATCCAGTACCTATTGCTTTAAGAAAGGCTTCTTTTGCGGCAAAACGCCCAGCAAAGCTTTCAATACTTTTTCCCCTACCTTCACAGTAGTTAATTTCATCATTATGAAAGACTAATTTTTTGAATTCAACCCCTCGGGACAATGATTTCTCAATTCTGCTATTCTCAACGATATCGATTCCTAATCCTTTAATCATTATTTAATAAAGATTGAGCTTCCTGGATTCTATTTTCCATGTGTTTGCGTTCACTTACACGTGCTATCACCTTGGTTAGGCCAATTTCGTAATACTTAATAGCCTCAGCATATTCCTTTAGTTGGAAAGAATAGTCCCCTAAATAATAATAGGTCAAAAAGCCATTTGGATTATCTGCAATAAATTTATCTATCTCCGCTTTTGTCAATTTATTACCGTTACCGGAATACAGATAGTTTTGAATACGCTCCTTTATATTTACAAAATTTTCATAACCGATGTACTTTTTACTGTCTAAAAACGGATCACTTTTCATTGACAAAGAATCAGAATAAGTGAAGAGATGATTGGTACTGTTGAAAATTTCATTCAAATCATAAGCTACATAAGCACCCAAATTATAGGGTGGGGCAGAGACCCATGCTATCATATCAGTAGGAGAAAATACCACTGAATGATGGGCAATGAGCTGATTTACTGCTTTCTCATTAGACAATCCAATCTTTTCACCATCCAGGCCATCTCTATTTCTTAAAATGGTAACCATATCTGAAGGAGACATAGGCGCAAGAGAGTCAATCATTTGCTTTACGCGATCATAGCGATAATCTGAAACCCCCTCGGCTTCATATTCTTTGTTGAGTGGGTCATTGCGCAGTTCTTTACTTTGAAAATGATTGGTCACCACCATTTCGTTATCGTTAGACAAATAGAGAGCTGTTTTCTCTGGAGTTTTTTCAATTAAGCCTACTTTGTTATCTTCTTTTGAACCGATCAGAAAGGTTTCAGCAACAAATGATTCATGTTTATAAGCGATGGCGAGTGCCTCATCAATGTTACTCGCATATTGTAATATCTGACGAGCAATGAGTGAGACAGGTGTTTTTCCTTTAGTGGGAATGGCAGATTTAGCCGAGTTAAGGGTAATTGTCAACCCTTTTTCGTTTATGCCCGAAACTACCCCGCTAAAACATGCCCAGGTCACTGACATAAACTTAAAACCATTGTCGGGTTTATAGAAAGCCACAATTTTGTCTTTGGCGAAATCTTGACCAAAGTAGAAATCAAAATTTCTACCAATTAAAAGTTTGTTTCCATCAGATTCATTGTTCCAGGTGGCAAAAGAAGTGCAGCCAACTAAATTCATATTTTGCAAGGCATGGCCGATGTCATGAGCCGCGTGGTAGCTTAAGGCGCGGTGAAATTTCGGTGCGATGTAATCGTATTCATCAGGCATGTATTTTGACGAGCCATAGATTTCCAAAAGATATTCATGGGGCACGTAATCGTCCAAATCACGATTAAGCCAACCCACCATATATTTTAGAAAATTGAGATAAATAGGTGAGGGGACTTTGTTTTTGATTTCACTTACAAAAGCAGCTTCTTTTTCAGCCATTAAGCCTGATTTGCCGGCTAATGCTCCAAACGCAACTCCACTTTCATAAGGTGTACCCTGAATGTACATCTCCCAAAGTCCTTTATCATTTTCTTTTAGCCAGCTTCCGTTTTCTGACTGATAAATACCTTCATTTTCAGATATGTTGGCTGCATTGGTTTGTTCATTGTCAACTTCTGGCGGGATAATGCGCACCTTGAAGTAGTAAATGGTGATCAAAAGCACTAATAGGGAACCGATGATGATTAGGATTTTTTTTAATAATTTCATTTTCAGTCGGAAGTGTCTTTTATATGATTACCCAATGTGCCACTAAAACGTTCAAAGTAGCCTTGACGGTCTGGTAGTGAGACAAAATTATCAACAAAAGCCGAGGATGGGTCTATTTTTGGGCTAATTAGGTTCAGTTTATCTAAGGTTTTATACTGGATAGGTAAATAATCAATCTTATAGTTTTGATTCCGGGCAAAACCCATTAGAAAGAAAGATTGGAACGGGTCTGTAGCAAGTGCTATTTTTTTGAATCCCATTTTTCTTGCTAACTGAAGAGAGTAATACAAGTTTTCAGTACTATGCTCGGCTTTGGTTTCTATATATAAATGCTCAACGGGTAACCCCAGGGCTTCACCATATGTTTTCATAATTACACTTTCTATATAGGGAGTGTACACGGCACTTCCTGAGAAAATGATGTTTTTGGCATATCCATTTTCATATAGATACTTTGACCAATACACTCTTGTTTTGGTGATATCATGCCATGAGCTGTCACTAAAAGGGTAGCCAGGAACAATAATGGCATCATAAGGGGTGTTTTGAGAGGCCTCTTGAAAAGTGGTTACTGTTAAATGTCGGATATAAAAGAACAAAATCACGAAGCAAAGAATTGCGAACCCATGAAGAATCAGAATCCACTTTACCCAGAAATTGGTGAAAATCTTTTTAATCATCTTCGGCAATTTTGGCCTTTATTTTGGCCATCAATTTTTCATGGCCTATAATTTCAGAGCAGGTGGTCACCGCTCCTATAGTTACGCCCAATACTCCATGCATATTTAAGTTTTGCCCAGTTAGATATAAATTGGGTACTTTAGTTTTTGCTGAGATAAATGACTTCAAAGGATTTTTATGGTCCTTGCTCACTCCATAAAGTGAACCATCGGTAGTGCCTATATAATCTCGATAAGTGAGTGGAGTAGAGGTGTAGTAAGATTCTATATCGTCTCGGATATTTGGGAATCTTTTTTCAAGTTCATCGATCAGTAACTCCGCTTTTTCTTTTTTAAATGCCTCATATTCTTCTCCCCGTGTAGAATCTTTAGAGCTTGGGTTGTCTTTAGAGACGGTATTGAAGGTCTCTTCCCATTTCTGAGTTTCTTCGTACCGCATATAACTCATAATGGTCATAGCATCGGTATACTCACCGGTTTTTGAAGATACTCCTGTAAATAGAGCGTATCCTTCAGGCCAACGGTCTTTATATTTGGCGCCATCCCAGACGTCTGCATCAATAAAATGATAATAGTTTCTATTGAAGTATTTTATGCGATCTTTTTTCAAAACCAGATAGACGATAAATACGGAAATTGAGTTTTCAAGACTCTGAATTCTCTTTCTGTAAGCTTTTCTTAGGCGCCCTTCATCGATTAAGTCTAAAGTTACTGCAGGATGCATATTGGAAATGAACATATCACCCTTAACAAAACTTCCATCAGCCAATTGTACTGATTTAATGTTGTCACCTTCAAAATTAAAATTTACTACTTCGGCATGCTTTAGTACTTTACCGCCATTGTTCCTTATTTTCCGAGAAAGTAAAATGGCTATTTGTGATCCACCGTCAATACATCTCCAAGAACTTTCTATATAGGAGTTGATCACCAAAGCATGAACGTAGAGCGGTGTTTTATCACCTTCACCTGCATATAATACATTGGTTCCAGCCAATACTTGTTGCAGCTTTTTATTATTGGTACATGACTCTATAAATTCTCGTGCATTAATATCAAGGTAAATAGAATGAGCTTGTTCTGCATTACGGGGTTCAATGTTGTACATTGGGAAACTCTTGCAAACATCTTTTAAGGTATTACAATACTTGATAATGCCTTCGCGCTCTTCAGGAAAATAGCCGGACATAATTTCAATGAAATTATCATAACCTTGTCCGTACTTGTATTCTATAGGGTCACCTTCAAAAGACACAACGTCAAACCCGTCATCATCTAATTTCTTGATTTTCAGATCATCCATGATGCCTATATACTTGAAATAGCCATAAAGATTCTCGCCCTTATCTAGCCCCCCGATGTAATGAATGCCTGTATCGAAAATCCGTTTCTCACGAGAAAAAATCTGAAGGTTACCACCAATTTGTTTATTCTTCTCAAGGACTATAACCTTATAACCCTCTTCACTTAGAATTGCTCCACATTCTAGCCCTCCAAGTCCGCTACCTACTATTACTATATCGTACTTTTCTTCTTCCATTATTTTCTCCTCAGTACAAATACCGTGTTAGAAGTTCGTTTTGTATTATCAATAGTCTTTACCTCCATGTTGTTCCTTGTAGCAAAATCTTCAATCATCTCACCAGAGATGTAGTTTAATTTATTTCGAGTTTTATTAAAGCCGAAATTGGTAGAGAAGAACTCTGTTAATTTGGTGCCAGTATGGCGTTCAGCCTTATCACTATCTCCATCGCGAATGACGATAATTCCATTTTCATTGAGTTTAGAAACCATCCTATTCATGACAACTTGCTGTTCTTCAGGAGTAAAGTAATGCAATACGTCACAAATTAAAAACACATCAGTAGGATCAAAATCAATATTGGCTACATCGCCTTGCTCAAAAGTTAAGCTTGGAGGTACGGAAGGACAGTTTTTTGCTACCTCTATTTTATTGGCATCATAGTCAATACCTTTTATAGTCCGTTCAGAGGAACTTAATGCCAGACCGAGCGACATCATTCCATAGCCACAACCTAGGTCTGTGATATGCGCCTTTTTGGGAATCAACTCATGGAAAAGTTCATAGTTGTTTTCGAGGCGAAGTTTAATTTTAACATACCATTCTAAAATGGGTCCTTTGAACAAATAGTTTTTGACGATCATTTCTCTAAAGAAACTAGGAGTCTCTATATTGTCTCTTAACTTTTGATGCTCAGCTTTAAAATACTTTGAAATCTTTTTAGCTCTCTCGGCATATCCAGTGCCGTAATTAGGATCATCGAATTTTATCCTAGGAAGAAACTTTATGGTTGTCAGGTTATTCTTTAAATAGAAGTCATCCCCCTTTGGCATTACCAAGCTTGAGCCATGAAGTAGGAGAGGTTGCACATCCAACTTGAAATAATCAGCCAAATAAAATGCCCCTTTGTGGAATCTACGCAGGGCAAATGTGCCTGTTCGAGTTCCTTCAGGAAAGACGATAATTGAAAACCCTTGGTCTATCTGGTTTTGGATTTTTTCCATTTGGTTTTCAATGCCCTTAGAAGCTGGAATGAAATCAGCAAATTGAACAGGCTTGCCAAAGAATGGAGAGTAATAAACCCAGTCATTAGTTACCATAATTGCTTTCGGGCTAAACATTAACACAATAAGTATGTCAATAAAAGAATGGTGGTTGGCTATGATTACCGAGGGTTTTGAAAAATCCAAATGCTCCTTTCCTATAAATCGTTTTTCAAAATTGGCCATTACTCTCACCAGTGATCGATTGCACATCATCATAATCCAATGGTAGATGTTTTTTCTTCGCTTTAAAGAGCCTATGGGAATAAGAAATAGCAGCCGTGAAATTTGTAAAACTGCACAACCAAACATAAAATAGGAAAAGGCAAATACTGTAATGAAAAAGGAAGCCAAGGTAAATGGAATAACTCCCTTTTTCTTTCTTCCACCAATAAATAAGTTATATAGCAAATGTTCAACAGTGAAGGTGATTGCAATTACAGAAGCAATTCCTATGATCGCGAGTAACGCTATTGATTTTAGTGCTGGATGCTGTGCAAAGGCTAACACCCCAATTCCCAAAAGGGTAGTCACCACTGAGAGTATTATTGATTTTTTATAGGATACAAGGTTATCTACCCCATATTTATACTGTTGTGTTAAACCACGCATGACAAAGATGCTATAGTCCACCCCCAGACCAAAAATGAAGGTGCAAACAATGATGTTAACGATGTTAAATTTTAAATCGAAAAGACCCATCAAGCCCAATACCCAGAGCCAACTAAGGAGTATGGGGATAAAAGTGATTAAAGTGAGTTCAATTCTACCATAGCTGATAAGTATGATTAGAAAAACGATCAGCAAGGAGATGTTCACCAACTTATTGAAGTCTTCATTTAACAGGGAAACCAGCTTGGTTGTAAGGTGCCCTCTATCTAAAATAGTAATGCCTTCTACAGCCGCCACATCCTCAAGTACCTGAGGTTTATTGTTATTTGAAAGCTTAATTATAGTAAGAACCGACACTGAGCCGTCTCCATTTTTAATGATGAGATCTTCACCTATTATGGCCATTAACTCGTCTAGATATTCCGTGCTGATATTTTTATAAGGCCTGTGTAGCAACGAATCAAAAGCAGCGAATGTGTTAGCGTTAAAACCTGTAGCAATGGCCTCTTGATCTAGATTTTGTATTACCTCAGCTTTATCATGAGTTTCCCAAAACTGATTCCAAAGGGCAAGTCGTTGCTCTTGTAATTCAATGGAGGGCACAATTTTATTCAACGATACATGATCAAATATTAAGGAATCGTTTTCTAGTTGTGTCAACAATTTCTCCAAAGGTTCATTGGCTGTCAGTGCCTCCCAAATGTCTTTTCCTGAACTTGTTAAATAAATATTGTTAGCTGAATAATTAGAGATAGCATTGATGTTTTTCTCATTCTCTGCCAATTTTTTTGGCATATAATTCAGTTCAAGCATGTTACTTTCAAAGCTTACATGATGCCAGGTGAATACACTAGTAATACTGATCAGGAGTACTAGTAGTAAGGCCCATTTCTTTTTGTAAAATGGATAACTAGCCAAGCCACTCACTATTTTTTCTACCCAGTTAGGAGATTTCCCTTCCGTTTTATCAGATTTTGATATAAAATGAGGCAGGACAATCAATGTATAAAGTGCGGCCGCTATTACACTAGTACCTGCAAAAATACCAAGGTCTTGTAAGGCTGTACTTCTAATAAACGTCAATGAAAAGAAAGCACAAGCAGTAGTGATACTGCTCATTAAGAGGGGAGTAGTCAAATCATCAAAAAGTTTCGCAGTATCTTTTTCCTTTTTTGAATGGGTGAAGAAATGTAAGGCATAATCAATGGTTATTCCAAGTAGTACTGAGCCTACGGCCAATGAAATAATAGAGACTTTGATTTTTATGATGCTTAATACTGCCATTGCGATAAGCCCACCAAATACACCCGGGGTGACGGCTAAAAAGAAGACGGAAACTTTTTTATAGAAGAGTGATATAAAAAGGAATAAACTAGCAAGTGCCAATGAAACCGTTAATATAATATCGTCTTTTATTCTATTGGCATTAGCTACCGCCACTGCTGCTGCTCCAAAATATTCTATCGAAATATTGGAATCTGTACTCATTTCCTCCACCAAATGGTCAATAACATTGATGAGCTCTCCGTTTCTAGCCGTTTCGTTAGGAGGGTTGTGGAGTTTTACAAAAAACATTAGATGTTTTCTATCCTTGGTAATGATATGGTTTTTGTAAAGACTAAAATTGTCATCCAATTGTAGCTCTTTGGTTCGTTCAAGTGGAAAACTCGTAAAGCCAAAAGGGTCTTTCACTTGCATGGTTTTTGTCACCAAACCCATGGGAGAGATTAGGGATTTGTACAGCTGTTTAACCGATTGTGCGGCTCCCTTTTCAGTTATTCGATTAGTAAGTACCTCGTAATCTTGAGGCTGCAAATAGAATGGCAGGTTATTGTAATAGTAATTGTACAGATGTAGGATTTGATCATCAGGAATCTCCAGTTTGATTTCGTCAATATACTGGTTAGCTTCAGCCTGAAGCTTATCTGTAAATTGATGACTTAATTTTATTAATGAGTCGGCCTGATTTTCACTATCCGAATAGAGATGAAAGACAAGCCGTTTATTCATATCAAACCCCTCGAAAACTGCTGCTATTTTTTCAACATCAGCATCTTGTGGCATAATGGCCACAATATTTTCTTCGAATTTTAGCTGTAGTGAAGTGAATACAGACAGCCCAATAATACCTGAAAGCAGTATTGCAGAAATGAGTTTATGAGCGTGTACGTAATTGAAAATCCAGTAAAAAATATTAGCCATAAAGGAATTCTGAAAATGGTGGACAAAGGTAATGGCATGGGGCTAAATAAAAAACCTGTATTGTTGTATTTGTTCGGAGCTATATTATTGTTTCATTATGTAACAAATGTTACAATCATGTTACAGCGCAAATTTAAATTTGCATGTCGTGCTTAAATTTAATCCAGTAACAAATGAACAAGAGCATTATTTTTTTAAGTCAGCCGTGGCCGTGGTATATTTCTGGTCCATTTATCGCCTTGATAATGTTTGCACTCCTATTTGCTGGGAGAAGATTCGGTATGTCTTCCAATTTACGTACCCTATGTGCGATTGGAGGAGCAGGTAAAGTTTCAGATTTTTTCATTTATGAATGGAAATTACACCGTTGGAACCTGTTGGTTGTGGTTGGTGCAATAGTAGGAGGTTTTTTGGCATCTCATTATCTGGCAAATGACGGGGTAGCAATATCTACTAATACTATTGAAACACTGAAAGGCTATGGGATAAATGGTAGTACTGATGCTTATTTACCTGAAGAAATTTTCGGCCTTGATAGTTTATCAAGTACTAGGAACATTATTATCCTATTACTCGGAGGTATTTTAGTCGGATTTGGAGCACGTTACGCAGATGGTTGTACCTCTGGACATGCTATTTCAGGGTTGAGCAATTTACAACTCCCATCTCTTATTGCTGTTATTGGTTTTTTTATTGGCGGATTAGTGATGATACATTTTATTTATCCTTTAATTTTTCAACCATAATGCGGACTTTTTTTTACCTAACAATTGGTTTATTTTTCGGGGTAGTCATGTATAAGTCGGAGGCTGCTTCATGGTTTCGAATATTTGAGATGTTTGAATTTGACTCCTTTCATATGTATGGTATAATGGGGTCTGCTCTGGTGGTAGGCATTGTAGGGATACAATTGATTAAAATCAAGAAAATAAAGGCATTTGGGGGAAATGATATGCAACTTCAACCAAAAGAAAGAGGTTATAAGAGCTATATATTCGGAGGAATAATCTTTGGTTTAGGTTGGGCACTTGCAGGAGCTTGCCCAGGGCCAATTTATGTATTGGTTGGTGCAGGATATCCATCCATATTAATCGTATTACTAGGTGCTTTGTTAGGCACGTTTTTATATGGCATAGTAAGAAGTAAATTACCACATTAAATTGTTTCGCTTAAATTGAGTTAATTATTATGCCAGTTCTTGAAATATTTGGGTATTTGGGTGCTGTTGCCATTGGGTTATCACTAGGCCTTATTGGTGGCGGAGGCTCTATTCTGACCGTTCCTATTTTAGTTTATTTGATGGCGGTAGAGCCCATTTTAGCCACCGCCTATTCCTTGTTTGTAGTTGGTTTTAGCGCACTGGTAGGAGGGGTTCGTTATGCAAAAAAAGGACTGGTTAACTATAAAGCGGGTGTTGCTTTTGCCATACCGGCATTTATCACTGTTTACTCTACTCGAAGCTTTATAGTTCCTATACTTCCAGAGATTTGGCTTACGGTTAACAACTTTGTTATTACAAAGAATATGGCCATTCTATTATTGTTTGCCTTCCTGATGGTTTTTGCTTCCATATCAATGATTAGGAAGAAACGAGGAGTAAATGGCGAGGAGCATGAAGAAAAGAGTGTAGCTGATCTCAACATCGGAATGATTATTATTGTAGGTATTGTTGTTGGGGTACTATCAGGGATGGTAGGAGCTGGTGGCGGATTCCTGATCATTCCAGCATTAGTCATATTTGCTCACCTTCCCATGAAGACTGCTGTAGGAACTTCGTTGTTGATTATAGCGGTAAACTCACTAATCGGATTTATTGGTGATATCCAAGTGGGTACACCTATAGATTGGCCCTTTCTTCTAATTTTTACTGGAATTGCCTCCCTCGGCATTTTTATTGGTGCCTACCTATCCAAATTCATTGATGGTACGAAGCTTAAAAAGAGCTTTGGCTGGTTTGTTCTAGTGATGGGTACTTTTATGATTATAAAAGAACTTCTATTCTAATCCCATTACCTGCCTTGCCGGTAATGCCGGCTCTTAGTGGAACCTCAATTAGTACGTCATCAGAGTGACAACCCGTTATTGTTAGGAAGTAGGTACGACCTGACGCGGCAATCCCTAAATTAAAGAAAGCGGTCTTTTTCTGGTAATAAACAAAGGGTTGTCTTACTCTTCGACAAGCTCAGAGTGACAACCCTCTAACAGGAGACTGCTTCGTACCTCGAAGTGACAAAAAAAGCCCATTCTAAATGAATGGGCTTTTTAATTTATGATTTAGTTCTCTATTTACTTCAGCGTAGAAGGACAAACGAATGCCGTTCTTGGAATATCCGTTTTAACGATGTCATTGAAACCACCTGCCACATCAATGATATTATGAATTCCTCGAGATTTCAATATCGATGACATGATCATTGACCTATATCCTCCCAAACAATGTATGTAATACTCTTTGTTTGCATCAATCTCGTTCATTTCTTCATTGACAAAATCTAAAGGCCAATTAATGGCATTCTCTATCATTTCAGCCTCATACTCCGATGGCTTACGAACGTCTAATATATTGATGTCTTTCGCTTTATAATCCGCAGCAAATTCACTGGCAGAAATGGATTTGACGGTATCAATCTCTTTGTTAGCCATTTTCCAGGCATTGAAACCACCTTCTAAAAAACCTAAAGTGTTATCATAGCCTACACGTGATAATCTGATCACCACTTCTTTTTCACGGCCTTTATCAGCTATAAAAACGATGGGTTGGTTCAAATCAGGAATAAGTGCACCAACCCAAGGAGCAAAACTCCCATCAATGCCAATAAAAATTGAATTTGGGATATGTCCTTTAGCAAATTCCTGAGGGTCTCTGGTATCTAAAACCAATGCGCCTTCATGATTCACATAAACTTCAAAGTCATCTACTGACAAAGGAACTTTGCCTGTTGCCAATACACGGTCAAGGCTTTCAATACCAGATTGGTTGAGTTTGGCATTTTTAGCAAAGTATTGAGGTGGAGGTAAAATGCCCGTTGTTACTTCTTTAATAAATTCTTCTTTGGTCATATCCGCTCGTAGCGCATAATTAACTTCTTTTTGATGACCTAATAGGTCATGAGTCTCTTTGCTCATGTTTTTCCCGCAAGCCGATCCTGCTCCGTGAGCAGGGTAGACTACTACATCATCAGGCAAAGTCATGATCTTATTTCTCAAACTGTCGAAGAGCATGCCTGCCAAATCTTCCTTCGTCAGGTCAGATTTAATTGCAAGGTCTGGGCGACCTACATCTCCAATAAACAATGTATCTCCACTAAAAATGGCCTTTTCTTTACCATTTTCATCTATAGCCAGATAAGTAGCACTTTCTGGTGTATGACCAGGGGTGTGCAATACTTTAATTTTAATGTTGCCTAATGGAAAGATTTCTCCGTCCACAGCTTCATGTATATCATATTCTGTTTTAGCTCCCGGCCCATATACTATTTTGGCACATGTTTTATTTGCCAAATCAACATGCCCAGAAACGAAGTCTGCATGAAAATGAGTTTCGAAAATGTACTTTATTGTAGCATTTTCCTTTTTAGCTTTCTCAATGTATGTATCGGTTTCCCTCAGAGGATCAATTATAGCTACTTCTCCATTACTTTCGATGTAGTAGGCGCCCTGAGCAAGACATCCGGTATATATTTGTTCTATTTTCATTCCACTATTATTTTTTTCAAATTTAGCTGATATCGTAGAATATGCTGTAACTTTTGTTACAAACTATAAAATTTCAATTCTATTGCGATATTGTTCTATCTTTTCATCGTTTTCCAGTTTCTTCAATAACCTGGAAATAACTACCCTCGAGGTGTTTAATTCCTGAGCTATTTGCTGGTGAGTTTTGTTTATAGTAAACGAGCCTGTCAGTTGTTTTTTGTCAAGTAGATAATTGTAAAGTCTTTCTTCCATATTCATAAATACCATGCTGTCGATGGCATTGAGAAGCTCGTCAAATCGAGACTGGTAGGCACGAAAAATGTGACGTCTAAATGCTGGGTATTTTGCAATCCAAATATCTAAATATTCCATAGGCAGCATAAACAGCTCACAATCTTCTTCCACAACGGCACTAAATTGGCTCTTCCTACTTTCAAGACAACAACTAATGCTCATTGCACAGGGTTCTCCACCTTCCAAATAGTAAAGTAGAACCTCTCCACCATCAGTATCATTACGCATCACCTTTATCGCCCCATTGATTACTAGGGGTATAAAATCTACCTTTCCTCCGGGTTTTATAATATATTCATCCTTTTTGAAGGTTTTATACTTCCCAAAGGTTTTAAGCTCTTCAATAAGCTGCGGTTCAAAACCTTCTTTTAAGAAAAGTTCATCTAATGATTGTTTCATATTGAGGGTTTTGTAATTTTTAATTGATGTGTACTCCACATAATAAAAATGGTTTGCTTAGTTTAATTGAGGTATATTTAACAAGGTAGATCAAAGCACGACATTAACATTACCATATCGTAACTTTAAAATTAATGATATTCACTTATATTTTCGGATTTACACTTTTTTTTAACCCCCAGCAGGAGTTGGAAGTTCCCTATTTAAGTTTAGATTCTTTTGAATATGTACTAGACTATAGTTTTCAAAATAAACCTGCTCCTGAAAAAAATACCGTGTACCTGGAAAAGGAACCTTCACATAAGTCACACCCACTACCTTATGTTAGAATGACATTTTCAATTGACGGCAATAAATTCAATTACTTCCAATATAAAATAGTTGATAACCTTCAAAACAAGGTGAAAAGTAGCAAGATCAAGGGTTTGGAGAAGATAAACCTCGATTTGGGTTTTGCCGCTGATATTAAGGACAGGATTACTGCTAACCGTTATTTCATTATTTTTTACGATAAAAATAAAGATCCCGTATCACAAATTGTAATCAACTTTAGTGAAGATGGGGACATGTTTATCAATGAAAATCTGCTAGGGAGGATTTAGACGATAACGTAGATAGTGGTAATGGCAATATTCATCGTTACCGTAAAAACCAACATTTTTACCTTTGATCAATTAATAAATCATATAGTTGATTATTACCCCAAACCTTTAAACTTTGCATGCGTAACTTAAAACTGTGTCAGTAATCTGGCTGACCTTATAAAAACTTTCAATTCCATGAGGAAACTCTACATATTGGTATTTACTCTTACATTTTTAAATGTACAAGCACAAAAACCATCCAATCCCAATTCAGCCGAAATACTTTTAAAACTCAAAAAGCTCAATTTTCTTGGGTCGGTACTCTATTTGGCAGCTCACCCTGATGACGAAAACACGAGGCTAATAGCTGAACTCAGCAATGAAAGACTCGCCAATACTGGCTATCTTTCTATGACGCGAGGTGATGGCGGTCAAAACCTAGTAGGACCTGAAATTAGGGAGGGATTAGGTATAATAAGAACTCAGGAATTATTGGCTGCGCGTAGAATTGACGGGGGACAGCAGTTTTTTACCCGAGCTAATGATTTTGGATATTCCAAATCAGCCGAAGAAACCCAAGAAATATGGAATAGGGATGAGGTGCTTTCAGATGTGGTTTGGGTGTATCGTAATTTTAAACCAGATGTAGTAATCACTCGATTTCCACCTGATGGAAGGGGTGGGCATGGTCATCACACTACCTCGGCAATATTTGCGGAAGAGGCCTATAAATTATCAAATGACAAAAAAGCCTATCCTGATCAATTGAAATATACTGACCTGTGGCAACCTAAAAGGGTGCTGATGAACACTGGTAGATGGTGGAGTCCTGATATAAATGAAAATAGCCCCGGAGTAGTGGTGATGGATGTAGGCGGATACAATTCCTTACTAGGCATCTCTTATAATGAAATGGCTGCATTGAGCCGTACCAATCACAAATCCCAAGGCTTTGGCTCAACAGGTAGCCGAGGTGAATCCTTTGAATTTTTAGAATATACTGTAGGTGATAAGGCTGAAAAAGACATTTTCGAAGGAATAGACACCAGTTGGAAAAGAGTAGCTGGAGGTGAAAAAATAGGAGCTATGATCGACAAGGTTATTGCAAATTATGACTATGAAAATCCAGCAGCCGTATTACCTGAATTACTTTCCGTTCGTGATGCTATTAGTGGACTAAAAGAAAAGCATTGGAAAACACTGAAATTAAAAGAGGTAGATGAAATTATTAAAGGCATGTTAGGCCTGTATGTTGAAGCCAAAGCTTCAGATTTCTCAGTGAGCCCCGGAGATGCCATTGAGGTAAGCGTAGAACTCGTAAACAGATCAAATGTAGCCGTAACCTTGGAAAAAATCAGCTATAACCACTTGGCCGATAGTACTGCAAATGTGGAACTGGCATACAACCAACCTGTAAATTTTAAAACGGAACTGCAAATACCTGCTGATTATCAATATTCCCAGCCTTACTGGTTAGTGGAGCCAGGCACGCTAGGTACCTACCGGGTAGATGATCAATTGCTGAGAGGTACGCCAGAAAATAAACCCGTCATTAATGTGGTGTATGCCCTTGATGTAATGGGACGTAAGATCAATTTTAGTTCACCATTGATTTACAAATGGAATGACCCCGTGGATGGCGAACTCTACCGACCGTTCATTGTTACTCCACCTGTTTTTGTTAAAATCCCTGAGTCAGTCTATATCTTTTCTGATGATCAGGCCAAATCAGTAGACATCACCGTAAAGTCCGGTAAGGCAGATATTAAAGGAGCTGTTAAACTGAAAGTACCAGCAGGATGGAAAGTAAGCCCAGCTTCATTTCCAGTTGACTTGAGTTTAAAAGAGGAGGAAGCTCATTTTAGCTTTAGCGTACTACCTCCAGCAGGTGAAAGTGTAGGTGATTTCCAAGCGGTAGTTACCATAGACGGTAAAGACTACAATAGAACGCTTGAAACGATTAAATATGATCATATTCCTACTCAGGTGATTATGTCGCCTTCTACTTCACGATTAGTAAAGATAGATATCAAAAGGAAGGGCAATGTAATCGCCTACATCCAAGGTGCAGGCGATGCCATTCCGGCTAGTTTGCGAGAGATCGGCTATGAAGTGTGGGAAATGAAAGACGATGAAATTACGCCTGAAAATTTGGCCAAGGTAGATGCCGTGGTTCTAGGAGTGAGGGCGCTGAATACCAATGACCGCTCTAAATTTTATATGCCTGATCTGCTCAACTACGTCAAGCAAGGCGGGACCATGATCGTTCAATATAACACCAATTTCAGACTCAAGACCGATGATTTTGCGCCCTATCCCCTTGAATTGTCGAGAGATCGCGTGACTGAAGAAGATGCGGAAGTCAAGATCCTTGATGCCAAACATGCACTGATGAATACGCCCAATAAAATTACTGAGGCCGATTTCGAAGGCTGGGTACAGGAACGCGGGCTTTATTTCCCAGACAAATGGGATGAGCACTATGAAGCGCTACTATCAAGCCATGATAAAGGCGAAGATGCTAAAAATGGCGGCTTACTAGTGGCCAAATATGGCAAAGGAAATTACATCTATACTGGCTATTCTTGGTTCAGACAATTGCCAGCAGGCGTTCCAGGAGCCTTTAGATTGTTTGTCAATATGGTTTCACTTGGTCAGGAGGAGCTTCCTAAAGACAGTAAGGTCACTAATTCTCAATAAACGACTATGGACGAAAAACCACCATTTCTTGGCAGTTGGAAGAATATCTATTGGCTCTTGATTGGCAATCTGCTCGTTTTCATACTATTGTTCTATCTATTCACTAAGTACTTTTCATGAGTAATATAGACTGGATTATTCTTTTTGGTACACTCATTTTCATCGTTGCTTATGGTATTTGGAAGACCCGTGGTACTAAGAGTATGGACAGCTACCTGCGTGGTGGTGACGATACCAAATGGTGGGCGATAGGCCTTTCCATAATGGCCACTCAGGCGAGTGCCATTACATTTCTCTCTACTCCGGGACAAGCCTATACCGATGGTATGCGGTTTATCCAGTTCTATTTTGGTTTGCCCGTGGCGATGATTATCATCTCCGTGTTTTTTCTGCCCATCTATTATAAGCTCAAGGTTTACACCGCTTATGAATATTTGGAAACCAGATTTGATGTAAAAACCAGAATGCTGGCCGCACTGATATTTCTAGTACAGCGTGGATTGGCGGCTGGAATTACCATCTATGCTCCGGCCATTATCTTATCTTCCTTGTTAGGTTGGAAATTGGGCTATACCACCACCATCATTGGGGTGTTGGTGATTATCTACACCGTATCAGGTGGTACCAAGGCCGTGACCCAAACACAAAAACAACAAATGGCAGTAATGATGGGCGGGATGATCATTGCCGGTTTGTTGGTGATCAACTCATTGCCTTCAAATGTGGGCTTCTTTGATGCCCTTCATGTGGCAGGTAAAATGGGCAAATTGAATGTCGTTAATTTTGAGTTTAACCTTTCTGACCGTTATAATTTCTGGTCGGGAATGACGGGGGCAGTGTTCCTTTTTCTTTCCTATTTCGGAACGGACCAATCACAGGTGCAGCGTTACCTTTCGGGTAAATCATTGGTCGAGAGTAGGTTAGGACTGATGATGAATGGCCTTTTAAAAGTGCCGATGCAGTTTGTCATTCTCTTTATTGGCGTGATGGTGTTTGTTTTTTATCAGTTTAACCAGCCGCCCATCTTTTTTAACCAGACGGCTGTAGATGAAGTAAATAAAACAGAAAAGGCCGCTGAATTTAATGCGCTAGAGCAGAATTATCAGGAGATCTTTTCACAGAAACGTGAAGTACTGGATGACTTCGTTTCTGCCGTACAAGCCGATGATGAAGGAGCCATTGAGCGTAAGTCACAAGAATTAAATACACTGCAAACTAATGCGGATGCTGTAAGAAGTGAAGCCAAAACACTGATTGGAAGTTCTGCACCTGATGTGGAAACCAATGATAAGGATTACATATTCATGAATTTTGTGACCAATAACCTTCCTGTGGGCATTATTGGGTTGCTCTTTGCGGTGATTTTCTCCGCGGCCATGTCTTCCACTTCTTCAGAGTTAAATGCATTGGGTTCTACCACTACCATTGACTTTTATAAAAGGAAAATAAAGAAGGATGCTTCAGATCAACATTATCTTAAGTCGTCTAAACTATTTACGCTGCTCTGGGGCGTCATTGCCATTCTCTTTGCCTCGTATCTTTCTCTTTTCGAGAATTTGATTCAGGCGGTGAATTTGATTGGCTCGCTGTTTTACCCCATTGTGTTAGGCATCTTTATCGTGGCCTTTTTCTTCAAATCTATTAAATCCAATGCCGTGTTTATTAGTGCATTGATAAGTCAGGCGTTAATCATTTTGATCCATTACCTCAATCTGGAAGGAGCAGCAGGGATCTTCACCATGGGCTTTCTGTGGTACAATGCCTTTGGATGTATCCTGGTAGTGGTAATCAGTTTTATCATCCAGTTTTTTGTGAAGACTACTCCTAAGGAAGTTTAATCCTTCTGATAATTAGCCTTGTAAGAAAAGTAGAGTGCCACCATGTGTCACTCTTTTTTTATAGCAATAAATTTATGGTTATACCTGATAATCAGAATATTATAAGCCGTTTAATCATCCCAGGCCCTTTTTATTTAAAATTTTAGACGGATAATATTATATAATATATTAGATTCATTAGCTAATATACTGTGTCAACACCTTTCTGATAACTGGGTGCTGTTTGGCATGTCTTCATTAAGAAATGAATAATTATGAAAATACTATTTTCAGAAAAATCAAAAAAGGTAACTAATAATATTTTGAAATATTTCTTAGAATTACTAATAGTAGCCTTTGGTGTATTTTTAGGGGTTTATTTAGGTGAACAAAAGGAACAAAAGAAAAATGAGACCAACACCTATAATGCCTATACAGAAATAATTTCTGAGCTAAAATCAAATGCTAAAAGAATAGAAGATGTCATTAGTTATCACGAGCAAATTGCTATAGAACTTGATAGCGCTACACGGGCACTGTCCCCAGAGGATTATGCATTAGAATATCTGTTCAATAAGGATAAGTTCAATTTCACTAAAATACCTAGCTGGAACGGGTTTAAAACCGCTAGATTAAGTAAGACTTTCTACGAAAGTGCTAAAATTAGTGGTGTTTTTCAAGACCTAAATATTAATACTATCCAACTCATAGCAAGCATTTATGAAGAGCAAGACAATTATCTAATTTTCAGCAAGCAATCTTTTAATAAGCTCGTGGATATGGATTCTGATACAAAAATTATTGATTTAATAGGACAATTAGAACGCCTATCAAAATTCGATATTTACCAGATAGAAAAATACCTGTTAACCAGAATAACTTATACGGTGGATGAGCTGGTGAAATTACAAGAAACAAAGGCTTATAGGAAATAGTAAATCAGACACCGTATATTCAAAACGATAACAAAACAAACTCGGCATAGGAGTTATAGGGCTTGTGAGTCGCTACTTTGAGTATCTGGTAAGCCAGTGATGGTAACTAAACTTAACAACATGAAAATATTAATCACCTTACTCTTTTCAATTACCACGGCAGTATGCTACAGCCAAAGGGTTGAGCTTTTCACTGATTCACTTACGTATAATGGAAGTAGAACGTGGTATGATATAGATGGCTCTCTTTTTACAGAATTAGGAAGTAATTGTAATTATGGAACAGAGGTTACATTCATAAAACAAGGTGGCAAAGTGATTTTTCGTCAATGTCACGAAGGTGAGTGGAAAGCTTTTGAATATAGGTTTAAGGTAAAAAGCATCAGTGGTGAACACTTTGTAGAACTCTATGACAATGACACGATGTTGGATGATTATGAGTTTGAAGTACAGTTGGTTACTGAAAATGGAGAAAACTATTTCACTGAATTAACATTGCTTTATTTCAAAAGTAAAACCAGTAGCACCCTCAGAAGTAAAGAATAAATCACATGGAATTTATAAAAGAATGGGGATTAATAGCATGAATTGGAGGCTTAGGGCTAGGCGTGTTTTTGGTACTATTCAGAGAGGTCATTCGGAAGAAGATATTTCCAATGTTGACCAAAAAACAAGGCTTTCAAATATTAATAATATTCATGTTGTTAGTATGGTCAATAGCCACATTTTCAATATTCATATACTTTAGTCAATCTGGGAAAAATGAAAATGCAGAAAATGAGTTGTCCAGAGAGACTTGGAAAACAAAAAAGGAAGTTTATTTAGAACTAATCAATCTCGTGGGGAAAATTTCTGCCAATTCGGAAAGCCCAACCGAGTTGCTAAAGCTGAAACCGGAGTTCGATCAGTTTTACAAAGGGAGTATGGTTTTTGCCGAGGCAAACGAAAAGGAGCTATTAAAGAGGATGATGATTCTTCACAAAGACTATGAAAACACACTTCAAAATAAATCGGATTATTATAAGCCAGAAAAATTAACTCAGTCGTGCAATAAACTTATTAAGCAATTGAGTATAGTAATCGATCAAGGAGATAAAGCATATTAAAAACATCAACATCTCCTTCGCTTGGCCTTCCTTCTAGCAAGGCAGGCTCATGATAACAACCTAACTTATGATGTTTTGACTTCGTTATTGCCATGTCATGCTGAGCCTGTCGAAGCATTAGACATGGCTTTCGTAATCTTATTTAGAAATCGTCTTTTGCTCTACGACAAGACTGCCTACCGATGACATGTTTGATAGTTTTCTTAGTCCTCCCTCTACCTCCCTCCAGAGGGAGAAAAATTGGTATCAAACACGTCATCTTATTGTGATCTTTCGACCCCTTAGTGGTAAAAAGGCTACACTTCTCCTCGTCCTATCCTTCGACAAGCCTGCCTGCCGGCAAGGCAGGCTCAGGATGACTTCGGAGAAACTGAGAACACCTCTGCGTTTCTCCGCGTTCTCTGTGGTTTAAAAAATCACCTCCCACGGCTCTCCTTAATCACAATCCCGCTTTTATTGCCCCCAAACTTCGATAGAGAATAGGTAAAGGTCAGTAGCGCATATCGGGTAACGGTATTCACCCGCTGGTCCTGGATGTAATTGAAATCACTCGTTCTTGAGATGCCCGTAATTCTATTCAGCAAGTCATACACACTCAACTTCAACTCGCCACGGTCATTTTTAAGGAACGTCTTGGCCAAGTGCATTTGCCAGATGGGTAGCTCTATTTTTTTGTCAAAGGCATCGCCATCGTAAACACTATAGTCAAAAGAGGAGCTTAGGTTCCACGTTTTTAAAAACGTAATGTTCAGGTCGGAGTAGAGCACATTACGATAATAGCTTTGATCCAGATTCGCTGATTCGGAGTATTTCGTGTTGTTCAACTCAGTTTTAAATCCCATTACCAAGTCCACCACGGCTTTTTTTCTGTTCTCCACACTAAAATCGATGGTATTTTGAAACCGCTGTACACTGTTTTGTAGCTCATTGATAAACAGCATTGATTTGGTATAGTCATGGCCGGTAGCAATATGGAACTTGATGCCCAACGGTTTTACCGAAGTGCCAAAGGAGAGGTAGCCATTGCCATTCCATTCTTCATCGATATTGATAGGCGTCACCACTTGGGTAAGATCATCTGAGATTGTGGTGGTATTGGTAATTTTGTTTTGCACCATTCGGCCACTCAAACGGGCAAATAGGCTCGTAAAACTGAAATTATCGAAGAGCGAAAAGTTGAGGTAGCTATTATGGATATATTCGGTTTTCAGGTTAGGGTTACCCACATAGATATTTAACGGGTTGCTATTGTCTACCACGGGTTGCAGCTGCCGTACACTAGGCTCATTTACCGAAGTAGTATACCCCAAGGTAATGGACTTTGACCGGGCCAGTTTATAACGCAAAGTCATCACAGGCAGCACATTAAAAAAGGACTTGTTGATCTTGATGTCATCATCAATCAGTTTTCCTTTCAGGTTAGATGACTGTGCAGTAGCACCAATGGAAAAGTTAAGGTCCTCGCCATTCATCATCAGTTTCAACCCGCCTCTGTCATAGAAGTAGTCACGCCTGTACAGCTGGCTCAACTGGTCATTTCTGATCTGGTCATTCCCAACATTGTCGTAATAGAATGATTTGTTTTCCGTGTTATAATTCTGCCTTTCATAGCTGGCACTTAAGAACTTTAAATTACCAAGCGGTTCTGTGTAGGTCACCCCCAAATTATAGTCCAATGCGTCATTAGAGGCATCCTGATACTGATCAAGGTTAATTGTGTTTGGGTTATCCCCATAAAAGGAGGTGGTAGAAAGGAGATTCTGATTTTGGTTGTTGTTACCAAATCCCAGCGAGGCATCGACACTGATCAGTCTTCCTATGTCATTCAATTTCTTGCGGTAGGAGAGTCTGGAGTCAAATTCGATATTATCAGAAGTGCCGTTAGTGCTGTTGCTGCTCTCGTTTTGTAGATCATTATTAGCATCATACGACTGGCTGAAACGATTTAACATGCTGGAGCCGTTGTTCAATTTTACGTTTGACCTCAGTGTGATGTCCTGCCCGTCATTGACCTTATGTCTCAATTTAAACGAGAGGCGATGGTTTCTGTTGCTGCCTGTTGCATTGGAAGTATCTCCAGAGTGGTAGATGCTGCCGTTAAGGAAATTTTGCCTGCCAGAAGTTTGGTTAAGTGTATTATCAATGCCATTGAAGAAATAGGAGGAAGTTAGTTCGGTTCGTTTGCTAAAATCGTGGTTAAAGTTGATACCCCCAGAAGTGGCAGTAGTTACGCCCTGTTGTCCACCGAAACTCGCCCCTGACATGCTTTCGGATATCATCATTCCACCACCGCCTGACATGGCCTTTAATCCACCAGAAAAGCCGATATAATCCTGGAAGGAAAAATTCTGCTCATTGATGTTGTTAGTGGCAAGCAGTCCGGAGAGTTGTGTCTTTTTGTTGAATTTATTGATGCTGGCTTTGCCCAGGTATCGATCATCGGTACCATAGCCGCCCGAGAGCTTACCAAACACGCCATTCTTCTTATCGTCTTTCAGGTCTAGATTGATGGTTTTTGATCGTTCGCCATCATCAACTCCGGTAAATTCTGCCATATCAGATCGCTTATCATAGACCTGTACTTTATTGATGGCATCAGCAGGGAGGTTTTTAGTGGCTATTTTCGGATCATCACCAAAGAACTCTTTGCCATCCACAAACACCTTATTTACTTTCTCACCTTGTGCTTTGATATTACCCTCCTGATCTACTTCCACGCCCGGCAGCCTTCTGAGTAAATCTTCTACGGAGCTGTTGGCTTTGGTCTTAAAAGCATCGGCATTATATTCTATCGTATCCCCATTGATCATGATGGGAATCCGATCGGCAGTAACGGAAACTCCGTCCAGTATCTCGGTTTTCTCCTTGAGCTTCAATGGGCCAAGGTTAAGATTTTCCTTGTCATTCTTTACTTCAAAGGATTTTGAAAACGTTTCATAGCCCACAAAAGCCACTTGAATGATATAGGAACCTTTACTTACTTTTTTAAGCAGAAAATTTCCGTCATTATCCGCAATGGTAAAACTCACCATAATGGAGTCAGCGGCATGGAGCAACACCGTACTAGCCGAGGGCAGGGGATTGTTGTTCTGGTCTGTTATCTGGCCCGTAACGCTAATGGATTGCGCTACCGCCACTCCAGTGACACAGAATGCCAGGAGAAATCCGAGAATATGATGCATGAAACTAGTTCTTTTCGATGATCACTCGCACCCCTCCAGAACCATGGCCTTCGCCCCATTCGGCCTCCATTTCTTTCATTTTCTCCGCTTTGATCTTATTGAATTCTCTGCGTGTCACTTTTTTGCCTTTTCCTGGTAAGGTAATCTCGCTGCCAAAGTCTCCTACCAAATCAACTTTAGTGGCCACGTAGGTACGTTCACCATCATTGATGGACAGTTCTAGTATAGCGCCTGGCAGCCCTACAAATCTTGATGGGCCTATTGACACGGGTATTTGGGTGGTAAACCACGCCTCATAGGTGGTGCTGTCTTCGGTATAGGTTGCTTTCTGACAGTTGTAGTCCAGTATGCTTTTGGTGTCAGCAGTTATTTTCCATTTTAGGCTTTTGAGATCGTCTTTGATAAGGAAAACGCGATCCATAAAATCTACCTTTTGGGTTAATTCTTTGTCAGTCATATTGTAAAAGGTCAGCTCTTCAGAGCGCTTGGTGTTGATCTCTATTTGGGCGCCATCTTCACTGGTAAACATTTGCTTTGGTGCTTCCTTTTTATTAGGATCGGCAAACGCACGATAGAGGCTTTTATCATTTTTGAAGATCAGTTCATAGGTATCGGTTTTACTTTTTGGGAGTTTGGCCATCATAGTTTCGGCCATTTCACCTTCAAAGCTCATCTTGAATTGAATGGTTTCATCATAATCAATTTTGCCATGTAGTCCTTGAGAATAAGCAAGGCTTGTCGTCAGTAAAAGGAGTAGGATAAGTTTTTTCATAGTTGTTATAGTTATGTTGAGTTTAATCAAGGTTACTATGAAATTAGATGGAAGTGTTCATTAACACTCTTAAAAGATGTTAACGGGTTCGTTAAATAACGTTAATTGAATCACTCTCTTCCAGATTTGCAGCCTAGAAGAGAGTGCCTTCTCTGCGCTCTTTGTGCCTTCTCTGTGCTTCTTCGTGCTCAAAAACACCTCTACACTTCTCCTCGTCTTCTCCTTCGACAAGCTCAGGATGCCTTCGGAGAATCTCCTTCGCTTGGCCTTCCTTCTAGCAAGGCAGGCTCATGATAACAACCTAACTTATGATGTTTTGTCCTCGTTATTGCCATGTCATGCTGAGCTTGTCGAAGCATTAGGCATGGCTTTCGTAATCTTATTTAGAAATCGACTTTTGCTCTACGGCAAAACTGTCTACCGATGACTTGTTTGATAGTTCACTTTTAGTCCTCCCTCTACCTCCCTCCAGAGGGAGAAAATTGGTATCAAACACGTCATCTCACTTTGCGTTTTTGCTCGAAAATACCTCCACACTTCTCCTCGTCTTCTCCTTCGACAAGCTCAGGATGACTTCGTAGAATCTCCTTCGCCAAGCTTTCCTTCCGGCACAGGCAGGATCATGATAACAACCTAACTAATGATGATTTGACCTCGTTATTGCCGTGTCATGCTGAGCTTGTCGAAGCATTAGACATGGCTTTCGTAATCTTATTTAGAAATCGACTTTTGCTCTACGACAAAACTGCCTACCGATGACGCGTTTGATAGTTTTCTTAGTCCTCCCTCTACCTCCCTCCAGAGGGAGAAAAATGTATCGTCCTAAAATAAGTTTACAGTTAAACATAGTTAATCCTGACATATGTTGACCAAGTAGTCCGTCATACATTATTAAAAGATTGCCTGTCTGCCGACAGGAAGGCTTCATTCCATAATGTTGACTAGCGTCACATTGTGTTCATTCGCAATGACGATACTTTAATTTTCAAGATGACCTTCTCTGTGTTTCTCCGCGTTCTTTGTGGTTATCCTTCGACAAGCTCAGGATGACGCACAAAAAAAGGCTGCCCTTTTCAGGACAGCCTTTTCAAATGATAACTAATTGTAATGATTACTTCAACGAAGCGATCAATTCTTCATTTCTCTTTATATAACCAAAGTCGCCTTGCTCATTGGCTTTAGCCGCTTCCATTGATTTCATGGCAGTAGCTTTAGCACCTTTTTTATCACCTAGTTTAGCCTGAATCTGTGCTTTAGTGTGCACATTCCAAAATTGCTTACTATTCTCACCCACTGCAAGATACATGTCCATCCACTTCAAAGCCTGATTAAGGTCTTTGCCTGTGCTTAGGTAGTAATTAGCAGCAGCTACATAGTTGGCTGGGTTTACTTTTGTATTGGCTTCGATATCAGCCATTATTTGTTCATCAAAAGAAACTTTTACAGGTACTTTTACAGAAACATCAGCCCAAGTAAGCTCGATGTTAGCTGAAGTATTATCAGCACTCAAATCAGAGATATTGAAAGTTAAAGCCTCTACTGGAGAACTCAAAGTAGTTGCTTTCACTGTGGCGCTCATCACTTCATTGGCTTTGTCATATCCACCAACATTTCCACCCAAGCTAAGATCAGAATAAAGTGTTACTGTCCATTCTGTTTTACCGGGAGTAGCAAAAATCAAATATTTTCCTGCTTTTACGTCAGTACCGCCTATGTTAGCGTCAGTGCTCAAAGTCAAGAAAGTACCGGCATTGGCACCTGCTCTCCATAGCTGACCATAAGGTTGCAGGAAGTCACTTCCTTCACCAAATATCTTACGTCCTTTTACTTTTGGACGTGAGTAATCTATAGTAACGTCTGTTAGTCCTACTTTACTGTATACAGAACCGGCTGGACTTGCGGCTGGAATTGTTATTTGTGCTTCTACAGTCATAAATAGACAAGCGGCTAGCATTGTAAGTAATGTTTTTTTCATGGTAAATTTTAATTATGTTAGTTTCATTGAGGTACTAAAATTATCAATTTAAGTTAAGACCACCGAGACTTTGAAGATTAAGAACGCATATTATCTGACAGATGACATTGTTGGAGTGGCAGAAGACTTAATTGGGAAGGTTTTATATACTTCCATTAATGGAGTAGAAAAGTCTGGGGTGATAGTTGAAACTGAAGCCTATTCCTATAAAGAAAAAGCTTGCCATGCTTATAATGGAAAAAGAACCAATCGCACGCAAACATTATTTGAAGAAGGAGGCCTTGCCTATGTTTACTTATGTTATGGTATCCACCATTTATTTAATGTAGTTACCAATGTACAAGGTGTAGCGGAGGCAGTATTGATTCGAGCTTTAGAACCACAAAAGGGGTTTACCAAGGAAGAGCTCAACCCTAAATTAAAAATCACCACTGGTCCAGGGAAGCTTTCCAAAGCCATGGGCATTACCACAGTATTAAATAAAGAGAGATTAACAGGCAATCGTATTTGGTTGGAGGATCAGGGAATTTTGATAAAAAAGATAGAGCAGACCCCAAGGATTGGAGTGGATTATGCTCAGGAAGATGCCCTATTACCTTGGCGATTTATAGCAACTGATAATCTATGGTTGAGTGGACGGAATAAGTAGCAATTGTTTGAAAAAATGAGAGTCTAACCACTATATTTGCTATCATATGAACAAGATATTATGCCCGGTCGATTTTTCAGAGGTGTCATTAAATGCCATTGAATTTGCGGTGGAAGTTGGTAAAAAATTTCAGTCAAGGATAACTCTTCTGCATGTATTTGTAGAAAAGGACTTTAATAAGGCCATAGGTGCTGTGGGTAAAGGCAAAACATTTAAGGAGCTAATGGCTATTGCCAATACCAAACTTAAAAATATGGTAGCCACAATAAATGAACAGTCTAAAGGCGAAGGCATTGATTTTTGTGATTACTATATGGAGATGGGGGAATTGGTAGACAAAGTGAAGGAAGTAGCGATTGATGAAAATTATGACTTAATAGTGATGGGGACCACAGGAGTGAGTAAGTCAAATGGGATATTTTTTGGAAGCAATACCGAAGAAGTAATTGATATTATTAGAAAACCAATTTTGTGCATCCCTCAGAATGCTTCTTTCAGCAAGTTTAAGAAAATTGTATACGGTTCTGATTTTCTTGTAGAGGATCGAGATGCTATTCAGGAAGTAATATCATTCGCAACTATGTTTGACGCTAGAATCAATGTACTTCATCTCAATTTGAGTGATTCTGATAAAGAATACAAAGCCTTTGTTGAGGACTTGAAGAGTTTTATTCAGTATAACAAAATCTCTTTTACTAATAGAAAACACAAGGGCGACCTAGGCACCGGTATTAATGAATATGTTGAACAAGAAAAGGCCGACCTACTCGTTGTATTTAAACGAAAGCGTAACATTGTAGAAAGTATATCGAGTAAAAGCCTGCCTAAAATACTTTCTTACTCTACAGATAAGCCACTACTCGTTCTAAAATTGTAACCTCATAAATACCTGACCACTACATGTCCTTAAAAGCCCCATGCTTGTTAATTCTATTTTTGGCCAGTTTTCAAGTGATTGCTCAAGATCCATTTGGAAGTATAAATAGCAAATATGATGAGCAGAACCCAGTGCTTTCTCCCGATGGCAAGACGCTCTATTTTACACGTAGCAATCATCCACAAAATGTAGGTGGGATAGCTGATCCCGGAGATATCTGGTACAGCAATATTCATTCTGACGGCACCTGGTCAGAACCAGTTCATCCTCTAATACTTAATAACAGTGGCTGGAATGGCGTTTTGGGCTTTGTTGGTGGCAGCGATGTGATATACCTGTTCAACCATTACAATGAATCGGGAGGAGCGATAAAAACACAAGGCATATCGAGGTCATTGAAAACCACTTCTGGGTGGTCGTTTCCAACAAATATAACGGTGCCATATTATAAAAATTTATCAAAATCTCATGGAGGCAATATTTTGCCTGATGCCAGTGTCATGGTAGTCTCGCTAGAAAGTTATGATAGCCGTGGGGGAGAGGATATTTATGTGTGTTTCAATAAAGGCAATAGCCAGTGGTCGGAGCCTAAAAATTTAGGAAGTCAGATCAATACACGGTATCAAGAGTTCTCACCATTTATTTCCACTGATGGCAAAACACTCTACTTTTCATCTAATGGCCATGAAACATCGGGGGGTACGGATATCTTCAAAGCGGAACGTTTGGACGATTCGTGGCAAAAATGGAGCATATTGGAACCTTTAGATCAGATGAATACTGAAGGAAAAGAGCTTGGCATTCATGTATATGATGGTTTTTACCTCTATACTTCTACACTTAATAGCGATGGCTATGCCGATATCAAGATGTTTAAGGACATGGAGGTTGTAGAGCCAAAAATGGATACCACCGTAATGGACTCTGTAATTGTTAAAGATATTGCCATCGTAGAGGACGAACCTATCATAAATGACAAGTTGATCACTTTATTTGGAGAGGTAAAAGAAGAAGGATCAAATAAGCCTCTCATTGCCAGTATCTCATTAAAATCTACCTCAGACTCGTTGATTAGCACAGTTCAATCAGCCAAAGGCAGTTATGCTTTGAAAATTGAGGCCATTGGTATTTACAGAGTAAGTGTTGAGGCACCGGGTTATGTGAGTCATCAGGAGTTATTGGAACTGAGGAGCAACCAGATTAATAGCTTTGAAATGAATTTTGCCTTACAAGCTATTAAAGTAGGTACCAAAGTAAATTTGAAAGATGTTTTGTTTAAGCAATCTAAAACAGAATTTCTTGAAAGCTCCTATTCTGAATTGAATTTGGTAGTAAAATTTATGAAGGAAAATCCGAAGGTTGAAATACGATTAGAGGGGCACACCGATAACAGGGGAGTGGCGAAGTACAATGTAAAGCTCTCGAAAGAACGGGTGGAAGCTGTAAAATCGTACCTAGTAAAAAAGGGTATCTCACGAAAACGTATTTCCGGTAAAGGCTATGGTGGTAGCCGACCTATTGCCGATAATAACAATCCTGAAACCCGAGTATTGAATAGAAGGGTTGAATTTACTATTGTCAAAAACTAATTCTAGTATGCTGAAACTCTTATGAGTGTAAGTTTTTATAGCTTTTTTGAGTTTATTGTATAATTTATTACATTACCTTACTCAGGTAAAGTAAAATATTAATGGAAACAGGAGTAAGGGAAACTAAATCAGCACAAATTAAACTAGACATTCTAAACGCAACCTTAAGCTTACTTGGAAAAAAAGCGTTCAAAGATTTATATGTTGATTTGATCTGCGACAAGTCAAATATTTCGAAAGTAACATTCTTTAAATATTTTCCGCAAAAAGAGGATATCCTACTTTACTATCTTCGGATTTGGTGTTTTGAGAGAGCTGTAGAACTTCATCGAGATAAGAAAGTAGGAATGGAGGGAATCTATTTTTTATTTGATAAAATGGCACTTTCTTATGAGAAACATCCGGGGCTTATATTAAGCTTGATCAGCTATATTACCTCACTGCCTAGGCCGCCTTCTCCATTTCCGCTCAAGAGCGTAGAAAGGGAATTACTATTTCCGGAAGTACTGCCTGAAATGAAGGTGGAGGTGCTATCAATACAACAAATGATGGAGAATTTCCTTCTCGAAGCAGTCTTCAACAAACAAATCACTATTAAAGGTGATACCAAAGATTTGTCTTTACTTTTTATGACCTTGATTTACGGATCTATTGTAACTGCACATATGCGACAGATTACACCAATAAGTGGTTTTTTTAAGCGTAATATCAATAGTGTATTGAAAGGACTTGCCCACTAGCCTTTATTTTTAAACTTGTTTTTAACAAATTCTAAAAATTGCTTTCGTTCTGACCGATTTGTAAATAAGGCAGAAAGTGTTTGAAAATAACCACCACTATGATTTTCAATAGTGTTTGTCTGATTGACCTCTCTGCCATTATCTTTAAGTGGCTTATCTATATTTGGTGCGGTTTGCTTTTTAGGGTCCAACTCATCTGCTTTAGCAAAACTAGCTTTTGACTTGTCTATGTGGCCTAATTTTTCTTCCAGAATGCCTTTGTTGTTATGGGCAATTGCATCGTCAGGGTCTAATGAAATGCACTGCTCATAGTCAGTAATAGCTCCTTCAATGTCACCCATCCTTTCTTTAATATATGCCCGACTTGAATAGCGGAAAGGTTTTGTTGGTTCTAATTCGACAGCTAGATTTAAATCATTCATGGCCAGATTGTTAGCTCCATTTAGATGATGAGTAACGGCCCGTTCACTTAAGTAATAAGGATTTTTAGGATCATGACTGATCAGTTGGTTGAAATCAGCCAATGCTTCGTCAAAATGCTTTAGTTTAAAGTGTGCCTTGGCACGATTATATCGAATTTCATTATTTTCAGGACTGGCTTTTATTGCCGCATCAAATTCTTCAATGGCCTGTTCGTATTGATCTGACCTACAATACTGGATGGCCTTATTAAAATGCTCCTGTGCTGTCGGGTTCATTGGTAGGGGCTTTGATTGGTTCTACTACTCTTGCTGAGTCAACCTTACTACTTTTCGGTTTAATCTTTTTCTTACGGGGTGCTTTTACTTCTGCTGATTTTTTCAAAATTTTCACTCGCACATATTTCACCTTTTTCTTACGCTTATCCTTTTTTGGATTGTAGAACCTGTTCCTGTTCACAGGTTTTACGTGCTTAACAGTAATATACTTGGTGTTATTACAGCCAAGAAGCAAAATGCTAGTGATCAGCGCTATGATGATGAATCTGTTCAAATCTTAGTAACGTAAAGAAGATATATTTTATTGAGAAAATGAAGTTCCTATAAAATAGTGTAGCTATATAATGCAAAAAGCCTCTTAGATTACTCTAAGAGGCTTTTAAGCGGTCTGGACGGGACTCGAACCCGCGACCTCCTGCGTGACAGGCAGGCATTCTAACCAGCTGAACTACCAAACCATTTAATCCCTTTCGATTAAGGTGGTGCAAATGTATATCGGGCAGTTTTTATTTCCAATAGAAGCCTGCATTTTATTTAATATATTTTTACACGAAGCATTTCCTTACTATTACCTATCATAAATCAATATTAGTTATAATTTTGTATCTTAACTAAACGGATATGCTATTGGATTTCGAAAAGCCTATTGCAGATTTAGAGGCAAAACTAGAAGACATGAAAAGAATCGCAGCAGAAAGCGATGTAGATGTTAAGGAAGCCGTAAAATCACTAGAGACTAAGATTAAGAACCTGAAAAAGGATACTTTTAATAACCTTACACGCTGGCAGCGGGTGCAACTTTCAAGGCATCCAGAACGGCCATATACCTTAGATTACATCTTTGAGATTTTTGATGATTTCGTAGAACTACACGGTGATCGCACCGTAGCGGATGATAAAGCCATGGTAGGTGGGTTTGCTTCTGTTGATAAACAGACTTTTATGGTCATTGGTCAACAAAAGGGAAGAAACACTAAGCAACGCCAAATACGAAATTTTGGTATGGCTAACCCTGAGGGCTATCGAAAGGCACTTCGTTTGATGAAGATGGCCGAGAAATTTAACAAACCTATCATTACTTTAATAGATACTCCTGGAGCTTTCCCGGGCCTCGAGGCAGAGGAACGTGGGCAAGGAGAGGCCATAGCACGAAACCTGAAAGAGATGTTTATGCTCAAGGTGCCGGTCATCTGTATTGTTATTGGTGAAGGAGCCTCAGGTGGTGCGCTAGGAATAGCCATCGGAGACAAGGTGCTCATGTTGGAGAATACATGGTATTCTGTGATTTCTCCAGAGTCATGTTCATCAATTCTTTGGAGAAGCTGGGATTATAAAGAACAAGCTGCGGAGGCACTTAGACCAACAGCCAAAGATATGCTTGAACTTAAGCTAATTGACGGTATTGTAAAAGAACCTTTGGGTGGAGCACATACCGATATGAAATGGATGACGAAGGAATTGAAGAAAACCATCATGGATAACTTTAAAGAACTCAATGCCATGACCCCTCAGCAGAGAATAGATGCCAGAATTGAAAAATTCTGTGCGATGGGTGTGGTTAAAGAATAATTGAATTTATCCATTTGAGGCTGTCTCAAAAGCGAGTCGTCTTTGCGAACATAGTGAAGCAATCCAATTGTAATAAATGCAAAAAGCATTAGGATCACTTCATTTCCTCGTAATGACGTTATCTTATTGCTTTTGTGACAGCTTTTTTTGTTTATTAAAGGTAGAAATTAAGCTTTTGAAATTATGAAATTACATGTAATTGACACGGAGTTTTTTAAGTTGGACGGAGGAGCCATGTTTGGTGTAGTACCTAAGTCATTATGGAAAAGAACCAATGAACCTGATGCTAATAATCTCTGCACTTGGGCCATGCGATGCCTGCTTATAGAGGATGGAAATCAACTGATTTTAATTGATAATGGAATTGGTAATAAACAAGACGAAAAATTTTTAAAACACTATTATTTACATGGAGATGCTTCGCTAATTAAGTCACTAAAATCAAAAGGATTTTCACCTGATGACGTTACTGATATGTTTCAAACACATTTGCATTTTGATCATTGTGGAGGAGGTGTAGAAAGAAAGGGCGATAAATTGGAGCTAACATTTAAAAACGCAAAGTACTGGAGTAATAAAGATCATTGGCACTGGGCAACGGTACCAAACCCAAGGGAAAAGGCCTCTTTTTTAAAGGAAAACATCTTGCCAATAGAAGAAAGTGGGCATTTAAATTATGTATCTGCAAATGGAGCTTCGCCATTTAAACAATTTGATATTATCACTGTCGATGGCCATACAGATAAACAAATGTTGCCCATGATTAAGTATAAGGAAAAGACCATCGTATTTGTGGCAGATCTGTTACCTTCCGTTGGTCATATTCCGTTACCATATGTAATGGGCTATGATACTCGTCCTTTGCTCACCATGCAGGAAAAGGAAAAGTTTCTAAATGAAGCTGCTGATAACGGATACATTTTATTTTTTGAGCATGATGCCGTCAACGAATGTTGTACAGTAAAGCATACAGAAAAAGGGGTGAGGCTTGATCAAACATTTTCCTTATCAGAGGTGCTCTAAATCTTGCCGAATTTACCGGACTTGTTCTGGTATCCTTAGATATTACAATAGGTTGAATTAAAGGATTATTGAAAATTGAAAAAATACCGGAATGAATCCGGTAAAAGCTGTATATGAATAACTCCAAAACCATAGGCTTAGCTCTTTCGGGAGGTGGAGCAAGAGGCATTGCCCACTTAGGTGTGATTAAAGCATTGGAGGAACTTGGTATAAAAATAAATTTCCTTTCAGGTACGAGTGCAGGCGCAATAATAGCGGGTCTTTACGCATATGGCCATAAGGTAGAGGATATTTTGAGAATCTTACTAGAATTAAAAACCGTTAAATTTCTACAACCTGCTATGAGCACAAAAGGATTGTTAAAAATTGAGGTAATGTATAAGTTGTTAAAAAAACACTTACCAGAAAACTCCTTTGAATCTCTTAAAATCCCGACCTACATTGCAGCCACCAACTTAAGGCTAGGGGAAACAAAATATTTTAATGAAGGTGATCTGGTTTTAGCCATTTGTGCTTCTTCTTGCATCCCTGTACTATTCAAACCTGTAGAAATAGATAAAGAATTATTCATAGACGGAGGTATTCTTAATAACCTACCGATAGAGCCAATTAGAGATAAAGTAGATGTTTTAATTGCTTCACATTCTAACCCAATTGATAGGGATTTTGCTCCCAAGAATTTTAGATTTGTGATGGAACGAGCTCTTATGCTAGCTATCACCCGAAATGTATATGAACGCAGACCAGAATGTGATTTTTTTATAGAACCTAAAGGGCTGGAGTCCTTTAAAGTGATGGATATTAATAAAGCACAGGAAATATTTGAAATAGGATATACTGATGCTTTTAAACAATTTGAAGAACAAAAGCTATTGGAACAAATATGACTTTCAAAGAACAAATTTTACAAGGTATCCCAGATACCCTTCCAAATAAAAAACCGTTTGATCCTACAATTAATCACGCACCAAAGCGTAAGGATTTACTATCTGATGATGAAAAAGAATTAGCACTTATTAATGCATTAAGGTACTTTCCGCAAAAGCACCATGCAGAGTTATTACCTGAGTTTAGGGAAGAGTTGGAGAAATACGGCCGTATTTATATGTATCGACTCCGCCCTGATTATGATATGTATGCCCGACCTTTAGAAGATTACCCTTACCAATGTCAACAGGCAGGGGCGATTATGTTGATGATTCAGAATAACCTGAATCCAGCGGTGGCACAACATCCGCATGAGTTAATTACCTATGGTGGGAATGGGGCAGTTTTTCAAAATTGGGCACAGTACCTATTGACAATGCAGTATTTAGCTACAATGTCTGATAAGCAGACTTTACATATGTATTCAGGACATCCAATGGGTTTATTTCCCTCTTCCAAAGGTGCTCCTAGAGTGGTAGTTACCAATGGTATGATGATCCCTAATTACTCCTCACAGGATGATTGGGATAAATATAACGCTTTGGGCGTCACGCAATATGGTCAAATGACTGCCGGTTCCTATATGTACATCGGACCACAAGGTATTGTTCACGGAACAACCATCACGTTGTTGAATGCAGGTAGAAAAATCTCCAAATCTGGTGAAGGACTAGCCGGTAAATTATTTGTGTCCTCAGGGTTGGGAGGTATGAGTGGTGCACAACCCAAAGCTGGTAATATAGCTGGTTGCATTTCGGTAGTGGCAGAAATTAATCCAAAGGCCA
Source organism: Fulvivirga sp. (assembly GCA_048268855.1). Taxonomy (GTDB): domain Bacteria; phylum Bacteroidota; class Bacteroidia; order Cytophagales; family Cyclobacteriaceae; genus Fulvivirga. The sequence continues at coordinate 167,868 of JBLWUR010000002.1, forward strand.
TTGCTACAAGGCATAGTCAGGGTTGGGTAGATGAAGTAATAGACGACTTAGATGATCTTGTTGCAAGAGTTAAGACAGCCAAAAAAGATAAAGAAGTAGTTTCTATTGCCTTTCAAGGCAATATTGTGGCTGTTTGGGAAAAATTTGATCAAGAAGGTATTTATGTAGATATGGGCTCTGATCAGACCTCCTTACATAACCCATGGTCGGGAGGATATTATCCTGTGGATCTTACCTTTGAGGAATCTAATGCAATGATGGCCAAAGATCCTACAGCATTTAAAGAACAGGTACAATTGACATTAGTTAAACACGCTAGTGCCATTAACAAGCATACCGCTAAGGGCACCTATTTCTTCGACTATGGCAATGCGTTTTTACTGGAAGCTTCACGGGCTGGGGCTGAAGTGATGGCCAAAGACGGTATAAATTTCAAGTATCCATCTTATGTTCAGGATATTATGGGGCCTATGTGTTTTGATTATGGTTTTGGGCCATTTAGATGGGTTTGTACTAGTGGTAAGCCTGAAGACTTGGCCAAAACAGATAAGATAGCGGCTGATATATTAACGAAACTCAAAGAATCTTCTCCTGTTGAAATTCAGCAGCAAATGTCTGATAATATACAATGGATTGAAGCCGCAGGGCAAAACAAGATGGTAGTAGGTTCTCAGGCCCGGATTCTTTATGCAGATGCCACAGGGCGAATTGAAATTGCAAAGGCATTTAATGAGGCTATTAAAAATGGAGACATTGGGCCAGTTGTGTTGGGTCGTGACCATCATGATGTATCAGGAACGGATAGTCCATATCGTGAAACTTCCAATATTTATGACGGTTCAAAGTTTACAGCCGATATGGCCATTCATAATGTAATCGGGGACTCATTCAGAGGAGCTACATGGGTTTCTATACACAATGGGGGTGGAGTAGGCTGGGGTGAGGTGATCAACGGTGGGTTTGGAATGTTACTGGATGGGAGTAGAAAGGCCAGAAAAAGGTTGAAAAACATGCTTTTCTTTGACGTAAACAACGGAATAGCCAGACGAAGTTGGGCGAGGAACAAAGAAGCTATCTTTGCTATTAAGAGGGCTATGAGTAAAAATACAGAGCTTAAAGTCACACTCCCAAACCTGGTAAAAAATCAATGATTATTTTGAAATAAATTTTCAAATTGGATATACAATTTTGTTTTAATTTCGTTCAACGAGTGAATTAATTAAAATCACATAATATCTATGAAAAAACTCTCAATATTATTTTTTGTCTTAATAGTTTCGTTTACAACCTCTTATTCACAATCAATTATTGGAGGTGGTCTTGCATTAGGTAGCAATTCAGGCGCCTATAATGTAGGGGCTCCAGGCTTATTTCTCCAAGGTGAATTTTATGTAAATGACAAATGGAGTTTTAGCCCAGATGCCATAATTTATGTTGTAAGCAACAGAGTCAATGAAAGCCGTGGTTTTTGGGAAGTTAATGCAAATGCCAATTACTATGTTTATGAAGATTGGGAATTAAGTTTTTATGGAATTGCAGGCTTGAATTTGTCAACCGCTTCTTACAAATTAGATGGTTTTGGCAGAAGGACTAATTCCGAATTAGGTTTGAATGTAGGAGCTGGGGTAAATTGGGATATCCAACAAAATTTCACCCCATTTTCAGAAGTAAAATTTACCTTAGGAAATTATGATCAAGCAGTTTTTAAAGTGGGAATAAAGTACCAAATTAGCCGATAGTTCAAAGGAACAGTATTGTTAAGGTGGCTTTTATTTATTATTTTAATGATTATTAACCAACGTTGAAAAAACAAAATCTATTATGAAGAAAATTACAATATTATCATTGCTCTTAGTGGGGGCTTTTTTTACGACTCAAGCACAAATTACTGTTGGTGCAAAGGCTGGAATAAATGTAGCAAATCAGAAATTTAGTTCTGATGGGTTTAGTGTTTCACCTGATGCCCGTTTGTCCTACCTAATAGGCGGATTTGCTGTTATTGACATTAGTGATAAAATAGGTTTTCAACCCGAATTATTATTGTCAGGTAAAGGAGCGAAATCTAATGGTTTCAAAGCCAAACTGACCTATATTGACTTGCCGTTGCTAGGAAGATACAGTTTTACTGAAATGTTCAGTGTACACGCTGGTCCACAAATAAGTATATTAGCTTCAGCCAAAGATGAAGATGGTACTGACATTAAAGACGGTTATACAAGTACTGATTTAGGCCTTGCTGTTGGTGGACAGGTTGATTTACCTATGGGACTAGTTGGTGGTTTAAGATATGTATTGGGTCTTAGTGATGTAAACGATGCCGGTGGAGGTGCTAAAGTGAAAAACAGAGCATTTCAAATTTATGCTGGTTGGAAATTCATGAAATAAAGAAAGAATTAGAATTAAGGAGTCGTAAAAAATGGCTCCTTTTTTTTATTATTATCCCGAGGTAAGTTTTAGGATAAATTAGTATTAAATAATATTGATTGAAGTAAACATGTAACATTTACTTTTTTCTAAATTTGGTCTTAAACATTTAAACACAAACATTATGAAAAAGATTTTACTATTTACAATGATCTTCGTTGGTGCGTATTCATTTTCGAATGCACAGGTTTCGGGAGGTATCAAAGGGGGATTGAATTTTGCAAATGTCGATGTAGACGGTGATCCAGATGGAAAAACTGGCTATCATGTAGGTGCTTTTTTAAATATAGGATTTGCAGGAATTTCATTGCAACCAGAATTTCTTTATTCAGTTAAAGGAGCCGAGGATTTTGATTTGACTTATATTGAGATTCCAATATTGTTAAAGAAGAACTTTGCCAAAGTTGTTAACGTACATCTTGGACCACAATTTGGTATATTAACAAAGGCTGAAGCAGATTTCGGAAGTGGAAGCCAGGATATTAAGGATGGAATTAAAGGATCTGATTTGTCTGTAGTATTTGGTGCAGGTGTTGACTTACCAATGGGGTTAAGTGGCGGGTTAAGATATGTACTTGGTTTAAGTGATATTGATGATGACTTTTTAGGGACTGAGATCAAGAACAAAACCTTCCAACTTTATATAGGTTATAAATTATTTGGAAAATAAGAGCATTAGCTCTACAGAAAAAGCCTTGGAGATCGCTCTTCAAGGCTTTTTTTGATTTAAAACCATCCTAGGCTATATTTCTATAAAATGTGGAGACTGCTTTGTTCCACGCAGTGACGATCAATTCACCTTGATCACGTAATAATTCTTCTTTCCTTTCTGTGCCAAAAGGTATTTACCCTGCAATAATGGGAAGTCCATTTGCTGTTCAGGTTTTTCGATCTTAGTCTTATTGATGCTTACACCACCACCTTGAATCATCTTTCTGGCTTCACCTTTAGATTTAAATATTAATCCATCTAATGTAATGGATAGGAAGGTAGTGATGTCTTCGACTCCATCTAAATCGGCTTTCGAGATCTCAGTTTGAGGGACACCACTAAAGACGGATAAAAAGGTACGCTCATCCAAGCTAGCTAAATCGTCAGTAGTTGATTTGCCAAACAATATTTCAGACGCCTTTATGGCAGATTGATATGCCACCTCAGAATGTACCCTAACCGTAATATCTTTTGCCAATGCACTTTGCAACTTTCTTAAATGCGGTGCTTCCAAATGTTCCTTTTCTAGGGCTTCAATTTCCTTTTTGTCCAACAGCGTAAAAATCCTAATAAAGTTAGCCGCATCTTCATCCGAGGCATTCATCCAATACTGATAAAACTCATAAGGGGTGGTTCTTTCAGCATCTAACCAAATATTTCCACCTTCACTTTTCCCGAATTTAGTCCCATCGGCCTTTTTTATGAGGGGAGTAGTGATCGCAAAAGCCTCACCACCGCCTTTTCTACGTATCAATTCAGTACCAGTAACAATATTTCCCCATTGATCAGAACCGCCCAATTGAAGTCTGCAATTTTTATTGTTATACAACCAGTAGTAGTCGTAACCCTGAATGAGTTGGTAGCTGAACTCGGTAAATGACATCCCTGACTCTAGCCTAGATTTAACAGAATCTTTGGCCATCATATAATTCACAGAAATGTGCTTGCCTACTTCACGAATAAAATCAAGAAAGTTAAAGTCCTTAAACCAATCATAGTTATTGACTACTTCAGCAGAATTTTCACCACAGTCAAAATCTAAGAATTTCTCTAATTGCTTTTTAACACCTACTAGGTTAAGATTCAATTGCTCAGAAGAAAGTAGGTTTCGTTCTGCTGATTTACCTGAAGGGTCACCCACCATACCCGTTGCACCCCCAACCAAGGCCATTGGTTTATGCCCAGCTCTTTGATAATGTACCAATGTCATTACTTGAACTAAATTTCCAATATGTAAAGAGTCTGCCGTTGGGTCAAAACCTATATATGCCGTAGTAACTTCTTTATTCAGTTGTTCCTCTGTTCCAGGCATCATATCGTGGATCATGCCTCTCCATCTTAACTCTTCTATAAAATTCGTCATTGATCTTGTTCAGTAATAAAGCTGCAAATATAGTAAGGGTGAGACAATCTTAAAGGATAAGTTAAAAAAGGGTGAGACAATCGACTATCTTTATTTCAATAACACCTTGTAAATTCTTAAACTTGCTTTCTTAAAATTCAAACTATGCAACAACCAGACTCACTCAACCAAGTAGCCGAATTCCACAAGACATTTAAACACCCAATAGTAAAAGATCCTGCTATCCCAAATGAAAAGAGATGTGCTCTAAGAGTAGAACTTATAGCAGAGGAATTAAAAGAATTGGAACAAGCTATTAAAGATAATGATTTGGTAGAAGTAGCTGATGCGCTTTGTGATATACAATACGTACTTTCTGGCGCCATTTTAGAGTTTGGGATGGGAGATAAATTCAAGGCTTTATTTGATGAGGTACAGCGTTCGAATATGAGCAAAGCATGCAAAGACGAAGCTGAAGCTAAGGCAACAGTTGCGTACTATCAAAAAGAGAAAGATACAGAGTGCTATTATAAGGAATTGGATGGAAAATATCTTGTATATCGAAAGGCTGATGATAAGACGTTAAAATCTATCAATTATTCTCCAGCGGATCTAAAGCAGTTTCTTTAGTACTTCTGATCTACAAACACCGTACTGCCTACTAAAGTAGTAGTAGGTTCAGGTGAGGCCATACAACAGGTTGACCCCAATAGAAACTTCCCTAATTCGTCACCAATGTGGATGTGAGCACCGGGATTGATATTTTCACAAAGTTGTATGGTACCTACTGCTGGCCCACCAACAATTGAAATGTACCAGCTCCGATCGTGTTTATCAATTAAAGTCAAATTTATGCGCTCATTGCGCATAGCAGGGAGAGAGGGGTCCGATTTATAAACCCAAGGCCTCAAAAGAACAAGATCACCTGGGATATGTTCTATCAACCTTACTTTTGCCTCTGTAGGGCTGTGAATCCGATGGTAATTATTATTATGTAAAAACACATTTGAAAAATAATAGTTATCGGGTATATCATCACCTGTTTCTCCAAAGATGGTTTTTATAGTCCTAGTATCCCCTTTAATGTTTATTGTGGGTAATTGGCTAACCTGACCATAGTCACATAATAAGCCTTCACAGGGCCATATATGAGGCGATATAATTGGAGGCTTTGACTTATAAACACGTGTAAAAAAATCCTGAAAGCTATTGTACCCCTCATGGCCTTTTTCCGAAACGAATTGACTAAGGTAGGGCTCATCCAATTGGTTTAGCTTACAGTAAGGTTTAATAATGTATTTTGTAAAAGGACGATTGTAAATACTTGCGTAAACGCTAGATACTTTCTTTTGTAACTGACTAGGCAAGTTGCCCCATAAAGTCAGTGATATAAATTTATAAATTGAATCCATAAGTCGTTACTGTTTAAATTCAGAACGTCAAACGATTGTATTTTGATTTAACCCTGTTAAACGATTAGACGAACAACGGGTTAGTTAATATGGACAGTATTTTTAATGTGGCTTATGACTCCATGATGTTTTAATCGGATTGGATAAGAATTTAATTTTTAGCCCCATTCAATCAGAATAATTTGAACATTTCGCTAATATTAATTTACCTATCCTATTAATAATCAGATGGATAAAAAAATTATTTATTCATAGTAGCAAATTGTAAGAAATAATAATTCTGTTGAAATCAACTATTTTGGGTATCCAAAGGGAAGAATTATTACTTATATTTAGGAGTTATTAATCTTATGTAATCTTAAATATGGAAAGTACACCAAACGAGTTTTTACAATTTTGGCAAATGTTAATGCCCATTGGAGCGATCAGTTGTGTTGGAATTGCTATTATAATTTATTTGATCCACCAAATAAGGGTATCAGGAATAAAAGACTATAAAGCCAAGTATGATTATCTCAGCGTAAGTGAAATTAAAGCCTATAAAATAGCTATTGTTTTTATAGCCATTGCTTTTGGTTTGGTGGTCAATATGTACGGAAGAGATATGGTCATTTTTGATCTAGTTTGGTTCTCGGTTTTAATATTTATTTCCATAGCAGGTGCCACTTTAGTAGGGTACATAGGCGCACTCATTTTACAATATTATTATCCGACACAGCTTAATAAGAAGTTAAAGAAGTGGCGTTACATGCCACGTGTGAATCCTAAGACTGGCAATGTAATGAGATTGTTGAGTGAAGATGAAGAGGATGTACATTTGGATGAGGGAATGCGTGCTGAGGAGGATGTGTTTTCTGTAGATTATGATGTTTGGATAGATGAACAAACAGGTGATACTAAAATTGAAAAATATCAAGGGCATCTTCAGGCACTACAATGTAATAATTGTGGATTCTATACGATGAAAATCATTAGAGAAGAAATAATCCAGGAAGCTACACCTGAAAAAGAAGGCGAATTATTAAAACACTACAAATGTCAATATTGTAGTTCTGTCCGTACTACACAATTTAACATTGCCAAAGAAGAAGACTATTCTCACTTTAAGCCCGACAAAAACAGCTTCAAGAAAAATGCTACTGTTGATGTTGTGAAAGTAGAAATTATCTCATCATTAGGATTTAAGAAAAGTTACGAATTTCAAAATGTGGAACAAGCAGAGAAATTCCTGAATGAATTCGATATAGATAAAACCAAATAGTCTTTTATCTAGCAACATTGAAATGAGACCAAATTTATTCGGTCTCATTTTTGTATGAAATAATTCTTAATAAGACACCTTTATTTTATTTTGGTCGTTAATAACATATTACAATCAAGCATTTAATTATGAATAGTAAGAAGTTAATCCTGTCCCTTTTATTTATTGCTACAAGTATCTCGGTCTTCGCTTATGACTCAGATAGTACTGAACTTGTGCCTAAACCACAATTTGCTGCAGAAGCCAAGTTAACAGCTCAAATTCTAGACACTTATCATTTTAGCAAAATCAACTTAAATGATTCTTTGTCATCAGTCATTCTTGATAGTTACATTGAGACATTAGATAATAACAAATCCTATTTTATACAATCCGATATTGACTCTTTTGAGAAATATAGATATGAAATAGATGATTTTACAAAGGAAGGTAAGGTTGATGTTGCTTACGCCATCTACAAGGTTTTTAATCAGCGTTTTAATGATCGAATGGCTTATGTAGATAATAGCTTAGAGAGTGAAGATTTTGATTTTACAATTGATGAGTACTATGATACTGATCGTTCAAAAATGCCTTGGGCTAAAAATGAAGCAGAACTTAACGAGCTGTGGCGTAAGGTCATAAAAAGCCAGAAACTGAGCTTAACACTGAATGATAAGGACCCCAAAGAGATTAATAAGACAATTAAAACAAGGTACGATCGATTCAAGAAAGCAATAAGTCAATATAATTCAGAGGATGTTTTTGAGCTGTATATGAATACTATTGCGGAAGCATTTGATCCACACTCCAATTATTTTTCACCTAAAACTTCTGACCGATTCCAACAGAATATCAGCTTGTCTTTAGAGGGCATTGGAGCAAGACTGCAAACAGACAACGATTTTACCAAGGTGGTGGAAGTGCTGCCAGGTGGGCCAGCTAAAAAGAGTGACCTTATTCATGCTAATGACCGGATTGTCGGTGTTGGACAGGGCGAGGACGGTGAAATTGTGGACGTAATAGGATGGAGAATTGATGACGTAGTTGACTTAATAAAAGGACCTAAGGGAACAACGGTAAGACTGGAAATTCTTCCTGCACAAACTGGCGTTTATGGTTCTTCCGAAACAATTACCTTGGTGAGGGAAAAAATAAAGTTGGAGGATATGGAAGCTAAGGCGGAAGTAATTCCAACTACACGTAATGGTAAAGCTTATAAAGTAGGTGTTATTACATTACCTAGTTTTTACATGGATTTTGAGGCCTATCAGAAAGGAGATCCTAATTATAACAGTACAACACGTGACGTAAAGCGTCTGGTGAATGAACTTAAGGACAAGGGGATTGATGGCCTTATGATTGACCTAAGAAACAATGGTGGTGGATCATTAGCTGAGGCTATTGACTTAACCGGATTGTTTATTAAAGATGGCCCAGTGGTCCAGGTGAGATCATCTTCCAATAAAGTAGAAGTTGGGTCGGATGAAGACCCCGAATTAGTCTATGACGGACCAATGGCGGTATTGATTAACCGATTCAGCGCGTCAGCCTCAGAGATATTTGCCGGAGCGATTCAAGATTACCACAGGGGTGTGGTAATGGGCGAGACTACTTTTGGTAAAGGAACAGTACAGAGTGTAATTGATCTGGGAAGATATATCACCGTCCCTGAGGGGGAGAAAGTAGGGCAGTTGAAACTTACTTTACAAAAATTTTACCGTGTCACAGGCAGTAGTACTCAGCATTTAGGCGTTAGTCCGGATGTTAATTTCCCTTCAGCATTTTCTGCTGACGAATTTGGAGAGAGTTCAAGACCTGGTGCTTTGCCTTGGGATCAGATAAAAGGGACAAAATACAACCCAACAAATCAGGTTTCACCTAAACTATTGGCCGATCTAAATAAAGATTATAATAAGCGACTAACTACAGATCCAGTTTTAATCGATTTGGTGGAAGAAACAGGAGAGCTCAAAGCAAATATTGCCAAAACCAGAATATCGCTTAATGAAGAAAAAAGAAAACTGGAAATTGCAGAAGCCGAAAAGAAAAAAGCAGATCGATTGAAGTTAACAGGCACTAAAATTCAAAAAGAAGGCGAAGCTAATCCAGAGAGCATAAATCTAGATGATAAATATTTGGAAGAAGGAGTGGTGATACTTGCCGAGATGATTTCCGCTATTGGATAGAACGTTTCGAATTAATGTTCGAAACTTTGAAAGATGCAATAACGTTGTTTCATTATTATGAAATGGGTTATTGCATTTTTGTTTGGATTAATATCCCTTGGGGACGGGCTTGCACAAGACAATGATTCATTAATAAAGAAAAGTATCTATTTTGGTGGCGGGAGCTACTACATCGATGAACAACAGCAATTAGAGCTTAAGGAATTTATAGAAACACTGGACAACCTAGAACAATATAAAATTGTACTCTTCAGCCACACTGATAATATAGGTGGAAAAGAGTACAATCAATGGTTGTCAAATATGCGCAGTATAGCCGTACTTAAAGAAATATTGGCCAATGGTATTCCTGAAGAAAAAACGGAGACCAAAAACTTCGGGCTAAACAATCCCCTTTATACCAATACCTCAAACAATGGACGAATAATGAATAGACGGGTAGACGTTATACTTGTGCCTATAATAATGTGAGTTACTTGGTGGTTTTACCTGAGTACATGTCATCAAATACCTGATCTACAGGTTCCCATAATTCTAGCTTATTTCCTTCTGGATCCATTATGTGAACGAATTTACCATATTCGTAAGTCTCTATTTCATCCACAACATCCACACCGGCTGATTTTAGCTCTGCTACTAACTCCTCGATGTTTTCAACTCTAAAGTTGATCATAAACTCTTTTTGAGAAGGCTCAAAGTATTTAGTTTTCTCTTCAAATGGACTCCATTGTAGGAACCCCTTTTTATCAGGATTGTCAGATTGTCGAAATTCAAACAGCGAACCATATTCGTTAGTTACTAACCCCAAGTTTTTGTTATACCACTCATTAATGGTTTTTGGGTCTTTACTTTTGAAAAATACGCCACCTATACCTGTTACTTTTTTCTTGCTCATCGTGCTATGGGTTTAAATTTTAAAATCATGGAGGATATAACGGTAATGATTAGACCGATAATAAATACCGTCATAAACATGACGAAAAATTGGAAATATAAATTGTTGAATAATTCCATCTCTTCAATCATCTTAACTTTTGCCTCATCAAACTGTTGAGCCGACATCGTGCTTTTCATTTTATCGAGACTGTAATTGGTGTAGTTTTCCATAAAATTGGGATCTATCCATTTTACATAAATGATATTGTAACTCCCAAACCACAATGAAGGGAATAAAGCAATACCACTTCCTATCGCCATATTTTTCATGAAGCTGGTATCGTCATTTAACATATTATACTGGCGGATACCTAATATTACAAATCCAAGGCTCAGTACAATGGCCGTATACCCCACAATTTCTCCAAGGCCATAATTGGAAGAATCGGTGCCAAAAATAAAGAGTGACAATAAATTGATAAGTATCAATACTACTGCAGCATAAACACCATTATTTAGAATTATTTTTTTCATGATTTAATCTTTTTGTTTGACCAAATAAAGGTCAACCCTTCATTTTTGGACTCATACTAAAGTATGAATTATAAATTTTATAGCCTTACAGCTTCAAAAGACCATATTCTTTTGCTTGTTTTATTGCTTCAGTTCTTCTTTTGACATTCAATTTGGAATAGATATTAGAAACATGAGTCTTAATAGTGTTTTCTGAAACAAACAATGCCTCAGCAATTTGTAGGTTAGAATACCCTTCCGCTATTTTTTGAAGTACTTCATACTCTCTAACACTTATTTGAAGTAGCTTCAATTTTTGCTTGTCAGGCGTAAAGTCATCTTTCAAAATGGAGGAACGGGTGACCACGTAGCTCTTTAGGGAAAAGCCTAATGCCAATAAGCCAAGGGCAGAGATGGCGATTAGGAATTCTGTATAATAAGATTTAGTAGCTATTGAAAACTCACTCAATGCAATAAGTGCACTAAACAAAAGAGCAAGGATTCCGAATTTGAAAATAATCTGCTTCAAGAGAATAGGAGTTTTGGAAGCAAATTAATCACTTTGAATTAAATAGAATAATCTCTTAGTACATTGTCGGATTTATTCCGGAAAAGGAATAATATTAGATATCAAACATGTCATCTCATTTTGCGCGTTTCCTAGAAAATGTTAATTCTAAGAGTGATAATTTAAGTAGTATAACCTAACCCAAATGATGTTTAGGCCTCCCTTTTGCCGTGTCATGCTTAGCTTGTCGAAGCATTAGACATGGCTTTCGTAATCTTAATTAGTATTGGTCTGTTACCATTCAACAAGCCTGCCTGACTTAAGGCAGGTTACCGATGAAGTGTTTGATAGTTCACTATAGTCTTCCCTCAACCTCCCTCCAAAGGGAGAAATTTGACATCAAACACGTCATCTAATTGTGATTTTTCGGCCCCATAGTTGCAAAAAAGGCTACACTTCTCCTTGTCTTATCCTTCGACAGGCTCAGGATGACTTCGGAGAATCAAATAAAACCTCTGCGCCTTCTCTGTGTCTCTCCGCGTCCTCTGTGGTTAATCCTTCGACAGGTCTGCCTACCGATGACGTATTTGATGGTTCACTTATAATCCTCCTTCAAACTCCCTCCAAAGGGAGAAAAATTTGGCATCAAACACGTCATCTAATTTTCTGCGTTTTTCTCGAAAAAATGTTAATTCTAAGAGTGATAATTTAAGTGTGGGCTTGATAATAAAAGAATAATGTGTATTAGTGTCTATTTAGTATAACCTAACCCAAATGATGTTTAGGCCTTCTTTTTGCCGTGTCATGCTGAGCTTGTCGAAGCATTAGACATGGCTTTCGTAATCTTAATTAGTATTGGTCTGTTACCATTCAACAAGCCTGCCTGACTTAAGGCAGGTTACCGATGAAGTGTTTGATAGTTCACTATAGTCTTCCCTCAACCTCCCTCCAAAGGGAGAAATTTGACATCAAACACGTCATCTAATTGTGATTTTTCGGCCCCATAGTTGCAAAAAAGGCTACACTTCTCCTTGTCTTATCCTTCGACAGGCTCAGGATGACTTCGGAGAATCAAATAAAACCTCTGCGCCTTCTCTGTGTCTCTCCGCGTCCTCTGTGGTTAATCCTTCGACAGGTCTGCCTACCGATGACGTGTTTGATAGTTCACTATAGTCCTCCCTCTACCTCCCTCCAAAGGGAGAAAAATTTGGCATCAAACATGTCATCTAATTGTGATTTTTCGGCCCCATAGTTGTAAAAAAGGCTACACTTCTCCTTGTCTTATCCTTCGACAGGCTCAGGATGACTTCGGAGAATCAAATAAAACCTCTGCGCCTTCTCTGTGTCTCTCCGCGTCCTCTGTGGTTAATCCTTCGACAGGTCTGCCTACCGATGACGTGTTTGATAGTTCACTATAGTCCTCCCTCCAAGGGCACTGCAAGATTAGTCAGGATTAACTATGATTAATTAAAAAATTTATCACTTTAGTTTCTCTATTTTTATTATACTACCTTTGCAAATCATTAACAAATAATATCAATTGACAAATTTTTCAGATTTAGGGCTGTCGGCATCTTTGCTTAAAGTCCTTCCTGAGCTGAACTTAAATGAACCCACAAAGATTCAGCAGCAGGCAATTCCCATTTTAATTCAACAAAAAGAAAAAGATTTTTTAGGCTTAGCACAAACAGGAACTGGTAAAACAGCTGCCTTTGGTTTGCCATTATTAGATGCAATCGACCCTGAATTAAAACAAACACAAGCCTTGGTTTTGGCTCCTACACGTGAACTAGGACAGCAGATAGCACAACAAATTCAAGCATTTTCAAAATATTTAAAGGGTGTACGTGTACAAGTTGTATACGGTGGTGCTTCAATAGTACCACAAATGAAGGCGTTGAAAAACACTCCTCACATTATTATCGCGACTCCTGGCCGACTCCTTGATTTAATCAATCGTAGAGCGGTAAACTTATCGGGCATCAGACATGTAGTCTTTGATGAAGCCGATGAAATGCTCAATATGGGTTTTAGGGAAGATATCGATAGTATTCTATCTTTTACTGAAGGTCAGAAATCAACTTGGTTATTCTCAGCCACTATGGCACCGGAGATCAAGAATATTGTAAAGAAATACATGGACAAGCCCAATGAAGTCAAAATTGACATTGGGAATGTGGTAAACCAGAACATAGAACACAAATTCTTTTTAGCGAAAGCGAAAGACAAAATAGAAATATTGAAGCGCATTATTGAGCTTGAGCCTGATATGCGTGGAATTGTATTTTGCCGTACAAAAATAGATACGCAAAATGTTGCGCAACAATTGCAAACAAAGGGCTTACCGGTTGACGCTATTCATGGAGATTTATCTCAGGCACAGCGTGATCAAGTAATGAAACGCTTTAAGAATCATTCATTGAAGTTTTTGATTGCTACTGATGTGGCTGCCAGAGGAATCGATGTCAATGACTTAACTCATGTGGTTCATTACGCCATGCCTGACGACTTGGAATATTATACACACCGAAGTGGAAGAACTGGGCGAGCAGGGAAGAAAGGAATCTCCCTTTCTTTAGTTACAAGAACTGAACAGGGAAAGATCAGGATGATTGAAAAGCGATTGAAATTGAATTTCACGCCTTATGAATTACCTGAAGCTCAACATGTTGAGAATATGAAGCTTAAGGAATGGGCTACTAAAATTGCCGAAATTGAAGTAATAGAAAAAGACTTAACTGATCATGTTGGTGATATCAGAGGAATATTTGATGCATTGAGTAAGGAGGAAATCATTGATAAGTTAATGACCTACGAATTGAATGAATTGGGTCTTAATAAAGGCGGTTCATTTGCTTTTGAAAGTGATTCCTATGATACAAGAGGCGATAGGGGTGATAGAGGTGACCGTGGAGATAGAAGAGATCGTGGTGATCGTGGCGACAGAAGAGATAGAGGGGATAGAGGAGGAAATGAAAGAACTACCTCTAACAGTAAGTATGCTCGATTTTTCATCAACCTTGGAAATTTCGATGGAATGGACAAGAAGGATATAATTGAATTTGTCTGTGAGAAAAGTGGAGTAGATAAGCAAACATTTGGACCGGTTACCATTGAAGATCGTAGATCTTATTTTGAGATTGAGAAAGAAATGGGTGGCACCGTTACCAAATCATTTGAAGGGATGTTTCTTAACGACCGAGAAATAAGAGTAAATCTTGATAACCCTAGTCCACGAAGAGATAGAGGTGATAGGAGTGATAGAAGAGGTGGAGGGGCAAGACGACCTTCTTCCAATTCTGGATATGGTGGAAACTTTAAGCCAAAAGGTAAAGGTGGAGGCCACAGAAGGGGTGGTAGACGCTAAAAATTAAAATAAATAACCAATTAAGGCTATACTGCCTTAGAAATGGTTAACTTCGCAGTATTATTTACAAATTATTACAATGAAAGAAGGAACAGTAAAATTTTTTAACGATTCAAAAGGATATGGTTTCGTTAAAGACTCAGCAGATGAGAAAGAGTATTTCGTACATGTGTCTGGTCTAATTGACGAGATAAGAGAAAACGATGATGTCTTATTTGAGTTAGAAGAAGGTAAAAAAGGTTTGAATGCTGTTAACGTTAAGTTAGCCTAGTTTATATCTAATTGAACTTGTTAGAGTCCCGATTTTATCGGGACTCTTTTTTTTGTCTCTATTTTAAAAAAACACCCATCAGAAGATGAGTGTTTTTTTATTAATTAATTACTGATGTCCGAGTAAAATTTATTTGCTATTATAAAAAAAGACGTTTAATTGAAAACAACTAAGGTTTTCGGCATTTCCCAAAAAGACCCCCTTCCGCTAAAGGGGTGCCGGAAAGTCCCCTTTAGGTGATTTAGGGGTAAGTGTAAGGTATAATTTCGATTGAACGTCATTTTTACTCGGACACCAGTACTAATTAATTATTTTATTAAAATAAAGCCACTTTTCTTAAGCATACATCTCCTCGCGCTGCTGTAAATATTTTTCATCAGATGTGTACTCATCATAAGTACATAATTTATCCATATAACCATTAGGGGTGATCTCAATTACCCTGTTTGCTACGGTTTGTGTGAATGCATGGTCATGAGACGTAAACAACACCGTGCCAGGGAAATCTTTGAGTGCATTGTTAAATGCGGTAATTGACTCCAAGTCCAGATGGTTTGTTGGTTCATCAAGGATAAGCACATTGGCACCCGCTAGCATCATTTTGGAAATCATACAACGTACTTTTTCACCTCCAGAGAGTACACTACATTTTTTAAATACCTCCTCACCACTGAAAAGCATCTTGCCCAAAAATCCTCTTATATAAACCTCATCCTTTTCACCATCGGAGTATTGACGTAACCAATCGATCAGATTATCATTTGATTTGAAATATTTTTCATTTTCATTAGGTAAGTATGCCGTAGTGATCGTCTGACCAAATTTGAATTCTCCTTTATCCGCTTTCATTTCGTCCATCAATATCTGGAACAAAGCAGTAATAGCGGTACTGTTTTTACTTAGAAAGGCGATTTTATCTCCTTTATTGACGAAAAAATCGAGGTTTTTAAATAGCGTCTTTCCTTCACTACTTTTCGCCAGGCCTTTTACCTCTAATATTTGATCGCCCGCAGGTCTATTTTGTGTATAAATAATTGCTGGATATTTTCTGGTTGAAGGCTGAATGTCTTCAATGTTGATTTTATCTAATAATTTTCTTCTACTCGTTGCCTGTTTAGATTTAGAGGCATTGGCACTAAATCTGGCGATAAATTCCTGCAATTCTTTTTTCTTCTCTTCAGCTTTTTTATTGGAAGAAGAACGTTGCGATAAAGCCAATTGGCTGGACTCATACCAGAAAGTATAATTACCAGTATAGACTTTGATGGCTGAAAAATCAATATCAACGATATTCGTACATACAGTATCTAAAAAGTGTCTATCGTGAGATACTACGATTACTGTATTCTTGAAATCTAATAGAAAATCTTCTAACCAGGATACAGTATGAATATCCAAATCGTTGGTAGGTTCATCGAGAATCAGGATATCAGGGTTACCAAACAGCGCTTGTGCTAATAACACCCGCACCTTTTTACTTCCTGCAATGTCTTTCATCAATGTGTGATGATCAGATTCCACAATACCTAAGCCACTTAACAATGCAGCGGCATCAGATTCGGCATTCCAACCGTCCATTTCAGCGAATTCACCTTCAAGCTCAGAAGCTTTTACACCGTCTTCTTCAGAAAAATCAGGTTTCATGTATATGGCATCTTTCTCCTGCATAATTTCCCATAACTTGTTATGGCCCATTAATACAGTATTAAGTACAGTCTCTTCGTCAAATTCAAAGTGATCTTGCTTGAGCACGGCCATTCTTTTTCCTGGTTCGATGCTTACTTGACCTGAAGTTGGATCGGTTTCCCCAGATAATATTTTAAGAAAGGTCGATTTACCAGCACCATTAGCACCGATAACGCCATAGCAATTACCCCCGGCAAAGTTGAGATTGACATCGTCAAATAACACACGTTTACCAAACTGAAGGGATAGATTTTGTACTGAAAGCATTGTTGTTCATTTAATTTGGGCGCAAAGGTAGTATTTTTAGTTACCAATTGTAAACAAACCTTAGCTTTGGTGATTGTAATAAACCATCGCTGATTTTCGACTAATAGATTTTTAGGATGAAAAATAACGTTTGAATGAAACTAACCTAGGCTTTATAATCAATTTTCAATACCCCCGGCCCCTAAAGGGGAGTAATAGAAAGTCCCTTTTAGGAGATTTAGGGGTAAGTGAAGTGCAGTTTCATATTAAAGTCATTTTTTGTCGGATGTCAGTAATAAACCATTTAGAATGAAAGTAGCAGTAGTTGGTGGAGGAGCCGCGGGATTCTTTGCAGCAATATCAGCCAAGCAGCATCACCCTGAAGCTGAAGTGATCATTTTTGAAAAAGGATACAAACTACTGTCCAAGGTTAAAGTATCGGGTGGGGGCCGATGTAATGTCACTCATGCTTGTTTCAATGGAAATCAACTTGCAAAGCATTACCCCCGTGGGGAGAAATTTTTAAAGAAGGCCTTTAGTCAATTCTCTACTACAGATACAGTAGAGTGGTTTGAAAAAAGAGGAGTAGAACTTAAAACTGAAGCAGATGGTAGAATGTTTCCAATTACCGACCATTCTCAAACCATTATTAATTGCCTGACTGATGAAGCCAGTCAATTGGGTGTAAAATTGGAATTGCAAAATGCTGTCTTATATATTGATCGTGTTGAAAATGGCTTTAATTTAAGTTTGAAAGATGAAACTCATTTTTTTGTCAATAAGATCATCGTTGCTTCAGGTGGATCTCCAAAATTGGAAGGTTTTGAATGGCTAAGAGAATTAGGTCATAAAATTGAGCCGCCAGTTCCTTCATTATTTACATTCAATATGCCCGAAGAGCAAATCAAAGAACTGATGGGGGTGGTGGTTGAAAATGCTACAGTAAAAGTACAAGGGACTAAACTAAAACAAAGTGGGCCATTACTTATTACCCATTGGGGGATGAGCGGACCGGCTATATTAAAATCTTCTGCCTGGGGTGCACGCATTTTAAGCGATCTCAATTACAATTTTAAGATTCAGGTCAACTGGTTGGGTGAGGCGAAGGAAAATGAAGTGAGAAGCCTTATAGTAGAGCAGCAGGCCAACCACCACAAAAGGATGGTGGTAAATAGAAATCCGTTTAGCTTACCAGCTAGATTATGGGAGTTTTTAATTCAAAAGGATGAGTTAAGAAAAGACATTACCTGGGGGGAAATTGGACAGAAAGGGATTAACAAACTCGTTAACACTCTGTTGAATGATGTATATGAAGTAAAAGGTAAAACCACCTTTAAAGAGGAATTCGTTACCTGTGGTGGGGTTAGTTTATCTGAAATATCAAATGCTACAATGGAAAGCAAGGTATTACCCGGGCTTTACTTTGCTGGTGAAGTGATGGACATTGATGGCATCACTGGGGGGTTCAATTTTCAGGCAGCGTGGACTACAGGGTTTATTGCAGGTAAATTGGCCACGATAACTTAAAATTTTAATATAAAGTCTTGTAGGTTAATAGCACGATTAAGACCTAATTTTTTACGAAGTCTGTACCTCGCTATTTCAACTCCTCGAAGTGATATATTCAACAAATGTGCTATTTCCTTACTTGAGAGGTTCATTCGTAAGTATACACTCAATTTCATTTCTTGAGGGGTAAGATTTGGATATTTCTCCTGAATTTTTGTTGTAAACCCCCCGTGAACTTGATCGAAGTGAATGGCAAATTTTTCCCAATCTTTATCCTGAGAAATGTTTTTGTCAATATTGGACATTATTTTGGATAACTCGTGCTGAACTTCTTTATTCTTGCTTTTCTTGATTATAGTGCTAATGTTATGTTTTACACTATTGATAAAGCTGTTTTTATTCAGTAGATGACCAGTTGAGGTGGAGAGTTCCCTATTCTTAAGCTCTACCTGGGCCAGGAGTTTCTCATTTTTCAATTGTTGCACCTCTTCTTCAGTAGATTTTAGTTCACTATCTATTCTTATGATTTCCCGTTTTTGCTTTACGGTCATCAGTTTCTTTTCTTTTTTATGACGATGCTCCAATAAGTAGAATACTCCCGTTAGTATTGAAATTACTGACAATGTATATATAAAATAGGCAGTTCTCGTTTTATACCAAGGGGGCAGAACTATGAAGCTATATAAGGCCTCGTTACTTATTTGGTCATAAATATTCTTAGCACGCACTTTAAATGTATAGGTGCCTTCATTTAGATTTGTATATTCTTTATCTGTTTTTGTTGTCCATTTACTCCATATATTATCGATACCTTCCAGTTTATATTGGTAGTTAGTTTGACGGCTACTATGATAAAAAGGGGCACTGAATTCAATTCTCATTGAATTAAGGTCATAACTTAATGTTTGTTTCTCTGGTTGCTCGGCAGTTATGTTATTGTTTTTAAGATAATACCCAGTGGATATAATGCTGTCTCTGACACTAGTATTGGTGACTTTACGAATCAGTGTCTGAAAGGGTGTGGTGGCAAGATTATTAATTTCTTTAGAATATAATATAAAGCCTTCCTTGGCTCCATATAAGACAAGATTATTATTTAGCACTGATAAATTTTGCAAATCATCATTTAGTAAACTTTTTAACCTATTGAATATCCTTGATGTCTTTTCATAAGTTCCGTTAGATTTTTTTAACAATACCCCAATATCACTTGAGGAAATGTAATAGATGTTACCCATTGGGTCTTGCTCTAAAAAACTCAATCTGCTGCCTGGTGGGAAATATTTCTTAAAAAAATCATCAATAATGAACCGATCATTTAGGGGATCAAATTTATAAACTTGAGATTCTGAAGAAAAAACCAATTGATTATTCAACTTCCAGACGTTAATTAAAATATTGGAGGGTAATCCGGCCTCTTTACCATAATACTTCATACTTACAGAATCTAATGATTGATTAAGCTTTAGCTTATAGACTCCTTTGTATCCATGAGTCATCCAAATATTTCCTTCATTATCCTGCTCCATAACACGGGATGATTCATTAAACCCTTTAATTTTTCTGACGAATTTAAGTTTATCCTCCTCTTTTTTATAGAGTAGTAACCCTTTGTATGTACCTCCTAATATGTATTCAGGGTGCGTCTCTAGCTTAAGAAATGTCCAAGCTCCTAATACATCTGATATCTGGTGAGCCTTTCCCGTACTAATTTCAAATGAACCTTTATGATGACCTAGTAGAAGAGCATTGTCAACATTGCTGATGTGATAGACTTGTCCTTCAGTATTGCTAATAAATTGATAGGGGACTCTATCCCCAGAAGAAAGTGATTTCATATACAAACCGTTATTTGTACCTAGATAGATGTCATTTTCATATAAAAGTCCATCATATCCTGTTCCAGGTAGTCCAATTTGTTCACTAATGAGTGTAAACGGTAATGCTAATTCGATATTGGTTATCCCATTATTATGGCCTAACCACAAATTACCTAACATATCTTCATACATTGAGAGAATCGTTCTATTTCCTAGACCATGGTCTTTATTTAGGTGGTAGATAATCTCTCCATTAGAGTCCATTATAAAAAGTCCATTGTTTTGGGTGCCAACTGCAATGTTTCCATTTCTTAGTTGCAGGATGTTATTTACTGAAGATGAAATAAACAGAGTGTTATTTTTCGGGGCCCATATTTCATATTTTAGGCCGTTGTAGGTATAAATACCCTCGTCAAGAGTTGAAATCAATAAATGATTATTAACGAGTGGAATTATACCTGTAATCGCTTTGTTTTTAAAAAATTCGCCCTTATCAAATAATACAAGGCTGTCTCCTTTTAAATAAGATAACCCAACTTGAAGCTGATTAACAAACAATGTGTTGTTTACAAAATGAAAGTTTTCAGAAGCATATTTGGGAGTTACTGCTTTAAAAAAGCGATCATTTTTGTATATAAATATTTCATTAAACGTACAAAAAATCAAAAACTCATTATTCTTGAAAATGCGCCAAGTTTCATCAAAATTTCGATTTTTGGTAGGTAGGCTATCTGCCAATGATATAAAATTGGAATTGCCTATTTGGTTAGGCATGAAATAACCGAAATCTCCCTGGCTAGCTACATAGATCTTTCCAGTTCTGTCAATTACCACATCACGTAATTTTGTGGCTGATGGTAAATCATATCTGTTCCATGATGTGCCATCGTATTCTAATAATCCAAAGTTATTGGCTACATAGATTAATCCCTCAACATTTTGAGTGATTGCCCAATTCTGAATTCCTCCTTTATATTCTTGAGAAGAAAAATAGTTTGAAAAGGGTAATCCTTTTAGATGTTGTGAGTTTACCTGACTATACAGGACGGTTATAAGAAGTATAATTAACTTATATCGGTTCATTTATGGTGAATAAGGATGATAGGTGAAGGTAATGATTTAGTAAGTTACTAACCTAATTTGATGTATTGCATATAATTGGAAAGTGCAAATGTAAAAATATTAAAAAGCTTATTTGAATAGTCAGAAAGGCTATAATATAATATTTTGATGTGGTTTTGTGAAATAGAGAAATAGCAATTGATGTATTATTGATGTATACTAAATTTTAGATTATTTGGAATTTATGGGTTGCTTGTGCAAACGTTTGTTGTAAACACCTTACTATGAAGAAAATTATACTGATAAACTATATGCTGTTTGGCTTCATGATATGCCAGGCTCAAAGCCGAATAACAGGTACAGTAACAGATGCCAACAACGAATCGCTTCCTGGTGCAAATGTTTTCATAAAAGGAACTGATAGAGGAACTATAACTGATCTTGATGGCAAATTTACATTTGACGCTTCTTCCAATGACGTATTGGTTGTAAGTTTCATTGGCTATATTACTCAAGAGATACAGGTTGGAACTCAAAGTGTTATCAACGTAATTTTAATTGATGACATAACTTCATTACAAGAAGTGGTAGTGATTGGATACGGTGTTCAAAAGAAAAAGGTAGTTACCGGAGCGATTGCAAGTGTTTCTGCCAAACAAATTACCTCTACACCTGTTTTAAGAGTAGAACAAGCTTTACAGGGACGTACACCGGGGGTTCAAGTTACAAACCTTTCAGGTCAACCCGGTGAAGCGCCAACTGTTAGAATTAGAGGAACAGGAACCACTGGAAATTCTAACCCTCTTTATATAGTAGATGGCTTACCAGTTGGGGGCATAGACTATTTAAATCCCGGTGACATTGAGTCCATGGATGTGCTAAAAGACGCGGCTTCTGCTGCTATTTATGGTGCTAGGGCAGCAAATGGTGTTGTGTTAATTACTACCAAATCTGGCACCAAAGGAAAATTGAGTGTGAGCTATTCAGGATACCTTGGAATTCAGAATGTAGCAAGGAAAATTGAAATGCTAGATGCTGAGCAATATAAAATGTTAATGAATGAAGGTGCTCGTAATGCTGGATTAACGGAGGAATTTGATTTAAATGAAATACCTACTAATGATACAGATTGGCAAGAGGAATTATTCCAGAATAATGTACCCATGTCTAGCCATCAAATATCGGTATCAGGAGGTGGCGAAAAATCCACTTTTGCGTCATCAATATCCAAATTTTCTCAACAAGGAATTATTGGCGGTGACAAATCCCAATTTGATCGCTATAGTGTTCGATTAAACAGTAATCATAAGGTTAACAATATGTTCTCCTTTGGGAACAATCTTGCATACACTCACATTATTCGCAGGGGTATAGGAAGTAACCAATCATTTAATGGTGCCTTTAGCAGCGCTTTAAATATGGATCCATTAACTCCAGTATATGAAACTGATGCTGACATACTTGCCTTACCTCCTTATTCAAATCAGCCTGTAGTTACCAATGGAGATAATGTATATGGCATCTCTAAATATGTTGGGGCTGAGGTTGTAAATCCGTTGGCATTATTGGAAACACAACACCCTGAATCAAGAGTTGATAAACTAGTTGGTAATATATATGGTGAATTAGAGCCCATAGAGGGTTTGAAATATAAAACGAGCTTTGGAATTGATTTAGCCTATGTATTAAATGATGATTTTAGACCCCTCTTTTATTTAAATGGTGCTCAAAATAATACTGAAAAAACTTCTGTAAATAAAAGCATTGAAAGGTATTTTACTTGGCAATGGGAGAATACAATAACCTATTCTAAAAAAATAGGTGATCATAATATAGGTGGGTTGATTGGAGTGAGTGCTCTTGAATCTAATTTTGAGAATTTAACTGGATTTAATTCAAAAGTACCTACGAGTGACCCAGACAATGTTTACTTAAACCAAGCTACTGATACTGCTTGGGTGTCCACCGGTGGGGCGTCACAAGCAGCACTATATTCTACTTTTGGCAGAATAACTTATGACTACAAGGACAAGTATTCTTTTACCGGAATTATTCGTAGAGACGGCTCCTCAAAATTTGGTAAAAACAAACGATTTGGAATATTTCCTTCCGTAGGTTTTGCATGGGTTGCAAGTGACGAGGCTTTTTTACAAGATCGTCTTGGGCCATTGAATTTATTAAAATTTAGAATTTCATGGGGTGTGAATGGTAATCAAGAAATCGGTGATAATCAATTTGTCTCTGTTATCGATAAAACAAGAGGATATACTTTTGGTGGAGGTAGGATTGTAGGCTCGTCCCCCTTATATATTGAAAATCAGGACGTCCAATGGGAAGAATCAAAACAATTGGATATAGCTGTTGATATGGGTTTGATTGAAAATAAATTAACAATTACGATTGATTACTATAAAAAAACAACGGAGAAATTATTGGAAACTATCTCAATTCCAGGTCATGTAGGCAATAACCCACCTGTTGTAAACGCAGGGAGTGTTGAAAATAAAGGGGTTGAATTATCACTTAATTGGAGAGAAAATAGAGGTGATTTTAATTATTCTATTGGCTTAAATGGGGCATATAATAAAAATACTATGACTCAAATATCCAATGAGGAAAAAGTGTTACCAGGTGCAAGTTGGGCTATTGCAGGGGAGGTAACAAGAGCAGAGCAAGGATTCCCAATAGCGTATTTCTGGGGCTATAAAACTGCTGGAATTTTCCAAAATCAGACTGAAATATTTCAACATATAAACAGTAATGGAGATGTTTTACAACCCAATGCAAAGCCAGGTGATGTGCGCTTTGTAGATGTAAATGGAGATGGTGTAATTAATCCCGATGATCGTACACAAATAGGGAATCCTACTCCAGATGTAACCTATGGTTTTAATGCATCTGTAGACTACAAAGGCATTGATTTTTCTTTTCTATTTCAGGGAACAATTGGAAATGATGTATTTAATGGCATGCAAAGGCAAGATTTAAGGTATACTAATCGGCCAACTAGCATTCTGGATAGATGGGATGGAGAAGGAACATCCAATACGGTTCCACGATACACTTGGATAGATACCAATAATAACTATAGGGTCTCTGATCTTTACATTGAAAACGGCTCTTATCTAAGATTAAAAAATATACAAATTGGGTATTCATTGCCTACATCAATAATAAATAAAATTGGTGCTTCTGTATGTAGAATCTATGTATCTGCGGAAAACTTATTCACCATTACCAAATATACAGGAGCAGATCCGGAAATAGGGGCTTTAAGCTCATTTGATATAGGTATCGATAGAGCTATTTATCCTCAAGCGAGAACATTTAGACTAGGAGCAACATTGACATTTTAAGAGATGATAAAATTCGAAGCTATGACCAAATATAAATTCTATTTAGCGGTGTTATTATTGTCAACTATTGGATGTTCGGAGGATTTTCTTGACAGACAGCCATTAGATAGGGAAGTATCATCTAACTTTTATCAGACAGAGGAACAGGCAGTAGAGGCTTTAGTCGCTGTATATGACGTTTTGGGCTATCAGTCCGTGAGTACATGGGCACCGTTTGGAACGACAGCTGATATGCTTTCTGATGATGCCTATGCTGGTGGTGGTGATGCCAACGATGGACAAGATGAGGATGAAGTAAATAATTTTAAAATACCACCTACTAGTGGGATTGCACATTCGATCTGGAGAAAAAATTATATTGGTATATACAGAGCGAATTTATTTTTGGAAAAAATTGAGGGGATTACTGCTTCTGAAGAGTTCAAAAAAAGAACAACAGCCGAAGCGAAATTTTTACGTGCTTATTTTTATTTTGAGCAAGTTCGTTATTTCGAAAATATTCCTCTTTTAACAGCCACAATAAAAGGACCATCAGAGTATGCTCAAGTTCAGAGTACTCCCGAAAAAGTATATAATCAAATTGCACTGGATTTAGTTGAAGCGGCTATTGATCTGCCTACTAGTTTACCCACCCCAGAACAAGGTAGAATTACTACATGGGCAGCGAAAGCATTACTGGGTAGAGTTTATTTATTCTATAATGGTGTCTACGGAAGCGATTTAATAGCTGGTGATTTGATAGTGAATAAAGCAAAGGCACTGGAATATGTAGAAGATGTTATAAATACCAGTGGACATGATTTATTACCCGTATATGATAGTATTTTCCATTTAGCCTATGAGTTTAGTATTGAATCTGTTTTCGAAATTTCCTATGGAGATAGTCCAGCTTGGTGGGATTGGAATTATACTATAGGAGGTGAAGGTAATTTGGGAGCGCAAATGCAAGGTCCACGAGTAACTGGTTCACTGAAATGGAACAGAGGGTGGAGTTTTGCCCCAGTTAGTCAAAAGTTGGCCTTGGATATGGCCGGGGACCCTAGATTCGTCAGTACTATATTAACTGAGCAGGAGTTGGATGGAAGTTTAGATAAAGGATATCAACACACAGGATATTTTTCTAAAAAATATAGCTCAGATGCAGAGCATTGGGGATCAGATGGTCAGTTTGAGCTTAACAGAACATGCAACTTTAGGGTAATCAGATTCTCTGATGTCTTGTTAATGGCAGCGGAACTAGGTAGTGGAAATGCACAAGGACATTTAAACAGAGTACGTGCCAGAGTAGGATTGCCAAGTGTGCCGGTTACTCTTGATAATATTTACAGAGAACGAAGGTTGGAATTAGCACTAGAAGGTATTCGCTATTATGATGTACTACGGAGAGGAATGGCTTTTGCTGATCAAGAATTAACCATGAATGGTGTACGTGGTCCGAATTATGTTGGTGATCAACAAATATTTGATGTAACATTTAATCCCACGACTAAAGGGTTTTTACCTATCCCACAAGCTGAAATAGATTTATCGGCAGGTGCATTTAATCAAAATGACGGCTATTAATAAATAAAAAAAGAAGCTCTGGTTGTGGGTGCAACCAGAGCCATAATCCAAATAAAAGTTTAACACTAAAATCAAACAATTATGAATTTAATCAAAATTACAAAGATGTGGTACACTTTAATGTGTATACCACTTATTTTTATCATGTCATGTAGCAGTGACGATGATCCGGTAGTGGCAGATGCTATAGCTAGTTTTCAATATGAAGTTGATGCTAATAATTTCCTAACTGTTAATTTTACTAACTTCTCTACAGGAGCGGCAAGCTATAGTTGGAATTTTGGAGATAGTGAAACGTCCACTGAAGAAAGTCCATCTCATACTTATGCAACAGCAGGTGAATATAATGTAGTATTAACTGCAACAAATTCTAACGGTGTTTCAGCAACAAAAGAGGAAACATTCACTCTTACTGATCCTAATTTGGCATTGAAACTTCTCACTGGAGAGGTATCTAAAACCTGGAAACCGTTTAGAGAAGGGGTTACAGCTTCATTAGGGCCAAATGCTGAAAATCCTGGCGGATGGTGGCCTGGGTTTACAAACAATGGTGCTAGATCATGTCTTTATTTACAAACATTCACATTCCATTTAGACGGAACTTTTGTGTTTGATGACAATGGCTTATTCTGGGGCGAAAATGATCCATTTGGATCAACAGCTGTACATGAAACTTGTTTCGAACCGACTGCTGCTAATATGGTCAACTTAGATGGTGCTGATGTTAGTGCATGGGGATCCGGAACACATGCTTTCACTTATGACCCATTAAGTGGTCTGGTAACACTCAATGGCATGGGTGCATGGATGGGATTTGTTCATACCGTTGGAGGGACAGAACAATATTCAAACATCCCTACTGCAAGTAGAACATTTAATGTCAGTATTGTTGAAGAAACTGGATATGATGTGATGACCGTTACTTATGATTATGGTGATGGTAATAACGGAGGGGATGGACTTTGGACTGCTGTATATGTAAGTTATAGTGACACTTCTTTGGAACCAGAGGTTGTTTTTGGCGAACCAGTTTTTGGCGAAGATTTAGATGATATTACTCCATCTGCCATGGGCAATACATTTGCTTCAGCTAACGATTTTGATGTGTTAGGTGTATTATCTGGAGCTTCTACTATTACTGCTGGTGTGGATGATCCTGATAATGCTGCAGCAGCCAAAGTTGGTCAATTTGAAAGAGTAGCAGGTGAACCATTTCAGGAGGCCAAATTACAAGCAAGCCCGGATCCTAAAGATATTATCTTAACGAATTTCACTACCGTATCCATTGACGTTTACTTACCTAGTTCAAATGATTATAGTGGAGCGTTATGTCAAACTGTTGTTATTGGTTTTGCTGATCAAAGTGCTACTGAGCAATGGTGGACGGATCTTTATCAATATGAAACTGCTGACGTGACTTTAGATTCTTGGGTGACTTTAACTTATGACCTTGCCACACCTACTAATACAGCAAATTCGCCACTAGACAGAACAGATCTTGATATGTTCTACATTAACATTGGTTGTGGAGATCATACTGTTGTCGGTACATTTTATGTAAGAAATCTGGTATTCAATTAATTGAATTTATCGGAATTATTAAGCGAGGAGGATTCATCATTTAGTCCTCCTCATATATCTCATCAATAAATTTAGTTTGTTTGGTTTAAGTGGAATAAAGGGGACACGAATAAATAAGTCCCCTTATTTTACTAACCAATAAGAATAGCCAATGCGTAGTAATCTCATATTCAATATTAGTGCCCTATTAGTTCTATTATGTTCCTCATGTCAAGGAGATGATAGCGTAAATGCCGAACTAAACCCATCTAACTTAACTGTAGCTATAGCTATTTCTGAAGATGGCTCTGGATCAATTGAGGTTACAGCTTTAGCAGATAATACATTTGAATACGCATTTTATAATGGTGAAAATACAGATGATCCCATCACAAATACTGCAGGTGTTTTCAATTATACCTACTCGATTACAGGAATTTATACAATAGAAATAAGGGCTTATAACGCCATAGGGAAGTTCATTAAGAAAGAAACTCAAATAAACATACAGGTGGGACCTGATGAGGGACCCATAGATGGAGAAAATGGTTATGCAACACCCTTGAGTTATGAAGGAATGACGTTGATTTGGCAGGATGAATTCAACGGAGTAATCCTTAATGAAACATACTGGAATTATGAGATTGGTACTGGAAGTAACGGTTGGGGAAATAATGAACTTGAATATTATCGTAAAGAGAATACATCGGTTTCTGATGGTTTATTGATAATAGAAGCAAAGAATGAGAACTTTAGTGGGAGCCAATATACATCCTCAAGGCTTACAACTCAGAACAAATTTGATTTTAAATATGGAAGGGTAGACATACGAGCTATTTTACCAAAAGGTCAAGGTATATGGCCTGCACTTTGGATGTTAGGATCAAATATATCAAATGTTGGCTGGCCTGCTTCTGGTGAAGTAGATATTATGGAAATGATAGGTGGTGGAGTAGGTAGAGATGATACCACATATGGTACTATACACTGGGATAATAATGGAACAAAGGCTTGTACTTGCGAACAGGGTAATGATTATACACTGTCCGAAGGTACATTTGCGGATGAATTTCATGTCTTTTCGATTATCTGGGACGAAACTTCCATCAAATGGATGGTGGATGACAACCTATTTAAGACATCCGATATTACTCCAGTAGAACTCAGTGAATTTCAAAAGTCATTCTTTCTAATTTTTAATGTTGCTGTGGGAGGTGATTGGCCTGGCTCACCTGATAATTCCACGCAATTTCCACAAAAAATGATAGTCGATTACATAAGAGTATTTCAAACCAAATGAGTTTCATGAATTTCCCATATAGTAAAGAAATTATATGCATCCTATTGATAATAGTAACGATAAGTTGCCTATGTGATACTGCACAGTCCCAAAAAATGAGATTGCGGGATTCAAAAAACAAAAAAATAGACAGCCTACTTTCTAATATGACTTTAAAGGAGAAGGTAGGCCAATTAAATCAATATTCAGTAGGTGCAGAACTTACCGGTCCTGGGAAAAAGAATAGTAAAGACCAAATTCGACACGAGCAGCTAAAAAATGGGGAAGTGGGCTCAGTATTGAATTTATTAGGAGCTAAAGACACCTATGAGATGCAAAAGTTTGTTGTCGAAAACTCTAGGCTGAGCATTCCACTAATTTTCTCATTTGATGTTGTCCATGGTTATAAGACAATATTCCCTATTCCGTTAGGAGAAAGCGCTTCATGGGATTTGGAGGCGATAGAAAAATCAGCCCAAATTGCCGCTAAAGAGGCTGCCTCCGCAGGCATACAATGGACCTTTGCACCAATGGTTGACATTAGTCATGATGCTAGATGGGGTAGAGTTATGGAAGGTGCAGGAGAAGATCCCTATTTAGGCTCAATGATTGCAAAAGCCCGTATTAAAGGCTTTCAAGGTGAAAATTTAAATAACGAATATACTATTGCTGCCTGTGCAAAGCATTTTGCGGGGTATGGTTTTGTAGAAAGTGGCAAGGATTATAATAATGTAAATATTGGCAAGCATCAATTATTGAATACAGTATTACCTCCTTTTAAAGCATCAGTAGAAATAGGTGTGGCTTCTTTTATGAATGCCTTTAATGATATTGGTGGAATACCATCTACTGGAAATGAATATTTGCTACGAAACGTATTGAAAGGTGATTGGGGATTTGATGGTGTAGTTGTTTCGGATTGGAATTCTATAGGTGAGATGATTAATCATGGTGTTGTACGTGATACTCGAGAAGCTGCTAAACTTGCCATTACTGCAGGTAGTGATATTGACATGGAAGGTAATGCTTATGTAAATCATTTAGCGGATTTAGTCAATAATGATGAGATTGATGAAGAGCTGATTAATGATGCAGTAAGACGGATATTGCTATTAAAATTTAGTTTGGGTTTGTTCGATGATCCTTACAAATATTTTAATGCAGAGCGAGAGAATAAAAATTTACTAAGCAAGGAGCACTTACAAATAGCAGAAGATGTAGCGCGAAAATCTATCGTACTACTAAAGAATGAGGGTTCGTTATTACCACTAAAATCTAAAAAAATAGCCGTAATAGGACCTTTGGGTAAAGACAAAGACTCCCCATTAGGAAACTGGAGAGGGGCTGCAACTTCGAATTCCGCTATTTCTCTTTTCGAAGGTCTAGTTAATCGTTTGGGACGTGAGATTGAGTATGCAGAGGGGTGTAAGTTATCAGTAGGACCCAATAATTTCTTTGAAGAGGTTGTGGTTGAAAAATCCGATCGATCAGGGTTTTTAGAAGCCATTGCTTTGGCCAAAAAATCTGAAGTAGTGATAATGGCCCTTGGTGAGACAGCCTATATGTCTGGTGAAGGAAGGAGCAGAGCAGATATAGGGTTACCAGGGTTACAGCTGGAACTTCTACAAGAAATCTATAAGGTAAATAAAAACATAGTTTTGGTTCTGATGAATGGAAGGCCTTTGAGTATTCCATGGGAAGCTGAGCATATACCTGCTATTGTAGAAACATGGCACTTGGGAAGTATGGCTGGGAATGCTATTGCCGATGTATTAATGGGCAACTATAACCCCTCTGGTAAGCTACCAATGTCATTTCCAAGATCTGTGGGGCAATTGCCAATTTATTATAATCATAAAAACACTGGCCGGCCTTCAGCCTCACCGGGTCAAGTATTTTATACGCATCATACAGATATACAGAATGACCCACTATACCCATTTGGTTTTGGTTTGAGTTATTCCAAATTTGAATATGGAGTCATCCAACTGTCTACTGATACTCTTCGATCTGATGAACCCATAGTTGCAAAAATTTCTGTGTCCAATAAAAGTGAAATTGACGGTGAAGAAGTGGTACAACTGTACATTCAAGATGTTGTAGGCAGTATTACCAGACCAACTAAAGAACTAAAAGCATTTCAAAAAATACTTATCAAGGCAGGCGATGTTAGAGAAATTGTATTTAGAATATCATCTGAAGATTTGAAATACTACGGTAAGGGTTTGAACTATGGTATTGAGCCGGGCACATTTAATCTATTTATAGGTCCCAATTCCCGCGATCTTCAGTCAGTTCAGTTTGAATTTAAATAGATATTAATGAAATATATTAGCCTATTAGTTTCCTTATGTTCCTTGATTTTTTTGGCGTGCGAATCAACTGAAAGTGGCTCCACTCTTCCAAACATGATTTGGAACGATGAATTTGAAGTTGATGGGCCTCCAAATTCTGAATTATGGGGTTATCAGCTTGGAAATGGCTGCCCAACTCTTTGTGGTTGGGGCAACAATGAACTTGAATTTTATACCAATGATTTAGAAAATACGCGTGTTGAAAATGGCGTTTTGATAATTGAAGTACATAAAAATAGAGCTGATTCCTTAATTAAATATTCTTCGGGTAAAATAATTTCAAAGTTAAAAGGTGATTGGAAATACGGTTATTTTGAAATCAAAGCAAAATTACCCACAGGACGAGGTACCTGGCCAGCTATCTGGATGCTACCGACACATTGGAAATATGGAGACTGGCCGAAAAGTGGTGAAATAGATATAGTGGAGCATGTTGGTTATGACGAAGGTAATATCCACGGTACAGTACATACAGAAGCATTTAATCATAAAAAAGGGACCGAAAAGGGAAAAGTTTATAAAATAGAAAATCCAGACGAATTTCACATCTATGCCATAAACTGGAGCCCTAATAAAATTGATTTTTTCGTAGATGGTATTTTATACAATACTTTTTTAAACAGTGGGAAAGGGAGTGCTTATTGGCCTTACGATCAAGAGTTTCATTTGCTCCTTAATGTGGCTGTCGGAGGTGATTGGGGAGGCAGAGAAGGTATTGATGATACTATTTGGCCCGTTCGAATGGAAATTGACTATGTGAGAGTATATGAATATTTAGAAGACATCGCTTTAAGTAATTAATTATGACAGAAAAACCAGCTAACTACAGACGCTTTATTCTTGGAATAACGGTAGTTGCAACTCTTGGAGGACTACTTTTTGGATATGACACCGGTGTCATTGGAGGTTCTCAATTGTACTTTACAGAGTACTTCAACTTCACTAAAGGAGAGCAAGGCTGGGCAGTCAGTAGTGCACTTTACGGCTGTTTGATTGGAGCATTGATAGCTGGTTATGTAAGCTCTCGATATAGTAGAAAATATACCTTACTTATCTCAGGATTTTTATTTGCAATATCTGCTTGGGGATCCGGTATACCTGAATCGTTGTGGGTATTAGTAATTTTTAGAATTATTGGTGGGTTGGGTGTAGGAATGGCGTCAATGACTGCGCCAATGTATATAGCGGAAATAGCTCCGGCCAAAGAACGAGGGCGATTAGTATCCTATTATCAATTAGCCATTGTGATTGGCTTCTTTGTGGTCTTTTTAGCTACCTATTACATTGGTGGCGGTGAAACCCATAAAATGTCTCCAGAAGAATTGAAAGCTGTTCATGATTATAATGTAAATACGGGTTGGAGAATAATGTTTTGGTCAGAGCTTTTACCAGCACTGGCATTTTTTGTTCTATTATTTTTTGTGCCGCATACTCCTAGATGGCTAGTCATGAAAGGTAGAGATGCAGAAGCGAAAAAAGTACTCGCCAAAGTGACTTTTTCAGAAGAAGAAGCCAACAAAGAATTTAGAGAGATAAAAGAGTCATTGCACATTGAGGAAAATATTGAGAAGATCTCTGTTTTTAGCAAAAAGGTGCGACTCGTACTTGTAATCGGAATTGTCTTATCCATTTTACAACAAGTGACAGGCATTAACGCCATATTATATTATGGTGCTGAAATATTCAGTAATGCACTGGGTTACGGCCCTGAGGATGCCCTAAAACAGCAGCTACTTTTGGGTGCAGTAAATCTTGTATTCACATTCGTGGCCATTTATCAAGTTGATCGATGGGGGCGAAGACCTTTATTAATTATGGGCACATTGGGTATGTTTATTGGTATAAGCACACTCGGAATTTCCATTTATTTAAATCAACTAGGCTTAATTTCATTACTAGGTATGCTTATGTTTATAGCTTCATTTGCGCTTTCAATGGGTCCAGTAACCTGGGTTTTACTTTCTGAAATGTTTCCTAACAAAGTGAGGAGTTCAGCTATGTCAATTGCAGTGGCTGCTCAGTGGTTATTCAATGCCATTGTTGCCAACACTTTCCCATTGATCAATGGAAGTGAATATAACGATCGAGTCTTTAATGGAGCACTTCCCTATTTTATTTTTGGTACCCTTTGTATTGTCACGGTAGGTTTTGCATTAAAATACATCCCCGAAACTAAGGGTAAAACTTTGGAAGAAATGGATGAGATTTGGTTGAAGAAGGAATAGTTTAATAAGGCTTTCCTTTGGCCATTTGTACCTTCAACGCCTCCTGATACCATTCCAATTCAGACAAGAACTTATTGGCAGCTTGGATGTAATACTCTTCTATTGCATTTCCATCTTCATCAATGATTTTTGAGATTTTAGGAAGCCCCAGTATGACTGGAATAGTAATCGTACCCAACTCCGGCATAATTGCCCTCACATGCACAGCTGCACGCATTCCTCCATATTGTCCAGCAGAGTAACAGGCTATGCCTGATGGTTTGAAAAAATACTCCTTTTGAAAATGGTCAAGCATATTTTTTAAGGCTGGGGGAATACTATGGTTGTACTCGCCAGTAACGATGATAAACCCATCAGAATCATTAAGTGCATCTGCTATTTTCTGCATATTGGCAGGTGCTTTGCCTTCAGGAAATTCCTTGTACATCTTATCTAAAAAGGGGAGTGGTAGTGCCTCAGGATCTATAACGTGCACCTTATGGCCACGCTCAACAAGTTGTTTTTCTAGAAATTTAACAGCCCTAATTCCCTGTCTGTTTGTTCTAACTGAACCATATAGAATACTTGTTGTAAATCCCATGTTTTCTTATTTATACAAAAAATTATTTTCTGATTAACAACCCTGTTATTTAGAAATGCTAATTCTTTAGCAATTAAAGCAATGTACCGCAGTTATAACAATGAGTAGCCACTTCTCGATGGTCAGCTGCATTACATTTAGGACATTTCGCAGCCTTTACTTTATTCATTTTGTTTCTTTGACTATTCATTTCGGCTGATACTATACCGGTGGGGACGGCAATGATGCCATAACCAAGCACCATAACTATAGACGCTACAAATTGACCCAGTGTAGTATGTGGTGAAATGTCTCCGTAACCTACAGTGGTGAGTGTAACTACTGCCCAATAAATGCTTCGTGGAATACTTGTAAATCCATTTTCAGCACCTTCTATCAGGTACATGATTGTACCTAAGACAACGGTTAGTAAAAAGAGTGTACCAATAAAAATGGTAATTTTTGTTCTACTTGCTCTGAGTGCCTCCATAAGTGAAGAAGCTTCACCAATAAATCTAGCCATTTTAAGTACGCGAAATATTCGGAGTAATCTTATGCTCCGAATAATCATTAAAGAATGTGCCCCGGTAAGAACAAGGCCTAAAAATGATGGTAAAATTGAAAGCAGATCGATAATGCCAAAAAAACTGAAAATATATTTCAATGGCTTAGGGCTGGCATATATCCTGGCGATGTATTCTATAGAAAACAGAATTGTAAAGAACCATTCAATTAAATATAGCTCTTTACCGTAACTCACTTTAATGTCATTGACGCTTTCGAGCATCACAATAAACACACTAAGCAGGATTGCCCAAAGGAGGATTACATCGAACAATTTACCAGCAGGGGTATCTGCACCAAATATGATTACAAATACACGGTCTTTGATACTTTTAGGTGCGGTCTCATTTGTCATTGATGCTAATATACAAAATGAACGCAGGATATAACGGCCTTAAATACATTGAGTTGTGCAAAATAAATTAGTATTCAGGTTAATTTTCTATGATTATTTAGTTGTAACTTTTCTTAAACCAGATCCAAAATAATCATGTGTAGACTGCTAGCATACCTTGGACAGCCCATCTTAATGGACAAATTTCTCTATGAACCAGAGAACTCAATGATCAAACAAAGTTTTAATGCGAAGGAAATAGAAGAACCTTTAAATGGCGATGGATTTGGAGTAGGGTGGTACTCACCTGATATCGCTCCAGAACCAGCTGTGTTTGTATCGGTATATCCTGCTTGGAATAATCGGAACCTGCGTTACATGGCGCCCAAAATTCGATCACACAGCATCGTAGCTCATGTAAGAGCGGCTAGTGTTGGAGATGTATCTGAATCCAATTGCCATCCTTTTCATTACAAAAACTATTTAATGGCTCACAATGGCGGAGTCGAAAATTTCGAGAGAATAAAAAGGCCATTGAAAAATTTGCTTTCAGATGACCAATATTTATGGATTAAAGGACAGACTGATTCTGAACATTTATTTGGGCTTTTTTTAGAGTATTTAAAAAAGAAGGCTAAAAATTTCACTGCAGATGATGTGGCGGATAGCTTTCAGGAAATGATTAATACAATGAACAAACTAATGAAGGAATATGGTATTGAACAGGAGGCGTATTTAAATATGGTGTTTATTGACGGTGATAGAATGGTTGGCCTTAGATATGTGAGCAAGCCAGAGATTACACCACTTTCATTATATTACTCTGAGGGCAGTAAATACGTATGTGAAGATGGGGCTTGTCATATGATTCCTTCCACTGGAAAAGATAGATCAGTTATGATTGTCTCGGAGAAGTTAACGGGTTTCGCTGAGGACTGGCGTTCAATACCCGCCAATCACATGATTTTGGTTTATCAGGACTTATCAATAAAATTGAGAAAAATAGAAAGTTAGTCTTGGGTAACGCTACCTTTGCAACTTAATTAAGTAAACTATGTCATTCTCAGCCCTCGGTATCTCCGAAAACTATATCAAAGCACTCAAAGAGCTTAAAATAATTAACCCATCACCTATACAAGAAGAAGCGATTCCTTTTTTATTAACCGATGGAACCGATTTTATAGCTCAAGCTCCAACAGGCACAGGTAAAACAGCCGCTTATGGACTACCATTACTGGCCAGAATTGACCCTAAGTCACCTAGTGTTCAGGCACTTATACTTACTCCAACTAGGGAACTCGGACAACAAGTAGCCAAACAACTTTTTAAATTCACTAAATACAGTGATAAAATTTTTACAGAAGCAGTATATGGTGGTGCCAAAATAGAACTGCAGATAGCAGCGTTAAGACGACCAACACAAATTGTAGTGGCTACACCAGGCA
Source organism: Fulvivirga sp. (assembly GCA_048268855.1). Taxonomy (GTDB): domain Bacteria; phylum Bacteroidota; class Bacteroidia; order Cytophagales; family Cyclobacteriaceae; genus Fulvivirga. Next base: position 204,283 of record JBLWUR010000002.1, read on the forward strand.
GATTGATCGATTTGTTACAAAAGAAGGCACTGGATTTAGAAACAGTGAAAACCATTATACTTGATGAAGCTGATGAAATGCTCAGCATGGGTTTCAAGAAAGAGCTTAACAGGATATTGAAACAGGCTACTGCCCAGCATGATACGTGGTTATTTTCTGCGACTATGCCACCAGAAATCAAGACGATTATCAAAGAGTACATGAAGCCAACTGCCCATCGTGTGACAATTGGATCTGATAAGGTCAATAAGAAAATCAAGCATCAATTTATTATCATCGATCAATCTGAAAAGTTGAATATGTTATTACACTTTCTCAGACAAATGGGAAGTGACAGGGGAATGATATTTTGTAGGACGAAAGCATCCGCTAAATTACTGGCAGAAGAATTGAAAGCTAAAAACTTATCTGCGGAAGCAATTCATGGTGATTTGCTACAGAAAGAACGAGACAAGATTATGCGTGCTTTTAAGAAAGAGACCTTACAATTTTTAATAGCCACAGATATAGCAGCACGAGGTATTGATGTAAAGGATCTAGCCTTTGTAGCGCACTATGAGCAGCCTGATCAGGTGGAATATTATGTACACAGAAGTGGGCGAACCGCTAGAGCGGGGCAGGAAGGTCTTTCGTTGAGCTTTGTTACTAAAGACGAACTTAAGCAGCTAAATTTTCTGCAAGATAAACTTAAGATTGTAATTGAAAAGGTGCGTATTTAATACTGTCGTAATGATTTAATCACAATAACTTCATTTGGAGAGTGCCGGATTGTAGCTTATATTTGCGTCAGAAAACAATGAGAAAGCTCATTGCAAAGTGAAGCGGCATTGGCCAAGAAAAAAAAGCAGAGTGTCGCAACAGGGAATATCACCCGAAGCAGCTGGAAACATCCAGCTTTTTTTGTGCCTAAAATATTCTGTATTAGTTTTCTAAACGAGTAACAATATCTTCAATACTGAGCATCAGTTGCTCTCGATTGGCTGCAGATAGTAAGTATTTCCTTTCCAACAATCTTATAGACATTTCATCCATAATAAAGTGACTTCTTAAGAATGATAATTTAGCCTCAATTGAGTCAAGGTTTTTGTATTTGTTACGTTCTGTAGGGGAGTCCATTATAAGTTCAACCTTGCTAATAAAACGATCAGAAATTTGGGCCATAGACTAGAATAAAATCTTGATCATGCAATATATTAATTCTAAAATTAACAGCTATCAATACGGGAAAATATTCCCGAAATTTTTCAACATTCTAGGTAATATCCTATTTTTATTTCGTCCCTTTTCTGGAAATCCTATACATGAGTAGGGCAGCTCTTTTTGCCTGAACGGTCAGCATGTTCAAATTACCTGTTTCATTTACAGTATGATCATCAGCACCACTTAATCCAAGGCCATCTACTGCCATATCCACATAGCCAGCAGTGAAAGAAACATCGGCTGCACCAGCATTTCGTGGGTTAACCGCTTCCACTGGGCCATAGCCTAATTGCTGACTAATCTGACTATAAATTCGTAATAACAGTTTGTTGCCCTCTGTCGTAGCCATGGGTGGATATCCTCCAGTACCAAAAGTAAGTGTTGCATTAGTTTCAGGGTTATTTTCTGAAACAATCTTTTGCATCACATTTTTAGCATGTTCAAGTTGTGTAGCAGATACTGCACGTATGTCCCCCTTCACAATCACATCTTTAGCCACAACATTACTTTTACCATAAGCTGACCCACCATTCTTTTCTGACTCATAGTCAACAGCAGTACCACCTAAGATAAACCCAGGGTTGAATGTCAAGTTCTCTTCAGTAGATAACTGTTCATAAAAAGAATTGAGAATTCTTGATGCTTCATAAATTGCACCTGTACCTACTTTCTCCGTAAATATTTGTGAGGAATGAGCTGCATTTCCTGATACTTTAAGTTCCCAACTCATTGCACCTCTTCTTGACGTAACAATTGTTTTTGGATTACCATCAGCATTTTCAAATCCAAGGGCAATATCTGCTCTGTCAGCCGCTTCTATCAAGGCTTTTTTGGACAAATCTAATGGGGAGCCGCTTAATTCTTCATCGCCAGTCATGACCACTTCAATACTCATTTTATCGAGTACTCCAGCTGCCTTCAGCCCTTTAAGTGCGAGTAAAATAATTACATCTCCACCTTTCATATCAACAACTCCAGGACCTTGCATGATGGAATCATTAAGCATAGTATATGACTGGAACGGGCTATCAGGTTCGAAAACAGTATCTAGATGACCGATGAGCAATAACTTAGGGCCTTTTTTACTATTGTTTGTTGCTACCAAATGCCCAGCTCTGCCAAATGACTCACCCCCAATCATTTTAGCATCCATTCCAAGAGCTTCAAATTCTTTTACTAACCTTTGGCCAACTTTATTAACTCCATCAAAGTTCATTGTACCACTATTGATGTTCACGATCTCTTTTAGAAGATCAATAGAAGTAGCTTTGTTGTCGTCAATTGTACTAATGATTTTCTGTTCTTCATTCGAGAGTTGTGCACTAACTTGCGAAGCCATAAACATGATTACCAAAAACAAGAGTTTTTTCATGGAATTGAGATTAGAATAAATTAAAAAGCGCATGAATAGATTCACACGCTTATTGAAGTGATATTTTTTGAGAATGACTTATTTAGTTTCGCCCTTACATTCGTCAAATTGGGACAATGCTTTTTCAGCTGCTCTTTGGTCAGCTTCTTCCATAGTAACACCTTCTTCTTGGGTATTATTAAATTCAATAAACCAAGCGTCCATAGTATTATCATAGCAGTCATCTATTGGCTCATCTGTCATAAGCGCATTTAGTCGTTCAGTCGGGTTATTATAATTTGTGAACATCAAAACAAAACCAACAACTATGACCAATACAAAAGAAAAGAATAAAATAGGGTACCTCATGATGATAAGTATTATTTGAGTTATACACCGCTACCATTTTATTAGTTCGTTACAGAAGCTAAATTATTTATGGTAAACAAGTTATCTAAGTTATACAATTAGAAGAAAAATCGAATAAAGACTGGTTAATTAATTTAAAAGATTATTATTTATACATCACAAGATAACTTTGGTCAGCAATAATGAATGCTAACCAAACCACTAATGTCGCCAACTGAAATGCAAGGTGTGCCTTGTGATTTTCAATTTTGAAAATGATAAACATTAAATAAACACCCAGATAAAGTAATTGAGGGAGTTGATTTAGCAACACAATTTCTGAGACGACTATATTTTGTACTACACTGATAATGACTGTCAAAAACCCGATCACAAAAAGATAGCGCCATTGGTCATGATAATATATTTTGAAATCTGCTTCATGGCTTCTCAGGCCCGTTGGAAATACCATTCTTGCCATAATAAATAAAAGGATAGGGTAGGCCAGAACACAAAGGACAATTTTGAGTGTCCAAACTGGCACCTCAGATGCGTACTCATAATTGATCCACCACTCCTGTATATGAAGGAGGAAAATAACAAGCACAAAAATGGTGTGAGGCCAATATAATTTAACATTTTTCAGGTTGGAGATCACATCTGCTATGCCAGAAAGCAACTGAGCGATACCGAGACCTAATATTAGTGATGTAAGTACAACAACGTATTCGAATGGATCCATCGGCAGAAAAAGTTATTGAAAGCAATTTATAAATTGTTTCTAAGTTACACCTTATAACAGATCGCATTAATGTTCATACCCGCACCGACAGAAGCTAAAATGATGACGTCTCCATCCGATAACTGATGGCCATCCAATTGTCCTTTTCGCACTAAATCAAGCAGGGTAGGTACGGTAGCTACCGAACTGTTACCCAATTTATGAATACTCATCGGCATTACATTAGGAGGCAATTCAGTAATGTCGTAAAGCTCAAAAAATCTTTTTATTATTCCCTCATCCAATTTTTCATTGGCTTGGTGAATGAATATTTTCTTCACTTCTTTTATATCAAGACCTGCTTTATCCAAACAATCTTTCATTGCTGTTGGCACATGTTTAATGGCATATTCATACACTTTCCTACCATTCATCTTAATGTACCTCACTCTCGGGTCGGATTCAGGGAAATTTGATTTTCCCAAATAAAGGTAGTAAGCTTCTGTTTCACAATGTGAGAAGGTACTTGACGACAATATTCCTTTGTCTCCTCCATTATCAATCGATTCGAGGATACAAGCTCCTGCACCGTCTGAAAATATCATACTGTCTCGATCATAGGGATCTAATACTCGAGAGAGTGTTTCTGCTCCTACAATAAGACATTTCTTTGCCATGCCAGCCTTGATAAAGGCATTGGCCTGAATAACGCCTTGTATCCATCCCGGGCAACCAAATAATAAGTCATAGGCGACACATTGTGGATTTTTAATCCCCAACTCATGTTTTATTCTTGAAGCTAATGAAGGTAATATGTCAGTTTGTTGTGTGTGTTTTACTACATCGCCAAAATTATGGGCGACTATTATTTGGTCAAGGCTTTCTGGATCAATCCCAGCATCTTCTATTGCGAGTTTGGAAGCCATTGTCCCTAAAGTAGACGCATTGAGTTCTTCATTGGCATACCTACGTTCTTGAATACCTGTGATCTGCTCAAACTTTTGGATTATTTCTAGTGGCGCTACATTTATTTTCTGCTGATTTTCAAGGTAGAAATCATTACTTGTGAAGTCACGGTTGGTTTTAACTATTTGAGGGATGTATGAGCCGGTGCCAGTGATTTTTATATTGTGCATAACAAACGCTTGTTAGGTAAAAAGTGCAATTAAAAATTGAATATAAACAACCAACTTAAGCGTTTTGATTGAAAAATGAACGCTTTTATATGAAAAAATGGTTAATGATGAATCTAAATAGGCAGGAAGATAACTTTACCTTGGTTAGTAGAGCGCACAGATTACTCTTTTCTTTGAAACCTCAGGTTGAACCAAGTTCTGTCAACAAATACTTCGGTAAGAATACCGTCAACGTAAGTGTAAATATTCTGCTTACCATTAGGTAGGTGTATTTTGTATTTATGGTTGCCCAATTTCTCAACTCGACAATAGTCTAAAAATCGTTCCGAATATATTTTATCGAAGCCAATAGGTTCTTTATAATATAGTTGTACTGAAGTAAATTGTAGAAGGCTATCGCTGAAAGTGGAGGTTTTATCGGGATATCTGTAACAACTGTACTTGTCATTGTTCAAAACCATTGACGCAGAATCTTCCAATTCATGGTCCATATACACTCCGGAATGACTTTTTTGAAGTATTCCATTTTCAAAAATAGCTAGATTGTCAGTTTTCCGATTGTAATGATTCCAAAGGACTTTGAAATTGACCTCTGAGACTACTTTATAGGTTTCGGTGTTTCCTGATTTTACTAGTAGTGTAGATATTTGCCCAATTTCCTTTCCAGCCGCAGTTATCGAATAAGTACTCTTTTGCGCACAAGCGATATTTTGAAAGAATAGAATTGATAATGCACTAAATAATAAAGCTATCCTTACTGATGACATATTTATACCGAGAGGATAGTTAGTTGATTAATAATTACGTAGACTTTTTTGGGCGTTCTCCACGAAGGTGGATGATTAAGCCATTAAGAAAATTGCGAAGTATCTGGTCTCCGGCTTCCACAAAACTAGGATGATCTTCATTTCTAAACATGTCTCCAAGAGCACCTTTTGAGATTTCAAAGTCCACCTTTTTTAATATTTTAATAATATCATCATCGCGTAGTTTGTGTGCTACACGCAGCTTTTTCAAGATATCATTATTGGTTAGCATGCAGGATAAAAATTAATTGGTTTCAGTATTATCAGTATTGCTTTCGTCTTCTTGTACTTCTTCCGAAACAGGTTCTTCCCCTGTAATAGGTTCTTCTTGTTTTATATGAAGTAAAAAATGTTTGTCAAGAGTAAATTCGTAGGGAGTTTCATCTATCATCTCCAATGCTCTTTTTGACTGCTGTAAGATCACAAGGAGATCTTTCGCTAAAGTTGAAGTCCGAATGTCATTTATAGCTTTTCCTTGAAATACGCGCATATTAAATGCATATCCACCTTTTTCTTTAGGATTGATATTATGGAATTCGTGCTTTGAAAACTGATACTCTTGGGGGTCCTTTTGAGAATCAACCATAAGTCTTAATATGGCGGGTCGATACTTATTCCAGATGTATGAATATTTGTGAATTTCGGTTGAATAATAGGCCATAAGTCAATGTATTTAATTGTTCGCGAAGTGGCTGAGCATTGTTATTAAAGTCAATAAAGTTGACTTTAATAAAGCTGAATTTCCATAAAAAGTGATTCCAGCTCAGCACGAGTTTTATTGAGCTTGTTGCCAAGTTTTGTAAGCATACTTTCTCTGTCTTCCTGTTCAAAAGCAAAATCCTCATCGCTTAGATTGGGAAATCTCCATTTGAGCATTACTTTTTGCTCTCTCCAACTTCTTAATATTGTCATTTCTTGCAAGTTAGCCATAAGCATGCACATTCTATACCCAGAACGTATATTTAATGATGAATGTCTGGTTTAAAATTATAACTTCATCACAATATTAGCAAACCATTTTGTGATAACATGTACCACATTTCAGAATGGATAAATTCATCAAAATCACCGACATCATAACTTAAGCTAACTTGTTTGAAGTTTCGAAGTGGATGAGTACACGACATTATTGTTAAATTATTAACTAACCACTCCGCTAAAGGCAACGGCATTTCCAAAATGACGTCTTCTTTTTTATTCGTTAGAATTATTTCTGCAAGTTCAGAATTGTCGTTTTTTACCACTAATGTAGGATTCGGACCAATCCATAAAACACGATGATGGTCTTTAAAGGTGAATTCCGATTCATTGAGTATTTCGCGCTCTATATATTTTTTAGGAATGCTCGTCACGGGTACTTTATGCTCAAACCATTCCTGTAAAGGTGCATCAAAACATACACCATGCATATAGTTAAACAATGACTTTCTTAATCCCTCACCAAACAGATCATGATCTGTACCTTTGGGGTCATCATGCTGTAGATCGTTGTTAGCGAACTCGCCTCCTTCCGGACCAACCTTTAATACTCCAAAAGCCTTAGGGTCTAACCCTACAGGACTATGGGCGGTCATTGCGAATCGGTGCCAATAGGCAGATTGTAATACGCCATTAATAAAAAGTTGACGAACCATTTCCAAAGAGTCAATCGTTTCCTGAGCGGTTTGGGTAGGAAATCCATACATCAAGTAAGCATGTACCATTATTCCTGACTGCGTAAAATTGTCCGTTACTTTAGCTACCTGTCCAACAGTCACACCTTTCTTGATCAATTTCAAAAGCCGATCTGAGGCCACTTCAAGACCTCCAGAAACAGCAATACAACCAGATGCCTTGAGCAGTCGACATAGATCAGAAGTAAAGTTTTGCTCGAAGCGAATGTTTGTCCACCAAACTACCGTCAGATTTCGTTTAATGATCTCAATGGCCAAATCACGCATGAGAGCTGGGGGGGCTGCTTCATCAACAAAATGGAATCCATTTTCACCTGTTTGAGCAATGATTTCTTCAATACGATCACAAAGGATAGTGGCAGTTACTTGCTCATAACGTTTGACATAGTCTAAGGAAATATCACAAAAAGTACATTTCCCCCAATAGCAACCGTGGGCAAGTGTCAGCTTATTCCATCGTCCATCACTCCAAAGGCGATGCATCGGATTGGCGATTTCAATTACCGATAAGTAGTCATTAAGTTTTAAATCACTGTAATCTGGTGTACCTACTTCTCTTTGGGCAACGTCCTTTTCTTTACTGCCATTGTTGTAAATAACATTACCATTTTCTAAGGAGAATGTCCTTTTAAGCTGATCCACGTTTCTTTTTCCATCCAAGTGCTCAAGGATATGCTTTATGGTAGCCTCCCCATCATCTAACATAATGAAGTCCACAAATTTAAATATCCTAGGGTCTTTTAATGCTCTTAGCTCGGTATTTGGGTAACCACCGCCCATCCAAATTTTAATCTCAGGATAATTTCTTTTAATATACTGACCGCATTTCAATGCTCCATATAGATTGCCAGGGAAAGGAACGGAAAGGGCTACAGAGGTTGGGGCATATTTCCTCAGTTTTTCATCAAGTAAATGGAGTACTATATTATCTATTATACCATCGGGTTGGTCAAGTGCCTCCTGTATGGGATCAAAAGATGAAGCGGACATTCCGAGTCGTTCGGCATAACGACTAAAACCAAAATGAGGATCAACAACTTCGGTTATCAAGTCTCCGATATCTTCCAGATATAGAGTTGCAAAATATCGAGCTTTATCCCTAATTCCTAGTGTACCAAAAGCCCATTGCAAGTCATCAATCTGTTCAAATCGACTGGCTTCAGGCAAGTAATCACCCTCTGCAATAAGATACGCCAACGTTGGATTTTTATCTTGTAAAAATTCGATTACAGGATTTATAGTTTCTAAATAAGCTTTCTGTAATCTGAAAATTCGTTCTGCATTTTCAGACAATTCAAGATCTGTGGTACTCACCGCATCAAATACTTTTTGAAGCTCGGATTTAGTAAAAAGCTGTAGTATCACCTCAATTCCTAAATCCACTTGATTAGAGGGCACATCAATTGTATTTAAATACCCCTTAAGGTAGGCCGTGGCCGGATAGGGCGTGTTCAGTTGTGTAAAAGGAGGGGTGATAAACAGAACTTGTTGTGACACAAATAGTTAAGGATGGTTCATTCAAAGGTCGTAAAGATTTTATGAATGATTGAAATTCCTAGAAATTTGTTTTCCCAAAATCGCTTTATATAGTTACCTTAATCAATTTGGTGTTCAATTACGTACAATTCAATAATAAATCCCTATTTATTTACTAGCTTGATAGTTTAAAATCCCTTTTTTAAAATGTTTAAAACCATAAATAGTGATGATGGGCTATCTAACGAACAAGTACATGCCATTGATCAAGATCGCTTTGGGAGATTATGGTTAGCACACCCAACAGGGATATCCCGTTTTAATGGAAGTAATATAAAGCTTTTTGATGATCACACCGTATTGGAGTGTTTAGGTCTTAGAACTTTACATATTTCTTCTGAAGATGTAGTATGGATTGGAACAGACCGTGGATTAGAGGCGATACATATTGATGGAAGTAAAAAGATTTGGTCAGATAAATTAAACTGGCCGTATGGATTGGCGGAAAGTGTTTTCACAAAAGAATCAGAAATTTGGGTAGGTACAGCTTCTGGATTACTAAAATTAATAGATAATCCCGATACAAATAAATTGGATCTTGTACATTTTATAGATCATGGTAAAGTACGTTTTATAGTCGATTTTTGCGAGGGTCAATTACTTTTAGCCACCAGTAAACATGGTTTGGTGATACAAAAAGAGGAGTCCTGGCGCCCTATTAATGGCAGCCAACAACTGCCAAATGAAAAAATTAATTGTTTAGCATACACTTTAGATGGTTATATACTTGTAGGAACTGCTAATGGAGTGCTAGTTATCGACAAGGATGAAAAAGTTGTTGAACATTTTAAGATTCCGAATACTAATAATAAAGTTACTTCCATAGATGTTCTAGGAGATTTATGGTGCTTTGGAATTGGACAGACTGTCGTTTTTACGAATTGGACTGTAGATGGAATTCAAATCACTAAAACATATTCAATAAATAGTACATGCAACGATTTATTTATTGACCATTTAGCTAATGTTTGGGTAGCTACAAATAACAAGGGCTTAAAAAAGATTTCTTGTTTAAGAAATATATTACAACCCATTGATATTGGGAATGGAGCTGCCACTTATTCTATAAAAGAAACACCGCTGGAAAATACACTCCTAATTGGGGGCGGAGAATTTTTCTCGATAATGACTACTGAAGAATCGGTGAAAAAAAATCAGTTTAATAACATTGATGTTCCTCCGACCATTATTTGGGATAGTTTGATTGATCCTTTGGACTCCGCACGAGTTTGGCTAGCCACTCAAGATGGACTTTATCAAACCACAAATAATTTAGCGCCTGTTAAATTTAATGGAGATAATAATCTGAATCACCCCAATCGTGTTTTGCTCCTAAAAGAAAATGTAATCTGGATAGGCACAACTCACGGACTTTTTAGAATCGATAATAACCAAGTGAAGGAAGTCCTTACAAAGACGAACACCTATTTTGGGTATGTTTATTCTATTTCGCTCGGACATAACAATGAAATTTGGGTTGGAACACTTGGTAATGGACTTTTTGTGGAGACTGAATTTGGCTTTGATAAAATTATTCAGAGTGATTTGTTAACTGAATTCGGGAATGTTTATGCCATCGTCCCTAATAAGTTTGGAAACACAATTGTTATCCAGGAGGACCGTGTTTTAATTGTTGATAAAGAACTTTCAATAAAGTTAATACACGAAGAATCTCCGGTAGGAGGCTGGTCAGCCACATGGATTGACGAAATGACCATTGCCCTTGGTACTAATAGTGGGGTAGTGTTGATTGATTTGAACACCAACAAGATCACTCAAAGAATTAACCCCCTATTGGGAAAAGCCGCGTGGCAATTCACTTGTTCCAGGTCATTGTATTATGATCAAAACAACACATTGTATTGTGGTATAAATGCTGGTTTGTATACTGTTGATCTTCAAAAAGTAAGACAAATTTCGACTCCTCCACCTATTTATCTTGAAGAAATTAATTGGTTAAATGTAGCACCCATTCAAGAGGGCGAAATCTATAAAGTTCCTACTGGAAAATGGTCGGTTTACATTTCCTTTTTTACGGATTGGCTAATTGATGAACAACAAATCATGTTTCAATTCAAACTAGTTGGGTTTGATGAAGAGTGGTCTCCACTCACAAAATCGACCTCCACTAGGTATAACTCATTGCCTCTAGGTAAATATGAATTTCAATGTCGAGTTTATACACCATTGACAGGCATTAGTGAAGCAAGTACTTTATTTAAGATAAGAGTTACGATGGCTGTTGTCGAACAAATCCTTTCTCCTTTTACAAAAACAGGAAACTATTTATTTGAAAATTTTCTTAAATCGCCAAAAGGAAATAAAAATCTCATTGAAAAAAATAGAGAATTAGAAATAGAAATAAACGAAAGGAAAAGGGCCGTAGAAGAATTAGCCAAATACAGGACGCAGCTGGAAGAAATCGTTCAAAACAGAACACAAGAATTAGTCAAGCAAAAAGAGATTGCAGTATCAGCTGACAAAATGAAGTCAGTATTTCTGGCCACCATGTCGCATGAAATACGTACGCCAATGAATGGGATAATTGGGCTTACTCAAATGCTGTTGCAAGACAACCCTCGAGTAGATCAAAAAGAAAACCTTAGACTTCTACAATTTTCAGGACAACATCTTCTGGCAATTATTAACGACATACTAGATTTAAGTAAAATCGAAGCAGAGAAACTCGAATTAGAATCGATAGATTTTGACTTAAAAGATTTAGTTGGAAATATTGTGAAAATGATGGAGTTAAAAGCTGAAGAAAAAGGCATCTCTATTAATTTTCATTTTGATGATAAATTGCCCAAGGTAGTAAAGGGTGATCCCGTTCGCATTGGCCAAATAGTGAACAATCTCGTGGGTAATGCAATAAAGTTTACCGAAGAAGGTTATGTGGAAGTTTCCATCACTCAGGAAAAAAACAAAGGAAATAAGTATTATCAATTTAAAATTAAGGATACAGGAATCGGCATAGAGAAAGATAAGCGTAAGGAGCTTTTTGACAGTTTCACTCAAGCCAGTACAGATATCACTCGTAAATATGGTGGCACCGGATTAGGATTGAGTATTTCAAAAAAACTCATTAAAATGATGGGGAGTAACATTGAAGTAGAGAGTGAACCAGGTCTTGGAACTGTATTTTTATTTACACTCAGACTTTCTCATGGCACAGTAATAAATAATGAACCAGAGGTGCGGGCAAATACTAAAATCAATACAGAAAAGCCCATTTTACTTGTAGACGATAATAAAATCAACTTAGTAGTAGCCAATAATTATCTTGCTGCATGGGGATTAAATACGGTAATGGTAGAAAGTGGGCATGAGGCATTGGCTGAAATTGAAAAGACAAAATTTGGATTGATATTGATGGATTTGCAGATGCCGGAGATGGATGGTTATGAGGCAACTCGGTTGATTAGGGCTAAAAAGGAAACTTATTTTAAAGAAATACCAATTATCGCACTAACTGCTTCGGTCACTGGTGCTGTGAAATCTAAAGTAATGGCTGCAGGCATGAATGACTACGTTCCAAAACCATTCCATCCTGATGAATTGAAAGAATGTATAATAAAATATTTGGGCGTGGAAATAGGGAACACTGAAAGTAAACCTACTTTGCCCGAAGGTGATTCGCTATTAGAAGCTGCTCATAAATATATAAAAAACATTGCTGGGGGTGATTCTAAATTAATCGAAGAATTAACAACATATATCATACTGGACATCAAAGGGTTTCAAGAAGCTTTGAGAAACTATATAAAAGATGGTGACAAAACTGTTTTTGGAAGCAAAATACATAGAATAGCAACCACATTAAGGATACTCAGTATACCTGAATACGATAATACCATCAACTATATAAAAACGCACAACGCAAGTAATGAAAATAAAGTGGAGCTCGATCAAAATATCGAACGGTTTGAAGCACTTTCTACTAAAATAATTGATGAGTTCAACGCGAGTCTTACGCAACAACAATCGGAGCCGCCAAACAACTCTTAGGAATCATAAAAGCCTCTACCAGTGGCACGGCCTCTTGTCTGATTTCCCAACAAAGTTTATTAATCAGCTTTCTAATGGCTTTAGTTTTTGAACCAGCCATATAATCATGCTCAAGATACCAGCCCTTATTTTTCTCAATTTGTGAAAGAGCAAATAGGTCGCAAAGCTTTTTAAGGACAGCCTTGCAAGCCTTGTCTTCGGTTTTCTCTATTTGTATAATAAATTGTTCGAGTACTACTCGTTCAACAAAGGCATGCCCGACATTTACTAAATGATATTGCGTCTGGTTGAAGGCATCAAATGAGTCCATACCATTATCAAGATGTTTCTTCAGTCTACGAGCCGCTGAGGTGAGGATATCTCTTTCTCTGTATTGAAAGGCACTCAACTGAAATTCAGGATCGAGTAAATGACTTTCATCGGTTTTACGCACGATGAGGGGGTTTAATTCCATGAAGGAAGTCTTAGCTTGCGAGCCTACATAATTTACGATTCCAAAAAAATCCATATTGCTAAATTCCTGTTTAAATTCAGTAAGCCGACTTTTAGCCACCAATTGCATCAAAACGGTATTGTCTCCTTCGAATGTTGTAAAAACGTCAGTATCATTTTTAAGCGCATCAATTCTATTTTCTGACATATATCCTTTACCGCCACAAGCCTCCCTACATTCTTGTAAAGTAGCAGTGGTATTCCAAGTAGTAAAAGCTTTAAGTCCTGCAGCCAAAGCTTCAATTTCTTGCATGTCACTTTCGCATCGATTGAGAAATCGATCAGTTAGGTACTGCAATGAAAAATGTAAAGCATACGTGTTGGCCAATAGGGGCATTAATCTTCTCTGGTGGGTGCGATAGTTGAGAATGGGCACTTCTGGCGCATGTTCTGGGCCAAATTGCTTTCTTTGATCGGCATATTTTATGGCAATTGTTAATCCCGATTTTGTAGCACTGTTTCCTGATCTTGGAATTCCGATGCGTCCACCTACCAATGTTCCGAGCATGGTAAAAAACCTGCGGTTATCACTGGCTATAGGACTATTAAATTTTCCCTCGTTGTCTATAGAAGCATAACGGTCAAGCATATTCTCATAAGGAATGATCACTTGATCAAAATTAATAATGCCATTATCTACACCATTGAGACCCATTTTCCGTCCACAATCTTTAATGTTCACTCCCTTGAGACTTTTGCCTTTTTTATCTCTAAGAGGAACGAGGAAAGCATTCACGCCATAATCTATTCCATCAATGATTAATTTGGCAAATACGGTAGCCATTTGGCCATGGAGGGCAGCATTTCCAATATACTCCTTTTGTGCGGCCGTATCTGGTGTATTTACAATAAAGATTTTTTCCTTATGATTATAAGTAGCCGTAGTTCGTAATCCTTTTACATTGGAGCCATGGCCTGTTTCTGTCATGGCAAAACAGCCAGGCAGTTCTAAGGTGCCTATCTCTTTGAGGTATTTTTTATGATGTTTTTCTGTGCCCAGAAAATAGATGCTCATTCCAAACAACCCAAATTGGACGCCAAATTTAATGACTAAGCTCAGGTCATGGTAGCTGATGGTTTCCATGATAGCAAAATAGCCTGCCATATCTCCACCGCCACCATATTCTTTTGGAAAGGCCTTAGAACCAAATCCCTGTGCCGCGAGTAACTGACACCATTGCAATGTTTGTACCCTGTATTTAGGTAAATCACCCGTATCAACGTATTTAAAAGCGGGATCGGAGATAACGGTCTTTACTTTATTGATAATATCAGCCTGAGCGCCATCTAATAAAGTGGACATCTTATCTATTTCAAAAGAGGCCTTTGTTTTTTGTTGATCAGTAATAGTCTTTCTTTTAGCGGCATTAAAGCTAAATGTTGATTCACTGCTAATGATTCCCAGTACGGCTTCTATATCTCTCAATTCTTTCAGAGAGTCTTTTGGAATATTATCTATTCCGCCATGGACTTTTGCAAGTGCAAGACCAATGTCAATAAGGCCTAATTTTTTGTCCGCACTTGATTGATCTGCTACTTTTTGAATTTCAGCAAGCCAGTTTTTGAGTTCATCAGGTATTGGGGGTGTAGCTGGATTTAATTGACTCAATAAAAATTGTTTTTCTTCGCTAGACAACCAGGGCTGATGATTCACCAAATTTTGGATGGCGCTAACTTCTGTAGGAGTAAGCACGGCATCACACCAAACGGTATAGTAGAGAGGTAGAAAAACGAATAGCGATGGATTTTTTTCAAATAGTTGATGATTCAGCATAATGTACTTTTATCAATGGCGCTTGATAAAAGTACAAACTATTTGATTTTAATAGAGTGACTATGTACGCTATTATTTATTAATACTCTTAGTAGTTTCTTGCATACAGATTAACAAATCCTATCTGGCTTTTATTAAAAGCATAGGATAAACCTTTATTCATAAAGGATTTGGAGGGTTCTCCTGTAAAAAAGGAAGCCGCATTAGGTACTTTATACCCCCATGTGCCTGAATTAATAATCGTCCCAGGTAATATTAAAGCTACGTGCAGGCCTTCTCCTTGAGCATTTTTATAGATGGCTACTACTGCTTTTTTTGAATTAGCAAAATCCTGCGCTTCAATAAGAGCCTTTTGGTCGAAACCCTTTCCAAGAAGTGTCCACTTGCTACTACTTGAAAGCATATCTGATATTTCATTGACATATAAATATCTACCTAGGGAGGTAGAATAAAAATCATCTAGACCATAAACGGTATTGAGTGATTCACCAGAATAGGTTCGGCAGTTGTCGCTAATTGCATTTCCATTGGAACATTCTAAAAATTGATTTAAAGAATTAGATAATTTAGTTTCCCAACCATTTTTTAAAGTCTGAGCATGTATTGATTGACTGAAGGCCAGTATGAGTGATAGTATTAAGTTGAGAGATAAAGTATTAATTATTTGCATGGTTGTTATGTAATTGATACAGCTGGAAGATAGATAAAAATTGAAATGCTTCTGCAATATCAAAAATGGGATGAATGTAAGTATATCGTACCCTAAGTATCAATTACACCTCTTGTAATACGATGATCCTCAATACTAGAAAATCCTTAATAATCCATTGTCCAGTATATCAGTGGATTGAAATTATTTTTTATAATCAGAGTTAAATATTTACATGTGTAAGTATATCCATATGAATTAATAGGACAGATGATACTATTCATAAAAACTAAAATTTTCCAATTAAATAGGTCAATATTTTGTAATTTGATGAACTATGGAATATAATATTAAGTCAGTTTCGACCGGAGTGACCCTACTTATTTTGTTTGTTTTTGTGTTGGCTCCATTAAATTCTTGCAAAAAGATAAAGGAGCTTCGTGACAACAATCCTGATCTACGAGTGTTGCAACAAGGATTTAGAGCGGGAGTTACTATTGGTTACTGTGCTTCCTTGGCGAATATGGCTTTTAAAGGTGAAGAACTTCCGAGTAATGTAACTTTTTCAGAAGGAAGTACTAGTGAATACTCGAGTTCAGGGCTGATTTATATAAACGTAACAGCAAATGATCCACTACCTGCCATTAATAATGCCGGAAACATCATTATTGCCGCGCTATGGGACGCCACTCAAAAATCTGGCGTAATGTCAATTTTGTTCGCTGATATTGATTTACTGGCTGCTGACTTTAAGTTTTACGGACTTTATACTGTACCCTTTGCGGAAGAAAAAAATACGGGTAAAGTGATCAGTGTATTTGCCGAGCAGGATATCGTTATTGGTGAGGGACAAGATACATTGATAAACCTGAGTCTAACCCGACCTAAATTTGATTCTGAAATTGATAGAACCAATGATATTCCACCAACTGATGTGTTTGTTGCTGCTCAACAAAATGTATGGTTTGTTAAAGTAAATCAGAACAATACCTATCCAAATGTCTATGACGATACTTACGAGATAACGGGGGGTGGCCAAATAGCCGAAGTACGTAACGATCAGGGGGGTATAGAGTACCATGCGCTTATTGATGCGCGATACAATTATGAACAATGCCGTTTGAACCCTATTGATGGACAAGGCTATATTCAAAACATTAAAGCGGGCTCTTCAGTTGATCTTGGACACATTACGCTCAATTTCCATAGTGATTGTGACGGCCAAGCTCGAGCAAGTTTTGCCTTTGGACAAAAGTACATTCAGTATAATGGGAGGGATGTTAATTTAAATTTTTAGTCCTCTACCGAAAATAATGAGCTGTCAATACCTGGAATTACGTTAAGAGCATTTTGATAATAAACCTTTTTCAACACAGAATCAGGAAGATTTAAACCATACATCTTCCAATGGGCATGACGTTTTCTGTAATAATCAAAATATTCATCCTTAGTCTCTAGCACTCTGAAATAGGTATAATATTCTTCTTTTTTGTAAGTGTCTTTACCCATCATCACCCTATCCTGATATTGAATAAGCCATTCTCTGGCAGTTACTGGCTGTCGGCCTAGTTCGGCTAGTACAGCACCCAATTCTGTGTATACATTGGGCATTTCATCTAATAATTGTCCCAAACGGGCGAGGTCATTGCCGTACCACCCTAAATGGGCAGCAATGAATTTAGTTTCGGGGTGTTTCCTGAAGATGTTGTGCTGTTCCTCCATTACCACTTCAAAAGATGGATTCTTCTCAGGATCTTTATATCTACTTGGGTATTGTTTAAGTTCCAACCACCGTTCATTATGCTTATCCTTTGGTAACCAAAAGGCCGCTGGTTCACCCGTGTGAATGAGAACAGGAATACCCAACTCTCCGCATTTAGCCCAAATTGGATCCAAACGTGGATCGTCTACTTTAATTCGATTTCCATCTTTATCGGTATCTGTTAAGCCCAAACTCTTATAAACTTTCAAACCTTTGACTCCCAATTTCACAGCGTCCTCCATCATGGAAAGTGTTTCGTTAGGCCAACCTTCCTCATCTATCAGCTCGAAATCAATATTCATAAATAACACAAAACGATTGCTGTAATGCTCTTTAACATTCTCCATCGACCATTCGAGATATTTACCTCTAAAGCCGCTAAGGTTGACCATAACGGCCATATTCAATTCATCCATGTCCTTTACCAGTTTCTCGAGATTTTGGATGGGCATAGTAAATTGATGGTTGTGTACATCAATAAAGGGAAACTTGGCTTTAGTGAGCAGGTGCTCAGGCACTTTTAACGTAGAAATAGGCTCGTATTCTTCTACATCCATTACTTTAAGCCGGTACTGTATAAGGCCTATTAGCCAATAGGTGAATCCAAGAAAAACAAGAAAAAGTGGCAGGATCACCCACCACTTTTTCCGAAAAGTAAATGCCATTATTTATTTATTGTAGTGAAACAGGAACAGTAAACATAATTTGATCCCAACTGAAGTTAATAGTCACACCACTGTCGGTGGTACTGAACCCAATTAAAAATGTTTCTACTACGGATCCCAGTTTTTGAACAGGAGCTTCAACGGTCACAATATCTAAATCATGGTTAGGCTCAGCTACTCCAAAGAAAACTTCAGTTTCACTATTTAGGGTAACTTTAAAAGCATTTGCTCCAGGTACGGCATACATCCTGTATGTACCTGCGTCTACTGGTTCACCACCAAATGTAACATCCTTATTGAAAGTGATTTCAGTAGCTGCGTTGGCACCCAACCTCCAATATTTCCCAAAGGGCTGAAGGGCGTCATCTTTTTCCTCACCAAAAATAAGTCTTCCTTTTTTGGAAGGTTGGCTATAGTCAATGCTGATTTCTAAGCCACCCTCGTTGTACGAAGCTGTTGCGGGGGGACTGACTGGTGTTGCAATAAATAATCCATAGACTACCCAGAGAACAAAAAGTAGGAATGCTATTCCTAACCCCATTAATATTTTCTTTTTCATAATATTTAGGTTTAACGGTCTATAATATTACGTTTTTTTTCAACCAATCTTAGCTAAAAACAATCAGCACTTAATGAACAGCATACAAATGCATCATATTCTTATTCATACCGAAGTGCATCTACGGGATTAGAAAACGCTATTTTTAATACAATGACGCTTACACTGGCGATGGCTACCACAATCATAACCACTCCGGCTATGATGAATGGAATAAACCCGAGTACCACCTGATACGAGAATTCACTCAACCAACGTTGCATCAACAAATAGCCTATAGGAAGACCCATAAGCAGTGCCAAGGTAATTAAACGAGCAAATTTACTTAGGATCATACCCATCACTTGACTCGAACTGGCTCCCAATATTTTTCTTACACCCACTTCCTTTATTTTTTGGTTTAAAATGGCCATTGCCATACCTAACAAGCCCAAACAGGCTAAAAATAAAGCCACACCTGTGAAAACCGCAAAAATATTCAATGTGCGTACTTCATTATTGTATAAATCAGCAAGCTGTTGGTCAAGGAAGTGATACTCAAATGGCACTTCTGCCTCAACAGAAGAGTAGGCACTTTTCATTTCAGTTAGACTCTTTTGAAAATTGCGGCCGTCTAGTTTCACTACCAGATAATTAATGGCTCCGGGATCTATTTTTATAATCAAGGGCTGAATTTGCTCATGCATTGATTTAAAATGAAAATCCTTAACTACACCTATTATGTTTCCTTTATAATTTTCCCATGTAGTTTCCCATGTCAATTCATTTCCGATAGGTTGTTTTAGTTGGAGCTGCTTAGCGGCAGTTTCATTGATAATGAAATTATGACCTTTTACATCATCAGAATGTGAACGATCAAAATTACGCCCTTTGACTAATTGAAGGTTCAGGACATCAATCAGATTAAAATCAACATACATTTCCGAAACGTCAATTTGGTTGCTTGGGTCGTTGGTAAGGTATATTGGATTTTGATCAAACTGCTCGCCAGGTAAATTAGAGACGGCCGATGTTTCAATGACCCCGGCAATTGACTTGAATTTGGTTTCCAAACTTTGAAGCTTGTCTTGGTCAATACCTCCAATTTCTACACTCTGATGAATCTTGATTGAGACCACGGCTTCTTTGTCAAACCCCAAGTCTTTGTTCTTCATGAAATCAATTTGCTTCAACACCACCACGCTGCCAGTAATCAACACGGCTGATACAAAAAATTGAAGTACTACCAATATGCCTCGTAATCTAGTGCCGTGACCAGAATTTGAAAATTTCCCTTTGAGTACAGCCGTTGGATCAAAAGAAGTCAGTACAAAGGCAGGGTAAAAACCAGCTATAATGGATAGGAGGACCGTTGCGATAAATATTTTAAGTAAAAAGCTTACATTAAATATATCTGTGGGCATAAAAGACTTATGAGCTAACAGATTAAATACATCTAAAAAGGTCAATGCCAAAACCAACGCCAAAAGGACAGCAGCAAAGCACACAAAAAATGACTCAGAGTAAAATTGCCACTTTAAACTCTTGGGCATGGCACCCATCGTTTTGCGAATGCCAACTTCCTTCGCTCGGTTTAATGATTTAGCGGTAGTAAGATTAACATAGTTGATTATAACTATGAGAATAATAAAAAGAAGGGTAAAGGAAAGAATATAAACATAACTAATGTTGCCATTGCTCTCTAATTCCCAACGAAGATGGGAATGCAAGTGAATGTCTGTGATGGGCTGCAGTTCGAAATAAATATCACCTCTTTTTAATGATGCTGTCGACTCGCTGCTCCAATTAAGATAGGGACTCACCCAATCGGAAATTTTAGCTTGAAGGCTATTTTTGTCCGTACCAGGTGTTGTTTTGATATAATTGAAATGTCCAAAATCACCCCATGTAAGCCAGGGATTATCAGGATTGAGTTTCTTTAACGATACATAAGATATAAGTGCATTGAAATGGAAGTGCGAATTCTTAGGCATTCCCTTCACCACTGCCGATACTGATAGGGGCATGTCATCCACTACCAATTCTTTGCCTACGGCATCTTCCTCTCCGAAATACTTCTTAGCCATGGCTTCGGTGATCACAAAACTCCAAGGTTTCTTTAATGCACCAGAATCACCTGCCAGTACTTGTAATTTAAAAACATCTAAAAATGTAGAATCCGCAAAAAAGAAGTTAGGCTCTTCAAAAAGGATATCCTTCTCTACATTTTTAACTTTAATCGATTGCAAATTTAGACCCGCTCCATACCATGGAGAGATACTGGTAGCGGCTTCCACTTCAGGAAAACTCTCCGCCATTGCCTGAGCCATAGGGTGTGGTGTTCTTGTCTGCGGATTTTCATTGATCCAGCTGATACGATAAATATCCTCACTATCCGGAATTCCTTTATCGAATGACATCTCATCTGAAATAAACAGATAGATGAAAATGCTACAACAAAAACCTAACGTGAGTCCAAACAGATTAATGGCCGTAAAGGCTTTGTTTCTTTTTAACGTTCTAAGGAATATTTTCAAAAAATTATTGACCATGATTTCATTGATTGTTACTGATAAAACATAGTACCAACTAACGAGAATGTTTTTTGAAAAACGGCCTTCCTGAGCATTTTGATGTTCATTCCGATAAGGTCGAACGTTTTTAGACTGCTTATACTCCTTAGGAGTGAGGCCTGTATATTTTTTAAAAGCAGTATTAAAAGAGGACTTGGAATAGTAGCCTACCATCAACGCGATAGTTTCTATTTTAGCTTGTTGATGTGCCGGGTCACGTAATATTCTTTTAGCCTCACGTATTCTATATTGACTTATAAGTTCCTGAAAACTCATCCTCTTTGATTCGTTGATTACTTGTGAGAGATGATGAGTAGTGGTGTGTAATTCTTTGGCCAAACTACTTAGTGAAACGGTACTTTCTAAATAGAATTTACCTTCAGAGAGTTTAGCGTTTAGTTTGTTGAGAATGTTGTATTTATGTGTTGCCCCAAGTGCTGATTTTTGATATTTGTTTCCCAGTAGCATGGGCGAAAGAAATGCAGACTCTTTAATTAATTGATAATAAACGAAGCCAAGTTGAATTAAAATGGCTGTGGCCAAATAGCCAACATTCAAATTATCGTAATTAATTGTCAAGAAAAGTAGAAAGACAATGTGGTAGGCTACGAAATTTCTAAACCAGACTAATCGACTTCCGGGATTTGCAAACCAAGGAATACCCCTCAATTTACCTTCTTTGTTCAATTTAAAAATCACTCTAAATACATAACCCAGTACAATCAAGGTTAGGATACTACGAATTGCCAGTTGAAAATGTGCTAGCCCTGGCAAATAGGTAAGGAGCAGAACGATTATGATAGGTGATATATGAATCCAATTGATTCTTGTGTTTTGGAGAAAAAACGCGCGAGTGTATAAATAAAAAATAACCGCCATTGTAATGATGGCAATCCAGGCGGATTGCAATACAACAACTGAGAAAGCCACAAATAAACCCGTAGCTATAAGTTTACCCAAATATCTACTCGCTGGGTATTTGTTTAACAACAAAAGAACAATGGCTAATAATGAAGGCAGTGTAATGCTAGCAAGTAACATTTCACTCCAAGGCCAGTTCATCCAATCTTCCATTGGTCGAAAACTAGGTAATTTTTAATTCATTAGAACGGACTGCCTCAAACTTTATTAAACCTTAATATGGTCAATGAAGGGCTGATCAGCCACCCGATTGCCTGTAGCCACATAAATGGCATTGGCCAAAGCAGCTGCAATTGGTGGCAATGAAGGCTCACCCAAACCCGTTGGCGCAATCTCATTTTCCACAAAGAAAGTTTCTATTTCTATCGGAGATTCAGAGTGACGCATCATTCTATAAGTATCGAAGTTCTTATGATCTGGACGGCCATCAGTAATGGTCATCGCACTATAGGTAGCATGACCGATACCATCGATAATACCCCCTTCAACCTGATTTAGAGCGCCTTCTAGGTTCACTACAATTCCACAGTCAATGGCGCACCATACTTTTTTAACACGAGGTTTATTGCCATTCATTTCCAGATCTATTACCTGAGCCACATATGAATTATGACAATAATAGGCGGTTACTCCTCTATATACTCCGTCTTTATTCGTTCCCCATTTAGATTTTTCCTTCACTAACTTCAGTACTCCGGCATATCGTTCAGCATCATAATCATTTCGTTCGCCTATCGGGTTGGCTATTGCTTTTTCAAATAGCTTCAATCTAAAATCAATTGGATCCTGACCTGCTGCCTCCGCTACTTCATCTAAAAAGGACTGCTCAGCAAAAGCGATAAAATTAGAGGAGGGAGCTCGCCAAGCACCTGTGGTAATATTTGATTCCAACCTATGATTTTCTGAACTGTAATTTTCAACAGCACCTGCTGGAAAACGATTATCAAATACGGGGCTGCCATTTATGCCAGTTCCACGCACTCTAAATCCTACTAGCTCATTGTTCGCATCCAATGCAGCCTGATATTTTACTTTGTAAGCGGGTCTGTAGGTGCCCTGAGTCATATCATCTTCTCGCGTATAAATCAACTTAATAGGGGCATTGACTTGTTTTGATATTACTGCTGCTTCTACTCCAAAATTTCCATATAACCTCCTGCCAAAACCACCACCCATTCGAGTCATCATAATGGAAACTTTATCTTCAGGCATTCCTAGAACTGCAGCAACGGTTTTACTTAAATACTCTGGTGTTTGTACAGGCCCAACAAGTTCAGCCCTTTCTTTGGTTACGTTGGCAAAGAAATTCATGGGTTCCATGGTGTTATGCGCTAAGAATGGGGCACTATAGGTTCTTTCGATCACTTTAGCAGCATTTTTGAATGCCTTATCAGGATTGCCGTCCTGGCGTGAGGGTTCAGTTTTTTTCTCTGTTAAGGCCGTTAATGCTGCCTCATGATCACTAGTGCTTTCTGCTTTGGTGACTGTTTCCCATTCAATTTTTAAGGCTTTCTTTGCCTTCATTACTTGCCAGGTGCTGTCGCCAATTACTACCACGAGTTCAGGAAAGGCATTGGTATCCGACCACTGTTTTTCAATTCCTTCGGGATAAGTTGTAATAGTGATTACTTCTTTGATTCCGGGCATTGAACGGGCAGCACTATCGTCAACGGATTTTGGTCTCATACCAAAAGCGGGAGGGTGGACAATCATGGCAATGAGCATGCCTTCATGTTCATAGTCAATTCCGAAAAGGGGCTCACCTTTGATTATTTTAGGCCCATCTACATTTTTAGTGCGTGAACCTATGATTCTAAAATCCTTAGGATCCTTTAATTGTACTTCTTCAGGTATTTCAATACTAGCAGCCGCAAAAGCTACTTCGCCATAGGTAAGTGTATTACCCGAGCTGTTTTTTATTACACCGGCTTCAGTAGTCAATTCTGAGACTGGGACATTCCATTGTTTAGCGGCAGCTTCAAGTAACATCTTTCTGGCTGTGGCACCCGCCATTCTTAAGCTTTGCCATCCTTGGCGTATAGACTGACTTCCTCCAGCCAATTGGCGTGTGTACTTGGTGGTGTCTAAGCCTGCTTGTTCTACTACTACATCTTTCCAATCAACATCCAATTCTTCAGCCACGATCATAGGCATGGAAGTCTTCACATTTTGCCCAATTTCAGGATTGGGTGACATGATAGTAACTATGCCGTTGTCACCAATTTTTAAGAAGGCATTAATATTAAACCATTCTTTGGGCATTTTCACTAGCTCCTTAGCCGAGGGCGAACAGGAGGCCAACCAGCTAAATCCCAAAACCAAGCCGCCTGTACTTGCGGCTGTCACCTTTAAAAATGACCTTCTATTATATTTTGTTTTTATTAATGTCATGGTGTCGTTTTTAGGAGATTAATTAACCTTTGGCCGCTGTTTTAATAGCTGCTTTAATACGTATGTAAGTTCCACAACGGCAGATATTGCCATGCATCGCAGCTTCAATTTCTTTGTCGCTGGGATTGGGATTTTGCTTTAACAGCGAAGCGGCATTCATCATCTGTCCACTTTGGCAATAGCCACATTGAGGCACATCATGGGCCAGCCATGCTTTTTGGATTGGATGGTTATATTCTTCAGAAAGTCCTTCAATGGTTGTAATGGGACTTTCACCAACTGCTGAAATTGGGATTAAACAGGAGCGAGTGGCCACTCCATCAAAATGGATGGTACAGGCACCACATTGTCCTATACCACATCCAAACTTAGTTCCTAATAGTTTTAAATGATCACGTAATACCCATAGCATGGGCGTGTCAGCGTCTACTTCCACCTGAAGTGATTTGCCGTTTACCTTTATTGTATATTGTGCCATTGTTCAATTTACATTAAATGCACTATTCAAGCAAATATCATTATTAAGGTTAAACATAGCTTTTAAGTGAAATAAGGTATTATTCCTTAATTTGAAAATTGATTCCATTTGGCTTGAAAGACCCCAAGTATTACGTAATTTCATCATTTCTAAATTGATTTTTTTGAATGGATATTATCGTAAAATCCTTTTATCGGCCCTATTATTTGGAAAGGTGTTTGAGAAGTATTGAATTAAACATTGTTGGTGATTATAAGGTGACGATTCTGGATGATGGCACCCCTCAGGTGTACATAGATCGCATAATGGAGCAGTTTCCTTTGGTGACTTTTATCAAGTCTGATGAGTATGACAATAAAACTTCGGCTATATCACAACACCTTGATGGGTTACAAGATTATAAGAACGATATTATTCCAGTTCAATTATGGAAAGAGGGTATTAGTAAGTGCAATGATTATTTTTTATTACTAGAGGAGGACGCATGGATTACCCATTCCATTTCTATTGAACAAATACTAAAATTGATGCAATCACAGAACATTCTAATTATTAAGCTAGGTTGGAATGGCAACCCTGCATTAATAAATGGATCTACAAACCAGCTAACTGAGGATATAGACGAGCTCTTACCTAAATTGCCCAATGTAGGGATGTCGATTTTAAATCTTTATTTCAAGAATGCTTTTAGGATAAGGTCCATTTTAAACAAACTTAGATTGGTCACTATCAAATCGATGCTTCCTTTTTATCAGCTGTACACTGTCTCATCGGCCTTTTTTAATAAGGATTATTGGATTTATATATGGGAAGAGTCGAAAGCAACAATAGATGAGCCCGCCCAATTATTAAGGGCGATTAAATGGAAAAAAGAAGTAGTAAAAGGGAAGTACGCCAATACAAAAAGCGAATACATTAAAACGTCATTTTTAACTGCCTCGGTGAACCGATTCAAAATCAATCAATTTGATATGATTCGTTTGAACCACATTTTGAATGAATCATGGTTGGAGGGTAATCTAGAAGCCATGAATAATTTTCCTCATGATTTTGATCTTGGATACCTACAACAAATAGTTGATAAGACAAATGATCCCCATTGTACTGTTGCTGATTGGAATTTATGGATAGATCTGTTTAAAGGGATTCATAGCAAAGCAGGAAGTAAGGTGGACTAAACAGAACCCGATTTTGACAGCTGAAATATATCACTTAAATTGTATCATTCATCAAACTAAAATTATGACTCATTTAATTAAACTAAAACATTGGGCTAGTGCTCTTTTCCTTGCATTACTTATCACAGGATGTAATGTTGAAAAGGAAAGTACTGAGACATCCTTTCAGGTTCCTGTGGAATACTACAAACTAGATAACGGATTAAAAGTAATATTATCGCAAGATAAAACGGCTCCAACAGTAGTAGTAGCGGCATACTATAACATTGGTTTTCGCATTGAACCTAAAGATCGGACTGGTTTTGCCCACCTATTTGAACACATGATGTTCCAAGGCTCGAAAAATCTCGGTAAAATGGAATTTATAAAGTTGGTACAGTCAAATGGCGGCATCTTGAACGGCTCTACCAGATTTGATTTTACCAATTACTTCGAAGTAATGCCTGCCCATAAATTAGAAACAGCGCTCTGGGCAGAAGCTGATCGAATGAGTGGATTAGACATCACACAGGATAATCTTACCAATCAGCAAGGAGTGGTTAAAAATGAAGTGAAGGTAAATGTGCTCAATCAGCCTTATGGAGGATTTCCCTGGTTGGATATGCCACAATATGCCAACGAGAATTGGTACAATGCTCATAACTTTTATGGTGACTTGGCCGACTTAGATTCAGCGAAACTGGAAGATGTAGACAGTTTTTTTAAAACTTACTATGCACCTAACAATGCAGCACTAGCTGTTGTGGGAGATTTTGAAATTGAAGATGCAAAGAAATGGATTGATCAATATTTTGGACAAATAACTTCTTCGGAGTTACCCGCTAAACCAGACATTTCAGAACCAAGACAAGAGGTTGAGAAACGATTTACCAAAGAAGATAAATTAGCCAATAAACCAGCCATAGCTGTAGCCTATAAAATGCCCGAAAGAAACAGTAGTGAATATTATGCTATGGGTTTAATAGACCAGCTTTTACTTCAAGGAGACGACAGTAAATTGAACCAATCAATGGTACAAGAAAAAGGATTTACAGGTAATGTAAGTGGGGGTATTAATTACTTAGGTAATATGTACAATTACAATGGACCTATGATTTGGATGTTTGATTTAATTCATGACAATAACGTTTCTTCAGATTCCATTCTTGTTGAACTCGATAAAGCTATTGCTGATCTGGAAAAGAATATAAATCAAGAGGAACTAGATTTGGCTATCATAAAAATTCGTTCAAGCCTTTATAATGATTTAGGTGGATTTTTTGGTATTGGACGTGCAGATTTATTGGCCTCGTTCGCACTATTTGATGATGATCCCTCAAGAATCAACACACTTGAAAGTGAATTTAAAAAAGTAACGCCTGAACTGATTAAAAAAACAATGAAGGAATATTTAAGAAAAGGCAATAGAACAATATTAATCGTAGACCCAAAAGCTCCATCATTATGATAAGAATATATAAATTTTCAATAGTTGCTGTTTTATTTCTAACAGCAACATTTTTGGAGGCACAAAAACAAACACCACCTCCTGGAGGAACACCCAAAGACTTTAAGCTGCCTTCGAAGAAGGTAAATACGTTGCCAAATGGACTTTCATCAACTTTGGTCAGTTATGGAGCCATTCCCAAAGTAAATATCAATTTGATTATTAAGACGGGTAATGTGCATGAAGCAGCCAATCAAGTATGGTTGGCCGATTTAACTGGAAACATGATGAAAGAAGGTACTACTTCAATGGATTTTAAAACTATTTCCAAAAAAGTAGCCGCCATGGGTGGTCAAATTAATCTTAATGTGGGACCTGATCAGGTTACCATTTCAGGTTCGGTTTTATCGGAATTTGCCCCTGACCTCATTGCTGTTATTGCAGACATAGTGATGAACCCAGCCTTTCCATCAACTGAGATGGATCGACTTAAGAATGATTTAAAGCGTAATTTGAGCGTTCAAACTTCAGTGCCCCAATCACAGGCTCAGGCAAAGTTCTTTTCTATTATTTATAAAGATCATCCGTATGGCCGATATTTTCCTACTGAGGAGATGCTCGATAGTTATAATTTAGATATGGTAAAAACGTTCTATGAAAGCAACTTTGGCGCGAAAAGATCAACCCTTTATGTAGTAGGTAAGTATAATGAAGCGAATGTAACCAAAGCGATAGCAGAATCATTTACTGGATGGAAAGAAGGACCAGAGGTAAGTTACCCACCAGCTGATCAGGTAAAAACTAATGAAATCGCCATGATTGATAGGGCAGGAGCACCACAATCTACATTAATGATTGGTCTACCTACGCTTACACCAAAAAGCGATGACTATGTAGCACTACAGATTACAAATTCAATTTTGGGTGGTTCATTTGGTTCTAGAATTACTTCCAATATTCGTGAGGATAAAGGATACACCTATTCACCCCACAGTGCCATACAAAATAGGCGAGGGGTTTCGGTGTGGTACGAGCAGGCAGATGTAACCAGTGAGCATACAGGCGCCTCTTTACAAGAAATTGCTAAAGAAATAACATTACTCCAGAATGAACCACCATCAAAAGAGGAATTGGAGGGGATTCAACGCTATGAAGCGGGTGTTTTTGTACTTCAAAATTCTACACCAGGTGGGATCATTGGTCAGTTAAACTTTATTGATATTAATGGGCTAGATGATTCGTATTTAACTGACAGAGTAAAAAATATCTATGCTGTAACCCCCATGAAGGTATCTGAGATGATGCGTGATCATTTCAAATATGAGGACATGACATTGGTGCTTGTTGGCGATAAAAAGTTACTTGAAGAGCAGATTAAAAAATATAAGGAAGAGCGGGATGATAAATAGTTATTGAATCAATTAAAAGTTATAAAAACGGCAAGGAATACTCCTTGTCGTTTTTTTTTGGAAAATTCTTCACCAGTTATCGTACTTTTGACATTTAAACAATCTTCATTCTATGGCCATTGACATCTCCTCTTTAATAAATCAACTTTCAGGCGAATTGACTGAAAAAGCCTATGAAGCCTCAGATTCTTTAGGACATATTGGTGGAGAAGAAGTGGTGAAAGGGATGATAACACTGCTTGATCATCCCAATTCAGAATCAAGGTACATGGCGGCTCGAACATTAGGGTTGATTGAAGACAATGCCGCAGCGTTGGAACCATTGTTGGATGCGATTAAAAGTAAAGATAATGCTGATATCGCGGGTGATATGCTCTTAGCACTGGAGGGTTTTGACATAAGCACTAGTTATGTGGAAATATTCAAACTGCACCTATTTGGCAGTTTCAAAGTTTCTCGAATAGCTGAAGATTTATTAGACCACAAAGAGTTTACCATTACACCTAGAGTATTAAAAAAGGCTCAAAAGCATTGGAATCACTATTCTAATAACGTGAAGCAAGATGAGGTTTATGCCTTGAAAAAGGTAGAGGTGGAGGAAAGGTTAGATGATTTGAAATCGTTCATAGAGAATGATCAGATTTAAACTTTTTTAGCTACCAATGTCAAGTCCGGCTCGTGCACAGTTAGTGCGATAACTCTATCATTTTCGATGGTAAATGAAATTTCAACGGAAGGAGTACCATTATAAGTAAACCTATTCTCCGAAAGCATTAACAGACCACCACCGAATTGCCCAAGTTTACCAAGCGCAATCATTTTCCTCATATTTAACTTGATGCTAAAGCCATCATTAGGGCCCTCGCCATACATATAATCACCTAAGTACTTTTCCTTATCGTCCTCTGCCATTTCCAGATAGTCACTCTTTCCACCCGCATTCCCAAGCTCTTGGAGATAGGTGACTAATTTTTGTGCTTGCTCTTTCTGTACAGTAGTCAGGTCCTTATTTCGTGACCCAATTTCAGCATGTCGTAATAGACTAATGCCATGAGGGCCGGCAATCTCCTCTACACCCGGTGTAGCCTCAATCATTCCCCTAACCACTTCATATTCCCCAAGCATGGCATAAGTGAAAATGTCAGGCCTGGCACCTTTGCTCATCAGATAGGCTACAATGTCTCTTCGGCCTACATGAGATGCTGCACCTATGGCCGTTTCCCAATCTCCAAATGCCCAGTCCCAGGTGGCTCTTGAAAGCTCCGGTCTTTTGTCCACTAGCTCCTTTACACGATCCAAATTGAAATGAGAGGCGCCAACCACTTCTGCAACTATACTATCATCAATAGACGGATAGCGATGAAAAAGATCACCATTTACAGATGAACTTAATTTCTGAGTTATTTTCTGAGCATATGAAATGCTTGGTATTGAGGCAGCCAGAACTCCAAAAATTGAACTTTTAACCAATGTTCTGCGAGAAATCAAATTAGATTTAATCATGTCATTCAGGTTTTAAGGTGCTAATTTCTAAACGCAAGATAATGACGTAAGTTGATAATCACCTTCTTAAATCGCCCCAAAAGGCTGTTTTCCACTTGTAATATGACCTGACATAACCGTCATTCATATGGGGTTTGACTGGTTTGGTCAAAAATGCACCTATTAATTCACTCCTTGAAAATGGCGATTAAAGGGGATCAGAATTTGATTGAGTAAAATCAGTTAAATTGTAATTCGGAATTTTAGGCTTTATTTTAACAGCATACTATTCAGAGCGTAATTGGTTCAATTATAAACACAGGCAGATGAGTTTGAGATCGTATTTATTCTATTGTTTTTGCTGCCTGGTTTTATTATCAGGAAAATGTGAAGAGAAGCCTCATTCAAATAATATCTTGTTCGTGGGGAATAGTCTGACCTACACGAACGATTTACCTAAACTCATACAAGAGATTGGAAAGAAAAAAGGAAATCACATTGAGTACAAAACACTCACCTTTCCTAATTATGGATTGGAAGATCATTGGAATGAAGAACTAATACAAAATCATATAAAAAGCGAGAAATTTGATTTCGTTATTGTTCAGCAAGGTCCTTCGTCCCAGCTCGAAGGTCGTACTATGCTGTTTGAATATGGGCAGTTAATTAAAACGCTGTGTGATAATCACAATACTAAGCTTGCGTTTTATATGGTATGGCCTTCACGTACTTACTACCATACTTTTGATGGGGTTATTCAAAATTATACTGAAGCCAGTTTAAAAACACAATCGATTCTTTGTCCGGTAGGTAAAGTTTGGAAAGTACATTTTGACCAAACCAATGACTTCTCTTATTATGGCCCTGATGGTTTTCATCCCTCGCTTAAAGGAAGCCTAGTAGCTGCAAAAATTATTTATGAATCTTTGTTTTAGAATGTTGAAGTAAGAAGTAAGACGTAAGAAGCAAGAAGCAAGACATAAGAATTAAGAATGTAGAATTAAGAATGTAGAAGTACAACTAATATCTAATGTCTAATATCTAATATCTAATATCTAATATATAATATCTAATGTCTAACATCTAATGTCTAACATCTAATACCTAACACCTAAACCGTCCTCTCAATCTCCTTCAAGTTCTCCATTTTCTTATTTCTCAAGAATCCGTTGATGTCTTCAAAGTGCTCCTTCACTCTCTGGTTGCCGAATTCAAATACTTTATCGGCCAGACCGTCCAAGAAGTCTCTATCATGAGAAACGAGGATTATGGTACCTTCAAAGGCTTTTAAAGCATCTTTAAGGATGTCCTTGGTTTTGATATCAAGGTGATTGGTAGGTTCATCGAGGATCAGAAGGTTTACTGGCTGCAAGAGCAATTTGATCATGGCAAGCCGTGTGCGCTCACCACCAGACAACACCTTTACTTTCTTTTCAATAGTGTCACCCCCAAACATAAAGGCGCCTAGAAGGTCCTTAATTTTGGTACGCACATCTCCATTGGCTATCTCATCTACCGTTTGGAATACAGTCAGTTTTTCATCCAGAAGTGAAGCCTGATTCTGAGCGAAATAGCCAATCAAGCAATTATGACCCAGCTGCATTTTACCTTCAAGTTCCAGTTCACCCATAATCGCTTTAACGAGCGTGGATTTCCCTTCTCCGTTTTTGCCTACAAAAGCTACTTTCTCGCCTCTGGAAATGGTCAAAGAAACATCTTTGAAAACTGTATGATCACCATATTTTTTAGTGAGACCTTCTGTGATTACTGGGTAATTCCCAGAACGTGGGGCAGGAGGGAACTTGAGGTTAAGGGCAGAAGTATCAATTTCATCCACCTCTACAATTTCCATTTTCTCCAACATTTTTACTCTGGATTGTACCTGCAATGTCTTCGAGTAAGTGCCTTTAAAACGATCTATAAACTGCTGTATATCAGCCATTTGTTTAGCTTGATCATCGAATTGTTTTTGTTGTTGCTCCCTTCTCTCTTTTCTTAATTCGAGGTAGTGAGTATAATTGGTTTTGTAGTCATAGATGCGACCACCAGTTATCTCAATGGTTCTGTTGGTTAGGTTATCAACAAACATTTTATCGTGACTGATAACCACTACCGCTTTGGCACTGGTTTTTAGAAAATCTTCTAACCACTGAACAGATTCTATGTCCAAGTGATTGGTAGGCTCATCGAGCAAGATGAGATCAGGCTTTTGCAATAATATTTTGGCCAATTCAATACGCATGCGCCAGCCACCGCTAAACTCACTTGTCGATCTTGTAAAATCCTGACGAACGAATCCAAGCCCTAAAAGTGTTTTCTCTACTTCAGAATCTACATTTACTTCTTCATTGCTGTAGTATTTTTCACTTAAATCAGAAACTTCTTCAATGATTTTGCTGTAAGCATCTGATTCGTAATCCGTTCTGGTTTCTAATTGTTGGTTGAGCTCCTCCATGCGATTTTTCATTTCGAGTACGGAAGAGAATGCTTTGGATGCTTCTTCAAATACAGTACAATCGTCTTCAGTCAGCAGATGCTGGGGCAAGTAGGAGATAACAGCTTCCTTTGGCGCAGATATTTTACCTTGAGTAGGCTTACTGACCCCGGCAATAATCTTCAGTAGGGTAGACTTACCCGCTCCGTTTTTACCCATTAGGGCAATACGGTCATTGTCATTGATGTTAAGGGTGATGTTACTAAATAAGGTTGTACCACTAAATTCAACCCCAACTGCGTCCACTGAAATCATATAAATTCAAATTTGGCGCAAAGGTAAAATAAGTTGAGTTATTCTTTAAGTGTTAATCTATTATATGAATTAATAAATTATGGATGTCCGAAGTCGCCTTTAAGGGATTTAGGGGTAAGTGTGCGGTAAAATTTCATTTAACGTCACTTTTACTCGGACTCTAGTATTAATTAATTAAATGAGTTCATGATCAGTAATTATAATGGGAATATTTCTTTTGGGATAGCATGAAAACCCATTGCTTTAACCTTTTCTTCTATAGTGAGTATACTCACTAGTTTGGAAGTATGTACGGTAAATTCCCTAGGATAGACCTCTTTATTTAAGATTACATCTTTTATTCCTTCAAGACCAGAAATAACTCGCTGTATCTTTTCAAGATCTCGGTCTTCTTTAGCATCGGTTCCAAATACTTTTCCGTGATTACCTGGAATTACATTTTCTGATATAAGGCTCATCTTAATTTATAGTTTATAATTATTAAATAATCAATCGTACTTCACCCAATTGATGCAATTTATAAGGGAATTTGTCCCCTGGTGACCCAATAAACATGAAGTTGACTGGGATTTTCCATTTTTTAGAAAGTTCATTAATCTTTTTAGGTTCAAAAACGCCCTTTTCTTGAATGAATTCGATGATAATTTCAGGGTAAACTCTATCAAGTACTTCAATATCACGTTCTAAATTGGGGGCGATTTTTTCCCCTTTATCCAGTACAACGACTATTTTCAGTCTTCTTGTATTTTCATTGTGAATCATATACTGCATCACCTTATTAAGCGTAGCCACATCATCATGGTTGGTAAAAAAGACAAATTGTTGCTCATTTATTGAAATTATTTCTTTTTTAATCCACTCACTTATTTTTTTAAAAATGGCTCGTCTTTCAGGTGTCAGGTAGTTTATAATCGTTAATACTTTTTTATAAATCTGAGTTCTGTAAAGCATAAAACCAACCACTATCAAGGTAGGAATTAGGTACTCAATGAATATGCCCAAATAACTAGGATTAAGAATGATGTTGCCAACAATGGCCATAACAATGGCCGATATAGCTATAAAAAGTGCCAACCAGCTTGCTCTTTCTGGTCTTGGAAGTCTTGAACGGTTTATTTTGAGAAGTAAATTTCCAATACCAAAGAGGGCCATTACAGATAGAAAAGCTATTGTATAAACTCCCGCCAATTTTGCAAGATCACCTTTGGTGACCAGCAAGATAGAAGTGCACAACACAAAGAACAATATGAATATCCGATAAGGGCTTTTACGCTTATTTTTCTTGATTAAGAAATTCGGTAATATTCTATCCAGTGCCATTCTTTCCATAAGGCCGCCTACACCAATAAAGGAGGTTAATACAGCACCACTTAATACTAGTGTGGCATCAATTCCAACCAAAATGGAAAGCCAATTACCTCCTGAAACTCCACCCATATAGGATAATAATGCTTCATGATTCGCTGCAACGCTATCCATTGGTATAATGGCCAAAGCAAGGAATGCAATAAGTGGATTAAATACGGTCACCACGATCCACATATTTCGTAATGTTTTTGGAAATACGCCTTTACGCTGTTCTTCTACGTAATTGGCCGAGCTTTCAAATCCACTAATACCGAGCATTGCCGCTGAGAAACCGAAGAATAGTGCAGTTATAACTCCACCTTCAATTGGTATTTTAAAGTTGAATAGAAGGGTGTCTAAACCATTGATAATAAAGAAATAGATACAAAAACTAACTAAAATAGTGAGTGAGGCTAAATGAAAAATGAAAATGAAAATCGCCACTTTCGAGGACTCACCAATTCCGAGAATTACCAAGCCCATAAAAAACAAGAGCAACCCAATGGTGACTGGAATAATGGGAAAAGCACTCCAAAGTCCGTGCGCATATTTGATGGCCTCACTTCCTGAAATAACAGCCGTAGCCATATAGGAGAGTACTGTAAGGGCAGCAGCTAAAGAAGCTGTAGACTTCTTTGTGGTATTGAGTAATGCATTGTAAGCTCCACCGTTGAGAGGCAAAGCGCCTACTACCTCGCCATAGATCTTGCGAAATAAGAAAAGGACAAAAGCAACCATTAAGAGCGCTACCCAAGCATATTGCCCTGAGTAGACGATGGCAAGTGCTGACACATATAAGCATGAGGAGCTTATATCATTTCCACAAATAGCGGTGGCTTCGAGTTCGTTGAGTTTTTTGCTCATGCAGTTGGAATCTAAATTGGCGGTTTGACTATAAAATTCATTATTCTACAATCAGTGCAGTATGATAGCATGTGGTGAGACAATTGCTTTTATTCCAATATTGCATTTATATTCTATACTGAATTTACTATAAAAAGAGTAGATTCTAAAATATATTAAACGTAGTAATGAAAAATATGGCTCATTAAATGAGGTAAATAATATCCATAGTTAAATAAGACCAGCAATTCTTGAGTAGTGCAGTCTTTAGCATTAAATATTTCCATTATTTTTCACTTGTAGATGTCTATCTTCGATAAATGAAACCTGCTTCATTAGCCGATATAAAAAAAGAACTGAAACTCAGAACTCCTGAAGAGGTTTTACAGCTCTGCGTACAATTAGGGCGATTTAAAAAGGACAACAAGGAATTACTTACCTATTTGCTGTTTGATGCCCAAGATGAACAGGCTTACATCGAATCGATAAAGTATGAAATTGATGATTTGATGGAGGAAATAAATACAAGTCAACT
Organism: Fulvivirga sp.; assembly: GCA_048268855.1. Taxonomy (GTDB): domain Bacteria; phylum Bacteroidota; class Bacteroidia; order Cytophagales; family Cyclobacteriaceae; genus Fulvivirga. The sequence goes on from JBLWUR010000002.1 coordinate 240,274, forward strand.
GTATTATGCAAAGAAAAGCCTTCGCAAAATTTTAAGAAACTTAAATAAGTACATCCGTTATTCGGGCAACAAGCAAACAGAAGTAGAAGTACGGCTACATTTCTGCCAAGCGATTAAGAACTCGAAGATAGCAGTGCACAGAAGTGTGGTGATAGAAAATATGTATAAACGGCAGCTTATCAATATTGAGAAGGCCTTTCAAGGCTTGCATGAAGATATTAAAGCCGATTATCAGCAGTTAATCCAAAGTGTATCCTAACCTCCCCGGATTGATTCCGGGGTCCCTTAATCGTGGACACCTAAACTGCGCTAGCAAGTGTTTGCAACGCGTGGTTATGAAGTCTACCCGCAAATATTGTTGATTTCAATTGCAAATACCGAACTAAAGCAATACATTCATATTGATATTTATTCCTATTTAAAAACTAAATATTCCTATTTAAAAATCTAAACCCTATTGCAATGAAAAGAACCTTGAATTTATTAACAATTTCAACTTTGCTGCTGATTTTGGTGCCGTTTTCATCCTGTAAAGATGATGATGAGCCTTCTGCTTCTGGACTCATTGGTACTTGGAAAGAAGTAAGCTTTGAGGCTAGCGGTTGTACTGATCCCAATGACAACGAACCCTTATCGACTTGTAGTACAACATGTGAAACAATTGTCGTTACTGCCACCACTATTTCATTTAGTGGAACCTCGTTTCCATATACAGCTAGTGGAAATACGATTACTGTAGACGGAGAGACTGTAACTTGGTCTATTTCTGGAACAACATTAACTATCACTAGTGATGGAGAACCTGGATGTACCAATGTAAGTAAGTATACCCGAGTTTAGGACTTATGTGTGACCGTGGTTTTCCGGTGGCCGTAGTATAATTCAGTATTCCGTATTATAAATCCCCATGGTCATTTGACCTTGGGGATTTTTATTGCTCTTCGCTAGCGCCCGTTTGTAAAGCGTGCATTAAGAAAGGCACAAGTGGACACTTGCGCCAGTTGAGGTGCTTATGAACCATTCATAAATATAGGACACGCGATACAATCGCGCGCCAGCCAAGTTAGAATTTAGAATTATGAATGACTTACCCCACGGATTGACTCTCCCCGGATTTATTCCGGGGTCCCTAAATCGGGAACACTTGTAAGTATTTTAAATTTACTCCTTGCACATATCCGTATAAAGGAACAAATGAAAGGCTATATCATCCTGATCAATTTCTGAAGGATTAAATAATTCCATGAATGAAGGGCAGTCGCCAAAAAGCTTTGCAAAATCTTCAGAATAGGTCTTCTTTTTAGTAAGTATCACCTCGCCATCCTTATTAATAAACATGAATTCCTTACTCCCCATACCCCATAAATAAGCTTTGTATTTACTATCAAATCCAGGATTAAGTAACTGTCGCATTCCGTATTTTCCTTCCGTTTCGGATACAACGTCATAAATAATGGCTGTGTTATCCTCCATTACTGATTTCCAGTTCTGTGACATATTCACAATAGATCCTATCTTATCAACTTCTTCTTTTTTAAAGATGAATCCACGAGATTTAGTAACAGTAGAAGCATCCATTAAATTTGAGAACTTCATCAGGCCTGAAAGTGTGATATAAAGCCGTTCTACATCTGGTGTTAATAATTTTACACGTCCTTCATCAGTCTTTATTTGAATGTTTTTTAAGTTTTTAAACGTTCCTGTCATGCCGAACCACTTTCCATTTATTTCTTTGCCATCTTTCAAAACAGCCCTGGCACCATCATTAAAGGTGGGTATAGGATAAGGTTCTACAAAGCCCTGCGCATGAGTTAAAAAAGTAAATACTAACAGAAATAAGGCTGTTAATATAGCCTTGGGGTTAAAGATTTTCATAGTGTGAGAGTTTAGAGATTGCTATGAATGTATTGCTTCTAAATCAAAAAAACAAGATGAATATTGAATATCGAATAATTAATTGTGAATTATGAATAATGAATTATGAATGCTGAATATCGAATAATGAATGTTGAATAACAAATTACTTACCCCTCGGCTTGACTCTCCCCGGATTTATTCCGGGGTCCCTTAATCGTGGACACCTAAAATATCACACGAAATCGTAATTAGCACGTCATTCCAAAACATAGCGAAGGCCTGCCTTGCCGGCAGGAATCTCTATTAGTACGCGTTTGCAACACCTACTACTGCTTGAGTAATTTCAGCTGTTGGATATTTTTACCATCATGGGTTTGTAGTATATACACACCATTAGGAAGATCATCAGGACTAATGATTAGTTCATTTTGATTTTCAACAGTTTTAGTTAGTAAAACTGAGCCGCTTAGCGAAAGAATTGTAACATCCATGTGTCCAAATACACGATCAAATTCAAGATGTATTTCCTTGTCAAATGGATTCGGGTAGGCACGCCATTTTACCTCATTGTCTTTGTTCCCACCAAGTACTGGATCTTCATCAATGTCGGTATAATAAATTCTGTTGTCCAATTCCTGCACCACAAATACACGCCCAGCGGAAGATCGAACAAAATAGCAATAGTTAAAATTGGGGACACCGTCAACTACAATAGGATCGATGGATTGCTTATTAAATGAAACTCCTTGGTTGTTGGAATGAAAGATTCCAGAAAGGTTAAACGATTGACCACTTCTTGAGGCAAATATGTGCCTCTTGGATGCAAAAAAGAGGGTATGTGCTCCCAGATAATCCCAAGGGTAACCGAATGTAACCAGATGCATATGTTTCCATGCATTCCCATTACTAGCGCCCTCAAAGCTGTTAGTCAGGTTAACAGAAGTGGCAGCACTTCCTTTGGCTCCCAAAAGACTTACCCGGATGCTATCCTGCGGGTCGATTTCCAAGCTGGTGACCAATACAATTTTTGAGGTTTCATTTACATTGCCCCAGTCAAACGAAACATCAGGTAAAGTCTGCCACGAATCGCCCTTATCTGTAGAGTATAGGAGGGCTCCGTCTTTCGTACCGTATTCATTGGCAGAGGCATACAGCCGTTCCTTAGAATCTTTAGCCAAATGCCCAATGTAATGATCATTGCTAAGGCCGATATTGACTTTATGCCAGGTTTTACCTTCATCAGTACTTTTGAACACGCCATTACCTCTGAAATATCCTGCCTCATTCTTCACTTCAATGTATCCGGTAGACACCAGAAGGTCTCCATTGTTTAATATTAGAATATCTGTAATCTCCTCCACTGGCAATTGACTAGATAACCAATCGGTACCACTATTAAGTGAATAGTGGATTGTACCTTCATTGGATACGGCATATATTTTTTGACCAAAAAGTGCGATTTTAAAAATGGGGACCTGATTAAGGTTAAACTGTTGCCACAAACCTCCGTTCGGACTACTTTTAAATAACCCCATGTTCGTTCCCAAATAGAGTTGATCTTGTGTGTCGATGACAACCGATAGAAATACTATGCCGTCATTATCCGGAACGGATGGCAAGGAAGTCCAAAAATTTTCGTTTAGCTGACCTACCATTACCTTAGGCAGAAACAGTAGAATCAATAGGAGATTGAGACGCAAAAATCTATTCATATAGCAAAAATCATAATGAAGCTTTTACGTTTCAGAATTGTCTTTTGTTATTGGATTTTTTCGGGATTATGAGCGTAGTTTAACAATCAAATGAATAAACTCATCGGTAAGCGGGTGCAAAATCTCAATTAGCACGTCATCTCCGCTAGCGCGCGTTTGCAACGCGTGCTTATGAGCCTTTTCATAAAAAAAATGTCGCATTTCTTCAATACCGACTTCTTTTCGGGCACTTAATTTTGCGTAAAAAATTACAGTGTAAAGACAATTTAAGAAATGAAGACAATGAATTATCAATTTGTGGGCATGTTGATGTGCCTTGGACTAGCTATTACCACCCATGCACTTTGCCAAAATAACGGACGAAGACTTAAGAGCAATTTTCACATATCTTAAGTCCATTAAACCTGTAAAGAATGCTGTTTCAGCACCTATCCTGCTGGAAGAATTGTAAGCAAGTATTTATAATCAACAATTAATATTTTAAAAAATGAGAAACATCTTAGTATTTGGTGGGCTGATAGCTTTGTCTATAATTTCAGCTTGCAAGGAGAATGACAATGAACAACCAATAAATAATGGTTTAGTAGGCGAATGGCATCTTGACAACATTTCGGTGATAGGCTGCAATGGAGAAGGAAACGGAGAAACTTCATTTGAATGCTCAGCTAATTATTGCGAAAAAATAGAATTCAACAACAATAACACCTTTGAGTACTCAATACTCTCTGCTGGTAGTGCCGTTACCGATAAGGGAACATATAGAGTTATGAACGATGGGTTTATTGAAATATGTAAAACGAATGGCACGGTTTGTAATAGCTACACGCTAACTTTTTTTTCAGGTTCCTGGTACTTTTCATTGATAGATACCGATGGCGCTACAGGTTGTATCACCACCTCCACATATACCAATTTATAGGCCGGTGAACACACTGATATAACATGAAATTTTCGTGAAACATTTTTTATCAAGTTGATGTATAAGCCATTATTATTGACATCAGTATGAGCGTAAAATATAGTAGTTATAAGCCTTCAAATTTCCTGAAGGACATTGTTGACTCTTTTTGGATTACAGAAGCCACTGGAGATGCAAATGAGCTTACCACTGAAAACACCTGTTTTCCAATGGGTATGGTCGACTGGATTATTCAGGTAAGTGGTGAAAACCTAATTACTAAATTAGAAAAGGAGTGTGTTCAATTCCCGAAAGACTACTTTGTGGGGATTATGAGTAAACCTGTGTCATGGCAAATGCGCGGCTCGTGTAGAGTTATCGGCATAAGGTTTAGGCCAGAAGGTTTTTTACGTTTATTTAATGCCCCACTGAGTGAATTGGCCGATTCGTCTGTGCCTACTTGCGACATTATGAAGAATTCTGAACTGAATTTACGTGAGAAATTGGTCAATAGTAATCCTGATACGGCAAAACAAATAGTTTTGATAGAAACTCATTTGAACAGGCTATTGGTCAAATCGCAGTATCAGAATAGGCATTTTATTAGCGCATTATATCAAATTAGAAATTGCTCAGGCGCATTCAAAAAGACAGCCTTAGTTGATAACATCTTTCGATCTGATAGGCAAATACAGCGCCTTTTTAAGGATAATTTGGGTGTAAGTCCCAAGCAGTATGAAAATATTGTACGATTTGGCCGAACGATATCGGCTGTTAAGCATTCTGACATAGAAAGTTGGGCGAGCTTGGCCTACCATGTTGGCTACGCTGATCAGGCGCACTTGATACGCGACTTTAAGAAATATACTGGAATTACCCCCGGCACTATTTCTGACAAAAGTAAACTCTTCTGCTAGTCAGTTGCACTAACCAATTATTTATGTCGTGTTTATTCAATATTCATAGTACACGGAACTCTAACATTGCACATTGATATTTTTTAAAGATAAAATTTATGCTTCCAGATAGACTCAGGCTTTTTGCCACACCGCACAAGGGCTTAAGAAATGTCCTTTGCAAATTTAGTACAGCACTGTCGCACACCGATTTTGTAAATAGGGAAGAAGCCGCGGCAGTTCGGCAATTAGGGTACGAATTATTTACCCTATTGGATGATCATGTTAAGATTGAGGACAGTTTTATATTGAGCCCTTTGGAAGATAAATCGCCAGGTTCTTCAGTGCATGATAGAAATGACCATGAAAATATTGAAAGGGAGCAGGTGCAATTAGAACACCGATTGGCGTCCATTTCATTAGATACCTCTCCAAGTGAACGGCATGAGTTTTATTTGGATTTCACCATGTTTCAAAGCAAATATTTAGCACATATATATCATGAAGAGATGGTGACTGAAAAATCACTTTGGGAAAACTTCACTGACGAAGAATTATTGCAAATTCGGATGAATATAGTGGCAAGCATGAGTCCCGATCTGTTAGTGATGTGGTGGAAATATATTATTCCTGCTCAAAGTATTAATGAAAGTGTAAACATGCTCAACCAACTCAAAGGCAAATCAAAAGCACTGTATAATCAAATACTGGATACTATAGAATATGAAATGTCTGCCGTGAGCTATGCTAATTTATTAAAAGCCCTCAATACTAAGGATTGATGACAATGTGTTCTAAAATGTAATACTATGGTGAAAAATAAAATTACTTCAAGTCTTTCGACAATAGAACGGCTTCCAACGTTTATGCGGGGCATGGTTAAGAATTTTGCCTTTCGCAAGTCTGTTCCATTTGTGGGAACAGCCGGCATTTCTTTCGATTTAACCACGCCTAATAAATGGGTACTCTCCATTGACAATAAACACAAAGTAAGGAATCACTTGAGGCAGGTTCACGCTGGCGCTACCTTGCTATTGGCAGAAACTGCCAGTGTAATGATTATGGCTATGAATCTGCCGGCAGATAGAATTCCTCTAGTAAAGCGGATAGAAGCCGACTTTGTTAGAAGATCTACTGGGGCGTTGACAGCTGTGGCAATACTTACCGATGAGCAAATTCTATTTATTAGTAATAACCCAAAAGGGGAGCTAGTGGTAGAAGTAGATATTACTGATGAACTGCACGCAAAACCCATACTTGTACAGGTAACAACAGCTTGGACATCTAAAACCTAATTACAACGAAATACCTACTATCTCCTCGAACCAAAAGCCTTGGCTATTTCCGGATATTCAGTAAACAAAGTGCGGAGCAGTTGGATATCGCGCATGGCAAATTCAAACTCATCGCCATCGGCATCTTGCCATTCTAAGTGCAGCTTCACCTTGTTGATGGCAATAGGGTGGCTAAGCTTTTTGATTAGTTTATAGCCCTCAAAGGGGATGTGGCCATTGTCATCACACGGTTGTGCGAGAGACGCATTGAGCCGATAGAATTTTTTCTTGTCTTGATAAAAAATGTGGAGATAATGGCAGCGCTTTATTATTTGTGTGTCTTTGATTTTGTAAATGCCGGGTTCTAAGTTCATACCGACAAAGATACAAATTACTAAAAATATTAGCATTATGAATTGGAGAGATTGGAAAATAAATTTGAGGCCATTTGGTGGCCACTAAAAATTAAAGGGACGATGGATTACCATAACATAAAGATCGTATGACGTGTACACATTGAATACAAATTAAATGAATTGTGAACTTTTGGTTAGCTGTCTAGATTATCATTTGAATGCTACTATAGTAAATAAACAATAAAAATCTACATTATAAATGGTAATCATTATAGTAACTATCTAATATATTGTATACCTTTATAGCTAAACAAGTATTATGGAAATCGAGAATATAAGAGAGTATATTAGTATAGAGTTAGGCATGTACTCTGAATGGGCTGATGAATTGAACGATACCAGTCCGGGTCATTATGGTGTGGAAAGTTGGGACGCTGAAATTATGCCAAAGGACATTTGGGTGGATATCCCAAATAGAACTTTCAGTTTTAAAAGTGGACAATTCAGTTTTACGCTGACGCTAGGATCAAGTAAAGGAGATAACTCCTTCGAAGATACATTCAGTAAATCGGTTAGTGGTAACGGAACTTGGGATTTTAGCAGTAACAATTCTGTTATTATAAATTCTTTAGAAGTAGAATTTGATACGGTTCTTTATAATGAATAATTATTGTCTGCCAACAACGCTAAGGTAGAAATTGGCAAAGATTTAAATAGAACAAAAATCATTGACACAAGATAAATTCACTTAATATAATTATATGGCGCACGATGTGAAAATTGAGGTGTATACGTTTCAGATTCGTAAGAAACGTGAGCGTGATCCTAAATATTTGACACTTAAAGACTTCTTCAAAGGAAATGACTTCTTGGAATTTTTTATTGGCTATTGTGATGACCTTCAAAGTTCGTTAAAAACATTTGACACTTATAATCGAGCAATAAGACTTAAGAGTAAGACGGTAAAACATGATTCAAAATCAAGAACGGTAAGAGGTATTTTTGAAAGTGGTGCCTATGGTTTTGAATCCTCTATTCTGGATAATAATACTGAGCATATAGTGCACGTGAAGGAGAAAAATCAGACTGAAATACTGCCGTTCTATTTTTTACTTCATGTACCTGAAAAGTTGAATATTGGATATCTATTTCTTCAAAGATTTGGGGTTTTTGGTGTAAATACCGTTTTTAATGCAAGTTTCAGAAAGTTCTTTGACTCCAAGTTTTCTGACTTTATCGTTGATTTCAACCCACACGTATCTAAAGAATTAGCGGATGAATTTTTGAGCTCCGGAAATATCAAGGAAATCGTTCTAAGAAGAATGAATCTTCCAACCGATCTATCTGATAAATTAAATTTGAGTGAATATCATGATGCCATTCATTCTATTGAAATAAAAATAAAAAGTAAACGGAAAAAATCTTTTGGCGGATTTGGCAAGAAGGTTAAATCATTTTTAAAAGATACCAATGCTGTTCTTTTTGATATTCCGGAACTGAGAAATCTGGGGTTTGATGGAGCTCATAATATTTCTGTTGTGTCTAAAGTAAGTGGGAATACACGTACGATTGACTTAGCTGATACTGGAAATATTAGACCATATTATGACATCAATAAGGACGTGGTATTTGCGAGTAATGGCTTTCCTACTTTTAAAAGTATTGATGAAGCCGCACTAAATTTACTGCTTGATTTTACTGGAGATTTAAACAAAAAGAAATGAAGATTGATGTTTCCGAGATTCTAAAAGATCATTTCAAAACATTGAAGAATGATAACACTGGAAAACCAGGAAGAAGTGATTATTTTCTATTCTTGATACTACCATTGGCAGTATCAATGGTACTGATATATTTTGAATTACTTATAAAGGAGAATCTAATTGAAAGCCTTATTGCAGCTTTAGCAATATTTGTTGGATTACTTTTTAACGTGATTGTAATTATTATTGATACGATTCGAAAATCTGTGCAAAACGATGTGAAATCACGATTACTGAAAGAAGTGTTGACTAATATCTCGTTCACGATATTTTTATCGCTTGTAACTATAATTGTTGTATTGTGCACACTGTTTACCAATATCTATCTACAATTTACTGCAAACGCAGTGACATACTTCTTACTTGTAGAGTTTCTCATAACAATGCTCATGGTATTGAAGAGAATGTACGCTTTGTTTAAGCATGAAATGGATAACCCGATGTAGCGTACATTTTAATACATTTTCTCATTTTTTTACAATACACTGATTAAATCTTACAGTAATTATATCAACGCTTTTCGTTGGTTTAATTCTATTTAGCTTCTTAGATTTACTTATGGAAGAAATTATAAATGCTCTAATAAAATTTAGAAACGAAAGGGATTGGGAACAATTTCATAATCCAAAAGATTTAGCACTAGCCATTAGTATTGAAGCAGGTGAATTATTAGAAGCATTTTTATGGAAAGACTCTGAGGACGCAAAGAGAGAGAAAGTTCAGGAAGAATTAGCGGATATATTTGCTTATGCCTTTCTTCTTGCAGATAAATACGAATTCAATGTAAAGGATATTGTCTTAGACAAAATAGAAACGAATAATAAAAAATACCCAGTAGACAAGGCAAAAGGGACTGCTAAAAAGTACACCGAACTATGAGTTCGACCAATCAATATACTGTTGAAAAATATGATTTTACAGGTGATCTTTTTGAAAAATTCAACACGAATCACTATGCAAAAGACTTATGGCCATTAGTCTATATTCTAAGCGATGGGAATGTTAAAGAGGCATATGTAGGAGAAACAACTGATGCTTATGCCAGAATGAGTTCACATTTAAAAAATGAACAAAAGAAAAAGCTTACTGCTGTTCACCTAATCACAAGTGATAAATTCAACAAATCGGCAACATTAGATATTGAATCCAATTTGATTAAATACATATCGGGTGACGGCCAGTATGTGTTGTTAAATGGAAACCTAGGGCTAGCCAATCATAATTATTATCAGAAGAAAGAAGTCTATTGGGATATCTTTAATGATATATGGAATACCCTACGTGCTGAAGGAATTACTAGGCACTCAATTGAGCATATTGACAACTCCGATTTATTCAAATATTCTCCCTATAAAAGCCTCACAGTAGAGCAAAGAGCTGGGCTATTGATGATCATTAAAAGCTTAAATGATGAGAGTACTAAAAATGTAATAGTAGAAGGTGGAGCTGGTACTGGAAAAACTATTCTGGCCATATTCTTATTTAAAATGTTATGTTCCAATAATGATGATTTTAATTACAAAGAATTTGGTGATGACGAATTAGAGTTTATTGAACTAATAAAATCAGTTAAAGAAAAATACCCTAAGCCAGAAATGGCATTAGTAGTTCCAATGTCATCGTTCAGAAGTACCTTGAAAAAGGTATTTAAAAATATCAAAGGGTTGAGTGCCAGTATGGTGATTGGGCCAGCAGAGGTAGTAAGAAAGAAATACGACATCATTGTTGTAGATGAATCCCACAGGTTAAGAAGACGAGTTAATTTGGGTGCCTATTATGGTGCTTTCGACAAAGCTTGTGAAAAGCTAAACCTTGACAAAGATACAAGTAGTGAATTAGACTGGGTTGTATCACAATCTAATAAAACAATTCTATTCTATGATAAAGCCCAATCGGTCAAACCGTCTGATGCAAAAACTGCAGATTTTGATAAACTTAAGGCTGCCAAACTAACCAAAATAGAAAGGCTTAAATCTCAATTTAGAGTAAGAGGAGGTAACTCATATGTCGATTTTATTGATCGTTTACTTAATTGCAGATTGATAGAAAACGAAGGTGAATTCGATTCTAAAGAATATGAGTTTATTCTATTTGATCGAATTGAGGACATGGTTGAACAAATTAAGCTTCGTGATTCAGAAAATGGATTGTCAAGATTAATTGCAGGGTATTCGTGGGAATGGATATCGAATAAAGATGCCAATGCCTTTGACATCCAAATTGATAATCTAGAACTCAAATGGAATGGCACATCGAATGATTGGATCAACTCTGAGAATTCTGTTAATGAAGTGGGATGCATCCATACGACACAAGGATATGATTTAAACTTTGCGGGAATCATTTTTGGAAATGAAATCACTTATGACAAAGCAAGTAATACTATCAATATAATAAAAGATAACTATTTCGATAAAAATGGAAAACAATCAATAAACGACCCTCTAGAATTAAAAAACTTTATCATAAATATCTACAAGACAATAATGTTGCGGGGTATTAAAGGAACTTATGTTTATGTATGTAATCTTGAGTTACGCGAATATCTATCAAATTATATTCCTCAAATTGAGAAGAAGAAAATCAAACTTAATATTATAGAACCTAGTGATGTTATCCCTTACGAAAATTCTATTCCTCTTTATGATCTAAGAGCAGCAGCAGGAGAATTTAGTGAAACTCAGAATGTGGAAGAGGTTATGTGGATATCTGTACCATCACCTTCTAAAGATTTATTTGCATGTACTGTTGTCGGAGAATCAATGAACAAAATTATACCTAATGGTTCTATATGCTTATTTAGAAAATATTCTGGAGGGTCTAGAAATGGTAAAATTGTTCTAGTAGAATCAACTGCAATTCAAGATGTTGATACAGGTTCAAGCTATACAGTTAAAGAATATACAAGTCACAAGGTTCTATATGAAACGGGGTGGGAGCATGAATCAATAACTTTGAAACCGCTATCTGATGATGATAACTATGAAGATATAGTATTAACAAAAGATGAACTTCAGTTCCTCAGGGTTATAGGTATTTTTGATAGAATATTAAATTAACTGTTGCCAAACCCAAAAAAAGAGCAACTCCCAGCAGCATAGCTAATCACATATCATACAACTCCTTTGACTCCTCTTCCTTAAATTTCATTACCAAATTCAACGCATCAGGTACTACGTCACTACAGAAGACCAGTAAGGAGCCTTTTTTAGCATTAGTAATCGCGTGGGTGATAGCCTCATGTTCTGAGGGGATAATCGTTACAGGTTTGTTAGGGTCAACGCTCTTAATGCCTTCATGAATCATCGCAATCAGCTCTTCTTCGGTCTTTCCTCGTAGATGTTTGTCTTGCCTGATAATGATCTCATCAAACATCTGAGCCGCCACGGCACCAATGCCATGGTTATCTTCAGGTCTGCGGTCGCCAATACCGGCAATCATGCCAATCTTGGGCGAGCCGTCCAGTTTCTCTACCATCTGTTTCAAGGCAGTGAGTCCGGCAGTATTATGCGCATAGTCTAGCAATACATTGAAGTTTTTAAACCTAAACATGTTCAGTCTGCCGGGAGTTTGAGCAGGCGAGGGGATAAACGATTCTATGGCTACTTTTATATCTTCAATGGCAAAGCCACGGATATAACCCGTGAGCACCGCTGGCAATACATTTTGAATCATGAAAACGGCTTTTCCTTCATAGGTTAAAGGCACATTAATGGCCTTAGTTACGCGCATTTTCCATTCGCCTTTGCAAATGGTGATGTAGCCATTTTCATAAATAGCGGATAAGCCGCCATTTTTCGCATGTTTTTTAATACGGGGGTTATCTTCATCTAAAGAAAATAAAGCTAGGTTAGATTTTATGCCTGTTCGCATTTCATACACCAGGTCATCATCAGCGTTTAAGATGGAATACCCCTCAGGGAACACCGTTTCGGGGATAACCCCTTTCACACGTGCTAGTTGCTCTATGGTGTGTATTCCTTTAAGTCCAAGATGATCAGCAGCCACGTTAGTTACAATGCCTATATCACAATGTTTGAAGCCCAAACCAGCCCGTAACAACCCGCCACGGGCAGATTCCAATACTGCAAAATCAACGGTAGGGTCTTTCAATACAAACTCAGCACTGGCAGGCCCTGTGCAATCGCCAGACATCAACAGTCTGTTTTGTATATAGACACCATCAGTGGTCGTGTAGCCTACCTTAAAGCCCTTCATTCGAGCCATATGGGCAATCAATCGGGTAGTGGTGGTTTTACCATTGGTACCGGCCACCGCCACAATAGGGATTCTAAAATTAGACCCTGGAGGATAGAGCATATCAATCACATGTCCGGCTACGTTTCTGGGTAGCCCTTCAGCAGGAGCGAGGTGCATTCTAAATCCCGGTCCGGCATTCACTTCAATGACCGCACCGCCTGTTTCAGGAAGTGGTTGACCAATATCGGTGGTCATCACATCGATACCACAAATATCCAGATCAATAATCTTGGCAATCCTTTCGGCCATAAAAATATTGTAAGGGTGGACAATGTCAGTGACGTCTTCCGCTGTACCGCCCGTACTTAAATTGGCGGTATCTTTTAATTTTAAAAATTCACCATTTTCCAAAACGCTATCCAATGATTTACCATTCTCCTTTAAAATGCAGAGTGTCAACTCGTTAACATCAATCATTGTAAGTACTTTTTCATGTCCGTACCCACGTTTAGGATCTTTATTTACCAGGTCAATGAGCTCACGAACTGTTGATTTTCCATCACCTACCACATGCGCTGCAGTTCGCTTGGCGGCAGCCACTAACTTGTAATTGATGACAAGAAGTCGGTAGTCATCACCAACAATATATTTTTCAATAATTACCGATTTAGAAACTTGCTTTGCCGATTCAAAGGCGGGAAGTGCATCTTCCCATGTCATCACATCTGTAGTAATTCCTCGGCCGTGATTTCCACTAATCGGCTTTACCACCACCGGATAACCTATGTGATCAATGGCCTCTTTCATACCTTCTACCGTTCTTACAATTTCGCCCTTAGGCACAGGCACTTCCGCTTGCTCTAGTAGAAATTTGGTATCCTCCTTATCGCAGGCAATTTCAACGCCAATATTGCTAGTCTGGCTCGTTACTGTAGCCTGAATTTTCTTTTGGTTAATACCATAACCTAACTGACAAAGAGAGTATTTATTAAGACGAATCCATGGTATACCTCTTGCTTCCGCCTCTTCTATGAGTGATCCCGTACTTGGGCCTAAGCGTACCCTTTCGCGTATTTCACGCATTTCCTGAATATCGAATTCAAGATTATACTCGGTATTATCTACTAAAGCTTCCGCTATCCTTACTGCGGCCTTGGCGGCAAATTTCCCTACTTCCTCTTCAATGTAGGTGAAAACAACGTTGTAAACGCCTTCCTCACCATAGCCACGTGTTCTTCCAAAACCCACCTCCATACCGGCCATAGATTGTATTTCTAAAGCGATATGTTCAATCACATGACCTATCCAAGTGCCTTCTTCCACACGTTCGAAGAAGCCACCAGCAGTACCTACTGAACAGCGGTGCTCATACATTGCGGGAAACATAGCCTTAAGTCTATCAAGAAAGCCATCAATTGTATTCGTTGGTCGCTGTTCCATTTCCTCAATGTCCAAAACCATTACAATTAACTTATGCCTGTTTACAGACCAATAGTTAGGGCCTCTCATGGCGCGTATTTCAATAATATTCATAGGTACTACTATTTTGTAGAGTGCAAGACAACGTTTCAATGGCCTAATAGCAGTGAAAAAGCATATTGCCATTGATTTATTATAAATATAGATTTTTTAATAGGAAATAATAGGCAATTTTGCCGAACGATAAGAATAATCACAAAATAGAAATGAACAACGCCAAAGGAACATTAATACCCATAGGAGGAAATGAAGCGAAAGGTAAGCATGAGATTAATGGTCTTGACTATATCACAGAGGGAATACTGAGCCATGTTGTTAAAGAAAGTGGGGGAAAGGATGTTAAAATCATCGTTATTCCCACAGCGTCCAGTATCCCTAGAAAGGTGGGTAAAAACTACTTGGATGCATTTGCTGAGCTAGGTTGTACGAATGTTACCGTACTCAACTTAAAAGAACGCAAGCAGTGTGAAGAGAAGGAAAACTTACAACACATAGCAGAAGCAAGGTGTGTGATGTTTTCTGGCGGAGATCAATCAAAGATATCTGCGGTGATCGGTGGCACAACGATGCACAATCTATTAGCGGAAAGATATCAAAACGAAGATTTTGTGATAGCCGGCACCAGTGCGGGGGCTATGGCCATGGCAGATGAAATGATAGCTGGAGGGAGTAGTACTGAAGCTTTGCTAAAAGGTGCTGTAATCATGAGCAAAGGGTTAGCGTTAATACCGGAATTGATCATTGATACCCATTTTGTCCGTAGAGGTAGGTTCGGCCGATTAGCGGAAGCGGTGGCTATTCATCCAAATCTGATAGGAATAGGACTAGCAGAAGATACTGGCCTTGTAATTAAAAGAGGGGACGAGTTTAAAGTAATAGGGTCAGGGATGGTAATTATGGTAGATGCCAGCCAACTCACTCACAATACCCATGACAGATTAAAGGTAGGTACGGCCATGTCGATGTCAAACTTGACTACACATATTTTAGCTAATGGAGACCGGTTTACCATGCGGGACAGGAAAATAGCTGTGCTGCCTATACATGAGGCTTTTGTCTAGTGTCGGTTATTGCGAAGGAGGCACGACTGCGGCAATCTTTTGATAGTTCGAAGTTTAAAGTTCGAAGTTCAAAGTTCAAAGTTCAAAGTTCAAAGTTTAAAGTTCAAAGTTCAAAGTTCGATGTTAGACACTTAGACATTAGATACTAGACATTAGACATTAGACATTAGACACTTAGACATTAGACACTAGATACTAGACACTAACTACTAATTACCAACTACTAACTACTAGCTACTAATTACTAACTACTAGTTTAACGATAAATCGCTACTTCATTCAATCCATTTGACTGTCTTTGTCCGCGGTACATGCCTTCCGTATTAAACGCTAAAGCTATATTTCCTTTGGTGTCTAGGGCTATTAAACCACCATCACCACCAATTTTCATAAGACGCTCATTTACAACTATATGACAAGCTTCACTTAAAGGCAAATTTTTATATTCCATGAGGCAGGAAACATCATAAGCTACCACACCTCGGATGAAATATTCACCACTGCCAGTACATGATACAGCACAAGTTGCATTGTTAGCATAGGTACCTGCACCTATCATTGGGCTGTCACCCACACGGCCGAATTTCTTGTTTGTCATTCCTCCAGTTGAGGTGGCTGCAGCAATGTTGCCCATTGCATCTAATGCCACTGCCCCAACAGTTCCGAATTTATGATCCTTGTTATCTGAATGGTCTAATTGAAAGCTATCGGAACCTTTAACCTCTTGCCATTGCTGGAATCGGAATTCATCATAAAAATAGCTGTCATCTTCAAATCGGACTTTCATTTGTCTGGCAAACTCCTCAGCTCCCTGACTCGCTAAAAACACGTGCCCTGACTTCTCCATCACCAATCTGGCCAGTTGTACAGGGTTTTTCACTCCAGTAATGATTGATACAGCACCAGCATATAGATTTTTGCCTTCCATAATGGCAGCATCCATTTCGTGGGTGCCTGAAGCGGTAAATACAGACCCTTTACCTGCGTTAAACAAGGGGTTGTCCTCTAATTCGCTTACCGCCTTTTCAACGGCTTCTACAGCACTTTTGCCTTGTTCTAATAAGTTATAACCTGCATTGAGTGCATTTTGCAATGCTTCCTTATAGGCCAGCTCCTTTTCTGGAGTCATTGAACTCTTAAGGATGGTACCTGCTCCGCCATGGATGGCAATTGATAAGTTTTTCATGCTACACATTGAAGTCCAAAATTAGTCGATTTAAAATTAGTAATGAGCTAAATACAGACTGATTTTGAGTTGAATACTGATAAACAAGCATCACATTTTCAAAGGCATGTCTTTGGTTTAACAAAATGCAAAGACTGCAATATTTACAGAAATGATAAAAATTATTTTGGGTTATTCACTTTGGCAAACAGCAATTTTAACTCGACCATTTACTTTTTGCTCTTTTCCTACGGCTAAGCCAATATTTCCCCCAGCAAGTACTACATTTATACCATCCCCATAGGAAGACAAATGGACTTTTACACTACCAAAGTATTGAGGGATATCATCGAATCGAAATGGTTTTTCATCTGCAAGTCTGGAAATGATGGTAGAAGAAGTCCCTGTTTTTCCGTACAAATCATTAAGTAATACTGCAATGGGCGCATCTGGGGTGGAGATATCTGCACTATGCAAGTGTACAGGATGATATATCTCTCCTTCAGTACCACTTAGCTTCACATTTATTTCTACTGACTTATCTGATCGTTCTTTAAAGGTGACCTCTCCGTTTATTGGGAATTCAGAGGCTTGTAAAAGAGGGTAACTTATTTCACGGCCAGTGTATTCTTGATTTTCTAATGTTTTACTATTATTACATGATGTGGCTATTAAAATTATGGCCAAGTATGAAAATATCACCTTCATTTTCAATTTTATTTAGGTTTCAGTTTTAGTTTAACTGTTTATGATAAAAAATAATTCTTTTTAAGGGAAATTATAAAATATTATTTTTCTTTTGCCTCAATTCAACACGCCAAGCCAGTGCGATAAGTAGTATGGACAACACACAAGCCATTACAAGGGTGATAAAGCCACCATCCCAACCGAAGGTATCAACAATGGCACCCATGGCTATATTGGCGAACAGCGCGCCTCCTAAGTAGCCAAACAGCCCTGTAAAGCCAGCCGCAGTACCAGCCGCTTTTTTAGGCACTAAGTCCAAGGCATGCACTCCGATGAGCATTACCGGCCCATAGATTAAAAATCCGATACCTATTAACGCCAAACTGTCTATTAAAGGTTGGCCAACAGGATTCTGCCAATAAATGACGACAAAAACCAGTACTAGAACCATGTAAATGATACTTACGGGTCCACGTTTACCTTTAAACCATTTATCACTTACATAGCCAGCGAGTATTGTTCCGGGGATACCTGCCCATTCATACACAAAGTAAGCCCAGCCTGTTTCTGAGACTGAAAATTGCTTGGCTTCAGAAAGATAGGTGGGTGCCCAGTCCAATACGCCATAGCGCACCAAATAGACAAAGGCATTAGCTATGGCTATGTACCAAAGCATTTTGTTATTGAAAATATACTTTACAAAGATCTCCCGTGCGGTTATCGACTGGTCGTCATCTTGCTTTGAATAGTTTTCTGGATAGTCGTTTTTAAACTCTTCGATAGGAGGTAAGCCACATACAGCGGGTCTATCTCTAATTAATAAATAGGCGATAAGCGCAATAATTAGAGCAATGAAGCCTGGTAAATAGAATTTGGCATGCCAATCATTGAAAATAGCTAGGCCTAATATTGCCAATGGGCCAATGAGTCCACCACCAATATTATGTGCTAAATTCCAAAAAGACATTTTAGTGCCCCTTTCTTTGAGTGAAAACCACTGAACCATCACTCTTCCGCTTGGAGGCCAGCCCATTCCCTGAAACCAGCCATTGAAAAGCAATAGAATAAACATGATGGTTATTGAAGAGGTGGCCACAGGCAAGAGTCCCATGACAATCATCACCATTCCTGAGAGTACTAAACCTATGGACATAAATTTCCGAGCGTCACTTCGGTCGGAAACATTGCCCATCAGAAATTTACTCAGTCCATAAGCAATCGACACTCCTGAGAGGGCAAAACCGAGTTGGGTTTTTGTAAAACCCTCATCGATCAAATCGGGCATGGCCAATGAGAAGTTCTTTCTAACTAAATAATACCCTGCATAACCAAGAAAAATACCAGCAAAGACCTGAAAACGTAAGCGTTTATAGTCCTTACTGATATTTTCCTTTGCTACTGGTGCCGCACTTGGAGCCGGCTCAAATATTTTTAGCATCCCTATTTACTTTAGTATTCTAAAGTAGGGAACAAATGTGGGTTTGGCAATTTCAATGAGCACAAGAAGCACGAAATCGATATTAGGTGATTTTCCCCAATTTTATAGGTAAAAAGGGTATGCTTTTACCTACAAATACCGCATCTAGGCCTCAAATACACCGTTTTTTAAAATTACTAACTGTTGCAAGGTTTATTCTAATCAATCAAGCTTGTGAATTATAAATAAATTTGGGCTATGATGGGTATTCAGACTTACATCAAAACAAAACCTTACGTCAGAACCAGAACGCTGGTTATAGTAGGCTGTATACTAGTCTATGCCTTGATTATAGCACTGGCGCATTTAATCAATTTATAGTACTGAAATATATCAGCTGCTATTCACTTCTCAAAGTATCTACTGGGTTCGCCATGGCAGTTCGAATGGTTTGTGAGGCGAGTGTTGCAACACCAATGAAGAGCAATAAGCCCAGACCCAATCCAATATCAATAAACCCAACGCTTACACTGTAATATTGAATCTGGGACAATAGCATGTTGAAAAAGAGATAGCTGATTGGTATCGCAATCAATGCAGCAATCATCATCATTCTAAAGTATTCTTTAGAAAGTAGGATCACCAATGTCTTCACTGACGCACCCATAACTTTTCTAACACCTACTTCCTTAGACCTTGTTTCGGTGCTATAGACGACCATTCCCAAGAGTCCAAGACTGGCAATAGTAATGGATAAAAAGCCCAGAAACCCATAAATCTCTATCAGGTTGCTATAGCTTCGGAAGGCATCTTCAATTTCCTGATCAAAGAATTGGGCTTCAAATATTTGTTGTTGTCCCATATCTTTCCATGTTGATTCCATTCCGGACAACATTTCAAATTTGTCCCTTGCATTTACCTTCAAATTGGCGTACCTAAAATATTCTGGGTTATATCGCAGTACAAAGTGAGAAATGGGATTGTTTAACAATGCATAATTGAAATCTTTGACCACACCTATTACTTTTACTTCTGTGCCATCCTCTAAAGTAAATGACTGGTCCAAAGCATCGATGGCATTGGTAATCCCTTCACTTTTATAGAAAGTTTCGTTGATGATAATTCCATTTTCATCATGTGTGGTATTCGTGCTGAAGTTCGTTCCGGCCACAAGCGTAAGTCCCAAATTGGAAAGGTAATTCTGATCTATGAACATTTGGCTTATTTCAATCGAATCGTTCTTATCATGATAGTAAAGCCAGTTTTTCTCAAAAGATTGGGCACCCATAATGTGTGATGACATGGAAATCGATTTAACGGCACTCTGTTTTGAGAATTCTGCTCTAAAAATATCCTGATCAGCATCTTGTAAATCAACATCAAGTAAATTTTCCTGATCAAAACCGAGGTCGTAGTTGACCGAATAATAGACTTGACGGAATTGAACCACAACACCAATAATGAAGAATAAGGAAAGAGTAAACTGAGTGATGATCAAGGTTTTTTTAAAGCTCGTTTTACCAAACAATTTCAAATTAGAAGAGCCTTTGAGCGCTGTTACAGGATCAATTTTGGAAAAATACGAAGCAGGTACAATTCCCGCTAATATACCTGTGATAATAGCAAAAATTACAAATGCTATGATGGTGAAGGTGGTCAGTTCAATGTTCATACTTCCCCCTGCAGCAAGCATAGCTCTAAATCTTTGAATGATAATGGTATAAATGCCAATGGAGCCCACCAAAGCTACCAGACAGATGATGACAGTTTCCGTAATAAATTGATACCAAATTTGTGTTTTGTATCCGCCAACTACCTTTCTTACACCAATTTCTTTGGCCCTTTTCATGGCCCTCGAAATGGAGATATTGGAGTAGTTGAAACAGGCAGGCAATAGGATGAGCAAGGTGATGACCCCGAAAGCATAAAGCGTTATTCCGCCAAAGTAGGGAGCTAAATCATTTCTATGATCTTCCCAAGTGAGTACGATATCGCCCAGTGGCTGGAGGTCAAACGAAGCTTGTACTTCATCCTTTTTTTGATAGTGGGAGGCGGCTATTTTATCTAAGCTCTGTTCAACTTCCTCTTGCTGTCCTTTTTTCAGTAAAATGTAAGTGTAATTATCTCGGAATTGCTTCCATTCATTGCTTACATTGGCAATTTTACCATCTCTTTCCAACGCCTGAATGGTGGAGTAAGAAACCAATATCTCAAAATTCAATGAAGATCCTTCGGGTATATCTGCCATGATGCCACTTACGGTAAAATCCCCAAACTCAGCAAATGAAACTACCTTTCCAATGGGATCTGCCCCACTAAATAGCCTTTGCGCTGCTTTGGCCGTCATTACCATTTGATAGGGTTTGTCCAATACTGATTTTACATTTCCCTCTAACATTTTAAAGGAGAACAATTCAAAGAAATTGGGATCAGTAAAGTAGCCAGACATAGGTAGCTCTTTGTTACCGTATAAAATTTCACCTCTGGCCCAGGTATTGATTTTGGTTATTTTCTCTATGCCTGTATAATCTGTGGCTAAAATATTTCCAATGTCAGCAGGCGATGAGGCCATCCTTTCGGTATTGGTCTTTTCGTCAAGGAGGGAAGTTACCCGGTAGATGTTATCATAATTTTTATGAAACTTATCATACTTTGTCACGCTGATTAAAAAGCCTATAAATAAGATGGTGACCGACATGCCAAATGACAGCCCCAATACATTGATAATGGTAAAAAATTTATTTCTGGCAAGGCTTCTTACGGCCACTTTGATATAATTTCTGAACATTGCTGTGTTGTTTTGAGTGTAAGACAAGTGATGAAAAGACTGATCTTTCTGGCGTTTCTTCAATCCGTAAGAAAATAAGAGTCCGATTACCTGCTTCCAATAGTTGATTTTGGCTTTATATAGCGGCATAGTTTCTACTTCGTGGTAGAATATTTCCTCCAAATCACCTTGTAAATCTTCTATTTGAGCAAAGCCTGCATACCAGCTGAGAAGTCTCTTGGCTAGTTTGGGTGGACTGATATTTTGTTTGTTTTTCATATGGGTTCTGTTCCCAGATTAGACAAACTCCATAGATCATCCCTAAGTGATTTGATGTGTTGAAGTACTTGTACGGCATCGGCTGTTAGCTTAAAATAGCGCTTTTTTCGCCCACCACGAACAGCTGTTGCCTCTCCAAGCCACGATTCGAGAAGACCTTTTTCTTCTAGTCGGGCAATCGTAGAATGCAACGAGCCTATGGTAATGGTACGATCAGCTTTTGCCTGTAAGGCATCTTTTATGGCTACACCATAAGCTTCATCATCTAACATAGACACGGTAAGAAGTACCAACTCCTCAAACTCACCAAGATAATTTTTCATCAGTATTAATAATATTGCGAACGTTCAAGGCAATTATACGGAGATAAAAATTATATGTTTTTATTTTTCAGATTAAATAAAATTGAGCTTTGGAAAAAGGAAAAGAATTAATGGAATTTGATGGTAATCGTATGAGTGCTATTGTAATATTTATAGTCAATATCAAGCCCCAATTCATCACCAATGGTTTTTACAATTGCTAGCCCTAGTCCAGTTGATTGTGCGGAGGGGTTGGATTTTACAAATCTATTGAATAGGGTGGACGGATCAACAGTTAATGGTTTACCTGAATTTTCTATTGTTAAGGTATTGGCCATGAATCGAATTTTTATAAACCCATTGTCCTGATTATGCCGAATGGCGTTGCCAATAACATTATTCAATAGGACGATTAAAAGTGATTTGTTAAATAAAATGTGCTCATTTTTACTTTCTAAGTGAATCGAAAGGTTTTTAGCGGATGATAACTCTTCAAAATCAGATAGACTTTGCTGTAGGTATTCAACTAGATTTAACTTCTCTAGTTCTTTAAACTGCCTATTTTCTATTTTGGCCAAAAGGAGTAGGCCTTGGTTGATTTTAAGGATCCGATTGACAGCCATTTCTATTTTGGACAAATCATTTAATCGGGTTTCATCATTATCATATTGCATCAATTGATCAATATTTGATCGAATAATGGCTAATGGTGTTTGAATTTCATGGCTTGCATTTTCTGTAAATTGCTTAAGGCTGAGATAGTCTTTTTTGGATTTTGAAGCCATTTTAATGAGTGCATCATTTAGTTCCTGGAATTCGGTGATGTCAGCGTCTATTATGCTCATATCCTCCATTTGTGTCAGGTTAAATTGTTTGACTTGCTCTAGATTTAGATAAAAAGGTTTCCACAGTTCTTTTGAGAGATGTTTATTTAGTAAATATAACCCTACCAACAACACTGCAAATAGCAGAACTAAGGAAAGGGTAATGGCCAATAAGATATCTTCTGATTCAATCAGCGATTCACGTAATGTAATATGGTAATAACGCCCATTTATCTCGCGATAAACACTTAATTGTAGATAAGGTATGAGTTCGTCTTCACTTGGTTCTTTTATTAGTGTATCAATCAATACATCCGGTTTTTCAACCTTCTTGGCTAGAGATACCTCCAACTCTGAAGTAGATTGAATTATAGGAGAGGTCTCATTTTGTCTTGATTCTATTAAATACTCTTCTAATTGATTTTCTAATAATTCACTGACTTCACTTCTAATGACACCATTAATGATAAAATAAAATAGGACTACCCCACAAGCCAGTAGAAGTGCCGAATAACGAAGATAATAGCGGTTAGTTTTGGTTAGTAGTTTCATCTATTCTTTTATCAATTTATAACCAACTCCATAAACGGCATGTATGTATTCATTTACGCTAAACTCATTGATCTTTTTTCGTAGATTTTTGATTTGTGAATAAATAAAATCATAAGAATCAGCCATATCCATGTGATCGCCCCACAGATGTTCTGCTATTGCTCCTTTGGATAGTACCCGTTTCGGACTTTGAAGAAAATAAAGCAATATTTCATATTCCTTTTTAGTTAAGGTCACCTTATTTTCATTCACTAGAACAGTTTTAGCATCAGGATCTACCGTAATTTCATTATACCGAATGAGTTGCTCACCATCAAAATTCAAGCGTCTAAGTACAGACTTGATTCTGGCATTGAGTTCATGTAGGTGAAAGGGTTTGGTTAAATAATCGTCTGCCCCCAAACCCAGTCCTGCTATTTTATCATCAATGGAGTTTTTGGCTGATATGATAATCACCCCGCCTTTATAACCTTCTTTTTTATATTCCTTAATCACTTCCAATCCATTACCATCAGGTAAGGTAATGTCCACGAGCAGGCAATCATATTCATATACACTGATTTTTTCTATTGCTTTCCCATAGTTATAGGCTATCTCGCATAAATGACCTTCTTCACTCAAGTATTTTGAGACGGTTTCCTGTAGGGCCGGTTCGTCCTCTATAAGCAATATTTTCATAGGCTACTTACTTTCAATACTGTTAAGGTAATGGTCAATATTGGATAAAATTGGGATTATTAGCTTCATTAGGTAAATTATTTTCTTAAAACCGGATTTTCTCCCAATTATCTACAGAATTGCCCCCGACATTCGCTTCATATTTAATCTAAATTATGAAGCTTTTAAAAACCACTTTTCTACTATTTCTATTGCCAACTAGTATTCTGTTCGCTCAGAATACATCGAATATAGATAAGCAAGATAGTGCCTCGTTTGTTGAGAAGCAGATAAAAAGACAGCAGTTCAAGTCCTCGCTTAAAGTACCAGCACTACTGGCAGGAGCTGGACTTCTTGCTTATTCTGATAATGACATATTCAGTAATGCTGAAATTAAAGAGGAGAGGAATGAAAAGTATCCTCAATTTCGAATACACGCTGATGATTATTTACAGTATGCACCTATAGCCACGGTTTATGGCTTGAATCTATTAGGGATTAAAGGAAAAAATAACTTCCGAGACCGCACAGCTATTTTGCTGAAAGCTGAACTCATTATGATGGCTATGGTTACACCAACGAAAATGTTGACACATGAGCTCAGACCTGATGGTAGTGCCCATACTTCTTTTCCTTCAGGGCACACGGCCCAGGCTTTTGTAGCTGCTACTTTTATGAGTAGGGAGTATGGTGCTATTAGCCCTTGGTACAGTATAGGGGCTTATTCTGTGGCAGCATCTGTAGGTGTATTAAGGGTAATGAACAACAGACATTATGCATCCGATGTGTTAGTTGGGGCGGCAGTTGGGATATTATCAACTAACCTAGCTTATCTAACACACCAATACAAACGGACGAAGAAGCGAAAACCCAGTCTTGTTTTAGTTCCGAGTTATAACAGCGGCAATTTTGGCTTTCAAATGAGTATGAAACTATAATTAATTAATCAATAAACATTATAAGACTATGAAAAAATCTATGATAATATCAATGGGACTTGTTGCATTAATATCGATGACAGCCTGTGGACAGAAAAAGGAAGTACCAAATGCCGTGTCAAAATCATTTGCCGCAAAATTCCCAACTGCTAAGAACGTAAAATGGGACAAAGAGAATGATACTGAATGGGAAGCGGAATTTAAGATGTCTGGGGTAGAGTATTCAGCCAATTTTGATAATGATGGCACTTGGAAGGAAACGGAACATGAGATAAATGAATCTGAAATTCCAGCAATGGTAAAAGCCACTTTGGACAATGAGTTTTCGGGTTATGAAATTGAAGAAGTAGAAATATCAGAAACAGTAGACGGAAAGGTATATGAGTTTGCCCTGGATAATGATGAAAACGAAATGGAGGTAGCTATTGATATGAATGGCAAGGTGATAAAAAAGGAAATGAAGGAAGGTGAGGATGAGGATAACGACTAATTAAAAAACACAGATAGTGGTAAGGCCAACATTTAATAACTTGTTGGCCTTACTTTTATGTAAAAATTAATAACCCTTACAATTGAGATATTTCCTTCTTTTCGTAACTACTTTTATCGTTCATACTGCTATTAGTCAATCCAATCTTGACTATTATATCGAATCAGCTATCAAAAGCAGCCCGTTAATTCAAGAAAACACTAACCTTGAGGCGATTAACGAGTTAGAAAAGCAGCGTTTGGTCAAAGAACTTTCTAGCCCAAAAGTGAGCGTTACGGCTGATTATCTAATTGCCCCTTATTTTAATAATAGAAAACTTATTGACGCAACACCAGAGCAGCAAGCTATTGGTTATGATGCTGGTATCACCAACGGAGGATTATATTCAGGTCTAATCAATATTAGTCAGCCCTTGTTCAATAAAAGGACGGTAAAGCCTTATACTGAATCACTTTCAATTGAGCAGCAGCGCTACTCTTTTAACAATGGATTGGCAAAGCAAAGTTTAAAGCAACTTATAACGGATCAATACATTAAGGTGTATTATGATCAACAGTTAGTTTATGTCAACAATCAGTTACTTGGCATATTAGCCGATCAAGTTACAATTGTCAATAAATTAGTAAGTTCAGGCCTTCTCAAGCAGTCAGATGGCCTGCTCATCAATCTGGAACTAAAAAACCAACATGCCATTATAGCCTCCCTAAAAAATCAAAATCGACAAGATCTCCTAGATTTATATACAATGAGTGGTATTTCTGACACCCTTTCTGTAGCCCTAGATGAACCGAATCTAGTTTTAGATGCTGTTGCAAGCAATAAAAACAAGTTTACACGCCAGTTTGAAGTGGATAGTTTAGCTGTATTAGCCGCAGCCAACATATTCGAAACAAAATATAGACCTACAATCAATGTATTTGGGAACGCAGGTTTAAATGCCGTACAGATAACTGATATTCAGAGAAAATTCGGTATTAGTGCAGGAGTAGGATTAAGTATCCCTATTTATGATGGACATCAAAAGCAACTTAATAGGCAGAAAACAGCCTTATCACTCAATTCCATTCATCAATACAGGGAATTAAAAGAAATTGAAATTGAAAATAATAGAATCAAATACAACGAAGCAATTAAGAGCCTTGAAAACAATATAACGGCCTTAACTTCTCAAAAAAATGGATATGATCTACTTTTTAGACAGTTTAAAGCTGAGATACAAACTGGTCAGCTTTCAATAATAGACTATATAAATAGCATGAAGATTTACAGACAGGTTCAAATTAATCTGGTGAATATGCGCAAAGAATTGATGATGATGAAGAACGGTTATAACTACTGGAACTGGTAATATGAAACATAAAGAAATACTAAAATATACACTCTTGCCAATTTCACTTTTGCTAGCCATGACTTGTTGTACTCAAAAGGAAGAGGGCAAACAGGCTGTTTCAATAGCAAAACCTTCTGTGTCTGTTACTGCAATTACACGTGGAGAGATGCACAAGACCAAAGAATTTAATATTTACTCCGTATATCAGAATAAAGAATCGATCCGCGCACCTATATCTGGTTATATACAAAGTATGTTGGCCTCACCTGGCGGTAATGTAAGAAAAGGAGAGCGCCTTGTGCTTTTGCAAACGCAAGAAGCACGCGCCTTGGCCAATACTCATCTTAATAACGATAGCTTAATTGGTTTTGAAGGAACTGTGAAAGTGAGTGCACCTAAATCAGGTGTTGTCAACATTATCAATTATCAAGAAGGAGCCTTTGTACAGCAGGGTGAGCAGCTTATGGAAATAATAGCATTGAGCTCAATTACGTTTATAATGAACGTCCCTTATGAAGATATTCTGTCAGTAAATAAAGGTTCAAAAGCCATATTACATCTACCAGATAATCAGAATATTATGTCGACAGTAGGCAATAGGTTACCTGTTGTTAATACGGCTACACAAGTACAAAGCTTTATACTACATCCAGATTCAAGTTTCTATATACCAGAGAATCTCAATGCAGTCGCAAAGGTTATTGTTGGTCAGCAGCCCGATGTACAGCGAATAGAGAAGCAAGCGGTGTTAACCAATGAAACTCAAACTACTTTCTGGATAATGAAAATGATAAATGACAGCACTGCTGTGCGGGTGGATATCAAAAAAGGGTTGGAATCAGAGGAACTGGTAGAAATAAAAAGTCCTCTATTTGGCTTAAATGATAAGATATTACTCAATGGGCAATACGGATTGCCAGATACGGCTTATGTAAATATAATGCCTCGATGAATTCTATTTACACAAAATATAAAAGCCCTATCACGGTATTGCTCCTATTTCTTTTGGTGATTGGCGCCTATACCTACACCCAGATGCAAACGGCATTGTTTCCGGATGTAACTTTTCCAAAGATTAAAGTGATCGCTGACAACGGACAGCAACCAGTGAATAAAATGATGGTTACCGTGACCAGGCCTTTGGAAGAAGCCATAAAGAGAGTGCCTGATTTACAGTTTGTAAGAAGTATAACGAGTCAGGGAAGTTGCGAGGTTTCTGCTTATATGGATTGGCAGACGGATATTGATTTAAGCAAGCAACAGATTGAATCACGCATCATGCAGATTTCTAATGCTTTGCCGCCCAATACCACCATCACCGTAGAGAAAATGAATCCTTCCATTCTTCCCGTGATGGGCTATTCAATAGAAAACCCCAACCTTGACAAGATAGAGCTAAAAACATTGGCTGAATATACCATTAAACCTTTTTTAAGTAAGGTTTCCGGTGTAGCTGCGGTGTTGGTTATTGGAGGTAAAAACAAAGAATACCAGATAAGGCTCGATGAACATCGAATGAGTAATCTAGGTCTAACCGCTGAAGCACTGGTTGGGGTATTGAATCAAACCAATTTCATTAATGCGAACGGCTATGTTGTTGACTACAATCGCCTTTATCTATCAATCACCGATGCGGCAGTAGATGATTTAGATGATCTGGAAAATGTAATTGTTTCAAATTCACCAACCAGGACAATTCGATTAAAAGACATTGCATCGATTTCGATAGGTGAACAAAAACAATATGTAAAAATTAATGCCAATGGAAAAGACGTACCCCTTGTTGCCATTCTAAAACAGCCCAATGCCAACCTCATTCAAGTAGCCAACGATGTTGAAACCAGTATGGTCGATTTACAAAATTTATTACCGAGAGGGACAGTTCTTAAACCGTTTTATAATCAAGCTAATTTTGTAAACGACAGTGTGAAGAGCATAACCGATGTTTTATGGATTGGTCTTTTACTTGCGATTGTAGTAGCAATTTTGTTTCTGAGGTCATTCAAAGCAAGTGCTGTTATTTTAATTACCATACCGATTACGCTCATGCTCACCTTGGTAGTTATGAATTATATTGGCTACACTTTAAACATAATGACACTTGGCGCTATAGCAGCAGCTATCGGATTGATTATCGATGATGCTATCGTAGTTGTGGAGCAAATACACCGTACTCATGAAGAACATCCAGAAGAGTCAACAAGAGATTTAGTTGGAAAGGCCATAGGATACTTGTTTCCAGCTATGCTGGGCTCTTCACTGAGTACTATCGTCATATTTATCCCATTTGTACTTATGTCAGGCGTGGCAGGGGCTTATTTTGGCATACTTACCAATACAATGATCATCACCTTAATGTGCTCATTTTTAGTGAGTTGGTTGGGGTTGCCCGTTATTTATCTGCTTTTATCGTCTAAGGATAGCCACAACATTAAATCCGAAGCCCACGAGCTAAAACAGCAAAAGTGGGTAGACTTCTTTATTCATAAACCTGCAATCAGCATCCTGTTCATGGTAGCTTTAGCTCTATCCATATATTGGGTTTATCCCAAATTAACTACCGGCTTCCTACCTGAGATGGATGAAGGTGCTTTGGTGCTAGACTATAGTAGCCCTCCAGGAACATCATTAGAAGAGACGGACAGGATTCTTTCAGTAGTAGATCGAATTGTACAAAGTATACCGGAAGTGGAAAGTTTTTCGAGAAGAACAGGAACGCAGATGGGCTTTTTTATCACTGAACCCAATAGGGGCGATTATATGATTCAGCTCAAAAAGAAAAGAACAAAGAGCACAACAGAGGTAGCTGATGTAATCAGAAGTAAAGTTGAAGTCCAGGCGCCTGCACTTATCATTGATTTTGGTCAGGTGATAGGCGATATGCTTGGAGATTTAATGAGTTCAGTTCAACCTATTGAAATTAAGATATTTGGCCCTGACATAGATAGATTACATAAGTTGTCTAAAGAAGTTGCTGCACAAGTAGCACAAGTCAAAGGCACGGCAGATGTTTTTGATGGAATAGTAACAGCTGGACCTCTAGTCAATATTCAACCTGATTTTGCCAAACTAGCACAGTATGGAATTTCTCCGGCTAATTTCCAGCAACAGATGCAAGTTCAAACCGATGGAATCGTAGTTGGATCTATATTGGAAAAGGAAAAGCAAACAGACATTCGATTATTGCCCTCGTTAAGTATTAGTAATTCTGTGGAAAAATTAAAAAACAAGCGAGTAATGGTCAGTGGGGGCCAACTCTTACCCATCAGCCAGTTTGCCACTATAAACCTGTTAAAAGGAGAGACTGAAATTGAGAGGGAAAACCTACAATCCATGGTGCCTGTTACGGCACGACTCAACAATAGAGACTTAGGAAGTGTTATGTCTGATATAAAGAAGGGTATAGTCGGTAATGTCGTTCTTCCAAAAGGATATCATATAGAATATGGCGGCTCGTATGCAGAACAGCAGCGTTCTTTCAAAGAATTGCTTATGATATTGGCCATCGCTAGTATTCTGGTGTTTACAGTAATCTTGTTCTTATTTCGAAACTTCAAAGTGGCATTTATAATACTTGTTATTTCTGTGCTTGGAATAGCAGGCAGTGTGTTGGCCTTGTTCTTTACAGGTACACCACTTAATGTTGGAAGTTATACGGGTATCATTATGATTATAGGCATTATTGGTGAAAATTCCATATTTACCTATTTGCAATACAGCAATTCGCGCGTAGACTTAAATCGGGATCAGGCCATTGTTTATTCCATATCTACACGATTAAGACCAAAACTAATGACAGCATTAGGAGCTATAATCGCATTGATGCCACTGGCTTTAGGTATTGGTACGGGAGCTCAGATGCACCAACCACTGGCCATTGCCGTCATTGGTGGTTTTATTGTGGCTCTGCCACTATTGCTGATTGTACTGCCTACATTAATTAGATTGATAGAAAGAACTGAATAATACTTTAAAGCGGTTTCAATTTGTTAGGGTTAACTACCTGAGCGTATTCTTCTAGTAGTAGGCTCAATTTTGGATGGATATAAGTTTGACAAAATGGTTGTGTAGGATTCTTGTAATAATAATCTAAATAGGATTCATTATTGAGCTTAAAGGTATGAAATGGTAATACTTTCGTGATAATAGGTTGCTCAAAATCATTCTTTAGTGCCAATAATATCTGCTTGGCTAATACCGACTGCTCATCAGTAAATATATAAACAGCTGACCTGTATTTTACTCTCAAGGCATGGTTCCCAGTACTACTATGGGTATGAAGATGAATGGCAATAAGCGTTTGTAAGTCGATCTGTTCTTGGTCGAAATGCACCAATACAGCTTCTGAGAAGCTGCCATTCACCTCAGAGGATATCCAACCCTGTGCAACCTTTTTGACTCCTAGTAAAGATTGAAATACAGCTTCTGTACACCAATGGCATCCGCCCCCAAAACCTATTTTATTAATTATTGACATATTAATTTTACAAGCTCATCAAACAATTTAATAGTAACGGAAGTTTCATTTATTATCATTAATACTGACCGGCAATCTTAATTTTAAAATGAATGGCAACTGTCTGTAACCCTCTGATTATGTTGTGATTAAAAGGATTTTAAACCTTGATTTAATCAAAATTAGTATAACTGAATCAAATTTATTTTGCAATTTTAAAATATTGATTCCTAAATGGAAAAGACTTTAATATCTAATACGCTATATAAGCGTAGCCTCTTAATGACCAGACTTTACTGGTTAATACTGATACTTACAATAGTATTTTGGCTTCTGGATTTAATGATGGGTATTTATATAAACCCATTACTCTATCTGGTCTTCATAGTCTATGCTATCATGAATATTTATTTTGTTAAGCGTGGGTATGTAGAATTTTCAAAAATCATTGGCTTATCGATCTTCAATATCTTAATCTTTTTGGTTGCTTCCAGTGAACCATTTAATACAGGAATGCATTTGCAATTTGTAACTGCCGGAGCAGTTGCCTTAGCGGTATTTGGGTATGAACAATGGAAAGGAGCCTTAGGTTTTGTTTTACTTTCATTAGTACTTGACCTTGCTACCTTCAAGTTTGATTTTAGGTTATTGCCCTGGAGAGAAATTGGTGAGCCACAAGCAGAGGTATTTTTTCTTATCAACACTGTTATAGCCGCATCAATCTCAGTCTACACTATCCTTTTATTTTCAAAGATCAATTTCGAAAGTGAAAAATCTCTTCAGGAAAACGAGCTAATTATCCAGAAGCAAAACAATATGTTGCTAAAGTCAAATGCAGAACTCGATCGTTTTGTTTACAGTGCTTCGCACGACTTACGATCACCACTCAGTACTTTAGAAGGGTTAATCGAATTGGCTAAACATGAGACCACCGAAGGTGAAAGAAAGGTTTATTATGAATTAATGCTCAATAGGATCAGTTCGATGAATTACTTCATTGATAATATAATAGATTATTCTCGAAATAGTAGGACAGAGATTCTTAATGAAAAAGTAAATATCAAGGCGCTACTAGAAGAGATTGTCGATAGTCTGAAATTTTCTCCAGGATATGATGAGTTAATTTTTAAATGGAAAATTGAGGAGGATGGTTGTATTAATTCGGATCGGAATCGATTAAAAGTGATATTAATCAACCTAATTTCAAACAGTATAAAATACCGCAGTACGAAAGTAGATCAGTGTTGGATTGAACTAAAAAGTGCCACATTCAACGAGAAAGCAGTAATTGAAATTGAAGATAATGGTATTGGCATAAGTGATGCATTACATAAGAAAGTGTTTAACATGTTTTATCGGGCTCACGACCACTCCAAAGGTTCAGGATTAGGGTTGTACATAGTAAAAGAGACAGTTGAAAAATTATCGGGAAGTATCACCCTAGAATCAACTGAAAATAAAGGCTCTAAGTTTAGGATCGAATTCCCGGTCTAATTCTATATAATTTTTGTTGGTAGGATAGGCGTAAGTGTTCACTTAGGTGTATACACTTACATAACGACAGTAGAATATCCGTGTCATTTGATTGGGTTTTAGCAGGCGTTGGAAATAAATCACTATTAAAATAAACTAACTTTTGTAATGAGTAAACTGAAGTACACTTTGATTCTCTTGTTAATATCCACTTTTGGATTTACACAGGGAATTGAATTTAAAACTGGCAATTGGGAGGAAATTAAAGCCATGGCCAAGGCTGAAAACAAATTAATATTTTTTGATGCTTACACCAGTTGGTGTGGCCCATGTAAATGGATGGAAAAGAACACCTTCCTTGATAAAGAGACAGGTGAATTTTACAATAAAAATGTAATTGCGTTTAAACAAGATATGGAAAAAGGAGAGGGGCCGGTTCTTCTAAAGAAATTTGGCATTACTCAATTTCCTACCTATTTGTTTATTGACGCCAATGAAAATGTAGTGCATAGAGGAAGTGGCGCCAAGGAGCCAGAACCGTTTATTGAATTTGCCAAACAAGCACTTGATCCAAAAATGAGCCTTGTAGGACTAAAAGCTCAGTATGAGGATGGTAATCGTGAGCCTGCATTTATCAGACAATATTTATATGCCTTACGAGATGCGACTGAAAGGAGTAAAGATATTTTGGATTGGTATTTCAATTATACTACTGATAAAGAGCTGCTTACAGCCGAGAATTATGAGTTGATTAAAAAGATGGCAGGAACTCCCAGTCACCCTAAATTTGCTGTGCTAGAACAAAATAGATCTGTCTATGAACAACTTGTTGGAGCAGATGAAGTAAGGAAAACATTAAGTGATGCCTATTACACTTACCTGATTATGTCAATTTATACTGGCGATGTGGAAAAATGGGAACAAGCAAAGACACACGTGAAAGAATCAGGATTTGAAGAGGCCGATAAGCTATTAAGAAAAGCAGGTATTTATTACTATCAACAAACCAAAAAATGGGTTGAGTATGTGGCTATAGTTAACGAAACCATCAATAAGGATGGAATGAGCCCAGGAGATATGGGTTACTATGCTTTACAGGTTGCCAATAACGATGATATTCAAGGAAAAGATCAGCTAAAACTGGCTATGAATTGGGCAAATAGTGCGGTTAAATCACTAAACAATTATCGTAACAATCATACGAAGGCAGCTATGTTTTACAAAATGAATATGTCTAAACAGGCACTAAAAACTGCGGAGGAGGCACTGTCACTAGCTACTGACGAAGAAAAGGAAAAATCATGGACCAAGCCAACGGTTGATCTTATTGAAAAAATCAAATCATCGAAGTAAACAAAATATTAAAAGGAAGTAAATCATGAGAATATTAAAAACTATAGCCATTTGTTTTCTAATGGCACCAACTTTAATTCAAGCACAGGGAATAGAATTCAGTCACGGTACGTGGGCAGAGATCAAGGCTAAATCTAAAGCAGAAGATAAGCTTATCTTCTTTGATGCGAACACAAGCTGGTGTGGTCCTTGTAAATGGATGGCAGCCAACGCCTTCGTAGATGAAAAAGTGGGTGATTTTTTCAATAAGAATTTCATCTCCTACGAATTGGATATGGAAAAAGGAGAGGGAATAGAGTTGGCCAAAGAGTTCAAAATTTCCCTTTACCCTACGCTTTTATTTCTCAATAGTGAGGGAGAAATCGTGCATAAAGGACTAGGGGCTCTTGATGCAGAGAAATTTTTGGCATTGGGTGAAATAGCCGCTGATCCGGACAGAAATTTTGCTGGTATGGAAAGACGATATCAAAACGGTGATCGCTCCAAAGAATTTATCAGAGACTATATGCTTAGCTTAAAGCAATCTGGGAAGACTAGAAAAGAAGTACTCGACTGGTATTTTTATGGTATGTCTGATGAAGAATTGTTGACAAAAGAGAACTTTGAGGTAATCAATAACCATATTTCAAGCACGGCCAACCCTCAGTTTATCTTTTTACTCAATCACAAGGCAGACTTTGCCAAAGTTACCTCTGAAAAGGAAGTCACTGACAAAATATATGACGTATATCGCTCCAGCTTATTTGGGGCACTTTATTCCAATGATGATGTGAAGTGGGAGATTGCCAAAGCAGAAGTGAAAGCATCCACAATTGAACAACCAGAGAAGTTATTGGCCAATGCAGATATCTATTACTACTCCCGTAAAAAGGAGTGGGGCAATTACATAAAAGCCGTTGATCATTATGCAACTACTTTTGAAGCCGACAATTGGAATTCATTCAACTCTTATGCTTGGGGAGTGTATTTAAACAAGAATATTACTGATCTAGAATCACTAAAAACTGCTTTGAAATGGATTAATCAATCAATTAAACTCAACAGCTGCTATGCTAACAATGACACCAAAGCTGCATTATTAAAGAAAATGGGTGATAAAAAGGGCGCTATC
This sequence comes from Fulvivirga sp., assembly GCA_048268855.1. GTDB lineage: Bacteria > Bacteroidota > Bacteroidia > Cytophagales > Cyclobacteriaceae > Fulvivirga. The sequence goes on from JBLWUR010000002.1 coordinate 275,571, forward strand.
AAAGCGGCTAATAAGGCCATTGCTTTAGCAGGTTCTGATGATGACGTTTCAGGAACTAAAAAACTTATTGAAGAGCTCTCGAAGTAAGCTTACTAATCAAATTGATTTAAATCCTGAGTTGAGTTTGTACACTTACTCAGGATTTTTTTATTTGGGGAGTATTGTACATACATTTATAATAATTCTGGGAATTTAATATTTTAAGGAATCTTCAATACAAAGGTCTAAGCGATGTCATTTGAAACTATCATATTGGAAGGCTCTGCCAGTCAAGATTTGAAAGATGTTTTAGACATAAGAAAAGAGGTATTCACAATTGAACAAGGTATTCCTTCAACAATTGATGATGATGGGTATGATAATGAAGCTATTCATGTCTTGGGCGTCTATAATAACACACCTGTGGCAAGTGGTAGGCTAGTTATTAAGAACAGTTTCGGAGTATTAGCCCGTATAGCGGTTCTTCCTGATTATCGAGGAAAGGGTTTAGCAGAACTAATCGTAAGATCATTAGAAAATGAGGGTAAAAAAAGAAATTTAATCTCATTTGAATTGTACCCACATATTTACTTAGAGAGATTTTATTCGAAACTAGGATATCAAGTAGACCGTAAATATAAAAATAGGGTGGCGGGTTACGACTTGATTAGGATGTTTAAATAATATAGTATTATGAAAAACTTAATTACTCTTTCTGGAATCTCATTTCTATTATTATCTGGCAGTTTAATGGGTCAGGTCGTAAATGATAGAGCAACTCAAATCAACACAAGTAAGGCTTTGGTTGATATAATGACAAAAATACAAGGTCTCGATAATACTAGAGGAACAGAGGTTGAGGGCACGCCTTTTTTAAGTGACAACTGGTACCAAGGAAGTATCACCACTACAAATGGGGTTACATTTACTGATATTCAATTAAAATATAATCTATATAGAGAACAGCTAATTTTTCTGAATGAAAAGTCAGATGAATCCTTTTTAATCGATTTGGGAAGACTTCAAGAGTTTAGTATTTATAGACTTGATACTTTACATTTTGTAAGGAATGATATTCTGGGTAAAAATTTCAATACACAGTTCTATCAACTATTATTTAGTGGGCCAATATCGTTATTCAAAGTGCAATCAAAAGAAATTTTACAATTTGATTCGGACAGCTCTTCGCCTACAAGTAGTCCACCACGTTTAATTACACGAAGCTCTTTATTTTTGGTTAAAGGTGATTCGTATTGTGAACTGAAAAATAGTCGAAAAAAAGTGATTTCTTGTTTTGATGATCATAAAGCAGAAATGGAAAATTTCGCAAAGAAAAACAAGCTAAATGTTAATGATGAACAGGATTTAGTAAATCTGTTTCATGCGTATAAAGTAATTACTGATAAATGAAAAACGGTCTCAAGAATAAATACTCTTGAGACCGTTTATTAGTAATGATTAAATACTACAAATCAACCACCTTGAACACCAATTTCGCTAACTGGTCTTGGAAATTGAGTCCAAACGTCATCACCAGTCCTATCAATAGGTAACTGATTGAGTCTATTATACCTTCTCATATCAATCCAACGATGTGCTTCACCAAATAGTGAGTATCTTCTATTATAAAGTAGTTCATCGATAAGTGCATTATCAGTAAGTGCTCCGGTATAGTTTCCTAAACCATGGGCACTTGTAATGATACTTAGTGCTGAAGCAGCCTCTGCATTGTTAGTTCCTATATTGGCCTCAGCATATATAAGAATAAGCTCCTCATTACGGATGATGGGAATATTAGAAGAAATAGAAGAGTAAATAGCTACATCATAATTTGAAGTTAAACCATCTAATGTAGCAGGAGAAGTCCTCATTGCAACTTTATTAATTCGGTCATCACTCGCTCTTATGTCGGTTACAAATGATGGTTGAGCAGCCAATGCTTCACTACCATTAGGTACTCTGTAGACAGGATTTGGAATGTCTATTCCAGCAGCATCATAGAAATGTGAAGGTCCCATGTTTAAACTTCCACCTAAATCAAAAAACGAATTACTTAATGCAGTTAATGCAGCTGTTTTATTACCTCTATAAAGTTCAACTCTGGCTTTAATTGCTCTGTTAAACTGTTTTAAACTTTCTAACTCATCTAGTCCATTGAAAACGAAACCTTCGGATAAGAAAAATGCGGTTTCTGATCCTGCCGCATTCAAGTCAGCATAACCAGCATCGAGTAAAGTAGATATATCACCTAGAGCAGTACTGTAATCCTTAAATGGACCTAAGTTTTCAGGGTCACTTACTTCAATCCTTATGCCATTTTGATATTGCATATTCAGAACTAAAAGCAGGCTATAAGCCTGAGAAGTTTTAGCAAAACCAGTAAATCCTTTGAGTTCACTATCAGTAAGTGGATCTGCCGCATTTTGTACAGCTGTCATCAATATATTGGCATCTTTTACCACTTTATAACGTCCAGCATAAGGGCGTGTTCCATAAAAACCCGCATCATCTAATGTCGCTTCACCTTTACCTAATATCTCACCGGTATATCTTGGGTCAGAGTTAGTAAAGAAGTAATACTCTCTACCAATTATGCCTAGTACATCATAGTAAAAACCTATTTCATCACGCATCTCACTTTCAATACCAGATACCAAAAGTTGAAGTTCATTCCTCGAAGCATTATTCTCAATGGCTGTTACGCTCGGGTTATTCGGATCTTGTATTTCATCAATCTGACATGAGAATAATGTCACTAACGATATTATAAATGTATATTTTAATAATTTCATGTTCTTCTTTTTAAAATTTAACAAGTAAATGGAAGTTGTAATTCTTTGAAGAAGGGTATTGAGTTACTTCAACACTTGAAGAAAGTCCTTTACCACCAAAGTTTGACACCTCGGGATCATAACTTCTATAATCAAAAATGTTGATCAGGTTTCGTCCTGAGAAGCCAACCTTAACCGAGTTCAAAAAATTACCTAGCATAGTCTTTGGTAAATTGTAGTACACTCCAATTTCACGCATTCTTAAATAACTAGCATCTTCAATATAGGGTTCTGTATTTGCTCCTAAAACACTAAGTCTATAGTCGCCATTTCCTAATTGTTTATCAGGATCGAGATCAATCTTATCATAATCAGCACTTGTACCTGACAGGTCAGAGAGTAGGGCAGTAAGATTTATATTATCACCACCTTTTTTCCAATGCCATAACATTGACAATTCAAAGTTTTTCCAAGTAACGCTATTTAAGAAAGATAAATTGAAATCTGGTTGAGCATCACCGAAAACCACCAAACCATCTTCATCTGGATTTGGTCCAACCCCAATAATTTCAGTAGGACTATGGCCTTCTTTTATTCTATACTGCCCTAAGAAGTCAGCAAAACCACCTGTTGTAAATGAAGGAACATCTAATCTAGTCACTTCCGTATCGTTTGACCAATAACTCAGTCTACTGGTCCACTTAAGTGTAGAAGTGTTAATCACATTGCCATTTAACCCTATTTCAATACCTTTATTCACCATTTCTGCAGCATTCACCACCTTAGTAGTCTGACCAGTAGAGGCAGGTATTTGAGCCCTTAATAAAAGGTCTTCAACAGTTTTTACGTAATAAGTAAAGTCCAATGAAATCTTGTTATTCAATGCAGTAACATCAAATCCTGTTTCAAACTCCTTTTGCCTTTCTGGACCAATTTCTTGGTTACCAAGTAAATTACTTACTGTCAGACCGGAATTTCCATTTATATTAACGGGTTCTAAGGATATAAACTTGTCACCAAATACAGCAAAATTACCTGCTTCACCATAGGCCACTCTTAATTTAAATTGATTGATGGGCTCAATATTCCAAAAAGAGAACTCTGTTAGGTTTACTGCTAACGATGCTTTTGGGTAATAATATAACTTATTGGGATCACCATTATTAGAAGATTTATCACCTCTTAAACCAACTGTAGCTATTATCTGATCATTTAAATTGATCTCTTCTTGTGCAAAAAATCCTCTGTCTTTTTGAATGAGTCTGTCTTGTTCTATAGTAACAGAACCTGACTGATCTAAATTCGTCTGAGATCCATTGAGGAAGGAAGCAGTTCCAACAATATTATTTCTATCGAAATTTTCACCAGTAATACCAAATTGTGTTCTGAAGGATAACCCTGAACTTCCTGGAAAAAAATCATGTATCAAAAAAGCGGCCATGTTGGTATTCCTGTTAGTAGTAGTACCTTGTATAGACACTCCATTCGTTCCATTTCCATCACTTTGAAATTGCAAGGTGTTAGGAAATAGTGCAGTTGTAACCAATGTGTAATTATCAATTCCTCCTCTGGCATTTAATCTTAAAGACATATTGTCTCTTTTCAATAAAACAGCATCCAAATTAAGTCCTGTAATAATCCTTTTTACAGACTCATTATTTGTTATTAAGTCCCTGGTTTGTAAAAAATTGGAAGCTGAATATGGGTTGTTTGGATAATTCCCATTTGCATCTGGCAAAAGCTGAGCCCAAGATGGAGTAGAAACAAAAGAAACTCCCATTGTTGCTCCCGAATTATCGTTACTAAATAAACCTCGATCTGTAGATGATTCAATATAATTAGTATTTAAATTAAGCTTGACTCTTTCAGAAAGGGCATTCTCAAGGTTTAATCGAAATGAATTCTTTTCGTAACCTGTATTTTTTACAATTGCTTCATCATTTTTTCTGGTTGCTGCCACAAAATAAGTTGTTCTATCGCCTCCACCAGTAACAGTTATTCTTGAAGTAGATAACAGCCCTTTGTTTCCATATAATTCATCTTCATAATCAATTAGTTTGCCAGCATTCCTAGCCGCAACAAAGTTAGGTACTTCTGAAGCTCCAAAACTTGCAGCTACTTTGGTCTCATCCCAACTTCTTTGTCCAAGAGGATTGAGCATCTGTGTCCAGCCTAAGGTCTGAGAAAGACTTATTTGCGCTTTACCTTGCTGTCCCTTTTTTGTAGTAATTATAATTACCCCACCAGAAGCTCTGGAACCATATATGGCCGCTGCGGAAGCGCCTTTCAATATTTCTATTGATTGGATATCTTCAGGATCAAGGTCCGCTATCCTATTGGATGGATTATCCTGGTTAGATTGACTTCCTCCACCTGCAGCTTGTGAAACCACATTTAATCCAGCTGAAATAGCAGAGTTGTCAATGTATACACCATCAATAATATAAAGTGGTTCATTCGAACCATTAATAGAAGTAAGTCCACGAAGTTTGATTGAAATACCCCCACCTGGTGCTCCAGAATTAGCAGAAATGTTGGCTCCTTTAAATTTACCATAGAGAGCTCCATCCATCGTCTGTTGGGTGGCTATTCCCGTTAATTCAGCACCTGATATTGAGGCGACTGAATTCGCTAGGTTAGTCCTCTTTACTGTACTGGCCAAACCAGAAACAACAACCTCTTGTAGACTTGTAACGTCCTCTGTCATTGAGACGTTGAGCGTGCTTGAACTGACAGTGTATTCTTCTGTGACGTATCCAACAAAAGAAAACAGTAACGCAGCACCACTACTCACAGAAATGGAATAATTTCCATCAATGGAAGTAATCGTTCCGGTCGAAGTTCCTTTGACAACGACATTAACTCCGGCTATACCTTCACCTGTTGTGGCATCAGTAACTGTACCGGATACTTTCAATTCCTGTGCCTGCAGAATAACTCCAGAGCACAAAATCAAAATTACCATAAAAACAATGCGGTAAAATTTCATCATAGTTTTAGTTTTAGTTAGTTGTAGAATAAAATTTTATTTTCGATGTCATAAAAAATAATTACTCATTATTTATAAATCGACAAGGTACAATTTAGAGTATTTTATCCCACAAATCAAGTGGTTCAAATAAGTTTTACACTGTATATCCCCCATAGTGCGTTAGTATTGGCAATAATATTTTGTATCAAATTGCGTTAATGTTTGTTTGCCAATGACTTAGCTATTTCGATAAAATATATAATTTTTTAAATCATTTCGTGGAAGGGTTCACCCACAAATTACTAAACCAGTGCCATTGACCTTCTTTGTCAGGTACTGTTATAGTATATAAGGTACGTCTTCTCTTATTAATAGATGAGGAAGGAGATACGGTGAGGTTGACTACGCCATTTCCTATTTCTTTAATTTCCGTTGTACACTCACTACCTTGAATAAAGCATTGGAGTTGATTAAGGAGTAATTCTGTTCCATTAAAGGTGAGTTCTAATGTAGGGTTTTTAATATCATTAGTTAATAGTGATGAATTTGGGGATTGACTTATCACCCTTAATGACTTCATTTTAGCTTTACTCGCAAAATTTTTAATATCACCAAAGCTCTCTGACATTGGAAACCTGGGAATCTGCAACAAATCAGTTCCTTGATAAATCACTCCTGAATTTTGAGCAGCAGCTATAAACCCCGTTTTCTTAACTATTTGTTTCATATTAGTATCCCACTCCCCGTAAGGGTAGGCGAATATTTTTGGTTTTATCCCTGTGTTTTCATTGATCAACTGCTGTGACATAATGATCTCTTGTTCAAATGTCTCATAACGTGTTGATTCAGGTAAATTCAGAAAATAAGCATGAGAATGGGTATGATTTCCAATTTCAATACCTTGCTTAATGGCTCCATTTATATCCTTCCAATTCATATAATCACCACCGCCTACAGTTTCAGTGTTGATGAATAGGGTAGCAGGGAAGCCGTATTTTGTCAAAATAGGCAGCCCATTTTGATAAAAGCTAGTATAACCATCATCAATAGTGATTACGGCTGTTTTTTGTTTCGGTCGGCTCGATTTAAGATAATCGATAGCTCCTGATAGTGTTAGCACTTGAAAACCATTCTCTTTTAAGAATTTTAGATGTGTCTCAAAGGTATCTACTGTTATATTGGTAGATGGGTATCGGTCGTCACCAAATCGGTGATAAACGAAACAAACTACTTCCTTGTCGTAATCAATATTTTCTTGTTTATTTTCGGTCTGTGCCCCACATGCGAGAAGCGTAGCACATAATATAGCAGTAATGTGATTATTCATGATAGTTTACTTTTCAACGAAGTAACGTGGGTCAATGCGGAATTTGTCGTATTGAGTGAGGTTGTTTTGTACAATAATTGTTTTTAACTGATCTATATATTCATGGTCTCGTTCCGAATAGTGTCGCAAGTAAGGTAAGAGTTGATAGATGTCATCTGTTTCACGTTTTGCAGCACGAAAATTCCGGTAAGGACGTGCCCGACCTAGTGTTACGAAGTAGTCTTCTATGGACATTGACAGATCCTCATACTTCCTTAGGTGTACATTATTGCCATTTGCAGCTATACGTGGTTCATCGTCATTATAGGCCCATATCCCGAAAAGGTTGTTAGCTTCTCTAAAAAAACGTGATGATCCCCAGCCACTTTCTACCGCTGCTTGCGCCAAAGCGATGCTGTTCGGATGTGTTGTCATTCTATTTAATAGTCCAGTTATATTTTTGGCTTTGAAGCGATCAGATTGAACCTGATAATAAGAAGAGTCCTCAATCGACCAGTTTTTCTTTTCAGAAAGTATTTTGATTTTTTGCCGTTCTATAGCAAGATGATGCTTTGCAATGAGAATTGCCGGCAAGACAATGGAAATAAAAAGTTCCTTAGATTTCTCAACGGTATACCCATCCAATGCCGGGATATTGTGATATAGTACAGGCCTGACTAACGAATCTTCCAATGACACTATTTGATCCGTACTATTGAGCGTAATGATTTCAGTCTCTAAGACTTTGACTTTTTCATTACAGCATAGACAAAAAATGAGCAAAAGCCAACTGTACTTGATTCGGTCTTTCATATCGGATAACAAGATATGAAAGTAAGTTGGTATTGAATAAAATACTGATTAAGAAATAAATAGAGATAGTAACTTAATTAATCATTTCTATTCCCTCTGCTTCTGCAACTAACAGTTCATTATTATCCGCCAACCCTGTAGCAATGAAACCATCAATAGCAGCATTACGCTCCAGACCATTTTTGAGTAATACACCTAACGCAATCATGACGCCAATACGCGTACCTACTTTTTTAGCAGCAGTATTAAATAATGGTTCTAGTTCCTCGTAACTAACGTTTTCAGCCAGTTTGGCGATGTCTGTTCGAGCTGCTTCTAGCTTCGTGCCTGATAAATTCGTGTATTTTTTACTTATTTTTTGAATCTCGTTTATAGCACTTCGCTGACCTTGCGATTGATTATTTTGGTGATGTTGTTGCTTAGATGGTTCAGGTTTTTGCTTTACCCATGAATCCTTTAAACCAACGGTTTTATTAAATACCAAATGGTCGGCAGAGGTATCTTTATCCAAGGTAAAATATCCTAGACGCTGAAACTGAAATTGATCACCTAAACTTGCCTCTTGTAAATAAGGCTCAACATAGGCGGTTTTAATTATGTTTAACGAAGCTGGATTAATAAACTCCATGAAGTTTTTGTCTTCATGACTATCTGGTACTTCATCTAGAAATAAGCGATCATATTCTCGAACCTCTGCTTTTACTGCATGATGAACAGACACCCAATGCAACGTACCTTTTACCTTGCGAGTACTGGCTTCCGTTCCACTGCCTGACCTAGAATCTAAATCACAGGTGCAATGAATTTCGGAAATGTTACCGGCAGCATCTTTCACAACCGATTCGCCTTTGATAATATAGGCACTCTTCAAGCGCACTTCATTTCCAATTGTCAAACGGAAAAACTTATTACCAGCTTCTTCTTTAAAATCTTCTCGCTCGATGTACAATTCGCGAGAGAAAGGAATCTCATGTGTTCCTGCGTTTTCTTCTTCCGGGTTATTCTCAGCCGTTAGCATCTCCACCTTTCCTTCAGGATAGTTGGTTATGACCAATTTCACGGGATCTAAAACACCCATTACACGTGTTGCTGTTTTATTTAAATCTTCCCGAATACAGAATTCCAATAAAGACACGTCAGTTACACTATCTCTTTTTGAGATACCTGAAAGGTCACTGAATTTTCTTATAGATGCTGGGGTATAACCTCTACGCCTTAAGCCGGAGATGGTTGGCATTCTAGGGTCGTCCCAACCAGATACTGTTTTACTCTGCACCAACTCCAATAACTTACGCTTGCTCATGACAGTATAACTCAAATTTCGTCTAGCAAACTCACGCTGTTTTGGTCTTAATTTACCTGAGTCAATTATTTGGTCTAGAAACCAGTCATATAGTTCACGGTGTGACTTAAACTCAAGCGTACACAACGAGTGAGATACTTGCTCAATGTAATCTGACTGACCATGAGCCCAGTCATACATAGGATATATACACCAATCACTTCCTGTACGATGATGAGCTCTGTTTATGATGCGGTAGAGTAAGGGATCACGCATTAACATATTTGGTGATGCCATATCTATTTTGGCGCGCAACACATACCTACCAGCTTCAAAATCACCATTTTTCATCTTTTCGAAAAGTTGTAAATTCTCTTCTACCGATTGATTTCTATGAGGACTGGCAATACCTGGAGTAGTAGGTGTTCCTTTTTGTTCTGCTATAGTTTCTGATGACTGGCCATCTACATAAGCCTTATCTTTTTTAATTAATGTAATCGCCCAATCATATAACTGCTGAAAATAATCAGAAGAATAGCATTCGGTATCCCATTTAAAACCCAGCCATTCAATATCATTTTTGATGGCGTCCACATATTCTTGTTCTTCCTTATCTGGGTTGGTATCATCAAAACGAAGGTTGACCGGGGCATTATGTTTTTGACCCAATCCGAAATTTAAGCAAATTGAAGCTGCATGGCCAATGTGTAAATAACCATTGGGTTCTGGAGGAAAACGAAAGCGAAGTTTATCTGATGATAAGCCATTAACTAAGTCGTCTGCAATGATTTGCTCTATAAAATTAAGTGATTCTGGTGCTTCGGTCATGGGTTTCAATAATATGAAATGCAAAGTTACTGCAATTGACTGCAATTATAACTTGGTAGTGAACTAAAAGCAAGAAGTAAAACACTAGATACTAAGCCATTCTGTACGTTAATTTTCCAATCCTCGAAGAAATACAGCGTACTCCAAAAATTTACTATATTTATCAAAAAACTAATTACGTTCTATGAAAAACCTCCTTTCCCTCTCATTGATTCTATTGCTGATATCCTGTAACAAGGAAAAAACTCCCGAAAAGTCAAAATTTGATTTTGATGGAATCAGTACATCCATTAAGCCTGGAGATAATTTCTTCAACTATGTAAATAAAACGTGGTATGACACCGCAAAAATTGCAGACGATCAGGTAGGGGTAGGCTCCTATAGTTTTTTAAATATTCCTCAAAAATTGCTTCTTCAAAACATTTTGGAAGAGGTAGCCACCAGTGAACATAAGGAAGGAAGTATAGAACAAAAAGTAGGCGATTTTTATGCCTCTGGCATGGATACAACAGCCATCAATCAGCGTGGTTTTGAACCTATTCGCCCCATTTTAGATCAAATAGATGCGATCAATAATACAGCAGCATTGATGGCATTTGTGGCTGATGATCTTAGCTCAGGGAACACATCAATCATTAATTTCGGAGTATCTCCTGACGATGAAAACAGCAGTGTTAATATGCTGCACTTTAGCCAGTCCGGATTGGGTTTGCCAGATAGAGATTACTATTTCAAAACCGATTCAGCTACGATTAATATTCAAAAGGCGTATCAAGACTATATCACTACGTTATTCCAACTTATCGGGTATGAAGATGCTGCTCAATTGGCTGCAATCGTTTATGGTATCGAAAAACAATTGGCAGAGTCACATAAAACCCGAGTTGAAAGAAGAGATGTAAAAGCCAATTTCAATAAGCGCTCGGTCGCGGGTCTCAATAAAAAGCAGCCCAATATTGGTTGGGTGAATCTGCTGTCCAACCTAAAAATTTCAGCCGATACCGTAGATGTTCAGCAGCCAGCTTATTACGATAAGTTAAATACAATACTTAATTCAGTTGCTTTAGCTGATTGGAAAATCTATTTGAAAGCCAATACAATGGCCTCTTATGCCAATGTGCTAAGCCAGCCTTTTGAAATGGCCGCATTTGAATACAATAAGGTATTACGTGGTCAATCCGTTCAAAATACCCGTGCCCAGCTTATGGTACGTCAGGTTGATAGGCAGCTTGGCTTTGCTTTAGGACAGCTATATGTAAAGAAGTATTTTAATGAAGCCGCTAAAAACCGTGTGTTGGACATGGTGAACAATATGCAGAAGGCTTTTGAAAATCGAATCAACCAATTGGATTGGATGAGTGATAGTACTAAGCAAAAGGCAAAAGAAAAACTATATGCCATTTCTAAAAAGATAGGCTATCCTGATGTATGGAGGGAGTACGATGTAAAGATAGCTGCGGACAAATATTTTGAAAATGTGGTAGCCCTTAAACAGAACGATTTTCGATATGACATGGCTAAATTGAATCAGGCTCCCGACAAAGAAGAGTGGTTTACAACACCATCTACTGTAACTGCTTATTATAATCCATCCACCAATCAGATTGTTTTTCCTGCCGGCATCCTACAATTTCCCTATTTTGATGTAGAAGCAGATGATGCGATTAATTATGGCGGTATAGGAATGGTCATTGGACATGAATTGACACATGCTTTTGATGATCAGGGTGCGCAATATGATAAAGAAGGCAATGTGAAAAACTGGTGGACAAAGGAGGATTTTGAAAAATTCAAAGTAAAAACACAGCAGGTAATTGACCGCTATAGTATGTTTACCGTGCTTGACAGTGTGCATGTAAAAGGAGCCTTGACAGTGGGGGAGAACGCGGCAGACAACGGTGGCATTGCCATTGCCTATGATGCTTTTAAAATGACTCCTGAAGGTCAGGATACGACCAAAATTGGTGGATATACTCCTGACCAGCGGTTCTTTTTGTCTATTGCCAGAATCTGGCGTGTAAAAACGCGTGATGAGTTCATGCTCAATTATGTAAATACAAATCCCCATTCACCAGCTATGTGGCGTGTCAATGGTCCGTTAATGAACTTCACACCATTTTACAATGCCTTTGATGTTCAGCCTGGTGATCAGAACTACAAATCAGAGGAGGAGAGGATAAAGATATGGTAAGAAATACCTTTTCGTAGGATTTGTACGGCTTTTCTATAAAAGAGAATAGAGGTTTTAAAATAGCAGCCATGTGTAATAATGGCTGTTATTTTTTTTAATGTCCAAATTATTATTGAGTAATAAAACTAACATCTAAAAAAAGATTACCCATTCTGTAACAATCCAATGCTTTCATGGTCAAAGCGAAAAATTAAACTTTAGAACCATGAAAAAATTGAAATTCACATTAGCACTTTTGTTGTTAAGCAGCGTACTATACGCTCAGAAAGCCATACATGTTGAGAAGAATGGAACGGGAAGTCCAATCCTCTATTTGCCTGGTTTTACTACACCCGGCTCGGTTTGGAACGAAACGGTTAAAAATGTTAACGGGCAACATGAAAATCACCTTGTTACCTATGCAGGATTCAATGGGCTGGAGCCAATTGATATGCCTTGGTATTCTACCATCAAAAAACATCTGGTAGAATACATCAACAATGAGAAGCTGACCAACCTTACGATTATTGGCCATAGTATGGGCGGGTTTCTGGCTATTGAGTTGGCAGCGGCATTGCCTGAAAACATCTCAAAACTCGTGTTGATTGAATCAATACCTTGCATGCGTGAAATAATGATGCCTGGTGTGCCAGCCAGCAACATACAATATGAAAGCCCTTTTAACAAACAAATGCTAGCCATGACTGATGAAGCATTTTTAGGTATGGTGGCTAATCAATCACAGTACATGACCAACAATGCTTCAAAAGTTGATTTGCTGACCCAATGGGCCGTGACGGCAGATCGCCAAACGTATGTGTATGGCTATACCGACTTACTAAAACTAGACTTGAGAGATCAACTGCCGTTGATTCATGCCAAAACAATGATATTGGGTGCGTCCTTTCCTAATCCGGAATTAGTGCAATCAAATTATACAAAACAGTATGAAAAACTCGATTCAAAAGAAATTTATATTGCAAATGAAAGTAAGCATTTTATCATGTTTGATCAGCCTGAATGGCTTTACGAAAAGATAAATACCTTTTTAAAGAATGAATTATAATACAGACAAGTCCCTGTTCAATTCACTACACCAACAATACCAGCCCATGGTACTTCAAATGTGTTTGGGTTTTGTAAAAGGTGATCAGGATTTGGCAAAGGACTTATCCCAAGATGTGTTTATAAATACCTGGAATGCACTCTCAAAATTTAGGGGTGCTTCCAGTTATAAAACGTGGATTTACAGAATAACTGTAAACACTTGTCTTAAATACATCGGTACGAAACAAAACAAAAAGAAGCTGTCTATTGAGGATGTGAATATTCCTGAGGAACCAGAAAGTAATGCTCAGGAGCAGCACGATAAACTGTATTGGGCGATAGGTCAGCTCGATGAAATCGACAGACTTATCATTATGATGGTTTTGGAAGAAACTGACTATGATGAAATTGCTGAGGTAATGGGAATATCTGCTACCAACTTGAGGGTAAAGATTCACAGAGCTAAAAAAACATTAAAAAAACTACTCGAAAATGAAAGATGATATTGAAGATATAAAAAACACCTGGAAATCAGGAAAGAAGAACGCCCCTGAGACTGAAAACAGTGCTGATAAGCTCATTGTACTTGCGAAGAAAAGCAAAAGAAAAACTATAAACCTACACATTGGCACCATTTCGATTTTAACAATCACGCTGATTGGTATTTCGTGGTTCTTTGTCGATGTGGCTCCTTTTGAACAAACTCTTAGCCACATAGGTATGGCACTAATGACAGGTGGTTTGACTATTCGAATTGTTTTAGAAATTTATAGTCTTTATAGATCAAAACAGCTCGATCTCACTGAATCTGCATTGAAAAGCAGCGATGCTACCATCCAGTTTTACAAGTTTAGAAAGCAGATTCACGGATCAGCATTGATTACTATTCTTGTGCTCTACACGATAGGATTTTATATGCTTACCCCTGAGTTTAGTTTATATATGAGTTTTAATATGTTGCTCTTTGTAGACCTTTCCTATTTAGTGGGGGCCATTCCTGTTGGATTATCCATACGTAATGGCATTCGAAAGGAAATGCATAATCTCAATGAAATATTGCGATTGAAGCGGGAGTTGATGGCGAACTAACTGTTTTTTGATACTATTCTTCTGATGCCTAAAGGATATTGGCTAACTTAGTTGGATCTGAATTAATCTAGCCAATATGCTGAAGAGTACTGCCAGAATCCTTATTGTACCAATATTCTTAATTTTTAGTCTGCACACTGCGAAAGCACAAAAAGTTGATAATGGAACAATTACAAAGAGAATTGAGAATTACAAAAAGGATGACCGCGGGCCTTATAAAGACATTAGATGGTTTTGTCCTGATGGTTCTATTGTTCCCCCTCAGGAGCGCTGTACACAGGTAGGGGGTGTTCAGCGGGCTCGTTATAAAGATGAGGTAGAGAACCTTGCGAAAAGTAATCATATTTATTTGGGTCAAATTCTTACCACATCCAATATGGATGATTTTCTAGACGCCAAAAATGATAATTCAAGGCTTATTCAATATCAATTAGAGAAGTATTTACGATCAGTAGATAATGGTTGGATTAATAGAAAGGCTCAGTATTATAGGGGTGCATTTCAATCGGAAGACGAGGAGACCTGGGGCCGTAATTTTTATGTCAAAATAGCCGCTGATGATGGCTTACTTAAATCACAATATTTCCTAATCAGGCAATCATTAAAAGACGTTCCTCACAAAGGTGATGATAACAAGGCACAATTGATTAGAAGTCAGTCAAAGGTATTATCAGATAGCTATGCGCCATTTATGGAACTGCGCATAAAAATACATGGACAACCAGAAGCCAGTGACTTACCTAAAGTAAAAGCTTTCAAAACCCAACATGCTGCTAAGTTAACCCCTGATTTGTTAAGTAAATTCGATGAACTTATCACTTCAATGCAAAGCTTCTATCAGCCTGTAAATGTGGCACTTATCAATAAGTATATCGCAATGCTTTCTGTTAGTTCAAAACTGAAGCAGCCCATCAGGGATTATATGGATAGTTATCCTAAAATGGAATCCTCGGCTCAAAAAACAACGGCTACAAGTGACTTACTTCTTCAATTGAGAAATGAAATACTTAGTGAAAAGGGCGGAGAATCTAGACTGGCGCTACTTGACATCTCGCTAATTCTGGAAGAAATCATTTTTAAAGATGCGCCTAACTGGAAACCACTTCAGCTAGAGGATTTATTGAATAAGACCTATGTTTTAGCTCAATCGGCTGCAGGTATGGGTTATCTAGAATTGTGGGAATGGGAGAAGTTAAAGCAAGAGCTGAATATTGCTGATGCCAATTCAGTGACACTTGATCAACTGACCTGGTACTCGATTATGGCTCGTAGAGGCGTGGAATGGGGGGTAGGCATGGTAAAGGCTAATTATCAGGATGTTGTAACGCTTTACAGTGAATTTGAGCCATTGGCCAATGGATTTATTGATGATAAAATCAGATCTTCAGTGTTACTACTTTTAGGTAAAAACGTAGGACTACTGGGCGAATTGATAGCAGAAGAATCGGGCTTCTCAAATCGTGTGTTAAAAATTGCTGATCAGAGTGAAATCCGAGGGTTAAACCCTGGGTATGCTTTAGGTGAGTTGGTGGTAATCTCCGGTTCCTCAGAAGACTTAAACGTATATAGCAATAAAATCTATATTCTCGAGCGACCACCTGCCGATCTTAAACCAGTGGCTGGTATTGCAACGGTATCAGAAGGCAACTTGGTGTCTCACGTGCAACTAATGGCTCGAAATTTAGGCATACCCAATGCAGTAATATCCGATGAGAATCTTCAAAATTTGAAGAAATTTAATGGTCAGGAAGTCTTTTATGCGGTTTCAAATAAAGGTACTGTAATTATGAAACTGGCCGATGAAATGTCCCCAGAAGAGAAGGAATTGTTTGCAGTAAAGAAGCGTGGGGAAAACAAAATACGCGTACCTGTGGAAAATGTGGTGCTGGATAAAGATGAGATCATCAATATGAGAAATGTTAAGTCCAATGCCTCTGGTGTTTTGTGTGGGCCAAAAGCGGCCAATTTAGGGCAATTGAAATATGGGTTTCCTGATCATGTAGTGGAAGGTTTTATTATTCCATTTGGTATTTTTTATAAGCACATGCAACAGAAAATGCCCAACTACAGTGGTTCCTATTGGGATTATCTAAAGAACATGTATCAAATGACTGATAAGATGCATGAGGAAGGGCAAACAGAAGAAGTAATAGAAGCCTATACCTTGAAACAGATGGAGGTGTTAAGAAATACCATCAAGAGTATGCCATTATTACCTGATTTTGAAGCTGCTATTTCCACCAATTTTCAGGAAATATTAGGTCAACCTTTTGGGAAAATTCCGGTATTCCTTAGAAGCGATACTAACATGGAAGACTTAAAAGAATTTACTGGGGCGGGGTTAAATTTAACCTTGTTCAATGTGCTTTCTTATGAGAAAATCATTCAGGGTATCAAGGAGGTGTGGGCATCTCCATATTCAGAGCGTAGCTACAAATGGAGGCAAAAATACTTACTGAATCCTGAAAATGTTTACCCTTCCATACTCATTATACCGAGTGTAAATGTGGATTACTCAGGGGTTTTAATTACCAAAGGAATCGTATCGGGCTCGGAACATGATCTTACTGTGGCTATAAGCCGTGGTGTTGGTGGAGCAGTTGACGGTCAGGCTGCAGAGTCGTACTTAATAAAGCCCGATGGTACCTGTCTATTACTTTCACCCTCAAGAGAATCGAAATACACTACCTTGCCATTAACAGGAGGTACTATCAAAGAAAAGGCGAATTTTGATGGTCAGATTTTGAATGCACAGAATATTGAAGCCATCATTGCATTGGCCAAGAGAATAAAAACAGAACTTCCGAAAACAGAAGGTATAGAATCAGAAGGCCCTTATGATATAGAATTCGGATTTAAGGATAACAAACTTTGGTTATTTCAAGTAAGACCCTTTGTTGAAAATAACAGAGCCGTTAAATCCGCCTATTTAGAGTCAATTACTCCAAAAGTACAGGGAGAAAAGCAAGTGTCCTTATCAATGAAAATAACAGAATGAAAAAAATATCCACGATCCTATTATTATCGACATTGAGTATGGCATTCACTTTAATGCCTAATTATTATCCGATTGATGGATATACTCAAAGCGGCATCCGTAGACTTTTACCATTGCAGATGGTGATTAACGGAGAACTGCCTGGAACAAAACCTATCGCTGGTGCTTTGAAGTCGATAAATGACATAAAACTTAATCTTACCGCACTAAAGGAAGATAGTTTGCTGCTAAAAATGACCGTAGACCCGGTACTTCAACTTAAAGTGAATAAGCTATTTCCTAATATGGACGAGAGCTATTCCATTTCGTTGTTGGACATCACGCCAGGCAAGCCCATGCGATATGCTGCACGACAGGATAAACGGGAATATCAGCCCGGTAGTGTTGGAAAAATTGCGATAGCTATGGCATTTTTTAGAGAGCTAAACAAAATATACCCAAGCTCATTCGAAAAAAGGCAACAATTAATGCGTGAAAAGCTTGTTGTTGGTGGTAATTGGGTGCTCACTGATGAACATACTATTCCGGTTTTTGATGAAGATAAAATGAAATTAGTGAAGAGAATTGCACTGGCCACTGATAACTTCACTTTATATGAGTGGATTGATCATATGATGTCAGTGAGTAACAATGGTGCGGCAAGTGTGGTTTGGCGAGAGGCATTATTGATGCATGTTTTTGGAGAGGCTTACCCAACATTAACCACCGAGCAGGCCAATGAGTATTTCAAAAATACCCCTAAGTCAGCACTAAGTAATGTTGCTATTCAGGTGGTCAATGAACCATTGCGTGAATTGGGTATTACAGAGAATGAATGGAGATTAGGCAGCTTTTTTACTTACGGTGCAGGCAATATCATTCCTCCAAAGGGAGGTAGTACTGGTACAACCAATGGTTTAATGAAGTTTATGGTGGCACTTGAGCAGGGTAAGGTGGTTGATATGAAATCAAGCTTAGAAATTAAACGTCTTATGTATATGACAGATCGAAGAATACGATATGCTTCATCTACTGCCCTGGCAAAAGCGGCCGTTTATTTTAAGTCTGGAAGTCTGTACAGCTGCATGAAGGAGGAAGGTTATAACTGTGAAAAATATAAGGGGAATAAAGCTAATTTTATGAATTCTGTAGCCATTGTAGAACACCCGGATGGCACAACTTATATGGTTTGTCTAATGTCTAATGTATTAAAAAAGAATTCGAGTAGTGATCATTTTGCGATTGCTTCTTCCATTGACAAGCTATTACATTAATTATATAGTTAATTTCTGATAGGCTTCGTTAGCAAAGGCTTTAATCTTTACATTTTCATCAGCGAGATAGGGGGTAAGCAATGATAAATACTGCTTATCATTTAATAACCGGATTAAGTAGAACACCGCCAGTTTTATGCGTTGGTCATGTCCCTGAAGTAGGGTTTTGAAACATTCATATTCCGAAGGAATATTCATATTGAGTTTTCTGAAATTGGCCTCATCAATATCGATTATAGTCGTTTCAATAATAGGAACAAGTACACGTTTCAAATTCGAATCCAGCAAATTGTCTAGGTACTCGAGTGCATTGATGCGCAGCTCATTTCTATTATCAATTATACCTTCATAGGCGGCAAATATATCATCAAAAGGGTATCTCAAGCCCAATAGTCTAAAAATACGCTCTAGATCGCCATCAAGTCTGCGTTCTAATAGATCTATGAGACTTCTTCGTGCGTCATCTTGCTCGGGCAGGGTTTTCTTGACATTACGTTTCTTAAAAGAAACAATAATTTGAGCGTGCATGGCAGATAGCGTGTTTTGATACAGTTGGCATGTCAAAAGTATTCTATCAACAATAGCCTGTTTGTTGAATTGAAGTGTGGGATACTTTGCCTTAAGTTTATTCAATGAGCGCAGGGCCTCAATACTCACCGCTAGGTCTTTGCCATCTTGGATTTGAAATAACGCACTCACTGCCTTCTGATAATTAAATGATTCGATAACAGCGGGAATAATCCGCATTACTTCATGATCTAAGGATTTTTTCTCCATCATGGACAGTAGTTGATCAATAATAGCCACTCCATAGCCTACTAATGCCTCTTTGGCCTCTTCACGATAATGTTTAATGGCTAGTGAGTTTACGATCAAAGGAATGAATTCCGGATTGAAAGTCTTACCCGCATTAATGATAGCCGCTTTTACAATGGTCGAATTTCCATCTGAGAAATAAGAAGCTATGGATGGATTGAATTTATCAATATTTGCAGCGCCTAAAATTTGTAAAAGGTAAATAATTTCATCCTCTGATTTAGTCTCTTTTATTTTAGCAATTTTCTTCTGTATTCTGTTTTCAAGATTAAAAGTCTTTCTGAGGACGGGGTTATTTCTTGTCTCGATGGCTAAACAAAGCAGTGCATTATCAGCAACGTATTGATTTTGATGGTTGAGATACTGTTGCAGCAATTTTTGAATGTGGCCAGGAGACCTTCCAAATAAATATTGAAATGCTGCCAAGCTCACTTTAGGGCTCTGATCAAAAATAAGTGCTTCTACATCTTTTGTGAAGTCATTCTTATACAATTCCAAGTTTTCAAGTGCTAATGCCCGGACTTCGCTGGAATCGTGATATATAAGCGTTTTGAAACGCTCTATAAATCGATCGTCCTTGAGCTCCTTGGTTTTCTTCAACATATAAACCAGTTGACTTTCACCACCAGTGGTTAGCACCTTTCTGATTCCGGAAATAACTGACTTTGTAGGTACTTTCTTTTTAGTCTCTTTAGCTACTTTTTCCTTGGTTATACCCACATTCGCCTTGAATTGATTGATATATTCTATCCGGATCAAATAGGCAATATAGATCCAAACTAAAAGTAAAATAACAATGGCTAGACTAATCTCTTTAGAATTCCATCCGAGGCCGTTAACGATAAATATTAATATAATTCCGGCTAATCCAGTTGCTACACTGTCAACGACCACATCGATAAATGTCTTAGTCCTGTTCTTGATTTCCTGAGGGATGGGCAATGACAATAATTCTATAGCCGAACGATTTACAGACTGTTTTAAACTACCATCGGCTGACTTGATAAGAATGGCTGCGGCAAGTTCCGGAAGCATTAGGAATGAAAGTGCTCCCATAAATATGCCTGCTGGTAATATCAATAAGGAAGTGCCTATACCCCAAACGCCTACAAGACGACTGGTTAAGAACAACTGAATGAGCAGTGAAATCAAATTGAGGTTGGAAAACCAAAAACCAAAAAAGGCCGCCAGTTCATCAGGATCTTGAATTTCACGTGATGCCACATCACTGAATTGGTAGTCTACTAATTTTGCGACAAGCACACTTACACCAATAATTAATGCGAGGTAGGTAAGATGTTTAGAGTTCTTGATAATACGGATGGGGTGCTCTCCAAAACCTACAGAACGTCTTTTTCTTTTATAAACATTTAATGGAGCTACTTTACTTTTCCAAATGAATCTAGTGATAGGAATACAGGCGATGAGAAAAATGGCGGCTATAAATACCAGGTTTTCAGTACCGATTAAGGGAGCCATTACTGAAGTCAAATAACCTCCAAAAATACCACCGCTAATGGCACCTGCTCCTATAAATCCAAAGAGTCGTTTTGCCTCACGTACATTGTACACCAGATTGGCCAAAATCCAAAACTGGGAAGAGGACATTACGGCAAATATGGCCACCCATATGTAGAAGAAATAAAGTACATAACCCCCCAAAAAATTGGTGTAGAGGGAGATGCCAAGAAAAATTAATATAATGACCGAGATGAGAAGTGTTTGTTCTATCATCCGGTTTAATGATGATCCTGAAAGCCGTTTAGCGTATAAAGTGGTTGTTAGTATGGCAGTTAACGCTACGAGTATAAACGCCTCAGGAAGACGTTCGGCACCAAACTTTGATAAAAAGAGTGCATTAACCGTTGGTTTGACAATGAGAAGGGTAGAGATGAGGAGAAATATATTGAGCTGCATCAAGATTGCAGTCTGATACTCCCCATCTCTTATGTCAAATGCCTTATTTAAAAATAGCTTAAGTGATTCAGCTAATTTTGTCATAATTAAGATTTATGACATGAAACTACATATATTTTAATACTTCTTCGACCGGACCAACCAATTGACGCATAATACTTTCTCCATCGGGGTCCACAATTATGGCCACAAGAATGTACCTTCTATTTTCACTACCCCATACCAGTATTGAGTCTGAGTGAAATTCTCTCCATGATCCTGATTTTCTAAACAAACGAGCATTTGGAGCAATTTTATCTAAGGTATTTACAAATTTATGGTGTAGAGCAGGATTTTCCATGATATCCAACATCTGTTTTGATCTTTCGGGGCTCACCAGTTTGCCGGCCGCCATCAAATAGTAAAATCGACAAACCTGAGAAGCAGTAGCCGCATGACTTAGTCCTTTAAGTGGCTCTGGATGGCGAGCGCCTGTCTTGGCATATCGTTTACCTACCCATAAACCACCGCCAACTTCTTCATCATATAGCGCATATCTTGGATCTTTCAACACTGATTCTATTTTGTCGTAACCCAACAGATCTATCATTCTTGTTGATGCCGCGTTGTCAGATTTACTGATCATGAGTTTTAAGTCGTTATGAATTTCAGGGGTCTCAACAATTTCTTTTTTCTCCATGGCATCCATGGCGGCAAGCAAAATAGCGATTTTTGGTAAGCTGGCTGCATACATCATCTCATTACCATTTATTCTGGCAAACTTCACGTTATTAATATCGTGCAAATCCACAATTCCTACCGCCATCTTCTTTTGACTGATGAGGGTTTTCCATTTTTTGTTTTTGGAAAGCTCAAGATTTAGTCTTGATTCCAAGTCATTGTCTACTAAGGTTCTTAAAGGCCTGATTGCACTATCTGGAATGTTGAATGGTAGCGAAAGATTGTTGTTGTAATCAATACTCGAATTAGTTTTATTTTTAGGTGCTCTTTTCTGCTGCCCATTTAATTCGCAGCTAGATAAGATTAAGCCTATTACAAAAATTGAAAAGATGCCGATGTGGCTAACTTTAACCATGTTTTATGAATGTTTAATTTTTTTTGGGTTATTGTATAATTAACGATGTGACGCACTTTAGATTAAAAGTCACTTGCATCGATGTAATTTAACTTTTATCAATATTGATCCATTGGATTGAATTCCTACTAACTCAAAATAACTCTACTTATTGTTATCAATGAAATTTCTATTGGCAGCAACTTATTTCTTTTGTCAGCGTATTAGCATCACCTTCAGCAGCATAATAAAACTGAAATTTTGCTTTGAAAATACTCGTAATTGAAGATGAATCAAAGATTGCTAATAACCTTAAACAAGGGTTAACAGAAAATGGGTTTGATACTGATGTCGCCTTTGATGGCGCCATGGGTTTAAAATGCTATTATCAAACCAAGTATGATCTATTAATTGTAGACGCTATTCTTCCTGGTAAAAATGGTTTTGAAATTTGCCGTGAGGTGCGTTCAGGTAATCAGAATATAAGCATCTTGATGCTCACAGCATTAGGTACCACTAATGACAAAGTAGAAGGGTTGGATGCTGGAGCAGACGACTATTTAGTAAAGCCCTTTGACTTTAGGGAGTTGCTTGCAAGGATTCGGGCACTAGCCAAACGATCGGCCATTATACCATATGCCTCTGAATATCTGAAAATACATGATCTGGAGTTGGACTTGACCAGAAAGACAGCGAAACGTGGAGATTTGAACATTGAGCTGACTGCCAAGGAATTTGGTTTACTTGAGTACATGATGAAAAACAAGGGTCGTGTATTATCTCGCCAGCAGATTACCGAAAAAGTATGGGACCTTGATTTCGATACAGGAACTAACGTAGTTGATGTCTATGTAAACCTCCTACGAAAAAAAATTGATGCCCAATTCGAAGTTAAACTAATAAAAACCAGAATAGGGATGGGCTATATGATCGATAACATATGAATATAAAAACGAGACTAATTTATCGTTTCGTGATCATGGTAAGCTCCATCTGGACGATAGCTTCGCTAACCATTTATTTTTCCTCAGCAAAATACAGAAAAGAAGAATTCTACCGAAGGTTAGAGGCCCGATCAAGTACTGCTGCCAAGCTACTGATAGAGTTTGAAGAAGTAGATGCTGAGTTATTGCTAAAAATAGAGTCAGCAAATCCCATTAAACTAC
Source organism: Fulvivirga sp. (assembly GCA_048268855.1). GTDB lineage: Bacteria > Bacteroidota > Bacteroidia > Cytophagales > Cyclobacteriaceae > Fulvivirga. The sequence continues at coordinate 299,031 of JBLWUR010000002.1, forward strand.
CTGGAGAACGAATCTCTATTTATAATTATAAAAACGAGGAGATTTTCTCCACAGATACGGAGAATACCATTGAGGTTGATAATGAATTACTTGACCGCATTCGACTTGAGGAGTCCGTAAAGTGGAATATAGGGCCTATTGAGGTACTGGGAATATTGTACACCGAGAATTTGGATCGGTTTGTGGTAATTTCTGCAGCCCATGATGTATTTGGCAAGGCGAAGCTCACCAACCTACGCACTATCTTATTATTTGTATTTGTGGGTTCCATACTTGTTGTACTAGTACTTGGCCGTATTTATGCTAAAAAAGCCTTGCATCCAATCTCCGAGGTGGTGGATGAGGTGAACACCATTGGCGTTCAGAATATTGATAAAAGAATCTCCATTGGTAATGGACAAGATGAAATAGCTGTCCTAGGAATTACGTTTAATAAAATGCTCGACAGGCTTGAATATGCCTTCAAAAGTCAGCGTAGTTTCGTGGCCAACGCCTCACATGAATTACGCACTCCATTGGCGGCAATATTATCTCAAATTGATGTGATATTATTAAAGGCGAGAACTATTAAGGAGTATGAGACTACACTCATTTCTGTAAGAGAAGACGTAGATGGACTTTCCTCTCTCGTAAATAAGCTGCTCTTATTAACCTCTACAGCATCTTTCAACGACACATTTGGCCAAATACGAGTCGACTCGGTAATATGGCTAGCCATAAAAGAACTCCAAAAGCAGCATGCTTCCTATAAAATTAATGTGGACATTGATGAAGCCATTGATGATGAACTCTATTTGTTGATAGAAGGTCATGAACAATTACTGAAAAGCGCCTTGTTAAATATCATTGAGAATGCGTGTAAATATTCTTCTAATCACCAGGCTAACTTAAGCCTAACTAGAAGCCAGAAGTACGTAGTAATTACCGTCAATGATACAGGTATTGGTATTGGATCTGAAGATTTAGAATTTGTAACACAGCCCTTTTATAGAGCAAAAAATGCAGTGACAATAAAAGGGCATGGCATAGGCCTATCACTAGCGCATCGGATTATTCTTCTTCATCATGGCCAGTTAGATATCCAATCAAAACCAGAAGAAGGGACTACCGTCCAAATTAAATTGCCTCACCTGAAAATTTAATCTCATTTTAATCTTGTTTTATTTGATTCTTAACCTCACACCCGTTTGAGCTCTTATAAACAACTTAAAAAAAAATGAAAATGTCAAGAGAAAAATCAATAGCTATGGTAGTTACCATCCTATTTTTTGCTTCATGTGCCACTGCAGTATACTATTTCTCCGGAAATAAAGAGCTAAACAATCAGCTTGGTACTGCCAAACTAAAATCCGAAAAGATTCTGTCGGAAAAGTTAAACCTGGAAAAGGATATCAATAGTCTGAAGGCTTCAATTGAGAACTACAAATCAAAAAACAAAGGCCTTGATGCAAACCTTATTGCGATGAAAAAAGATTTAGCTAAGAAAGAAGCTAATCTAAAAAATCTTGATGCGCAGCAGAAGAGCGAAATTTCAAAGTATAAAAAGCAAGTGAATGAACTCACAGCTTCTAAAATGAAACTTGAAAATGAATTCAATGGATTAAGTGCTGATCTTAAAAAGCAGAACGCGGATTTACAAGCAAAAATAGCCGCTCTTGAAGGCAACGAAGCAGCTCTTGAGAACCGTCAGTCAGCCTTAACTAAACGTAATACAATGTTGAGCGAAATTATCGGTAATAATTACTCTGTTGAGGCTCATAAAAGAAATGATAAACTAACTATCAATTCAAAGAAGACGAAGCAAATGCTAGTGGGGTTAGAAGTTCCAGCTAACATGGCCAATGAACTTACCATATTTGTGACTAATCCAGGTGGCAAAAAATTGTCGAACAGGAATTCAACAACCATATCTTATAATGTTACTGATGAATTCAAGGAAGGTGTATTGACAGCGTCATTGAGTAATAATTTTATACTTGCTAAAGACAGTAAACGAGTAGCCATTAAATATCAGCCTACTGAAAAATTTAAAAGTGGTATCTATCAAATCGATGTGTATTACCAAGATCAATATCTTGGAAGTAGCCAGATACGATTAAAATAAACAGGTGGTTTTTTGGTAAAGAAGGTCTCGGAGTAATCTGAGGCCTTTTTTTGTTTTACTCAGTCTTTCACTAACAATCTCTACATAACCTCCCTTAGGTGCTCATTTCGGGGTATTCCCTTACATTTTTATTGTCAATATATAAAGTATAATAAAATCTGTTAATAGTACATTATAATAATAATAAAAATGGTATACTATAATATATAAATCTGATATATCTAATACTAAAATCAGCATTTACCCTTAACGATTCGGTACTGATAAACGACATATTTGTATCGTATCAAAATGGAATATATGTCCCTCTCTAACACTCTCTACATTTCTAAATGGCTAAAAAAGACACTAGTCATAGTCCTCTTCTCTATCTTATCTTTTTCTGCTTTTTCCCAAAGTACTTCATGGATAGGAGGAGTTGATAACAGATGGAGAACTTCTGCTAACTGGACAAATGGAGTTCCTACTTCTTCTCTTAATGTGGTTATTGGAGATGGTAATTACACAGGACCTTATCAACCAGAACTAAGAAAAGGTAGAGGTAATGGAGAATGCCTATCCCTAACAATTGGTACTGGATCAGACGTACTTACTTTAGATGTGACGGATGGGTTAAATATTGATGGAGACCTAATTATAGGTTCTTTAGGGACTTTAAATGATAATTCTAGCGATCTGCAAATACTAGGTGACTGGCTGAATTCCGGATCATATGTTGCGGGTAGTACTAATAGAAAGGTCTATTTTGGCGGAGCAAATCAACTTATTGGAGGATCGTCTGTCACTACTTTCGGTAAACTCTATATTAATTCTAATACCAATGTAACATTAGGTCAAAGTATTATTAATTCAAATTTGATCGATATCAGTGGAACACTTGATCCTACAGAAAACTATACAGTGACAGGCTCTGGTGACATAAATATTCAGTCACATGGCGAGCTAGTGGTAAAAGCGGCTACATTTAATGCCAATTACGCCCACACAGGGAATACCAATTCTAAAAAAAGTACTTCTATAGTAAATTATGCCTCTGCTTCACTAGATCAGACTGTAAGTGTACTATCTCATGATTATGAAATCTTAAAAATAAGTGGGTCTAGTACAAAGACATTGTCTGAAAACATTACGATAGAAAGCGACTTGATTATTGAAGAAGGTATTTTCGATCTTCAAAATTTTACAGCTGACAGAAAAAGGAACGGTGGAAGTCTGTCATTAGCAGGGAATGCCACATTAAAAATTGGCGGAACGAATACCTTTCCTGATAACTATAGTGACCATTTGCTGGCCTCAACAAGTACTGTGGAGTATTATGGTGGCAACCAAGTGGTAACAAATGAAAGCTATGGTAATCTTACATTAAGTAGCAGTTCTGGGGCGGTAACTAAAACACTCCCTATTTCCGCATTAAATATTGCAAGTAATTTCACGGCTTCGGCATCAGCAGGCTCGCTTTCATTTACTGCAGGTAACGCTATAAATGTTAATGGAGCTATTGCACTAGGTGTCAACACCACATTTGACGGAAGTAATTATAACCATAGTGTTAATGGGAGCTGGATAAATAATGGGACTTTTAATGGCTGCTCAAGTACTTATACCTTTTCTGGAGCTAATGCTACTCTCTCAGGAAGTGGGTTAAATAATTTTGGATCAATAATTATAAGAGGTAGTGGCATTATAGCCGCTGCATCAACTTCACTTACTGTTTGTGAAAATTTCAGCACATCTAGTGGGGGTACGTTTACACATAGTAGTGGGGGAGTAGGTACTTTAACCATGACAGGTTCTTCTAATACCATCAGTGGGTCAAGTATCATTTTTGATGATCTTATTTTATCTAGCTCTGCGGTTATCACCACGACTTCAACTTTCCAAGTTGCTGGAGATTTTACTAATGACGGTTCTTTTTTAGCATCAGGTGGCACTATGACAATGTCTGGCACCGGAAAAGTGATTGAAGGAAGTGGCACTATTCAATTTAATGGACTCAATGTGTCTGGAACGATTACAACAGACCGGGATTTGTCTATAGCTTCCAATTTATCAGTCTACGGGTTATTAACTGCCACAGCAGGATTAACTACATTTAATGGGACGTCTTCATTCTCAGGTCAAGCTAATCTATACAACATAAATATTACTTCCTCAGCAACATTAGAGATGGGAACTTCTTCTGTATTGGGAATTGCAGGAGCTGAAAATTTAGAGGTAGGAGCAACTTTTGATGCATTATCTCAGAGACCTAATACTATTGAATATAATGGTGTAGGTCCACAATCTCCTGTCATTGATACATTTAGTAATCTTACTTTTTCAAATGGGAATACTAAAACTGCAGTTTTTGGTTTGACTATTAAAGATGATCTCACAATTGATCCTTCAACAACATTTGAAGCGGGTAGTTATACGCATAAAATTGGCAGAAACATTATTAACAATGGCACCTTTGAAGCACAGACTTCTACGGTGGAGTTAGATGATAACAATAATGCCAAAATAACAGGAATAACCAGCTTCAACAATCTCACGGTCAACAAAGGATCGTTAGCCGAGGTGAATTTTGAAAGTAATATTAATGTGGTTAATCTGGCGGTTAACTCCGGCAGTATAAATACGGGTAGTAATGAGCTTACCATAACGGCAACGAGAACAGGTAATGGGACTATTTTAGGTACCATCACAAGAACTCATGCCTTTATTAGTGGCACTGATTATTATTTTGAAGGACCAAACAACAGTATCAACTTCACCTCTATTACTGGCACAGTTTCTTCAATAACTGTGGTTGCCACTTCGGATCAAGTGAATTCTTTTCCTTCAGCGGCATCGGTTAATAGATCTTATGACATCACAGTAACTGGAAGTGGCACCTATGTAGTTGACATGAGATTACATTATGATGACAATGAAATTAATGGTAATGATGAAGCGTCTATGACATTTTGGAATGACCAGAACGGTGGTACATGGACCGACCTTTCAAAAACTGCCAACGACATTACCAATAATTGGGTAGAACTAAGCGGAATAACAGAATTAAACTATCTATGGACGATCTCGGAAGGATTGATCAAGTATAGTTGGACTGGAGCGGTCAGCTCTTCTTGGGGAAATGCGTTAAACTGGTTGCCATTAGGAAATCCTAGTTATCAGGATGTTGTTCACCTTGGTGACCGATCTTTTGTGAATCAACCTACCATTTCAACAACAGAAGAAATTAAGAAAATAACTTTTGATGAAGTGACACCCTCTACTTTAACATTTGGCTCAACAGCTGTATTAAATGTAAATGGTAATATCAGAGGACTATGGACTACTGATGCACAACATACTATCAATATAGGTGATGCTACGCTCAATACTTTTAGTGATGTGCTATTAAGTGACGGAACGAGCAACAGGGACATTAGTATCATTATTAATAATGGCGTTCTCAACTTGAATAATTCTATTAAACATAACGGGAATGCCAGTGTTGATATAACAGGAACGGGCGCCATTAATATAACAGGAGATTATACTTATACTTCAGGGGCATTTAACGGTGGTATTGGAACTGTAACGTATCTCGGATCACGAAATCAAAATGTAGGTAATGTAGAGTATGGTACGCTTATCATTGACAAAGTCAGTGGAATTGCAGAAGTAACAGGCGCTACCGTTGTTTCACAACAGCTAATTTTAACTACTGGAGGCCAATTGGATCTGAGTAGCAATCTGAATGTTTTAGGAGATCTTACCATAGGTACGGGAACTACATTAAGTGTTTCAGCCGCAGATACTTTATTTTTAAGTGGCCACTGGAATCAGTCAGGTGTTTTTAATCCAGGAATTGGAGTGGTAGTATTTGACGGAACTACAGATCAAACAGTTGGTTTAACTACATTTAATGATTTGGTAATTGACAAATCAAGTGGCGCATTTAACGTGACGGGTAATATTAATATCAATGGTAATATTATTGCTGAGAATGGGCTAGTTGAAGTGTCTGACTATACTATTTCACGTACAACCACTGGAGGGCAGGCCACATTGGGTGCCGGCTGTACGGTAAGGTTTGGCGGAACAGGCTTACAAGTTTCTAATTTCGCAAGTCTAATAACGGACCCTGCAAGTACAACAGAGTTTTATGGAACATCCGCTCGACCAATCTCTCCGATAAATTACGGGAATCTCATCATTTCAAATGGTGGGTCCAATGTCAAATATCTGGTGGGCCCAACTACTGTATTGGGTGATCTCACGGTTAATAATGGTGCAAATTTACAGGCTGATGGACAACATTTAGTACTTGAAGGGAATTTCATCATGGAAGGTATATTTAGTGCTGACAACGGAGAAGTAAACCTAAACGGTACCAGTAAAACATTAAGTGGCGACATAACCTTTGATGATTTGGTGGTAAATGGTAGCTATGACTTTTCCTCAGGATCTGTAATCACAAATGGCCACTTCCAAGTAACTCCTACAGGTGATATTGATTTCGCAGGGGTAGATCTTACCATGAATGGAGACGTAACAAATGCAGGAATATTGAGATCAAGTGGTATGGCTACGATAACAGGAACTCAGGTGCAAAATATCACATTACTTAATGCGATTTCATCTACCTCTACAGGAGTGGTAAATTTTAATGGAACAGTATCGCCTGTTTTGAATTCTACGACTTCACCAATATTTGCTACTGTAAATATTAACAACACTGCACCTATAATAGCATCTCAGCCATGGACAGTGGTTAAACAAATGAATATAGCCAGTGGAGCAACATGGGAGGCGGGTTCATTTAATCATTTATTTTTTGGAGATTTTACCAATAACGGAAAAGTTACCAGTAATGGGGCATTAATCTTTCAGGCAGCCTCAGCGGTAAATATAGATTTAGGTACAGATTTCACCACCACTAATTTGGTAGAATTTGGCGGAACAGGGCTGATCAACCTAAGCAATAATTCATCGGCATATCATAGTGTAATTGTTTCTAATACGAATGCAGCTGGTATTACTTCCACATCTGACTGGACACTGGCTCAGGATATGCAAATAGAAACTGGAGCTACCCTCAACGGTGCTTCATATACTTTCGATCTAAATGGCAAATGGACCAACAAAGGAACATTTAACGGACAAACCAGTACGGTACAGTTTAATAGTATCGTAGGGACTGATGAGATCACAGGTGGTGGGATTGATAATTTTCATAATATCACCTTCACTGCAGGTAGTCAGCTTACTGTTCCTGTTAATATCAATGTCAGTGGACACTTTACCCATAATGGTTCAAGTTTAATCTTGGGGGGAAGCGTTATTGTATTTCAGGGTAACACGGCTTCTAACATCCAAGGAAGTTCAGATATTTTGTTTGATGAAGTAGTTATTAATAAAACAGGTGGTTCTTCCGTGAACCTAACCAAGGATGTGACTATTGACTTATTTCTTGATCTGGAATCGGGATATTTGGATTTGAATGGTAATACGTTAACGATTAACCAACAAACTGGTGATGCGATCACCAGAACCAACGGCTATATATTAAGTGAGAATACTACCAATTCGAGTATCGTTAATTGGTCTGTTGGTAATGTAACAGATACTTATGAATTTCCTTTTGGAAATGTTGGTGGTGATTATATCCCATTTATCTTCGAATTGACCAGTGGCGATGCCGGAAATCTCTCTGTCTCTACCTATGCTGCTGACATGAACAATCTACCATTGCCTGCTGGGGTTACAAATTTGGATCGTGAAGGAAGTGATAATAGTGCGAATGTTGTTAACCGATTTTACTTAATCAATTTAAATGGGGACATTGCCCCGGTGGCGAATGTCACTTTTACAGCCAGTCCATCAGAAATTGGCAGTATAACTGGTTTGCAAGCCCAGCGTTGGAACGGTACTGAATGGGAAGAACCTATTCTTGGACAAACGAACACAGCTACCTCTGCCACAGTTCCTAATGTAAGCCAGTTTTCACCCTGGACAATGTCAGGCAACGCCAGTCCCTTGCCAGTGGAGCTTATTGACTTTAATGCTAAAATAGCAACTAATAGTGTGGAGCTGAAGTGGAATACTGCCTCTGAAATTAACAATGATTATTTTGTAGTACAACGATCAAGCAATGGTAAAGACTTTACAGATATTGGAAAGGTGAATGGCCATGGTAGTACAAACATCATTCAATCGTACCAATTTGATGATAGCAAACCATTAATTGGAAACAATTTTTATAGATTAAACCAAGTTGATTTCGATGGCAAAAACGAATACAGTCATGTGGTAATGGTCATAAACAATAATATCACACCTATTGAGATTGTTATTTATCCAAACCCTACCGCTGACTTTGTAAATATTCTGTCTAAAAATGAAGTTGAAAACTTGAATTATACCCTATATAATGGGCGTGGATCCATAGTGTCTTTGACAGAACGGACGCATCAGGTGTCAAAACAACAAACAAAACTGAACTTGCAGAATTTAGAGAGAGGGGGTTACATTTTGAAGATCGTAGAGGGCTCAAGTGTAACTTACCATAAGTTGATTAAGAAGTAAGTTCGTTTTGTTTTAAACTGGCCAGCCCTTTGTAGAGAGGGGGCTGGCCGTTTTTGTTTAGGTAGACTTGTATAAGTTATAAACCAGTCTAAAATTGCACCAAACTTATAGCTTGTAATGTTAGTCTTTAATTTAAGGCATACGATATTAAGTTAATTATCTAAGTTATAACTAAGAATGGGGGCTTTTGAGTGAAAAACAAGTGTATCGGTTACGCTTATTTGATATAGTGGCCTTGATTTTCTGGCATGGGTGGTTATTGCTATTAATTGTGGTTTGATTTTTTCAGTAATATTCAGGATCCCTTGATCTCTATCAAAGTCATTGTAAATGGTAGTGCTGATTTTTATTGGTGGTTGTTTTGGAATGACACTATTCATCATTTTTTCTATTGAAGCCGTGTCATTAAAATGAGATGGGGTGTTGATATACACCAAATCCAGTTCAGCCGCTACCTCAGAGGCGAATCCGATGATTTTGTTCAGTGATTTGGAAATATTCTCCGCAAAATCGGATACAAATACTATTTTTTTGATTGGAATCATAGTTTGATCCTTTTTCAATGAAATAACACCACAAGAAGCAAGCCTGATTACCCGCTGAGCTGTTGACCCAACAAATAGAGCATCTGTCTCACCAGCACCATGAGCACCCATTATAATGAACTCAGCTTTTTGTTTAGATGCAACATCAACTATACATTCATGGGTAACACCGGTTTTTACTTCATAAGTCACTTTTAGACCGTCAAATATTTCACTCTTACTTAATTGAGCAAGTTTTGTTTCCGCAGCCTTGACATTGGATTCCACCATGGAAAATTTCTGCTTTGTTTCTTCAGACATTATATCCCAATCCAATGGAGCCCACACCACATGCAGGAGATGAATGTTGGAGTGTGTCAAACGGGCGAGGGAAGAAGTAGCCGTGGCTGCATTTCTGGCTGAATCTGAAAAATCTATGGGTATCAGGATAGTTTTCATCGGAATGGGATTTAGTAGTGTTCTTGAATAGCAATTACCACTATTTATAACAGGGTCTCAATGAGTCAGGTCAGCTACTAAAATGATTTTTGGCAGTTGGAGGGTCTGCTTTATGTGGGGAATTAAGTACATGATGTGAATAAAGTGTGTCCAAAATACATCTTTTTGATACCTTTGGACGACTTCGTGCCAGAAGTTCGCATGGCATGCGGAATTAATAACCCATAAAGCTTAATTGAATTACATGCGTAGTTGGATTGTTTTGTTTTTATCAATCACAATTATTTCACTGACTACACTAATTGTGATCCAACTGAAATTGTACTTCCCAATTGGAGAACAGAGTTTTTAATTCCTTTATTGGAAGCAGACTTTGACTTTCAGGACGTTACCTTAAATGAGCAATTAAGGCTAGATGCAGATTCAACCGGGGCGCTTACTATCGTGTATGTGAGTGGTAAGAAGAGTGTAAGGTTTATTGATTTGATATCTATCCCTGATTATTCCACAGATTTTGAACTACCGTCTCTCCCTAATGACTTGGATGATTTTCAAATTGAGGCGAGTTTTTCCCCACAGGAGTTGGGCATTCCTATGGGTACCAATATTGATATTCCTCCGTTTACTTTGGGCAGTATAAGTAAAGCCGTGGATTTGTCAGATCAATTCGAGGAGGCTGAATTTGAAACGGGTCTAATTGATTTGGATATTGAAAATCAATTTCCATTAGAATTGGACGCAGGAATAATCATTGAAGCCCGTAATACTTCCAGTGGCAACCTGGTTTTGTCCCACACTACCCAGTCAAATATTGCGGCCTTTGGCAGCTATTCAATGTCTACACCCATATCACTAGCTGACAAATTGATTGAAGGCCAACTAACGTTGGAATTTATAAATATCGCATCACCCGGAGGTAATAACACTTCTGTCTCTGATGCCAATTTTATTAAAGCTTCAGTAAGCCTGACGAACCTTAAATTAAAAACAGCCACCATGAAATTGGCCGGTTTTAATACCGGAATCCAAACACAGGAATTAGTCTTCACAATTCCGAATGGGGCGCTATTACAATCTATTGAATTAATAGCCGGTAACATAGTTGTAGATATTGATGAGGGCTATAGTTTACCTATCGAATTGAACTTAAGCATTCCATCCATTAGTTTTCAAAACGGTATATTTCAGCATAAACTCGACTTAAACCAATCTAATCAAGTAGGAGTTGATTTGGCTAATTCTGTAATTGATTTAACTAACAGTGGAGCAGCACCTGCTAACACTTTGTTGATGGAGGTGGAATTGCAATCGGCTGGTACCAATGAGCCAGTTTTTATTGATTTCAAAAAGCAAATTAATGGAAAACTACTATTGAGTAATTTCCACCCTCATGCTGTCTTTGGCTACTTGGGTACTTATCGCAGCGTACTTAGCGATTCTTTACAGATTGACTTGTTTGATAGGGTTGTAAGTGGCACCATTAACTTTAAAAACCCAATAGTAATTGCAACTATAGAAAATGAGCTAGGGGTAAGTGGTACAATGGACAATGATGAAACCGTTTTTGTGCGTGCTACTAATCCAAAACTCAGCCCAGGTGTTATGGTAGACATTGGAGACATTTTGAGAAACAGTAAAATTGATGCTGCCTTAGTAGCTGGTGAAACCGCCATTAGCCAAATAGAATTAAACGGAAAAAATGAAAGTAGTTTCGAAGACTTTATAAGTCTATTGCCCTCAACAGTTGAATACCAATTTCCTTTTATAGTGGGTACCGCCACTGTAGATTATAATCAATTTGTGATTGATTCAAGTAAGGTCACTAGCCAACTACAAATGGAACTGCCACTTGATTTGCTGGCCAAGGATTTAACCATTACCGATACTTTGGATTTTAGTCTTGATTTGGATACCACCTATACCAATATTGTGAGAGGTGTGCTGTCCTCCAAGGTAGTGAACGTTTTTCCTTTAGAGTTTTTGTTTCAAGGCTATTTTGTCGATAGTACACATCAGGTTATTGACTCCTTATTTGAGCAAAAAAGACTGATTAGTCCGGGAGAAATAAATTCAGAAGGAAGGGTTGTTAACCCATTTGAAATTCAGTTTGATGTAGAAATAAATGAAACAAGAATGGATAATCTCCAAAAAGCTCACTTTATAATGCCCGTGTTTGTGGTGAACACCTTTGGTCAGGAAAGGGTCAAAATATTTTCTGATTCAAGAATCAGATGGAAACTGAATGCTGATTTGCAAGTCATTCTCACTAATACACCTTGAAACTATTTATTACCATATTACTTGGAATAATCACTGCTCATTGCGGTTACGCTCAAAATAACCTTCAGTTGCAATACGGATATCGAGGCACACTGAGTGCGGCAAAATTCTTCCCATCAACCCTTAATTTAAAAACCAGTAAATATCAGGTAGGGATGAATTTCAAAGTCTGGGTAGCTAATAAATCGTTATCCTACGGTTCAGTAAATGATATAAGGAAAAAAAATGAATTAACTGAAGGAGATATAAATAGGTTTATAGGGGAGTTGGACCAGCAAAACATAATAGGAGTAGGGCAAGATTTTCAATGGTTTGGTTTTGCGTTAAGAAAAAGAATCCGATCTAAGAAGGTTGATCTTTCATTCGCTATTAACGACCGAATGTCCGCCAGTTTTAGATACCCTAAAGCCTTACTTCAATTGGCATGGAGAGGAAACAAGCAATTTGAAGGGAAACAAGTGAACCTGGCCGCTTCACTTAATGCCCGATACTTTAGGGAGTTCGCACTAGGTACCGCATTTGATATTTTTAATAACTCCTTTTACAGAATAAGAGTAGGTGGTACACTCAAGTATTATCAAGGGCTCGCGGCTATCTATATGCCTGTACACGATTTGTTTTTTGAAACCGGGAATGAAGGAGATTATTTAGAGGTAGACTATAACTACAATGTCTTCTATTCGGGAGTGGAGGATTATTCTTTCACCAAGTCTCGGGGAGGTGGTTTTGGGGCTAATTTGGGTACTACAGTAGCTTATAAGGAGCGTTTATTTCTTGATTTGTCGCTCAATGACCTGGGAAGTATCACCTTTAAGAATGACGTGCAATCCTTTCAGGGAAATGACGTAGTGCGATTTAGTGGATTGAATAGAGAAGACCTAAATGACATTGAAAATTATGCTGATAGCATGGCCACCATTTTTGAAAACAAAGTTGTGGAAGGGGGTAATTTCAAACTGCCGATAGGGACTCGGTTATTTGTTCAATTGCTATACAAATTCAAAAAGGATAATTGGGAGAGTAATCGGGCCAACTTATATTTAACTCTAGTAAAAGGGTTTGAAGAATTACCCGGGGTGACTAAAGAAGCCAGGGTTTCTATAGGTTATAACAGGAGAGTTTTCCGTGGATTATTTTTGGGATCAAGTGCCTCATACGGTGGGTTTAATAACCTAGCCATTGGTGCATTATTAAGTGTTAAAACAGCGAAATACTCCTTCGGCATCCATAGTGATGATTTTACGGGAGCAGTCTTTCCTTCTCTTGGTACGGGGGCTGGATTTGGTTTCGTTTTACAAAGATATTTTAGATAGAGAGTTGACTTGGAGTCAATCACTGTAATATCACACCAGACCTCAATTTACGGGTCATTCCGCAACACAGTGGAGGAACCCTAACCAAATATAAACGATGGTAAAGATTCCTGTCTGCCGGCAAGGCAGGCCTACAGAACGACCTACCAACTCGGTTTGACTCTCCACGGATTTAATAACCCTGTCAGGTTTGATACGGCAAGGCATTCGTACGTCCGAGATCAGCAGCTTTAAGTAAAGAAAAACCTGACAGGTTTTAATTGTACACCATTAAGGTTTTCTCTCCCCGGATTTATTCCAGAATTTACTCCGGGGCCCCTTAATCGGAGAGACTTCCTCTCACAGGACGAAAATCATGAATTTCGAATATCGAATAATGAATGTAGAATAACGAATGACTTACTCCACAGTTTGTGCCTCCAAGGATTTATTCTAGGGTTCCTTGGTCGGGTCAATATGTCTCATAACACCACGCTATTTCCTTTCTGATCTAGAAGGGTGAAGGATTGCACCTCTCCGAATCCAAGAAACTTGAACCTCAAGCCTACCACTCTACCCATTGATTTATGATAGGTTGCCCGGTAAATCTCCGATTGGTGGATGGAAATGAAAACTTCTTTTGCTCTCACCTTTACCTGGATTTGTGTGTAATCTGACAGGTCTGTGCCAAAAGCTGATAGATCGTGCTGTTTACCATCTAAAAACACATCATTGAGCATTAGTGATTGGTCTGAACTACAGCCAATTTTTGAAAAAGGGATGATCATTGCACCTTCAGTGCCAATGACATAAATCTGAGCCGACTGGCACACGGCCCATTTCTTATTGAAAGAACTTTTGATGGTCGCTTCTAAAGTGAAATTATCTCCAGAGACGTTTCCTAAATCATTGATATAATGATAAATTGTTTTTACCGGTTCTTGCGAAGTAGTTACCTCATTTTTAACCTCTTCGGTACACGTTAACACACTTGATTCCGATGATCGCGGGACGAAGTATTTGGGGACAGGCTCATATTCAACGGTACCCAACCACCCATTGCTGCGTAGAAATAAATCATGCTCAGCCACCGACTTATCGTCAATGATCAGTTTGGCTCTAAAGTACCCTGGGAAATAGTAAATCCCAGTGGCTTGCTTTTGGTTTGGGGTTATTGCGATTGTTTTGGTGTCATCCCAATATTGCTGAATACGCATATGATCACTTTGGATCTGATTTAAATTAAAATCAAACACAACAGAATTGGGATAGGTATTAGTAACCGGTCTACTTGTAAAGCTAATGCCATCGGTCTTTATTGAATGAGAGCCTTTATTTGCTATCAGCATAATCGAAAAGAGAGCAAGAAAAAAGCCAATGGTAACATAAAATGATTTCTTGGGCAGGGAAGTATTGAACCTTAGTTTAGACTTCTTTTTGGTTAATTTGAATGCGCGCCAATTTTCATGACCTATGAATTGAGATAGGGTATCTAACGTACTTATACTGGGAACGCCATCGTACTTCACCACTCCCCAAAAACGCTTCAGTGTAGCTGTACTTAGCATTACTGAGCATTTATTGTAAATATTTTCACTCAGTTCGGTGAACATGGAGCTATGCCACTCAGAAATAGGCCCCCAATTAAGATGATCAATTAATTGATTTCTTAATCTATCAAGGTCTTTACTATTGCTGTTGTCATTGATCATGTCTGATTATCAAAGATGAATGATTTATACCTCTTGAACAATGATGAATCAATATGAACGAACTTGTTTTAACTAGGTTGTTTCCAAAATAGTAAATGACCGTAAGTATGTGGTATGAAACTTCTACAAATAATAATTCTGCTCATCGGTCTGGTAACTGGACTTAGAGCTCAAACCATTATTCCAATAGATACTAATCATTGGAATATCCAGGCACAGTCCTATGTTTTAGAAAACTACAAAGGAAGTGCGGCCATATATCTCCAGGCGGGAGCCATCACACTGAAAGACACGAAATTTAAGAATGGAACTATTGAGTTTGATGTGTACTTAAAAGAGGAGCAGGCCTTTCCAGGTTTGTATTTCCGTGCTGATGATGAGGACAATGCTGAACAATTTTTCCTCAGGCCGCATCTTTCAGGTAAGCCAGATGCCAATCAAGCTGCACCTGCAACAAAGGGCATTACACCTTGGCAGCTGTATTTTGGTCCCCGTTATTCATTTCCTTATGAATATAAATATGATGACTGGACACACGTAAAAGTAGTGGTTAACGATAGCAGAGCCCAAGCTTACCTCGATCATTCAGAAAAGCCCAATTTATCATGGAATCTATTCCATCCTGCAAAGGAAGGCGAGATAGCATTAAGAGGTGGAAGTAGATCGGGATTGCATTTGGCGAACATAATAATCAATAAAAATGAATCTGAAATAGTTGATTTCAATCCGATTTCCAGAGATCCTATTGATGGATTGGTACAGGAATGGGAGGTTTCAGACATGTTTGAAGAAAAGTTGTTGGATGACCCTTCTAAACTGGCTTCTATTATATCGGAAAGGACATGGGGTAGAAAAATTCAAGTTGAAGAAGGGGTAGCGGCTAATATATCAAGAGTTCAATTATTACGAGATGGGAGTCCTGGGGAAACGGTTTTTGCCAAAATTGTGATCAAATCAACTAAAGATCAGATAAAGCTATTCCACTTTGGCTATAGCGATAGGGTAGTTGCCATATTGAATGGCAAAGCGATATATCGAGGCAACAACGGCTGGCGAACCCGTGATTATCGTTATTTGGGCACGGTTGGGTTATTTGATGGCATTTATTTAAATCTCAAAAAAGGCGATAATACGCTACTCATGGCCGTTTCTGAAAGCTTTGGGGGCTGGTTGATCACCGGAAAATTCGATGATCCTAAGGATGTTGAAGTAACCTCTGATTGACTCTCCGGATTTAATCCTCGGCAAGCGTTGTAATCCGTAGTATAAATCATTAACGTAAATATAAGAGGGCACAAGTGATCTACCAGAACACATAGTGCAGTAAATCACTTTTAATTAGATTCTATTGGGGGGCTAAATCGGAGTTTATCATTTAAGCTATTTACACTTATAGAATCAACTATAGTAGCATTTACCATTGCACCAGTATAAATATCTCTCTCTATTGAACTGAACGGAATAAGGACACCATGTACCTTTCTGAAATCAGAATTAGATACTAAATAATTGATATTTTCTCCATTTGCATGCAGGGGCATTGCCTTTCGGTAGTATAAGGGTAAGAAATTCTTCACATCAAAATAGTAATGCAGGATCCATCCATCCATCAATGTTATTTTTAAAGGATAAAATGGAAGTCCCTCTATCTGTTCGATTTTCAGAATTTCAATTTTATGCCCTTTCTCTAACCAATCCACAAATGGATAATCAAATTCCGCCCCTCTTCTAGTAGCTGCCTCAGCTTCACCTGCTGTCCGCTTAACTTTACCATTAAAATATTCCCAGCTAGCTCCATCAAAGCCTTCAGCATAACTAAGATTAACTGGGTCGCCTATTATTCTATAGTTCGGTCTCATCTTTTCTATGTGTGCCTTAATTAATAAATTATAACCGGGTTCAATGTAATGTCCGTCAATTACTAATGAATTGATAGACTTAATAGAGTCATAGCCGCCTATTGCGAGTATAGCATTTTGTACCAGTTGATTTGCGGTAAGTTCGTCATACTTTTCATTTTGATAACACGAACTAATAAGAAGGGTAAGACACAAAAAGAGATTTGATTTCATATTTTTTTAATCTTAATACTCTACTTGTACCTATAGGTTACTGAGTTGCATTCATGTACACCTTGACAGATGTAATACAGTAGATATAATTCAAATTGATTTATAAACTATCCTTTATCGAAGACACTGGATTTCATTTAGAGTTTCAGGTGATCTTTCTAGAAGATAATATAACACCCACGATATTGGCAATAATTGAAGAATTATTGAGGAACATTATTTTTATTTTTTCTGGCTGAAAAATTACAATCGAAGCCGCAAACGTTTGCGCATTTTAATCGAAAAATTTCCTTTAATTAATTAATTGAGATCACTATCATGTGTATTCAATTAACCAAATATTAATGATATGAGTTTAATAAAAAAATTAGGAATGACCAGTTTTGGTGTGATCTTAATATTGAGTTTTGCTTGTGAAAAAGAAACTATTAGCAAAATTGATGCTCAGATTGAACCAACAGAAATTGTACATGTCACCACACATAGTGGCGCTCCATTTTCAATAGGAAAATTGGAAAGTAAAAATAATGCTAAATACGTCTCTGGCCCAGGGGGAGGGGTGATGATGCAAGGATTTTATTGGGATGTTCCTGCAGGCGGTGTCTGGTGGAATACTGTAAAATCTAAACTTGGAACATGGGCAAATGCCGGGATACAGGCAGTTTGGTTGCCACCTGCTTCCAAAGCACAAAATGGTGCTTATTCTATGGGGTACGATCCTACAGATTACTTTGATTTAGGTGAATTCAATCAAAATGGTACCGTAGAGACACGTTTTGGATCCAAAACTGAACTAATTTCACTTATAAACGAGGCTCATAATCAGGATATGCTGGTATACGCAGACATCGTATTAAATCACAACAGTGGGGGACAACTTGAGTATAACCAATATACTGGAAGTAATACCTGGACAGATTTTTCACAAGTTGCTTCGGGTAAGTTTACACGTACGCAACACGATTTCCATCCTAATTGGGTTCATAGTAATGATGAAGGCCTGTTTGGTGGATTTCCTGACTTATGCCATGATGTGCCTTATGTACAAGATTGGTTATGGAAAAGAAGTGATGGAGTAAGTAAGTACTATCGAGACGTTATTGGCTTTGATGGCTGGCGATTCGATTATGTTAAAGGATTTGCGCCATGGGTGGTTAAAGAATGGAACAACTATACAGGAGGATTTTCTGTAGGAGAACTATGGGATTCTAATGTTGATTATTTAAACTGGTGGGCAAATGAAGCAAATAGCAGTGTTTTTGACTTTGCTTGTTACTATAAGATGAATGACGCCTTTGATGGAAATAACTTATCCATATTATATGATGATATGATGTGGAAGCGAAATCCATATAAAGCAGTCACTTTTGTCACCAATCATGATACTGATGAAATACAAAACAAAGTACTCGCTTACGCCTATATTTTAACTCATGAAGGATATCCTACTATTTTTTATAAGGATTATGAAGTATGGCTAGACAAGAATAAGCTTAATAATCTGATCTGGATTCACAACAACAAGGCTACAGGTACAACGGATATTCTTTATGCAGATAATGATGAGTACTTAGCACGAAGGAATGGCTATAATGGCAATCCAGGATTGATTGTATACCTAAATAATTCAAACAACTGGCTAGAGAGGTGGGTGCCTACCAATTGGTATAATGCCCCAATAAAGGATTTTACAGGAAATTCAAATTGGTATCCTACTACACAGTCTGGTGGGTGGGTAAAAATACAAAGCCCACCAAAGAGTTATTCTGTTTGGTCAGTAAATCAGTAGAAATAAGCACGACTGCACTACATGTGATTTAAATAGGCTGGACCCTTTAATTGTGCGTCAATTCGGACTCAATGTTCCTACTGAATGAATTACCCCCTTGGAGGTCTAGAAAAAAAAAGGCCATCCTACAAACGTAGGATGACCCTTTTTTACTATAAACCTAAACCTTATTTGTATACTATGGTGTTTCCTTCCATAGTAATGGAACCTGTTCTGGCCAATGCTTTACCATCAAGAGTAGCACCGGTATTGAAGGTGATAGACTGCATAGCCATCACGGTACCTTTAAATACTGAGGTAGTTCCGAATGTGGCACTACTTCCTACTTGCCAGAATATATTTTTAGCTTGTGCTCCACCACTCAGAATTACTTGTCTACCTGACGTGGTAGTCAAAGTACTAGCAATCTGAATAATGAATACTGCATTTGCATTTCCTTTGGCATCAAAAGTAAGATCACCTGAAGATATCGCTAGAGATGATGTAGACTTATATAACCCTGGAGTAAGCGTTAATCCGCCAATGTTTCCAGAAAGAGTAACAATGTCAGTAGAAGTTCTACCTGCTGCATTATCATATGCTGTTTTCAAGTCAAGTTTCGCTTGGGTAGCAATGTTGTCATTGATGTGTAATACACCTGTATACGCTCCAGGAGGAAAACCGTCTAATGAAGTACCTGGGCTTAAGCCCACATCACCTGTAATAGATGTGGCTCCGGTATTGGTGATCGATTCTCCTGCTAATACAGCCAATCCTGATATACCTGCCACTGTAATCTTAGCTTGCACTTCTGTTTGAATTGGAATAATAACATCATTATTTACTGGAGTGGGGTCATCATTATTACAACCACTAAATACCATCGCTGTTGCCAAACTAAAGACGGTTAATAATTTTAATGTTTTCATAATTTTAGATTTAATTACCGCATTCTTGCGGTCATGATAATATTATCATGTTTTATATAACAAAGATAGGTAGGTGGGGCCCCTGATCTGTTACATGGTTAGGGGCAAGAGTTACACATTTCCCATGTGGTCTAGGTGGTTTAGGCCTGTCTTGCCATCTGCCCAGTAGTCTTACCAGTTCGATACAGTTTTTTATAAACTATGAAAGGCTCAAATGGATCCTTCGTCATTTTATAGTAAAAATTGAAGCAGAATGACTTAAATTGAGTGTTAATACACTATAAACCCCAATCGTCAATGACAGTTTCTTTCAATCATTTGCTTCTACTGAGTGTTTTAATACTCGCGTTTGGTTGTCAAAATAACAATAAAGAACATAGTGAAGAGACTGTATTATCAACCTTAACACCTCAAAAGTATGATGGGGTTAAAACAATTGATGTTTCAAATTCTATTGTGAAATGGCGGGGCACCAAGCTCATGGGTACTGGGAGTCATGAAGGTACCGTTAAGTTTAGTGAAGGGGAATTAAAGTTTTCCAATAATAAACTTATTGGCGGCACATTTATAGTCGATATGACCTCTATTTACAACACTGATATTCCTTTATCAGATCCTGTACCCAGAAAAAATATTACTTTTCACCTTAACAGTGATTTTGCTACCGATACATTCCCTAATGCTAGTTTTACTATCAAAACTGTAGAGGAAATTGATAAACAATCAATGAAAATAAGTGGCGATATGAAAATTAGAGGCATCACTAATCCGCTGTCAATTGAGGCTAGGGAAATAATAGCCGGAAAAATATATGAAGCCAAAGTGATACTTAATCGACATGATTGGAATATTGGTGAGCAAGGTAGCTGGCTAGAACAAAAATTAGTTGATTCAGAATTAACGTTAGAGATTAAAATAGTAGCCAAATAACGGGTACATGGAAATAAAGATTCCTGCGGAATTAATGCTTTAGTGCAAAATTTATTAAAAGAAAGAAGCCGTTTTGATTTATTTAAACCAAAACAGCCCCTTGCTATTTTATTTTACTTTTCAGCCTTCAGCCAGCTGTTTCTAATTTTCATCTGACGATCAGTGGCATTTTCGTCCAAGGTAATTTGATACAATATCGGTTTATCTACTTCAATAACATTTGATTCCAAAAGCATTTCTTTACCCTCTCGTACTACCGTATATGAGAACTTATTTCCAACGATAAGTTCTGCCATTCGAGCATCTATGAACTCATTAAATTGTTGTCCTCCCACAGGAGGCATATCCTGACCATTGATTTGTTTTAAGACATCACCATTTTTAAATCCTATTGCCTTACCAAATTCATTCAACCCATCTTCATTTTGAATGAATAACGTTCCATCTTTTGGATTAAAACCTACCATCCGTTCTGAAATACCCAAATCAACTCCCTTATTATCTACTTTAGGTGAATAGGTAATGCCTACTTTATTAAATAACTCCACATAAGGTAATGGCTCAGTACCTTCCACATATTTGGTAAAGAATTCTCCAACCTGAGGGTAAGTCATTTCAGTAATAATAGAAAATAGTTCGTCATCTTTAAATGGTTTATCCTTGCCATACTTACTCGAAAGATCTCTCATTAACTCTTGCGCGCCATATTTACCGTCTGATAAATCACGTAATAAAATATCGAGGCACATACCAATTAAAGCCCCTTTTTCATAGACATTATTATACAAATCAGCATGCTCATCTAAGGCACCTAAGCTCAACTCAGTAAAAGATACATTTTCATCATAGTGAGAGGCTTGTATCATTTTTTGTCTCATAATTTGTAAATAAGTCTCGGGAGAAATAATATCATATTTTACCTGCACATTATTGGCAAAATTTTCTGTCATACCTTCATATAGCCAAAGATGCTTTGACATTTTTGGATTGTTGAAATCAAAAAACTGTACTTCTTCTGAATGAATATTAAGAGGTGTAACGATATGAAAAAATTCATGTGCTGCAAATCTGTTAAGTGTTTGTTGCATTCTATCTATTGAATTCTCGGGCATGTAATAGAAGGAAGAATAGGAATGTTCCAAAGCACCAAATAATGAGATCGGCTGATCTGTAAAGTAAAATATAAACGCATATTTATCCACAGGTAATTTACCACCTAAGTATTCATTTTGTGCCAATAAAACTTTCTCAATTGTTGTTGCGATTTCTTTGGCAGTAATCATATTATTTGGAGAGTAGGCACTTACAAGTACCTCGCTGTTGGCCACTTTTATGATAGCCGTATCAGCTACGGAGTACATTATCGGAGAGTCAACTAATCGATCATAGTTCTCTACACTATAGCTGTCCATTTTAGAACCGCTTTCTAAGGCCTTTCCTTCTTTACCAATAATAGTAGAAAGATTAGTGCCATTTGGAATTAATCCTGTTGCTCCATATAAGTTTTCTCGCCTAATTACATTGAGGTCATAAGGCATATTTGTTTTATCCTCAAAATAGCCTAAGAAGCCCGGCATGTTTAAAACATAATTTTTATCCGCTTCAATATTTGTTGCGGCCATCACATAAATTTCCTCACCTTCAATTTCAGAATCTATTATATCCTCCACCCAAT
This sequence comes from Fulvivirga sp., assembly GCA_048268855.1. GTDB lineage: Bacteria > Bacteroidota > Bacteroidia > Cytophagales > Cyclobacteriaceae > Fulvivirga. The sequence goes on from JBLWUR010000002.1 coordinate 321,334, forward strand.
AGGTTAGTTTCACTAATTTCTTGGCTTTTGATATTTTCCAACTGTTATCGTCTAATCGTGTTACCTCAAGCGTATTGCCCTTTTTGTCATATGCCTTTATTTCAGAAACGAATCTTCCATAATCAGCTATACGATAGGTACCGGGGATCATTTTTGGTAAATAATAAACAATTTCATCTTCGGTTATTTTTGGAGCGATAAGCTCTACAAATAGTTTATCGTCTTTGGTATTAGTAAGATCGATAATAAACGTGTATTTACCGTCATTGCCAGCAAACGCAATAGAACCTATAATTAAAAAGATAAATAGGAGTGTTGTTGTTTTTTTATACATGTTGAGATTATTTTGGTTTTGGCTGTTAAACGCAATATTGGGATTTGATGGTTTTAAAATTATTTAAGTGGTGACATTGATAGTTTAAGTCGTGAATAGGATAGGCAAAAGTCGCCTGAGTCACTTTTAATTCGCAGGTTATTCCATGCTCAATGTTCCTACGGAATGAATTACCCCCCCCCCCTTACAAAAAAAGCCCTCCTGCACATTGCAGGAGGGCTTTAAAGTTATTAGTTACAGTTAGTAATTATGGTAGTGTAACTGCATTCGAGTCAAGAATAACAGCAGTTTGTGCAAGGGCACGGCCGTTCATTGTGGCACCAGTCTGCAGAGTAACACCTGTCTGACATAAGATGATTCCTTCAAAATGTGATGTTGTTCCTAAAACTACTTCACCAGCTACTTGCCAGAAAATATTTTTGGCTTGTGCTCCACCTGTCAACGTTATATTTACTGCAGAACTCATGGTCATATCACCAGCGATTTGGAAAATCCAAACATCATCAGCACTACCAGCGATTGTTACGTCAGAAGGCATGGTCACTGTATTTGTCCATTTGTAAAGTCCAGCATCTAAAGTCATTCCACCAATGTTTCCAGTTCCTAATTCCGAGAAATCAGGTGTTGGGCGACCAGCAGCATCATTATATGCTGTGATCATGTTCTCAACCGCAGTAGTAAGGTTGGTGTTAGTAGGTGATGCCATATCAGCAGCATATACTTTACCAGTTACTTGTGGTGACGTTGCATATCCGGTAGCATCAGTTAATCCAAATCCAGTTATAAATGAAGTAGCCGCAGGGCTTAGACCCATATCGCCTGTGATAGCCGAGGTAGGAGAGTTATTGATTGCTGTTTTAGCAAGAATAACATAGTTTCCTGAAGATCTCAGGTTTACTACTGATAATCCTGCTTCTGCTCCTGTTGTAAATGTCCAGGCTTTAGTATTGGCTATTGCATTACCGGCTAAATCTTTAACAGCGGTAGTAACAGTAGCGGTATAACTCAAACTAGCATCCAAAATAGCGTCAGGAATAAAACGTGCGGTTTTATTATTGTATTGGATAGAACCTTGAACGGCAGTTGTACCCTGTACCACTATAAATGAAGTAGGTGTAAAAGAAGCAGCACTCATGGTCTCGCTAAAAGTGATCGAGATCACTTTATTACGAGCTACATTAGTAGCATCGTTTAAAGGGTCAGTAGAAATTATTGTTGGTGAAATAACATCAACTACCACGCCCGTAGTAAAACTAAATGTATAGTCACCAGCTATTCCTAAACCACCAGAATCCTTTACAGTATTAGATAAAGTAGCTGTGTATAAAGTGCTAGTATTCAGATTATTAAGAGGAGTAAAAGCAGCTGTTTTATTACTATAAGCTACGGTACCTACCACTAAAATTGCACCTTCTGAAATCGTGAACGATGTAGAAGTAATTGTAGTAGCATCCATATCCTTATTAAAAGTAATCTCTATAGAAGAGTTGGTTGCCACATCTACCTCATCAATAGCGGGATTGGTAGAAACTACCGCTGGAGACAAGACCGTTGGTTCATCATCCTTACAGCCTACTGCTATCAAAAGTGGAAGCAGAGCTAATATTTGAATTCTTTTTAAAAATTTCATTTCGTTTTATTTAAGTGACTTTATTATTATGATACAAAGGTGAGTCCCTTTGTGGCCGGATGTGCTACATACAAAAAGGCAAGAGTTACATATATCACATATGCCTCTTGCCTTGAAGGTTAATTCGAAGCGGTTAAATTCTTCTTCCTGAGATGAGTCTGAATAAAATCGCAATAATGGCGATTACCAAAAGTACGTGTATAATGCCTCCAGCACTATATCCTAAAAAGCCAATGGCCCATAGAATTAGCAATATTACTGCAACGGTATAAAGTAGATTTCCCATGATTTTAATTACCGTTAAATTGAAGTCCAATAGTGGAGACACCACTTGACAGGTCGAGATAAGCGCCCATTCTTTTATTAAAATGATAAGTAGCTCCTACATGGATGTCTAAGAATACTTGAGTACCCTTATTGAAGTGGTTTTTATTTCCATTATAGCCAGCTTCCCAACTCGAATTTACTATTGCGAGACCTAAGGAAGTACCCGCATAAATATCCCAATCGGAGGTAGCATTTATTAAATCGTCAAAATAATAGTAACTTTTTATTCCAACTGGAATCACCACTTCGGTGTATGTATAATATTGATCTGGATTATTGTTATCACCCCATCGGTATTCGTCCTTAAAAGCATAGATACTAGCAAATGGTGCTAAGGTGAGGTTTTTGACTACGTCAATTTCGTAATTGATATTAAAAACAGGGACAGTACCCGCATATTTGTAATACCCAGAATAACCGGCAACGCCAACACCCATGTTTAGTGTTTTGCCATAACGCTCTTGCGAGTTACCATCAAAATGGAAGGCCATCAATAATAGACCCGTTAGTATAATCGTCTTTTTCATTGTTTTGAGATTAGGTGAATTAATGATCAAAGGTTGATATAAATAGCGACTGGGGTGTTGCAAATGTCAAACTTAGAATTACATATATCACTGGTTAACTTTAACAAGAGGAACTTTTGTAAGGGATTGAATGTGAGATAGATGTAACTTTTAACAGTAGATGTGTAATAATTTGAACCTGTTTAACACTCATCTTCGTTAGATGGAATATCTGTCCACCATGGCTTTAAATAATATGGAACTCAACCACCAGAATAAATATAATGAGGGCGATAGTGTCTATGAGATCACTCGTCCCCAGGAATTGATGCTGATCACCAGGCGTAATGGCATTATTTATTACTGTCGATCCGTAAATAGTGAGAATGGTCGCGAAACGGCTTTTATGGAACGAGACTTAAGGGAATACACTGCCATATAGTAACAGTAAGGGGCTCATTATATCTAAGCATAACTAAATTAAAAAAGGGCAGACCTTTTAAGACCTGCCCTTTATTTCACTTAATATTGGTTTAATGTTGTTTCAACCGATCAGTTATAGTAACTATTGAGGACTTTAATTTATCAATTGCTTCACTCATCGCTTTTTCCACAGTATCTGCATGGCAAGTAACAACGACAGGTTGCCTTTTTTCGAGCCTTGCTTCAAGGGTACAACGTTTGTCGTTTACGCCCTTTTTATTGCCATTTTCATCGGCCAAATATATTTCAACTCTTGTTATGTGATCACTGTAATAGGATAGTTCATCCTTTATTAGAGAACTTAAATAACTTTCTAGTCGGGCGTCTCCTTGTATATTTTTATCGGTATTTAATTGAATTATCATATGCTGTTTTGTTTAATTTATGTTACTCTATTGCTTATTTTAAAAGCACCAGTTGGCTATTTGAGACAGCACTTATCCAATGCTTTACCATTGGGTCAATCCATACATAGTCGCCCGGCAGTAATGTTTCTTTTACATCCTTTTCGTTTTCAAAGACTGCATTACCAATTATACAAATTAAAAGTGCCGGAATTTTACTAACATGTTCTTTTAATTTTTCTCCTTTCAAGATTTGAATAGCCTTGACGGATGCATTCTCAGAATTAAATAGCATCGCTGTTGAAACGGCTTTTTCATTATTGAGTAAATCTTTAATGTTCATAACTGTCGTATTTAAACGTTTTCTAAAGCCCTGTTTAATTTTTCGTTAACTTCCGTAGCATACTCCTCAATAGTAGAATTGCCAATTACTTTCATAGCTTCTAATGGGTTAATTACGGCTACTTCCACTGATTTATTTTCCAACTCGCGAATAGTTACATTGCACGGTAGCATCAAACTGATATTTTGATCCACTGAAAGTACTTTATCTGCAAAAACGGGATTACAAGTCCCCAAAATAATATGCGGTAAATAATCCTTATCTAATTTCTTCTTCATAGTGGCTTGAATATCAATTTCAGTAAGTACACCAAAACCTTCTGCTTTCAGTGCCTCTTCTACTTTTGATCTAATAGCTGTCACCGTTGTTCCTTTAATGGTTTTTGAATTATAATAGTCCATATTGAAGTCTGTTTAAGTTTGAATTGATTCAATGCTCTTCAGTAACAAAGAAGCTATTAATTACGATCCATTATGTTGATATATTTCATTAGTAGTTATGATAGTTATCATCGGATTACCACTCTTCATTAAGTATTTTTTTGTCTATTCCCAATCACCTGTTATCCTTTGTACCGCTCACTATCCTTGATATAATTCCTTTTTGGTCTGTAAACTCTGCTATTAATACACCTGCCAAATGGATGGCTATAAACGCTATCAGGTAGTAAATACCCAATATATGGATTTCTTCCATTGGCTTTTTAAATTCTTTGGGCCCTAATTCAATAATAAGTCCGGTAATAAGTGAAACAATAACACAGAAATAAAAAATGATATATGTCCATTTCTGTAATTTCATTTTTGTAGATAAGTTCTTATCAAAAGGATTTTGGATTTTCATGCGTCCGAATGAGGGAAGTATAAAACGAATACTAAATAATCCCACCAACACATAACCTATGTAAATATGCCAATCCCACATGGGTTGTCTTATTTTTTTTGCTAATGTGATGAGTTGTTCTTGTGATAAAGTCTGGTCGGTTCCATTCAGGTATTCCTGTATGATAGCCGCCATATTAAACTTGTTCATCCACGTTAATCTTAAAAAAATCGTAATTAACAATAGAAGGAATGAAACCGCTATTGCCCAATGAATTATTCGATATACTTTAGAATACTTTGTTTTTTCCTCAATGATTGATGAATCACTAGGAGCTGGTGTTTTAGATTCCATGATCTTTTATTTTGTCATTATTCTTAATCATGTTCAGCACTATGTTCCATAATATCGTAAACGACTTCAACGATATGGCTTTATGCTTTATTGACAGAACAAAAATGATATTAATGGAGGTTAATTCTGTTGATATGAATCACCGTTTTGTATGATAGTTGTCAGTTTGTTTTTTGAGCCCATATAACCACTAAATATTTTCCATACTACTCATTAGATTCGTAAAATTGAAGCCTGTTTTTGAGTAGGTTAACTTCTTCTTGTAATGAATTAATATGTTGAAGTAAATGACTAATGGTTTCTATGCCCTCCAAATTGATATCCAACGAATAATGAAATTCTATATATTTCTCAAGTTGTGGGAGTTGATTACTATCAATGTAAAGTGCTTCGTTAACATTGATTACTTCAATTAGATCCGTTTTTTGGAGGGAATAGATAAATGAAGCCTCAATGTCATGATTGATACAGATTTCCTTTATCGCAATTAAATTTTCATGTTGCATGGCTACTTTTTATTCATTGGATAATTCAGTAAATAATTTCTTCTGTTTGTCAGATAGACCGGTTGGTATTTTTATGTTATAGGTCACATATAAATCTCCGAAATGACCTTCTTTTTTATAAACAGGAAAGCCTTTTCCTTTCAATTTTACGCGCTCACCATTTTGGGTTTCCGGCTTAACTTTTAATTTTACTTTACCATCCAAGGTGTCTACAATTAGTTCGCCACCAAGTATGGCAGTATATAAGTCAAGGTCTTTCGTTGTGTGCAGGTCATTGCCCAAACGCTTGAATTCGGGATGGCTGGCAATGGAAAATGTAATGTATAAGTCGCCATTAGGGCCTCCATTTATTCCTGGACCACCATGGTTCTTGATTTTGATGGTTTGTCCGTTTTCGATTCCAGCTGGGATGTTAATTCTAATGGATTTTCCATTTATAGTAAAGGTCTGTTTATGTGTTTTGTAGGCGTCTAATAGAGACAATTGCAAGCTAGCTCGGAAGTCTTCACCTCTGAATTTTACTTGCCGCCCACCGCCAGAGCTACTTCCAAACATAGATTCAAAGAAATCAGAAAAATCACCCTCGTTTTGAGAGGTTCTTTGTCCTCGTTGATTGGATGCACGGGCTTTTTTGGCCTTTTCAAATTCTTCTGCATGGCTCCAGTCCTTACCATATTGGTCGTATTTCTTGCGCTTTTCAGGATCACTTAAAACACTGTTGGCTTCATTGATTCGTTGAAATTTTAATTTAGCTTTTTCATCATTCGGATTTAAATCGGGATGGAACTTCCTAGCCAATTTCCGATAGGCTTTTTTGACATCCTCCTGAGAGGCTTTGTTGGTGATTCCGAGTATTTTATAGTAATCTATGATGTCCATTATTGATTATGAAAATGACAAACGAACAATGTTCTAAACACATTGGGCTTAATGATTTTTAGTAAAAATTCAGACAGTTTAAAGAAGGGTCACTCTTCCTTCTTAACTACCTCTAGACTTCTATCTTTTGGTTTGTGATCACCAATTTTGTATAAATTATCGATATTACTTTGTATATCCGAAATGGATTTATTGAATTTTTCTTTCAATGACTTTGAGTATCGTTTACCCTCCTTAAGCAATTTTTTTCTTAAGGCTTTATTCTTCTTTGATTCAAGCATTACACCGATAATGGTACCAGTTGTAATTCCAGCCAATACTCCAATAAGAATCTTTTTTGAGCTCATGATTGTAGGTGTTTGATTGTTAATTAGCTCAACGCTTAGTGCGTTGCTTTAAGTAAATGTGCTTCTCTACAAATAAGGCATTACTAAATGGCAATTCTGTTGATGCAAATCACCGATATGTATGATACTTGTCATTTAATTACCCTTGAGAGTAAGCCTTTAAAGATGAAATGGATAATCTTTAAATAGGCACTTATCAATTACAAATCAGACTAGCTGAGGCGTCAGATGTATTCAAATAAAATTGAAAATTGAGAAGGTCAAATGTGGGATAGATATAACTTTTAACAACAGTTGTGTAATACATTGGCACAATAGGAGCCTCACCTTTGTTTCTTAACAAATGTTAGAAACAATGAAAAATACTGTAAACATTTTTGTAATAGCAATTGCTGCATTTATTATGCAAGGTTGTGAGACAAAATCAAATGAATCGAATAAACAAGAAACGGAAGCCTCAGCTGTTGAAGAGGAGCCAAGTGCACTCCAAAAACAGATGGCCGATCTAAAAGAAAGAAGAAGGATTGCTTTTGAAGCCCTTATAAAAGAAACTCCTTTTTATACCAATGCTGAAGGTGTTACAGTGTATAATAAAGCAGAAGTAGACCCTACCTATATTGGTGGAAATGAAGCAATGCATAAGTACTTGGCCAAAAATTTAGTGTATCCTGCTGATGCGGAAGAAGCTGGTTTAGAAGGTACTGTTTATGTAGATTTTCTAGTAGCAAATGATGGGAGTGTCCGTAATGTGAAAGCCTCTAATTCAACTTGGGAAAATGTGGATGAACAATTTAATGCAGAAGCGGTACGTGTAGTATCAAATATGCCTAACTGGGTAGCTGGTACACAACACGGAAAAGCTGTTTATGTAGCTTACAGTGTGCCAATCACATTTAGATTAATGTAAAGATAACCTCAGGGATTCATTCTGAATTCATAACTGAAACATAAAAGAGACTGTCTCAAAAGGGCAGTCTCTTTTATTTAATGACATTTTATCTGGTTACACTGCTGTTTTATTTAACCACTGAGAACATGGAGAATACTGAGAAAGCACAGAGGGGGTTAATGTAAATATCAAAATATTTGTTTTTAGAGTTCTGCGTATCTCCGTTAGCTCTGCGGTTTTATTTAACCACGGAGTACGCGAAGAATCCACAGAGAGGGTTAATGTAAACATCAAAATATTTGTTTTTAGAGCTCTGCGGTACCTCTGTTAACTGACGGTTATTTATTTAACCACTGAGTACGCGAAGAATCCACAGAGGATTGATGCAAATCTCAAAATACTCATGTTAAATCTCTGCGTTCCTCAGTTAACTCTGCGGTTTATATAACCACGGAGTACGCTGAGACCACTGAGAAAAACACATAGGGGTTTAATGTAAACGTCAAAATATTTGTTTTAGAGCTCTGTGGTACCTCTGCGGTTTATTTAAACACTGAGAACTGAGTGAGGTTGATTACAATACATTAATGTTTGTGAGAGGGGTGGCGGTGTCTAATTAGTTGATACCTAATTCTTTTCCCAGTTCTTCCATATCTTAACTAAATTAATAACAATACTATAAAAACCAAAAGGGCTACTATTATTAAAATTGTCCTTTTCATGATTTTTTAGTTAAAGTTTGGTCTTGTTTAATTTGTCGTTAAGCTTCGTCCTTAGTGGTACGTATCAAGCTTAAACCGGCCGTAAAAAATATAAGTCCTAGAATTCCAAAAGTGATAAGTATTTTTATGTCATTCGTACCATAGCTACTAACAAATCGAATAGCGGCATAGATGAGACCCGCTATTCCTAATACAGTAAGTAGGGCTCCAAAAATTCTTTTAATGTTCATGATGTACATTTTTTAGCGTAATACAAATATGGATGAGCATTGATGGCATTTCATTACACATTAAATTATTTGACTTACATATATCACGGTTTTTCAACAAGTCAAATATTAATAAAACGGCTTTGATCTTATTCATTCAAGATATTAAGCTATTTGGTAGGCTGGTTTAGGCTATTGGCTGCAAGACTGAACTAACGATTTAACCATTTATAGTATGTACTTTAGAGCCGGATAAATAGGGCTGTAAACCCCCGGTTGCAGGATTTAATATCACCAAGGCCACTCTCTTTAAATTATCATTATGAACTACTACTTATTTTGCCTTGGCATTATCTTGCTCTTTATTACTGCCAATGATTTAATTAATACCTCCCTGTCGGTAAAAGGTGCTGGATTTATTTCAAGGAAATTGGCAAAGGTTATCTGGAAATTTTTACTAGTCATCGGTAGAAAAACTGGTACTAGAAAGGTCCTGGAATTAGGGGGTACGATCATATTGGTATCTATAGTAGTGAATTGGCTGATCATGATTTGGTTTTCAGCCAGTCTGTTATTTATTAGTAATCCGAGTGCACTGATGAACGTAGAAACTAACACTGAACCAACCATAGTAGGCATAATCTTTTATACTGGCTATACAATTTCGGGAGCAGGTCTGGGTGATATGGAACCTACAGGGCCATTTTGGGATATTCTAACAGCCATTTTATCCTTCGCAGGTTTAATATTGATTTCAATAGCAGTTACTTACTTGATCCCTGTAGTTACAGGAGAAATTGAGAAAAGACGCCTGAGTGTTTACATCACCACATTGGGGTGTTCTGTAGAGGAGATATTATCCAATTATTGGAATGGAAAGGATTTTAAAGAACTAACCGAACCCTTTTTTAGTTTGTCCACCATGATCATTTCACATGCACAGAATCATAAAGCGTATTCTGTACTTCACTTTTTCCATACCTCTGACAAAAAGGAGGCCTTTGTGCTCAACCTTACCAATTTAGATGAAACCCTAAGTATTCTTCTTCATAGAGTCCCCGAAAAATATCTTCCATCAAACAACATATTAATGTGTTTGAGAAAGGCTATTTCAAGTTATTTGATAACGCTTCCTGCGGTGTTTATAAAACCTGCTGATGAATCTCCACCTGAGTTTGATCTTTCCGAACTAGGGAAAATGGGAATTCCTTTTATCCACAATGAACATGCTGAGGAAGAATATACCAAGCTATTGACCAGGCGAAAATTGCTCCTGTCACTTATTCAAGATGATGGTTGGGAGTGGAGCGACTTGCAGGCAGGGAGCTTTAATCATGAACTGAAGTTGAATAAAAAGGGTCATTCGATTTAACTCAACTTATTTATTTTGTTTTTAGAAGTTAACTAATACACAATCAGTGATTTATGTAACTAACTGACTTTATTGTGCAAACTTTATGTTCTTAGATATACCTACATTACATGCAATTCACTTTTACTAAAAGTATACATTGAAACTTTACATAAAATACATGGTAAGCATCCGTTGTAAAATGGCGGTGAAAGATGTATTAAAGAAACTGAAGCTACATTTTATTGTGGTTGACCTTGGTGAGGTTGAAATTATGGAGGAACTCGATAATGAGCAACTCAATAAGCTTAAAGAAGATCTGATTGAAATAGGGTTGGAACTTATGGATGACCATAAGGCCATATTAATTGAAAAAACGAAGAATGTGATCACCGAAATGATCCATAACTCTGATGAAGTTCCAAAAGTGAATTACTCTGACTTTATCAGTGAAAAATTGGACTACGATTATACCTACCTCTCCAATATATTTTCGGAAGTAAAAGGCATTACGATTCAGCAATTTATCATTATCCATAAGATTGAGCGGATCAAGGAGTTAATTATTTACGATCAACTCAGCATTTCGGAAATAGCTTGGAAAATGAATTACAGTAGTGTAGCTCATTTGTCAAACCAGTTTAAAAAAATGACTGGACTCACACCTTCGAATTACAAACAATTGAAAAACAAAAGGAGACAACCATTAGAAGAGGTTGGAAATGCAATACCTAATAAGTCTGAATTTAAAAAATCATGACAGTATCACTGGATAAAGAATCAAAGTACGTAAGAAGCTTGTTAGAAGCCAGCCTTGACCCGTTAGTCACCATTAGTGCGAAGGGAAAAATTACTGATGTAAATGAGGCGTTAGTAAAAGTTACCGGTATTTCCAGAACCGGACTGATAGGTACCAACTTTTCTTCTTATTTCACCTCTCCCAAAAAGGCTCAGGAAGTGTATCTTCAGGTTTTTGAAAAAAGCTTTGTCTCTGATTACGCCCTAACCATAAAACATAAAAACGGCACCTTAACAGACGTACTCTATAATGCCTCGTTGTATAAAGATGAGAAGGGGAATGTTTTAGGAATTTTTGCTGCCGCTCGTGATGTGACCGAACAAAAGTGGTCAATTGAACTACGTACGGCTAACAAAGAATTGGCGATTCAAAACCGTGAAAAGGAAAAGCGTGAGGCAGAACTGGTAATTGCCAATAAAGAACTATTGTATCAGAATGCTGAAAAAGAAAAACGGGCCGCTGAATTGGTAATCGCTAATCAGGAGCTTTTATATCAGAATGATGAAAAGGAAAAGCGTGCGGCAGAACTAGTAATCGCTAATCAAGAACTTCTATTTCAGAATGGCGAAAAGGAAAAACGAGCTAATGAGCTCAGCATTGCCAATAAGGAACTAGCCTTTCAAAATGCTGAAAAGGAAAAACGCGCCAATGAATTAAGTCTTGCCAATAAGGAACTGGCCTTTCAGAATGACGAAAAGGAAAAACGCGCCAATGAGCTTAGTATAAAAAATGAAGAATTGGCGGTTCAGAATGATGAAAAGGAAAAACGTGCTGCTGAATTAATTATCGCCAATATTGAATTGGTTTACCAAACCAGTGAGAAAGAAAAACGAGCCGCTGAGTTAGTGATCGCAGATATCGAACTGGATTTCCAAAACAAAGAAAAAGAAAAACGAGAAATCGCCAATAAAGAACTGGAAGGCTTGAGCTATTCTGCAAAACTTGCCTCCCAATATTCATTGAGCATTATTGAAGCCACACTTGATCCACTGGTGACTATTAGTACAAAAGGTAAGATTACTGATATGAATCAGGCAACGGTTGATATTACGGGGGTTACACGCGATAAATTAACGGGTACCGACTTTTTTGATTATTTCACTGAGCCTCAAAAAGCAAGAGAAGTATATCAGGAGGTATTTGCCGAAGGGTCAGTCAACGATTTCCCGCTTACTGTACGCCATATAGAGGGCGAATTGACGGACGTACTTTTTAATGGCTCTGTCTATAAGGATGATGATAATAATGTACTCGGGGCTGTTATTGTGGCCAGAGATGTTACTGATCAAAAGCGAATAGGAAAGGAGCTGTTGGAAGCTAAAGAAGCAGCCGAATTGGCCACTTTGGTTGCTCAGGAAGCCAAGATCAAGGCTGAAAAAGTAGCAGAGATTGCAGAAAATGCAATGAAATCTAAGCAGCAGTTTTTGTCAAACATGAGTCATGAGATTCGCACTCCTATGAATGCGATTATTGGTTTCACGAAAGTGATGTTAAAAACAGAGCTTACTGCCAAGCAAAAAGAATTTTTAACCTCTATAAAAATGAGTGGTGACTCATTGATTGTGCTCATCAACGATATTCTTGATTTGGCCAAGGTAGATGCTGGAAAGATGACTTTTGAAAAGTCGCCTTTTAAAATGTCTTCCTCTTTATCGTCCATGCTTCATTTATTCGAAACGAAAATTCGTGAAAAGAACCTGACGCTCATTAAAAAGTATGATGACAATATACCTGAGGTATTACTGGGAGACCCTGCACGGCTGCACCAGATCATTCTAAATCTGGTAAGTAACGCAGTAAAGTTTACATCTCAAGGCCGTATTACCGTTTCTGTACGCCTGATCAGTGAGGCGGAAGAGAGTGTTCGTGTCGAATTTTCAATAGCAGATACAGGTATAGGAATTAATGAAAATAAAATAAATCAGGTCTTCGATAATTTTCATCAGGCATCGAGTGATATTTCAAGGATCTATGGCGGCACAGGACTTGGACTTGCCATTGTCAAGCAGTTGGTAGAAGCGCAGGGTGGGAGCATCAGTGTAAAAAGTGTGATTGATGTAGGAACGGTCTTTAGTTTCATTCTCGACTTTCAACGTACCGATCAGGAGGCATTATCAGAGGTCACATCGGTAGATTTGGTGGAAGACATCAAAAATATCAAGGTATTAGTGGTGGAAGATATAATGCTTAACCAGCTGTTAATGAAGACCTTATTAGACGAATTTGGCTTTGAACGTGACATAGCGCCCAATGGTCTTATAGCCATTGAAAAATTAAAGGAGAAGTCATACGATATTATTCTGATGGACTTACAAATGCCAGAAATGAATGGCTTTGAAGCCACAGAATATATTCGAAATACAATGCATTCAAAAATTCCCATCATTGCCCTTACAGCAGATGTAACCACGGTGGACCTAGAAAAATGCAAGGCGGTAGGTATGAACGATTACATTGCCAAGCCTGTAGATGATAAGCTGTTATATAGTAAAATCGTTGGGCTGGTGGCTAAGCCAATGCCCGTACAAACAACAGAAGATAAAGAAGACGACAATACAACTATCAAGTGCATTGATCTTACTTATCTTAAGCAATTCACGAAGTCAAATCCACAAATAATAATGGAAATGATTCAGCTCTATCTTGAGCAAACACCTCCATTAATTGCTTTAATGAAAGAAAGTTTTGGTGCCAAAGATTGGGATACATTGAGGGCCGTGGTGCACAAACTAATTCCTTCTTTTTCTATAGTAGGTATTCATATAGATTTTACCAATTTGGCTAAAAAACTACAAGAATATGCGCTGGCGAAAGAATACAATGAAAAAATGGAAACCCTGGTATTACAAATAGATAATATTTGTACTCAAGCTTGTGAAGAGTTAGTGGAAGAATATGAAATGTTAAAAAATGGAAATAATGAAAACTGAAAAAATAAAAATATTTTTAGTAGATGATGACGCCTTATACTTGAAATCTTTAGAGATCGAATTTATGCAACAGGCAGATTTTTCCATAGAAACATATGCAACGGGGGAAGAATGCTTAAAAAACATTTCACATGATCCCGATGTAATCATTTTGGATTATCATCTCGATGGTATTGATAAAAATGCCATGAATGGGCTAGATACCTTAGATAAAATCAAAGAGATCAATCCTGACATCCCAGTTCTGATGTTGTCGTCACAAGATAAGATAGATGTTGCCATTAGCTGTATGCATCACAGGGCCTTTGACTATGTGGTGAAAAGTGAAACTGCTTTTCTTCGACTAAAAAAGATCATTACCACCGTATTCAAATACAAAAAAATGGAAAAAGAATTGAGCTGGTACATAGATAGGATGTAAGCATCATGATGATTATTATGGTATGTATTAGTATGTTTTTCTCCAGATAATCCAGTGCATCCCGCGATGTAATGTAAGGTTAAAATAGGTTTTATGCCTTTTTTAGTGTATATTATCAAGGATTATTTTTTGTTAGCCAACAAGAAAATGGTCTGTACAATTTGCATTTTCAGACCAATCAAATTTTAAACACAACTCTTTAAAGTTTGCCAATCACGCAGCGGGTTTTATTAATTGAATGTCTTTACTAGCTAAAAAACATACTTATAGGTTTTATATCTGAGTACTTCGGTATTGTATTTCGCCTTCCTTAATAACGTAAGTGAGCCTTTGGTTTTTCACTATCCGGCTTCAATTTTTAAGATCACAATTACGCTGAATTTTCTGCAAATGAATTTCAAAAGAAACATGAGTTACCTGTGACTTTAATGGATTCAACAGTCTCAATATTATTGATTTAAAAATTGTAGAAAAACATAGTGAGCATTTAAGTAAATCTACCGCTAGAAAGCTGATTGAAGCTTCAAAAAAATTCATGATCTTTTATACCTCCTTAACACCAATAGTATATACTTCTGTGAAGGACAGCGGAATAACATTAACCATGAGGTATCTGGTAAATCCCAGAAAGAGAAGATCAACTGAACATACAATTTGGGAAGATGTTTTGAAAACATTTGCCATTCATAAGGATATTGATTTTGCTTATCCTACACAGAAGTATATACTATAACTTGCAAGAAGGTAAATCTGGGACCGTAAAACCACCAAATTTCACTGATGGGCGCAAGTGACCAAGACTAATTAATAACTTCTTCACATATTCATTGTAATTAAGTAGATATCTAGCTTTATTTCATAATTAGAAATGTAAATAGTAAGATTATGTCAGGTAGGCCTGGAGATCACCCCATTACAGATGTTTTGTTTCATGATGCCGATTATTTCACCCCAGAAATCAGAGCATTGTTTAAAGAAGTATATGAGTTGTCTCACAAGCATTTCAAGGTATTCAGTGGCATTGAACTTACAGATTCAAAAGAAGTCATTCTGGAAAAACTGTTGGCCTTAAAAAAGGAGCATAGTGAGGAGTAGGGGATAATTCAAAGATGAAAAGTATTTGACTTTGAAAGTAACAATTCAGAAAGGACTGCGGGTTAAGTGAACGCATGAAAACCATTGGGTGTTTATAAACTTTAAAAAGATAGTAGAGTAGGTATGACACTGAATGAATTAAATAGAATGACAGAACCTTTGAGTGGCACGGAAAAAATGCCCGTGCTGTTTCTTGGTCATGGCAGCCCAATGAATGCGATCGAGGAGAATGAGTTTGTTCAAGGGTTTAGAGATATTTCTACTGAAATAGAAATACCCAAAGCGATACTTTGCATTTCAGCACATTGGGAAACAAAGGGTACACTGGTTACGGCCATGGAAAATCCACCAACTATTCACGATTTTGGCGGGTTCCCAAAAGCACTTTTTGATGTACAATATCCTGCCCCTGGAAGTCCTGAACTTGCCAAGACTGCACAGGAAATGATAAAGAGCGCTGATGTACAACTTGACGATAAGTGGGGGCTGGATCATGGCGCATGGTCAGTAATTAGGCATATGTACCCAAAAGCCAACGTTCCCGTCATTCAAATGAGCATAGATTATTCTAAAGACACACAATATCATTATGATTTGGCCAAGGAGATAGCTCAACTACGGGATAGAGGTGTTTTAATTGTAGGAAGTGGTAACATGGTTCATAACCTTAGACTAGTTGATTGGGGCCGATTGGATCAGCAATACGGACACGATTGGGCAATTGAGGCGAATGACAAAATGAAGAAATATATAATGGATGGAAACCATCAAGAATTGATTAATTACAAAAATCAAGGTAAGGAATTTCAAATGTCCATACCTACTCCAGAACATTATCTACCTCTATTGTATACATTGGCTTTAAAGGAAAAAAGTGATGATGTAGCGCTGTTTAATGACCAGCTAGTAGCAGGATCAATAACTATGACTTCCGTTAAAATAGGGAGTTTTAATTAAGTAACTTTTTTCTGATCCCCGGTTTTAATCGATTCAAGAAGGAAAAACCAATGATCATTGCCACGCCTTTTAAGGCGTGTTGCTAGAAGAGATTCAGTCTGGCTTTAGCCACTAACATTAATCGAAACAACCATTTGCTAAAGCCCTTTTTTACCAAGAGCAATTACCACGGGCTAAAGCCACATGGTAATTATTTTTAGGAACGTTTGTTCACTCAAGAGCGCAAGGCAAAAAATGGCGTGGCGGTGTAGTGGGAATCATGAATGATGAATTAAAAATCATGAATGATGAATTTCCAATAACGATTAACCAAAAACTAATAACGATTAACAATTAACCACCAACCCCATCCTTATCCTTATCGACCATCTTTATCGATTCAATAAGGAAAAACCAATGATAAGTCACACCGATCAACACGGCTAGGTGGAATATCTCATGAGGTCCGAAATAACCAGAAATAAGTACCGGATGCTGCACCCAATCGATAATGGCGCCAAGAGTATAGGCCAAGCCACCATAAAGTAAGTATTTGATGGAAATCATTTTCTTTAATCTCCAAATGCCTATAATTGACACTAAACCGAGCCATCCGAAAGCAATAAATACCGAATGGGTGACTGAGGTGGGAAGGTTATTAAAATAGATAGATCCAAAAGTAATACCAAGGGCGGCTATCACGGAAGACACGATGATGACACCCCATTTCATTAATCCCGAAAATATAACTTCATGAACGGCTATTAACGTACCGGCAATCAATAAAAATATGCCTGCATGATCGAGTATTCTTAATACATATCGAGCAGTGGTCTCTCTTGGCAGTAGATGATATACACCACTCATTGAAAGCAGAAAAATACAGGAAAACCCATAAATAAGGATTGGAACTGGATACCTTCTACCCATTCCTCCTTTTTGGAACAATATGATCAGCAGAATACAGACAGCAAGTGCTCCAAGCAAGTGCGTCCATGAGTTAATCGGGTCTTCAAAACCAAGTAGAGATTGTGTTTGCATGAGTTAAAAGTAAGCGGAATGAAAATAACATAAAAACAATCATTCTGAAAGGATTACACGTGTACACTTATTAGTTATCTGGATTACACCTTCATTTTTTTAACCCTTTGATGCTTTGAGATAAACGCAGGAATTATTTTTGCAATGTAAATGGTCAATTTAAATGTTAGTCTTTTTTTTTAATTTTATTATTCAGTAAAAATGGACTGTCATGGAAAATGAATTGACAAAATTAATTTCAAGGTTTTTAACTTTATCTGAAGATGAGAAGGCAGCCTTTATTGAGTGCATTCCTATCAAGAATTTTGATAAGGGCACAATTCTCCTAAGAGAAAGACAAGTTTCAAGAGCCTCTTACTTTATTATTGAAGGTTGTGTTAGAAAATACTACTTAGTAAATGGAGAAGAAAAAACAACTAATTTTTATGTAGAAGATGAGGCAGTCTCTTCTCTTTATAGCTATATGAATAAAGTACCATCGACTCATTATTTTGAATGTGTTGAAGATTGTAAACTGGCTGTTTTGTCATTCGATAATGAGCAAAAATTATTCAAGAGAGTACCTAGGTATGAAAGTTTATGTAGAAATTCTGTTGAAAATGATTTCGGTATGCAGCAAGAAGCGCTTGCTAATTTTATGACTAATAGCCCAGAAGATCGATACAGAAATTTATTAGAAAATAGATTTGATCTCGTCAATCGAATACCTCAATACCATTTAGCGACATATTTAGGTGTGAAGCCTGAATCATTAAGTAGAATAAGGAAAAGAATAGCATCTAAGTAAACGTACAGGATATAAAATAAATCGTATAATTTCTGATATGATCTAGGATACTTCGTATTCTATGAAGCATCCTAGATTTAACGTGCTTACTTTTCCCGTTCAATCACTTTAACAGTTCTGTAGTCTAATACACCCATTGAGATAACTCTTAACAAAAGATTTGACTTAGTTTCAATGGTGTATTTGTCTACTTCCATTTCCTGTACTAATTCATCTACATTGCTCTCCTTTAAATTAACACCAAAGAGATGAAGGTCACCGGATTTCATAAATGTTAAATGTGTTGTCTTTTCACCGAATACTTTGCCGCCATTTTCGAATGGTGCTGTTTTGGTGTTCACTCCAAATTGTTGCACTGAACAAGATACTAGTGTCATTGCGACTAGCATTCCTAATGCGATTTTTTGTAATTTCATAATTAGTAAATATTATTGTATTACAAATTTACCGCTTGATAAGAGGCTATTCATTGACTTTGGTTAAGAACCATTTTCTATTCAACTACCATTGTCTAACCTTACCTTGATGCCAAAACTTTCCGCTTTCAACATCACTATTTAATAAGTTTAAAATATCCACAGCCACATCCTTGGGAAGGCGTGGGGCTACTTTTCCTCCCATATCGGTTTGCGTCCAACCTGGATCTAGAGATGATACTGTTATATTCTGACTTTCTAGTCGTTTTGCCAACAACTTAGTGTACATATTTAAAGATGCTTTAGACATTTTATAATGTGGCTGAAATGCATCAAAGTTTGGTTCGCTAAAAGAGCCCCAATCAGATGTGATATTGATAATATGGGCATTGGGAGCAAATAATGGCAACAGCTTTTCGGTGAGTTCAATAGTGCCAAAAACATTGATATCGAATGTCTTTTTCAATTGTTCCATATTAATTTCTGAAGCATCCCACTTTTCTAGTAAAACGCCTGCATTATTTATTAAAAAGTCGAGTTTCACATTTCCTATTGTTTCTACAAATTCGTCAAGAGAATCACTATTAGATAAATCGAGTTGTAAACATTTAAAATTAGAGTTGTCTAATGGATTATTTCCTGAAGTGGAAGAGCCAATTACTTTAAAACTTGACTGCTTTGTCAACAGCTCAACCATTGCCAAACCAATACCTCTACTGCTTCCTGTAACTATTCCACGTTTCATAAGCTTTTTGTGCTAATTTTTTATATAATCTCCTTGAGTTATCACTTTAGACCACCAGCCCATGCTTTCCAAAATTGGCGACAGGCCTAGTAGTTCTCCATTTGAAGACCGCTTAAATTTTAAATAGTCATTGGACGTTGACCCTTTAAAATCGAATGTGTCTTTAGAGATGGGTTTCAGTTCAAAATAAAAGGCACCTTCCTGTCTTGCAAATAGTTTTTCACCTTCAAGAACAATTTCAATAGGGGCTGCATTTGGTAAGTTGTAAACCCCAACATAAGCCATCAGTTCATTATTTGTCAATTGATACCCTTGGCTAAAATCTACCTCCAGCAATTCTTCTAATTGATATTTTAAATAAGGCCCTAAATTTGGATAGGCCTCTAAATCCCTGACAATAGCATTGAGTTCAACATCCATGGACATTTCCTCTGCCTTTAATCCATTTTCATAGAGCTGGCCAACACGTTTAGCAAATTCGATATAAACCTTTTTATTTGTAATAAGTTGATCTTTACTACCAAAATAGAAACGAGGGTTTTTTGATGTGTTTCCTGAAACAATAATGGTATGTTCATCGCTCAATGAAATCGCTTTATCTATTCCTGTCATAACACCTTCTAATCCGTTTGGACCTGTATAGGTTAGCCAATTGGTTTTAAAACCATCGCTCATAAACAACACATTGCTTTTTTCTAGATACACATCTACATGGTCTAGGGTATGTGATGGCGTATGGTATGCAGTAACCACCTCATCACCTATAGGAATAGATATAGAATCTTTAAAAAGGATGCCGTGATATGCTGTTGAATACTTCATATTGTAATGCGATACTATAGTGGCGCCTTTATCCGCAAAAAAGGTGTTTGCATGATGGTTATATGGATCTGAATCGCTATTAATAACGTATGTTATTGGCAAGTCTGTAATTTTCTGGATTTCCTTTTCTAAAGATGATGCACTACTCATCATCATAGAATTAATAAGCAACACTTGATCATTACCTATAACCATACCTAAATTTCCATTGGCATTACCTTCCCATAGTTCAGTTAAAATATAGACGTTCTCATTTACTTTTTTGAGATCGTATTTAGCTTGTGCAACTAATTGTGGAGTAAACAAAAAAACATAATAAATACTTAAAATATGTAAGAATTTCATAGTTATAAATACTTCTTATTTAGCCTAAAAGATCAAGTTCTACCAATACTCTTTAATCATAAATATCTTCCCATTCTTAAACTCGAAAAGTGCCATTTGTTGATCACCTTCAACCACTCTACCATCTTCTTTTGTGATGAAGCGTTTGCTTACTGTAATTGCATTTAAACCATAAATAATGTTCTCGATTCTAATATCAACAACACTTCCATCATAGCCTCCATTCTTTTGATTACGTTTGTAACCATTATAGAGGTCTTCACGTGTATAAACCCCACCATAATTTGGATGTACATAGGTAAAATCATCAGTAAATAACTCAAAAATGTTATCGATATCCTCCAGGGTTGAGTTTTGCTGAAATACTTTAAGGTTCAGCTTATAATATTGATTTAAAGCATAGTTGAGCGAATCTTTATGGATAAGAATGCTTTGTTGGGCCTTGGCAAAATGAAGACCACTAAAAAATAGCGTGATAATAATAAATTTTAGTTTCATGTTTTTTATTTAATTAATTCCATGTGTAAAATTGGATAGGGTTTTCCAGTGGCATCCAATTCGGATCGTCCTATGGTTTCAAAGCCACAATGTTTGTAAAACTCAACAGCTTGTTCATTTTGCTCATTAACATCTACTTTGTTTACATTAAGGCTATTAATTGCATATTCCAATAAAGTTTTACCTATACTTTTACCTCTATGTTCTGGGTGAATGAACAGCATTTCTAGATTTCCATCAGATACGCCTATAAAACCTAGTATTTTAACATGCTCATCCCTAAAACATCTTAATTCTACAGCATCTAGATAAGTATTTAGAATTAAAGGTTTGAAATAGGCGATGTCTGCTTCTTTTAAAAAGTGGTGAGTTGCTCTTACAGATGCTTCCCACACATTTACAACCTCTTTATATTCGAATTTATCTATATAGTCTATTCTATGATCCATTTTATATAGCCTTAAATAATACATCAATCTTTGATAATCCAATTTGAAATTTCGTCTAAAAAATTATCTACAAATTTCTTTTCAAGTGTTGCATATTCATTTCTTTTTCCTGTTTTTGCTTTTTGGAAAAAATGATTGGCATTTTCAAATGTTATGAAATGATAATCAGTCCCAGATTTTAGAAATGCATTTTCCATTCGGTCTTTATTTTGGTGAATAGGAACCTGAAAATCTAAACCCCCAAACAAGCCCAAGACTGGTACTTTTAGTTTTTCATAATCTACGGAAGGGTCATAGTAAAGAAAGGAAGTGAGTGAAGGCAAAGCATAAATGATTTTAAATTCATCAGCTTTAGCCACAGCTTGTTGCGTAATTTTCTCCTTGTCTATCACTTCCTTATCAGAGTTCATTTCATATAGTATAGTTTCAGTAGTTTTTTTGAATAAATGATAGGCTAGATCTATATTCTTGTATTCTTCAATAGCTCTCATTAATTGATTATGTGCAGAAACATCAGCTTCAATCAATGATTTAGGAACAGTAGTCTCCTCATATTCCTGCCTGACCTGATACAAAACAACCTCTACAAGCGGAACGGCTGGTGCAGCCATTAAAATCACCTTTTTTACAGATGGTTCGCCTACAGCTGCATTACCAGCAACAATACCACCTTGGCTATGTCCCAGCAGTATAAAATCGTCATAAGGGTGCGCTTTGTAGGTTGCGAAAAACCGCATAATGTTTTTTAAATCAGTAACATGGTCTGCAAGCGTACTATTTACAAAATCTCCTGTGCTGGAACCAACACCTCTATCATCATAGCGGAAAGAAGCAATGCCTTTTGAAGCCAGATGATCTGCAACCTCTTTAAAAACTTTAAAGCCTTCTAAAGTTTCGTCTCGATCTTGTGGTCCACTACCAGAACTCAAAATCACTAATGATGAGGATTCAGTATACGTTGGAATGGTTAGTGTTCCGCCAATATTAACGTTATCAGCTTGAATGATTAAGTCAACCTCTCGGGTGCTATGGTTTATATTTTCATGCTGTTGGGCTACTATATGCTGATTACACAAGAGAGAAATAATAGTTATGATTAGTATTTTTTTCATTCTATACTGAGTAGTTATATCATTGTTTTATTACAATAAGTCGCTTTCTCAAAATCTCTTATGTTTATTGAGATAATGGGCACTTCAGGAAACATAGCTTTTAGTTCTGTCACGATTTGCTTCGAAAGATTCGCTTTTTGTTCGGTATTTCGACCTTGCATGATATTGGCAAATACATGGATAAAATCATCTTTAGTATTCCCAATATTATAGTATTGAAATGGATTGATCCGTACTTTAATATCTCCAGGAGCAAACAATCCGGTCGATGCTGCCGTATCATACACCTTTTGCATGATTTTTTCTGGTGTTTCTAATTTGATGACCTGCTTTGAGCAGTCTATTACAAAATGTGGCATATCGTTAATTTTTAAGGTTCTCATTAATTACAAATGATGCTATAGCTCTAGTAGCCTTAGTTGGCGAATTACAGTCGCAATTGCTAAAACCAATCACATAAATGTCTAAACCTGGCACATAAACGCCCATGGATTTAAATCCAAAGATGCTTCCACCATGTTCTCTCGTGGGCTCACCATCTATATCCTTTAGATGCCACCCATAACCATAGGTAAATTGCTCTCCATTGTTTAAGGTGTATTTAGTGAACATTCGATTGATTGAACCTTGAGAAACCAATACACTATTATTAATGGCCTCTTGCCATTTTAACATATCGTCCACCGTAGACATTAAGGAGCCGGAAGCATAGGGTATACTTAAACTCACATACATTTTATTTGTGTACTCTCCTCTGTTATGATAGCCGTAAGCTCTATGTTTTACGATGTCCCTATCGTTTGCATAGCGGGAATCGGCCATACCCAGTTTTTTAAAAATGTTGGTTTCTATAAAATCTTTATAAGTACTTCCGGAAACCAACTCGATGATATATCCTAAAACCACGTAACCAGAATTATTATAGGAAAACTGTTCCCCCGGTTCAAAATCAACGGGTTCATCCTTAAAGAAATCTACCAGCTCTTTCGGAGTAAAGTCTTTTTTGGCGATCGTCATGATGGATTTCATTTTGGTAAAATCCTTTATGCCGGAAGTGTGCGTCAATAAGTGATGGATGGAGATATTGCTTCCGTTCGGATAATCTGGAATATATTTTGAAATCGCATCACTCACGTTTAATTTCTCTTGTTCTTCCAGCATCATGATGGCAACAGCTGTAAACTGTTTGGTCATGGATCCTATTTGAAAGACATTATTGGGTTTCATTGGCACATTCAATTCTAAATTGGCCATACCAAAAGCCTTTCTGTAAAGGGGGTTGCCGTCTTTTGCAACAAGAAAGACGCTCCCTGGTCCATTATTGTCTTTAAAAACAGTGGTTATAACACTATCAATTTGAGTTTCTAAAGTTTGTGAATATGTGTTTGCGTGCATCGCCAAAGCGATGATGATAATGCATAAACTTCGCGCTAATAATGTTAATTTCATTGATCTGTTGTTTTGATTTAATTCTATATTGATGGCCTAATGTTGAATTCATTTAAGTAAATGTAGGGTATGGATTTCGGGAAAAAATTAAGGTATCTTAAGAAAGCGTGATGCCCTTAAGTCTTCTACGCTTCACCTGTAGTCTTTAGCTCATATATTTCATCGAATCTCATATTATGCTTAGTTATTCTTTGGTGCCTTTAATAATGAGAAATAGGCATAAACCTAACTCAGCAAAGACAGCAAAAATTAAAACAAGCAATTGTGTATAGTCAGCATAAATAGGGTAGGTGAAACTGATTATGCTATTGATAAGGTATGTACCCCCGGCAAGCAGAATAGCTACTCCCCAAAATTTTGGTATTATGGTGGATTTATAAATTAAATAGCCCATGCCAAAACAATTTATAGCGAAGAATACACCACTGATTAAATAGCCGTATTCAAAAGCTAATAAATTGTGTATAACAGCGGATGCAATTTGTGTCTGTTCATTACTATTTGCAATTGTAAAACTGTCTATGTAAAGTAAAGGAGAGAATAAATTTAATAGATTAATGCCTAAAATACTTGACTGAATAAGCCGAAAAATAGTAGCTGTTACTGCAATTACCTTATTTACTGAGTAAAGTAAATAGAGAAAGGAAATAGCGATTAGTATGTCACAAATGACCATAACTAAATCCAAGAGAATGCCAGCCCTAAATAGCATTTCATTTTGGATGATATTCCAAACAGTCTCTACTGGATTAGTGGAATCAATTAACTCAGCTCTTACGACCACACCGCTTATAATACCTGCAGCAATAATGATCAAGTACAATATGCCAGTTATCCTGGCTAAGGATTTCTTCGAAATCTCTATTTGGTACGTATTCATAATTTATATCTTTTGATGAATATTTTTCAAAATTAGAGGACAGTAATCATAGAAAAATTGACTTTGGTTAAGAAGCGTTAAAACACCTAAATATTAATATCTTACAATCCTAAAGGTCGGCAGACAAGTGTCATTGAATTATATTCGCACTTGATGTAGAGTTATTTAGCTTCTGCGTTGGGATTAATAGTGCCATTTAGCGTTGATTCATATAAATAACTGTAGTCGGTACATCATCATAAACAGTAGTGGTCTGTACATTAAAGGGTGTTTGTAAAAACTTGGTTTATAGTTTAGTATCGAGGTTTTCATAAACACCCTTTTCATTCATATCAAATCAGTTCAAATAGTTGTTGTGTTGATTTTCTGACTTTCTTTCTATGCTGAGTTTTATCTTCATCAGATCTGTAGCCAACAGGTGCAATCACCGCAGCGTTGAGCCCCATCTTATCCAACCTAAGTATTTCATTATAGCTTTGATTCTCAAATCCTTCCATTGGACATGCATCTATTTTCAGCTCAGCACACGCAATAAGTAAATTTTCCAAAGCAAGGTAGGTTTGCTTTTCACTCCAACTCTGGCGCTCAATATCATCCATATTTTTGATACTAGACTTAATGAACTCCCCATACTGCACAACATCGCTTGGATGCTTTTTTTCAACTTCAATTATCCTTCTAACGAAACCATCTACATGTTGATCATAGCCCATGGTATAGTTGCAAAAAACGAATAAATGTGAAGCATCGGTTATTTGCGGTTGGTCCCATGAAGCCTGCCTAAGTTTTTTCCTTAACTCCATGTCTTCAATTATGAAGACTTTGTACAGTTGCAATCCATAGGAGGAGACCGAAAGCCTGATGGCCTCTTGCATAAACTTTAAATCCTGATCATTAATCTTTTTTGTCTTATCGAATAATTTAGTGGCATATCGCCAATTTAATTTATCTATTAAGTTCATTTCTTTATTGTTGATGTTTGATAAAATTTTTAATAGTAAAATCATTCTTAAAACCAGTCTTTTCATAAAGACCTTTGCCCATATCAGAAGCTTGGAGCGTGGCATAAGATGCCCCCTTCTGTTTGGCAATGTTCAATACATGGACTAGTAGGTCTTCAGCATAGCCTTTTCTTCGCTGTTCAGGGATAATTCCCATCGAATGAATGCCGGCAATTTCTGGTTGGTTTTGGTATAGAACGGCTGTTCCAACCAGTACAAATTTGTCCAACCCGATATAGTAATCAACCTCATTCATGGTCAACTCAACTGTTTTGGCGTGTATTTCATATCCAAAAGCAATCTCAAATAGATGTGACCAAGCTTTAGCCAATTTAGGGCCATCTACCTTAATAAAACGCAGTTTACCCGCGTGTTTTAAAGGCTGTTCAAGTGACATTGACATGCCCGTCAATTCATTCTTTAGTTCAAAATCATTGGAATGCATCAGCTTTTCCTGATCGAGTAAATCGTTGCCCCAAACTGAAAGTGTAATGCCATTCAAATTCCACTTTTCATTGACCTTTTTCAACATCTCAGCATCAGGTCTTCTATTAAACCATAACTTGTTGGGCCATTGAGATTGTCTTACAATACTTATGGAATAGTTTTCATTTTTGAATAACTCCCCCGTAGTCTTACCACCTAGTTCCCAAAGGCTAACCATGTTATTTATATTCTGAGTTATTAAATCCATGTTATTTAAAATTTGATTAGAAATACTCCACTTATCATGATTATCATCCCTATTATCTTCTTTAATGAAAGCAGCTCAACAGGCATTCCGAACCATCCGTAGTGGGCGGCAATGGATGCAAATATTAACTGTCCTGTTAGCCCAAATGTGACAACCGTGGAAATACCGAGCTTTGGGATTACATAGTAAAACAACGCTAAAGCAGAGAAACTAAATATCCCTCCAAAAAACCAATAGATAGGGATTGTTTTTATTTGATCTATAGATGGGTATTGCTTGACAGTAATGAAAAATGTTATTAAAGTAATGGCCGCACTTGTCAGCAAAGCTATTGACGTAGCGAGTAGTGTATTACTCAACATTAACCCTAATCGCGCATTTACCCCGCCTTGGATAACAACCAAGACGCCAACTATAACCGATATAGAAAGTAAGTACGAAGTATTCATAATTACTTAGTTGTATTAATTGGAATCGCCACTGGACGCATCGGACTGCCACTTGCCCCTTTCAATTTCAATGAAGCGGCCATAAAGGCAAATTCATACACTTTGGCTTGCGCCAATTCCTCTAAATACATCTGCTCAATAAACATGACTCCTTTTTCGGCTAGTAAGTAGGTATGTACGGGCACCCAATTGTCATTTCGTTCAGGAGGGAAGGTTTCAAAACTTAAATTATCAGCACCCAGCAACATTATTCCCTGCTCTTCTACCAACCACTTTACCGCGTCTAGATTGATACCAGGAAAATTATGGAGATACTTACTCGCCTCTGCATAGAATTGTGCCTGACCAGTACGGATAAGGACCACATCACCAGGCTGCAATTGAACTCCTTGCTTTTTAAGTGCCCCTTTTAAGTCATCTGCATTAATACGATAGTTATCCTTAATGTTTTCATACCCTTTAAAGGTGGCAATATCAATGAGTACCCCTCGGGCAATTATAGGTGGAATTGTTTCTGCTCCAGTTTTCTTCCAGCCTTTATTACCAAGGTATTCTTCAGGGGTAAACCCATTCCAAATTTTGCCATCCAACCCAAAATGATTGAGGGCATCAATATGGGTACCCATATGCGTGTACATTGAAATTGCATCTCCGGTATAGCTCACTTTTTCATTCATGGCTTTGCCCAATCCATTAGGATTATCTACAACTGTACCATGAGGCGTGTGTGTCAGCCAATACTGATAGCTAGGATCTCCCAATGCACTAAAACTGGGCATACCCACGAAATAATCTACACTTAGATCAAAAACTTTTCCAGAGGTGATCTGGGTCAATACAGCAAGCTGTGAAGCTTCTGTCATCATATTTAGAGTTCCGATTTCATCATCAGCACCCCAAGGGCTTATACCTACAGATTCTGATGATTGAGCTACTAAATGATTGCTTATCAATAGTAGTCCTGCGATAAGTTTGAGAATTGAATTTTTCATTGTACTTGTATTTTTGATTACAGTACAAAGGTTGGAAGCAGGATGCTTCTAAAAATTAAGATACCTTAAGAAAAGGAGTCTTGCAGTTTTTTTCTTATTGAACTTAAATGTTCTGGGGTAATTCCCAAGTAGGAGGCTATCATATATTGAGGCACACGTTGCTCTATTGACCTATAGGCTTTTCTAAATTCTGTATACCGAGATTCCGCTGTTTCACTCATAGCATCAATGGTACGATTTTGAAGAGCGACATACGCATTTTGAATTTTATATCGAAAAAAGCGCTCCATCATTGGCACTTCATCAAATAGGGTATTCAACCTTTCCTTATGAATTTGTAAAACAGTAGTAGGTTCTAAAGCCTGTACAAAGAGCTGAGCAGGAGTGCGGGTAAGATAGCTGTACAGATCGTTGACCCACCAACCCTCAATACCAAATTGTAATATTCGCTCATGTCCTTGATCATCAATGTAATACGACCGAAGGCAGCCGCTTTCTACAAATCTCATATGCGATGAAATGTCACCCTTGAAAAGGAGGTTTTCCTTTTTCTTAAGCTTTTTAGATACAAAAGCACTTAAGATGATTTCAGCTTCTTCTTCGCTGATACTAACTTCATTTCTAATATGCTCAATAAGGAGATTCATAAGGAATGGAGATATTACATAAATCAAATATGAGAATTTTTGGAAAACTAATCAGAGGGAAATAGTAATTAATCAATACAATTAACAATGAGCAACCATTAACAATTAACAATTAACACAAATTTTACTTACAAGTTTTGCTAATATAGCTATCCAAATTTTTAGCTGAATAATTTAGGTCCTTTGCCAACCTATACGCTGCACATGCTTCATCAAAATTGTTGAGCTTATGATATGACCTTCCTTTGAAATAGTAGTATCCTCCCAACGGAACATTATCATATTTAATTGCGCTATCTAGGTGGACTATCGCTTCTTTATACTTTTTGGAAAAATAATAACTCTTGCCAAGGGTATAAAAACTATAAGAGTCTTCATGCCCCAAGTCAAGTTTCTTTAATTCATAAATCGCATTCTTATAGTCACCGTCATAATAATGAATTTGCGCCTTTTCTTTAAATAAAAAATTAGTATTAATTGAAAAAGAAATACTTTGTTCTATTGATTTATTAATGTAGTGTAATGCTTTTTTATAATCTTCTAGATAACTATAGCATTTCGCAATCCGAAATAGGAGGGTCGGATATGGAATGGACTCATTATACTCTTTTTCAGATAATTCAATAGCTCGGTAAAAATCCATATTCGATAGACTATCTAAATCTTCGAAATAATAAATTAAACCTCTATTATAATATGCCTCAGAGTATTCGTCAAATGCATCAATTGTCTTATTCAAATATTCCAACTGATTTGAGGTATCGTTTAATTCGCCATAAATTTCTGAGATTGAGAAACTTATTAATGCTTCTAGGTTATTATAATGATTGATATTCTTAAATACTATATCACTAGTTGTTAATAATCCGGTCATAGATTTTAAACTGAGATAATTATTCAATGATTCCGGATATTTGCCTAGTTCAAAATAACAAAGAGCTATTCCAAATTTTGATGCAGCCCAATTTGGTACAGTGCTCAAAACCATATTGAAATCATCAATAGCATCTACGTAATTTTTGTCAAGCATTTTGGAAACACCCTTAGCATGAAGAGCTAGTTTGAAACTTGGATCACTTTTTAAGGCTACATCAAAATCGGTTATTGCCTTACTATATTCTTCTTTGAAAATATATGAAATCCCTCTTTCATAGTAATTGAGTGGAATTGGGTTTAATTCAATTAATCTGTTGAGAATGTTGATTGCAGAATCAAGTTTGCCAAGGTATTTAAGTGTTGTCGCTAAATTGTACATAGCTTCTAAATGCTGAGGGTGTTTTTTAATGGCTGATAAGTAGTCTTCTTTAGATTTTTCTAAATACTCTTGTTTAAAGGGAAATGAATTCATTGCCCATTTCATATATGCATACCCTCTTTGGTAAAATGTTAAAGAATTGGCAGTATCTGCTGCAATAGCGCGGCTGTAAAAACTAATTGCTTCTTCGAATTTCTGAAGTTTAAACTTAAAGTCGCCATTAATAATAAGTGGTTTAGGGTGATTAGGGTGCTTGCTTAGCAAAAAAGTGAAATCCTTCTCTGCGTTTTCGTTTTGATTTAAAAATTCGTACAACTTCCCACGATATTCATAAACAATGAAATATAGGCTATCCATTTCAATGGCTTGATTGTAATAAGATAAGGCCTTTGAATAATCTCTTTTGAGGACGCTTTGAAAACCGTAAAAGAAAGTAAGGATTTTTCCTGAGTCAAGTTCACTTAACTTCTTTAAGTCAATTTCTGATTGGTATAAATTATTGGCAATTAAATTAGCCCATACTCTGATTTGCAGAGCTGTCTTATTTTGTGGATTTATTTCTAATGACTTATTAGCATCGGAAACGGCATTATTTAAATCACCTAATTGGTTGAAACAGTCTGATCTAGAGGAATATAAATCGTCACTGTATGGATTGTAACCTATGGCGGTATCTAACTCTAACTTTGCCTTTAAGAATTCTTTTTGTGCGAATAATTTCTTAGATCTATTTTCATGTATTAGGTACTTTTTGTTAATCTTTGAATTTATTTTGTTTTCAACTCCTCGATTCCATCCTTTTAATATTCTTTTCTTTCTAACGTCCTTCCCTGGATGAGTATAGGTAGCTGTATTGGATGATAATAATTTTATCATTTCAAAAGCTTCAGTGGTGTCTGTATCAAGATGACCTAAGATGAATCCAGCCCATTCATCAGCCTCTAATTCAAGTTTATGATTAAATGTACTATCATTTTTATTTTCAATTGAATTTGTGCTTTGTAGAAAAATGTGGTGAGCCAATTCATGCGCAAAAAGCCCTATAATCCCCCAATCATTATTAAGAATTTTTTCAGCAACTACTGGATTATAAAAAATATATGCTTTACCGTCTACTATGGCAGCTTGAGCATTGGAGATAGGTGAGGCTTCTATGGTAATTCGATTCTCGTCAATCAGTCCCTCCAGCCCTAAAGGACCAAGAATTTTTCTAACTGCCAAGCCTATTAAGCTGTCGGGTTCGAAAGCAACAATTTTAGTGTAAACTTCTTTTCCTTCAAAACTACTCGCCCAAGATGCATTTCTTGTACCCAAGGATTGTCTAAAACTTGTTAGGGACACGTTCTCTTTAATCGAATTGCAATCAAGAGTTATTGGCTTATATATATGATAATGCTCCGGCTCAATTCGAATTTTCACTATCCTGTCACATCTAATGGTATCAGGTCGGTTATCTAGAAATAACCTTCCATTGTCAAAATCGGTTGAGTTGACATCTAATGTATAAATTTTAGCGCTTACCGGAACTTTGGTAGAACCATTGATATAGTAAATTCCTTTTATTACACGATAATTATTTTGTCCATACAGAGGAATTACTATTAGAAGGAAAAAACTTAAAATTGCTATTCTCATTTTTCTCCGAGATTAAATTTTCCTTTGGTTCGCGCTAAAGCAAATAGATATAATACAATCAAAATGATCCAAATCGCTCCTAGTGAAATAATAATTGACAGTTTATTTTTGTATACCCAAGTTTGAAATGATTTTTCTTTTAGGTACATCAAACCAGGAGAAAAACAGCTTAATACTGGTTGTGTCTTTGAAGTAGTAATTAGTTCCAAATGAATTTTCCAACCGGGCTGAAATTTATTAAGTGCTATTTCGTACTGCAGCCCACTAATTAATTTATCAATTAGATTCTTGAAATGAGCTGGAGGTAATATCACTGGTTGTGCAACTATTATTCTGTCATTGTTTGGATTATTGTAGTCAACTAAAAAAACTAGTTCCTCAAAGAGTGTTGTTGTTGTAATGTTCTCAACTTCAATTCTATAGAGGAAACCTTTCTTTTTTTCTATTTCTATTTCTTCAATGAATTTAACATCATATTCTAGAATTGGCCATCTTTCAACTTCCTTTACTAAGTATGAAACAATCAATCCGGCACCAACAAATAATATGCTCAATAAATAAGGCAACTTGTCTATTAGTAGTACCCCAAAGAATAATTGGCGAATAGTACCACTTTCCTTTTCTCTTATTTTCTTGACCATTTAAGAATAAAAGTACAACAAATAATGGAATAATACCTTAAATTAATCATAATTATATTTATGCATCATAGCATTTTGGCCGATCTATCATTGAAACTCCATTAAACCTTGGGCTCAAGATAAAAAAATGGCGTGACGGTGCCACGAGATTGGATTTTTGCGAGTAGGAAGTAGGGCGGTATTTTTTCAAGGCTTTTTTGCTTCGTTTTTTTAGCCTAAAAAAATGAAGAATAATAAAATCCATTAAATAACAACCAACAACGATTAACCAATAACCATTTTCTCTAGGAGGGAGCGCAAGTCGAAAAATTGGTGTGATAGTGCAATGGCAATTTTGTATGATGAATTAAAAATTAAAAATTAAGAATGATGAATATTGAATAATGAATGTAGAATGATGAATTTAGAATAATGAACGACTAACCATTAACCAATAACGATTAACCAAGCACCACCAACACCAGTGAAACTTTCACTCTCTCCAATTACCAAAAGAAACATAGCCAAAGTAATCCCTTTCGGACTCATCTGGCTGGTTTTAGGATGGATTTTTATGTTTATCGAGTATGCCGCCATTGGTAACTTTGATAATGCCTCTTCTACAGCCATCCGTGTAAATACCGAGATTCTCATATTCGCAAGTATAGCCGTTACCCTATTGGGACTATTAATAGGCACTATAGAACTTGTTTGGCTTAATAAGGCTTTTTCAAACAAAAGTTTTGTGTCCAAAATTATCTACAAACAGATTTTCTATGTGGTATTCCTATTTCTGATCATCTTTTTGACTTTTCCTATTGCGGCAAGTATGGAGTTAAAAACCAGCATTTTCGACCATCAGGTTTGGCAAAAATATCTTGATTTTCTCTCTAGCATTACCAGTGCCAGCACCTTTGTTCAAATGTCGGTATCGTTATTTTTATGTTTGATCTATGCTGAAATAAGTGAAAATATCGGTCAGAATGTGCTGCTCAACTTTTTTACAGGCAAATACCACAAGCCAAAAGAGGAGCAAAGGATCTTTATGTTTCTTGATATGAAATCCTCCACCACAATAGCGGAGAGACTTGGCCATATTGAATATTTCGAGATGCTCAAAGAATATTACAACACCTTTTCTGAAGCCATCATTCGGTACAATGGTGAGGTCTACCAATATATTGGGGATGAAATTGTAGTTACCTGGGAGTATGAGAAAGGCATAGCCAATGGAAATTGCCTACAGACTTATCTGGCCATGAAAAATAAGCTCAAACTCCGATCTGATTATTTTGAAAAACGCTTTGGAGTGGCGCCTTCTTTCAAAGCTGGCTTGCATTCAGGGTTTGTCACTACTGGAGAGATAGGGGCATTAAAAAAGGAAATCATATTCACAGGAGATGTGTTGAACACCACCGCAAGAATTCAAGCACTTTGCAATCAATTTGGCGTGGATATATTACTATCCAAGGAGCTAGCGGAGCAGATTGAGCCACCTACTTCCACCCAGTATAAAACACTAGGCCAGCAGCAGCTCAAGGGCAGAAAAGAAAGCATTGAGTTGGTTACGATAGTTTCATAGCTGAGTACTCTGTTGACATCCATATAACTGTCGGTATTTGCAGATACGATCAAGGGAGTATTTAAAAGCTTCAAATGTGAGCATTTTCTTCAATCTATTGAACCTCTACTCGCTAAAATATCACCTAGCGGTATCTTCCTGATTTTACTTTCAATCCAGGTAGAAAAGTCGAAGAGCCTTAAGGTTTGTTGTTCGTATACATCTTGGTTAATTATTTTAAATTCTCCTTGAATGCTTTCCCATATGCGCTTACGCTTAATTGCAGAGATGGGTAGATTGGGCTTGTTTACAAAATTGAGGATCTTTTTCTCAATCTTATACTCCTTGCCGGCCGCGTTAATATCCCTTTTGATTGATCGGGATTCGTACTTTATAAATTCTGTATCTCTCAATTCGTATAATACCATCAGGTTCACTAATCGAATGGTTCGGAACAGGGGTAAGGCGGAATAATCTCTGCTGGTGAAAATTATCTTACTTAAGCTCTTTTTGGCTTTTTTGAAGTCCCGTAGTCCGAAGTGGATGAGGGCAATGTATAAGTGCAATTCCGCATTGCGTTGTAGGCTGAGCAACTGTATTTTCTTAAAAAGCGTAGTGCTATAGGTTTTCATCAACCGTTCGCAGGCAGCAAAATCACCACGGTCTAAGGAGGGGAAGAGTTCATATAGAAAAATCAAGCAAAGGACATTGGTATTAAAACTTAGAAATGGGGTATCCAAATTTTTAAGGCGTTGTACAAAATTCTCCATTCCATCATAGTCCCTAAGGCTTCGAAGGCTATCTAAAATACCCTCGAGGGTTAGCACATAGTAAATGGGTGGGTTAGACCATAAATGTTTATTCGCCTCTTGCAAGATGTTGAGTTCATTAAATGAACGAAATGCCGATTTATAATCCCCTACACTAATTAAGTAATTAGCCTGAAAAAGCTGGTGCAACTTATTAATCTCATAGTTATTAATGTTGGATGAAGAAACGATACTCATCTCACTGACTACCAAATCGTTAAGCTCTGTTTTTTGCTTTTCAGATCTCGCATTTCCCTTGTGCAGTAGGCGGTGTTTCAAGAGTTCATACAAGGATGATTGTTGATGAATCTTCTGAATTACCCTGAGTGTTTCATTTACTTTAAATTGTTTATGTAACAGTGAATTCTCATCTATCCCTGGAAAATTCAATGCCAAGAGGTATTCCAATTCTAGCCGTGATGAAATTAGTAAAGCATGGTAATTTTCATAATTAACCGCGTTGCGTTTTACCTTTTCAAGGGTATCGAAGCACTCTTGTGACAATGACTTTTCAAATAAAATCCTCGCCTTTAAGATCTTATCAAATAATGAATAATAGCTGTCTTGGTCTTTGCGCAAGTCCAGCATCGTATTTAAGAGTACTTTATAGAGGTGTGTTACAGAAGTATTGAAAGAAGCTTCTTCAAACTGGCTCGTGAATGCTGTTCGCAAACCCTCTACAGTAAGGTCTTTTGTATTGCAAATAAGCTCGTAGAGTTTCAGGTAATTGGCCCCCTCAGACGATTCGGTTGTAATCCTAAACGCTTTCTTTTCTGGCTTAGTCATTGAGTTTACTAGGTAAATCAAGGCTTCGGATTTAATCATTCGGGTTATATATTTAGTTTTATAATTGTTAAATATTGGTTAATTAAACACGTAACAAATTAATTATCAGTAATATATCAAATATTGTATCAATTTGAAAATATGAAAATCACCATTTATTTAACATTTTAAATCGATTGAATTCTATATGTTTGATTCTCATTGACTTATAAACAATGGTATCTAAAAAAACAATTGGTGCTTTTATTGGAATAGCCGCCTTCGCTATTATTGTTGCACTCCCCACTCCGGATGGGATGAGCCCAGAAGCAAAAGGGGCAGCTGCTGTAGTAGTGTTGATGAGTATTTGGTGGATCACCGAAGCCATCCCCGTTTACGTTACGGCTTTTATTCCATTGGTATTATACCCACCAATGAATATATTATCACCTTCCGCTACAGCGGCAAACTATGGTCATAATTACGCCCTGATGTTCTTGGCGGTATTCTTTTTGGCAAAAGCCATTGAAACACAAAACCTCCATAAACGAATTGCACTCACCATTATCCATGTGTTTGGAAACAAGCGCCAAAAGATCGTTTTAAGTATGATGATCGCCACGGCATTGGTCTCCATGTGGATTGCCAATGTGACAACGGCATTAATGATGTTACCTATTGGTCTTTCTATCATCAGTAAAGATGAAGAAGTAGAGAAGAGTAATAGATTTGCTCCCGCATTAATGCTGTCCATTGCCTATTCTGCGTCCATTGGTGGGCTTGCAACCCTCATTGGTTCACCAACAAATATGATTTTCGTGGGAATATTTGATAAGATGTTCCCCGAAGCTCCGCCTGTCAATTTCTTTGTGTGGCTTAAAATAGGCCTTCCAATACTCGTGATACTCATTCCTGTGTTTTGGTTGTATATCATAAAGTACTTTAAGATCAGCGGAAATCTTAGCAACAACATGACCGTCATTAAAGATGAGTTGAATGCCTTGGGGAAAATGAAATCTGGTGAAAAGAGGGTGATGTATATCGCTGCCCTTACGGTTTTTGCTTGGGTGTTTAAAGACGATTTGGTTTTCAATGAAATGAGAATTCCAGGGTGGACGGGCCTATTTGGAATTGCAGGTCTTGTGCATGATGGCACCATTGCTATGGCCTCAGCTATTATCCTTTTCTTGATTCCGGCTGATAAGGAGAAACAATTAATAACCTGGAAGGAAGCGAGTCAAGTTCCTTGGGGGGTAGTAATGATTGTTGGTGGTGGATATGCTGTCGCGGCAGGTTTTGTATCAACAGGACTTGCTGATTGGCTAGGAGGTCAACTTTCATTTATAAGTGGTTTTTCATTTTTTTATATTCTTTTAATAGTAATGGCTTTTGTATTGGTATTTACAGAGTTCAATTCTAATACCGCCAGTGCCAATATTTTATTACCGATTTTAGCCAGTACGGCTGTTGCTGCCAGTGTCAATCCACTGCTAATCATGATTCCGGCTACAGTAGCCTGTTCTTGTGCCTTTATGATGCCCGCTGCCACGGGTCCAAATACAGTGGTATTGGCTAGTGAAAGAGTTTCGATTGCACAAATGGTAAAGTGTGGAGTGTGGCTAAACCTAATTACCTTAGTATTACTTACGCTTATTCTATATTTTATTATTATTCCTTGGTTAGATTTAGAAATGACATTGCCAATATGGGCTCAATAACGATTCTTGGTTTTAAATTTTTAACTTGATTTCATAATGATAGCAACGGCTGGGAATAATGGAGAAAAAGATAGATCGGACTGCTTAGTTACGATCGAATTAGCACAATCAGGGGGAGTCCAGATTGAAGTTAAAAGTAAAGTCAAGGCCTTATTTGGCGAGCAAATCGAATCACTTTGTCATTCAGTGTTGGCGTATTTTTCCATTCAACATGCCATTCTTAAAATCGAAGATAAAGGGGCTTTACCATTTGTAATGGCTGCACGTTTGGAAGCAGCTATTAAGCAAGTAATAGATACTGATTTGCAATACTTACTTGAAATGCTTCCAGAAAATAGTGCGCCTTCCTTAGCTGATCAACCGCGCATCTCTCGCTTGTATCTGCCAGGAAACACACCTAGTATGATGCTCAATGCAGGTATTCACAAACCAAATGGAGTGATCTTGGATCTGGAAGATTCCGTTGCGGTTCATAAAAAGAATGAAGCTCGTTTGCTCGTTAGAAATGCATTGCGAAGCCATAGTTTCATGAGTGCTGAGCGAATGGTAAGAATTAATCAATTACCAATGGGTCTGGAAGATTTGGACTATGTTGTTCCTCACCATGTAAATCTTATTTTGGTTCCTAAATGTGAAAGTGCTGCGCAAATTCATAGCATCAATGAAAAGATTAGTGCGCTCCAAAAGGAATCAGGTGTTAAAAATCCCATTTGGCTGATGCCAATTATTGAAAGTGCGCTGGGTGTAGTAAAGTCCTTTGAAATTGCCCAAGCTGACAATGTGGTAGCCTTGGCTATTGGTCTGGAAGATTACACTGCCGATCTAGGGGTAAGCCGAACAAATGAAGGATTGGAGTCTCTTTTTGCCCGAAGTCAAGTAGTTAACTCGAGTAAAGCCGCTGGTATTCAAGCTATTGATTCTGTATTTAGTGATGTGGGCAATAGTATAGCCTTGATGGAGAATGTAAAAGCTTCGAAAGCACTGGGGTTTGAAGGTATGGGATGTGTTCATCCCCGACAAATTCCAATTGTTCATGAAAATTTTGCTCCTGAAGAAAAAGAGATTGCCTTGGCAAAGCGGATAGTGACGGTATATAATATAGCTACTGAAAAAGGATTGGGCGCTGTATCGTTGGGCACTAAGATGATTGATGCCCCCGTTGTTAAGCGTGCCTTGCGCACAATAGATCAGGCGATAGCATTTGGTCGATTAGATAAAAATTGGAGTGAGTTGGAATCGGAATAATTGATTGAGTATGGAGAATAAAGATACATTGGTCGAAAATGCAATGGGTAGAATGGTGCCTACTGTAGTAAATGGTAAGCCTGAAGTGCCTTATCAAGGCGTAGGCAAGTATCGACCAGAAGGCCGAAAGTTTGGCCCCAGAATTTCCTCTTGTGCAGATTTTCCTGCCGATGGCAATAAGTTGGTCTCCACACTAAAGCAAGCATTAATTCAGTCAGGGTTGAAGAATGGAATGACCATCTCCACCCATCATCATTTTAGAAATGGTGATTTAATGGCCGTTAAGATTTTTGATATTGCTGCAGAACTTGGCATTAAGGATTTGGTATGGTTTCCATCAGCCTCTTTTGAGTGTCATGCACCATTGACAAAGTATTTAGAAGATGGCACCATCCACCATATTGAAGGGAGTATGAACGGACAGCTTGGTAAATTTACTTCCGCAGGTAAAATGAAAGGCGTTGGTGTTCTTCGCTCTCATGGAGGAAGGTATCAAGCGGTGCAAGATGGAGAAGTTCAAATCGATATAGCTGTTATCGCTGCGCCAAGCGCAGATTCATTTGGTAATGCTAATGGGGTAGATGGTCTTGCAGCCTGTGGTTTGTTAGGTTTTGCATTAGCAGACTCACAATATGCCGATAAAGTAATAGTAGTGACCGATAATTTGGTTCCGTTTCCTTGTGTGCCGTGGCATATCCAGGGCAACTATGTCGATCATGTGGTTCAAGTAGAACAAGTAGGCATTCCTGAAAAGATCGTTTCGGGAACAACAGAAGTAACAAAAAGTCCAGATCGGCTACTCCTTGCTGAGTTAACGGCAAAATTCTGTGAACAAACAGGGATCATCAGAGATGGATTTTCTTTTCAAGCAGGAGCAGGAGGGACGGCATTATCTATCGGCATTTACTTTGCCGAGATGTTGAAAGCAAAAGGGATGAAAGCCCGATTTGCCCGAGGTGGCAGTAATAAATACCTCGTTGAAATGCTTGAAGCTGGATTAGTAGAATATATACTCGATGGGCAAACGTTTGATTTGGAAGGTGTCAGATCGATGCGAAATAATCCAAATCATGTAAACACAAGCCCTTTTACAAGTTATAACTATCACGGGAAGGGCAATTTTGCCCAACTATTAGATGTTGTGATCCTGGGAGCAACGGAGGTAGATATAAACTTTAATGCAAATGTGGTTACCCATTCTGATGGCGCTTTATTACATGGCATTGGCGGTTGGCAAAACTGTTTGTTTGCTAAGTGTACCATTCTCCCAGTTCCCCTTTTCCGTGATCGAATTCCTGTAATTCGTGAGGAAGTAACTACTATCTGTGGCCCCGGTGAATTGATTGATGTTATTGTTACCGAGCGGGGTATTGCCATTAATCCTTTACGTAAAGATTTACTTGAAAAAGTAAAGGATAGTGGCTTACCTATCAAAACTATTCAGCAACTTAAAGAAGAGGCTGAAAAAATTTGTGGTATACCAAGCAAGCAAGTATTCGATGATGAGATTGTGGCGGTGGTCAAGTGGGTAGATGGAACCATTATTGATGCTATTAGAAAATTAAGGAGCTAAATAATTTAACTTCTGAGTATTCTCTCACTCCCAAAAGTCAACTATTTCATTTTTAGATTATTTAGTTGAATTATTTTTCAAATCACATAACTGAATATTTATAGTATCCATTTATACTATATAAAGCATGAATTACATATTTAATTTATAAATATTTATATTGACTAAATATAAAATTGTATATAACTGTAAATCAATACTATATGTATATATGTATCATTTTATAAATATGATTATTGATCATTTATTGGTATTTAGCAATCGTTTGAAATACTACCTTTATTAAATACAATAGTGGAAAGACATGGGTAATAAAAAGATTATTGTGATTGGAAGTTGTAACACTGATATGGTTATAAAATCTGATCGACTACCGATTCCTGGAGAGACAGTAATTGGCGGAACCTTCTTGATGAATCCGGGAGGTAAAGGTGCCAATCAAGCTGTAGCTGCTGCTCGCCAGGGTGGTAAAGTAACATTCATTTCTAAAACAGGAAATGATGTTTTTGGAAAACAATCTGTTGAACTTTATAATGCAGAAGGTATTAATACGGACTTTATTTTGTCCGATCCCAACCTTCCATCAGGTGTTGCATTAATTATGGTGGACTCCCATGGAGAAAATTGTATTGCTGTAGCTTCCGGTGCTAATAGCAGCCTCAATGTGGGCGATATGAAAAAGGCTAAAGATGAAATTGAATCTGCTGATTTCATATTAATGCAATTAGAAATCCCTATCGAAACGGTTGAACATGCCGCTGAGTTAGCATTCAAAAAAGGTATTCCTGTAATACTCAACCCAGCTCCAGCAAGGACTTTATCGAATACATTATTAAAGCGGTTGTATTTAGTTACGCCAAACGAAACAGAGGCAGAAATCCTATCGGGTATTAAGGTCACTGACTTTGAGAAGGCCAAACAGGCTGCCGATATCATAAGTGCAAAGGGAGTTAAAAATGTAGTGATCACCATGGGGATGATGGGTGCATTTATAAAAGAAAACGATGAGTATTATTCAGTAGCTGCTAATAAAGTTACTGCCATAGATACAACAGCGGCTGGTGATTGCTTCAGTGGTACACTAGTAGTGGGCCTCTCAGAAGGAAAATCAATATTGGAAGCCGTAAAAATGGCCGCTAAAGCAGCAGCGCTCACTGTCACACGAATGGGCGCACAATCTTCTATCCCGTTTCGTAATGAATTGCTATTAATAGAGAATGAATTATCTCAATAATAAACATTTAATAAAATGAAGATAATGAAATCAAATTTTATCAAGTATTCTAAACCTCTTTACTTTGTGGGCCTCATACTATTGTTGGTTTGCCAAAGTTTTGTGGGTTCTGCACAGTCGGCTGATAATATTACCATTAGAGGTAAGGTAACAGACGAAGCCAATGAATCGCTGCCCGGTGTTAATATCTTGATTAAGGGGACACAAACAGGTACTATTTCAGATGTTGAAGGGCGTTATACACTTGATGTACCGGCCAATGCAACGCTTATTTTCTCTTCTATAGGTTTTTCTACTATGGAGGTTCCTGTTGGTAACCGAACGGTCATTGATATCGGTATGAAAGAGTCATCATTGGCATTGGACGAAGTAGTCGTTATTGGATATGGTACTACAACCAAAAAGGAAGCCACTGGAGCAGTTACGAGCTTGAAGACCAAAGATTTCAATAAAGGAGGATTTAATGACCCTATGGGGTTGATACAAGGGAAAGTAGCAGGTTTGTCAATAACTAAACCAAATGGGGCGGATCCATTAGCGGGTTATCAGATTCTTTTAAGAGGTGTAAGTACGCTTACTTCTGGACAAGGGCCATTAATTATTATTGATGGTGTTGTTGGGGCCGACTTGAAGAATATCAATTTTCAAGATGTTGAGTCATTTGATGTGCTTAAAGATGGTTCGGCTGCGGCAATATATGGAACACGGGGTACCAATGGGGTAATAATAATAGCAACTAAACAAGCTAAAAAAGGGGAGAGTGTTTTTGAATACTCGGGTCAATTTTCGATACAAGTAGCACCAAGAAATGTTGAAAATTTGACGGCATCGGAGTTTGAGGATGCCATCACAACCTATGAACCCTCTAAATCAGGAAGTTTATTTGGGAGTGATACGGATTGGTATGATGAAGTCACTAGAGACATACCATTCGGATATCAGAATAATTTTTCTCTCTCTGGAGGAACAGATAAATTCTCCCACCGCACTTCAGTAACGCATAGTTCCAATCAGGGATTATTAAAAGATAATCAATCAGAAAGACTTCTTTTTAAGACCAACATAAAGCAAAAAGTGCTTAATGATCGGGTGGCCTTAGATATCAATCTCACCAATAATATGAGAAAGTATAAGCCCGCTAATTATGAAATATTCCGTCAGGCTTTTATTCAAAATCCTACCCAACCAGTTTATGATGATTCAGATCCTGAAACGGGTGGGTATTCCTATGAACAGGGATTAGAATATTACAATCCTGTAGCGCTCCTAAACGAAAGGACCAGAGATGGTAAAACGAATGATTTAGTAATGAATCTTCGAGCAACATTAGATATTACAGATGACATCTCCTGGAGTAATTTTATTTCAACACAAAATTCAGATTGGGAAGAAAATTCATACAAGACACGCTATTACCCTTCCATTCTTGGTGTAGGTGGGGAAGCGGAGATAGCCAATGGACGTAATAAAAACTCACAATTTGAAAGTGTTATTAACTATGACCATGCATTTGGAGATCATCATTTACAAGCCGTGTTTGGTTATGCCTATCAGGAATTTGAGATGAATAGTTCTTATGTAGGTAATTCTAATTTTGATACCGATCTATTTCTATACAACAATATTGCTGCAGGCTCTTTCTTTAGGGAGGGTAAAGGCGAACTAGGATCATATAAGCAATCGAGTACACTCATTGCTTTTTTTGGTAGGCTCATGTACAACTACAATGATAAATACTTGGCCTCGGCATCATTAAGAAAAGAAGGTTCTTCCAAATTTGGTGACAATAACAAGTGGGGCTTGTTCCCAGCATTAAGTTTAGGTTGGAGACTTAGTCAAGAACCTATATTTCAAGACATAGAATGGATCAATGAATTGAAATTCCGGGTTGGTTACGGAGTTACGGGTAACCAAGATTTCAGTCCTTATCAATCGCTTATTCTTTTAGAAAGGGTAGGAAGTTTGTACTATAATGAGGAGTGGATAAATTCATATGGACCTGGACAGAATCCAAACCCAGATCTGCGTTGGGAGAAAAAGAAAGAACTTAACATCGGTCTTGACTATACCTTATTTGAAAAGCGCCTGAGTGGAAGTATAGAATATTACCAACGAAAAACTGAAGATCTATTAT
Source organism: Fulvivirga sp. (assembly GCA_048268855.1). GTDB lineage: Bacteria > Bacteroidota > Bacteroidia > Cytophagales > Cyclobacteriaceae > Fulvivirga. Next base: position 364,437 of record JBLWUR010000002.1, read on the forward strand.
GGAATTTCCAAGTACCAGTTCCTCCTTATTTATACCCCTTCTTGTTTACTAATGTAGGTACAATTAGTAATAGAGGTGTTGAACTTACGCTTAATGCTTTACTGGCCAAGAAGGCGAATTTTCAATGGAACTCTACCCTCACAGCGAGTCACAACAAAAACTTTCTTGATAAAATATCTAACGATGAGTTTACGCAATCTTCCTACGAAACAGCGTTTATTGGAGGTGCTATTGGCGTTTGGGCACAACGTATTCAGGAAGGAGAGGAACTGGGTACCTTTTATGGTCCGGTTTGGTTGGGTCTAGATGAAAATGGCAATGATTTATTCAAAAATCAAAACCCAATTGGGGAAGTAGATAAAAGTGACTGGGAGAAAATTGGAAATGCCAACCCTATCGCCACTCTAGGCTGGAGCAATTCATTTGCTTATAAATCTTGGGAATTGAGCCTAAACTTCCGTGCGGGAATTGGTGGTAAAGTCTTGAATTTGTACCGATTGTATTATGAATCATGGAATTCTATTGGGTTGCGTAATATCGTTCACACCCAATACGAAAATCCAGAGTTTAGTGGGAAAATCACCTATTCTTCAAAATACGTAGAAGATGCTTCTTTCTTAAAACTCGACAACGTCACGCTTAATTATAATTTTAAAATTCAATCAAAATACGTTTCCAGATTAAGTGCCTTCGGTTCTGCTCAAAATGTTTTTTGGTTCACAGGGTATAAAGGCATAGACCCTGAAGTAAATCTTGGTGGTTTGGAACCCGGTATTGACCGATTATCCTATTACCCAAGATCGACCTCTCTTACAATTGGAATAAATGCAACGTTTTAATAATTAAAATAGAGAATTATGAAAAGGCAAATTATCGCATTAACAACATTCAGCTTGTCAATCATCCTTACATTCTCTTGTGTGGATTTAACAGAAACTGTGTATTCTGAAATACCGGTAGATAATTTTTTTAGATCAGAAAAGGATGTGATTGCCTATGCTGGTAGAGCTTATGTGGGGCTACAACCTTATCCAGAAGAACAAAGGCTTTGGTCATTAGGGCAAAACGCCTCTGATGAAATGGTGATCCCTCAAAAGCATAATGGAGAATGGTACGAACAAGGGCGATGGGAAGTAATGCAAAAACACACCCTGAATAGCTCCACGGCAGGGAATAAAATTCTGACAAAAGCTTGGGACATGGTGTTCGAGGGAGTGACGGCATGTAATGAAATTTTGTTCGTGATTTCTCCAATTGAATTTGAAAATAAAGAAAGAGTACTGGCAGAAATAAAAATCTTACGGGCATTTTATTATTACTGGGGCATTGATTATTGGGGAAACATTCCCTTTTCAGTAGACTTCAGCAGTACAGAGCCTCCATTACAAAAAGATAGGAAGTTTATTTTTGACTTTATCGTGCAGGAAATAGAGGAAAACATTGATGCACTACAAGAATTCCCTACACCAGAGTATTATGGTAGAGTAACTAAAGGGATGGCGTACACACTTCTAGCCAAAATGTACCTCAATGCCAATGAATGGATTGGCGAAAATAAATTTAATGAAGCAGTCTTGGCTTGCGATAATGTAATCGCCCTAGGTGCTTACCAAATTGAGAATGATTACTTCGCAAATTTCAAAGTCGATAATGAGGGCTCAAGAGAGAACATTTTTGTAATTCCCTACCACCCACAACTTACCGATGAACATTTCTATTGGGAGTTGCTTACATTGAATTCAGCAAGTCGTACTTCATTCGATGTGGCCGGTATTCCTTGGGATGGTTTTGTTTTGCAACCTGATTTTTTTGATAAATACAGTCCAAATGATATAAGAAGAAATTCGTTTTTGTTTGGCCAACAATATGATACAAAGGGAAATCCAATAATCATAGATGGTGTACCCTTCGAGTATTCGGTTACAATTGCCGATTATAATTCTAGAGGGGAATGGGAGGGTGCCCGATGTGCAAAGTATGAGTATCAACCAGGGCTAAGTTATGATGTAATAGACATGGAAAATGACTTTGTACTTTTTAGATATGCTGATGTTATCTATACCAAACTTGAAGCCCTTCATCGATTAGGCCGCGCAGGCGAATATGTTGGTGATCCTGATGTACAAAAAATTAGAACTCGAGCTGGTCTGCAACCCTATACAGCAGGGGAAATTACCGATAGTGAACTGTTGGATGAATTTGGGCGTGAGTTTGCATGGGAAGGCCGCAGAAGACAAGATCAAATACGATTTGGTGTATGGGGAAATTCATGGTGGTCAAAACCAGTTTCTGGCCCAAATAAAAAATTATTTCCGATACCTCAGAGTGCTATAAATACGAACCCTAACCTTATTCAAAACCCAGATTAATGAATTATAAAAACATTATATCATCGATACTATTTGTAAGCCTGTTTTTGGTTGCGTCATCTCCTGTGGAAAAGGAAGCTCCCATGGCTTCCAAATCGATTACGGTAAAAGAACTGCGAAATAAAATTGCTGGGGCTTGGATTGGTCAAATGATCGGCAATATTTATGGCCTACCACATGAGAACAAGTATATAAATGCACCTGGAGACGAGAGCAAATGGCCGTATGGATATACAAAAAACCTAGATAAGCTTAAGAAATACGAAGGGGCTTTTTCGGACGATGATACAGATGTAGAGTATATGTATTTGCTTAATATGGAAAAATATGGCTACGAGCCTACTTACGAGCAAATGCGTGAAGCTTGGATGTTCCATATCTGTGACCGCGTTTGGTTGGCTAATCGTGCCGCCTTAGGTCTCATGCATTTTGGTTACACACCACCATTTACTGGTGACAAAAATATTAATCCACATTGGTTTCAAATTGACCCTCAACTAATCAATGAGATCTGGGCGTATACTGCTCCAGGAATGGTGCAATATGCTGCACAAAAGTCTGATTGGGCGGCTCGTATTACCAGCGATGACTGGGGAGCTGAACCAACAGTACACTATGGAGCCATGTACGCGGCCGCTTTTTTTGAGAAGGATATTCGCAAGCTGATTGATATTGGGTTAAAAGAACTGCCTGCTGATGGTCGATATGCACAAACCATTCGCGATATGATTGCTTTGCACAAAAAACACCCCAATAAATGGCAAGATGCATGGAAAGAAATGGCTGAGAAATATTATGTCAACGAGCCTGATCTGACTAAAACCATTTGGAATGCAAACCTCAACGGAGCCTGTGGAATATTAGCCATGTTGTATGGAGAGGGTGATTTTCAACGAACTCTTGATCTTTCTTGTGCTATGGGTTTTGATGCTGACAATCAAGCTGCTACGGTAGCAGGCATATTAGGAGTTATCGATGGCTTTGATGCCCTTCCTAAAAACCTATACTTACCCATTGAAGGTTGGGAAAAGCCTTTTAATGACACATATATTAACATCACACGCCATGAACTGCCAGATGCGAGTATTCAAGATCAAATAGACAGGATGTTGGCTATGACTTTGAAATTAGTGAAAGGTAAAGGTGGTAAAGTGACAGGAGAAGCGGGGCAAGAAGTAGTCACCATAAACACAAAAGCCACTTTTGATGTTCCTCTGGAGTTTTACATTGGCCCAGCAGCAGTCTTGGAAGTCAATAAAGCGGCTGATTTTAATTTTTATAGTGACGGAAATAAAGACTACAACTGGACACTTGTTAAAGGAGAATTGCCAAAAGGTACTTCCTTCGTAAAAGGAAAACTCACGGGAACACCACAGGTACCGGGAAAATATAAGATCACTATCCAATTAGATAATGGAAAGAAATTTCTAAAAAAGGATTTTGAGCTATTGGTGCGCAATGTGAATTTGGCAAGCTCAGCCACTTCAGTATTGGCAAATGTGAATACACTGAATAGAGCGGTTCTAGATTCTTGTTGGACAACCTTTGGGAATTCCATGTATGCGAGCACTCCGGAAATAATTCGCGATGGAAAATTAAATGGTGCAGGATCAGTCTTCTATAGTTTGGCCGCTAAAGCTAAAATTCCAAAAGTTGATTATTACGGATATGAATGGGACAACGAGCAAGAGATTGATATGATCGTCTTTAATACCGGTGGAATGGAAGAGTTTGGTGGGTGGTTTACTTCCTTAAATGTTCAGTACAAAAATGAAGAAGGGAAATGGGTAAGTGCAGAACAGACACAAATCCAACCAGGATTACCGAAAACTGATATCGTTTTCTTCCAACCACATTTTGCGGAATATGTAATCTCATTTAAATCAGTAAAAACAAAAGCCGTTCGAATTATTGGCGATGCCATGATTCAGGATCATTGGAACAAATACACTAAAAATATATCGGGCTTTACGTCTATAGCGGAGTTGGGTGTTTATAAATCTAAATAAAGAATAATAGGTATGAAGTATACAATAAGTTTAACGAGTAAAATATTTTTCTTAGCTGCAGCATTTGTAATGCTGAGGTGTAACAGTGCATCAGAATCGGAAAATGCCGAACCAAATGATGTATTGGCCAACAGTGAATTCAGTATTTCACGAGTCGATTTACAAAATAAAATTAAAGGTGGCTGGGCTGGCCAGACTATTGGCGTTGTATATGGCGCCCCTGTGGAGTTCAAATACAATGGTTCGATGATCCATGACGACCAGAATATTCCATGGAATGAGCACTATGTAAAATACTGGTGGGACAAAAAACCAGGTCTATTCGATGATATTTATACCGATCTCAATTTCGTTCAAGCTTTTGAAAATCATGGACTAGACGCTTCTGCAGATTCTATTGCTAAGCATTGGTCAAATACAGCTTATCACTTAGCGCATGCAAATCAGGCCTCTCGCTATAATATTTTAAATGGCATCATGCCACCTGCCTCTGGACACTGGAAGAACAATCCGCATGCTGATGACATTGATTTCCAAATCGAAGCCGATTTTATTGGTTTGATGACCCCCGGTATGGTAAATGAAGCAACTAAAATAGCTGATCGGGTAGGACATGTAATGAATAGTGGCGATGGCTGGTATGGTGGAGTATTCGTTTCCGCTATGTACTCACTTGCTTTCGTTTCTGATGATCCAGTCTATATCGTTGAGAATGCCATAAAAGTTATTCCTGAAGGAACAGAATTTCACGGGATTATCACCGATGTGATAAAATGGAAAAAACAATTTCCTAACGACTGGAAACAAACATGGTTTGAAGTTCAAAAGAAATGGAACCACGATACGGGCTGTCCCAAAGGAGTTTTCTTAGGGTTTAATATTGAAGCCAAAATAAACTCTGCTTATGTAGCTATCGGATTATTATATGGAGAGGGTAATTTCTCAAAGTCAATAGATATCGCTGCAAGATGTGGCCAAGATGCAGACTGCAATCCTGGAACTGTTGGTGGGGTATTGGGTGTGATGCTTGGCTATGACAACATCCCAGAATTCTGGTTAAAGCCATTACAAGAAATTGAAAAAGATGATTTTGAAAACACCACTGTTTCTCTTGATAAGGCATTTGGGTGGAGTATGAAACATGCCCTAGGTATGATTGAAAAAACAGGCGGTAAAACAGAGGGTGATGTTATCACAATCCCGTTATCACAACCAACCCCAGTGGCATTTGAGCAAAATTTTGAAAACTCTTATCCGATTGAACGAAATAAGATTGATGAATCATTTACTGATGAAATCAATTTCGAATTTACTGGAAACGGATACTTGTTGTATGGAAATATGGCCAAACGATCTAAAGTTGATGTCGCTTATATCGATCGTGTATCAAAGAGAACCTACGGATCTGAGTCATTTGGCTTAGCGGAGCCGGATGATCTCTATGTGGCAATAATGGAAGTATACATCGATGGAGAATTAGATCAGACAGTGAAACTTCCGATGATGAACTCGGCACGTAGGTTAGAGCCAGCATGGAAATACCAATTGACAGAAGGTAAGCATACCCTCAAACTTAAGTGGGTTAACCATGATCCTAATTATGAATATAGAATTAATGATTTGATTGTTTATTCTGAAAATAAGCCAGTAAGCAACTTACCCCATGAGACCCATTAATATGAAAGTGAAAGTTTTTTATATCGGTGCAATAATATTTTTGTTTGGAGCAATCACATGTTGCAACAAAAAGGAAGAGAACATAAAACAAAAAGCGAGCACAGTAAGTTATCCGGAAAAATTCACGATTTCGAAATTGGATTTGAAGGATAAGATTCGAGGTGGTTGGGCTGGTCAAACAATTGGGGTAACATTTGGTGGCCCAACTGAATTTCGGTTTAAAGGCACCATGATAAATGAGTATCAAAATATTGTTTGGCATGATCACTATATAAAAGAAACTTACGAATTGGATCCGGGACTTTACGATGACGTTTACCTTGATCTAACTTTTGTAAACATTCTTGAGAAAGTGGGTCTCAATGCACCAGCAGATTCGTTTGCCATTGAATTTGCCAATGAAGATTACAAGCTTTGGCACGCCAATCAGGCTGCTCGATACAATATTCTTAACGGCATTATGCCTCCGGCTTCAGGCCATTGGATGAACAATCCACATTCGGATGACATTGATTTTCAGATTGAAGCCGACTTCGCAGGTATGATGGCACCGGGCATGACCAATACGGCTTCGGAGTTTTGTGATCGTATAGGCCACATCATGAATTATGGCGATGGCTGGTATGGTGGAGTATTTATCTCTGCAATGTACACATTGGCCTATTTTTCTAATGATCTTGATTTTGTTGTGGGTGAAGCGTTGAAGACAATACCCGAACAAAGTATGTTCTACCAGACTATTGCCGATGTGATCAAGTGGCACAAAGAATATCCAGATGATTGGAAAGACACTTGGTTTGAACTAGAGAAAAAGCACTCAGCAGAAAAAGGTTGCCCAGAAGGAGTATACAATTCATTCAATATTGATGCGCGACTAAATGCTGCTTATGTAGTGATTGGGTTATTGTATGGGCAAAAGGACTTTTACGAAACCATGGACATCTCCACACGCTGTGGTCAGGATTCTGATTGTAATCCAGCTACAGCTGCTGGTATATTAGGTGTAATGGATGGCTACAATAATATTCCAAAATATTGGAAGCCTGCCTTAGAAGAAGTAGAAGATTTGAAGTTCCCATACATGGACATTACACTGAATGAAGTGTATGATTTAACCTATAAGCATACACTTCAACTTGTAGAACAAAATGATGGGATTATTGTAGGTGATAGTGTACAAATCAAGGTCCAAGTGCCAGAAACAGTACGTTTTGAGCAATCTTTTGAGGGTTTATATCCAAGAGAGGAACGTTACTTAAGACAACATTACACTGATAAGAATATCAATATTGATTTTACTGGAAATGGCATAGTGGTATTAGGAAATGTGAATAGCATCTGTTCTGTTCCAAAAAGTGATTATGTGGCTTTACTAGATATCTACATCGATGGTGAAAAAGTGGAACAAGTGAAAATGCCATACGACTATATTGTACGCAAGTATGACATATACCATAAATATTTATTGGAAGAAGGACCGCATCACGTGGAGATAAAATGGGCCAATAAGAATCCTGATTTTAGTATTTATATGAAGTCGATTGTAATCTATGGTGACAGTCCAAGTAAACCCCTTGATATACCTAGGATTTAACTATACATGGTAGGTACAGAACGATATAGCAAACTTTTAACAGTCTTACTACTTGTAGTAATGCTGTCGCTGTGCCTTGGAGGCTGCAAAGAGGAGTCGGTTCCGTTGGATCCGGTTCCTTTTGAAAGGCTGCTCGAAAACCAAAAATTGCATAGCGAAATATTTAAAGTGGATATCAATTATGCGGTATTTCTACCTGCTGATTATGAGGAATCTACGGATGAATACCCTGTCGTTTATTTATTACATGGCTATGGTGACAATGAGAGGGCTTGGTATACGAGTGGTGGAATTACGTATTATTCCGATTTATATAAGGATGAAATTACACCCATGATCTATGTGATGCCTGCTGGCTATACCAGCTATTATGTCAATAAATATACCGGTAATTATCCCTTCATGGACATGATCACCACAGAACTTGTGCCTACTATCGATGAGCTATTTAGAACTAAAAAGGATAAGAATGCTAGAGCTGTAATGGGCTATTCCATGGGTGGGTATGGTGCATTGATACTGCCCGTACTCAACCCCGATATATTTACAGTGGGAGTGCCGCTTAGTATGTCTTTCCGAACGGATGAGCAGTACATGGTGGAACCTCAAAGGGTGTTTGACGCTCAGTGGGGTACTATATTCGGTGGAAATGGAGCTACTGGAGAGGCAAGGCTTACGGACTATTTTAAACAACACAGTCCTTTTTACCTTTTTAATACTTCAAATACGAGCCAGTTTGCTGGGTTAAAGCTTTTAATAGATTGTGGAGATGATGAAGAATCATTGACCATTACCAATGACGCCATGCATGCTGTAATGCGGGATAATGACATTCCACACGAGTATCGGGTTCGAAGTGGTGGCCATTCGTTTGACTATTGGAAAAAATCCTATCACGAAGCATTAAAATTCATTAGCAATGCTTTTCAAGGAATTGAACACCCATCAGAGCCGGAAGCAGTTAGTCTTGGCACACTCATTTCCACAAGTGATTATGAGTCGCTTGAGCTATCAGGAGAATCCTTGAATATATTAAAGCCTACCGACTATACAACGAGTAATGTTGATTACCCAGTGCTCTATTTTATCCATGATTATAACGGAACTCAGCGTGAAGAAAAACTCATAAAATCACTTTCGCTACTGCGTAATAACATGGCATCAGGAAAAATCCCACAATCGATTATTGTGGAGATAGCTGCTGGTGAGAATATTAATGCTGCCATGATGAATCAAATAGTAGCTCAGGTAGATTCGGATTTCCGAACCAAACAAAATGCCACCAATAGAATGCTTTTAGGCAATGCCAATGGCGGCTTAATCGCTGCTAAACTGGCTAGAGAGACTTCAGATGTTTTCAACGCTTGTTTTTTGTTTGATGCCAACTTATCAGATGAAGTAGTTGAGCCACAGGAAGGGGTATTCTACTATTTGGATATAACTGATGAGGGAAATTATTACAACGGATATCATGCCTTTTATAAGGCCATTCGTGAAAACGAAATTGGATATGAATACCGTGTGAGACAAGGAAGTGCATCGTATCAATCGTTTTTGAATGGGTTGGGTAATTCATTCACTTCCATGAAGAGCAGCTTAAACAATTAGAAATGAGTAAAAAAGTGATCCTGTATATTTTGTTGTTCTGTGCGGCTCCAAGCTTCGCCCAGACCAATATCCGTATTCAGGAGGGGCTTACGATGAAGAGTAAAATCTTGAATCAGGACTTAAAGTATTCGATTATCCTTCCTGAGGATTATTACAGTACTCAAAAGGCTTATCCTGTTGTTTATTTATTACATGGTTTGGGTGATGACGAATCCTCTTGGCTAGAATATGGCCGAGTGAATCAGTATACGGATGGTGCCGTGAGTCGTGGTGAAATTCAGCCGATGATTTATATAATGCCACAGGGGTTCCGAACTTATTATGTAAATGACTTCGCTGGAAAATTCATGTACCAGGATATGTTTATTAAGGAGCTTGTTCCTTTTATAGATAAGCAATACCGAACCATTCCTAACAAGGAGCACCGTGCCACTATGGGCTATTCAATGGGTGGCTACGGGGCGTTAATTCTTCCATTGAAACATCCGGAGGTATTTAAGGTGAGTGTTCCGTTAAGTATATCTGTTCGTACAGATGAACAATATAAAACGGAAGATGCGTCAGGTTGGGATGAGCAATGGGGAAGACTGTTTGGTAGCATAGGATTAACGGGAGATCAACGGCTTACTGACTATTACAAGCAACATTCACCCTTTCACATTTTAAAAAAACAAGACCTATCCCCATTAATAGGATTAAAACTTTACATTGATAATGGTGATGATGAATACACACTAGCACGGAGTAATGAAGAATTACACATGCTACTTCGTGATAGAAATTTCCCCCATGAATTTAGAGTTAGAAATGGAGGGCATCAATTTTCATATTGGCGAGAAGCATTACCTAACGGCTTGCGTTTTATAAGTGATGCTTTTGAAGGTAAATCCTATCGAGGGGACATTAAGGATTTATCAGCTGATAGTGACGCTACTGTCACAGTAAAGAATGAGATAGTAAAAAGGGAGCAATACGATGTTTTACTACCTGTTGAGTATGAAAGCACCCTTCGATTATATCCTGTAGTCTACTTTATGGGTGATTTCGAACAGCAAACAAAAAACAAAATTGCCTCAAATGTCAATTTAGGCATTCAGACAGGCGCACTGCCTCCGTTGATTGTCATTTTTCTCAAGGAAGACCAGAAAGATCTTATTACCACTATCATTCCTACAGTAGAAAAGGAGTATCGCGCTCGAAGTGGCTATCGTTTCCGTGCATTGATAGCCTTTGAAAAAGGTGGAGTAGAAACTTTGAAGTACGCACTTACACCATTGACATTTACCTCATGTGCACTATTTGATTCCTCTATTGAGTATGAATTGTTAGCACAGGCGATTAGTAATGGAAAAAAAGAATTAGAACGAACATGGTTCTACATTGCTACAGTCGATAAGAGTAAAAATTACCTGACCAATGGTAACGCTCACCTACTATTACGAGATGAAGAAATCTACCACGAATACCGTGTTCAAGAAGGTCTTGGCGGTGTCGATTGGTTTATAAATAACCTTACAGAAGTTTTAAATTTTACACAACGAAAAATTCACAGATAACCTATAAAAATTATGTACATCATTAGTAGTTACTCACTTGCGGTCTTTTTCACCATCATCACGATGTTATGCTGGGGTTCTTGGGGAAACACTCAGAAATTGGCGGCTAAAACATGGCGTTTCGAATTGTTCTATTGGGACTATGTGATTGGCATAGTAATTCTATCTCTGGTAATGGGACTTACCTTGGGCAGTATTGGAGACCAGGGCAGGAGCTTTACCGAAGATCTTGGACAGTTGAGTAGTGTAAGCATCTGGAGTGCCATTGTGGGTGGAATTATCTTTAATGCATCCAATATTTTGCTATCTGCTTCTATTTCTATTGCCGGCATGGCAGTAGCATTTCCATTAGGTGTGGGTATTGCCTTGGTACTGGGAGTGGTTGTCAACTACATGAGCGCTCCAAAGGGAGATCCTGTGATACTTTTTATAGGTGTAGCTCTGATCATGGTGGCCATTATTTTCAATGGGATAGCCTCTGGTAAAATGGCCAAAGAGAAAAAGGAATCTTCTTCAAAAGGTATTTGGCTTGCGTTGATTGCAGGTGTACTGATGTCATTTTTCTATCGTTTTGTGGCAGCAGCTATGGACCTCAATAATTTCGAATCGCCTACTGCAGGAATGGCCACGCCTTACACGGCATTCTTCATTTTCTCTATTGGAATACTGATCAGCAACTTCATTTTCAACACCATTATTATGAAAAAGCCCTTTGTTGGTGAGCCTGTTTCTTATTCTAATTATTTCGGAGGAAGCCTTTCAACCCATTTTGTAGGAATAATAGGTGGATTGATTTGGGGACTAGGTACACTTTTAAGTTTTCTTGCCGCGGGAAAAGCAGGTGCCGCTATATCCTATGGTCTAGGACAAGGCGCAACAATGGTAGCAGCTTTATGGGGGGTGTTTATTTGGAAAGAGTTTAAAGGAGGAGGGAAGTCCGTGAACATGCTTTTATTCTTCATGTTCCTGCTCTTTATTTCAGGACTTGTCCTTATCATATTATCTGGAGGAAATTAAAAACTATGTATAACTAAAACCTATTTACTATGGAAGAAAATTTTACTTATCAGTTCAATAACAATTATAAAATCACAAACTAAACAAAGTTAATTATGAAAAAGTATATTAAGTATTTTAGCTCAATGGTACTCGTTTTGGGTATCACATTAATGAGTTCTTGTGGCAGTGATGACGAAGCGGTTATCCCTGTTGTAGAGCCTTCCTTAATTAAGTCAATTGCTATTGATTACTCAGGAGGAAACGGAGATGAAGTGGAGAAGTGGGAATTCGTATATGATGACACTGATCGCGTAACAAGCATCAATAATTATTGGAATGGGGATTTAGATGATGTAATCACCTACGATTATTCTGTTACTGGAAAACTTACCATTACCAAAAGTGGTAACCCAACAGTTTATGTATTGGATACTGAAGGTCGTGTAGTGAAGGAATTATGGGATGAGGCTGGTACAGAATACCAAGCATATCAATATGATGCTGATGGAAGAATGACAAAGGTAATTGAGCATTATGGTGGTACTGATCATTTAAAATATGAATTGACCATTGTAAATGGCAATGTGACCAACAGAATCCGTTATGAAGATGATGGAGTTACGGTAAGAGAGGATAGAGAATTCGATTATACCGTTGGAGATAATGTAAGTGGCCTTCATCAGATTTACCAGGTGGATTCTGAATGGAAGAACATCGGAGGAACTTTTGGAAACCAAAGTAAGAAGCTTGTTGATTCTTATACCCGTTTTATTACCGATGATCCAACATCAACTTACGGTGCTACATTTGAGTACACTTTTGATGATGAGAATAGAGTTGCTACACAAACAAAAAATGGAACCGGTAGTGGTGGACCTTTTTCTGAATCATGGGAGTACACCTATTATGAAGATAAATAGAAAGATAATTTTTGGTTAGTTTAGGTTAGTTTAAGAAGGCTAAGGGTGGTTTCATCCTTAGCTTTTTTTGTTTTAGGAATTCTAGAAAAGAGGTGTTTTTTTCGATGTTGCGATCAAGTTATAAACCACTCGTCATTGTGAGCAATCCCGCCCTATAGCGGGCTTGCGTGACAATCCCTTGGCTATTGGCAGAAAATAAACAATTGGATAATTGAATTCAATTACCTTCTGAGCAATTGATTTCTCATTTATTGGTTCTGCACTCGCATTCTTGTCCGCCTCTGGCGGGAATAGTTGCGTATTTGACTTTTCTTCTTTTCATATCCTGCTCTTCATTTCTTTACGTAAACTGAGCACCTGATTGCCGACAGGCAGGCTCTTTTGGCATTCCTGCCTGTCAGCAGACAGGTTTGGCAGGAGGGGAGATTGCGGGAATGGCAAATGTGTGCGATTCTAGATAGTTTATAATCATTATGTGCAATTGTTTATGTATTCATTATGTCGTATTATTACACCAATAGTATGACTATTTGAACAGTAAATCAATGTAGAGATGGGAACAATTAGAAAGACAGTGACTTTCACTGATCAACAAGACAAATGGATTAAAACTCAGATAGAAGCTGGAGAATTTACTAATGACAGTGAATATTTGCGCTATCTCGTTCGTCAAGATCAATCCAAAAATGCTAAGTTTTTAGCATTGAAAACAGCTATTCAAAAAGGGATTGATAGTGGGGTAAGCGAGAGTACCATCCCAGAGATAATGAAAGAAGTAGAAGAAAGAATGAAGTTGGATGGGCGTTTATAAACTTTCAAAAGAAAGCGAAACCGATATTGGAAGTATTTATGAATACGGGATTGAAAAATTCGGTATTTCACAAGCTCAAGATTCATTCCATCATTGAAAAGATTCACCTACAAATCACATATGGTGTTTTATTTGAATAGCGATACTGAAGTATTGATTATCCGCGTTTTGCATCATAGTATGGACTACCCACAACATTTGTAACAATATCCTCTAACACAATAATTATAAACCGTATTCGTTGAATGACATTTAATATAATGACATTGCGTTATAGCCTGCCCCGATGCAGTCGGGGTTACTTAGCTTCGGGTTGAGTGTAGGCATTAATAGTTTGAGCGTTGGCCTTACTTCTTTTCATATTTCACTCTTCATTTCTTAACGTACACTGAGCACTCTTTTGGCTTTCATTGCCGATGGGAGGGAAGTGTGGAATGGCAAATGTGTGCGGTTTGTTATTCAATAAATGGAAATCGTTCTCCATTTAATTTTTTGTATATATCAATTGCATAACTATCAGTTGAACGCGATATGAAGTCACATATCTTCAAAATTTGTAAGTAACCAGATTCCTTATCATTAGGTTTAAACTGATCTGGAAGTAACCCTAAGATTTTCTTGCTTCTCCTTTTTTCATATTCCACTTCTGAATTCAACTTTTCTATTGCATCCAAAAAGTATTCAAGTAATCCTTCTAAAATTCTATAACCAGCAATCTCAATTTGAACACCTTTAGGCGTATTATAAAGCATTTTACTATTAAAACTTTTTAACCTTTCAAAATCATCTAAAAGTTTCGGCATTGAATCAGTAAGTTCTGCATCGAATAACCCAGTCATTATTGCCTCATAATTTTTAGAGAATACTTGAATACATAGTAATGTTAAATTATTAATTGCTCTGGATCTTAAGTAGCCAACTTTTTCTCTTTCTGATTCTATATTTTCAAGATCGCTATCAAAATCACATGGATCATCTTCTAATACATTTTGTGCTAGAGGCTTCATTATTTTAAATAAATCATCATAAGACACAAACCCAAGATGGTAACCATCTTCAATATCTATACAGCTATAACAAATAGTGTCGGCTGCTTCGACTAGAAAAGCTAAAGGATGTCTGCACCATGCCTCATCCTTAACTGAAAGTGGCAATAAGCCACAGTGAAGAGCAACATTTTTAAATACGTCTTTTTCTCTTTGAAAAAAACCAAACTTATTGTTCTTAAGGGCGACTCTACTCTCTACCTTATTTGCTAGTGAGTTTGTTTCAACACTTCCTGATTTTTTTGGATACTTTGAAAATGCAGCTAACGTTGTATATGTCAATTTTAATCCGCCTGGTTGACCAGATGGATGGTCATTTGATAATATTCTAAATCCAGAAGCATTTCCTTCAAAAGTTTTAAAATCAGAAATTTCGTTAGATTCCAATTTGAAATTTTTGGTAATTTCCACTTCATTCTTAGCAAAAAATCTTCTAAATGAATCTTCGCCAGAATGACCTATTGGAGGGTTTCCTATATCGTGAGCCAAACATGCAGCAGCAACGATATTTCCAAAATGACCTGCTCTAAATTTGTAACCCGATTTATGATCCTTCAATTCACCCTCTTTTTCAAGAATGAATTTTCCGGAAAGCTTACCTAGTGATCTTCCAACAGCGGCAACCTCTAGACTATGAGTTAATCTAGTATGTACAAAGTCGCTTTTCGGTATGGGAAATACTTGTGTTTTATCTTGAAGCCTCCTGAATTCAGAAGAAAAAATGATTCTATCTATATCTCTTTCAAATTCATTTCTTGCATCAATTTTCTTTCGTGATTCACCCAATTTTTTTTTAGAACCGAATCTATCAAGGGATATAAGCTTATCCCAATTCATTCTAGACTCCATAGTAATGCTTTAATGTAAACAATCTAATATATAATGTAATTTACATCTAATTTGTAGCAATTAAAAATGTTCATTACACTTAACAATCTAGCTTTGATTCGAGGGAGAGTTAATATTTTAAGTAGGGCGTCTATTTACGATCAAAGGCGATAATATTATTTCGTGCGGGAATGAGCACTATCTCTGTTTTGGCTTGTTGATTAGAGGGCTGCTGATAAAAGGTGAATGGGCGCGGAAAAAAAGTCAATAATCAATATCTTGCAAATAATATAAACTATAACGTCAAGATCATTGGAATTAATGGAATTAACGATAACTGAAGTTGGTGAATAGTAAGCGTCTCCGTTATTTGCTTTAACATAAAATCGGTAACGATATGTAACCTTGCCACGCAGAGACCAACTCGGGTTTACATATCTGTTTTTATGTTAATCACGACTGGCGTCCGTGATCGCAAATACCTAGGTTATGTTATATAATGTCCTTGCATTATGTTAAGTAAGCTTTGGGATTAGAGCAGGCACTAATAATTAATCTTTTTAAAGAAGGGAGAAGAAAGAGTTTTTCATTGTAAGAAGAATAACCAATTAGAAGGGGAAAAAGATGCACTTTTGCGATAAGCAAAGCTGAGTATTGGCAAGGAATTGCTTGGCTAATTAGCTAGTTGACTAGCTTTTTAATCGAACATTAACTGCGCTTGGTTTTTGATCTGGGTTTCTTGAAGGCCGGAGGTAGAATATCACCTTTTGATTGACATTCAAACGGGCTTTGGGGCCCTTAAATTCATGTAGCTTGAAATAATAATCCTCGCCATCATCACATTTAATAAACCCAAATCCTTTGTCTTTTCTCACATTACTAATCTTTCCTTTGAGGATACCATTTGCCTCTTTCTGAGGTTGGTACTGTTTCCACACATCTCTTAACTCACGAAGCAAGTCGTTCGAGCTGTGATATTTATTTTCAATTTCTTCAACATCATTTTCGGCTAAAGCAGATGTGAGTTCAGCTGGTAGTTTCCACCCCTGTTCTTCACGCAGAAGTTTAGAAAGCAGAAAGTGTTTCTGTCCTAGTTCAATCTGCTCCTTAGCCTTGAATAACCTTCCTAATAAAAAGAACAGCCTCCATCTATATTCCAATTCACGATTGCCTGAACCTGCATCAATTGCAAATCCAATAGCCTTATCAAATTCGTCTTTTTCGAAGTAGATGATTGCTATTTCGTGCTGAATGAACCACTCTTCTTTACGTTTTAGAATTTCCTCTAAATCAGCCAGTGCAGAATCTGAGTCCCCAAGTTGTTTTTTGCAAAGGGCAATTCGGACGCCAAACCAAACTTCATTGCTATAATGAAGCTTACCAAGC
This sequence comes from Fulvivirga sp., assembly GCA_048268855.1. GTDB lineage: Bacteria > Bacteroidota > Bacteroidia > Cytophagales > Cyclobacteriaceae > Fulvivirga. The sequence goes on from JBLWUR010000002.1 coordinate 381,240, forward strand.
TCGTTGATTGCAGTCGTACAGGCATCAAAGCAAGACTCATATTCTTCTAATTCATATTTCGCTTTAGTGTAATATGAATACCAATTCTCTTTTACAGAAGCTAGCTCCATATCACGCGTTTTACCCCTTCGTTCAACTGGAATAGTCTCACATTCAGTGCTTAGGTCAGAAGGATCGAACTTTTCCAACACATCTACAACTTCGATCCAATTTGTATTGCTTTTCTGTTTTTGAACTTTGAGATACTTTCTGAAAAGTGAAGTGAATGGACTATAGTTGTCCTCTTGGGAATAATAAGTGATGGATTCTCCAATCATTTTTAGTGTTTTGTTGATCGGGGTGAGGTCGTAACCATTATCATCTTGAATTCGATTCTCAGCGAAGTCAATTATCAAGGTGTCTGGAGCTTCATAAGAGGGCATTTTTAGATTCTCACTCTCAACTTTGAGTTTTGCATAGAGAAGCCAACCATATGCGTTCAATAACTTTGGGTGAGCATCTTGATTTATATCAACCTCAAGCATTTGTAAAAAACCAAATGCCCAATCATACCGCCTGGATTTCTTTAGGACATCTAAGATTCCAGGAAGGATGTAATCATCCTTTCGGACAATCTCTTTAGCATGTTCATTCTCGGGGAAGTTAATCGCTTTAAAAAGCTTCCAAACTACCGCAATGTTTGGCGTTGAATCCTGTTTCTCTGCTTTGGACACTTTGAAGAGGAGATTGGTAAAGAGTGTTCTGCCATACTCATCTTCTAAGTCTATAAAGGGAAGGAGTTCAATCAATAAGCCAATTGAGTCGTTAGGGATACTACCATTTTCACCTTCGATTTTAATTTTATCATGGACTATCCATCCATAAGCATTAAGACAGTATTTCCTTTCTAGGTTAGAAACATCAATCTCGAATTCTTTAATAAAGTCTAATCCAAACTCAGGCTTTTTAGCCTTTTTCGCTGCTTTTAATAGATCAGTAATCAAGTAATGATTTGTAGCAATTTCAGAAGCATCAAATCGGTCTTTGTTCTTTTCGAAATTGATAAGAACATTCTCAAACTTGCCTTCCTTCAGGAGTTGTTTTAGGTACTTAGACAGTTGTTCTAAATTATCCATGATTCTTGCTCATTTTAGCTATACATCCCTTTACCTCATCATGTAAAGTATTGGAGCTATATTTCTGAGGTATCGCCCTTGTGATAAAGCCTTGGCCATTATAGAATATACTTAAGGCTACAGTATTTTTGTCTTTTTGCAGTATATATTCCACTGAATAATCATGCTCACGAACCCTTGAAGTGTTTATCCCTTGTTCTGATAGATTAACTAAAAATTTTTCATGAAAATCATCAAGAACACCAATGTTAAATCTATGTTGAAATTTTTTTGCACTTTCTCCTGGTTCACTGAGAAGTGCTTTTTCAATAGCCTCGGTTAGATTGCCTTTAGGCAACAGTTTCCGCTTTCCAAACTCGTCCTTCGAATTGTAATAGAATATGATTCGAGCTTTCTCATTTTTTGTTCCTATAAAGTGATAAATCTCATGAAACTGCCTATGCTCAATTCGTTCAATTTTAATGTTGTGAGGAGCAAGTTTTCTATGGCAGTTTAACCAGAAGTTCTTAAGAAATGGCTTGTCAGTAGGAAATCCATGTCGTGCAAAATCAGCTTCCAACTCCTGAGGAATACTCTCGACTTCCTCTGCATCATATAAGGGTATTACTGGAGCGAACGAGTAGGATTCATCATAACCTGTGGGGTTATCAGTCCAAATTAAGTCCTGCCAGGGTGAGATGATTGGCGCGTGCCTTAAATAGATAGATGAGGTAGAACAAACCATAGCGGTATAGAGCCACCTGAAGTACATGTCATTCTTCTTTTCTAAATCTTCACTCTCACATTCTACAAATACGTTTGCCCACTTATGACCTTGCGCCCTATGGCATGTTATAGAATATGCGTATTTAAAATGAGCGGCATTTTGATATTCATCCCTCGCTATTAACATTGCCTTCTTGTCGCTCTCAATATCATTACCGTGTTGAGCAATGACATTCTTCAATGCCCGATTTCTTAGTGCTACATACTCAAGAGTTGTCACCTCCTTTTCTGTTGAGCTAATAAGGTGATCAAGCATTTGAATATTCACAGGATGCAATAACCGCTCGAATTGGATAGTCACCTTCCTAAACACCACTTTGATTTTACCTTTTCCTTTTATCGGTTGTTCGAAAACTTCGATGTCATTCTTGGCATTTATGATAGTTCCAATCTCATTCCGGTTCATTGGAATCAAACTTTCTCCAATCTGCACAGACACCCGATTTTGAAGCATAACACGATCTCCTTCTTGAATAACATTCTCTCGGTTATAAATTTGCTTCCTAACGTAGTTATTGAACTTCAGGCATAATTTCAGAGAATGCGCCAAAATGATGGTGTCTTGCGGACTGCATTGCCTGTAGTGCTTATCAAAATCAGACTTGTCACCATCCAAAATCGTAAGCTTTGAAGCATGAGGCGAAATCTTCAAATGATTAAATGAACCACGCTCTAGACTCTTCCTCACAGGCAAAATGGAAGTTGATAATACATCTTTGTTATTTCCAGGAGCTAGCTCGTTAAATTCAAAACGAATCGATTTCAGGGAATATGTAGTCTCTAGTGTGCCTGGCCAGATGGCACATTCGTCTTTATTGCCTCGAAGCAACTGCATCGAATCTCCGATTAACACTACCTTCCTTTCAGGAAAGTTCTTGAGGTCCACATATTGAATGAAGTCACTCAGTAGCTTTCCACTTCCCAGTTTAAATAGGTCAAATTCAGCGTGATAATCAGATAACAGATGTGCTTCATCAACGATGTAAACAGCTCTGTCCGTATCGTGATTGATAGAAACAGGAAATTGAGGTTTGTCGATTACTTCACTGTTTTCTTCAACTGCTATTTCCGACTCTGGCCTAGATAAGTCATAGATACAGCTATAGATGCTTGATATATCCAAGTTACTTCTAGCCTGTATACTCTCCGAAATTTTACTTCCGATGGAAAGGATTTTGACATTTCGTTGAACAGACCTCAATTCGCTTATTAAATGCCATATTAAGTGAGTTTTACCCGAGCCTTCGGGCCCCGACATAACTAAGACTTGACTGTCATTATCTTCTAAGAAATTACCGAAAAGACTCAGGGCATTTTGTTGATCAGAAGTAAGGTTGTGTTCATGACTCCCATCAATTGGTTGAATCTTACTTAGAGAGTATGTGAACTCAGACATGTCTCTATGTCTGTCATCAGGCTCCATTGCCATTGCCTTCATTATTTCATCGTTGGCAGCGGATGAAATCCCAGGGTTAAGAATTTGTGGCAGAGGTATCTCATTATGCATACGATGAGGAGCTGCAATGGGAACTTGACCGGTAACACAGAAGTAGAATGTTGCTCCTAGGGCATATATGTCTACGAATGGGCCTTTTCTCCCTGTTGTTTCATATTGTTCAGGCGGTGCAAAACCATGAGTTAATATACCCGTGTGCTCAACATTGGTACCCACAACTTGACGGGCTGCTCCAAAATCGATCAAAACTGCCTCGCCATCCTCACGGACAATGATGTTGTGAGGCTTGACATCACGATGGAGTAGGGAAGGTGTGTTATCATGAACAATCTCTAATGCCTGTCCAATCTGCTGGACGTATTTTATTGCTTCGCTTTCTACAAGTACTCCCTTCTTCTTGACTAGCTCGAAAAGTGTTGTGCCTTTTATGTACTCCATCACGAAGTATGCCGTACCATTTTCCTCAAACACATCGGTAATGTTTACGATGTGCCTTTTGTTTTCGAAAGCAGCAAGGAGTTTAGCTTCCTCTAGAAACTTCTTTTTAAAGTCCTCGAAATATTGAATGTACTGAGGTGCAGCTACAACCTCATTTCCTGATCTTTCACACCAATCTTTCGGGAAGTACTCTTTGATAGCTACTTCCTTATTAAGTCCTTCAAAAAATGCTCTGTAGGTAATGCCAAAGCCGCCAGGTTCACCTAACACACTTTCAATTTTGAACTTCTGACTATTCTGAAGATAGGTCCCTGATGATAGTGTTATTAAATTATTGTGTGTCATATGATGTAGCTAAAATACTCTGTTCTCAAATAATAAATTAATATGTTAAATAAAATCTTAATTTTCTTATGAATCATGTCTTAGAATATAAATTATTCAATATAACTGAAATGTTGATAAGGTGTTGCTTGAAAAAAGTAAAAGCCCAGCGGTTTGAGCGTTAAAGCGAACACAATTAAAATCATACAACTTGTGAGCTTCTATAGGCTTGAGCAGATGCCAAACAAAGTGTTGGCCAGCAAGTGTATCACAGGCAAAATCCTAACGCTGAGAATTCAATATTTGGTATAGAATCGACATTGATACTGAATACTGAAAAATAGAACGACAATCTTTGCCTGGGATTCTCTTGCTTTGGGCTGGTGATCCCGCCACAAGCGGGAAAGAGCGTTGGAGAAAACTATTGATAGCCGTTTGGACAGGGCAAGCCGTGTGGATGGTCCCGATAGCTATCGGGAAGCGCGCTGGCCGAGCGGCTATTTAATATAACGACAAATTATGTAACAAGCTCGCCTCAAAGCGAGCCAAAACTTTTGAAGAGAACTACAACATGATGTCGAATGACCAGCTCGGCTGGTTAACATAATATCGAATTATATTTAACAAGAAGCTTAGCCCAGTGGGTGAAATCACTTTGCACCGAATTGTAGATTCATCAAAGCGAGACGAAATCTCCTTAACATAAGATCTGTACCGATATACAACTCTACAGCGCACAGGCTGCCGCACAGTTATATATCTGATCTTATATTAAATACTCGTTCCTCGTATTACGGAGATTTCTAGGTGTTTGTTATATAATTTATATTATGTTAAACAGAAATGAGAGAGCCACATCCTACCGTACGATACCCAGCGTACCATTAACACTTCCTACATACACAGACATCTGCATTGAACCTCCATCTTCCTCGAGCTTTAAGAATTCTCTCCCCTCAATTCTAATTTCCCAAATACGGCCTTCATCAAAACTTACTGCTGATATATTATCTTCAGGTATAGCTGGTTGCTTCTTCTTGAAAAACGTTTGCTCAAACTGTTGTGTTAATCCCTGACGCATATCATTTGCTGAGTAATCATTTGCAGCACTGTAGTCAGCAATCTTCAATTCCATTTCTGATACAAAACCTTTGGCATCTGCATTTTCTACATACTTTCTTAGTTTCTTGGCGTATTCAATCACTTCCTTTTCACCCAATTTATCCCCATTCACCAGTAAAGCACTATAATCAAATCTTTCATTATCGAATGTCATCTCTGTCTTCGTTCTCTCTTTAATCTCCATATTCAAGGTTTTATCGCCTTCTTTTGTGGTATTAGTAGCTACAACGTCTCCTTTCTGATAAGGCTCTACCAATGCACTAATCCTACCTACTTTACTCTTATCTATGGCCTCAGCGTCAATCATCAGCGTATTGCCTTTACCAATAAGGTATAATTGAACAGGCATTGATACAGTAGCATCAAATTTATCTTCTGAGCTATATACCGGAAACCCATTTAGATAACAGGTGAATTTTACATTGTTACTGTCTACGTTTAGGTGATAAAAATCGGGCTGTGCCATAGCATTGATAGTTATGAAGAGTACAATATTGAAGATAATCCACTTTAAAGTGATCATAAATATTCTATTTATATTGTGCTAGTAATCAGTAAGTTATAAAAAATGTATTGCTGTTTTGGTAAATCTGGTTTAATCAAAGGCACCCCTCCCTTTAGGGGAAGGGAGTCTTTTATTGCTATTACTAACTTGATATTTGGTTAGATAAATTAGTCAAATATAGTTATTAATCAAAGGCACCCCTTTAGGGGAAGTGGGTATTTGATTGTCAGTACTAACTTGATAATTGATTAAACAAATTAGGTAAATATGATTATTAATCAAAGGCACCCCTTTAGGGGACGGGGGTCTTTTATTGCTATTACTAACTTGATATTTGGTTAGATAAATAAGTCAAATAGTTATTAATCAAAGGCACCCCTTTAGGAAATTGCGTTTAGAAATTTATGAGAAAACTCGTAAAAATTCAAGTGTTTGAGTCCCGCAATAGCGGAATGAAGCTTTAGAGTAAATTTTAGTTTATTTCATCGAGGAAGCCCTATTCAATAATCATTACGTTATCATTCATTGCGCAAAGCCTTTACAGGATTGGCCGTAGCTGCTTTCAGCACTTCATAACTCACCGTTACTATGGCAAATAGAATAGCAAACGCCCCTCCATAAATAAACGGCCAAACGCCTATTCCTACCTTATAAGGAAATCCCTCCAACCAATATTCCATACCAAAATATGTGGCAGGAATCGCCAAAATTAGGCCTACAACCACCAAAAACGTAAATTTCTTGGTGAGCAACATCAATAAGCCGCTAATAGGTGCGCCCATCACCTTTCTAATACCAATTTCCTTGGTACGCTGCTGAATCGAGAATGAAGACAACCCAAATAGCCCCAAAATGGCTACAAATATGGCCAACAGCGAAAAATACCTTACCAATTGACCTAGCTTCTCCTCAGCTACATATTGTTCGTCAAACCGGTCGGCAACGGTGTAAAAATCAAAATCATATCCAGGTCTTAAGAAATTCCATTGTTCCTTTAAATAGGCCATAGTTTCTTCCTTAAATCCGTCTTTGTACTTAACCATTACATTTCTGGCTCGTCCATTTGTAACGACAAATACCATGGGTGCGATAGATTGGTGCAATGATTCAAAATGAAAATCATCCACTACCCCTATTACATACCCATTCCTGCCGCCATAATTAAACTTCTTGCCTATGGCTTCTTCCATACTTGCCCAGCCTATTCCAAGTACTGCAGATTTGTTTAATATAAACGATTCGGTAGAATCACTGGATAAACTAACGTCAAAGTTTCGTCCAGCTAAGAACTTAACTTTCAATACGTTAAGGTAATCGTGATCAACATGGACATCCGCAATTCTAAAACTTATATTTTGCATCTCATCACCTACTTCCGCCTGCCCTCCTTGCGAATCCAATAATCTGCCTGCGGGAACTCTGCTGCTCAATGTAACTTCACTTATACCTTGTTGTGTTAGTAACCTTGCTTTAATGCTTTTGAAATTCATGTGAATCTCATTATTACCTGGTAACACTACTACATTCTTCTTATCAAAACCCAAATCTTTGGTTTTCATATAGGAAATCTGATTTCCGATTACCCCAACTCCAATAATTAAACAAATAGAAATGAAAAATTGAAATATCACCAATATCGATCTTAAGCTAAATGCTTGATTATTAGTCTTATTAGCACCTTTCAACACTACAGCGGGTTGGTAAGCAGACAAATAGAAAGCTGGATAGCTACCTGCTACAAATCCTACCACAATAACCACTGCAGAAAGAAGACCAACTAAAAATAGTGGGTCTGCACCAAGGAGTGTAAGTTCTTTGCCACTAAAAGTATTGAACCACGGCAATAAAAAATAAACAAATAATACCGACAAAAGCACCGAAATAAAGGCTACCAGCACTGATTCGGTTATAAACTGACGGATCAATGAGGAGCGGTAAGCGCCCATCACTTTTCTTACCCCTACTTCCCTAGCACGTTTTACAGAGCGGGCGGTAGACAGATTCATAAAATTGATACAAGCTATGATCAGGATGAACAATGCAATGATTGTATAAGTATAAACATAGGTTATATCTCCGTTGGCCTCAATTTCAGAATCCAAATGTGAGTGTAAATGAATGTCGGTAAGTGGCATAAAGTGTAGCCTGTTCGTTGTCGAAGCCATGGCTCCACTCATATTGGCACCGAGATGTTTATCAATAAATGCAGGAATTTGTGCCTCTAAATCAGCAATGTTATACCCTTCTGGTAATACTAGAAAAGTAGAATAGTTATTGCCACCCCAGTTTTTCATTAGGTTTTCACGGCCTCCAAAAAACGCTTCCACCATATGGAAGGAAGCTACCATATCCATCTTAAAATGTGAGTTATGAGGAGTATCCTCCATCACACCCGTTACTTTCAATTCTTGGCTAAGGCCAAAATCATTATAAGTGATTGTTTGTCCAATAGGATCCTCTTCACCAAAATAGCGCTTTGCAGCAGATTCTGATAAAACAATAGTATTAGGCTCTGATAATGCCGTTTTCCTATTTCCTTTGAGCATTTTCCAGGAGAAAACATCAAACAGATCAGCATCAGCAAAGAAGAAATTATTTTCTTCAAATCGTTTATCATCACGAACCACTAGTGGCCTACCACTGGAATTGATCCTTACAGCATTCAATACAATCCCTTCGAAATCATTTTTCAATAAAGGACCAAATGGTGCAGCTACATGACCTAAATGTAAGCTAGATTCCCCATCCTGATTGAGCCACTCACGAGAAACACGATAAATTCTATCTGCCTTTTCATGGTATTGATCGTAGCTGAGTTCATCTTGTACATACAATGAAATGAGAATGGTAGCCGTCATTCCTACCGCTAATCCGAAAACGTTAATGAAGGAATATACTTTTTGACCGAGCATATTCCTGATGGCAATTTTTAAATAGTTGCTAAGCATGTCTATGTTGTTTGAGTTTAAATTCTGACCGTTTAATTTTTTAATAACTGATGGGCGAAGCATTTTCAGTACTTCCAACCGATATAATTGTCGCGCTTTACGGATACCGAAAAGCTCCACATTATCATAAAAAGCTTCTTCTAAGTCGCCTTGTAGCTCTTCGTAGTATTCATCAGCACAAAACCAACCAAACCATTTAGTAAACAGTTGTGGTGGCACTATTTTTTTATTCATATTGAATAATTGAAATTAAGGGCCAAATCAGGCACCTTCTTCCACATTTGATCTCTTATGTCACGCGCTTCATTTAGTGCAGCCCTACCGAGGTTTGTGACTGTATACAGCCGCTTCCTTCGCCCACCACGTTCTTTGGTAGCTCCTCCCACTTCCGACTTAATAAAACCCTTGTCTTGCAATCTTGTCAAAGCAGTATGCAAAGCCCCGCGACTTATATTCCTATCCAATTCATTCATGATTTCCGTTTGTATGCTCACTCCATAGGCCTCATCTTTTAGAATAAGAATGGCGAGTAATACAATCTCTTGAAATTCACCTAGGTAAGTACCCTTCATATGCGTGTTTTGTTAATAGACAATATGTTTCCTAAAAGGATGCATAATGATAAGTAATTTGTTTCTTAAATGGAAACAATATAATTCAAGTACGCTTGATGCTTACTTAAGGTTTGGTTTACCATTTAAATAAATCTTAATATCTCCACTTTCGATATCGCCTTCCTCCTATTTTCGACAGTCAACTTGTTTTCAATAATTAACTACTTCCCTAGCCCTTCAAATGAATTTTAACAACGAACTATTTAAACAGTTAACGATACCGTTTAACCATATTATTTATCCAATTTCAATTTTTTACGTTAAATTCGATACGGTCAAAAACAACATCAACATGCTTCAAAATTATTTCAAGGTAGCTTTTCGCAATATCTTAAAGGACAAGTTCTATTCCCTAATCAATGTATTTGGTCTCGCAGTTGGTATTTCAAGCTGTATATTCATCCTTATTTACATCAATGATGAATATAGCTATGACCGATTTAATACTAAAGCCGATCGCATATACCGACTTACTGAATTTATAGAGCAAGAAGGTTCTGGAGAGCGTTCTTCAAGTGTTCCCTTTCCAGTGGGAACTACATTATTGGAGGATTATGGGAGCCTAATTGAGAATCAGGTAAGGTTCTTTAACTTCCAGTCGCCCACCATTTTGGTCTCAGAGGAGCAAAGTAAAAAGGAGTTTAACGAAACGGGTGTTTACTTTGCTGACTCCACTTTTTTTGATGTTTTTGACTATCAAGTTATCAAGGGAGATAAAAATACGGCTTTGGACAAGCCTAATTCAATAATGATTACCGAAAGGGCGGCAAAAAAATTCTTTGGTGATCAAGATCCAATTGGGCAGTTTTTAAAAATACAGAATCAAGTACAACTACTGGTTACTGCGGTAATGGCCGATCCACCCACCAATGCCCATATTGATTTTGATTTCATTATCTCATTCTCAACCATGCGAGCATTTTTTAATGGTCAATATCCAGATAATTGGTATTGGAACCCATGCTGGACCTATATTGTCTTGAAAAATGATGTAGCTCCTGAGACCTTATCCGCTGAATTTCCCGCATTTATCCAAAAATACTTCCCTGACTTTGTTAAAGACGAAATCAGAATGGAATTACAGCCTCTCACCGCCATTCACCTTACTTCTAACCTAGAGTTTGAATTGAAAAGCAACAGCAGTGAAGAAAATATATATGCCTTTATTCTCATTGGCTTGTTTATTCTCTTCATAGCTACCATGAATTTCATGAATCTGTCAACAGCTAGGTCCGCCAAACGAGCAAAAGAAGTGGGTCTGCGCAAAACACTAGGTAGTGCCAAAGGACAGCTTGTTTTCCAGTTCCTTATGGAGTCACTCATCATTTCATTTATAGGTATTATAATAGCCTTACTATTTACTATAATAGGGCTCTCAGCTTTCAATGCCATTGCTGATAAAACCATCGGATATGATATTTTTATGCACCCCATTATCCTTATAGGGTTACTTTTAATTTTTGTCGTAGTAGGCATAGGATCAGGCATTTATCCTGCTTTGGTGTTGAGTTCTTTTGTTCCTATTAAGGTATTGAAAGATAGCCAGGTAAAAGGCGGTAGAGGGGCAGTATTAAGAAAGGCCTTGGTTATAATTCAGTTCTCCCTATCCATCATAATGATCATCGGCACTATCATAGCCATCAACCAACTGGATTTTCTACGCAAAAGTGGAACGGGTTTCAACAAGGATCAGATTCTCTATATATCTGCCTTAAATACACCCATGACCAGAAACTATGAAGCCTTTAAAAAGGAAGTTGAGTTACAACCAGATGTACATTCGGTTACCGGGGTGCTGGATGTATTAGGTGCACACCACCAAGGGCAAAATGTAAGGTTTGAAGGAATGGATAAATCCCGCTTGTTTTCTATCTTTTGGGTAAATCACGACTTCTTTAAAACCTTCGATTTGGAAATGGTGCAAGGACGGAAATTTAAAGAAAACATATTGAGTGACGACACAACGGCTTTGATTGTAAATGAGGCCTTGGCCAGACAAATGGACTGGACGTTAGAAGAAACGATTGGTAAGAAGTTTGAAATCAATAATAACAGTGGGGAAATCATTGGAGTGGTTAAAGACTTTAATTTCGTTTCTAAGCACAGGGAAATTGAGCCTTTGGTCCTTCAATTGCGTTCACCTTCTTTTCACTTCAATTTCTCATTGAAATATGTGGCCATTAGACTCAATTCAAAAAATATATCCAATACCTTATCGGATATTGAAGCTAAATGGAAAGTGGCTGCACCAGGTTTTCCATTCGATTATTTCTTTCTGGATCAGGAGCTAGACAAATTGTATAAAGATGAAGAAAAGCTCGCCAATGTGGCCAATATTTTCTCTGTGTTGGTAGTTATAGTGGCTTGTCTGGGTTTATTTGCACTGGCCTCGTTTATGACCGAAGAGCGTAAAAAGGAAATTGGGATCAGGAAAGTGATGGGAGCCTCTGCTACTCAAATTGTGTTGTTACTCTCCAGAGACTTCACTAAATTGATTTTAGTAGCTTTTGTAATTGCTTGCCCCATAGCCTATTATGTAATTACTAGCTGGCTCAGTAACTTCGCTTTCCATGTGGATATCAATTGGCTGATCTTCCTCCTTGTGGGCTTCGTTACGCTGATCATCGCGCTACTAACAATCATGTACCGGGCTCTCGAATCAGCCTTTTCTAACCCGATAAAAGTAATGAGGCACCAATAATATAGACTAAGCGTCCAAAAATATTAATAGTGGTAACGACATTGGAGCACTCTTATCTGGCCATCTAGAACCCTATAAACAAGTCTATGTTCCAACGTTATCCTTCTTGACCAATATCCTGACAGGTCGTGCTTTAAAGGTTCGGGGGAACCAATTCCTTCAAATGGATTTCGGTCAATATCCTTCAATAAACTATTTATCTTCTTTATTATTTTTTTGTCTTGATTCTGCCAATAGAGGTAATCTTCCCAACCCTGGTCCAAGAATACGACTTCCATTTAATCTAGTAGTTCTTTGACTTCCCCTTTACCTGCTTTATCTGACTCAACCGCTTTCAATAAACGCTCAGCATTTTTAGGACTTCTTAATAAGTGGAAAGTTTCTTGCAAACTATTGTATTCACTCTTACTGATCAAAACCATATCATGGCCTTTGGGGCGTGAGATAAATAATGGTTTTCCCATTGTAAATACCTTCTCAAAATAAGAGCGCATGTTTCGTCTGAAGTCTGTAAATGTTGTTATTTCTGCCATGATTTCATATTTCTAACAAATATACAAAAGTACATTATCATGTACGTATTTTTTTTGAAAAAATGTCGAGATAACTATTAATTGCCCATCCTCTGGTTGTAGCGTCCGCTACGACCTTCCTCATTCGACAATATTGGTTGTAGTATCGCTACGTTTAACCTACGACTAGTGGAGAGCTCACAATTGCTAATTGCTAATTGCTAATTGTCAATTATATCTCGGATCATCAATATACCGCTCCTTTTCCATCATCATCACTTCTATGGTATAGAAATCAAATTCCTCGACCACCTTACCGGTAATGGTATAGATGCCTTTTCCCCGAAAGGGCCAGCGTGCCGCTGAAGGTGGAAAGTGAACCGTATCGATAAAGTATCCTTCCATGTCCAGAAACGTACCGAAATGCATGCGCTCCCCACGTGAGGTACCTGTGTTCTTTACCGCAACCATATACCCCAGTATTGTCACCACCTTACCACAATGTGCCTTAAGGTCTTTGACACATAAGGTGCTTTTAAACTGACCCTGTACCAGGCTAAACGGACTGCAAAGTGGAAAGCCAATAAGTTCCATTTCATCAAAGGCATCTTCCATTAAACTAAAGCTTAGCTTTGGCAACGTAAACTGCTTATAATCAACGTTAAACAGTACAGGATTGGCATGACTTTTCTTACTCTTTCCAAGTATAAAATGTGCCTTCCAGAGTTGCTCTTTTTTATTCACACCTGTAAACCTAAAGCCTCCAACTCGTATCAAAATTGAGAGTTGTTCTAGTGATATTTCCACACGTTTCACAAAATCTTCGATACTTGTAAACTCGCCTTCTTCCTCACGTACATTTACCAATCGGTCAACCACCCTGCTTTCGAGATCTTTGACCAGACAAAACCCAAGATAAATATCCTTGCCGTAAATTTTAGTGACGTTACTACTCTTGTTTACACAAGGAGGCAGTATCTCTCCACCATGCATTCTCGCTTCGTGTACATATAACTCGGTCCGATAAAATCCGCCAAAGTTATTAATAGTGGCCACCATATACTCTCGCGGATAATAGGCTTTTAAAAACAGGCTTTGAAAGCTCTCTACCGCATAAGAAGCAGAATGACCTTTGGAGAAGGCATAACCTGCAAAACTCTCTATCTGTCGCCATATTTCACGTGCCTCTGTATCCGAATAACCTTTCTCCTTACAGTTTTGAAAGTACTTCCCTTGTACCTTATGGAACTCCTCTCGTGAGCGATACTTACCGCTCATGCCCCTGCGCAGCACATCGGCTTCTGCCAAAGTAAGTCCCGCAAAGTAGTGAGCTACTTTGATCACATCTTCCTGATAAACCATCACCCCAAAGGTTTCGGGCATGATATCAAGAAGCACGGGATGAGCCTCTGCTCTTCGTTCAGGATGTCGAAAGCGCAAGATATACTCACGCATCATCCCCGATTTGGCCACTCCTGGGCGGATGATAGAGCTTGCAGCTACCAGTCCTAGGTAATCCTCAGCTTTGAGCTTTCGTAGTAGCATACGCATCGCTGGTGACTCTACATAGAAACAACCGATAGCTTGCGCCTCTCGCAACATCCGCTTGATTTGTGGGTCTCGCTTTAAGAAGCGCATATCATGGATGTCAAAACATATTTCTTCCTTTTCAGAAATGATCTGTAAAGTCTCTTCTATTTTACTGAGGCCACGCTGGCTCAGAATGTCGAATTTGTATAAACCCACATCTTCAGCAATGATCATGTCAAAATGAGTAGTAGGAAAGCCTTTAGGAGGCATATCGGTAGCGGTATAGTAATGAATCGGCTCTTCAGAGATCAATATCCCACCCGCATGAACAGTCAAATGACTTGGAAAACCTTCAATCAGTTTTCCATAGCGTAAGATAAGTTTCCCATAATCATCATCAGAAGTGCCTTTCCCTTCTGCCAAGGCATCCATTTCATGAGGCGGCAAGCCAAACACTTTACCCAACTCCCGCACGATGGCCTTAAACTGAAAGGTACTGTAAGCCGCCAATAGGGCTACGTGTTTAAATCGACCAAAAATATATTGTGTAATGTCCTCCCTATCCTTCCAGGAAAAGTCAATATCAAAGTCCGGAGGGTTCTGTCGATACAGATTGATGAAGCGCTCAAAGTACAAATCCAGCTCTATCGGATCCACATCGGTAATGCGCAGCAAATAGGCCACTATGCTGTTGGCCCCACTGCCCCTTCCTACATAAAAGTAGTTTTTACTTCTTGCGTAACTCACTATGTCCCAGTTGATTAAGAAGTATGAGGTAAAGTTCTTTTGCTTAATGATGTCCAGCTCCATTTCGATTCGCTTCATTACCTTTTTATCTGGGTTTTCATAGCGATAACCGAGTCCCTCATCACAAAGCTTACGCAGAAGCAGATAGTCTTCTTCTATTGATTGAGTATAGGTCTTTTGGTTTTTGTGAACACCTTCTTCAAAGCTGAACTCAATGGAGCAGTCATCTAACAACTGCTGGGTATTGGCAATAATTTGTGGATAAGTCTCATAAAGCGCTATCAATTCCTCCTTGGGTAACATGATGTGGTGCGGCTTTCCTTCCTCAAATTTTGACAGTTTACTGAGCAGCGTGTTCTTTGCAATAGCTCTGAGTAGTCGGTGCGCATTAAAATCTCGTTTATTGCGGAAAGTAACCGTCTGGAGGATAACGAGTTTATCCTGTTTTTTATGCCATGGGGAAAACATTAGCCTATTGAGATCTTCGGGAGCTACCCCTAGGAACTCATTCTCGGCAAGAGAAAACCCCTTAAAGCCACTGAACGGATAGATGATAAGCGTTTCTGGCAATTGGGGTGCCCTTTCGGGAATGGGCAATTCTTCATGAAGTTGATGGGACAGAAAGTCATTGAGTGCTTTAAAGCCCTCGTTGTTTTTAGCGATACCAATGAATTGCTGGTCAGCGCTGTTGCGAAAATCTATTCCTAAAATTGGTTTAACCTTCGTTTTGGCCGCCAGTCGCACAAAATTGAGGCATGCTGCCGTGGTGTTGATATCAGTTAATACGAGCGTATCCACCCCACATCGCTCCGCCTCTTCCAATAATGCTTTGGGAGTCAATGTGCCGTATTTGAAGCTATATTGTGAATGGACGTTGGTGTACAATTTTCAATGAGTAATTATCAAATTATCAATGGGTTTTGATGCTTTAAGAATACTGAAGAGCAGCCTTGCCAATTCATCGCATTCATCGTAAAGTTGTTGGAATTGGTCAACAGCAATGTAATCTGTGTCTTTCAGCAATCGAAGCCAATATTTGGTTTCTCTTGCCTCTTTGTAGGCAATGCCAAGCTTTGCTGCAAAGTCTTTCTTTGAATAACCACCTACTCCTTCTTCTGTATTAGCACCAATACTCGTTCCGCTTCTCAGAAGCTGCTTTGATAAGACGAACTCTCGCTTTTCTTGAGATAAATGCTGATAAATTCTTACTATTTTAACCGCAAAATCATAACTCTTTTCTAATACTGGATTACTTCTCATATCTAATAAATTTTGTTAATTACTCATTGTTAATTGCTCATTGTTAATTGTTAATTGCTCATTGTTAATTGCTCATTGTTAATTGTTAATTGCTAATTGTTAATTGCTCATTGTTAATTGCTAATTGCTAATTGTATTCATTGTCTACGATTCGCCAAAAGCGGTGGCGGCTCTCCACTAAAGGGGTTAAACCTACTTATTGTCCGTGCTTCTATACCTGCTGCACGCATCACAATCCTATCTCCATGTTTATCTCTTATATAGTCCATGGCATGATACAGGTTGATCATTTCCGTTGCATCTTCAAAAAGATTGATCTGATAGCCTCCATTCACTAAATGGCTAAACCTTACTCCTATGAGCCTTACCAACAGCCTTTTATTATACAATCTATCAAATAGCTCCAGCACCTTAGGAATGAGCATATGGTCGGCAGAAGTGTAGGAGATTCGGTTTTGTAGTGTGTAGGTATTGAAATCAGAATACCGAACCTTTACCGTGACACAGGAGGTGAGCTTCTGCCCTCTTCGTAATTGGAAAGCTAGGTTTTCAGCCATCGCCAGTATAATGGCCTTTAATTTCACCACATCTGTAGTGTCTTTATCAAAGGTACGTTCTGTGGAAATGGATTTTCGCTCAGAATAAGGCTCTACAGGCGATTGATCAATACCATTGGCTTTACGCCATATCGCCACACCATTCTTGCCCAGCACCTTGTGCATAAGCTCTACAGGCATTCCTTGTATCGTTTCTATCTGCTTAATGCCTAAGCCGCACAGTGTCTGATAAGTTTTGTCCCCTATCATCGGTATTTTTTTAACTGAAAGGGGTGCTAGAAAAAGCCTTTCGAGTCCGTATTCTATTTTGATCTGGTTGTTGGGCTTGGCTTCCCCCGTAGCTATTTTTGAGACCGTTTTGTTTTCTGAGAGTCCAAATGATATAGGCAATCCGGTTTCTCTGATAATTTTAGTGCGTAGTTCAGAAGCTATTTTATAACTGTTGTAAAACCGATCCATGCCTGACAAGTCTGCATAGAATTCGTCAATGGATGTTTTCTCATAAAGGGGTACTTCCTCTTTTACGATTGCTGTCACCTCTTCCGACTTCTTGGTATAGGTAGCCGTGTTTCCACGAATTTGAATCGCCTCCGGGCAGAGCTGTTTGGCTAGCTTCATTGGCATGGCTGAATGGATCCCAAACCTTCGGGCCTCATAACTACAAGACGCCACTACTCCCCTGTCTGTAACCCCTCCGATTAGAATGGGTTTACCATTCAGCCTGCTATCATAAAGGCGTTCACAGGAAACGAAAAATGTATCCAGATCAAGGTGCAAAATAGAGCGTGTTTCCATACCACTATATTACTAATAATATTAGTAATATATAATATAATTAGTCAGTAGAAAAGAATATTGAGTGAAAAGTCAATAAAATAGCCCTACTCTCTGGTAGGGGAGGCAAAGGGCAAAATGACTAAAAATTGACATAACATCTTATATACTAAGTAGTTAGCCCCTCTTGTTTAGGGCGTTTATTTGGATGTAGGAAAAGTTTTTAAAAATATTTGTGCATTTTTACACATAAATATTTGCATATATCAATTCATATATCTATAATTGATATATAATTCATTATTAACTAGTGCATAAATACACAATACGATGAGCGAATTTGAAAAAAAGAGATTAGACCAGGAGTTTCAAAAATTTACCAAGCGTAATTTCGAAAGCCCAAAAAGATGTAAGAACTTAGATCAAATCAGGTTCTATGTACAGGAGTTATCTTCAAAAATGGAAGAGTTTAAAAACAGGTTTAACTATGTGCCAAGCACAGCTTATTCCTTGCTAACACAATACAATACAATCCAGAACAAGATCGTATTTACCAACTTCAAAAACAGCTACTAGTAATAGTGGCTGTTGCCAAATCTATGAGGTACGTCCCCTCACCTGTCAAAATGCACTATACTATAATGTATAGTGCTACTGCCAATCCATCTGGTAGGATGCAGTATCATAAAATCAAGCCAAAACAGACCAAAGAAAGAATTAGTAGAACTGAATTTATTGATGCGTTTAATAGTTTGGAAATACTAGCCATAAGGCCCCTGCCAGCAAAATCATCCCCGGTGTTTCAACTGGAATTTTATACCTAATCAAAGAGATGCTAATCCATTAGCATTAAAATCATCACTATTTGATCATAATCCACCCTATTTACGGGATTGATTTTTTGAAATATTCATTTACCTTAACACTGGTCAAAAATAAGGAACTATGAATAACAACAACAACAGGGTTCCATGGGTGAGGTATGCATTGTCCATGGCAGCAATAACTCTATTCTCGGCAGCATACGCGGGCAACTCCAGGTACAACTTCTTAAAGAACAAAACTCGTACCTCTTTTAACTTTACAATTGTCAACAATCTCATCGTTATCCCTGCTAAAATTAATGGCATGGATTTAAATCTAATTCTGGATAGTGGAATGAGATCAATTGTCTTATTCGAAAGGGATTTTGGTGATAAGATCAAAATACTTGACAATTACACCGTTAAACTCTCAGGTTATGGTAGAAAGAAAAATCTGCCAAGTAAATTGTCTCTAGATAATGATATAATAATTGCGGATGTGCTGGGGAGTAAAGTTCCAGTTGTGATTATGTCAGGGTCAAAAGTACTACGAAAAGCCCTTGATAATATTGATGGCATCATAGGCTATGAGATATTTAGCCGCTTTATAGTGAAAATCGATTATCCAAATAGGAAGATAACCCTCCATGAGCCATTCGATAATCCAGAAAATTATAATTATGAAATTCTACCTCTCACTGTAAAAGATACTAAACCATATATTCAGGCCAGTGTAGAAACTGAAGACGGGAAAACAATTAGAGGTCAATTTCATATTGATACGGGATCCTATCATGACGTCATGTTATTTGTATCGGATCACAATAATCATTACTTCAAAGATAAAGATTACACCTCTCTGGGTATTGGTATTGGAGGTAGAGTTAAGGGGTTTGTTGCTCCAGAATCTAATCTAAAAATAGGTTCTGATATGAATAAAAGAATTAGCCCAAAATACATTAGTCGACAATTTTCAAATAGAGAATTGGATGCTAAAGGCAGTATAGGCTCTGGCTTTCTTAAGGATAGCGTAATAGTCCTAGATTATATAAATATGAAGTTTTACATGCAAAAGGAGCCTGTATTAATCAATCAGTTCGCCATGTCAGGGGTAGATATCTAGTGATTATGACAGGTAATTGGCAACATCTTGTGGGGTGTCAATGTCAATATTTCCTTTATCAAAATTGATGAAAGCTGTATGGGTTATATGCTGTTTAATGTAATTTAACGCCCCATGATTATCATCTAAGGCCATAAGTCCTTCAATCTGACTTTTGTCGAATAAGACGGGTACACCAAACCCATCTTTATCATATTTAGATGCTACTATTGGAGCGCCAGACAATTTATATTGATTATTCAATGTATTAAATTCCTTTGGAGTTAAGTATATCTGATCACAAACTGATATAATGATAGATTGAACGTTAGGCATTAAATTTAATACTGCGTTCAGCCCTGATTTTAAAGAGGAACCCATCCCATTCTGCCAATTTTTATTTTCAACAATATAAATAGGCTCATTGGTATATACTGCCTTTTTATGTTTTTCGAAGTTACTGCCTAATACTATAAATACTTTTCCAAATCTACTTTCAAAAGCATGCTTGATGGTTTTGTTCATTAAATTCAAGCCGTCTGCTGAACACAATAGTTGCTTCGATTCTCCAAGTCGAGAAGAATTACCAGCGGCAAGTATAACGATAGCGTTCTCAGACACGCTTGGTTCGTTTAATAATGCCCTCATTAATATATACTTGTTTAAATACCTCTTCCGTTTGCCCTTTATCATGAATAGGGCCTGTTTTGTATTTCAAAAAACCAGAAGATCGACCACTAAATTTTGCCTTTATCTCTGCTATTATAGAAAATGCTATTTCTTCTGGTGAATCAGCTCCAATATCTATTCCTATCGGATTATGGATTCGATGTGTATCCCATTTGGTGAGTTTAATATTATTGGACTCGAGTTCATCTAACATCTTATCACCTTTCTTCTTAGGCCCTAATATGCCAATATACTTGATTTCGGTTGGGAGTAATTGCTTCAATACCTCTAAATCGTAGTAGTAATTGTGAGACATCAAAACAGCTGCTGAAAATGGTTTGACAACAATATTCCTAGTTACTTCATCTCGTTGGCACCCAGATAACTGAGCATCTGGAAAATTTATGGGTAATAAATGAGCTACACACTCATCCAGTACGGTTACATTCCAACCAAGTTGCTGTGCAAATTTTGCTACTGGTTGAGAATCAAAACCTCCTCCGAAAATAAGTAAATCAATAGGGGGCTGAAATACCTCTAAAAAGACTGAACATGACTTATTTTCAATGGAATAGGTCTTCGTTCGCGCGCCATTATTTTTAATTCCATTTAGCAAATCATCAATAATCAACTGTTTGCATGTTGATTTCTGACCCAACTCCTCCTGTTCATTCCATAAAATCTTATCACCAACTTTTAATTCATCAATGGAAGATTCATACACTGTAGCCATTGCGGACTCATGCTCCATAAGCTGAATTGATTGAAGCAATTTTATTGGATTGTTTAATTCATTAATGGGTTCGAGTAAAATATGTATGATCCCATTGCAACCAAGTCCGACCCCTAAGGAATTATTCTCGTCCTCCGTGGTATCGTAAGTGATCATCTTAGAAAGTCCACTAGACATTACTTTTCTGGCTTTACGTAACGCATCACCTTCAAGGCATCCACCACTAATAGAGCCAACCCATCTCCCATCATCTGTAATGTACATTCTTGCACCAGGACTTCTATAAGAAGAGCCCGTTACTTTAACAACTGTGGCAAGGGCAGCTTTCCGGCCTGTAAAGTCGGTCTGTTGATAAGCTTCAATAATATTGTTTAACTCAATCAAAATCTATGTCCAAAGTGGGTCTACTTCCTTAAGTTAGTAAGAATATCACCAATGACATGTTAATGAACAGGTTTTGCTATTTATTATAGCCATTATATCCAACCTCTAGTTCATACACCTCCTTATAACCCTCTTCCTTTAGTTTCGCCAAAGCCTTAGCACTGCGACCACCGGACGCACAATAAATGGCAACTGGTTTTGTTTTGTCTATGTTCTTATTAAAATTATTTAAAAATGAATCAGACATAAAATCGATATTTACTGCATCATTAATATAACCTTCGCTATATTCCTGAGGAGTACGGACATCTACAAGTTGGACATCAGTATTTTCAATTATTTTTTTGAATTCCTCAACTCCAACTCTTTTGTTAATTGTTTCATCCGCAGTACTACCAGCGCATGAAAACATAACGGCTACTATTATTAAAATATGTTTCATACTATAAAGATTAAATTTATATGCAAATAAAAAAAGGGCCATAAGCCCTTTTTATTTATGTTATATTATGTTACTCATCTCCACCAAGCTTCTCAAGAGTAGCTGTTATTTTTTCAGCTTTATCATACATTTTAAGTTGTGTATAGATATATTGTAACGTTTCTAGAGCAGTACGGTTATTGGCTTCAAGTTCATTAACTTTTTCCCAATGAGGTAAAGTTTCTTTCAACTTTTTGTCAATTTCTACTTGCATTTCCTTGGCCTTCTTTTGGTCAGCTTGGGAAATTCCAAGATTATTCTTCTTTTTAATTAATTCAACGGCCTTATTATAATCTAATACAGCCAAGTTATATCTGGCATTGAAATATTCCGGATCAGCAGCAATACTTCCTAAATAGGCCTCTTTTGCCTTAGCTGGTTCACCAATCTCTTCGTACATTACCCCTAGTGTGAATCTTAAATTAGCATTAGTTGGTTCATTAGCAATTGCACTTTCCAATTCCTGCTTTGCTTCATCAATTCTTTTTAATTTGATTAAAGCGTTGATTTCTGATTTTGCTAAATCTAAATCATCAGGGTATTGAGCTTTAGCTGCTCTAATAAGTGTCAAGGCTTTTTCATTGTCCTCATTAATTGTCCCTTCAAGATAGATCATTGAATAATAAATATCCTTTGTGTGGTAATTTAATTCATTTACCAATTTATAATAATTTTTTAGCGCACTATCATAATCTTTTTTAGCATGTGCAACAGACGCTGAATAGATATAGCCAACAGTATCTTCAGGCATCACTTGCGTTGTTTTCTGAAAGAATTTATAGGCCAAATCATTATCTTGGGCATTATAATACTCAACTCCTTTATTTAAATAAAAGGACCACAAATTTGATATTTGCTGTACTTTGGTAACTGGAAAACCATTTGCATCCGAAATAAAATACTCACTGTTTCCTTTGTTCATTGCATCCGCTTTGGCAAACGATTCCATTGCTATTTTCAACGGATCAGTTGCTAAATCCTGATATTGAGCATTTTGTGTTGTATCTAAAGACGCATAAATTAATCCTTTATAATACCAGGTTTTTCCATCATCTTTGGTTTTCTCATGTTCGGTTGCTTGGTCAATGATATCTTTGGCTTCACCTAAATTACCATCTTCTCTTGCCTTTTCTGCCTGATTAATTTTTGGTTTCTTCTGCCCGTAAGAGTACCCCGCCACTAAGACAACAAGCATCAGTACGATTAATCTTTTCATAGTCTATTTGATTAGTTTAGTTTATGCAATTTATTCCTTTTCTTCTGAATTCTCAGAATTATCTTTAGAATCTGTTTCCTCATTATCAAGAGGTTCTTCCTCTTCAATTGATTCAATATGCTCAATCTTCTCAACTGATGAAATTTCATCATTTTCATTAAGCCTTATTAATCTAACGCCCTGAGTAGCTCTTCCCATTACTCGAAGATCCTCTACCGCCATTCTAATAGTGATCCCAGATTTATTAATAATCATCAAGTCATCAGAATCTATAACTTCCTTAATGGCAACAAGCTTGCCAGTTTTTTCCGTTATATTGATTGTTTTAACTCCTTTCCCTCCTCTTTTCGTGATTCGGTAATCATCAATATTTGATCTTTTACCGTAGCCTTTCTCTGAAACAACTAAAAGATTTGACTCTTCTCTGTGAATACACACCATTCCAACAACTTTGTCGTCTTTGCCCTCAAGTCTAACGCCCCTTACACCAGATGCCGTACGACCCATAGCTCTAACATCAGATTCATCAAAGTGGATTGCCTTGCCGCTAGTTTTTGCAATTACAATATGGTTATTACCGTTGGTAAGACTTACATTTAATAGTCGGTCACCATCTTTTACAGTGATCGCATTTATTCCATTCTGTCGTGGTCGTGAATATGCTTCAAGCTTGGTTTTCTTAATGGTACCATTTTCAGTACACATCATCACAAAATTATTGTTGATGTACTCCTCATCATCTAAACTATCCACATTGATAACCGCTCTTACTACATCACCGGGTTCAATATTGATAAGGTTTTGAATAGCTCGACCCTTCGAGGTTTTCATTCCTTCAGGAATTCCATAAACCTTTTTCCAGAATACTTTACCGAATTCAGTAAAGATCAATAAGTAATTATGAGCTTTTGCAACAAACAAATGCTCAGTAAAGTCATCATTTTTTGTAGTCACTCCCCTTGAACCTACTCCTCCTCTACTTTGAGTCCTATACTCTGTAAGCGGTGAACGTTTGATATAACCTTCATGAGAAATGGTAATGACCATTTCATCATTTGGAATCATATCCTCATAAGTCATGTCGTCTACACTATGAACAATTTCAGTTCTTCGATCATCACCATAGCGCTCCCTAATTTCCGAAAGCTCGTCTTTGATGATTCCCATTCTAACATCTTCATTTTCAAGTATTTCCTTCAATCGAGTAATTAATTCCATTACTTCGTCATACTCTTTTTGGATTTTATCCCTTTCAAGGCCGGTAAGTCTCTGGAGTCTCATTTCCAGTATTGCCTTTGCTTGAATTTCAGATAATTCAAAACGTTTGATCAGCTCCGCTTTGGCAGTATCTGGATCTTTCGATTTTCTTATTAAGTTTATTACTTCGTCAAGATTGTCAAGTGCAATAAGATACCCCAACAAGATGTGAGCCCTTTTTTCTGCTTCACTTAGTTCATACTGGGTTCTTCTCACTACAACTTCGTGGCGATGTTCAACGAAGTATTTTATCATGTCCTTCAGATTGAGCATCAAAGGACGTCCTTTCACCAAAGCAATATTATTGACTCCAAATGAGGACTGAAGTTGCGTGTACTTATATAAATGATTAAGAACGATGTTAGGTATAGCATCTTTCTTAATGTCGTAAACTATTCTTAATCCATCTCTATCCGATTCATCACGAATATCTGAAATGCCTTCAATTTTCTTATCATTAACTAAACCAGCAGTCTTTTCAATCATGTTGGCCTTATTCACCATGTAGGGAATTTCGGTAACAATAATCTGCTCCTTACCTGTTTTGGTAGTTTCAAAATCAGCTTTAGCACGCATCAAAACACGTCCTCGACCAGTTTCAAACGCATCTTTTACTCCTTGATATCCATAAATGATACCACCAGTAGGGAAATCAGGTGCAGTAATATGCTCCATCAATTCGGCTATGGTAATCTCATTATTATCAATATAGGCGATAATACCATTGATTACCTCTGTTAGATTGTGTGGAGGCATATTGGTTGCCATACCCACTGCTATACCGGACGCTCCATTTATCAATAGATTGGGGAGCTTTGCGGGAAGTACCGTTGGCTCCTTAAGGGAGTCATCAAAGTTGGGTTGAAAATCAACGGTCTCTTTGTTGATATCTCCCAACATCTCATCTGCAATTCGCTTCAGACGTGCTTCAGTATAACGCATCGCTGCAGGCGAGTCACCATCAATAGAACCAAAGTTTCCTTGTCCATCAACCAATGTGTAACGTAACGACCACT
Organism: Fulvivirga sp.; assembly: GCA_048268855.1. Taxonomy (GTDB): domain Bacteria; phylum Bacteroidota; class Bacteroidia; order Cytophagales; family Cyclobacteriaceae; genus Fulvivirga. The sequence continues at coordinate 406,269 of JBLWUR010000002.1, forward strand.
CTTGTGCCATTCTAACCATAGAGTCATAGACAGCAGTATCACCATGTGGGTGGTACTTACCTAGGACCTCTCCTACTATTCTAGCTGATTTTTTATGTGCTTTGTTGTAACTTACTCCAAGGTCAAGCATTCCATACAAAATCCTTCTATGTACAGGCTTTAACCCATCACGTACATCAGGCAATGCTCGAGATATAATTACCGACATAGAATAATCTATGTAGGCTGCTCTCATCTCATCTTCGATGTTAATTGGAATGATATTCTCGTTTGCTCCGTCCGCCATTTTTTTTAATACTCTTAGCTGTTAAAATAAGGGCGAATTTACGCAATTTTTGTCAAGGTACACACTGTTAAATCAACAAACTTAGAAGCATTATTGTCATCAATTTAAACGACTGTATATCAGCTTGTTATAAGTAATAAATTTCAAAAATAAATAGCTGAAAGTGCTCTCTAGGAATTTAACAATATTGCCCTATTAATAAGCGTTCATTTTGTTCTTGTTTTTACGCTTATTTCGGAAGAGTTTTGGGAAATTCTCTCCGTGATGGGGATTCTGTTTTTTGAAAAATGGATGCATCCTACTTCGGTATTTTGCATTACCATGCTGGTGGTTTATTTGAGTAGTACATTCTTTGATATAGCATTTTCTTAATTCGGGTATCCTGTAAGTAATACCCACGCCTAAATAGAATGCATTCATTGATGTCGATACAGATGAACTAGATTCTGGAAGATTAAGTGTGTAATTCTTAATGTCATAAGATGGGCGTAAAAATGCGGTGAAATATTCTGATAATTCCCTCTCTATAGTAACTCCTACATTCACAAATACACCTTTTTGGATTAATGATTTGTCAAATTTCTTTGACAATTTGAATGCTCCAATTTCGGCATCAATTGCTAACGTATATTCATAGTAACGATAAACCTTAGCTCCTAATATCAGAAAGTACTTCTTGTAAAAGGTACTTCCAAAATCAGGGCTAATAGTAGCGATGTCTCCGCTAAAATTTTTTGAAGAAAATTTTCCTGGCCTATGGTACTCAAACATAAACCCCCCACCTATTTTATACTTCTCCATAAATTCAACATGAATGGTAGCCATTAGAGGGATACTTGTTCCAGGTGCGCGAAAAGTGAGGTCGGAACTATCAGAACTAATAAGGAAATCACTTGATGTATAGGATATACTGTCAACTTGTTTTGCAGTATTAAACCAGTAATTATATCCTGCGGGGATAATTCCCCCAGAAATGTTCGTGTCCTTATCGAAGAGTACTGGTGTGCTGTTTTGCCGCTGCAAAATGGCATAATCATCTAAATTCTGTTTGTAAAAAGTACGCCCATAGCCTGTAGAGAATCCAAAATGTAATTTGGACAACAAAATACGCAATCCGCTTAGATTTTGAGGTTTGGCATAGAAGTGATCGAGCGGTATGGTGGGTTTATCTTCATCCTGCCCAAAAACATCTACTGATGCAGCCAATAACACCAGTAAGAAGGTAATTTGAATAAAGTATAATTTGGCTGTGTTTATCATTAACTTCTAAACATGCAAATTTAAGAATTATTATGGATGATGGTTGGTGAAAACTATCTCACTTCAAAGGTTTTACAAAATGAGTTGAAAACAATGTACTGTGACATTTCCAGTTTGTTACCAATATCAATTATTTTATCGTACTCAATTTTGGATATACTACGTGCTTCAACAATTTCTGCTTCGTCATGAAGAAAAAATGAAGTGAGAAACCTGACAAAAGCATATGGAGCTTGTAACAACTCCCTGGCAAAGCCAATAATTAAATTTGATTCATCAATATCCCCTGTTTTTTTCAAGCTATTTTTGTCAAATGTTTTACTCATGCACAGCTTAATAACCTCATAAAATGGCAATTCCCAATTAGTGAAATTTTTGATGAGAAATTTCATGGCATGAGCTACAGGATCAACTTTTAAGAAAAAGCCACCTTTGGACATCTTTCTAGCCATTTTATTCAGTGCAAGTTCCTCAAATAAGCTAATTGTTCCATTTGAAAGAGCAATGCCCACGGTTGGGGTCATCATAATTAATGATAAAAAATCATGCTCCGAAATCTCCAGAAAATTGGCTTCCTTTTCTATAAATGCTTTACGAATTGCAGTAACAGAATCAAGTACTTCTGGAATCTCAATCATGGTTGCAATTTCATTTTCTGAAAACATAGACTATAGATTTTAGTGAGAGGTGGATCTTTTTTGATTAAATATAGTAATTATTTTATATAAAAAAGGCCTGCTTTGAATTCAAAAGCAGGCCTTTTTACAATTTTATAGGGATGAGTTATTTTGTGCCATTGGTATTTTCTGCTGTTGAATCATCCTCTTTCATTTTTTTCACTATTGCTTCATAACGAGCCTTTACAGTTTCGTCCGACTTCAAAGCAGTCTTAATTTTTTTATAATTTCGACCACCGTCTCCAAGATAGTTTATTGCGAGATCTTGAAAAGTAGATTGAATTTCGGAAGTAACTTCATCTCCCTTATCCTTTACACTTTTAACAAAAGTGATTTCAGCTTCTGTAGCATCAGAAGAAGCTAATTTTTCGGCATCGTCTATTATTTTAGACAAGTCGTTGTACCTTGCACCGGTCATTTCTTCATTGGATTCCACCATTGCTGAAATTGTTTCCTTCGCATTTTCTTTCATTACGTCAATTGAATCCATTACTATCGCATAGCGCATTAGTTCATCATCACTTATTTCAACTTCCTGTGCATTTGCCACCCCAGCCAATGCTACCATCATTACTAAAAAGGCCATTTTCATTCTTAACATGTAATTATATTTTTAATTATTAAATCAGTTTACAAAATTTAAAACCCCGAATTAAAGACTATTGTCACTATTTAGCAAGAAATAAGGGTATAAAGTGGTGATTTACTTATACTTAAAGTTTAAATTTTTAGTGCCACTCTAATATTCAAGAACCTTGCAGATAATGAATTGGGAACCGCATATTGGTCATTGTTAACATCTGATATCCAAGTATACGAGATAGCGTTTTTCGTACCTAACAGGTTCAAAATTTCAGCACTTATAATCAATTTTCTTTGACCAGCATACTTTTCCTTGTTGAGGTACACTATTCGAGAAAATCCAACATCTACCCTCTTGTAAGCTCGTCCATTAAATTTATTTCTACTCCTAGGATTTCCTGGAGGGCCAAAAGGCAGTCCGCTTCCATAAAGAAAATTAAGATGTACTCTTACGTTTGGATTATTTGGCAAATGATCCTGAAAAAATATACCCAGATTTACTCTTTGATCTGAGGGTCTTCTGATATAACCAATCCCATCACCATCAACATCTTCGCGTACATTCAATATCCCCAAACTAAACCAAGATTCAGCGCCCTCTACAAACTCACCACTAATACGCATATCAAAGCCCGCAGCATAGGCCTTAGCGTCATTATTCGCATAGTATCTGACCTTTACATTATCAACTTCATAAGGAACCACATTACTCATTCGTTTATAGTATAGTTCTCCGGTTACCAAAAATGGTCTCCCCCACCAGGTTACATTATATTCTGCTCCTCCAATAAAGTGTAAAGCTCGTTGAGCTTTTAGGTCTTCATTTATGTTACCGTTAAAATCCCGTAGCTCCCTAAAAAATGGAGGCTGCTGATAAACACCAATGGCACCAGTAAGAGTAAGTTTTCTACTGCCTTTCGGTTTAATTGCTATTTGCCATCTTGGGCTTGTTAGTAGTTGCCGGTTGAGACTCCAATAATTAAATCTTACCCCAGCTGTGGAAACAATATTTTTAGACAACGGAACAGCTACTTGTATATAACCAGTAAACTGATCAGATGACAATGTATTATTAGCCTGTACAGCCTCAATTTTGGTGACATAATCAGCAGAATCGGTGAAACTATACTCCTGCAATTGATCCTCTATTAGTTGGTGATTATAACCAAGGCCAAACTCAACTGTACTTTCACCTACCAGTAAAATATGTTGATTTTCTAAATTGAGGATTTCAGCACTTAGGTTGTTTCTTCCATATTCATAATTGGTACCAATACCTTTCGTTGATGCACAATTGTTGAAATTTTTAGATGAGAGATTTTTATCTACATCACATAATTTGTACCCACCTTCTAGATCAGTATACTCTCGCTCCTGAGCATATACTCCAGAGGCTATTACATGTGTTCGCCAACTGTTATTGAATCGATGTGAAAGTTTCAAACCACCCTGATAAGTGTCATATTCTAATAATTCCTTTCCATCGAAAGCAACAGAAAGTCTTAATGATTCATTGAAATTGCCAAATTCGGTCTCCCTATTCTCAGGTTCAACTAAATAACGATTTCGTGCATAAGAAGTCAGAATCCCTAAAGTTGTTCTTTCAATATTTTTTGATTTGCCCAAATTAATGTTTACAAATGACTGGTAATCGGTAAATTTTGGTAGGTATTGTCCTTTGGTCTCTAGTGAATTAAGTAAGTATTTTGACGATTTATGTCTCGCTCCAACAGAATAACTCACTCTTTCTTTCTTTGATATACCTCCTAAATGGACCGAACCGCCAAGAAGGCTAAGGTTGGCTGATGCATTAAAAGCCGTGGGCTTGGAATAAGTAACATTGAGTACAGAAGAAAGCTTATCACCATACTTTGGCTGCCATCCACCCGCTGAGAATTTCACATTCTCTACCATATCTGTATTAACAAAGCTAAGCCCCTCTTGTTGGCCACTTGTAGCTAAAAATGGCCTATATATTGGTATACCATTAACGTAGACAAGATTTTCATCAAAATTACCCCCTCGTACCGAATAGGTGGAAGAAAGCTCATTGTTACTAACCACACCAGGTAGGGTTGCCAATACTTTATTGAAATCCTGAAAAGGTGAGGGTAAAGCCTCTATTGACTTTGGACTTAACTTGGTAACGCTTGGTCCTTGTACATTATCCCTTTCTCCTTTAATGCTTACTTCATCCAACATCTCCGTATTTTCTGAAAGCTTAATGGCAATTGACTTCCCAAGATTATATTTTGTCACCCAAAAGATTTTTTCAAAATAAGTAACGTGAGAAAATACAAGCTTAATGGAATCTCTCTTTTCTACAGAAATTTCGAAATAACCAGTATCGTTTGTTGTAGTACCTATATTTTGGCCAGCGATGACAACGTTTACCTCGGAAATAGGCGTACCCAGACCAGAAGTAACCTCTCCTTTTAACTGAATCTTCTGACTATAAGACCAGGAGAATATAAAGCACAGAATATAAACAAGAGGATATTTCTTCATCAAAAGTAGTTACTGCTTATCAAACGCTTTTAAGCTTTGAAATAGTATGTATTGGATCTTCAGATGAGAACACAAAACTGCCAGCCACCAACACATCTGCTCCTGCGGCTATCAGTTTCGGGGCATTTTCCTGATTAACTCCACCATCAATTTCTATCAAGGTGGTTGCATTGGCGTCAGTGATGATTTCTTTTAATTGACGCACTTTTTTGTAGGTATTTTCAATGAAAACTTGCCCACCGAAACCTGGATTTACTGACATTAAACACACTAAATCAATATCACCAATGCAATCTTCAAGTAACTGGACATTTGTATGGGGATTAATTGCTACTCCCGCTTTACATCCCAAGGCTTTGAGTTGTTGTAAATTTCTATGCAAATGATTACAAGCCTCGTAGTGAACTGAAATAATTTCCGCTCCTGCCTTCACAAAAGCCTCCACGTAGTTTTCGGGCTTTTCAATCATTAAATGAACGTCAAGCGGCTTTTTCGCATGTTTATGAATGGCCTTGGTTACAGGAATTCCAAATGAAATATTAGGAACAAAAACACCATCCATAATATCCACATGAATCCAGTCGGCTTCACTGGCGTTGAGCATTTCTACTTCTCGTTGGATATTGGCAAAATCAGCTGCCAATATAGATGGGGCGATAATCGGATTTGTCATGGCCTCAAAGATAGAAAATTAATGCCTTAGTATTTAACCATTCTTTGGATCAGATTTTGCCTTTTTGCTCCACTCAATTGGAGTATATAAATTCCAGGTGGAAAATAACGGGTATCTATTGTCAGCTCATCATTAATCAAATTTTCAAATGATTGTTTCAATATTGTTTTACCATTGGCATCAATTAAATCAACCTGAACGAATTCATCATCTGATACCCCAGACAATGAAATATAATCATTGAATGGATTTGGGAATAGCTTAATTGATTTTGCTACTTCATCAATCGATGTGATATATTTACTATAATTTGGAATTCCATACCCATAATTATTATCTGGGTTATCGTATCGATTTCCAATCGACAACATTAAGTCAAACAATTGTTTATTGGTCAAGGTAGGTTGTGACTGCCATATAAGAGCTGCTAAACCCGCAACCTGTGGAGAAGAAAAGGAAGTACCGTTGGAAGAATGTATTACCTCTCCGTTTTGATTTAATAGTGCAGGTGAAACACCTAATGCCATTAATTCAGGCTTAATTCTTCCGTCTGAAGTAGGTCCAATAGAACTAAAGCTTGCCTTCATATTTGATTGATCAGTAGCACCAACGCTTAATACATTAGTGCCATCTGCCGGAGCTGTTAAATAAGGCCAAGAGCTGCTATTCCCAGAATTGCCAATACTCGTCACAACTAATATACCTTTTGAAAAGGCCAACTCAGCTGCTTTAGTTATAATGGTAGTTGCACCATTCATTTGTTCATAAGTATAATCCATCGAAGGGTCATCAAATGAATTATAACCTAAGGAGGTATTAATTACATCAACACCAGCACTGTCGGCTATTTCGGCAGCAAAAAGAAAATTGTATTCTTCTATTCGATATTCTGTAGGTACATCCTCAGTCACAAAAAGCATAAAATCAGCTTCTGCGGCTATACCTTCATATTGGTTCTGAATTTTGCCTGCCACAGTGCCGAATACTTGTGTGCCGTGCACATCATATTGATAAACATTGGTATCATTTTCCACCAAATTATATTTCATTATCAATCTATTGTTAGCATATATATGTTGAAAGGCTGATGCTGTATTTACTCCTTTGTAACCTGCATCCATAAAGGCAATGCTTACCCCTTGTCCTTGATAACCATCACCATGTAGCAAGTCAACACCAAGTAAATTATTCTGAAAAGCAGTTTCCAACTCCTCCGTCCTGTTGTTTTTCGATACTTTTCCAGAAGTATCTGATTTGGATTTTAACCTTGAGTTTGGGGCCACCAATTCAACATTACCAACAAATGATAAATCTTGAATTGATATTAATTCATTATTATCCGCTTCTATCAATACCGCATTTAGCCATTTGCTTTTAAAAAAGACTTTTGCTCCTGTGGCCTTAACAGCCGTTAAGTAATCAGGATTAACAGGTAAGTCTTCTTCAACAACAGGAATATTCTGTTTTGTCCGTCTAGATATAGCCTTTATCGAGAGAAAGTCTTCGGGCTGATTTACATTATATGGTGAATTTTCCTTATCAGTAAAATGGACTACATAACGATTTTGGGCCATTGAAACAATGGTCGTAAGCAAGAGCATACATGTTATCCAGGTCTTAAATTTCACCGTTTTCAATTAATATTTGACTATAATCTAAACCACTATCAATGATTTGCTGGCCTAAACAATCGTTTTTCGAACAGTATTCTAAAACCAATTTCCGAGAATAAACGAGACCAATATTCTGAGCATATATCTCAAATCGTTTGTCCTGTTTTACAATGAAGTCTTGGTTATCACTTTGAATTACTGTCACAGTATTGTCAAATTGTTGGCCTGCTCCATTAATATAAGAAAAATACACACTATCCATCTTATATTCATCGGGCTCATTGGTATTTAAGCCATTACCGTTCCATACCTTCCCAGCTTTTAATGGAAATGAGAGTTTGATAAAAGGGGTATTTTCTTCAATGATAACTGCTTGAAAAGTTGTTCTCCGTGCTTGCCATGTATTAAGAAATGTCCACTCATCATCGGAAGTGTTTCGTCTAAAACGGTAGATTACATAAGTGGAATCTTCAGATGTCAAAAAAGAATCATCTATTTCCTCAAGTAGCTGATAATTGTCATTAACAATCTCTCCTGTGGCTAGATAGTTGGTTTCACTGACTTGATATATATTGTATTGTCCCTTGGCTAACGGGAAAAAGTCATAGCCTAGTAGTGATGCGTCTGGCTGAATTTCAGACGAACTGCAGGCAAAAAGTGCAAGGGCACAACCTATGGTAATTAATATTTGCTTCATTGAGGAATTGACTGCTTCAATTTTATGTCAATTCCCCAAATATAACTAGAACAAAATTAATTCAGTTTTGAAAGTAATTCTAAAACCATCTCTTCTTTATTAGTAGAAGCGGTGTCAATCAATTTATCGCCTTCAAAAACAGCAAAAAAAGGTAAGTTGGTCACATTAGCCATTTTTCTGGCACTTGGATTTTTTTCAGCATCCACATCTACGAATTCAATATCAGAAAACCTTTCATCATCGGAAAGTCGCTTGTATTTAGGAGCAAATAATCGGCAACTGCCACACCAGCCTGCAAAATATTTTACAATGGTCTTTTTATTATTGTTTAATGTATCATTAAAATTGGAGTCATCTAATACTGTTACAGCCATAATTATCAAATTTTTGTTTACAGTCACAAAGCAAGTTATTTTCATTTAGTTTTGCTTACTAATACGATTGAATAATCTTATCTGACAATTAGTAAAATCTATATCAATGGCCTTAAAGACTTTTGTAAAAATAAACAGCGTTAATAATCTCTCAGATGCTCGGTATTGTGCTGGTATGCACGTAGACCTTTTAGGTTTTGACCTTGACATGGCAAGTAAAAATTATATTGATCAAGAAAATTTTGATGCAATCACGGGCTGGACGTCTGGAGCACAGTTTGTTGGCGAATTTGGTACTAGTAAGCAAGATTCGATAAGTAATGCTTTGGAGGATTATGAAATTGATTATGTTGAAAGTAAAGACCACAAGGTACTTACCTCACTGACAACAAGTAAGGGGAAGATATTAAACATACCAATTGAAGCGATTGATAACACCAATTGGGAAGGAATAGATTATATCATTATAACTGCAATAAAAGATTTTACAAGTGAACAAATAGCAAAAATAAAAGAGCTCAGCACAAAATATAAAATACTATTGGGTAGTGGTATCACATCTGATAATATTGAAAATATATTAAAAACAACAGGAGCATATGGAATTGCTTTGACAGCCGGTGATGAAATTAGACCTGGTTATAAAGATTACGATGAACTTGCTGACATTCTGGAAGCCTTAGAAGTAGAAGATTGGGTTTAAGTTATAATCAAAAATGAAAAAACTTTACTTTACTCCTGGTCCCTCACAATTGTACTTTACAGTTGAAGAGCATCTAAAAACAGCTATTAGAAATGATATCCCTTCTATTTCACATAGAGGTAAGACATTTGAAACAATATTTCAACAGTGTACAGAGAATCTCAAGTCTCTTCTAAATCTTCCTGAAGGCTATCATGTATTTTATACCTCTTCAGCCACTGAAATTTGGGAAAGAATAGCTCAGAATTTAATAGATCATGAATCATTTCATTTTGTAAATGGGGCATTTTCAGAAAAATTCAAAACAATAGTTTCAAACTTAAATAAATCGGCTCTTTTCCAAGAAGCGCCTGAAGGTGAAGTTGTTGATGTGAATTCCGTTCTCATTCCAGAATCTTCTGAGTTAATTTCAATGACAATTAACGAAACAAGTACAGGTGCAATGCATCAAGCGTCTGAAATTGAGCAGATCAGGATTGCATTTCCTGACCAGCTACTTGCACTAGACGTAGTATCAGCTGCCCCTTCGGTTGAAATTAATTTCTCTAAAGTAGATACTGCCTATTTTTCAGTACAGAAATGTTTTGGACTTCCTGCCGGACTTGGTGTATGGATAGTAAATGACAGATGTGTAGAAAAATCCTTAACACTATTAAATAAAGGGAAATCCATTGGATCCTACCATTGTTTACCTGAGTTTCTCAGTAAATCAAAGAAAAACCAGACACCGGCCACACCAAATGTGCTTAATATGTACTTACTAAGTAAAGTTACAGAAGATATGCTGTTAAAGGGGATTGATCAAATACGATTAGAAACAAACTATAAAGCTGCTTTATTACAGCATACAATTAGTGAAAGCCCCTACTTGACTCACTTTGTCAAAAATACATCCAATAGGTCAAAAACGACTGTAGTTGCCAATACACTAGTCGATTCTGAAAAACTTATTACTGAACTTTCTAACAAAGGACTTGTTATTGGTTCTGGATATGGGAAGAATAAATCAGAACATGTTCGTATTGCTAATTTCCCTACACATTCTAAAGAGCAAATCGAGCTGCTTTCTGATCAAATTTTATCTCTAAATATTTAAATTAAGTAGCAACTTAATATTAACCAATTGTTAACTTTGCGGCTAAATTTATAGAATGGAACCTTTTAAAAATTTACTTGTAGGATTAGATACCTCAGAACTTGACAAAACATTAATTGAGTACGCCTCTTTTTTTGTAGATCACACCTCTGCGGAGAAGATTGAATTTGTCAATATCGTTAGAAACCTTCAGGTGCCAAAAGGTGTCAAAAAGGAATTTCCTGAACTTGTAGAAAATGCGATCAGGGAGAGAAAGAATAAACTTAAAGAAGCAATCGCTACTTATTTTCATCCAGAGAAAAAAATAAAAGTAGGTCTCACAGTTAAAAAAGGTCAGGCAGGTGATTTGTTACATACTGCTAATAAATTCGATGCTGACCTTATTATTATAGGAAAAAAGAAAACATTAGACGGTACAGGTGTTACAACAATGCGATTAGCCCGTAGGGCAAGTTGCAACTTGCTAATTATTCCTGAAGGAGCGAAACCCAAAGCCGATAAGGTGCTAGTACCAATAGATTTTTCTAATTACTCTAAATTAGCACTGGAGCAAACCATTGATTTTGCAGTTAAAAACGGAAGTATACCCGAAATAGTTTGTCAGAATGTGTACATGGTGCCTGCAGGATACCATTATACTGGGAAAACATATAAGGAGTTTGCTGAGATCATGAAAAAGAATGCCGAAGAGGATTATGCCAAATTCATGAAGAAGATTGATCCTAGAGGTATAAAAATAACAGCCGAATATTCACTCGATACTAATGATAACCTAGCAAGTGATATTTATGATCTTGCTGAAAAAATTAATCCTGATTTCGTTATCATTGGTGCGAAAGGAAGAACGGCAGCTGCTGCAATATTTTTAGGAAGTCTTGCTGAAAAAATGGTGAATGAAAATATGAACCATCCCCTACTTGTGGTAAGATTTAAAGGCAAAAATGCGGGGCTATTCGAGTCACTGAGAGAAATTTAGATTATTTTTTTAGTTAAATTAAACCTTCACTATTGTTCTGAGTCTATAACTCAAACAAAGCTAGCTTGGAGGACAAACAACTAATTACCCAACTTCTTAATAAACAAAGCCGTGAAAGCGGCTTTAGGGTTCTGGTTGAAAAATACCAACAAAGAATCTATTGGCATGTTCGAAAAATGGTGATTGACCATGATGATGCCGATGATTTGGTACAAGACATTTTCGTCAAAATATATTCGAATATCGATAAATTTAGAGCTGATGCACAGCTTTACACTTGGATCTATCGCATAGCTACTAATGAATGCCTGACCTTTTTGGGTAAAAAGAAAAGGCGATTTCTATTTATGAGCTCCGACAATGAGGAACTTGTAGATAAACTGACCTCATCAGACTTTATTAGTGGAGATGAAGTGGAAATGAAATTACAAAAAGCAATTTTAACACTTCCCGACAAACAAAGGCTAGTATTTAATATGAAGTATTATGATGAAATGAAATATGAGGATATTTCAGCAATCACCAATACAAGTGTTGGAGCTCTTAAGGCTAGCTATCATCATGCAGTAAAAAAAATTGAAGAATATGTAAGGTTATGATTAAACCTTTTAGACAATTAAACATCTAATGTAAAATGGAAGATAAAAATACACTTAAGAAAATATACAAAGTGCCTGAAGGGTATTTTGATCAACTTCCTGATAAAATCATAGCGAAGGTTGAGGCACAAAAAGGCAATAAGAAAATAAGGCCTCTTTATGTAGTGGTTTCTGCCATAGCAGCTTCTCTACTCATTCTGGCTATGGTTATCTTCAACGATACTTCTCAACCAGTTAGTGCCGAAGATTTATTATCAACAGTAAGTACCGCAGATCTAATTGATTATTTGGCTGAATCTGACATTAATACTGATGATATTATTAACGAAGTAGATTGGACGAAAAACACCTTAGAATTTGATGAATTGGACTATATAGAAAACAATATAACCGAAGAAGATCTGGATCAGATAATGGGTGACTTCGATCCAAACTTGGAATTAATTTAGATAAACATTGAATACCATGAAAATATTAAATCTAACAATCATATTACTACTTGGGGCTCAATTAGCCTTTGGGCAAAATGATGATGCTAAACAAAAAATAGAGAATGCCAAAATTGCTATCATTAGTGAAAGGCTAAATCTTACACCAGAACAAGCGCAACAGTTTTGGCCATTGTATAATGAGTTTCTAGACAAAAGAAGAGCCTTTCAGCAAGATTACAACGATGCCAGAGCTAAAATTGACATTGATAAGGCTTCCGAAAAAGAAAGAAAAGAACTCATTGACTATGGAATGAAATTGAAAGAAAGGTCACTAACCCTTGAAAAGCAGTATTCAGATAGAATGTTAACCATTATTTCTGCTAAACAGATAATGGAATTGCGTCAAGCGGAAGATGACTTTAAAAAAATGCTCCTAAGGCAAATCGAACGTAGACGAATTCAAGAACAACGCAGAGACAATATGCGTGATGATATTCAACAAAGAAGGAAAAAGAGAGACAATGAGGGTTGATGCGTAAACTTCTACTCATTCTTAGCCTATTTATTTCTTCTACACTGGAAGCTCAAGTTAATGCAGATAGTGTAGCCTTGGCAGAGCTTGATCAATACTTTTCCGCAAATGATTCTGCCAGTGTATTTGCCACTTTAGATAGTCTCCTCACTAGCCTTCAAAAGCCAAAGAAGTCACGATTGATGTTAAAAATGGGTTATGTAGGTCAAATAGAATCAGGTAGCTCTACTACATTGGAACAATATGGTTGGGCGGGAGGTGTGAGTTACTACCATAAAAACGGATTGTTTTTTGATGTCAACAACTATTGGAATAGTGTATACGATCCTAATTATTATCTAACTACGGCCAATATAGGTTATATTAATTATTTTAAAATACTTACATATTTCGCCTCCTATCAGCATTACTTTAAGAATGAAGCCACAAATTCAACTTTTAATTATACTGATGAACTTAATGGTGCTTTATTTGTAAGTAAATCTCTATTAGATATTGGCCTAGACTATTCTGCGTTATTTGGAAATAAATTTACAGAACATCGGATCAACCTTTCAGCCAATGGAAATTTTAGAATAAAGAACATCGGCATTATTGATGTAATTAACTTTTTGCCCTCAATCACTGCTACTTTTGGCAATCAGGATGTAACTACTTATAGGTTAAGACGAGGTATTGTAGACAGAACCAGAATTTTTATTGTTAAGGAAACTAAAAACCCATTTGGCATCATGAATTATGGTTTCTCCTGTCCTGTGAGTATAAAAATTAATAATTTCGGTCTGCTGCTCAATTACCAGTACAACCTACCTCAAGCCTTACCAGATGAACGCACCACCCTCGAAAACAATAGTTTTTTTAGTGGTTCCCTATCATATTTGATAGAACTGTAAGGATAGTATCAATTATTAAATAATTTTGGTGTTCTACTATGGAGCATCTTACCCTTTTTCAACTCAACAAACTCGTACAAAAAACACTTGATACCCAATTAAATCCCAGTTATTGGGTCATTGCTGAAATTGGTGAATTGAGGGTCAATCAAAATGGTCACTGTTACCTCGAATTGGTTGAAAAGGAAGAGAATAGCATTATAGCTAAGTCAAGAGCAACTATTTGGGCGAATAACTATAGAAACCTATCTCTTTGGTTTGAAAAAATGACTGGACAACCTTTAAAAAACGGTCTAAAAATCCTATGTAATGTCGCTATTCAATTTCATGAAGTCTATGGCTTAAGCTATAACATTAAAGACATAGATGCCAATTTTACCTTAGGAGAACGTGCTAGAAAAAGACAGGAGGTAATTGATAGTCTCATTGAAGAAGGTGTTTTTGACATGAATCGACAGCTTCCTTTACCTATTATTTTGCGAAAAATAGCTGTTATAAGCTCCCCAGGTGCTGCAGGATATGAAGATTTTATGGATCAACTGCAAAATAATCGCTACGGATATAAATATGAAGTAAAACTGTTCAAGGCTACTATGCAAGGAGATCAGGCAGCTGAGTCCATAATTAATGCATTGTTGGCCGCTCATAACTCACAAATAGAATTTGATGCTGTAGTTATAATTCGTGGTGGAGGCTCCCAAATAGACCTTGACTGCTTTGATGATTTTGAATTGGTTTCCCATGCGTGTCAATTACCTATTCCTATTATTACAGGTATTGGCCATGAGCGTGATGAATCAATTCTTGACATGGTGGCTAATATGGCTCATAAAACCCCTACCGCTGTTGCAGAGTGGATAGTGAATTTAACTATGGAATATGAAAGTCGGCTATTAACTGTTTATCAGGATTTATCCAAAGCAGCGCAAAATCAATTCAAGCAGATTAAAAACCAACTTGACCAAATGAAATTCAGGTTAGAAAATGGATTGAAATCAAGTCTTGTTGCCCAACATTATCTTCTTAAGACATTAAAGAACAGTTTGATTTATGAATCAAAGAAAAGTATTGAAAAGCATCAAAAAGCGTTGGACTTAAAAGCAAACAAAGTACTTTTCCTTGATCCGGCCAATGTACTTAAAAGAGGTTATTCGCTTACAAGTATTAAAGGCCAAATAGTTACCGATTCAAATGTCAAAGTGGGTGATCTAATTGAAACTAGTATGCACACCATCAAATTAACAAGTAAAGTAGAAAGTATAGATTGATGAAAAAGAACAAAAATAGTTATACAGCCACAGTCAATGAACTTGAAGAAATAATCAGTAAAATTGAAAGTGGTGAACTTAATGTAGATGAGTTAACGGAAATGGTTAAAAAGGCCTCTGAGTTAGTACAACAATGCCAGAAAATGCTAAGAAGTACCGAAGATGACTTGAATAAGAAACTCGGAGAATTGGAGTAAGTTCTAAATTTGAAATTCAATATTTGTCTTTCATAATGACCAATTATGAAGCTAATTAGAAAATATGACCTTAGAAGAAGCAAAGATAGAAGCATCATCACTGGCTGAAAAGATTAATTTTTATAATCATCAATACTATCAAAATGATAAATCGGATATCTCTGATTATGAATTCGATCAGTTATTAGAGCGTCTCATTGCCATAGAAGCAGAGTTTCCAGAAACTAAGACAGACGATTCCCCTACTCAACGTGTGGGCGGAACGATCACTAAAAATTTTGAAGCCGTTTATCACAAATACCCCATGTTGTCCTTGGGCAACACCTACTCAAAGGAAGATTTGGAAGAGTTTGACAAAAGGGTTGCAAAAGGTCTTGAAGACCAAGTCTATGAATATTTTTGTGAACTGAAATTTGATGGGGTGGCTTTGAGTCTAACCTATGAAAATGGCAAATTAGTAAGAGGAGTTACTCGAGGTGATGGAACAAGAGGTGACGATATCACCAATAATGTGAAAACAATACGTACAATACCTCTAAAACTACAAGGAGATAATATTCCCACTGAGTTTGAAGTACGGGGTGAAGCTTTCCTTCCCAAGGAGATGTTTATAAAACTCAACAAAGAACGTGAGGACATTGGTGAAGAACTGTACGCTAATGCGCGAAATACAGCTTCTGGCAGCCTTAAAATGCAGGATTCCGCTATAGTTTCAAAACGCAGATTGGATTGTTACTTATATTCCATGATTGGTGATAAAATTAAAGTAGAATCGCATGAAGAGGCTATTTTGAAGCTTATGACTATGGGATTTAATGTTTCAAAGACATTCAAAAAGTGTAAAAATATCGATGAGGTTTTCACTTACATCAATGAATGGGAAACAAAACGAATGGAACTGCCATTAGAAACTGATGGTATTGTAATCAAGGTAAATAATATTGAACAGCAACAACAACTAGGATATACTGCCAAAAGTCCACGTTGGGCCATTGCCTATAAATACAAATCAGAAGCGGCCGTTTCTATTTTAAATGATATTACCTATCAGGTAGGACGAACAGGAGCTATTACCCCTGTTGCAGAGCTTAAGCCCGTATTATTGGCGGGCACAACGGTAAAACGAGCTTCACTTCACAATGCCAATGAAATTCAACGACTTGACATTCGCATTGGAGATACAGTATATGTTGAGAAAGGTGGCGAAATCATTCCCAAAGTTACGAGGGTTGATCCTTCGCATCGAAATAGTGATTCCAAGCCATTGGAATACATAACAAATTGCCCCGAGTGTGGTACAGAGCTAGTGAGAGTTGAAGGTGAAGCCTCTCATTATTGTCCAAACAGTACTGGATGTCCACCACAGATCAAAGGTAAAATTGAACATTTCATCCAACGTAAAGCAATGAATATCGATAGTTTGGGTGAACGAACTATCGACATTCTTTATCAAAAGGGTTTAGTAAAAAGCCCAGCAGATTTATATGATCTTACTTACGATGATATTATAGATTTAGAAGGTTTTAAAGAGTTGAGTACCAACAACTTACTGAAAGGAATTAAAGCCTCTATTCAAACTCCATTTGAGAGTGTACTCTTTGGGATGGGCATCCGGTTTGTGGGTAGAACTGTCGCTGAAAAATTAGCCGCCCATTTTAAGAACATTGACAGACTTTCATCTGCTAACTTCGAAGAGCTTATTGATGTACCAGAAATTGGTGAGCGTATTGCTAACAGTTTATTGGAATACTTCTCTTCTGATATAAATCAAATTGAGCTGAGTAGATTAAAACAAGCAGGTGTTTGTTTTGAAGTTGTTGAAAAGGAAGTGATACTACTTTCCTCCTCACTTGAGGGAAAAACTTTTGTGGTTTCTGGGGTTTTTGAGCGATTTGGGCGTGATGAAATAAAGGAAGTAATTAAAAATCATGGTGGCAAGGTAATATCGGCCATTTCAGGTAAATTAGATTTTTTATTAGCTGGTGATAAAATGGGCCCAGCTAAGAAAGAAAAGGCCGAAAAATTGGGCGTAACGATAATAGGTGAACAAGAGTTTATAAAAATGATTGAAGGATAATCATGCTTACAAAAAAAATATTATCATATAAAACCAAAGGGCTCGTAAAGAAAAATCAAGTCATTAGGTCCAGTATGGCCTATAATCAGGTAAATACTGTAGGCATTCTTTTTACTGTAGACACTAGAGAAAAGCATGAAATCATCAAGCATTTAGTAAAACAATTGGAGACTGATGGTAAAAAAGTAGAAGTACTCTCATACTTGCCCAAAAAAAAGGAGAATCATGAATTCCTGTTTGATTTTTTCACCGCTAATGATCTCTCTTTTTGGGGAAATTACACTTCAGAGGCAGTATTAAAGTTTGTAGAAAAACCTTTTGATTACCTTTTTTATATTGATGAACAAAGCAATTTATTAATTAGAAATTTGTTGGCAATGAGCAAAGCCAAATGTAGGGTAGCCAAATACGATAATTGTAATGAGCAATTCTCAGAAATGATGGTTCAGGTGCCTGGTAAAAACCAAATGAAGCATTTGGTAGACGAAATGTACCGATACACTAAAATCCTATCTTAATGGAAATTAAAAGACTATATGGAACAGGAGTTGCACTGGTCACTCCATTTAATAAAGATGAATCCATTGATTTTGAAGGGTTGAAAAACTTACTTAATACTACTGCAGAGAAGGGTGTTGATTATTATGTTGTTCAAGGCACTACAGGCGAGTCAGTAACTACTACGGCTAAAGAGAAAGCCGAGCTACTCGCATTTGCGAAAGCTAACAACACTAAAAATCTACCTATTGTGTATGGAATTGGGGGCAATAATACACAAAGCGTTTTAGAGACAATTAAAGGAAGTGACCTAAAGGGTGTTGATGCGCTATTATCAGTTTCCCCGTATTATAATAAACCGTCACAAGCAGGTATTATTAAACATTTTGAGAAAATCGCAGATACGAGTCCAATTCCAGTTATACTTTACAATGTACCTGGCCGTACCGCTTCTAATTTGACCGCAAAAACTACCCTAGAGCTTGCCAATCACCAGAATATAATCGGTGTGAAAGAGGCTTCTGGAAATATTGAACAAGCTATGGAGATCAGCGCTAGTATGCCAAAGGATTTCCTTTTGATCTCAGGTGATGATATGCTTACGGTACCGCTTTACTCCATTGGAGCAAAAGGGGTAATCTCTGTATTGGCCAATGCGTATGCAGATGTTTTTAAAAATATTAAGGAATTTGCTTTCAAAGGTGACTATGAAAAAGCAAGTAAGGAGGCCTTCAGTTTACTAAGAATTAATCCTCTTATGTATGAAGAGAGTAACCCCGTGGGAATTAAATATGTCTTGGAGTTACAGAAGGTATGTGGCGATTTTGTTCGCCTACCTTTGCTTCAAGCCTCATCAGAGTTAAAGGATAAGATTAGAAAATCAATTTAGTATCAGGTTAATAATCACCCAAAATTCATTTTTAGGGCATAAAAAAAGGCATGTTGTTGACATGCCTTTTTTTATAATCTGAAAAGATTAGCCTTTATTTTTTGTTTCTTGTACTTCAACTCTAATTGCTTGAGCCATATTTTTCATCTCTTGCATTCCTTTTCTTACTCTTGTTCCAGCTGCGTTGTTCTTTTTGTCATAGAATTTTTCGAAGTCAGACTCCAATCCCATTACTAAATTTTTAAGTTCATCAAATCTTTTCATACGTGATAATTTTTTAAGGTTATTGAAATTTTTCAGTTAATAATTTGAGTTGCCAATATACTCAAAATGTTTATAATTAAAGCCATTAAGGACTTTTTTTTGGCTTTTTTACCTAGTTATTGCCATTATTTCTTCTCTTTTATAAACGCCTTCGTCCATCTTGGTCTTTACACTAGCAAAAGCATCTATAGTTTCCTTAACGTCATCCAAGGTATGTGCAGCCGTAGGTATCAATCTCAGCATGATAATATCCTTCGGTACAACTGGGTACACTACCATTGAACAAAAGATACCATAATTCTCTCTTAAATCTACTGTCATGTTACCACCTTCACCTATTCCTCCATGAAATAAGACTGGAGTAACACATGATTTAGTTGTACCAATATCAAACCCATGTTTTTTAAGTCCTGATTGTAAAGCTCTTACTACTGTCCAAAGATTTTCTTTAAGCTCAGGCTTTGTCTTTAGTAACTCCAATCTTTTCATTGCTCCAATTACCAATGGCATTGGTAAAGATTTAGCATAAATCTGTGATCTCAGGTTATATCGCAAATAAGTGATGATTTTTTCATCTCCACCTACAAAAGCTCCAATACTTGCCATTGACTTAGCAAAAGTCGAGAAGTATAGATCAATATCGTCTTGAACCCCTTGCTCTTCACCTGTTCCAGCTCCTGTTTTACCCAATGTACCAAAACCGTGCGCATCATCAACAAAAAGTCTGAAATTATACTTTTCCTTTAGAGCAACTATATCTTTTAGGTTTCCTTGATTACCTGACATGCCAAATACACCTTCAGTAATCACTAAAATACCCCCACCAGTCTCATCAGTAAGCCTTTTTGCTCTTTGAAGTTGCTTTTCGAAACTTTGTATATTGTTATGTGGGTAAACAAATCGTTTACCTATATGAAGTCGCAGTCCATCAATGATACATGCATGAGATTCCGCATCGTAAACAATAACATCTTTTCTATCAACCAAAGCATCAATGATGGATAGTACTCCTTGATAACCATAGTTTAATAACATTACCGACTTCTTATTAACAAAATCGGCTAACTGTTTCTCTAATTCGATATGATGTACAGAATTACCTGACATCATTCTTGCTCCCATAGGATAAGCCAAACCCCACTGAGCTGCTGCATCGGCATCAGCTTTTCGTACTTCCGGGTGATTGGCCAAGCCAAGATAGTTGTTAAGACTCCAAGTCAAAACCTCCTTGCCATTGAACTTCATTCTAGGTGCAATTTCACCTTCCAATTTGGGAAACATAAAATAATCTTCAGGCATGTTTGAAAACTGACCTAAAGCACCTTGTTCCACATTTAATTTTTCAAATAAATCCACTCTGCTCTTATTTATATTTTAAATGATCCTTACTCTCAAAAACAGCACAAAGCTAACATTAATAAAGTGCTTTGACAAAAAGGTACAATCTATTATTAATCTTTGTGATTTAGAATTTAGTAAATAATTATTTAGCATTGTAGCAACACATTTTTAAGCCTTCCCCATGTCAAAAATCAAGAAATTATTAATTGCCAATAGAGGTGAAATAGCCTTACGAATAATGCGTACTGCAAAAGAGATGGGTATAAAAACCGTAGCAGTTTTCAGTGAAGCTGACCGTAATGCCTTGCATGCTCGATATGCTGATGAATCTGTTTGCATAGGACCACCCGCCTCAGCGCAGTCGTATTTAGATTACGAAAAGATATTAGAAGTATGTAAGTCCTTAAATGTGGATGCTATTCACCCCGGCTATGGTTTTCTTTCTGAAAATGCTGCTTTCGCAAAAAAAGTAGCTGACAATGGACTTATTTTTATTGGTCCTTCACCTGAAGCTATTGAAACCATGGGGAGTAAATTAGCAGCTAAGGCCGCTGTTGCTAAATATGATGTACCCTTAGTTCCAGGAACAGAAAAAGCCATTGACGACATTAAGGAAGCTAAAGCTGTGGCTAAAAAAATTGGCTACCCAATTTTAATAAAAGCCAGTGCTGGTGGTGGTGGTAAAGGAATGCGAGTAGTAGAGAACGAAGGTGAATTTGAAGAACAGATGGATAGAGCAGTTAGCGAAGCTAAATCAGCTTTTGGTAACGGGGCCGTGTTCATTGAAAAATTCGTAGCCTCTCCTAAACACATTGAATTTCAAATACTCGGGGATCAGCATGGAAATATTGTGCATTTATTTGAACGAGAGTGCTCTATTCAAAGGAGGCATCAAAAAGTAATAGAAGAGGCACCTTCTTCTTGTCTCACCCCTGAAGTAAGAGAAGCTATGGGTAAAGCGGCAGTTGGTGTAGCTAAAGCATGTAATTATTATGGTGCAGGAACGGTTGAATTTATAGTCGACAATCAATTGAATTTTTATTTTCTTGAAATGAACACCCGTTTGCAAGTAGAGCACCCTGTAACAGAAGAAATTACTGGAATTGACCTCGTAAAGGAGCAAATAAGAATAGCAGAAGGAGAAAAACTGCCATTTAAACAAGAAGAATTATCTTTTACAGGTCATGCAATCGAACTAAGAGTTTATGCCGAGGACCCTTCAAATAACTTCTTGCCAGACATTGGTACATTAAGTACATATAATAGACCTCAGGGGCCTGGAATACGTATTGATGACGGATTTGAAGAAGGCATGACTATTCCCATTTATTATGATCCGATGATTGCCAAAATGACCGTTTTTGCTGATACAAGGGAAAAGGCTATTGAAAAGGCGTTACGAGCTATAGATGAGTATGAAATTACAGGTATTGAAACTACCCTCGACTTTGGAAGGTTTGTTTTTAACCATAAAGCATTTAGGTCTGGGAAATTTGATACTAAATTTGTCGATAATTACTTTGATGCCGGAAGTCTAAAACCTAAGTTGGACAAAGACGAGGAGAAAATAGCTGCCTTGTTTGCCACCCATGTTTTGGAAAATACAAAAATTAAAAATGAAGTAGAATCTGTTGCCAAAGGAACCAGTAACTGGAAAAAAAGGGCATGGATAAATCGTTAGTATGGCTGAAATTAAACCAATAAGAGCATGGAGGTACAGTGCTAATCTGGCCGAAAATATTGAAGAACTTACTTCTCCATTATTTGACGTTGTATCACAAAAACAACGTGAAAAATTATACCAAAACAAATACAGCAGCATCCATTTGTCGGTTCCAAAAGGAGATAATGCTGCTGATAGTGCAAAAAACATACTACAGCAATGGAAAGCTGATGGCATAGTTGAGCAAGATCATTTATATGGCATTTATGTCTATTATCAATACTTCACTTTAGCAGGAAGTACGAAGGAATATTGTCGCAAAGGCTTCATTTGCAATATAAAAGCTTATGAATGGGAGGATAAAGAGATATTGCGACATGAAAACACCATGCCTGGAGCGGTCAATGATAGAATCGATATTTTAGAAAAAACCCAGTTAAATGTCAGTCCTACACATGGGTTATATACTGATGATTCCTTTGAATTGGAGAAGTATATGGATGAAAGCATGCTGAATCCCATTTATGAAACGGAAGATTATCAGGGAGTTAGAGATATGTTGAGCCTTATTCAAGATGCTGAAACCATAAAAAAATTCATCAAAACTATTGAATCAAGGAAAATTATTTTAGCTGATGGCCATCATAGATATGAAGGTTCACTTCTTTATCGTCAAAAAATGATGCGGGAAAATCCGAACCACACTGGTGAAGAGGGGTATAATTATCATATGATGTTCCTAACCAATACGGAAGCTGATGATTTACGAATATTACCCACTCATCGTTTGATAAAAAATTTACCCGATTTCTCTTCTGAAGAAGTGATGGAAAAGCTTGATAAGTATTTTATCATCAAACCAGTAGAAGATGCCCACAGCATTAATGAAATAATACTAGGCAAGAAATGGGCGTTTGGAGTGGTATTTAAAGATTCTGCAGTTAAGGTGAGACTAAAACCAGAAGTGCTTGAGCAAATATCCTGGCAGTTTCCTGATGAAGTAAAATCCCTAGATCTTACTGTGATGCACTATTTTATCATTGAAAAAATATTGGGAATACCTGGTAAAGAACAACGTGCTTCCCCCTATTTGGAATTTGATAGAAATTTTAGTGATTGCTTGTCAAAAGTTCTAGCTAATGACGCACAAATGGCCATTATCACCAATGATATTTCAATGGAAGATGTAAAAAAGGTATGCTATAGCGGATTTACTATGCCTCAAAAATCCACCTATTTTTATCCAAAGGTAATATGTGGATACCTATTCAGTACAATAAATGAAGATGAATTTCGATCGCCCCCTTATTCTTGCTTCTAAATCTCCTCGCAGGCAGCAATTGCTTAGTGAAGCTGGGTTTAAATTTGCAGTAAAATCTGTTGAGGTAGATGAAAATTATCCAATCGATCTAGAACCAAAGAAAGTAGCTAAATATTTGGCGGAGAAAAAGGCGATGGCAAGTCAGCATGAGTTAACTAATGAGTTTTTAATTGCAGCTGATACCGTAGTTATTGTTGATAATCAATTGCTGGGTAAGCCCATCACTCATCATGATGCAAAGCGAATGTTAAGGATAATGTCCGGAAGAACTCACTTGGTGATGACAGGTGTGGCCATTGCCAGTAAAAGCAGGTTAGTCTCATTTGATGACACTACTAAAGTGACTTTTAAGGTGCTTACTGATGATGAAATTGATCATTACATAAATGAATATAAGCCATTTGACAAAGCTGGGGCCTATGGTATTCAAGAGTGGATTGGAATGATCGGGATCGATAAAATTGAGGGGTCTTTCTTTAATGTAGTTGGATTGCCTGTACATAAAGTTTATGAGCATCTCGATATTATGAATGCTACAGTATAAATTACAGAGTACAACTCTGTGTTTAAGACTCTCTCCAGTTAATAATTCTTTTCATGACCGATTCAGGAGCAATATCAAGAACTCCTCTATTTTCTTCTGGAATAATATCAGCCTCAATAAATTCTGCCTTTTTACCAATGGGTGCCCAACGTCCGGCATGCATTGGTCGTTTATTAGGATATAGTCCCAAAGCATGAATACCACTTGCCGCTGCAATATGAAGTGGGCCGGTACTGCAAGCAAGAAGACCATCACATGCACCCACAAAGCTTATAAAGTCTTCCAGATTAAATTTACCTGTAACGTCTTTAATATGGTTTAACTCAAATATATCACTACACTCCTCTTTTATGCGTTCCCCTTCCCCACTTGTTCCCGTTACAAGGATATTAAACTGATCATCAGGCAATAGCTTTGCCAAGGCCATATATTGTGCTACCGACCACTCAGCTGCACTACCTTTGGACTTCATATGAAATACCAAATTAAATTTCGTTGAATCTAGCTCGTCAAAATTCTTTTCGACCTTTAACCAATTAAAATACTCGTCAAGTGCGGTTATTTCCGAAATAGGAATGTCTAAGGGTTCAATAAGCTTGAGATTTAAAAATGCTTCGTGTAAATCACTTTTCTTTCGAGAAAAATGAACCAAACTATTACAATCTAACCAGTGAAACCACCTATGACTAGTACCAATCCTTAAAGCTATGTTGGCTTTTTTTGCCAATGAGGCAATTTCTTTATTGGGAAACACATGAACAATAGCATTAAGGTCAAGAGACTTCAAAAGTTCGACTGTTATGTTCTTTACATTTATAAATGCATCAACCGAACCACACCTCTCAATGATGGATTGAGTGTAGTCATTTCCCAGAAAATAAACTTGTGCTTCTGGATGATACTTCTTAATCACGCCTGCTAAGGGCAAAGTAAGAATAACATCACCTATACTGTCAGTCCTACTAATAAGAATATTATTGGCCATCTTTATTCAGTTGCCTGATTTTAGTATACTTCAAAAAATTTGACACTGCAGATAGATAACAGATTACAAATCCATAAAATCCATCTAAAAAACCAAGGTGAAAAAAGTATTTATTAACAAAAGTATACATCGGGTTGAGAACGACATGGATTAATAGATTGGCCTTCTTCCCTTTCTTATAAGCTTCTTTGGCAGCAATAGTTGAAAAACTATTAGCCGTTTTTACATGACTTTCGATACTTTCAAAAGAGTAATGCAAAAGATCTCCTTTTAAATGACCACTCGATCCTTCTTCCATCATTACTTTATCATGAGGGTTTTCTCCGCCCCACTTACCTTTGGTTTTATTCCATAGTCTGATTTTTTTATCTGGATACCAACCACAATGTCTTATCCATTGTCCACAATAAGAGGTGATTCTATTTAATGAATAAGCATTTTCAAACTTCTCAGCTTCCTTTAGTTTTAAAATCGATTGTTGCAATTCTTCAGTGAGAGCCTCATCTGCATCAAGTGAAAGTATATAATCATTTGATGCGAGTGACATTGCATGGTTCTTTTGCTGTATATGGCCTTCAAATTTATTTTCTGTAAAGGCAACTCCATGCTTCAAACAAAGTTCTTTAGTTAGATCGTTGGAAAATGAATCAACTACAATTATTTCATCAGCTACTGGTTTCAATGAAATTAAGCAGCGTTCAATGTTCCTTTCCTCATTGAAAGTAATAATGGTTGCGGATATTTTCAAATTATTTGAAAGCGTTTGTTAAAATGCATATTTAAGTAATTATCTAGAAATTCTATAGCAGCTACTGATTAAGCACATCTTTAAAAAGTATTTGTAATGTCTTAAAGTGACTATCAATATCAAATAATTCATCCGCCTTTTTTTCTCCGGCTCCGGCCAATTTTTCTTTAAAATTTGGCTCTGAATAAAGTCTTTCAAGTTGTTCGGCTAGCTGAATGTTATCCTCCCAATCAAATAACAACCCAGTATTCTCATTGTCGATAATCTCTGGAACACCTCCTGCATTGGTTCCTATGACTGCCACTCCTGCACGCATGGCTTCCACAACTACGAGTCCAAATGTCTCATTTTTGGAAGGCAGAATAATCACATCAAAACAAGGCATTATTAATAGTGGTTTCGGGTGGAATCCTTTAAAATGGAAATGAGCTGACTCGTTGAGATTGAGACTCTTACCTAAACCATCTTTATATGCTTCATCCATCACATCTCCAACAAAATAAAATTCAATATCGGGGTATTTTTTTATCAGTGATTTTCCAGCATCTAAAACAATATGCTGTCCTTTTTGATATTCAATTCTACTAAACACTCCTACGTTGAAGTGATTTTTATTATGTACAAAGTGGCTTTCAAATTCTACTTTATCTGCCTTTTCTACACCATAGTAGAGCCTTTTGATCCTGTCATTTGGTATGGTTAATTTTTTCTGAGCATCAGTTTTGAGCATGTCGCTGATGGCAATAAAAAGATCAATTGATCCATAAATAAACCGATGGTAAAGATCTTTTTTACTTCCAGGGAGCTGCATTTGCCTGGTATGAACCACTTTAAATGGTCTTCTTGACCAAAATTTAGTCCATGCTACCAATGGTAGATCATCCTTGTGGTGTACATGCACTAGATCAATCTGTTCCTCTTTAATAATAGTCGCTAATTGCCTTATTGATTTTATTGGTAGTTGCTTAAAAGCAATTTTGATCGAATAATGATTTTCATCTTCTTCACTTGATATTTTGGCTAATCTGGTATCGGATTTGGTAACTACTACTACTTTATGCTGTACTGATAGATGTTTACAGCATTTTCGAAAATAAAGCTCCAACCCTCCCAGCCCTTCTCCTAGGCATATTTCTAATACATTCATTATTGATTATTATTCTTTTTATATTTATGCCAAAAACACACTCCGCTCTGTATGTCGTACGAAGATAATCCTAAAAGTATTAAATATTATGTTAAGCGTTTTATTCAAAGAGAAGCTTCTCAGTTTAAAGATAAAGTTGTTGTTGATTTCCCCGCGGGTAATGGAATAACTTCCCGAATTGTACAAGAAGTAGGTGGAATTCCAAGGCCATTTGATCTATTTCCTGAGTATTTTAATATTGATGGATTAATATGTGAGCGGGCCAATATAATGGAAGGAATTCCAATGAAAGATAATGCCGCTGATATTATCATTTGCCAAGAAGGTATAGAGCATTTTAGTGATCAGTTTAAGTCCCTTAAGGAATTTAATAGGATATTAAAGAAAGGTGGTTCATTGATAATAACTACACCTAATTACTCAAATCTAAGGTCTAGAATGAGCTATTTTCTTGCAGAAAGTGAGCGTTTTAATGATTTGATGCCACCAAATGAGCTAGATTCTATCTGGATGTCTGACCAACATATTACAAAGGAGATTTATTTTGGTCATATTTTTCTAATTGGAATCCAGCGTTTAAGGGCACTCGGTAAATTAGCTGGATTTAAAATAAAAAATATTGAAAAGACCAGAAAGAAGAGCACTTCTATTGTGCTACTTTGCTTTTTCTATCCATTCATTTATTTATCAAATTGGATCGCATATCGAAAAAACTTAAGAAAAAATAAGGATTACCCCATGGCAGTGAAGAAGAAGATATATGGTGAAATATTTAAACTAGGAGTAAGTATTACTACTCTCACAGACGGTCACCTCTTTATAGAATTTGAAAAAGAAATGAATTACGATGAAGTAAGTGCTGAGTTACAGGGAGTACATAAAGAATTTGGTACTACTTGATCAAACGGGTAGGGTCAATTCCAACAGCACACTTAAAATGCCCTTCAGGGCATTTTTTATACCCATGCAAACCACATGGCCGGCAATCTAATTTTTCATCTGTTTCAATAATTATTGAATTATCAGACAGAGGTCCAAATCCAAATGCAGGTACCGTAGAACAGTAAATGGCAGTAACGGGAGCATTTACGGAGGATGCGAAATGCATTGGTGCGGAATCATTAACATAATTCATATTAGCATCCTGCATCAAGGCAGCAGAAGCCAATGGAGACAATTGACCTGCCAATACTTCGATGTCCTTGTGTTTTGACTTAGTCTTAAGCTCTTCACACAAGCTTTGATCTCCTTTTGCACCTAGTAAAAATACTTTAAGACTTGAGGGCAAGCTATCCATAAACTCCAACCATTTTTCTTTAGGCCATTGTTTGGTAAACCAAACTGACGCTGGGGCAATGGTAATATATTTAGCTTTTTTATATTGTTTTACCTTCTCAAAATCATCATTTGACGGATATAATCGTGGCTTAGCAGCTTCATCATCAGTAATGTCAGCAATTAAATTTTGATTACGATCTACTTCGTGCTGATTGCCATCTGTACTGATATTATGCTCATAAGACTGGCTAAATAAAAAGGACAACGGATTTTTAGAAAAACCTATTTTTCTCTTTCCTCCAGAAAAGGCGGTTATTATTCCAGACATGGCAAAGCGCTGCAGATTGATCACTAGGTCATAACGCTCTGCTCTTAATGCTTTAATGATTTTAAATGCATTTTTAAATTTTTGGCCTTTATCAAATATCCAAAGCTTGACTATATACGGGTGACCATTAAATACGGCTTCGTTGCCTTTTCTTAATAGAAAATGAAGCTCAGAATCGGGATATGCCTGATGCAATTTTTCTAGTAAGGCGGTCGCTAGCACCACATCGCCTAAAAAGGCAGTTTGGATGATTAATATCTTGTCTAAAGGCTTTTTCATTCTCGACCGTGAAAATAATCTTATTACTGCTGTGAGGCAAAATTATATTCTATTACCTTCTTTAGTTTCCAGATTACAAATCTGGAAGAGAGAGCCTCTCCCTGGATTCAATTCCGGGGTCTCTTGGTTGGGTTACCGGAATAAATCCGGTAAGGTATTAAACCCCTCTCATCAACACAAACCCATGTTGCTTTCCTTCACAATGGTTGTATAGCAAGATGGTCTTAGGGGAGCCACTTAAAGGCTTCCATATACATTCTGAAGGCAACTTAGTGCCTGATAATACCTTTGTGGCGAGCCAAGTAGCAAAAGCAGAGGCCGAATAATAATCTCCAGTTAAGGACTTGTAAACAATGATGCCCTGCTCCGGGAATAACTTATTTTGTAAATAGTCATAATAATTATCTGTCCGTGAGTCCCCATTACGCCCCATTATAACAGCATCAATATCGCTAGGATTTAATCCGTTTTTACTTAAAAAAATAACCGCCTTTTCTATTACTTCTTGCTTACTAGCATGATGAATCATATCCACATCGATAATTTCAGCCAAACTCTCATTTGTCTTTTCAGCTTCCACTACAAACATGGCCACTCCTTCCCCAGGCAATGTACCCTTCGTGTCAGATCTTAATAGCGCAGAAGTGGCTATACTTTCTTCTTTGTATAAATCTCTTTGAGATTCAATATTATAGTTGGCCTCTGAAAGTTCTTCACCACCACCTAAAAGTAGTCTCTTCACTTTGCCCTCTTCAAACAGCAACAAAGCATCTAAAATGGACGACTCAAAAGAAAGCCCCTGATTGACATGAGTGGTATTATAGCCGGTTATATTGCCCATTAGTGCCAATACACCTGCTACACAATTGGGAGTGGACTGTACAAAATCTGTAGGGGTTAATGTACCTTCATCATAATCGATAATTTGGCTCAAAAACCGTAATGATCTGTCTACACTGCCATTTGAAGAGGCAAAAATAACTCCTTCAATTTGCTCATGTAATTTTATCAAAGGCACGCCAGTGGCTACACTCATACGAACGAGTTTACTCATTCTTCTGAGCATTCCTGAGGGAATAATGTCCTTATAATCAGGTTCTTGTGCCCATAATTTTAAATCCTCAATATCTTTAACTCCATCAGTAAACACCGAATTATGATAGGTTTCCTGGGCAGAGATACAAGATAAGTCTTTGATGAACATACCTAAACTTTTGAAAATATTAGTGAAGAACAATTACCTCCAAAGCCAAAAGAATTGGAAAGCACGTTATTTATCTTTTGATCCTTTTTATAGGTTCCAATTGGACTTACATTGTAATCCTCTATAGGGTCGTTGCAATTTAGACTGGTATATAATTCACCGTATTGCATAGCCAATAGACTAAAAACCGCCTCAATGGCACCTGCCGCTGCCAGGGTATGTCCTGTATAAGTTTTAGTAGACTGAAATGGAGGGATCTTTCTAAAGATCGCATTCATTCCAGTTTGTTCGGTAATGTCGTTATTCATTGTGCCTGTTCCATGTGCATTGATATAATCAATACTATCAGGTGGAAGATTAGCAGAGGTTAATGCTCCTGAAATAGAGGCTATGATGCCAATCGCATCATCTGAGATTGATGAAGCATGATAAGCATCGTTAGCATTTCCATACCCTTTTACTTCACCATAAATTTTCTTGTTGCCTACAACTTCCTCAGATTCGAGTATCAAATAGGCAGCTCCTT
The DNA here is from genome assembly GCA_048268855.1 of Fulvivirga sp. Taxonomy (GTDB): domain Bacteria; phylum Bacteroidota; class Bacteroidia; order Cytophagales; family Cyclobacteriaceae; genus Fulvivirga. The sequence continues at coordinate 436,726 of JBLWUR010000002.1, forward strand.
CCCCTAACGTAAGTCCGGAACGATTTTTATCAAATGGCCTACAATGCTCTGGTGATAAAATTTGCAAAGAATTAAATCCGTTCACTGTGTATTTAGCCAAGGCATCTGCCCCACCCACAATAGCCCGGTTGCAGCGTCCAGATTTGATTAATTTAGCTCCCATCATGATGGCATTGGCTGAAGAAGAGCAGGCGGTATTGAAAGTAGCGGAGAGACCTTTAATACCGAATCTCTTTATTAAGTTGCTTGTATGTTCTCCAATATTGTATGAAGCCAGGTAATCAGAGGGTGTGCCTATCTTACTGGCATCGTCATGCAATTGATCGGTGAGTGACATCCCACCCACTGTGCTTGCCGACAATAAGGCCATATCGTAAGACGCCACTTGCTCCTCTGTTAGACCAGCATCTTCGATAGACTGTTTTGCAGCAATCAAAGCCAGTACTTCTGTCCTTGAAATTCCTTTTACTTCGGAAATACCAACTTGGGTTTTCAGTTCTTTGGTTGAGTATGGAACTTCCCCAAATGGAAATATTTCAGTATATCGGGTTTGTAACACCTTTGCTTTTTTAATACCGGTTTTACCTTGTACAAGGTTTTCTCTGTTGGCTTCTACACCATCTCCTAAAGCAGAAATAATGCCTATACCGGTAATAAAAACGCGTTTACTCATCAATTAAGCCTTTTCATTGGCTACAATATATTCCACCATTTTTTCAACACTTGCCATTACTTTTTTTCCTTGTTTGGGGTCAGTAATTTTTAAATCATATTCTCTCTCAAGTAATACACTTAATTCAATGGCATCAATCGAATCCAAATCAATGGGGCTTTCAGGGCCGAATAAAGGCGCATCGGTTTTAATATCCGCAGGCTCAAGTTCCATTAAGTTGAGGTACTTTATTATTTGGGTTTTAAGTTTTAGTTCAAGTTCTTCGTGCGCCATTTTTATGTGGGTTATTAGATAATTTTATTTTTTTTCAATTGCATATATGTGATTCCAAAACAGGCTAAACAAAAAGTAAACAGGCCAAGTAAAGTCGGTAAAAGTACATCCCAATCTCCACCTCTCAAAAACAAGGTGTAAAAACCTTCAAGGCACCAATAGAGTGGAGAGAATAATGATACTATTTTCATGTAAGCTGGCATTACAAAACCCGGAACCAATATTCCGCCAATTGCCGCAAAAATAACAATGGAAACGGCCCCAAAGCCGTTAGCTTGTTCTTGGGTACGGGCTACAGTGCCTACAGCTGCAGCAAAACTAATGGCGGCTAGCCCGGTCATTACTACTACCGTTAAAAACGCCAAGGTGTTTTCAGGCATGGTGAGTGGTGGTAGCCCTATTGATGGAAAAGAAAGTTTAGCAATGGTGAAAACTACTATTACCTGTAGTATAACGGCCAATAAATAGACAAACAACTTGGCACTTAATATTAAACCAAAACTTGTTGGCATGGTCTTAAGCCTTATAAAACTTCCGTTAACTCTCTCCTTGACGATATTATTACCTAGTGGGATGACCATAAAGAAAATAGCAAAAATAGTCCATGCTGGTACATTATGCTGAGTAGAATTTGGAGTAAAATCATTGTCAGACAAGGTGGCTGAAAAGGTTTCTATTGCCACTTGATTCGAACTCATGGCCTTCTTTAGTTTATCCGGAGCCTCTTTGAGCTCCAATTGTGCACATATTTGAGTAATTAATAAATCACCCTCAATACTTTTGACAAATGCATTTACAATATTTTTGATCGAAGTTTGATAATTTTCCTGTAGGACAGGGTCATGATAAAATTTCAATGAGGGCATGGTCAACTCAACCTCATGATTTTCTTCATTTTTAAGATCAAGCTCCTCCATCATAATGTCACTGATGAGATTAGATTTTTGAGTAAGCTTAGTTGAAAACTCTTTAGGTATAATGAGGCCTGTTATTTGCCCTTCTTTATTCATTACCTCGTTGATCTCATTAACTCCCAACTTGTCATTTTCAGTGATTTTAAAAAACTTAGAATCCTGAAGCATTTGAATCAACTTCTTACTCTCAGTACCTTCATCATTATTGACAATCAGCAAAGAGATTTTATTTTCGTTAACAATGCGGAAAGCACTGTCCTGAATAATTGTAATTACGAAAACCAACAAGATAGGCATGAAAAACATTAGCGCCAAGCCTGTTTTGTCATTCCATAGGATTAAAAATTCCTTTTTACATGCTATCCAAAATCTATACATCATCAATCGCGATATGACTCACCGGTTAAGTTGATTAACAATTCTTTTAGATCTTTAGCATTATGCTCTTTCAATAAATGGGAAGTTTCACCTTTGGTAATAATACTACCGTGATCAATAAGTGCTATCCTATTACAAAACTCTTGTGCTTCATCAAGGTGATGTGAAGTGTAGATAATTGTTGCCCCTTGTTCATTTAACTGATCAAGCAACTTCATAATAGCCATTTTGCTCTGCACATCTACCCCAACAGTCGGCTCATCTAAAAACAACACTGTAGGTTCGTGTATAATGCCAATGGCCAAATTCATTCTACGTTTCATGCCACCAGAAAAGGTAGCCACTTTTTTATTCTTCACCTCAGTCAGCCCTAATATTTCGAGGATTTCCTTTGATCTTGAAGCAATAACTGCGGATGAAAGCTTGTACATCGCAGCAAAATATTCAAGATTTTGTAGTGGGGTAAGTTCATCATAAAAAGCATACTCCTGCGGAACGTAGCCCATCTTTTGCTGAATACCCTGTACCGTAACATCTGGGTTATTATTCCAATAGTAAACCTGTCCGCTGGTTTGTTCAATAATACCACACAATATGGAGATTAAGGTCGTTTTCCCAGCACCATTGGGCCCCAATATTCCAAATTTATCACCTAGGGCAATGGTGAGATCTACACCGCACAAACTATCTTGAGTTGAACCGTTGTATCGTTTTGTTAATTGCTCTATTTTAATGCAATTATCAATCACTATAATCGCAGTTTACGGAGCTTTTTAAATGCTTGTAATTCCAGAGCCGAAATTTCTGCCATGGCATCTGCCACCTCATCAAAGTCCTTCTGTTCTGTATTACGCCCTTTGATGACGCCAGCCATCCTTACAGCATTGTAGCGCAGTAGATCACCGGACTTGGTCATTTCTTCGGAAAAGGGGATCAATTTATCATTATTTAATATTTCTGCAGCTTGTTCTAAAAATGCAGCATAAATAAACCTAAATCCACCGCCACCAGTGCCTATCTCCTCCTGCATTCGTACTATTTGAGCTAAGTAAAGACCCGCTTTACGCTCTCCAAGCTCACCGCGCCACTTGCGTATTTTTTTTGCTGTATAGTTAAATCCACGGGCTCCAATTTGTTCTATAGGTACTTGGGTCATCCACCAAGCTGTCTTTTTTATACCCTTCTTTACAGCTTTTCTTAACCTTTCAGGACCAATCTCTCCTACATTAGTAGGGTAATAAATTTGTCCATTAGGAGCCAAAGGACCTCTTGCAAAGCGCACCTCTTCTAGTTCTTCTGGAGAAAGACTTGTTAGTTCTTCCATAACAGGATCACTAACAATGTATCGTCCATTTTCAAAGCCATGAATAATAATATTATGTGCATTGAAATGAAAACGGTATTCTTTGGGGAAATATGGTAAATTAAATACTCCTACTTGACATCCCACAGGCTCTCCTTCAGCAATTTTATTATCTAAATATGTTTTTGCTGCATCTGGTGATCTGAATTTTTTTCGGGTAATATTCACGCCTAAAGCCTTACACGTGTCTCTAAAAATATAGCCTGGCATAATTCTAAAGGCAATAGCCGGGGCATTGTTAATTTTTAAAAACGGTAAATGAACATAGAACATCCCTGCTCCTATACCAAAGGCAAGTGGTTCATTCATAAAGTCAACTCCATGATATTTCAACAGGCTGGTAACCACTCCATTTTCACAATGGGCGGTTTGAATATGTTGTCTTTTACTTGGTATATCTTTCAATATTTCTTCCATCAAAACTCATCAATTCATCAACTGAAATTTTAAATACTTTAGCGTAAATTTTCAGTTTCTTCTCACTTAATTTTTTAAAAACATTAGGCTTCATGTGCAGTTTAATGGTAAACTTCCAAAATCCTGTATACCCTGATAGTGTAGGGAAATCCATCAATCGAAGCTCCATAAAAAATAGTATTGGGCTTTTTTTACCTAATTCAACCTGTTTGGCTGCCTCTTCAATTCTTCTATTAATCTCTACCCAAGCTTCATCTAATGCGTCAGCTTTCACATTCCAACCAGTACTTAATCCCTGTTCATATTTGCCATCTTCATCTTTAACATAACACACTTCACGTGTGAAATTTTTAAGTGCAGAAGGGTCTTGTGGAAGGCTATCTTTTTTCATTTTCAGTAAGTTTTAACAAACTGTTAACCAAGTATATACATATGAAAACCTAGAACTTTCAGGAACCATAAGTAGCAACTTATCACCTACCTTTAATTTACCGCTATTAAACAATTCTTCAATCATCAAGTAAATGGACCCTGCTCCTACATTTCCTTTGGTATCAAGATTAGTAAACCATTTTTCATCAGGAATATCTAAACCATCAGCTTTTAGTATGTCAGCAATCGGTTGCTTAAAAAAGTAACTTGAGATGTGAGGTAAGAAGTAGGTAACCTCTTCAATATTAACATTATGCTTTTTTAGTGATGATAATAGTAGCTCATTTCCAAGTGTTACAATATTCTCACTAAGTAATTTAACATCCTGCTTAATGCTCATAAGCGATTTGGTCGTTAAATCACTGGCTTCAAAGTCTTTATATGATTGAAATTCGCCATTTTCTAATCTGTCACCACCCATGTACATACATGGCTCCAGTTTATTGGCAAATGAACAAGCCTCCATCCAATCAATCCTCAGTGAAATACCGTCAGTATTCTTTTCGGTTTCGAGCATTAATGCTCCAGCGCCATCCGACAACATCCATCTCAAAAAGTCTTTTTCAAAACCGATATAAGGATTTTCTTCAAGTTCAATTAGTTTTTGAACCTCATCCTCATAATTGTCAGAGGTCATGGTGATTGCTAAACGCTCAGAACCGGTAGCCACTGCTTTCTTTTTGTCACCTACTTTAAGGGACATGAAAGCATATTTTAATGCATGCATCCCTGCACAACATACTCCGGAAGGCGACACTACTTCAATATTAGAGGTCTCTGGCAGACAACCATGTACCATTACTCCATGAGAGGGCATCAACTGGTCAGGACTAGAGGTGCCACAGCTTAATAAATCAATTGTAGCTAATTCCCCTGGATTACCATTGAACAGACCTCTAACTGCGTTAGCGGTCATTTCGGCATTAGTATGTGTAGCCTTTCCTTCTTTTGTAATGGCATAATAACGTTCCTTTATGCCGTTCCTTCTTAAGATTAATTCTTTAGACCGTGATGGTTTGTTATTAACATAGCCTAGATATTCTTCCAACTCATGGTTTAATATAGCTTCATTGGGAAGAAATGCGGAAGCCCTGTTTATGAAAACATCTTTTAACATTAAAATAAAAATTTATGGAATATTGCCAATCTATTATAAAGTGTAAATCTATCCTTTTTTTATTTGATTAGAATTAAATCTTAACTTTTTCAAGTAACCAAAGTACAGAAATGGCTTCTGATATTGCAGAATTTGGAGCTATTGCTGATTCTGATTTGCCTTGTTCAAACAAATCAGCCTTACTTGATGCCAATGACATTTGATAAGGATCAATAGCTAAATCTGAAGGCATGCCTTTTAGCCTTACACCTAGTACTCTATATATTTCTGCCCCCATGGTTTCAAGTAATGCTAAGTTAGATTCCAATTGGTTTATTAAATCTTCATCTGACTTGTGAATGGTTTCCAATCCCTTTTGAAAGTCTCTCATAAATGGCACGTCCATAGGATCAATATATATTTCACTGATATTGCCGTTTTCCAATCTGCCCCACTCAAGTAACAAATTCTGTACTTGTTTGTTTAATTTCCCAAAACGCTCACCGAAACTGTTGTCCACGGTAAAAAGTGCTTTGAGAACATCCATATTAACAAATGCCCCATTAGTAAACATCAAAGAAGGGATTGCCCAATAAATTGCAAAATCCCATGTGATTTTTACGCACATGACCTGAGCATTGTCAAACAATTCGTATTTATCCTGATAAATAGGAAGCCAATTATCAAATAATTTGCCATACACTTTGTCATATACAATCGAGCGCGTATAAACATCTTCTCCGTTAAAGTCGCGTACAATAAGATCGGACATACAGGCATTTCCGATAGAAATAAAGTCTGTGCCAGGAGAGTAAAAAGGATCTAAGAAAGCCCCAGCCTCCCCCACTATACCCCAATTGTCAGTTGAAAAGAATAGCTCAGCGTTATAGCAATAATTTTTTAATATTTTAAAATCGAGGACTTTATCCATTTTCTCAGCTAAATTTTTAGCACATAAGGGCTCGTTTTTTTTAAGCCATTGATAAGCCTTGTCTATGGTGTTAATATCGGAAAATTCATGAAACCGTGGGTCGGCTACAATGCCCACACTTGTATTACCTGATGACAATGGAATGAACCAAACCCAAAATCCTTTACCCATGAAGTGAATGGTACCCAGCCTACGTAAACCTGGATTGATGTATTTTTTCCAAGGCTGATCATCAGACCAATCAGTAACATCAATTTCTCCTTCTACCCTAAACCAAACTGCATTAATATTATGATCAGTATCTTTTGCTAACCCCTCTTTTCTTTTCAAATAATTAGTCCTGCCGGTAGCGTCAACTACCCATGAGGCAGATATCTCCTTTAGCTCACCCGACTGAAGGTATTTTACCGTATGACCTTCATCGGAAAGATTGACATCCTTTACACCGGTGTCCATCTTCACATCAACTCCTAATTTGGAGACCATCGTCATCACATCGTTTTCAAAAATGCCTCTGTCAATTTGGTGGCTGGGCACGAACAATTCATTTCTTGCACCATACTCTACTCGTTTTTCAATCGACTCTTTAACATGAGGAGAAAAGTAAAACCTTAATCCATGCTTGTGAAGATGATTCTCTTCTAGATAGTCTTTAAGTCCAAGTACTTCACGCAAGTAATATGTACCCAACTCTACAGTAGATTCACCTACTTTATGTGCCGCATCCAACGCCTCATTCTTACGTCTTTCTAATACCGTTATTTTTAATGAAGGCTCCTTTTGCTTTAGTTGCATAGCAAGAGTCAATCCCGCTAAGCCACCACCTAATATTATTACATCATAATCGTGTTGCATGCGCTTTAATTCTTATTGATTCCCAAGTACAAATATTTTTTTCTTGTCTTTCTAATACTTCCCAACATCAATGGTTTTAAGATTGTATGAATAATGAGAATAGGTGGTGAGATGACAAACAAAGCCGTTACCAGATACCATTTAAAAAAAGATACCCAAAATGCACGTTTCTCAGGTGTCTTTCCTTTTCGTTTAATCAGGTTGGCCCATATTATAAATAACTTCTTACCCCTTGCTTCGATAAGCATTATAGAAGACGGAATACGAATGTCCCCCATCTCTAATATCTTATCCTGTACTTGACCATATTCTCCTGTCTCAATAGCTTCCGCTAGTGGTATGCCATATACTGCGGCATTATCAATATCATGCTGACTAACACCAGGTATCGGAAATATGCCCCACTTTTTAGTTTTTTTACCTGTGAGCATCCAATGCAATATTGTAAAAGCACTTACATGGTTCTGTACTTTGTCAATGTATGGAATATTGGCCACCATATATCCCCCCGCCTCTTCTACTTCCCTTACCACGCTCCCTTGTGAATTGAGCCACATATTTCGAGCACCGATAACTGTAGCTACTGGTGTATCTTTCAAGACACTTCTAAATGATGGGTCTTTTAGCAATGCCGTTATCGGTTGTGAAGGAGATAAAAACCAGGGTTGATATCCAATAATGATCAGATCATATTTTTCATGTCGAAGCTGATAAGGAGCCAATTCGATAGGTTCTTCAAGTACCGTTTCAGGCATTACATCAAAAAATACCTCACTTGACCACGGGAATGGATAAGCTTGCTTGGGCTCAATCTTTACTCTATCTACTTCAAAATTCTCAAAAGGAGCTAGAAAATTATTTAATATTTCATCCAGTTGGCCAGACTGGCTGTAATTAATAACTAAAATGTTCTTCATATGATTCTAATTGCCACTAATCTATCAAATCTGATTGATTTAAGATAGTTGATCTGCTGGCATATTCTTTAATATGCAATTTCATTTCTAGGCTCATACTGTGATAATGTTGACCAATAAACAGTTTGTCCTCATCAAGGTTTTCATTATAGCCAAGAATTTTGGGCGCATTTTCCTGAATAGTCAACCTTAGGAAACGATATTCTGTATTTTTTGGATCACTTTGAATCTCTTTTTCCAATATCTTATGCCCCTCTTTGAACATATCAAGCTTATTGAGAGGTCCATTTATAAGACCTGCTTTTTTCATTAATAACGCCCCCTTATATGCCCTAATTACGGGTTCATCCATACTCTCTTTCTGCAAGGCGTTCAATGCATAATCTACACTTTCTACACTATCACCCTTTAAAGCTTTATATACAGCATCCTGAATTGATAAATTCCAACAGATAACAATCAATAAAAGTGTAAATGTAATTTTCATAAAAGGTAAATGTTTTCAAAACACAGTGCCAATAATGATACCAAGATAAAGAAATTAAGATTCTTTACTTGGGTAAAATATGGCTACACTAAACAGAAATAGCCATAGAATGAATTCTATGGCTATTTTATTATAATAAAGGGGGTTATTAACTTTCTGAATTTAGGTTTTTAAGTATAATCTCCTTGATATTACCAGAGGGTCGTGGAGCATCGTTATCCAGAATTATACCATTTTTATCAAGTAAAATAAATCTAGGAATGCCATTAATTACAAAGCTTGTAATAATGTCGGCTTTCCAAGCACCATCATCAAATACCTGAGTGCCTTTCATTTTTTTCTTCTCAACCATTTTCTTCCAAGGGTCCATCGTATCATCTATTGATACACTCATAAAAGTGATATCCTCCCCTTTTAATTCTTCCTGAAGTTTTTCCAAGCTTGGCAGTTCAGCTAAACATGGCCCACACCAAGTAGCCCACACATCAATGTAAACCATCTTACCTTTTAGGTCAACAATGCTTATAGTATCCCCCGAAGTATTTACAAATTTCAAATTTGGAGCAGGCTGACCAACGGCTACTTTCTTCAACAGACTCCATTTTTCTTCCAAATCTGTGATGTACTTCTTTTCAATATCTATTGTTTTAATTTTATTTAAAATATTCACCGCACTTTCAGAATCAATACTTGAAATGTACTGATCAGTTATGGATGACATCAACGGAAGTTTGATTTTCACATTGGTAAAATCATTTTCAACAATTTCTATTTGCCCATTAAAAGCTTTTGATAGAGGTTCATTCTCATAATCAAAATGATAACTATCAAACTTGTGATTAACATAGGCCTCCAGTACATATAAGTACAATGGGATTTGGAGCATTGATTCGTCATTTCTATCCAATTCATCGAAAAAAGCATAGTAATTTTCACTGAGTTTAAATGTAGTATCTGTTGTTACGTAGCCATGGTTATTTTCATAATTCGCCTTCTTTAACGTATTGTCAAGTGAATTTTTAATTTTTTCTGTACTAAAAAAGACACTATCATCACTAGGTTTTACCATTTTCGCTAGTAGTTTGTCATATTTAGTTTGCATTGAATCTATCGTTAAAAGAAAATCTTGTTCATCTAATGAGTATAGATTATGAGTGCTTAATTCCCCATCCCTAGATAATACTTTCGCAACCAGATACTGATTTTCATTTTTAACATCGCCACTAAAAGTTAAGGATTCATCAAACTTATTGGTATCAAGTGATAAGTTTAAACTGTCACCAGAATTAAGATAGATATAGGCAATTTCGGTTCCATGGTGAAACGTAAGATAAGTCGGTTTGTCAATGATCAACTCTATAACAAAACTTCCCTCATCACTAAGAGTATCTATTAAATCAAATTCATTATTAGTGAGTTTTACTATGTTACTCTTAGGGTTAGTAATTACTCCCGTGAGTTTGGTTGTAACTATATGTTCTTCTATTGGTTTATTACAAGACCATAAAGCCAAGCCCACTAACACTATTGCAAGTATCTTTTTCATAATATTTTTAGTTCTTTTAGTGCAAGTTATTGATAAGTATCAAGAAATTCAATTACGAATTATCTTCATTTTCTAGGTCAGTAGATTCCGCCTCGTTAAAAAAATACCGAACGAATAGGTAGGTAATTATAGGAACTGCTAGACCTGTTAATATAGCATAGTAAAAACCATTCCATTCTAACAATTCTGTTCGGGATGTTTCTTTCCAAATTAATTCACCATAAGGTGCAGCATCAAAGAATAGCGTCCTTATAAAATTCCATCCAAAGTGAAATCCTAAAGGCAACAAAATGGATTGTGTTTTGGCAAAAGAATAGGCCCAAACATACCCCATAAGTGCGGTTGTGATAAACACATAAATCATGGGTACAATTCCACTATCAAACATCCCGTAGGAGAACCAATGATAAACACCAAAACAGACTGCAGATAACCAAAGCGCTTTTAATTTGCCCAGTTTAGATATAAGAATATAGAGTAATGCCCCTCTGAAAATCAAATCTTCAGTTAGTGCTGATTTGAAGTGATAAAATAACGAACCAAAGACAGACTGGAGATCAATTTCGTGATTTAAAGTCCACTCGATCTGTTTTACAATCCCTTCATGATAAATGAAGCCAATGCTAATAATTGAAATAAAGATAAAACCAATGGCAAATTGTATTAGTCTTTTTCCTACTGGAAGAAAACCTAAGATGAGTAGATTCTTCTTTTCAATAAAATGTAAAAGTGCCCACGAGAGAGTAAGTATGACTAGTATTCCGAGCATTTATAAGTATGATTTAAAATCTGTCATAATAATTAATTCATCAGTTTTTTAAAAACAGGATCTCTTAAGGTACCATTTTCTGTTAATTCAGAATATTGGATTTTGCATTTAAGATTAGGTTTTACCCAAACAGTAGTTTTATCATCCATTAATTTTTCTTGAATAGGCTTATCTATCTTTTCAATGGTTTCTAATTCTTTTAAAATAATGGCCATTTTTTTATCTGTAAACCCTGTTCCCACTTTACCCCTATAAATGGAATTTGATTTAACATCTACCACATGGAGTGCGCCAAATAGCTCTTCTCTATTTCCTTTTCCTTCTGTGTAACCAATAATCGCAAAAGTATCAGTGGTTTTATTCTTTACTTTCAACCAAGTACTACTACGTTTTTCAGGATAATAGAGTCCCATTTTTTCCTTGGCCATAATACCCTCCAGGCCCATTTTTTTGGTGGCTTCAAACAGTGCTTCTCCATCTTCAATAATCTCGCTTATCCTGACAGATGTACCTTTCCTAATGCTATCCTCCAACCAAGCCCTTCGTCTTAAAAGGGGTTCATGAATAATGGATTTTCCATCCACATTTAGACAATCAAACAGGTAGCAAAAGGCAGGGTTACGCTTACTGACTAATTCTATTTCACGCTCTCCTTTACCCTGCATCCTTTGAATCACCTGCTTAAAGTTAGGTTTACCTTCTTTATCAAAACAGACAATTTCTCCATCAAACACACCTGAAAGTGTTCTAAACGCTTCTATATTTAATTCCGGGAATTGCTGTGTCAAATCCAATTTATTACGGCTTAGAATAGTCAATTGTCCTTCGTTAACTATAATTTGAGCACGAATACCATCCCATTTCATTTCGTAAATAAAGTCCCCCTTTGGTACAACTAATGAACGATCAGCGAGCATTGGGCCGAGTGGCCTAGTCACCATATCGATTTGAGGGTTATCAACGCGCTCCAATAACCACTCTTTATCTTTCATCAGATGCATACGGTACTCCCCCGTAAACCCTTGGCTATTCAGTTTGAAATAAAAGCCATCTTTCTTCTCTTTGGTGATTTCATATTTACCATTGGCAAATACCCACATTTTACCCCCTCCATATTGGCCTTTAGGTATTTCTCCTTCAAAAGTGATATATTCCATTGGGTGATCTTCAGTAGCCACCGCCAATCTTTTTATCCCCGGTCTGGGTGGCATACCCTTAGGAACCGCCCACGATCGTAAAACACCCTCTTGCTCGAGACGTAAATCATAATGTAAATGAGATGCGCTGTGTCTGTGTATTACAAAGCCTGTATTGTCGCCACCTGCAAACAACCCCTGAGGTTCTGGAGTCTTGTCGAAATCTCGTTTCTTTTCATATTCTGACAATTGTTCAGGGGATTTATGCTTTGCATTTTTACCAAGCACTTTTACTTTCGGCAATGTTTTTACCTTAGTATGGAGATCAGTAGAAAAAGCTCCAATTCCTTCCCATGCATCGCCCTCATGCATTATCAAGTCCATTACATTTCTTATATGGATGTCTTTGGAACTTTTTATGTCTGTTAATTTATCCCAGGTGATTGGGGCCGCAACTGGGCATCCTACTCTCCCACGTAAACTATAAGGACAGATTATGGTTTGGCTATTTCTGTTTCTATATATATCAATCAACACTCTTCCTTTACGAGCTTCCTTTTTGATCTGGAGAGTAGTTAAAGGATTTGACTTCTCAAACGGCTTGGCTATATCAGATGCGGCTTCAAAGGCCTCATTTACTGACCATTTTGGGTTTAAAGGAACAATTACATGAAGACCCTTCCCGCCAGTAGTTTTCACAAAAACATTGTACCCATAGGTTTCAATATGATCCTTCAAATTGAAAGCAATACTTTTTAAGGCTTCGAAATCATATTCCTCAGGTGGGTCCAAATCAAATACCATGTAATATGCTTTATCCAAACTAGGGCGCTTGATCTGCATTTGGTGAACCTCTAAACAGGCAAGATTGGCAAGCCAAACTAGTGCGGCCTCTTCGGTAGCCAATATATAGTCCTTTTTTGTCTCAGTGCCCAACGCTACATATTCTACCCAATCAGGTGCCCAGTCTGGGCGGTTTTTTTGAAAAAATTGTTCACCATGAATCCCATCTGGAAATCGAATAAGGGATAATGGACTACCTTTAATGTGGGAAAGCATTGTAGGCGCTATGCTCAAATAGTACTGAATAATTTCGGCCTTTGAAACCTCATCTTCGGGGTACAGAATTTTGGTAAGATTAGTAAGTTCTAATTTTCGTTTCCCAACTTCAACATATGTGGATTGTTTAGACATTGAATCCTTTTATCCTTGAAACTGGGGTCTTTGAATATTATAATCACCTGCCCTATTGAGTTTTTCTATAATATAATCACATGTTTTTGGTGTATATGATTCATCTTCTTGGTGAGCGTAGAAGTAGACTTCTTCAAGTCCTTGACCAACCCATGCTTGAATACGTTCAACCCAATTATCAAGTCTCTCATAGTCTGTTTTATGTAGCCCATACCCATTAAATCGAATAAAAGCCTTCGGTGTCGTTAATCTGGAGTGTAAAACATCTCTTCGAGTGGCTACATCTGTAATTACAACACCTATATTATGTTCTTTTAGCATTTGAAATGTTTCATCACAAATTGTTGGGTCTTCAAACCAACTTTCATGTCTGAATTCAACCGATAAATTCAATTCTTTTGGTATTCGTTTTATATAATCCGTCAGTCTGTCAAAGTATTTACTGGCGAAATTATCAGGCACCTGAAGAAATGAAGCTCCCAATTTATGCTCAAACCCAGCAATGGCATCAAGAAAGTAATCTGTGTATCGATATGAATCTTCATTGAGACGCTTAATGTGGCTAATACTCCTATTGAATTTGGGACTGAACCTGAAACTATCAGGTGCTTTTTCAGCCCATGATTGCACATTCGCCTTTTTAACGGAATAAAATGTACTATTCATTTCAATGGCATTGAAATGTTTTACATATTCAGAAAGAAACTCTTTGTCCTTTGTGCCAATTGGATACAAATTACCTACCCATTCTTTTCTTCCCCATTTGGCACAGCCAACGTAAATATCCACATTGCCTTTACCTTTACTTAACACTTTACTTGTATCGGGATGATCATCTGGAAGAATAAAGTCATGTTGGTCTAACTCTGAAGGATTGATATCACCGAATTTCATGTTACCGTTATTTGATTGATATTAAATTATCATTTCTTGAACGGTAATCAAAGGTCACTTGATCAAAATTGTGGGCCTGTTCGCCTTTTTCGAAAAGTAAAAATAGCGATAAGTCTTTTCAAGCCATCAAAATACAAGGTGACAAATAACAAAAAAGACATAAACCAAATCATCATCACATTAAAGTATAGTGTGTCAATTTTAAATCCTAAAAAGTGTTTCACTGGTACAAAAAACTTAGCCCTGAAATCAAATGGACTAGAAGGCTGATGATCTGTAAAATAAATTGGATTAATTTTTCTAACCAATCGATTATCGATTTCAATAACTCTATAGGTAGCCGTTTTATTTGTCAAAGCACTAACTATAGCTTCATTCTGATATTCATACATCATAGAATCTAATTGTTCCCTATGCTGTGGCGTATCTGTTAGTGTTGCCATAAATGTTTCCTTATCTTCTTCGGCTTTTTTATATTTATTAACATAGTATTGACCAAGATTCATCAAGAATTGACTTGTGGCTTTATGGGTTGCAGAATCGAACTTATCAATTTTGAGTCGATCCAAATATTGAAATTTATCCGAACCAATAGAAGCCAATTCCAATGATATCTCATTGCTTAAAATTTCCAATGATTTGGTAATCTTGGGTGCCTGTTGAGGGTTTAGCCTATATTTTAAGTTGACAAATGCATCTGACAATTCAGATTCCAATCGAGGTACATAATAAAGCTTCTTGTATTCTGCATCGGCCAACCTCTTATCAAATTCGTAAAACTGACTTTCATAAGGATTATCTTTAAACTGGGTAACTAATGCCGCTTCAAAAGCCCATCGTGAGGCCATTACTTCGCCAACTGCAGGCACACCATCCATGGTACTAACTGCAGGATTAAATTTATCGAAGTTGATTACTACACCACTTAGTAGTAACTGCGGGATAAGTAATAAAGGTATTAGAATATAAATAGTAACAGCCGAATTGAAGGTAGATGATATATTCAACCCCATGATATTTGAAAAACACGAGCAGCTGAACAAAATCATCCAAAAACTAAGACCCATATCTTGTAGTTGTAAAACATAGTTTCCAACTACAACAAAAGAACATGTCTGTATGGCCGAAAGCATGAACAAGACAAGAATCTTTGAAGTAAGATAGCTGCCCTTACTTAAATCTAGAAAACGTTCTCTTTTCAATATTTTACGATCTCGAAAAATTTCTTCTGCACTAACCGTAAGTCCCATGAAAAGAGCCACGATTATACTCATGAAAAAGTAGACAGGTATATTGTCATTTTCAAAGAAGGAATAAGTAGGATTTTCACGCTCAATGGTAGCATAATAACGTACCAAAAAAGTCATAAACAAGGCTAATAATGGCGCTTGTATCAGATTTATGAGTAAATACTGCTTATCAGATAATTTA
This sequence comes from Fulvivirga sp., assembly GCA_048268855.1. GTDB lineage: Bacteria > Bacteroidota > Bacteroidia > Cytophagales > Cyclobacteriaceae > Fulvivirga. The sequence goes on from JBLWUR010000002.1 coordinate 452,432, forward strand.
GAAAGCAAATCACGTTTAACGAATACTTTTAATTGCTTCAGCTTGTTGGGGATCTTCTGCGAAACTTTGATTCTTTCGGTTTCATGAACAAGCTTTCGAGGTTGTTTATGGTCTTTAAAATACTGGTACCATTGACCCGGTGACACTTTTCGGGTATTTGTTAGTCGCCCAAATTCATTGACTACTTTAGTTTCAATAATACTAAATATCTGTTCGGGATTTATATTCCCACATTCAGGACAAGCACTTTGTTTTCGGTTGGCAGCATTTACAATTTCCTTGAAGTAAGTAATAGCTTCTATTGGGTTGCCATAATAAATTTCAAATCCTCCAACATCCAATATCAAAAGATCATCAAACATTTTGAAAATATCAGATGAAGGCTGATGGATTACAACAAAAACCATTTTTCCTCTCAAGGAAAGCTCTTTGAGCAAATCCATTATATTTTCTGAGTCTTGAGATGAAAGACCTGAAGTTGGTTCGTCTACGAAAAGTACGCTGGGTTCACGAAGTAATTCCAACCCAATATTAACTCGCTTCCGTTGGCCACCACTTATAGTTTTATCTAGTGGTGAACCTACTTTTAAATGTGCGATTTCACTCAAACCAAGATTGACCAAAACCTTATTTACTAAGGCCGAAGTTTCATCTTTAGAGTGGTAACTAAAACAAAGTCTAGCTGCATAATAAAGATTTTGAAATACAGATAAATCCTCCATCAAAAGGTCATCCTGAGGAATATAGCCTACAACCCCTTTTACTTTTTCAGGATTTTCGTGGATATTAATGCCATTAATGATTACCCTCCCTCCGGAAGGTTTTTCCAACCCATTAATAACGTTAAGTAGTGTTGATTTACCCGAACCACTTGCACCCATGATTCCAATGAGCTTTCCTCCTTCCGCACTAAGATTCACATTTTGTAAACCCGCCCTTCCACTTTTAAAATGGTAAAATAAGTGCTCTGCAGTAAAGGTTATTTTACTCCTACTCTTTCCTCGTAAGAAGCGGGTAACAACATCACTATAATATATCGTGTCAATTTTATCCCCCTTTATCGTGCTTCCAGTAGGGAAAATATCAATCTTCCGACTTTTTAGCGTTATACTGTTTACATATAAAGTGCTTATTCCAAGATACTTAATGAAGTAGGTTTCAATATGTGGTACTCTAAAAATTGCTACAAGACCTGTAAGATTTTTTGCAACTATTCTAGGACCTTTGATTTTATACTCTCCTGATCCTTCATCTATTATAAGTATATTTTTTGAAGACAACTCTTCTAAATCTTCCCCGATAACAAAGGATTTTAAGGCAATGGTATCCGAGCGGGTAATCTTAAGGGCTTCACCAATATAGAATATTAGATTTTCTTGACGTTCAGAAATATCTTTATCTGCATATACTAACTCTATGATTTTCATCACTAATACCACCTTTTGTTGGGCGGTTAGTGCCAAATTCACTTGCTTGATGATGGCCATTATCTTTGACCAGTCCTCAACAAACATTAAGGTGTCATCATCAACTTCGAGGTCTTTCTTATCCTCTACAGTGTTTTCATGACAATAGTTATCAAATAATTGAAGGTAGTATCCTGATGCCTCTTGGTTAAGGTGTACAGAAAGGAATTCTTTTATGTTGGCACGTTCATCTTCAGTTACTCGTTCTCTGGCTACAATAGCAAATAACTGGATAATGGCTTTTAGTAATTCCTCACTCATTAAATACTAGTTTGATCAAAAGACTCTTTAAATAATAAAAGGTTACCCTAGCAAACAATTAATCTGCAATATAAAAGTTTTAAGTCTCTCAATAAGTGCTGGTTGTATCCCTTTCTGATTGAATTTGAACTGCCCTAAACAACATATCTGAAGACTGTAATATTTTATTCTTCAAATCAGCAGGGTATTTATTATGCTTATACAAAAATTGCCTTACATGATCTGCAGCCGTTTCTGATTGATGCCCGTCTAACAAGGCATCCAACCATCTTTGTGGGAAAAATATATCCCCGGTAGTTTTAATTTCCTCCAGCAGTTCCAATCCGGGTTTAATATATTTTTCAGAATCATTTTGCCTTAAAGGATGATTTAAATAATACATTGCCTCTAGTACCCATTCTTCCGTTTCACGGTTTTCTTCTTTCTTCAAACTTGTAAAGAAAATGTCTCTTTTTTGTAAATCTGGATCCAATGCCTGCATTACCCACTTCATACGGGCCTTCCTATCTTTGTTTTTTATTTTAATTAATTGCTCCTTCAGAATTATTGAAGCACTGTCCTTCTCCTTTAGAGCTAGTTCGTAAGCCATTGTGATGTAATCATTTTCAGATATTTCTAGCCCATCTAACTCCAATTTATCTGACCATATTTTTTTAATAATAGCAATACTGTGTTTGGTAATAGCAATATCATAAAATGTTTGAAAAAAACTGTTTTGCAACTCTGGGTTGGCAGTATTAATTGACATGTTTAGTAGCATCCCTTCAATTTTAGAGGCGTAGGCAATCCTTTGAGCAGGTGTAAATAACTTCCAATAAAGTATTTCTAGCCTTCGATTTAAATAATCTGCTATTATAGGTTCACTTTCAATTGGAAGTGATTTTAAAATAGCATCCATAAGTGTTTCTGGTTTTATTTGCTGCATCAAAACCATTTCAAAATAATTGATCCATAAACCACCCCGCAATAGAGTTGATTGCTCTTGAATATGTTCTAGAAAATATTTCTTACTAGTTGGTCCCATGGAAAAATAACCATAGCCCATACCACCATAGTTGGTATAAACATAATCAGGGTTAAGAATTGAATCTGTTTTTATGGAAGAAGAGGGCGAATCAATTTCTGCATTGAGTAGCTGTAATGTGTCATTATGGATAAATCCTATTGTGAGAGTTTGTGGCCAATACTTATTATTTCCATGACCATAATTGATAAGTATAATCCTCTGCAAATGCTTCTTACCAAACCTAAGCCTATTCATTGTAAGTGGCATTCGGGCATTTTTAACCCATCTATTGTCCCAATCTTTAAGATTTTGATGAGACTCCTTACTCAATATTTCTATCAGATCGTCCCAACTTGCATTCCCAAATTTATTATCGCTAAGATATTTTCTTATTCCAACCTGAAATGTAGAATCGCCAATTTTATTCTCTAGCATTCTCATCACAATGGGTGCCTTCTTATAGATTATATTACCATACAATGAACCTGCATTCTTCAAATTGTCAAGTTTCTGAGCGATTGGATGTGTCCCATCTGTTCTATCAACATCATAAGCTGCTGGGTAATGTGTCATCAAGAACTGTAAGTCATGATTGACATCAGGAAACTGGGGGTTGCTAATTTTTGCCGCCATGAAGTTGGCAAACACTTCTTTAAGCCAAACATCATCAAACCAAGGCATCGTTACTAAGTCGCCAAACCACATATGTGCCGTTTCATGAGCTATTAAATTTGCCCTACCCATTTTTTCATTGAGCGTACTACTTTTGCTTAAAAAAAGAGAGGATGCTTTGTAAAATACAGCCCCAGGATGTTCCATACCACCGTATTGAAATGACGGAATAACTACAAAATCAAACTTTGGAAACGGATAAGGAATACCAGTATATTTTTCAAGCCAATCTATCGCTTCCTCATGTTGTTCAAAAATGGCGCCTACATTCTCTGATACCTTGGTTGAATCAGATTCCCGATGAAACATTCGCATTTCCCTTCCATTTACAGTTCTAGTGATGATATCGAATTCGCCAGCAGCAAAAGCGACCAGATAACTGCTTATTGGTAGAGTTCTTGCAAATTCCATCGTTTTTATATTCCACTCTTCCGAAACTTTCAATTCAGCACCATTAGCAACGGCATTCCAATCTTTGGGTATACTCAAAACTAGTTTGTATTCAGCTTTTATGTCGGGTTGATCAAATAGTGGAAAGCAAGTAGAGGCTCGATCAGGAACAAAAAGGGTGAATAAATAATCGTCATGTCTGTTTAAAGACTGTTCACCTGCTGTAAATGATATTTCTACTTTATTCGATTCTGATAGATATTTTGAAGGTATTACAATGTGCTCATTGGTTATCTTGAATTCCACTATTTTACCCTGAACTTTAATCTGATGTATTAATTTTTCAGGAGCATTAAAGTCTAGTATTAAATCTGTTATATCTTTTATAAATTCAAATTGAAGGATGAGGCTGCCTTCTATGCGTTCCTTTCTTGATTTTGGAATAGCAAATGTTAAATCATAACTCACATTAGAAATATTCTCCTTTCTAAAAACCGCTAGACCCTTAGAAATTCCCTTATCCAATAGTGCGGATTCTTGATTGTCACATGAACTAAAAAAAAGAGGTATTGTCAAAAGAAACAACACTAAAAATTGAATCGATTTCATAAACATCCTATAAACATAATTAATATCTATAGATGTTGACAAACAGAGTAGCTGAATGCAATACATTTTTCAAGTCATTTAAATTATTTTTTAACTTATTGTCTTAAATATTTACCGCTCATTATGTCTATCAAGTAAATTGAATATTATTTTAGTAACATTATATTCTTAACTCAAACCAAAAATAGAAACTTATGAAAACTAAACTGACTTTAATTATTGTAGTTCTGTTCATGACAGGTTTTACCTATGCACAAACTGCAGATGAAATTGTAAATAATTATTTTGAAAATACCGGTGGTGCAGAGGCTTGGGGAAACTTAAAATCCATGAAAATACAAGCTAAAGTCAACCAAGGTGGAATGGAGATTCCATTGGAGATTGTGTCTATGAAAGATGGACGTCAGTATACTAAAATATCCTTACAAGGAAATAGTTTTATGCAAGGTGTGTATGATGGAGAAACACTTTGGAATATGAATTTTCAATCTATGAAAGCTGAAAAAGCTGATGCAGAAGCGACAGCAAATCAAAAACTCGATGCCAATGATTTTCCAAGTGATTTATTAAACTATAAAGAAAAGGGATATAAGTTAGAACTCGCTGGTGAAGAAAAAATTGAGGGTACTGATACCTACAAACTTAAACTTACTAAAGAACCGATTACTGTTGATGGTGAAAAAGTAGACAAAGTATCTTTCTACTACTTTGATAAGGACAATTTCATCATTTTGATGTTAGAAGAGGAGATTATCTCTGGTCCAGCAAAAGGTAATATTAGCCAAGTAGTATTTAGTGACTATGATGAGGTTGATGGTTTATATTTTCCATTTTCAATGACTCAGGGGATCAAGGGTGGTCAATCACAACCAATTATAATTGAAAGTATTGAAGCGAACCCAGAAGTAGATGAAAGTCTATTCGCCTTCCCAAGTGGGGAATAAATCATTAATTAAGAATATGAAAAAGATAATAATATTATTTTTAGCAATAGCCTATTCGAGCTTAATTCAGGCGCAGGATGAAATTGTACTTGATGGGAAAGAATTGTTTGGCGATCTAAAAGCCCGACAAATAGGGCCTGCCTTAATGAGTGGCAGGATCATAGATCTAGAGGCTCATCCCACAGATAACAAAATCATCTATGTTGGTACTGCTGGTGGTGGCGTTTGGAAATCAAGTGATGGTGGTTCTTCCTTTAACCCAATTTTTGATGAACATGCACAATCCATTGGGGTTGTAGCAGTTGATCCTACTGATCCTGATAAAACCATTTGGGTAGGAACAGGCGAGATTTGGACTAGAAACAGTGTATCTATTGGTGATGGACTATATAAATCGTCAGATGGCGGAGTAAACTGGGATAAAATAGGTTTTGACAAGTCTGAGAGAATTTCAAGTATTGAAATCAATCCAAATAATGGTAACGAAGTATATGTAGGTGTACTAGGAGCTCTTTGGAGCGACAGTGACGAACGTGGTGTTTACAAAACTATCGATGGAGGAAAGACTTGGAATAAAATTCTTTACAGTGATGCTAAAACTGGTTGTAGTGATATAATAATGGATCCAAAAGATCCTAACATTCTCTACGCTTCCATGTGGGAATTTAGAAGAACAGCTTGGTCATTTAGCTCAGGAGGATTAAATAGCGCCTTATATAAATCTACCGATGCTGGTAAAACATGGAATAAAATTCACAACGGCTTTCCAAAAGGAAAACTAGGGCGAATAGGCTTTGCATTAGCTCCCTCTAATAGTGATATTTTGTATTCGGTAATAGAATCTGAAGAAAATAAAGACAAAGGACTATATCGGTCAGATGATGGCGGAAAAAGCTGGAAACATTTGAACAATGATTTCGGACTTGTAGTAAGGCCTTTCTATTTTTCAAGAATAGTTGTTGATCCTAGAAATCCTGATATTATTGTAAAAGGAGGTTTGTTTGGTTCTATCAGTCGTGATGGAGGAAAGACCTTCAAAGGATTAGGGCAAATGCATGCTGACATCCACGATATTCTTTTTGATATTAAGAATTCTGATAGAATGTATGCAGGGACCGATGGCGGTGTTTATCGTTCATGGAATGGAGGTACTACATTCGAAATAGTTGCTAATCTACCTGTATCGCAGTTTTATCATATTAGCATAGATGATAAGGATCCCTATAATATTTATGGTGGACTTCAGGACAATGGTTCGTGGTACGGACCTTCTTCTTCTCCAGGGGGAATCGAAGCTCGTGACTGGAATGTACTTGGGTTTGGTGATGGGTTTAGAGTATTAAAACACCCTACTAAGGACATAGTGTATTCTGAAATGCAAGGCGCTGAAAATGTATGGCGATATGATTTAGTTAAAAAAAGAACTAAAACCATTCAGCCACTACCTGCTAAAGGAGATCCAAAATTAAGGTTTAACTGGAATGCCCCCATGGCAGTCAGCAAACACCAACCAGATAGATTTTATATGGGTAGCCAGTTTCTTCATAAATCTGAAGACATGGGTAATACATGGACAAAAATATCTCCTGACTTAACTACTAATGATCCAAAAAAACAGGATCAATCGAAATCAGGTGGATTATCTGTTGACAATTCTGGCGCAGAAAATCATACAACCATTTTTACGATTGCTGAATCTCCTATTGATGAGAAAGTGATTTGGGTGGGTACAGATGATGGTAATGTTCAGGTTACCAAAGATGGTGGCAAAGTTTGGACTAACACTATTAAAAATATTTTGGGTTTGCCAGCAAACACTTGGTGTTATCATATAGAAGCGAGTGTCCATGACAAAGGCACTGCCTATGCGGTATTTGAAGGCCATGCTCATGGTGATATGAATACTTATGTTTACAAAACTTCAGATTATGGTGCTACATGGAAATCAATTGCGACCTCCGAAATAAAAGGCTTTGCACGAAATATTCAAGAGGATTTTGTGAATCCCGATTTGTTATTTTTAGGAACAGAATTTGGCCTTTTTATTACTGTTGACGGTGGAAAACATTGGAATAGGTTTACCAATAATATGCCAGCCACAGCTGTCCACTTTATTGAGTTGAGTGAAAAAACTAATGATTTGATATTAGGTACACATGGACGGGGAATAATCATTATTGATGATATAAGCCCGCTTCGTGAGATTAATCAAAAGGTTTTAAATGAAGATGTTCATTTTTTCGCTTCTAAGCCTACCATAATATCAGAAGAAACCAACTTTGGTGGAACAAGTACTGAAATGGAATTTGTGGGGCCTAACCCTAATAAGGATGCTAAAATAGTTTACTACCTCAAAAAAAGACATACGTTTGGCAAAATGACGATGGACGTTTATGACAAAGATGGAAATCACGTGATTGACCTTTCTCCTGGAAAATCGAAAGGAATAAACGTTGTTACATGGAATTATCATATCCGTCAACCTAAACTTGCAAAGGGTAAGTCATTCAGTTTTGGCGGGTTCACCTCACCTAGAGTTGAAGCAGGGACTTATAGGGTAGTTATGCGCAAAGGCAAAGAGTCATACGAAACGCAACTTGTGTTAACTAATGATCCTAATTCTTTATTAACTGACGCTGAAAGAAAACAACTACATGAGACAACCATGAAACTCTACGACATGTCTGAACAACTGGCATACATGGTATATAAAATTGATGCAACTGTAGAAAAGGCCGATCAAGTAATGACAATTAGCAAGAAAGGTAATGACGCTGCAAAGCCCGTAGCTGATAAAATGAATACCTTAAAAGAAAAGTTAGTGATAACTACAGGTGATAACTATGTAAGTTCAGCAGAACCTCAGTTACGTGAAAAGTTATCAAATCTTTACAGTAAAATAGCTACTGGGTTTGATGTACCCTCATCATCTGAGATTGATAACCTGACCCTTCTAGAAAGTCAGTATAACGAGGCTAAAGTCGAGTTTGATAAGATAATGGGAAAAGAAGTAAGCAAAATGAATAAATTCATGGGAGAAGCTCAAATTGACCCATTAGTATTTAAATCTTTCGAGTCGTTTATCGAGGATTGATTAATTAAGGTTAGATATTTATAAAAAGAGGTTGTCTTAAACAAAGACAACCTCTTTTTATATATGTCAATTGGTTGACAGACTTTAGTAAGTATAAATGACTAACATTGAGTATGAATAAATACATCTCAATACTTATGATCATGGTTTTGGCAAGTTGTCAACCTTATCAATCTAAAGAAACAACCAGTAATAACAAAGAAACCACGGTCCCACCAGCTTATCCTGAATTACTGACCGAAGCACTAAACGCTCATGGGGGAATTGAACAATGGGCGAAGTATCGTACGCTTTCATATACAGTAGAAAACACATTAGGTGCTCCAAAAACTGAGACACAACTAATTGACCTAAATACACGAAAAGTAAGAATAACAGGTGATAATTATACGATAGGAATGGATGGTAATAATGTTTGGGTAGCTCCGGATAAAGCTGCTTTTGGCAAAATGTCTGCTCGTTTTTACCATAATTTAGTCTTTTACTTTTTTGCTATTCCCTATGTGTTGGCTGATCCAGGTATCATATATGAAGATATGGGTTTAGTTACTATAAGTGGAAAGAAGTATCGGGCATTAAAAATATCATATAACGGTGGAGTTGGTGATACGGCAGATGATGAGTATATCGCCCATTTTAATCCTGAAACATACAAGTTAGAGCTTTTGCTATATACTGTGACTTATTTTTCAGGACAAAAACAAATCGAATACAACTGCCTTATGTATAACGAATGGCAAACAGTTAATGGATTAGAGGTGCCTGCCAGTTTCGAAGGACGAAAGTATGAAAACGGAGAAATTGGCGAGAAGCGCTATGAGGCAAGGTTTACTAATGTTTTGTTTGATGAAAACGCACCAGATATTTCTGAGTTCACAATGCCTGAATTAGCTGAAATTGATAGTTTAATTAATAACTAACTAACTTTATTAAGAACCACATCCTTATATTCTAAATAGGGTGTTATTTGAAATAATCTATTTGAGGTTTCTAGCTTTAGTAGTCCTACTATTAGTAAAAGCCCAAAAACAATAATGAAATAACAAAAAATAGTAATGTCAGTAGAGTGGTATTAATAACCATTGAATTATTTTTTATATTTTCGTTAGCTCGAACCAAGTTAGATTAAACTAAAAACACTTATGAAAATTGTAAAACTGGTTATTTTTATCTTTCTGACCATAAACATCTCACAAGCTCAAATTAAAGAAAAATCACTCCTTTGGGAGATATCTGGAAACGAAATGGAGAGTCCCTCCTACATCTTCGGTATCCTAAAATTTATTCCGGTGGATGATTACTATTTTCCAAATTTGGCCAAAACAAAATTTGCTGAGTGTAAAAAACTATCCATTGAAACTCTTTTGGATCATCATGCAAAACATGAACTAAACAAGGCTGCTCATCTGGCTAACCATGAGTCTATAGAAAAATACCTTACGAAAGATGAATACATTAAATTAAAAGGAATTTTCCATGAACAACTGTCTGTCCCTGAATACAAGTTTAATTTAGTTTATAAAAAATTTAAGCCTGTCATGCTTTCCACCACCATGACTCGTTTGACACTAGGCGATAACATTCGATTTTATGAAAATGAGTTAATGGCAATGGCTAAGGAACTGGGTTTAAATATTGTGGCCCTTGAAACAATTGAGCGAGAGGTAGAAGCACTTGAGAAACTCCCATTAGATGTACAGGTAAAAGCCCTTAAACATACCATTGCAAATTTCGAAGCACAATTATCTGATTATAAAAAAATGGTCACAGCATATAAATCCGGTGATCTACATCAGACACTAGAATACACACTTCATCCAATGGAAAATGATGAAGGATTCGAACAACATTTTATTTTTGACAGAAATAAGGAGTGGTTAATTAAAATGACCCAACAAATGCATGAATCTTCTACATTCTTTGCGCTCGGGGCATCACATCTATCCGAGTCACAGGGTTTATTGAAAATGTTAACTGATAAGGGCTATACCGTTAAGCCGTTGAAATGATTATTTGAGATCAAATAAATTAGACACGCCAATATTCTTTGTTTTGATAAAGCCTTCGCCATATTTAACACCAATGGAGTGACCTAGCTCCTTAGCTCGTGAAACAATAAACTCCATGAAGTCAGGTGAAGAAATGAAAGTATCTGGCTCATTGCTATTTGGATCATAAAACTGTGAGGCAAAACATTTAATGGCATCCACCTTGGTTTGCCAATGATCACTTACATCTACAATAAAATCTGGAGTGAGGTAGTTACTTTGTATATAGTGATAAACAACTTCCGGTCTCCATGCCGGAAGTTCATCATTACCATCTTTCACCTTTATTTTAGCTAATCCCGACAAAAAACAAGCATCCTTTACCAGTTCCGCTGCACGACCGTGATCTGGGTGTCTATCACTTGGTGCATTCGCAAGCACCATTCTAGGTTGATATTTTCTTATCGAACTAATAATTGCCATTTGGTGGCTTTTGTCATTAGTAAAGAAACCATCCGCAAATTTCAAGTTATCCCTAACTGTTAAACCGAGCAATTTTGCTGATACTTCAGCTTCCTTATCTCTGATTTCAGCAGAACCACGTGTGCCTAGTTCACCACGCGTTAAATCAATTACCCCTACCTTATAACCTTTTGATATATGCAATGCCAATGTGCCTGCACAACCCAACTCTGTGTCATCAGGGTGAGCTGCAAATGCCAGTATATCTAATTTCATGGGTTTATATTTTTTAAATGTCAGTATTGTGAAGCTGGAGGTGCCGACTCCAAGCTGCTAAATATATGAAAAACAGTTTTATTTGACTGTCCTTCAAAATTGAATTCATGTTTCGATTTGTCTTTGCTATTACTGATAGCTGTCAATCCTATTTTATTATCCCCTTTCTTTAATGGAATTCGAGCATAAAATATGTCATGAGGTAGTGTTTGCCAATTTCTTGTATCAGCTTTTTCAGTAGCTGCATTTACTATGGAAAGCAAAGCACCAAGGCCTTCGTTCTCACCTCTTAGAGCTAATTCCCCCGCCTGTTTTAGGGCAAATCTCAATAAGGTGTTAGCAAATTCTCGCAACATGCGATCCTGAAGCGTTGAAAAAGCAATTGAAGAAATGTCTTCTCCTTTTTCTAATTGGATTTTATTTCCATTTGCCTCAATATTCGCTGAGTAAAAATAAGGTACTCTCTCTTCATACTTAGGAAATGCAATACGCACAATTTTTAAATCACCCAACTGGCTACTGCCGTCATCATTACGAGGCATCGGAAAAGGAAAACTCATTCCCAACTCTTTATTTTCAAAGTATACCACTCCACCAGCCCCTTTTACAACAAAGAAATTAACCGTCCACTCACTTTTAACAGGTCCTAGCCCATTGTGCCAGAAAAACACCAACTCTCCATTTTCAGTGGGATTATAATTAAAGGTTTGATTAAATTCCTTTTCATACTCCTTAAGATCGTTGGTAAACCCGTTGAGGTAGGCAGTCCTCATCAAATCTTGTTTTAATTGATTGGGGACAGGCACTCCGAAATCTTTATATTTTGCTTTATAAGCTACATAGGCATTCCGATAAGCTATAAAAGCATCATTTATTTCACCAGAGGCTTCATATACTATGCCCATTAAATTGTGAGCAAATGGATCAACATCGTATCTATTCCTCTTTTCCCCATATTTATCATTAAGTTCATTTAATTTAATATTGATTCTTCGACATTCAACTAGGGCTTCATCTAATTGATTCATCCTTAAGTAATTAAGGGCCTTATAATAATGAATCAATACCAATTCATGATCTTCCCCAACATAAGGTTTTACATTAGGATTGGTTATAAGACTAAGTGCCTCTAATGAGTAGTTTTTTCGGTAATCTTCTGTAAAGAAATAGGCTTTTTCAAAATATTCATTACTAGCCTCATAATCACCAAGCATCTGTAACACAACCCCTTTTTGTAAATTATAAAGGAGTTTATTATTGCCTTTGGCAGTCTTTTTATTCTTGTCTAGGGTTTTATTCGCACTCTCAATTTGGCCAGTTGCAAATTGGTTTTGAAAAACAATATTCTTCTGATAGAATGTAGCACAACCTATCAAGAAAAGTAAGGGTATAAAATAGTAGTGCCGCAAAGCGGCACCTTTAAGTCTCTCCATTAAATAATAAACTATTTAACGACCTTTTTTATCTTCTTACTACCAATCCAAACTTTCTCATTGGATTGCATATGCGTAAGTACTAAATCAACCTGATAGTAAACCAGTTTTTGGTTTGAATTGGAATCAGTAATTGAACTTATTGTTCCTTGCATTATAAAGTCAGCTCCGCGCTCCATACCCCATTTCTTTGTGGTATCATCTGAAGCAAACTCCTGTTGGTCAGCACGTTCTCTCCTTAGCTCCTCACGCGCTTCTCCGCCTTGAACCATCCTCACCTTACCCGAATTCACAAATTCCCTTTCAATATCATTTGTAAATGTCTCTGAGTTAATATGTTCACTACTTTTATTTTTAATAATGCCAATAATAACGGTTGGTTTCTTACCATTCTCTTCAACAAAGTCAGTAACCCATACTCTACTTAAACCATCTTTCACCATTTCTTCAGCGACAAGACGTGAATCCGTATCGTTCCATCTTCCACTAAGATCAATTTGTGCTTTGTCATCTACGCGTGTCACAGAGTTAGTAGAGGCACATCCTGAAGCAATTATTACTGCCAGAATTACAATTATGTTTATTTTTTTCATTTTTTTATTTATTAAGCTGTTTCAAGTTCTTTTGATTGCAAAAATCGTTCCGCATCTAACGCCCCCATACAACCAGTACCGGCCGCTGTTACTGCCTGTCTGTAAACTTTATCAGCTGCATCGCCAGTAACAAAAACACCCTCTATTTTTGTCTTAGACGTTCCTGGAGTAACCTTTAAATAACCCGTCTCATCCATATCAAGATATTCCTTAAAAATATCAGTATTTGGTTTGTGGCCAATAGCAACAAAGAAACCATCTATAGCGATCTCCTTCTTCTCACCGGTTTTACGGTTAATAACTCTAGCTCCTGTAACTGAATCTCCATCTCCTAAAATTTCTTCTGTTTCAGTATCCCAAAGAACTTCAATGTTAGGTGTGTTTAATACCCGTTGTTGCATAATCTTTGAAGCTCTCAGTTCATCTCTTCTTACAATCATGTAAACTTTAGGGCATAGATTTGCTAAGTAAGTAGCCTCCTCTGCTGCAGTGTCACCACCACCCACTAACGCTACAGGCTTCCCTTTATAGAAAAATCCATCACATACAGCACATGCTGAAACCCCTTTGTTATAATATTCTTTTTCCGAATCAAGCCCTAAATATTTTGCGCTGGCACCAGTAGATATAATAATAGCATCTGCTATGATCTCATATTTATCATCAACAATTGCCTTATGTGGATATCCTGAAAAATCAACTGCCGTTACCATCCCATATCTCACGTCAGTTCCAAATCGTTTGGCCTGATTTTGAAAATCAATCATCATTTGTGGACCGTTAATCCCTTCAGGATAACCTGGATAATTTTCAACATCGTTAGTAGTGGTAAGTTGACCACCAGGCTCCCCTCCTGTTATTAAAACAGGATTTAAACCAGCTCTAGATGCGTATATAGCTGCCGTATATCCTGCAGGCCCAGAGCCAATAATCAGGACTTTTACTTTTTCTTGCTCCATAAGTAGTTGCTTGTATAATTTTACTTTCCTTTAACCCTACTTTAACCCTTATTGATTAAAAATAGTTGGCTTATAATACCTTTTATTATGCAATAATAAAAAAATAAGGTCTCACTATCTATGAGACCTTATCATTAATATCTATTTAGGGATTGTTATCCTAAATATGGTTTAAGTGCTTTACTTCTAGAAGTATGTCTTAATCGCCTTATTGCCTTTTCCTTTATTTGTCTAACTCTCTCTCTTGTGAGGCTAAATCGTTCACCAATTTCTTCAAGTGTCATCGAATGCTCACCATTTAATCCGAAATAAAGTGTGATAACGTCTGCTTCACGCTGCGTAAGGGTAGATAAAGCGCGTTGAACCTCTCTCCTTAATGAGTCATTCATTAACTCAGAATCAGGTGTGTCATTATGTTCATTTTCTAAGACATCTAACAAACTATTTTCTTCACCCTGAATAAAGGGGGCATCCATTGAGACATGACGTCCCGAAATCTTCATCGTGTCAACCACTTCTGCTGTAGTTACTTCTAAAACTTCCGCCAGTTCATCTGGCGAAGGTTCTCTTTCGAATTTTTGTTCTAATTCTGAAAATGTTTTTGAGATCTTATTTAAGGAGCCCACTCTATTAAGTGGTAGTCTCACTATACGCGATTGCTCCGCTAGCGCCTGTAAGATTGACTGTCGAATCCACCAAACGGCATATGATATAAATTTAAATCCTCTAGTCTCATCAAATCTTTGAGCGGCCTTAATTAAACCAAGGTTGCCTTCGTTGATTAAATCACCGAGCGACAACCCTTGGTTTTGATATTGCTTTGCTACTGAGACTACAAATCTAAGATTGGCTTTGGTCAGTTTTTCCAACGCCAGTTGATCACCTTCCCTAATTCTTTGAGCAAGTTCAAC
This sequence comes from Fulvivirga sp., assembly GCA_048268855.1. Classification (GTDB taxonomy): domain Bacteria; phylum Bacteroidota; class Bacteroidia; order Cytophagales; family Cyclobacteriaceae; genus Fulvivirga. Next base: position 467,496 of record JBLWUR010000002.1, read on the forward strand.
TTCCTCATCAGGGGTCAATAGATCCACCTTGCCTATTTCCTGCAAATACTTATCAAGAGATTGACTCTCCCTATTCGTTATTTGCTTGCTAATCTTAAGCTGCCTCATTAAAATATTGTTGTTAGTTCAAAGACTGACGAACAACGATTTTAAATAATTAACAGCCAAATGGCAAGAATTGCAGAATATTTAATTAGCAGTTTCTTCGTTTTTCTCTGGTTTAGGAAGAAGAACTTTTCTAGAAAGTCTGAATTTGCCGGTTTTCTTGTCTACTTCTACAAGTTTAACCTTCACCTTCTCACCTACTTCCATTACACCGTCCATCTTCTCAACACGTTCCCACTTAATTTCAGAAATATGCAGTAGACCGTCTTTACCGGGCATAAATTCAACAAAAGCTCCGAAAGGCATTATTGACTTAACAACACCTTCATAGGTTTCACCAACTTCTGGCATCGCTACTATCGCTTTAACTTTTGCTATAGCTGCTTCCATTGCTTCTTTATTTACAGCAAAAATACTTACCTGACCATAATTCTCGATTTCTTCGATTACTACGGTAGCTCCAGTATCTTTTTGGATTTGTTGGATAACTTTTCCACCAGGTCCTATTACCGCACCAATAAGATCTTTGTCAATTTTAATTACATATGATCTTGGCGCTGTAGGTTTCAAATCTTCTCTTGGCGCTTCCAAAGTCTTTTTCATTTCATTAAGAATATGAAGACGACCTTCTTTAGCTTGCTCAAGAGCTTGTTTCATCACATCGTATGATAAACCATCCACTTTGATATCCATTTGAGTAGCAGTGATACCATTGGCTGTTCCTGTTACTTTAAAATCCATATCACCAAGATGATCTTCATCACCTAGTATATCTGATAAAATTGCGAAGTTTCCTGTTTCGCTATCAGAAATCATACCCATAGCAATACCAGAAACAGGTGTTTTAATTTGGATTCCAGCATCCATAAGTGCTAATGAACCTGCACATACTGTAGCCATCGATGAAGAACCATTAGATTCCAATATATCTGATACTACTCTTATAGTGTATGGGTTTTCATCTGGAAGAACTACTTTCAATGCTCTCCAAGCCAAGTTACCATGTCCAACTTCTCTTCTTGCAGGTCCCCTGTTAGGCTTTACCTCACCCGTAGAAAATCCAGGGAAGTTGTAGTGCAACATGAATTTGTTGGTACCAGAGTACATAGCACCATCGATAAGTTGCTCATCCATCTTAGTACCTAAAGTAACTGTACTTAAAGATTGTGTTTCACCTCTTGTAAATACAGATGATCCGTGTGTGTTAGGCAAGTAATCTACCTCAGACCAAATTTGTCTGATTTCGTTTAATTTTCTTCCATCGATACGTTTCTTCTCGTTTAATACTAGGTTTCTACAAGCAGATTTTTGTATTGATTTAAAATATTTTCCAATTAGAGTTACATCAAACTCCGTATCTTCAGGAAGACTTTCTATATATTCTTCCTTTATTTTTCCGAACAATTCAGAACGAAGGTTTTTGTCTGCATTTTGCTGAGCAGCTACTGCGTAGGCTTTGTCGTACAGTTTAGTTTGCATATCTGCCTGTAGGGCCTCATCATTAGTTTCGTGAGAATACTCTCTCTTCTCAGTCTTACCGACTTCTTTCTCTAATTCAATTTGTACTTTACATTGCTCTTTAATTGCTTCGTGTCCTACTTTGATTGCCTCAAGCATATCATCTTCAGAGCATTCTTTCATTTCACCTTCCACCATAAGGATATTATCCATACTAGCGGCAATGATCATATCCAAATCTGAGAGTTCCTTTTGTGCTTTTGTTGGGTTTACTATCCACGCTCCTTCAACTCTTACTACTCTTACCTCTGAAATAGGTCCATTAAAAGGAATATCAGAAACGGCAAGAGCTGCTGATGCTGCCAATGCTGCTAGTGCATCAGGTAACGCCTCTTCATCACCAGAAATAAGTGAGATAGCTATTTGTATATCTGCATGATAGTCGCTTGGAAACATCGGCCTGATGGCTCGATCTACTAAACGGCTAATAAGAATTTCGTAATCTGAAAGTCGACTTTCTCTTTTTAAGAATCCTCCAGGTACTTTGCCTGTTGAAGCGAATTTCTCCTGGTAGTCTACTGAAAGTGGTAAAAAATCTACACCTTCTTTGGCCTCTTTATTGGCCACCACTGTTGCAAGTAACATGGTATTACCCATTCTTACTACTACTGATCCATGCGCTTGTTTCGCAAGTTTACCAGTTTCAATGGTGATGGTTCTCCCATCAGGTAGGTTAATTGTTTTGTTAATGATTTGCATATATTATTTATCTGTTATTAAATACATCGTTGGGGTTTAATCAAAGACATTTGCATTAAACCGAAAAAAGGAACCCTTAAGGTTCCCTTTTTTTTACTTTCTCAAATTCAATTCAGCTAGTATTGCTCGATATCTTTCGATATCGGTCTTATGAAGGAAATTTAGTAGTTTTCTTCTCTTACCCACTAATTTCAAAAGACCTTGCTGTGTAGAATAGTCTTTTTTGTTTTTCTTCATGTGCTCTGTAAGATGCAAAATGCGGTGGGTAAAAAGAGCTATCTGAGATTCAGGTGAACCTGTATCTGTTTTAGACTTTGACCGACCATGATTTGCAAAAAGCTCTTCTTTTTTCTCTTTAAGTAAATACATGCTTAGCAAAAAGTTTAAATGTTCTATAAAAATTAAGCTGCAAAAGTACCTATCCGTAAGTAAACAAGCAACTATTGCTGCTAATTTTCTTTATTGCCCCTCTTAAATGTTTTGAACCAAATCTTTACTTTATCAATCATTACATTATAAAAATCAGCTTCAAATAATCTGACATCATTTCTGGCTTGTCTTAAAAAGAATAACCCAATTGGAAATAGTATTAAGTTGGCCGACCATATCCCCCATAAAGGCGTTATAAATTCCTGCTTAGACCATTTTTCTCCTGTCATTGTTATTACATAAAAAATAATAAAGAAGGTAATAGACAGTAATACCGGGATTCCTAACCCGCCTTTCTTAATGATGGCACCTAGAGGCGCCCCTATTAAGAACATTATTATACAGGCCATAGAATTGGCCAAAATTTTATGATATTGGATATCAAAAATTGCTCTTTCATAGCGCATCCTCTCAACTGATGTATTATGGGCCTGTATTTTACTTTTAACTTGGCGTACATTGTTCAAAGAACTTTCAATAGTTCTTTCCTTCCTCGCACTGTCATTTTGTAAATAGGCAATAATTTCAAAATGATTTAGGGTGTCATATATTTGATCAGGCTTTTTAGGTTTAATTAATTTCGGACGATTAACCGGTTTTGGTTTATTTTTAACAGCGACATTCCTATCCTTCTTTAATAATACCTTATCACCTTTTAAGTTTTTTTTGTTATTGAGTTTCTTCTTGTTGGCTTTCTTCTTGTTGACTTTCTTTTTATTATTAATTTTCACCTCCTTTTTGACAATCGCTGGAGGAACTATTTTTTCTATCGGTTTAGTCGAATCCCGCTCTACTTTAAGAGCATCCTTATCAATTTCCTTCTCAGCCAACCTCCTTTTTTTTTCTTGTTTTATTACATTTAATGAATCTTCTATAACCTTATGAGCTACCAAATAGTCAGGAACTCTTATACTGTCATTTTTAAGATGATAATAAAAAGCATTATATGGCTCATTAAATATTTTAACCTTTGCATCCAAGATATCAGAATTCACAGAATCAACATCTCTGGTTAATTGACCTAAATTCCTCATAATCCTATTTCCTTGAAACAGACTCTTATCTGTTCTACCCAAGCCGAATGAGGATAAATCAAGTATATATTCACTTCTTGAAAAGCTGCTCCTTGCCATCGTTTCCTTAGCTCGTCTATTCTTTCCACTTTCAGCATAATCCTCAAAATAGAAATTGCCATCATACAATTCCAATTTCAAATAACGATCATTATTAATTGTGTACATCGCACCAGAATCGGCCATAGTAATTTTTTTATTGCCACTACTTCCTCGATGATCATAGATAATTATATCTTCAATAGACTTTCCATCCTTTCCTTTTTTATTGACTTTAATACTGAAATCTGGAATGCCGTTGTAAAAGGCCCCTTCCTTTAAATCTAGTGCTGGTTTCTTTTGCTTGATGTCATATAACAAACTATAGGCTTCCAATGCAGCTTTGGGGACAAAATAATTATTTGAATAAAAGGCCAATACTGTGAGGCCTAGTACAAAAATAAATATTGGGAACATAGCGCGGAGCAATGAAATGCCCGCACTCTTTATTGCAGTAAGTTCAAAGTGTTCACCCAAATTACCAAAGGTCATGAGTGAGGAAAGTAACACCGCCAAAGGAATGGAAATGGGTGTCATAAATACCGCAAAGTAAAAAAGCAGCTGGGCTAAAACATCAAAACCCAAATCCTTACCTACAATATCATCGAAATACTTCAGCATGTGTTGTGTCAGTAATATGAACACAACCACTACAAAAGTCAGAACAAATGGTCCAAGAAAGGATGAAAGTATTAGTTTATCTATTTTCTTCATTAGTGGTCTTCACAGCAAAAAGAAGTCCAAAATTAAATAAAGAACCATAGAATGCTACCCTCCAACGGTTTCTTTTAAATTATCAATGAGACCTTGCCACAAATCGTACAACTCATCCACATCTTCCATTTCAGAATAGTCGGTAATTTTAATAAATACGGATTGTGTAAGATCGTTGAGCTCAAGCTTGATTTCAAAATGTGCAGGGTCTTCCTCGTCTTCAGGAGTCTCTGGTATGAATTCAAATTTCACATAATGATTCGTTCGATGTGAAACCATCTTGGCTTTGTGGTCTTCGTCATCCCAGATAAAATTAAATACCTTATCCTCATTAATCATTACATCATCGGCAAACCATTGAGCCAGACCACTCGGTGTAAAAAGGTATGGATATAACATTGGTTTTGATGCATTGATTTCAAAATCACCTGTAAATAGAAACTTACTCATATTGAGATCTTTAGTTGATTTTAAGATATACCATTTTTATGAGAGTGTCAACATAAATAAAAATTAAAAAGGCTTTGGTATATAAATATCAAACGTTGTAAGTTTGCGCTTCGTTTTAGACGGATTAATTACAACATGTTGAGTTAAATGTAACTCTCTAAATGTTTATTAATTATATGGCGAGGTAGCCTGCCTGTCGGCAGACAGGCTCAGATGGTTAGAGCGCAGGATTCATATCCGCCAGTTGGCGGACGGGGTTCAATTACTAGCTAAGAAGAAATTAAGAGTTAAATGTAACTCTCTAAATGTTTATTGATTATTTGGCGAGGTAGCCTGCCTGTCGGCAGACAGGCTCAGATGGTTAGAGCGCAGGATTCATATCCGCCAGTTGGCGGACGGGGGTTCAATTACTAGCTAAGAAGAAATTAAGAGTTAAATGTAACTCTCTAAATGTTTATTAATTATATGGCGAGGTAGCTCAGATGGTTAGAGCGCAGGATTCATAACCCTGAGGTCGGGGGTTCAATTCCCCCTCTCGCTACCAAAACAATTAAGACAATCCTGTAGGGTTGTCTTTTTTTTATGTTTACGGTATACGCATTATATAGTGAGAAATTTAATAAAATCTATATCGGATATTCGTCAGATATCCAGAATAGATTAGAAAGTCATAATGTATTTGCTAAAAAGGGATATACCATAAAATACCGACCTTAGAAACTAATGTACTCAGAGGAATACCAGACTAAAGGAGAGGCTATGGCTAGAGAAAAGCAATTGAAATCAGCCAAAGGAAGGGAATTCATATGGAATATAGTCAGCAATCTTAAATGAGCGCAGTATTCATATCCGCCAGATGGCGGACGGGGGTTCAATTCCCCCTCTCGCTACTAAAACAATTAAGACAATCCTGTAGGGTTGTCTTTTTTTTATATTTACTGGTTAAGTTTTATAGTCAGAATTTCCTTTCCAACTATAATTGTTAATCAAACAATTTCTTTTTCTATTTTTACTGACTAGAAATAGAAACCATTATGCTCCCCACAATAGATCCAACATCAACTAAGGCCTGGCAAAAGTTATCTGCACATTTTAAAATAATTGAGAACACTCACATGAGGGAATTATTTGATGGTGATGAAAACCGTTTTGATAATTTTCACATCAGGTTAGAAGATATCTTTCTTGACTATTCGAAAAATAGAATAGACAAAGAAACCATGAACCTATTGTTTGAACTTTGTGAAGAATGTAAATTGAATGAGGCTATTCAGTCTATGTTTATAGGTGAATATATCAACCAAACTGAAAACAGGGCGGTACTTCATACGGCCTTAAGGAACCGAAGTAATACTCCCGTTTTGGTAGAAGGGAAAGATATAATGCCTGATATCAACAGGGTTCTCAAGCAGGTAGAGCTGTTTTCCAACAAAGTGGTCAATGGAGATTGGAAAGGATACTCAGGTAAACCAATTAAATATATTGTCAATATTGGTATTGGCGGTTCAGACCTAGGACCAGTAATGGTGACCGAAGCACTAGGCTCCTACAAAGTCCCTCATATTAAAACTTACTTTGTTTCTAATGTAGACGGTACTCATATCGTTGAAACATTAAAAAATGTTGATCCGGAATCTACTTTGTTTTTGATCGCCTCTAAAACATTTACCACTCAGGAAACCATGACGAATGCCCATTCGGCACGTAGTTGGTTCTTAGAAAAAGGTGGAACCGAAGAAAGTGTTAAAAAACATTTTGTAGCCCTTTCCACCAACTCTAAAGCTGTATCAGAATTTGGAATAGATACTGATAATATGTTTGAGTTTTGGGATTGGGTAGGTGGGCGTTATTCTTTATGGTCAGCTATTGGGTTATCAATAGCCTGCACAATTGGGTATAAAAATTTTGAAAGGCTACTTGAAGGAGCTCATACTATGGACAATCATTTTAAAAATGAATCCTTTAAAAATAATATTCCTGTTACATTGGCAGTACTTGGTATCTGGTATAACAATTTCTTTAAGTCAGAAAGCCATGCCCTCCTTCCTTATGATCAGTATATGCATCGTTTTGCAGCCTATTTCCAACAAGGTGATATGGAAAGTAATGGCAAGCAAATCGATAGAAATGGCAAACCGGTAAGTTATCAAACTGGACCAATTATTTGGGGAGAACCTGGTACCAACGGGCAACATGCTTTCTACCAACTAATTCATCAGGGCACTAAATTGATTCCTTGTGATTTTTTGGCCCCAGCCATAAGTCACAATCCCATTGGCGATCACCATGTTAAATTGATGTCTAACTTCTTTGCACAAACTGAGGCATTGATGAATGGTAAAAGTGAGCAGCAAGTAGAAGAGGAATTGAAATTAGATGGGCTAGCTGTTGAAAAGATTGAAAAACTAAAATCATTTAAAAGTTTTGAGGGAAACAAGCCAACAAATTCTATTTTATTTAAAAAATTGACCCCACATACACTGGGGAGTTTAATAGCTATGTATGAGCATAAAATATTTGTGCAGGGTGTGATTTGGAACATCTTTAGTTTCGACCAATGGGGTGTAGAATTAGGAAAACAGCTTGCCAAAAGCATTTTACCTGAACTTCATAATGATAAACTGGTAAGCACTCATGACAGCTCAACCAATGGCTTAATCAACCAGTTTAAAAGCTATAGAAATGAGAAATAATAAATTATTTTCAATATGATGAAACTTTTATCGTAATAATACGATTAACTGAACATGGGTTTAACAAAAACTGACAAATTCACCATTGAGCAGAATAATATAGCCAAACTGGCTAAGGCATTGGGACATCCTGCGCGAATTGCAATTATCGAATACCTTACGAAGGCTCAATCTTGTGTATGTGGAGATATAGTAAATGAATTGCCTTTATCACAATCTACAGTATCACAACATCTAAAAGAGTTAAAATCTGCAGGTTTGATCAAAGGTACCATTGATGGTCCAAGTGTGTGCTATTGCATAAACAATGAAGTATGGCAATTAGCCAAAATTCAATTTGAAAGTTTGTTCACTTCTTTTAGAAGTGATACAAGTTGCTGTTAAAAAAAATTATCCTATTCTATCGTAATAATACGATAGATAAACTTTTTAAATTAACTTTACCGTATGAAATTATCAGAAATAAAAAGTGCCTTAACACAAATTACAGAATACAATTTTATTCTACCTGATGGTCAAAAAGTTCCCCCTCACTTTCATGTAACTGAAGTAGGCAGTATCAATAAGCATTTCATTGATTGTGGTGGAACGATTCGTAAAGAATCAGCTATCAACTTTCAATTGTATTCTGCCAATGATATTGATCATAGATTAAGTGCCCAGAAGCTATTATCAATAGTTGAACTTTCTACTAGAAAACTAGAATTAGAAGATTTGCAAATAGAAGTTGAGTACCAAGGAGACACAATAGGCAAATACGGATTAGAATTCGATGGTCAAAACTTTTTATTGACAAGCAAACATACTGATTGCTTAGCAAAAGATAATTGCGGCATCCCAGAGAATAAAGCAAAATTACAAATGGCTTCAATTGGTACGGAAGAAGACAATTCTTGTTGTACTCCTGGTTCGGGGTGTTGTTAATATGGAATTAGTTAGCATTCAAAAGGAAAATTATACAGAGGTGGCTGCCATCTATGCTCAAGGAATAGCAACAGGTGTAGCTACCTTTGAGACAACAATACCCGATTGGCCACATTGGGATAAATCGCATTTGCCTTTTGGGAGAATTGCCGCTATTTCAGATCAATTAATGCAGGGTTGGGCAGCCCTCTCCCCTGTTTCAAGCAGGTGTGTATATGGAGGGGTTGCAGAAGTAAGCGTTTACATTGCTGAAAACGCCAGGGGAAAAGGTGTTGGTAAATTCTTACTTCAGGCTCTCATCAATGAAAGTGAAAACAATAATATCTGGACATTGCAAGCAGGTGTATTTAGAGAAAATAAAGCAAGTATTGCTTTGCATGAAAAATGCGGATTTAGAATAATTGGTTATAAGGAAAAAATTGGTCAGTTAAATGGCATTTGGTTGGACAATGTCCTTTTGGAAAGACGAAGTACTGTAGTAGGCATTTAAAAAAAATATGTATCAAGAACTAATAAACACGATCAAGAAACTCCAAGTGCAAAATATAGCATTGGAAAGAAAAAAGGCCTTACAGCCACTTATTGAATACATTCAGTCCAAATTAGAAACAGGTTCTGAAATCAAGCTCAATTTCATTTGCACTCACAATTCACGTAGAAGTCAGTTAGCTCAAATCTGGGCAAAGACAGCGGCCAGCTATTACGACATTGAGATCGACAGTTATTCTGGAGGGGTTGAAGTAACGGCCTTTAACGATAGAGCTGTTGAGGCATTGAAAAAAGAAGGATTTCAAATAATTAAGAAAGGTGATGGTAATCCATATTATTCGGTTTCATTCGATGAAAATATTGCTCAATTAAATGCCTTTTCTAAAACATTTGACGATCCAGTAAACCCTACATCAGGATTTGCTGCAGTAATGACATGTTCACATGCTGATGAAAATTGCCCTTTTATTGCAGGAGCTGAGACCAGATTACCTATAAGATATGATGATCCAAAGGAATACGATGATACACCTCTGGAGGCTAGTAAATATGATGAACGATCATTACAAATAGCCAATGAAATGTTTTACATCTTTTCACAAGTAAAAAAATGAGTACTAAAAAATTAAGCTTCTTGGATCAAAATTTAACACTATGGATCTTTATTGCCATGGGTTTGGGTGTGTTGATAGGTTATACTGTTCCATCAAGTTCTACTTTCATAAATTCCTTTAGTAGTGGAAGTACCAATATACCTATTGCAATTGGGCTCATATTAATGATGTACCCCCCATTGGCCAAGGTAGATTACAAACTTCTCCCCCAAGTCTTTAGAAACGTTAAAATATTGTCGATCTCTCTTTTTTTGAACTGGATAGTCGGACCAATATTAATGTTCGTTTTAGCGATAACTTTCTTACAAGATTATCCTGAATATATGGTTGGTCTGATATTAATTGGACTGGCAAGATGTATCGCCATGGTATTAGTCTGGAATGATTTAGCTGATGGAAATAGCGAGTATGGCGCAGGATTAGTAGCACTAAACAGTATTTTTCAAGTTTTCGCCTACAGTTTTTATGCTTGGATATTTATCACCATACTTCCACCCTATTTTGGCATGGATGGGGCAATTGTTGATATATCTATTGCCACTATTGCAGAGAGTGTCGCTATATATTTAGGAATACCATTCCTTGCAGGAATATTAAGTCGATTAATTTTGGTGAGATTAAAAGGTGAAGACTGGTATACAAACAAGTTTATACCAAAAATATCACCCATAACATTAATTTCATTGCTCTTCACTATAGTAGTTATGTTCTCATTGAAGGGTGAATTAATCATTCAAATCCCATTTGATGTTTTACGAATAGCTATACCCTTATTGCTCTATTTTACAATTATGTTTTTGATTGGATTTTTCTTTAGCAAAGCCATGGGTGCCGAATATGATAAAAATGCTTCTATAGCTTTTACTGCTGCCGGTAACAACTTCGAATTAGCCATTGCTGTCGCTATTGCTGTATTTGGATTGAATTCAGGACAAGCGTTTGCGGGAGTCATCGGACCTTTAGTTGAAGTTCCAGCACTCATCATTTTAGTCAAAGTTTCCTTTTGGCTAAAAAAGAAATATTACCCTAAATCAGCAATCTGAGAGAATAAACAGATGCTGGATTTTCAATTAGAGTTTGATTCTGATGCAGTTGAGTAAGTGATCTATAGGTCCATTCTATAACCTACTGTTCTATAAGTCTCTTCAAAACCAATATTCTTATGAAAATGCTGTGAGCCAATGTTTTTCAGTTCAACATCACTTCCTATTTCAGTACAATTTTTACTTCTACCCCATTCTTTGGCCCAGTTTATTATTCTCGATCCAAACTTTTTATTCCGATGTTCTGATTTAACCAATATGCCCTCAATATAAGCAACAGGGCTTGAAAGACAACCGTCAACTATATTTCTTAACGATAGTTCTAGTAAACCTATATATTCATCACCATTCAATATTAAATAGGACTCCTTGTAAGCACTTATTTCAATCTCTTTCATTTCATCTTTATCAAATTCTTCAGACAAGTCATGATAGAGCTCTTTTCTAAAGGTTAACCATATTTCCTTATTGGTGGCGGCATTAACAAAAATCATTATTTCTCTATTTGTAAAGCCAATTTAATATATTCTTCAATACCTTTCATTAAAACATAATAAACACTTTACTTCGTTTTTTTACAATCCTTAAATATGGATAAACAATCGAAAAAGTACTACATTATTGATTTTGATAGCACCTTTACTAAGGTAGAAGCACTTGATATATTGGGAGAAATATCTCTTAAAGATGCCCCGGATAAACTAGAACGTTTGGCAAAAATCAAGGAGATCACAGATTTAGGAATGAACGGATCATATTCTTTCAGAGAATCGCTTGAAGAAAGAATTAGCTTGCTCAAAGGACGAAGATCCCATTTGCCTTTACTTATCAAAGCACTAAAAAAACAAGTGTCTAAGTCATTCGAAAGAAATATAGAATTTTTTAAGAATCATGAAGATCAGATTTTAATTATTTCCAATGGGTTCAAAGATTTCATTATTCCTATTGTGGAAGAATTTCATATTAAAGCCAATAATGTATATGCCAATGAGTTTGAGTTTGATGAGCATGACAACATAGTTGGTTTTGATAAAAAAAATATGCTTTCCTCCAGTAATGGTAAGGTTGATCAATTGAAATTATTAGATTTGAAAGGTGATGTCTATGTCATTGGAGATGGTTATAATGACTATGAAATCAAAGCCGCTGGTTTGGCGAATAAATTTTATGCTTTTACCGAGAATGTGGAGCGTAAAAGCATATTATCAAAGGCGGATCACATCGCACCTAGTCTAGATGAATTTTTATATTTGAATAAATTGAACACTGCAATATCCTACCCAAAAAACCGAATTAATGTACTACTACTTGAAAATGTACATCCAAAGGCCATTGAACTTCTAAAATATGAAGGCTATAATGTTGAAGTCTATTCTGCGGGTTTAGATGAAGATGAATTAGCCCAAAAAATTAAGAACGTATCTATTTTAGGAATACGGTCTAAAACACAAGTGACTAAAAAGGTGCTGGACAGTGCTGAGCGACTAATTGCCATTGGTGCATTTTGCATAGGAACCAACCAAATTGATTTAGATGAATGCCTTAATAAGGGTGTTGCTGTTTTTAATGCTCCATTTAGCAACACACGATCTGTAGTCGAGATGGCGATAGCAGAAATAATTATTCTAATGCGAAAGTTGTTAGATCGCTCTGTGGGAATGCATCAAGGAAAATGGGATAAGTCAGCCAAAAATTGTTTTGAAATTCGTGGAAAAAACCTGGGTATTATAGGGTATGGTAATATTGGAGCTCAATTATCAGTATTAGCAGAGTCCTTAGGACTCAATGTACTGTATTATGATATTGAGGAAAAACTTGCTTTAGGAAATGCCAGTAAATGTAATTCTTTGAAGGAACTACTAGAACGTTCCGATATCGTTTCACTACATGTCGATGGACGCAAGGAGAATCAAAACTTGATTGGTCAGTCTGAATTTGAGATAATGAAACAGGGGGTTATCTTCCTAAACCTTAGCCGAGGACATGTAGTTGATCTAGATGCTTTAAGAACTAATATAGAAAATGAAAAAATTGGTGGTGCATCCATTGATGTATTCCCTAACGAGCCGAAAAGTAATGATGAAGAATTTATTTCGACATTGAGAAATCTGCCGAATACTATTCTTACACCACACATCGGTGGCAGTACCACCGAGGCGCAAGAAAATATTGCCGGGTTTGTTCCGAATAAAATCATGGACTATATCAATACCGGAAGTACGACCAACAGTGTTAATTTTCCGAACCTACAATTACCTCCGTTTGGTGGTGCTCATCGACTCATCCACATCCACTCCAATATGCCTGGTATTTTAGCGAAAATCAACCAAATATTGGCTGATCACGAGATAAATATTGTAGGGCAATATCTTAAAACCAATGAACTAATTGGATATGTGATAACGGATATTGATAAGGCCTATAATAAGGAAGTAATAAAAGCCTTGCGAAGTATTGAGCATACCATTAAATTCAGGGTATTGTATTAGCTTCGACAGACTCAGCCTGACAAAAACTTATTATCGTTTGCTGATTAATAACTAATAAAAGCCATGAGCCAAGACAATAAAGATCTAATTGTATCTTTTTATACTGCTTTCCAGAATCGAAACGCAGAAAGCATGGTCAATTGCTATCATAAAGATATTCAATTTCAAGATCCTGCATTTGGAATATTAAAGGGTGAACATGCCTGTAATATGTGGCGTATGTTGATGAAACAGGGAGATGCTTCACTTACTATAAAATACTCCAAGGTTCATGCTGATGAATCTAAAGGATCAGCCTATTGGGAAGCTGATTATAAATTTTCCAAAACAGGTAGACAAGTAAACAATAAAATAAAGGCCTTATTTGAATTCAAAGAAGGCAAGATCATCAGTCATATTGATTCATTTAATATCTGGAAATGGTCTGCTATGGCCTTAGGCCCTGTGGGTATGCTTTTAGGCTTTACGCCTATTGTGAAAAATAAAATCAGGAAACAAGCACTAAATGCTTTAGCGAAATTTGAATCCAATAAGTAATCCAATTATTTTTGGCATCAATTCTGATAAGAATCTAAAAAAGAACTTTATGAAAAGAATTTTACTTTTATTAATGTTGAGCGCACCCGCTCTATTTTTTTCTTGTACATCAGGAAAAAAAGCCTATGAAAAAGGTGATTACTACTCTGCTGTATTAAAGTCTGTAGACCGATTACGCAAGAATCCCAATCATAAAAAATCAAAGGAGGCATTAAGAAATAGTTATCCTTTAGCACTTCAAAAACTGGAACAAAACGCGACCAATACGTTAAAAAGCAACCGCGAATTCAAATATGGTGAGGTACTTAACTTTTACAATCAAATCAATAGGCTGTATAACGAAATTATGGCTTCTCCGGGAGCTTTAAGTGTAATAAGCAATCCTAAAAATTACATAGACAATGTAGCTTCTCTTAAAGAAAAAGCTGCGGAAGAAAGTTATGCTGCTGCAGTTCTACGCTTAAAACGAGATACTCGTGAAGATGCAAAAAGCGCCTATTTTATGTTTAGAGATGCTAACAGTTATGTGCCTAACTATAAAGATGCCTTGGAGAAAATGGAGGAGGCCAAGTTTATGGCCACATTAAAAGTGGTTGTTGAACAAATCCCCGTACCACAGTTGTATAACCTAAGTGGCACCTTTTTTCAAGATAAAATCGAAGAGTATTTGCATTCACATTACCGTAGCAACGAATTCGTAAGATTTTATACCCCGAGAGAAGCGGATGCTGAAAAACTTCCTTTTGTAGATCAATATATGAGACTACAATTTGATGATTTTGTAGTAGGTGAAACACATACAGAAAAAAATACTGAGACAGTCAGTAAAGACAGTGTAAAAGTAGGAACGGTGACATTAGAAGATGGAACCACGGTGGATGCCTATAACACGGTCACTGCCAAAATAACAACATTTCAAAAACAGGTAGTCTCTAAAGGCTTGTTTAGTATGCAAATACTTGATGCTAATTCAAAGGCAGTATTGAATCACAAGAAATTTACAGGAGAGTATGTATGGTTTACTCAGTGGGGTTCATTCAACGGAGATGAAAGGGCATTAACTGATCAACAACTCGTTATATGTCAAAATAGAGAAGTACCTCCACCACAACCACAATTCCTTTTTATTGAGTTTACAAAACCCATTTATGATCAACTTTTAACTTCGGTTAATTCGTTTTATAGAAACTATTGATAAGGCATACGATACTTACTAAGCATAAATCCTTAGTAAGTATCATGCTTTTTTATCTGGCTTTCTTTACGAAACGTCTTTTTCCTGAAGAACCATTCCTTTTCCTTGGGTTGTATACGGGTGTTTCCCCAAGTGATTCCGGCACTTTTGCTTTGGGCACTGGAGCACCTAGTAACTCTTCTATCTCTTGGAAATTACGTTGCTCTTTCTCATTCACAAATGTAAATGCAGCCCCCTTTGAGGCTGCTCTGGCAGTACGACCAATTCTGTGAATATAATCTTCTCCATCGTTGGGTACATCATAATTGATGACAAGCTCGATATCTTCGATATCTATACCTCTAGAAAGAATATCTGTTGCCACCAATATATTAAGTTTCTTGTTCTTGAATGCCTGTAAAACTTGCTCCCGCTCTTTCTGCTCCAAATCAGAGTGAATTTCTTCAGAAAGGAATTTCATTTTTTTCAACTCTCTATTAAGTTGTTTAGTAGCTGACTTTGTGCTGCAAAAAACGATAACGCTTTGTAAATTTTTAGCGCTAAGTATATATTTTGCCAACTCAATTTTCTGACGGTCGTGCACTATAAATGCAGCCTGGACAATTCGTTCTGCAGGCTTTGATACGGCTATATTAATCTCTTCAGGTTCATGTAAAATATTTCTAGCTAGTTCCCTCATTTTAGGAGGCATGGTAGCAGAGAACAACAAATTCTGACGTTGTTTAGGTAAATAAGAAACAATCTTCATTAGATCTTCATTGAAGCCCATATCTAGCATTCGATCAGCTTCATCTAAAATGAGATGCTTTAATTTGTTCACTTTTACATAACCCATGTTTAAGTGAGCGATCAATCTCCCAGGGGTACCTATAATAATATCTGCCCCTTCTGATAGCGCCATTTTCTCTCGCGTAAACGAAGAACCGTCACCACCGCCATATACAGCTAAGGAGCTTACTGAGGTGAAATAAGAAAGGCCTTCCATCTGTTGATCAATTTGAACTGCCAATTCCCTAGTAGGCACAATAATTAAAGCTTTAATACTTTCGTCATGTTCACCATTGATTATCTGATGAATAATGGGTAATAAAAATGCCGCAGTCTTCCCTGTACCTGTTTGTGCTGAGGCTATTATATCTCTATTGGCAAGGATAACTGGAATGGCTTTCTCTTGTACGGGTGTGGCTTCTTCAAAGCCGATTGCCTTGATTCCATCTAATACTTTGGAATCAAGACCAAAATCTACAAACTTCACTATATTTCTCTCTCTTAACTTTACTTCTGTGCAATTTAGCTAAAAAATAGACAATACTAATATTGAATCATTTATCATTGTAGTAATCAATCCGAACCAAAAATGACCATTAAGCAAGTAATATTTGACTGTGATGGCGTACTTATTGACAGTGAAATTGTAGCCGCAGAGGTTATGGTGCCTGTTCTTAGAAGCCTTGGACATAAATTGGAAGTCCATCATTATCTATCCTCCTATTCTGGAAAAACTTTTAGGGATATATTTGACAAGCTTGATATTGACCCCAGAGTTGAAATTGAGATGTTAATTAAGAATGTAGAAGAAAAGGTTTACCTAAATGTTCAGGCCGTAGCTGGAATTATTGAAGTGGTCAAGGCCGTAGTCCTACCAAAAACCGTTGTGTCTAATAGTGGCTTAAATCAGATCAATCATGCGTTGTCAGTAATTGAATTAGAAGAATATTTTCCCAATCGGTTTTCTTCGGCACTAGTTTCTAACCCTAAACCAAGCCCTGAAGTTTATTTATATGCTGCTAAAAAGCTCAATATGAAACCAAAAAATTGTCTGGTTATAGAGGACAGTATTAGTGGAGTAACGGCTGCTGTCGCGGCTGGGATGAATGTAATTGGTTTTTGTGGTGGACAGCATATTACTGAAGGACATGGCGCAAAGTTAATGGAAGTAGGAGCTCATGTAATCGCTACAAATGCAAGCGAATTAAGTCGAATACTAGATAAAGTAAACAAAAACGAGTTGGATTTCTCCAACTCGTAATCTCAAATTCGTTTCTAACTAAATTAACTCTTGTATTTGGTAATATTGGTGGTTACCATCATTACCTTACCTATCGAGCCATCTCTATTTTTAATAGGAGCATAATGTTCAAGAAGCACTAACTCTCTTCCCCCTTTACCTACTCGGTTATATTCACCAAACTTGGCTATTCCATTAGTGAGGTCTTTCCAAAATTGTTTATATGTATCTGAAGCTCTGTCTTCTTTTGTCACCATTACTCTATGATGCTCACCTACAAGTTCATTTTTAGAGTAGCCTACAATATCGAGGAAGTTCTGGTTAGCATTTACTATTTGCCCTCCTGCATCAAATTCAATTACTGACACTGTACTGTTATAAGCTTCCATTGTGCTTTCAGCTTCAGCCTGTCCACGTTGCATTTCTTCCTGAGTAGCTTGGAGTTCTTCCATATTTTGTCTCATTTCTTCTTCTTGAGACCTCATTTGTTCAGTCATCTCCTGCGACTCCTCAAGTAGATTCTGCGTTTTCGCATTGATTTTAACAGAAGAAACAGTTGAGGCAATACTTTCTGCCATTTTTTGAACAAATTCTATTTCGTTATCATCAAACACTTTGAAAGAGGCAATTTCCACAACACCATAAATCTCTTCATTCACTTTCAATGGCACTATGAGCACACATTTTGGATTAGCATCACCAAGTCCTGAGGTAATACGGATATAATTATCAGGCACATCAGTAAGGTAGATGGTGTCCATCTCTTGCCATACTTGACCTGCCAAACCTTCACCTTTATGTATTTTCTGATCGAGGAATTTCTTTTTATCCCATGCATAACAAGACATCAATGACATATAAGGTTCTCCATCATCAGAGTCATTGATAATATAGATACCTCCTTGATTACAACCCATATAAGTCACTAAATTCCTGATAATATCGTCAGATAACTTTTCAAGGTTATCATTGTTCCTTCTAAGTATATCTCCAAATTTGGCCAATCCTTCCGTTGCCCAGTTTCTCTTCTGATCTTCTTCTGCCACACGAGCCAAGTTGCTACGCATTTCAAGTAAAGCATTACCAAGTACGTCATGGTCACTTAGCGGCTTAAACTCAGAATCATACTTCCCATTTCCAATATTCTCTGCAAAATTAGTTGTTGACCGTAATCCTTGGATTAAGTTATCCATCGCAATGGCCATTTCTCCGATTTCATCATTATTGAATTTTTTACCTTTATCATCAACCAATTCGCCTCGCCCTAGTTTGACCACTATATCCTTTATGTAATTAATAGGCAGTGTAATCGAACGAGCCATAAAATAAGCACTCAGCAAACCAATTAGTATGATGATTGCTCCTAATATTAGGGTGATATTTCGAAGTTTGTTGGTAGCGGATATCAACTCATCATCAGATTCTTGAGTTACTTCTTGCTGCATTTGGGCAACTCTGTCTAGTTTATTGATAATCTGAGCTGTTATAGGTATCACGTCACTTTCAATAGAATTTTGACCCATAAAAAGTGTCATTGGATCTTCATAATTTTCGAAACTAACCAATTGCTTCATTATGTCAGATTCTACTTCCAGTAATGATTCGAATTGCATTCTAACAGTGTCCATCAACAATCTTTGACTATCACTTTCCCAGGACTTTTCCAGATTCATAATTCTATCTTTTAAAGCAGGGTAATCCTGTGTATGAAGTATTTTTAGGGCCTCTTTATCATCAATGTTGCTGGATACATAAACCCAGTTAATTATAAACATTTTAGATTGTGTTACCAGTAGTTTAAAATCACTTATGGCTTCTTTACTTGGTCTGATAATCTCAGAGGATTTTTTTACTACCTGATCAATATTGTTGCCCGTAATAAAGATAGTGGCAGCATTAAAAACAAATAGGACAATAAGTATTAGGAACCCTCCAAATATCTTGTTCCCAATTTTCAATTTCATCTTTCGCATATGTTAACGATTATGAGCGTAATTTATTAAATTAATATTGCTAGTCTAGTCAATTCGGTGGATACTTTTAACCGAGCAGCTTCTAAAGAAGATTTATTTAACTCAAAAGACAGCTTTCCGTTACGTTCTACAAAATTAATTCCACTTCCCTCAATTCCTAATCCTTCCTTTTCTGTAATTATTAGGGTATTCCAAGACTCGGATTTAGTTATTATTTCAGATAGTTGTATAGTTGATTCTTTTGGTAGGAATAAAATATCAGAATTACTGATAGTGGCAACTGAAGAAAATTTCTTTATTACTATTGACTTCTCTCCTGCTTTCTTAACCGCTGCCATCTTTTCAAGATGTTCAATTATTGGAGAATCACCAATTACACCTATTACAAAATCACCTTCACTGCTTGGCCACTGAATATACTTAATAAAGCTATTAATATAGACTGCATGTAATTGGTAATTTTGAGCAGATGCCGCACTTATAGAACCAAAAGTAAATAGCACTATTATAAAATTAACAAATCCAGCTTTTCGCATATTGCGGTAAATTAACTTGCAATAAATTTAATTTCAAAAAATTAGGACAAAATAGCAATTAATAAAACAACATCCTCCTCATAAATCGCTTTTTGATGTTGTAGTTGACATCCTTTGGTCTCTTAGTTGACATCCTTATGCAAAATCAATGAAATCCAAAACATTTTAAATTTCGTATAGTTAAACAAAGTATAAATAATAACTAATGATGTACAGATTAAAAATTTCATTATTGACACTGGCAATAATTACGCTAATCACCTCCTGTAGTAAAAGTCAGGAGAATAATAAATCAATAGTAAAGGAATCGAAAGGGAAAATTGTAAAAACAGAAGAAGAATGGAAAGAAATCCTTTCACCAGAAGCATTTAATGTATTGAGAGAAAAAGGAACAGAAACGGCATTTACTGGTAAATACTGGAATAATCACGAGCAAGGTACGTATTACTGTGCAGCTTGTCACCTAAAATTGTTTAGCTCTCAGGCAAAATTCAAATCTGGTACCGGCTGGCCTAGTTTTTATGAACCTATCAACGAAGAAAATATTGCTATAAATAAAGATACAACTTTTGGCATGGTTAGAGAGGAAGTGGTCTGTGCAAGATGTAGTGGTCACTTAGGCCATGTTTTTCCAGATGGACCAGAACCTACAGGACTTAGGTATTGCATCAATTCCGTTTCTCTCAGTTTTGAAAAAAATAATTAATCTCTATATATTCATGCAATGAGCTCGACTAGCACTTTCAAGTCGTTATAATTGTTTAGCTGAAACGGTCCCATAATTTGTTTTCCTGCTACCGGAAATGCCAATACTTTGTTAATCTTCTTGGACATCCTTGAATGTCAAATTAACATAATTAAATAATGCCTTTATACTTATATTTGCTCGTTGATAAATGACCAAAAATTGAAATACGACATTATAGTTATAGGAGCGGGAATTGTTGGGCTAGCAACGGCATTGAAGACACTGGAGAAAAGTCCAAATTTAAAGGTATTAATACTTGAAAAGGAATTAGAAATAGCCAAACATCAAACTGGAAACAACAGTGGAGTGATTCATTCTGGTTTGTACTACAAGCCGGGTAGTTTAAAGGCAACCAATTGCATAAATGGCTATTACATGATGACAGAGTTTTGTCAAACACATGAAATCCCCTTTGAACTCTGCGGAAAAATTGTGGTGGCCACCTCGAAAGAAGAAATTCCTTTATTGAACAACCTCATAGAAAGAGGCAAACAGAACGGGCTAAAAAACATGAAGCCCTTGAATGCAGAGGAGTTGAAAGAATACGAACCGCATGTGGCAGGTGTAGAAGGGCTTTTTGTACCCCAAACTGGAATTGTGGATTATACACTTGTCGCTAAGAAATACGCAGAACTTATAGTCTCTAAAGGCGGTGAAATTAAATTAGGTGAAAAAATTACGGATATCAGGACAGAATCCAAGCAAAGTACAGTTGTTACAAATAAAACAAGTTATACCACTACATTGGTGGTAAACTGTGCAGGTCTCTATTCTGATAAAGTAGCGAAATTTACCCAGCAAAAACTGGATGTTAAAATCATTCCATTTAGAGGGGAATATTACAAATTGACAAAGGAAAAGGAAGGATTAGTTAGAAACCTTATTTACCCAGTCCCCGACCCCAACTTTCCCTTTTTAGGAGTTCACTTTACACGAATGGCCAAAGGTGGAGTTGAAGCTGGTCCAAATGCTGTATTAGCTTTCAAGCGTGAGGGGTACAAAATGTCAGATATAAATATTCCCGAATTAGCTGAATCATTGGCTTGGCCTGGATTTCAAAAAGTGGCAATGAAATATTGGAAAACAGGTTTTGGGGAAATGTATCGTTCATTTTCTAAAGTGGCATTTACTAAAGCCTTACAAAAGCTAATGCCGGAAATACAGGCCAAAGATCTGGCTCCAGGGGGTGCTGGAGTACGTGCTCAAGCCTGTGACCGTAATGGAGGCCTAATTGATGATTTTTTAATTTTAGAGAATGAGTACGCCATAAATGTATGTAATGCACCCTCTCCTGCAGCAACCTCTTCCCTTTCCATTGGCAATACGGTCTCAGATTTAATACTCAAACACTTTTGATGCTCAATCAACAAGATATAGCGCGCTATCAACGACATCTAGTTTTGCCTTCATTTGGGCCTGAGGCTCAACAAAAGCTGAAGCAGGCCAAGATACTCATTGTGGGAGCCGGTGGTCTAGGTGCCCCTGTTTCACTGTATCTCACAGCTGCAGGTGTAGGTGAATTAGGAATTATAGACATGGATACTGTTGATATCACAAATCTACAGAGACAAGTCTTATTTACTGAAAATGACATCGGTCAGTTTAAATCAGTCAAGGCTAAAGAAAGGCTGAAGCAATTAAACAGCCAGACAATAATTAAAGCTATTAAGGAACAGTTAGATAGCAAAAATGCTCTTAAATTGATCGAACACTATGACTTAGTAGTGGACTGTACAGACAACTTTCCAACACGCTATTTAATCAATGATGCCTGTGTATTATTAGACAAACCCTTTATTTATGGTTCGATTTATCAATATGAAGGGCAAGTATCTGTATTTAATTTTAATCAAGGCGTAAATTATAGAGACTTATATCCTGAGCCACCCACTCCTGAAAGTGTGCCTAATTGTGTGACTGGTGGTGTACTTGGCACTTTGTCTGGTATTATTGGCAGTATTCAAGCCAATGAAGTGATAAAGTTAATTTGTGGAATTGGGGAGCCTCTTCACGAAAAGCTATTTATCTTTGATACTCTGACACTGGAGTCAAGAATAATAAAATTACAATCAAAAAACACCCGGTCAAATATTAAGAAACTCATTGACTATGAGGCGTTTTGCAATGTTAATATCAATACCATGGTAAAAGAGATAACAGTAACCGAATTGCATCAAATGATGGAGAATAAGGAAGATTTTCAATTAATTGATGTAAGGGAGCCACATGAAGCTGAGATTTCCTCGTTAAAAGCGGAATTGATTCCATTAAGAACTATTCCAGACAATGAAAATAAAATATCTACAGATAAAAAAGTTATAATCCATTGTCGAAGTGGAGTCCGAAGTGCCCAAGCCGTTAGCTATTTGCAAAGTAAACTAGGTTTGCAAAATCTTTATAATTTAAAAGGAGGCATTCTAGCTTGGTCTGATCAAATTGATCCAAGTGTAAGTAAAGGTTGATATTTTGGGCAATAAACAACCCTTAGTTGTAGATTATATTCTACATATTAATCAAATAACCGCAATCAAACCATCTCACTGTTACATTTAAAGCCCATTCCAATTAGGTACAATGCTTGTCATACTTAGTGTGAAACAAAATTCTATTGGAATGAAAAAAATAACTTATTACTTAACAATGTTTATGTTGGCTACATTAATTGTGAGTTGTAATCAAAAGAAAATAGATCAACTGAATGCAGATAATTTAGAGTTGGCCTCGGAGAAAGATTCTATAAGCAACAACCTAAAATCTTATCTACAGACTTTTAATGAAATAGAAAAAAACCTTGATGAGATAAAGTCAAGAGAAGAAAAAATCAATTTGCAGACTAAAGATAATATTGAATTTGCAGAAAATGATTCAAGAAAAGCGGTTGTAAATGACATTAAAGCCATTAATACTTTAATGAAAGAAAATCGTCAAAAGATGGCCGATCTACAATCTCAACTTAGCAGTACATCCAATGAGTTTAAATCGATGGTCGCAAGATTGAATAAAAGATTGAATGCCAAAGATGAAGAGTTAGTGGCTTTAAAGAGTGATTTAGAGTCTCTTAACATTGAAAAAATAGAACTTGCTCAAAGTGTAGATCGCCTTAATTATACGGTAGATACCTTGTCAACGAAAACTCAATTTCAAACTAGTGTTATTGACGCTCAGTATGAGAAAATAGAAGATCAAACAGAAGAATTAAATACTAGATACGTGACTGTTGGAACTTTCAAAAGCTTACGTGATGAGAAAGTGGTTGACAAAGAAGGTGGAATATTAGGCATTGGAAGTACGGAAACTTTACGTGATGACATCAATCAAAACGCCTTTCAAAAGATTGATGCAACAAAAACAATGGCTATACATGTGGGAGCTAAAAAAGCCGAATTGGTAACAAGTCATCCTAAAGGATCTTATGAGTTATCGAAAAACGCTAATGAAGAAATAGAACAGTTGACTATCTTAAACCCTACTGAATTTTGGAAATCTTCCAAATATCTAGTGGTGATGATTAACTAATAAATAAATGTTGACTTAAAAAAAAGGCTCGCCAGATTATCGGGTGAGCCTTTTTTAGTTTTGAAAAATAATGGCAGAAAGATCAATCGACCGTCTTTAATATATTCTTTAAGAACGCATTGAAATCAAAATCTCCTCTTCTTTTAGTCTGCCCCATACGAACAATTACCATATCTTTTGATGGAATAATAAATACTCGCTGGCCTTCAAATCCATTGGCACTGTAGATTTCTTGTGGAGCATCAGGATAATAACGATTTGTAGGATTTCCTTTTTCTCCAGAATTGAGCCAGAAATGAGCCCCATATTCTCCTATAGGGGCTTTTGATGTCGGTGTCGATACATATTTTGCCCAACCTTCAGGCAATAATCTTTGCCCATTCCAAACACCATCATGAAGGTAAAGCAGTCCGAATTTTGCCCAGTCGCGTGGCGTAGCATACATATAGGATGAGCCTACGTAAGTCCCAGAAGCATCAGGCTCAATCACTGCACTTGTCATGCCCAATGGACTAAATAGCCTATCTCTAACAAAATTTTGTTGGTCGGTCTCCCCTACTGTTTGTCTCACAATTTTCGATACAATATTGGAGGTGCCACTTGAGTAATACCAATGCTCATCAGGTGCATAGGCCAACGGTTGTTTCATGGCAAAACCACCCATATCAGCACTTTTGAACAACATATTGGTAGCCGAACTAGGTCCTGCATAATTTTCATCCCATGTCAATCCACTGCTCATTCTCAGCAGTTGATCAATTGTTATGTCTTTTCTAGCATCGTTTTTCCATAAATCAACTGGGGCTGGTTGCATTACATTTAGCTTGCCATCTTTCACTAGCATTCCTACTTCCGTGGCCGTAATACTTTTAGTCATGGACCAACCAATTTGTGGTGTATTCTTATCAAAACCTACGGCATATTTCTCAGCAATTATATGGTCTTTATACACCACTACCACTCCTCTAGTATTGATCTTTCTATCGGGATTATTCTCAATAAAAGCATCGGCCACTGCTTTGTTAAGTGCCGTATAATCTACATTGCTATAATTGGGCTCAATTTCAATTGTACCGTAAGGCCAAGGTAATGTATCTGAGGGGGTTTGGATAGGATTTAAATGCACAGACTGATTTCGGACTTCTGCTTCAGTTAATCCAGAAATAAGCGTACAGCCTAGTCCCTTTCTATAGATGGCTTTCTTACCGGCCATTCCAAACACATTGCCAGTAGCAGAGCTATCTTCTATGTGCAATTCAAAGGTTCCTAGGCTAAGTAACACATTGGTTTTCAATTCATTATTCAATACTGATTCAGTTGTACGGCCAGCTACAAATACACAGGTACATAGGTTTTTTGCACCATAACCACTGATAATGGGCAAAGCCCGCCAAGCATAACTTAGTCCGTACATTAAACCCAGAAACAACACTAAAACAATGGCTTGTTTAAATATCTTTTTCAATTGCCTTAAACTTTAGTTTTTTCTATCTTTTTCTTATTTGTTTTTCGCTGTTTACCAATGTATAAATCATCAACTTGTCCATCTTCATCCCAATCAATTTTCCCTTTAAAAGTGGCAACCCCTTCTTTGATAGAAACAGTGTAGGCATATTTCTTAGCCTCTGAAACCATTTTTAGTTTATTACCCTTCAATTCCCAGGACCCATTAGTTGTCATAAAAATTTGTCCATCTAGTGAGCGATAAGTTGAGGTATAGGTCCCATCTTTATTAAATTTAGTTTCTATGGGCTTGATTTTTAATATTTCTTGCCATTTACCTTTTGGAACATTAAGAACAGAGTCTCGATCATCAAGTTTCATAGTAACTTTCATTGAAATATTTTTCCATGATCCTATTAAATCGTTTGAAGAGATCGTCTGAGGTTGTTTCTCCGTCTTAGTCTCTTTCTCTTTTTTATTTTGGTTACAACCTAATAGTGTAACACAAAATGCAAATGCATAAATTACTTTTTTCATCAGTGATAAAATCTATTTTTGTGCAAAGTACTAATAAATAAAATTGTGGACGGAACCTTAAGAGAAAATATTAAACCAGGAGTACGAGTGGCAATTGTCTTAAAAAAGGATCAACGCAGTGGAATACTTACCGAAGGAATTGTAAAAGACTTACTGACCAAATCCCCAAAACATCACCGGGGTATCAAAGTTCGATTGGAAGATGGGCAAATTGGTAGGGTTCAGGAGGTGTTTTAGTTCGAATTAGTTCGAAGTTCAATGTTTGCAGTACAAAGTTATTAGTTACGAGTAGAACTTTGAACTTTTAACTTTTAACTTTTAACTTTTAAAACTTAGAACTTAGTTACAAATTCCAGTGCTCGTTGCTCCATATAGTTGAATTCGCTGTTGGCCAATGAGAAGCCTACATGTCCCCCGTGGATTGGTGTTTCTAGGTGTAATAATTTATGTGCTTTACATTGATCATACGGATAGCATTCCACAGGTAAAAATGGGTCGTTTAAGGCACTGCAAATTAAGATTGGCACAGAAGTTCCTTCCATATAATTTCCAGCACTAGCTTGTTTATAAAAATCATCGGCACTTTCAAATCCATGTAATGGAGCAGTATACCTTTTATCAAAATCAGGGAAGGCTTTAATGCTATCAAAATTATCTAACTGGATCAATTCTGGATATATCGCTGCCTTCAAGGTCATTTTCATCTTCAACTTCTTAAGGAATCGTTTTCTGTAAAACGAATTCCCCTTTCTACTTAAAGCAATGGCTCCTGCCTTTAGATCTACGGGGATAGAGAAGGCCACTCCCGCCTTTACTGATGGTGGTATATTTATTCCATACTTGCCTAAATAGTTAACCGTTAAACTACCACCCATACTAAATCCCAGAAGCACTATACTTTTGTAATCCTTAGTTTTTAAAGCGTGGTTAATAACCAATGAAAGGTCATCTGTATCGCCATGATGATAAAACCTAGCAGTTCTATTGATCTCACCACTGCAACTTCTGCAATTCCAGGCCAATACGTCCCAACCTCCATTACTGAAATATTTAGCCATTCCTTTTACATAAGGTCGGTCACTACTGCCTTCCAATCCATGGGAAATAATTACCAATTGTTCAGAGTGGTTATTTATCCAATCTAAATCCAGAAAATCATTGTCTGGGGTAGTGATCCTTTCCCGTTCATAAAATACACCTGTGATTTTCCGAAATATACTTGGGTAAATTGTAGCTAGATGTCCATTTTTTAGCAAAAAGGGCGAATGATAATTTGAGGTTACGAGTGGCATAGGTGTAAAGAAACAAGTTTCCGTTTGTTTTCCTCGGATTTATTCTTCGCGTCTTCCCGGATTTATTCCGGGATCTTTAAATAAGTAAGTGACCCCTCTTCGGGGAGAGTTCCTTTAATTTGGGATCCCGCAACGAGTGCGGGAAGGTATGTGGAAAGTGGAAGATTATATAGATTTTATTATTTGTATAGTGGACATGTTTAATTGAAATTTTAACTTCACCGTTCATTGAAAAAACTGCCTTTAATCATATTGTGTATCTTCCTATGCCTGCCATTTTTGGCTGTTCACACTGTGTTGACCTTAAAAAAGCAGACTATAAGAAGAGAGTTCAAACATGAGATCATCAAAACTCTATCTAAATCGGATTTAGTGCTAATCGCCTTGTCAAGAGCAGACGCTGAAAAGCAACTTAAATGGGAGCACGAAAAAGAATTTGAATATAGGGGTCAAATGTTTGATATTGTTGACAGTGAGTTGACTCTTGACTCAGTAAAATATTGGTGTTGGCTTGACCATGATGAAACTCATTTGAATAAAATGCTTGAAAAATTATCCGCTGAAACATCGCAAGATCACAAAAAACAAAGTGCCAATCAGCTTCTCACCTTTATTAAATCATTCCATTTTATTGCCCAACTTGAGTTAAAAAACTCGTTAGAAATGATTTCACCTTTGTGTTTTTCAAAGGTGACTATACTTATATCCCATAAAAGTCAGCCTCCCTCGCCTCCACCTGAATTAGCTTAACAGATCCACTAAGATTTATTTCAAAAAATTATTAACTGACTCGCTAAATCCTCTGGATAAAGAGTGGCATTTTAAAATATATTATATGCTAAAAATATACTTTACATGGCTGATTATGGCCTTGTGCTCGTTTGTATATGGTCAAACTATTACCATCACAGAGCAAGGCACGAATAATCCAATAGAACTAGCGACAGTCGCTAGTAATTCACCTAAGTACTTCGTGACTACCGATAAAAATGGAAAAGCAGACGTAAGTGCTTTAGCGGGTGCAAAACACATTGAAATTAGGTTTATTGGTTATAAAACGATCAAAACATCCTTTGAAGGATTAAAAAATAATAATTTTTCCGTGCAAATGGAAGAAGCTGGACTGGCAATGGATGAAGTGGTCATTTCTGCAAACAAATGGGAGCAGTCCGTCTATGAAATACCCAATAAAATAATTAGTATTAACGAAAAGACAATCAACTATACCAATCCTCAAACCTCTGCGGATATGCTCACCAGTACCGGTGAAGTCTTTGTTCAAAAAAGTCAGTATGGTGGGGGAAGTCCTAAACTGAGAGGCTTTGCAGCCAATTCTGTTTTAATGGTTATTGATGGTGTACGAATGAACAATGCTATCTACCGTAGCGGTAATCTTCAGAATATTATTAGTGTAGACCCTAACAGCCTAGAAGGTGCCGAGGTTGTACTTGGCCCAGGGTCCGTAATTTATGGTAGTGATGCCTTAGGTGGGGTTATGGATTTCCATACCAAAAGCCCGATATACTCTTCTGAAAATGATCAGCTCAATATTGAGGCTTCTGTAATGGGTAGGTACTCAAGTGCAAGTGATGAAAATACCTATCATTTGGACTTAAACCTTGGATGGTCAAAAATAGCCTCATACACCTCCTATTCGTTTAGTAAACTGGGTGACTTACGAGCAGGCTCCAACCGTCCTGACGGCTATGATACCTTTGGAAAACGTGATTTTTATGTGGCACAAGATGCCGCTGGCAATGACGTAATTATTCCAAATAGTGATCCAAATTTACAAGTCGGGTCGGGTTTTGACAGCCGTAGTTTTGTTCAGAAACTAAGCTTCAGAGCTAATGATGAGCTCGAATTCGGTTATGGATTTTATTTTAGTACCACTTCCGATGTACCAAGGTACGACCAACTAAATTCTTTTGATCAAAATGGTATACCTAATGATGCTGAATGGTATTACGGCCCACAAAAATGGCAGATGCATGCTGCTAGTATGAAATTAGTAAAATCGACTTTTCTTTTTGACCAAATGAAAGCGGTGGTTGCTTTTCAGGATTATGAAGAAAGTCGAGTAGACAGAGGATTTGGTGATGATAGGTTGAGAACACGAACAGAGGCCGTTGATGTATTTAGCATCAACATTGACTTAGACAAGGAGCTGACCAAGGGTAATTTATTCTATGGAGCTGAAATGCTGTATAATGACATTACCTCAACTGCAGTGCGGGTAAACCAATCCACTGGCGAAATAACATTTCCTGCTACTCGTTACCCCGATGGCGGCAGTAAATATTGGTCTTATGCGGCTTATTTGAGTCATAAATGGAATATTAACGCAAGTTGGACATTGAATAGCGGATTGCGTTACAGTTTCGTTAAACTTGAGTCTAAAATCACTGATCAAAGTGAGTTAAGTTTCCCTTTTGAGAAATTGACTGTTGACAATGGCGCCTTAAACGGCAGTCTTGGATTAGTTTATTCTCCGACCAGAAGTTTAAAGGCCAACCTAGCCTTAGCGTCTGGATTCCGAGCTCCCAATGTTGATGATGTTGGTAAAGTGTTTGATTTTAGTGACGGTGAAGTACAGGTGCCAAATACCAATTTAGAACCTGAATATTCGTACAATCTTGAAGCGGGTATTGAAGCCAAACTCACCAATACCATTGAAATTGGGGTAACTGGTTTTTATACTTTAATCGATAATGCAATGGTTAGAAGGGATTTTACCTTTAATGGGCAAGATTCTATTGTATTTGACGGTGAATTGAGCAAAGTAGTAGCTCTTACCAATACTGGAGAGGCCAATATTTATGGATTTAGTGTAGAGTTGGAAGCCAAGCCAATTGCTCGGGTACTCTTTAAAGGAAGTATAACTGGCGTTTATGGTGAAGATAAAACTAATAACGAGCCATTAAGACATACCACTCCACTCTTTGGTAAAATAAGTGCTACCTATCAATTCAATAAACTGAAGGCGACAGCATATATGGATTTCAATGATGCCCGATATAGAAAGGATATCCCCTCTTCTGAAATCAATGACAAACCTGAATTATATGCTATTCACAATTCTGATCCGTCAAAAGATGGAAGTCCGGGATGGTATACTGTAAACCTTCAAGGTGCTTATGATTTTAATAAACATTTTCAGTTAAGTGGTGGTATCGAGAATATTTTTGACATTCATTATCGTCCTTATTCTAGTGGGATAAGCGCACCTGGTCGCAATTTTATTATAGCGTTACGGGCTTTCTTATAAAGATAACATAATGGTAATCAGTTAGATTTAACATGACATGTACGCAATAATAACTTTGTTACCATAAAACAAAAACTTCTTCATAAAGTTTGTTTAGGTTAGAAAAAGGGCTCTTGTTAAGCCCTTTTTTTATGCCAAATAGCTTCTTAACTTCAATTGTTACTTTATTATTGTATTATGAAATCAGGAAGATTAGAAGCATTCAGTGACGGGGTTCTTGCCATCATCATTACTATAATGGTATTAGAAATGAAAGCCCCACATGATACTACCTTACAGGCATTACTATCCATTAGTCCTATAGTTATAAGCTATATTTTAAGCTTTATCTATATTGGAATTTATTGGAACAATCACCATCATTTATTTCAGGCTACTGAAAAGGTAAATGGTAAAATTTTATGGGCCAACTTACATTTATTATTTTGGCTCTCACTTATCCCATTTACAACTAGTTGGGTAGGTGAAAATCATACCGCAGCCCTTCCTATTGCTTTATATGGAATAGTATTATTGATGTGTGCTATTGCCTACCGAATTCTACAATCTAGTTTGATTAAGCATCATCATGACAATGCCAAGTTGCAGATCGTAACTACAGGTGGCGTAAAAGAGAATATATCCATTTTGGTTTACGCTACTGGAATAGGGCTAGCCTTTGTGAATGTTTGGCTTTCGGTCTTAGTCTATCTATCAATAGCCGTGATATGGGTTGTACCCAACAAAAAATTGGAAAAAGAAGTTAAATAATCATATAAATTATAGCTACTATGAGAGATTATGAAACATTAAGTCAGGCGATGAATGCCCTACGAGAAGAAGGATATACAGATGAGTTCAACTTGGCGCCAGATTGTATTGAATGTAAAAGTGGTAACTATCATATTGTTGCCGATGATATACATGTTGATCATTACTACCGTTTCGAAGGGATGACTGATCCAGGTGATGCTAGTATTCTCTATGCCATTTCTGATAAAAAACATGGTTTGAAAGGATTGCTTGTCAATGGGTATGGAATTTATACTGAAGGTACAACAGATGCTATAATGGCTAGGTTAACTATTGATTAGTTCTTTACCGGATTTATTCCGGGATCCCTTAGAAAAGGGAAGTATCCTTTAAATAAGGGATCCCGCAACAGGTGCGGGAAGAACTAAATCATTGTTCCTTGCCGGATTTATTCCTGCATCCCTCAATAAGTGGCTGCGTTCTTAAATTTGGGTTCCCGGAATATATCCGAGGAGTGCGGGTATAAAAAACGCCTTCCTTTTTAGCTTATCTTTAACCCTTAAATACTAGTTTTGTTGGCAATGAAAAAAAGTATGCACATCGCTATTTGTGGTAATATTGGATCAGGAAAAACTACACTTGCACAGATGCTAGCCAACCATTTTGGATGGCATGCGGAAATGGAATCAGTAGAAGATAATCCCTATCTCGAAGACTTCTATGAGGACATGAAAAGGTGGTCTTTTCACTTGCAAATATACTTCCTTAATAGTCGGTTCAACCAGATAAAACGGATCAGGGAAAGCCAAACCTCGACTATTCAAGACAGAACCATATATGAAGATGCCTATATTTTTGCTTCTAATTTATTCAAATCAAAGTATTTGAACGATCGTGACTACCAAACTTATCTAACACTATTTGAATCGATGATTCAACATGTGCAGGCACCTGACTTACTGATCTATCTCAAAGCGGATACCCCAAAGTTGGTCTCACAAATAGAAAAACGAGGCCGTACTTATGAAAATGCAATTCGTCTGGATTATCTCAAAAATCTGAATACCCACTATAACAATTGGATTGGTGATTATAAAGAAAGTAAGCTGCTTACTATTGATATGAATGATAAGGATTTTGTAAATGATCCTGCCGATTTCTCAGAGATCGTAAGCAAGATCGACATCGAAATATATGGCCTTTTTAGTTAATTATTCAGTGCGCCATCCTCTACCCAACATGCAATAAGGTTCTTTTCCTGTTGTGATAATGTCCTTCCTTTAGGCATATTACCACTTTGAGTTCTACTTTTAATATCAATGGCGCTGCTTTTAACATTGTCGAATTTTGTGAAATCAGGAAGGCTGTTATTGCCATCGTGACAGGTTACTAAGTTGCAATTTGTGGTAATAATAGATTGAATTTGAGCAGAAAATGATGTTCCTGATTTGATAGTGAAGCTCTTTGTTAGTTTACAACCACTGTCGTCAATTACAGTTACTTGATAACTTCCCGCAGCCAAATTATTGAAAGTATTGCTTTCCTGAATAGAGCCATTGTCCAATTGGTAATTTATAATTCCATCACCTTTGGCAATGATTACTGCCTCGCCCTCATTGGATTCACATCCTGAATTGGTTGTACTAATATCCGTTATGTCCAATGTACTAGCATTATTTCCTAAAGTAAGAACTATAAGCCCGATACAGCCTTTTGAATCTTGTACACTAATCGTGTATTCCATTGATTTTAGTTTTGAGAATATACTGTCCTGTTGAAAGTCATTTTCATTTATCTTAAATTCATAAGGCCTCACACCTCCA
Source organism: Fulvivirga sp. (assembly GCA_048268855.1). Classification (GTDB taxonomy): domain Bacteria; phylum Bacteroidota; class Bacteroidia; order Cytophagales; family Cyclobacteriaceae; genus Fulvivirga. The sequence goes on from JBLWUR010000002.1 coordinate 500,383, forward strand.
CTTGCCTGTACTTTAATTTGCCCATCAAGTGATGTACAGTCAGAAGCTTTCAAAATATCAAGTACAAAAATCTCTGGTAGTGAAATACAATTTTCAGGTATTGGATCAGGATCATTGGTGCATGACCAACATAATAAAAGAAATAGGAAGGGGACTGACCAACTTTTCATAAATACTTCAGGTAATAAAACAAAATATCCCCTGAAGAACCTAGCTCCAGGGGATAAATCGTTGTCTATAGTTGGCTTTATGATACTAACCTAGGCATTTGATGAGACACCTGAAACTACTGCCAGTTGAATAGACAATACTTACGATGAAACGCTTTTTATAAGGATTAAATGTTAATGTCCTAGTTGGAATGTCCTAGATATATTGAATCCAAACCGGATATCCCCATCAAAGAAGTCACCGAATGTCTCCGTTATAAAAGATCGTTCCACTGTCATGGCACTATTGCTAAAATGTAGTTGAAATACATGTCCACCTGTTTCAATATCAAACCCGACAGAAAAAGAATTGTTATAGACGGAGTTTTCTGGTTCATCTATTCGATAATAGTATTCCACATTTAAGGAGACACTACGAGTAAGTTTAAACTTTCCTCCAGCGCCTAACGCAAATTGATCAGTATTCTCTATACCTTGCTTTCTATTCTTTTGTACAAATGAGGGCATAAGTTGTAAAGAGAGTTTGTCACTAAACCTGCGTGCAATGAGCAGTTGGTGAACCGATGCCAGCCTATCGTTGAACGAGATAGAAGGATCATCTGAAGACTTTGGTGTTGTCTTTATGGCAAGTGAATGGAAAAATACAATGGAAAATGGAAAGCTTCCATCTCCCGTAGATTGACGAGCAATTCGGTATTTTAAAAATGTGTCAATGGTCTTGTCAAATGAACTACGTCCAATCCCCAAATTGATATTGTCTGTAATACCATACTCAAGTCCGATCCTCATGAAAGCGTCATCAAGGCCAAAGAACTCATACGAGCCCGAATTAATATTCCCAAACCAATGACTTATTAAAAATTCTAATTCCTTCTTATGTTTAGTTTCAACCGAATGGCCAAGAATTATCCGTGACCCATGAAAGGCAGCAGGAACATATTGCTTTCCGTCACTATCATCGTCCAACAAGCTCATTAGATCATCTTGGGCATGGCTAGCATAAGGTAGAGTTAATAGTAAAATGAATAATAGTTTTTTCATAAAATAGTATAGTTAAGATCAACTGTCACTTGTACTTCTTCGGCTATATTTTTCCAAAGTAGCTGGGGCACTTTTACTTTGTAGTCTTCAATTTTGATTAGGAACACACTTGTCAAATGTAATCCCCCTTCCCTCAGTTCAATTACACCTGGTATATCCACTGTATTAGTTATTCCATGGATAGTTAATTGACCACGGGCTGTGACCTTCTGTTTTTCATATTGTGTGGTGTCAAAACCAAAGATTTTGCCTTTGAAAACACTCTTAGGATATTTTTCCGATTCCATATATTTTTCATTGAAATGCTGCTGCATCAATGATTTATCAAACACAAAAGATTGAATAGGTACAGAAAATACAATATCCATTGTGGTGACATCAATCACACTAGTTATGTCTTTGTTTCTGGCATCGATGTTCTCAACTGGGGCTTCTGAATAGAAATTGACAAAACCCTCGAAGCTTTTATATCGCTGTGCATCACAGTGAATGCTTAGATCCAATATGAGTACAAGTAGTAGTGTTTTTCTTATCATAGGTTTAGTTGTTTTTAGCACCATCATCAACCCAGCAAGCAATAAGATCTATTTCATCCTGGGTAAGCGAACCTGTACGAGGCATATCTCCACTTTGAGTTCGAGACTTAACTTGGGCTGCATTAGCCTGTAAGTTAGCCAACACTCGCCAATCACGATCGGGACCTAAAGAGCCATTATGGCAACCTGAGATGGCACATTTTGTTTCAATAATCGCTTTGATTTGCCCAGCAAAACTTACCCCAGTATTTCCTTTAATCACGGTTACTGATTTTGATACAGAACAACCTGCAGCATCTTTAACTTCTACTGAATAGTTTCCAGGTGATAGTCCTTTAAAAATTGCATTAGCAGAAAAACCATTTCCTATATTATATTGGTAGGGTGCAACCCCACCTGAGGCTGTGATTTCTATTTCACCATTATCTGAAAGACAATCCGAATCTCTTGTAGGGGTTGCCTCAAAAGCCAAATCAGTCCCACCAGAGCTCACAATCGCCTCTATAGAGGAAGTACAATTATTTTCATCCTTTACTGAAATTGTGTAAGATTTGGCAGCTAGATTGTTAAAATTTCCCTCGCTTTGGAAATTGATGCCATCAATACTGTAAGACAACTCTCCTTGTCCACCTATTCCTGTGGCAGTTATTGTTCCGTCTGTACTTGTGCAATCTGAAGTATCTGTGGTTTTAACCTCTACTGTTGGTGGATTGTCACAATTTGCCGGTTGTGGATCATCTCCCCCACTACTACACGCATTTAACATTGATATAGTAATCCCAAGAGTAATAATTGATTTTAATAGCTTCATTTTTTTCTTTTATTAAATTGATACTTCAGATTTATGAAAAGTCCAGAGCTTACTAAATCCACTTTTCCTTCTCCTATTCCTGATATAGGAGCCTTAATAAATGGTTCTAGTTGGAGTGCAGTATTTCGACCTATAAAATGCTCATAACCAAGCGACAAATTGACAATGGAAAAAATGTGGCTATTCTCATTTGTATAATTTTGCTCCCAATCGTTTCCGTTGGTTTTGTACAAATAATCTTCAGAAAGCATAATGTAGGAAGATAAACCTGTAGAAATATGAAAACCAGACCGTTCGCGTGATAGCACCTTATAGCTGATGTTTATTGGAATATCCAATACCTGACAATTGGCCTCTAATCTTTGAATATCCGAGTTCCCGTAACCATAATAACTATATGACGTTAGCTGCTCTTCAGTGTAATACAATTTCCTACTTAAGATCAATCCAGTCGATATACTCCATTTATTGAAAATCTTGTATTCTAGACCCACCCCCCAATTACTCCCCACCTTTCCACCATCAAAATACCCTACAGAGCTGACGTCAGGAGAATATTGCAACTTAACTGCCCAAGGAGATTTTGTCTTATGTGGAATATCTTGAGTTTTTTCTACTTTGACAGATGAAAATTCGATCCTTATCAACTGATTATAAGGGTTAAGTTCTAAATCTGATCCTAATCTTGTTAACAGTTCTTTAGATTGGTCCTGCTGCCGAGTAGGCACAAATAGCGTCTTAATGGCTTTAACATCTTCACCTTGTTGATTATTGACACTCTTATTTTGTGTTCTGATTTCCTCAACCATCCAGGCATCAAATGAGGTCTCGTCATTGGTGGGTGAGACCGACCGACTCGATATAGAAATTGCTTCTTCTGGCTTTGGTATTTTTTCAATGGCATTGGTTGTCTCAATCTGAGCAACCGCATTATTTTTAGCTTCTTCTGATTCAATATTGGCCATCTCAGTTTGAGGTAATGGATTTAGTAAATAGATGGACGTACCCACCATTAAAATCAAGGCAATAAGTACCGTTCCAATTACCTGATAATAGGAAAATCTGGAACCCGTCATCTTTTGCTCTAGATTCGCCCAAGCCGATTCATCGAAAGGAAAGTACGCCCCTTCAGCAGCAGTTTTAAAGTGTTGGTCTATATGTTCATCTGACATATTGTTCATACACCTCCTGGTTAGTTATTTTTAACATTTGCTTTAATTTGGCCCTGGCCTTCGACAAATTTGATTTCGAGGCACCAATGGAAATCCCAAGTTGCTTGGCTATATCTTCATGTGTATAGTCATCAATGGCAAAAAGGCTAAAAACAGTTCTATAGGCAGGTGATAATTTTTGAACCAATAGAAGTAGCTCTTCATAAGACAACTCATCTATTGCTCTTTCTGGTACTGAATGGTTCAATTCTGCTACATCTTCCTGGTAATAGTGTTTTTTATTCACTCGATAATGATCAATGGCGGTATTGATCATTATACGTTTTAACCAACCTTCAAAAGATCGAGTAACATCATACTTTTCTATTTTATTAAACACCTTCATAAATCCATCATTCAAGATTTCATTAGCCTCTTCCCTATTTTTACTATACCTGATACAAATTCCCAGGGCATAACTGTAGTAGTGCTTATAAAGCAAGCGCTGACTCTCTCGGTCATGTTCTTTACACCCTTCAATAAGTACCATATGGAAATCTTGTGGTCATAGCACGGCTGCCACTAATATTTGGTTGCCTGCTTTAATTAATAATTTACAAATTTCAATGTTTAAACAATAGAATAAACTTTGTTTAGTTTCTTTAAACACACTCAGTGTATACTCTGATGCAGATTAGCGTTAAAGGTTACAATTCAAGAGGGTGATCTTTCAATTGACATAGATGAATTAACAACTCAGGCTTTTTCATTTACTAATGTTTTGAGCCATTCGTATCATTAGTCAAACAAACCCCATTAATATGAAAAAGCTAATCTACTTATCAAGTCTCTTATTCATTATTACACTTACATCAACCTTTGCACAGGAATTGCCGAAGGATGGAGCAATAATCTCCATGAAGGAAACCAACTTCGACATTACCAAAGGGACGCAACATGAGACGATGGTTGAATTGATACGATCAAAAAGATACCATAAAGCAACATTTGGTGGTCTTACAGCAAATGCCCCTCAAGGGCTCAATATAAAATTTGAGCAAAATCAGGAAAACAAAGACCTATATACAATGGTAGTTGATGCCACAATAGATGCAGAACCTAAGATGTATACCATTATTGTAAAAGGTGAAGGCAAGAACAGTCACAAGGTCAAAGGAATAGCCATATCAATTAATGTTGGTGCCAATCAAATAGTTAACAATTAAATAGTGCTGACGGGAAATGATTACTTTTATGGTAGGATGCACAAAAAGCTAAAAAAATATAGTCTACGAGTATTGGTTGCCGTTTTCATCTACTTCTTTTTCAGAATTACCTCTGAGAATCTGGATGAGAGTATGGTCAATAATCCAAGAATATTGTCGATTATCGTAGCATTTACTATCGCTGTTGTTCTTATTATTTGGGAAATATGTGATCGTGTAATCCATTATTTCGCTAATCATTTCCCGCACTACTTAACCTCAAAGAAGAAACTGGCCATGATTTTTTTCATGACCACTTTAGCCACATTTCCGCTGGTAACTGGCTTTATCTACTTTGAAAATTACTATTTAAAGGTTTGGCTCGATTGTGTTTCAAACTCCTATACTGAATTCTTGGCTGATCTACCACAAGGATTCGTAGTCACCTGGTTAGTCATTACTGGAGAGATCGTGAAACTGTATTACGTCAATATGCGGAATATGGAGATTGAGCAAACTCGCATGCAGAAAGAGCTATTGAGAACACAATATGAAAGCCTAAAAAATCAGGTTAATCCACATTTCCTTTTCAATAATTTCAGTGTATTAACGGCACTAATTCATAAAGATGCTGACCTAGCTTCGGATTTTGTAACACAGCTTTCAAAGTTGTATAGGTACATTTTAGACAACAAGGAGAATGAAATGGTGAGCCTTGCCCGTGAGTTTGAATGTCTAAATTCCTACCTATTTTTGTTAAAAATTAGACATGAAGACAGTATCAAAATGGAGATCAACATTGATATCGAAACCAAAGATTTCTATGTACCTACTTTGTCACTTCAGATGCTTATTGAAAATGCTGTGAAGCATAACAGCTTCAATAAAAGGAATCCATTGAAGATTAGAATTTATAATGATGCAGAACAATATATAATTGTTGAAAATGTGCTTAACCTTAAAAATGGAGTTCGTAATTCAACTAAAGTTGGCCTAGAAAATATTAAGAACCGTTATAACCTAAAATCGGATAAAAAAGTGGTTGTATATCAATCAGAAGACTTTTTTGCTGTGAAACTTCCCATTTTAACTTCTTTAGCCCCTACCTAATGGACCTTGTAATAGTAGAAGATGAACAATTGAGTGCAGAGCGGCTACGCCATTTGGTGCTTAAAATCGATAGCTCCATCCATGTTAAAGAAATATTGCCTTCGGTGGAGATAGCTCAAGAATGGTTTCGGGATAACTCCCCTCCCGATGTGTTGTTACTTGATATTCAATTGAGCGATGGTACGGGATTTGACCTTTTAAAAACCATCAATACATTTCCTTCCATTATTTTCACAACGGCCTATGACGAATATGCTTTGAAGGCCTTCAAATACAATAGTATTGAGTACTTATTGAAACCAATTGAAGAAGCACACCTAGCTAAAGCATTACAAAAGTTTAAAGATTTAAACCGAATGCCGATGGAAAGTGATGAGTTGCGGGAAAAGATCGAGACCGTTCAGAAATCCATTTCAGGAGATTTTAAAAGACGGTTTCTTATAAAAATAGGCGAACAATTTCAAAATGTAGAAGTTAATAACATAAGCTATCTATACTATGAAAAAGGAGGTTGTTTTTTGGTGACTAATGAAGGGAAAAAGTTGCCTATCGATTATTCTTTAGACCAACTTGAAGAAATACTCAATCCTATGGATTTCTTTAGAATCAACAGACAATTTTTAATTAGATCAGAGGCCATAGAAGAAATCCATACTTACTTGAATAGCCGATTATTGTTGAAATTAAAACCTGAGGCTGAATGCGAAATTATTGTAAGCCGTGATCGGGTCAATAACTTTAAACGTTGGATGGATTGTTGATCCACCATAGTTTACTTGGCCCAGTCGGCAGATAGGTCGAATCACTTGTCCGCCCTTTGGCGGAAGTTCAGTATGACATTAAAACAAAACACCCCTTGGAGACCTAGCTCTAAGGGGTGAATCGTTGTCTATAGTTGGCTTTATGATACTAACCTAGGCAATGTCCGGATAACCTGGAACGGCTAGTCGATAGAAGTAGGTTATAGCAGTTAAATAGCGTATTTCTTTGTTGAATGACTTAATGATGGTGGCCTCCCTCCTCACTATTTTTGGCTTCTGCTAATAATACAGCTGCCCCTGATAAAGCTATATCATCTTTTTCAAGGTTTTCATTGCCCATTTTGTATGTGATTTGTACAAATCCCAACTCCTGATAACCAATGATCACTTCCTTCATTTCAAATTTGTAAATCTCTTCTTCATGCTCTATTTCCTTGCCCCTTGAGATAAACACATAATGTTTTCCATTAAATCTAACTACAGCAGTTTCGGGCACAGCCAATACATCATGACTATCTGTGACAATTTGTGCACTTACGTACATTCCTGGAAGTAAGTCTTGATCCGGATTTTTTAGGTGGCCATGAACGGTTATTGATCTATTTTCTCTTATGCTACTACCTATTAGAAATACCTCCGCTTCCCTAACTTTTTTGGGAGCATTAGCGACTGTAAATAAAATGCGCTGTCCATCAACTACCCTTGGTGCGTCATTTTCATAAACAGTCAATTCCACGTGTAAATCATGCGCATCTGTTAAGTCCATGATCACGTCTTTAGGATTGATATACTTACCAATGTTGGTGTAAACATCTCTGACAGAGCCTGTTATTGGTGAATAGATATTTACAGAAGAGGATACTTTACCCTCATTTAATCTTTGAAGATTAAAACCAATTAATTGAAGGCGGGCTTCCATGGACTTTAAGCTAGCCTCATTTATTTCATAGTCACTCTTAGCCTGTTGGAAATTCTTTCCAGAGGCTACATTCTCCTTGTAAAGTGACTGTTGGCGTTCAAATTCAGCTTTTAAAAATTCCCTTTTGGCCAAATTTTCTAAATACTCCTGTTGATATTGTATAAAGTCAGGATTTTCAATAATAACTAGTAGTTGGCCTTTTTTGACTTTAGTTCCTGGAAGCATAGTGATGTTTTTAATAAACCCACCATAAGGCATATTAATAGAAACATCACCTTGTGGTGGAACTTCAATCTGCCCACTAACTTGAAGCTCAGTGCCCAAAGTCTGCATTTTCACTTTGCCAATTTCAATATTAGCTTGTGCAAACTGCGGCAGTGTAAGCTCTACAACATTTTCGTTTTCTTCATGGTCATCTACATGCTCTTCAGTATTAGCGGAGCACCCCCCAATAAATGGCAAAAGAGCCAATGTAAAAAGTGCGATGTGATATATATTTAAATTTTTCATGTGTTTTTACTTTATACCTGTAATAAATTCAAGTTGAATAACGGCTTGGTTATATTGGTTCAAAATCTCTAAGTGATTGAATTGAATGGACAATGCCCTATTGAGACCTTGCGTATATTCTACATAATCAATCTCGCCACCATCAAACCCTTTTTGTGCTTGTTTTAAAATCAATTCAGCCTGTGGAAGAGCATTAGACTCATAGTAAGTCATACTCGTGCTGTATTTTTTGTATTGCTGAACTAATCCATTGTATTGACCATTGAGTTCATTTTGAATGGCTAATAACTCGGCCTCTTTTTCCTGCCTTTTCAACTCACTCGCCTTAATTCGGGAAACTTGTGGCTTAGCCCATAGAGGAATAGATAATCCGACAGAAAAACCGTCAAACCGATCTCCAGAAGTATAAACCATTGGATTTCCATTAATATCCTGACCTGTACCAATAAAGGATTGGTTAAAGTATCCCAAAGTAATGTCTGGTAGAAGTTTAGCCTTTTCAACTGCTTTTTCTCTTTCTACCAAATTGATTTGCTGTTGAAACCACTTTAACTGAGGATTATTTTCCAAATTATCCTTTTCAAATAAATTCTGAATGGTCTTTTTACTCAACCTACCGGTTATGACATCAACGGGAGCTGTGGTATTTAGTAATTTTTGCAATTGAGCCTTGTATATCTCTATATCAGACTGATTTTGCTGCTGCATCACCTTAATCTCTGCTACTTTGGAATCTGCAGTAGCCTTTTCTAGTAAATTACTTTCTCCACTTTGATAACGCAATGCAGCCGCTTGGGCAAATCGTTGAAATAACGAATCCTGATTTTGCAGCAACATTTGTTTGTGTTTCTCAAACCATAATTGATAATAAGTAGTCTTTACTTGATAGATCAGTTCGTTTTGAGTAATGGCCTTTTCTATATGACTTTGCTCAATTTGTGTATCTGCCAGTTTACTTTGATTAACATAAACTGTTGGGAAAGCAAATTGCTGACTTACATTAAACTGATTGTCATTATCATGAATACTGTTATACTGGCCATGAGTCCAACTAAATTGTGTTTTCTGAATATCCCAAGCTGTCCCTTTGCGCATTTCAACCTGCTGCGTTTGTAAATCAGCCACTTTTAGATTTGGATTATTATCTACTGCCGATTGAATTACTTCTTCCAACGATTGGAATTGGTGTACTGACTCCTGTGCATTTACACTAAAACTAGGAAGCATCAACGTAACAATAATGGTCACAACAGCAGCTTTTTTGACTTTGATCCCTTTTTCGAAATAGTAATATAGGATTGGTAATACCAAAAGCGTTAGTAATGTTGCAGTAATAAGCCCTCCTATTACCACTGTTGCTAACGGTTTCTGCACTTCTGCACCTGAAGAGTGTGACAAAGCCATGGGTAAAAAGCCCAGTGAAGCCACAGCAGCAGTTAATATAACAGGACGTAGACGAACAGCCGTACCCTGATAAATGCGTTTAAAAATGTCAGTTACTCCTTCTTTTTTTAGTCTGTTAAATTCAGCAATCAATACAATCCCATTCAGTACAGCTACACCAAATAGGGCAATGAATCCAACCCCTGCTGAAATACTGAAAGGCATATCCCGCAACCACAACGCATAGATCCCGCCTATCGCGGATAACGGAATGGCCGTAAATATGAGTAACCCTTGTTTGATAGAACTGAAAGTAAAGTAGAGTAGTATAAATATTAAAAGTAACGCCATAGGAACAGCAATAAGTAGCCTTTGACGTGCTTCCACCAGATTTTGAAATTGTCCACCATACGTTACCGAATAACCTGGTTCAAATATCATAGATGTCTCAATTTTAGATCGCAGTTCCTTTACAATGCTCTCAACATCCCTGTCTCGTACGTTAAATGCAACAATAATCCTCCTTCTTGTGTTATCTCTTTGGATTTGATATGGTCCTTCTTCGATTCGCACATCCGCCACCTGATAAAGTGGAATCTGGTGACCATCAGAACGAGATATAAATAACTTCATCACATCTGCTACATTTCTACGCTGCGACTTATCAAGCCTTACCACCAGGTCAAATTTCTTCTCTCCTTCATAGACCACACCAGTGGATGTGCCCGCAAAGCCCATTTGTATTGATCGATTTACCTCCCTTACACTCAAGCCATATTTAGCCAATTGTTCACGTTTATAACTGATCACAATTTGTGGCACTCCTGTGACTTCTTCAATATATAGGTCTACTGCCCCATCGACCTGATTTACAAGTCCACCAATCTGATTAGCATAAGTAGACAGTAAATCGAGGTCATCACCATAAATCTTGATTGCCACGTCTTGCCTCACTCCTGTCATCAGCTCATTGAAGCGCATCTGAATGGGTTGTTGGAAACCAAAAGCAACCCCAGGAATTTCACTTAATGCCTCCGACATCTTATTGGCTAATTCTTCTCTAGTTGAAGCAGAAACCCAGTCCTTCTTATTTTTAAGGATAATCATCAGATCTGCTGCTTCAATGGGCATTGGATCAGTTGGTATCTCTCCTGCACCAATTTTTGAAACCACTTGTTCCACTTCAGGAAACTGTGCTAACAGGATTTTCTCAGCTTTTGTTGTCGCTTCAATGGTTGTCATTAGCGAACTTCCGGTCATTACCCTTGTTTCCACGGCAAAGTCACCTTCTTCAAGTGTAGGGATAAACTCCCCACCCATTTTGGAAAAAACCCAAAGTGATGATAAAAACAATATAAATGCAATGCTCAAGATTGTCAACCGCTTGTCCATGGCCCAGCGAATTACAGGATCGTACATCGCATGAAAGAAAGACATTATCTTGTCAGAGATGTTCTTTTTGGTACTAATATTCTTGTTTAAAAACAAAGCCGACATCATAGGTATGTAGGTCAGCGATAATATAAATGCCCCAAGAATGGCGAAACTCACGGTTTGTGCCATAGGTCTGAACATTTTACCTTCTGTGCCCACAAGTGCAAGAATTGGTAAATAAACGATTAGGATAATAATCTCACCAAATGCAGCTGATTTTCTGATTTTACTTGCCGAATGAAACACATGATCATCCATTTCCGATTGGGTTAACTTACGTCCAATTTTCTGCATGCCTAAATGGTGCATAGTAGCCTCCACAATGATCACTGCCCCATCTACTATCAATCCAAAATCTATTGCTCCAAGGCTCATCAGGTTGCCCGACACGCCAAATACACTCATCATCCCAAATGCAAATAATAAAGCCAATGGAATGACCGAGGATACAATAAGGCCTGCTCTGAAATTCCCAAGAAAAAGGAGTAATACGAATATAACAATGAGTGCTCCTTCTGTAAGGTTCTTAGTAACGGTGCCTATGGCATTGTTTACCAACTTCGACCTATCTAGAAATGGTTCTATAACCACCCCTTCTGGTAAAGTTTTACTAATCTCTTCAATTCGTGATTTTACATTTTTAATTACCTCTGCCGAATTTTCCCCTTTCAACATCATTACGATGGCACTTACCACTTCTCCTTCTCCATTTCTGGTAGTAGCCCCGTATCTTACTGAATTGCCAATACGCACATCTGCCACGTCTCTGACAAGTACGGGAATGCCATTGTCATCATTTTTGATTACTATCTTCTGGATTTCTTCAATTGAACCTACCAGTCCTTCACTTCGAATAAAATAAGCGTTAGATCCTTTTTCAATGTAAGCCCCACCAGTATTTTCGTTATTGCTTTCAAGGGCTACAAATATTTCGGAAATTGAAATATTCATGGCATTGAGCCTATCTGGTTTTATGGCTACCTCATATTGTTTTAAGAGACCACCAAAGCTACTTACATCTGCTACCCCGGGTGTTCCAAGTAGCTGCCTCCTCACAATCCAATCCTGAATTGTCCTTAGTTCACGCGCAGAATATTGATCCTCAAACCCGGGCTCAGTATGTATTACATATTGATAAATTTCCCCCAGACCTGTAGTTACCGGTGCCATACCAGGCTTGCCTGCACCATCAGGAATTTGGGCCTCAGCTTCTGCTAGGCGTTCATTTACCTGTTGACGGGCCCAATAGACATCTATGTTTTCGTGAAATACAATGGTGACCACCGAAAGACCAAATCTCGAAAAAGACCTGATTTCTTCGATATTGGGTATCGTGGCCATAGTGATTTCTATGGGAAAAGTGATGAGCCGCTCTACTTCTTCTGCCGCTAGTGAAGGCGAAGTAGTAATCACTTGCACTTGATTATTGGTGATGTCCGGCACAGCATCAATGGGCAGTTGGGTTAATGAATAACCTCCCCAAAGCATCAATGCAAATGTAAACAGCCCAATAATCAGCTTGTTTTTTACTGAAAATTGAATGATATTTTTTAACATAAAATATTTAATTTCTTTTAAAATCTAATAAGATAATCCCGCTAACATTCCGGAATAGAATGCCGTTTTCACAGTTACTATTGTAACTGACTATGGATTAGATAAATGAGGTAGATATTACCCTTGAGGAGGTATAAATATTCTTTGCAGTAAGTTTAGCCCAATGCCATCCTTATACGCTGATAATTGCTCTATAATAGGAATGGTAAGATCCATTTCTTGAACAAATAATGATTGAGCTAGATGACTATGACAACAATTGCACCCACATAAAGGTGAGCAAATATCAGCGAGATGACCACAGGCTTGATCAGCTTGTATTTGTGAGTATTGTACATCTACACCCGCCTCAGCCTCATCTGCACAAGGCATCAAAGAAAGAAAAATTAGCAACAGGCTTAATACAATACTTGTTATTCTCACAGCATCAAATATAAACATTAAATTCATGCAATGATATTGCAAACATCGAGGAATACACCTCATATAAACAAAACACCCCTTAGAGACCTAGCTCTAAGGGGTGCCTGCCGGTAGGCAGGAATCGTTGTCTATAGTTGGCTTTATGATACTAATGTAATATGTCGACTCAAGATAATGAACTACTATCAGAAGAGTGAACGTAACAACCGACAAACTACTTAATTAGCAGTTTAAAGATTAGAAATAAGAAGATACGCCTAATTGGATGCCTCCAATTTTGGCCGCTGTATTCCCTATTATATCTGTTTGCTGCATGTATCTGTAATTGAACCTAATGACAGTCTGTGCAGTAGGCCTAAAACTTACAGCAGGTACAACTGCCCACAAATGTTCACCAATGGAATCTCCTGTTTCTTTAAAATTACCTACGTTCCAATCCACATACTCTAGTCGGCAAGCTATACTTAAAAGGGCGTTGTTAAAACCTAAAAAATTGTTTTGTAGTATTGGTTGAACAATGTCAATAAATCCGCCTTGTTGTTTATCCCCATATTGTTGGGTAAAAGTTGATGGGACATCCACCAAAACCCATGCCCATTCGCCCACGAGGTAAGTATTGAGTTTCGGTAATGTGGTATTGAAATCAATGGCGAAAACATCCAACCGTCTTTTCACATCAAGTACGATGCCGTCATCTTGATAGGTATTGTAAATGCCACCCATATAGGAAATACCAATCTCACCGATCGAATTTTCTCTTATCGCCATCTTAGCAGTGACCAGCGGCTCTCCGTTATTACTTTCTTCAAATCGATCCTTGTTTGCTTTTGATGAAGGCAAGAATGTTTTATTCTCTGTGTTACTGATTATTGTATCATCAAAACCATTGGTAAGGTATACTTCATAGCCAAATGCCCAGTTTTTCAAATACTGTTTCCCATACAAGCCAAAACCCACGTTGCTCCAAGTGGCGGAAAGCATTTGAGTAGCAGCAACAGGGCGATCAACAAATTCCCACTTTGGCCCATCATGATTCTGGTTAAAAGCACCTATTGGGTTCATAATCACTCCGCCCCTCAAGTTGAGCATTGGATGAAAATTAAAATCGATGGCGGCAAATTCAATGGCTACTTCCTTCCCTCCTTCTTCAAACTCAATTTCCGATAAAAATTTAATTTTTCGGTGAATGGAAGAAGCTACAAAAAGCGTCATCCGTGGAATCCTGAAGGTATGACCCTCGGTAATACCATCTTCCCCCATGTATTGATAATCTGCTTCTATGTAACCTCCTAGGGAAACAGGCAGTTTCCCCATATTCAGAAAAGGGCGATTATAAACCGCATCCATGTTCATTCCTTTGGCTAAAGTGGTATCAACTGCCGTTCTTTTAAACAAAGTGCTATCCACTTGACCATATAAAACTAAAGTGAACAGTGATAAATAAATAGTGAGTATAGTCAGCTTCATGATAGATTTATCTTTATTAAGGTTTGATTTACTTCAACAGGGAAAGTTCTTAATGATTCTTCAGCAGGGCCATTTTTAACAATACCCTTATTGGAAAATTCGCTACCATGCGCTGGGCATTGGAGCCGATCACCGAACACCTGAAGTTCAGTACCCTGATGGGTACATCGCATGAGTAAGGCTTTATATTCCACTTCCGAAATCCGATATACACAAATAGGGTATTTCAGCTTTTCGTGGTAGGCGATTACATAGCTCCGATATTTTATTACTTTATGGTTTTCAATAAACTCACTAACAGGAAACTCAAGGAAGGCTCCATTTAAAGTAGCAGCTATGAATTTGGTGCTCATGCAACTTTGAAGGAGCACAGGTGCTACCATCAATCCAAGGCATCCGGTACCACACACTGTTAAAAACTTCTTTCTCTCCATGGTTTATAAGGATTCTAAAAATTTCAAAATGGCCGCTTTATCTTCGCTGGAAAGTGTAACAAAGTCATTCTTTATTTGTTCTGCCTCTCCTCCATGCATTAATATCGCCTCTTCTATACTCTTTGCCCTGCCATCGTGCATTAAGAAATAGGAACCACCTTGTGAGCTAGGTGATAGACCAAGGCCCCAAAGTGCTGGGGTTTTCCATTCATAAGTCTCTGCCGAACCCTCGGTAGCCCCGTCATCCAACCCAGGTCCCATATCATGCAACAATAAGTCAGTAAAGGGATAAAAGGTTTTTTCTGATAAAGAGGCAATATCAGATTGCGGAGTTGTCCACTCGGGAATATGGCAGGCACTACAATTGAGTTCGGTAAACAGCTGCTTTCCTTTTATTACTTGAGCATCATTAGGGTTCCTTTGGATCGGATCTTTCAGCGTTCGCAAGTAAAATACGATATCCCGAATGGTTTGATCACTTACCTCAGGATCAGTACTTAAGCCTGTTGAGGTGTCAATAGGTTCGAAAGTAGAGGTGATGCCCATATCCTGATTGTAAGCTCCTGCAGTTTGTTGTAATAAATCAATGGCTGCGGCTTTTTTACCAAATCGGCCTATAAATTGACCATTGAATGGCTGGTGATACCATTGTGGAATGAAATAATCTGGTGGTGTAATATAATTGGGTACACCCGAAATGCCATCTCCATCCAAATCAAATGGATCGGCATTATCGAGAATCTGCTGGTCAGTAAGTGCCGATAAAAGCCCCAAGCCAGTTACGGCAGGCGGATTAAATTTCATCGAAGGTACACCTTGAGGCAGAACCTCCGGATCATAACCCGGAATAGCTCGATTTTGGAACTGTGGTCCACCTATAGTTAGGTCAGGTGCAACATTTGGTTGTGTTTGGCCAAATCGGGTGAGGGTTGTAAAAGGATGGCCTTTACCATCACCGGGATGGCAACTTCCGCATGAGGTGGCAACAAACAGAGGTCCAAGGCCATTGCCTTCAAAAAAGACCTCGTTAAAAGCAATATCTCCAGCTAGAAACTGGCTCTGTTCTGCTTTCGACAATCCTTCAATTGGCCCATCCAACACTTCTTCTTCCAAAAGGCTTTCGGGTATTATGCTCTCACAAGCCCCAAATACAAACCACAAGCTAATCAGAAACAACCTTTTCATTACTATAAATATTTATTTAGCAATGCAAAAATACATTTTTAGATTTGTCTAAAATAATATAAAATTAAAAATTAATTGTATTTGCTAGCTGGATAATGCCAGTACGATATTTCTCCCCCAAATTGCGGGTTAATAAATCGATTCATAATCAGTTTCTTTAAATAAAATGACACTGTTTTATGGAATACAGCAAATGATTACATCCTTAATTTGGTGACCAACTCGCATATGATAAAATATTCACTTTCTATATTTCTTATATCATTACTATCAATCAACCTCATTGGTCAGGATTTGGTCAATAGTAGAACATCTAGCCCATTTACATACATTTATAAAATCACAAATACTGAAGCAAAGAGATTATATGAAAAGACCGTTGATGAGGTTAATGATTCCTATTTCCATAGTCGAATTGACTCTTTTTCTACCGATAGCACGTACCGTAAGCAGTTGGGTGTTGGTCATTACCTGTTTCTTTATACAGAAGGAAGCCAATTTAATGTAAGACTTGAATCGATCAACAATGTTGATATACGATTAATAAACAATAAAAAGGATCTTCAAATAATAGCCTATGACTCTGTGGGAGTTCAAATTCATGATGCACTATTCTTGGTTGGAAGAAAAAGAATAAAATTTAATGCACTAACTGGCACATACATTACTAAAAAAAGTAATAATCATGGCCTGGCTAGCATATTACATAACAATCATTGGAATTACTTTGCAATTAATCGAAGGTATAATAACACCCTCCTAGCCCGTACTGGAAGAAGAATTAAATACAGTCCACCGATAAAATATCTATGGATGCCCTTTAGAGATATTTATCGATCTATACGATATGGTTATCCTCAGGGATTTATTGAGAAAATTGTTCGGTGGTTTGATCCCTATAATCGAGAAGATAATTATTCTAAAAAATTCAGTGGTTACATCTCATTTAATAAACCCAAGTACAAGCCAGGTGACACAGTAAAGTTAAAGGCTTTTGTTGTTGATAAAAATTACAGACCCATCAACTACGAATTAATTCTTAGAGTTGGGAATTATGGTAATGGCTATAAAAGCATCGCTCTAATAAAGCCCAATAAGAAAGGCTCGTATATATATGAATTTGTATTGCATGACAGTCTTGATTTTCAATTGGATAGAACACAACAGGTGTTATTGGAAAAAAAGGAGAGCAAGACTGTAATCCAAAGCGGTTTTCAATTTGAGGATTACGAACTCAAATCGACTAGTTATTCACTTAGAAGTGACGATAAGAATAATCACATAGGACATTCAATGATTCTTTATATGAAGGGTGTGGATGAAAATGAAATGAATTTATTAGATGCAAGAGTTGATCTCACCATACTTTCTAAACCACTTTTAAGTTATAACAACGATCGTGTATTCGTGCCAGATACTTTGTGGAGTTACCAGCAAAATTTAGACCCACTAGGGGAAACAAAATTGGTTATACCTGATAGCATATTTCCTCCTGTAGATCTTAAGTATACCGTTAACGCTCATTTTCTTAATAGCAACAATGAGTTTCATCTGGAACATCTAGATCTTAACTACACCTATGCTAAAGAACAATTTCAATTTGAATTAAAGAACGATTCATTGTATATCAATTATTTGGTCGCAGGTAAATCGCTAGCCCATCAAGCATCGTTTTCAGGGGATTCTGAAAATGATGAATTATTTGAACAGAATATTCAATTGCCTTTTAAAACGGTCATCGATCCGTACGTCAGTGATTATTATGTATCTGATGGAAAACAGGGTAAATTCTTTAATATGTTTAAGGAAGAAGATGGCATTACTATACTTACAGATCGTACCATAGATTCAGTATTTATTGAACTAGGAAATAGTAGAAAAATACCTGTTTGGTATACAATATATGCTGGTAAAAATGAGCTGGAACGGGGATACACTCATAGTGCGTTGAGTTTCAAGTGTAAGGCCACAACCTCGAAACCATACTTTATTTCATATCACTATTTATGGGCCAATAAAATCAACGAAGAAGAGCAGAGTATCCCCTATTTTGACAAACAATTACGCATTACAGTGGATCAGCCGAAGTCGGTCTTTCCTGGACAAAAGGTAGAGTTCTCTATAAATGTTAAAGATTCGGAAGAAAACCCCGTTTCAGACGTGGATTTAACAGCGTACGCATTTACCAAAAAATTCAAATATGCCGATGTGCCAGAAGTCCCTTACATGGGTAAAGTGTTTGTAGGAAGATCAACCTTTAATTATTTCAACAATTATCAGCTAAGAGTGACTTCTGCATTTTCAGATTTAGAATGGGAAAATTGGAGTAAAAAACTTGGGTTAGATAGTATAGAATATTATAAGTTCTTATATCCTTCTGAAAAGATATATTGGAACCATATTGCTACCTCAGATAGTAGTACGCAGTTTGCTCCTTTTGTAGTCAATAATGGCAAAACAAACCGTATTCATGTAATTTACTTGGATAACACACCTATTTATTACAGTGGGGTGAATGCCTTGTCAAATTATTCATTCGTTGTTGATTCAGAAAATTTTCATTCTGTTAAACTAAGACTGGCAAACAAGATTATTGAAATAGACAGCTTAGTTTTTAAAAAGGGCTTTAAAAGTATATTTAGTTTCTCCAATAACATTTCAGATAGGAAAGTCCATATCAAGGATGCTCCCTCCTTCTTAACAACTCAAGAAAAAAGAGAACTCAAATGGTATTTTATTTTAATCAATGACAATTTTAATAACTCATATGCTTATCTAAAACAGGATGATAATGTTCAATTACTAAATACGAATAACAATAGTTGGAATAGGAATTCTAAAATACTTGCGGGCCCATTTTTTAGTGACTCAGCCAAATTTGTACTTATGGATAATTATAGCACAGATTTTATCTACGAATCTGGGTATGAATATAATTTTCATGAACGGCTTTTGAAGATGAGATATCAAAACGAATTCCCTCAATTCAATAAATACTTAATCAGAGATTATTCGGGAAGTGGTTTTGGTCAATTTGCTTTAACTGAGGCTGATGTGAAGGAGAAATGGCAATTTTATCTTGATGGTAAATTCAAAAATCAAAAGAAGTATGACAATCCTTCATATACATCCTCAGGAAACAGTAAGCTGTATTATCAACTCAGTGATTCTATTAAATTAACGGATATTTTAATAGAAAATATTGTCTTACTAAATGAAGAGGATCCTAATTTTCTTAGAATATATAAATCCAATGAACGGGTCATTTATGACCTTCCACCAGGGACCTACAAATTAATTTTTCTTTTATCGACCAATGAATACTTTACAATTGATTCTGTAGGAATAAAGAAAAACGGGTCGCAATACTTAACTATTGCCAATCCTCAAATATCGCACAACGACAATTACATTGAGAACATCCTCAAAATCATTAGTGCGAATCAATTACAGAGTAATTTCATTAGAGGAGAATTGGATAAAGATATCAGACAAATCAAGCAACTAGCTAATCGGAAGTACCAACAAAGAAACGCTTTTGATAATGAGATTACAGGTAGAATTCTCTCTGCCGAAGATGGAAGTGCCCTACCTGGAGTAAATATTGTGATTAAAGGAACCAACATAGGTACAGTCTCCGATATTGATGGATACTATACGATCTATGTTCCCAATGGAGGGGTTCTTGTATATAGCTTCATCGGAGTGGCTACTGAGGAAATTCAAGTTGGCAATAGATCCACTATAGACGTTCAATTGTCACCAGATGTCAAACAACTATCTGAAGTTGTTGTAACGGCTATGGGAATCCAACGATCTAAGAGATCGCTAGGATATAGTGTTTCGGCAATTAATTCGCTTAGTGGTAAGGCGGCTGGGGTAAGTGTTGGAGCAGCATCAATGATCAATATTAGAGGTAATGGATCCATCATAGCTAATAATGAAGCACTAATAATCGTGGATGGGACTCCTTATAATGGGAAGCAATCAGACATTGATCCATCGCAGATTCTAACCATTAAAGTATTAAAAGGGGAAGAAGCTGTCGCTTTATATGGATCTCAGGCTATAAGAGGAGTAATAATAATCACTACGTCAAAATTGAATCGACAATTGATTTCAAATAACACAACGTTTAATGACACTCAAAGTGCCGAACATTCCATGAGAAGTAATTTTTCTGATTATGCCTATTGGAAACCAGAATTGGTTACTGATAAGAATGGAAATGCATCGTTCACTGTTGATTTTCCAGATGATATAACAAACTGGAGAACATTTGTTATTGGTATGGATGGCAAAAAACACTCAGGACAAATGGAATCGTCAATCAAATCATTCAAATCAATCATCTCTAATTTGGCCGTACCTCAATTTATGACCAATGAAGATACTATTAATGTGATTGGTAAAATATTGAATTATACCAGAGACACTTTAACAGTTAAAACTAAATTTATTGTAAATGACAGTGTCATCAACAGTAAAGAACGAAGGGTTATTAACTCATTCATTGATTCTTTAAATCTAAATTCATCGCACCACTCTGATTCCATTAAAGTGAGCTATTCTATGGAACAATCAAATGGGTATTTTGATGGTGAAGAAAGAACAATACCAATATATAAAGTTGGGGTGAATGAAACCAAAGGATATTTTTATACACTCGATCAGGATACAACACTAAATCTCGTTTTTGATCCTTTGTTGGGTGATGTTAGTGTATTTGCCAATGCAAATTCATTGGATTTATTGGAAAATGAGATAGAGCATGTTAGAGATTATGCTTATCTGTGCAATGAACAAATGGCCTCTAAATTGCATGCCTTTTTAGCCGAGAAAAGAATAAATGCTTACAATAATGAGAAATTCAAATACGATAAAGATGTTAAATCTTTAATAAGAAAACTTCAGAAAAATCAGCTAGCTAGTGGTCTTTGGGGCTGGTGGAAAAACTCACTTTCTGAAAATTGGATTTCAAATCATGTTTTAGAAGCGCTATTTGAAGCCAGAGGACAAGGATATGCAGTTAATATTGAAACTGCTGCTTTAGAAGAGGGTCTGAAGTGGAATATTGAAAATATGAATGTTAGTGAAAGAATATTTGCTTTGTCTACACTAAATAAGCTGTCATCGAATATCGAGTTTAAAGGTCACATTGCACGTTTAGAAAAGCAAGTAGTATCTCAAAATGAATACCTAAAGCTATTAAATCTGAAATCTGAATTGGGATTTGAAGTGAAGCTGGATTCGCTCCTGACCCTAAAAAAAGAAACGATGATAGGTAACTATTATTGGGATAGCAACAAGGAACTCATTTATGATAATTCCTTTGAGAATACGCTATTGGTGTATCAGTTATTGAATAAAGTCGATACATTAAAAAATGTAAAGTCAAGAATTCGGGCTTACCTCTTAGAAAATAGAAACAATGGTTACTGGGTTAATACTTATCAATCATCGAGAGCGATAAATGTATTATTGCCAAATGAACTAATTAAAAAAAATCATGAGGAAAAACTAAGATTAGTGGTAAATAACAATGACATTGATAGCTTCCCCTATGAGCAAAATTTAATCGCCACTGATACGCTTAAATTGATAAAATCGGGGGACTTACCAATCTATATTACTGCTCATCAACGTACTTGGGTAGAAAAACCTCTTGCAATTGAAAAGGACATTGTTGTTAAAACATATTTCAATGAAGGGGATATTTTACAAACAGGAAGTCCTACAAAGCTATTTGTAGAGGTAATAATGAAGAAAAAAGCCGATTACTTAATGATTGAAGTGCCTATTCCTGCTGGTTGTTCGTATCAGAATAAATCAATAAACTACTCAAAAGAAGAGCACAGAGAATATTATAAAAACAAGACAAATATTTATGTGAAGAGTCTTGCTGTAGGTAAACATGTATTTGTTATTGATTTGGTACCTAGATACAAAGGTTCGTTTACATTAAATCCAGCAAAAGTTGAGTTGATGTACTACCCTACTCATTTTGGTAGAAATGAAATTAAGAGGGTTAAATTAAAATAAGCTTAAGCCGCTAGGTTGCGAAAATGAAGTTCTAAAAACTGAACTATTTGGTATTGGATGATCTATAGAAAAACTGCAATCATTTTTTGCCTCCTACTTCAGCGTAAACATATAAGCCCCACTCACACCAAAGTATTGCGCATTAACTTGTTCTGAACCAATAGTTCCAATACTATGCTTGTAAAAAAGGGAGGTTTCCAATCGTTTATTGTTATTGAGCTTATTGCTTAGTCCAAGTGAAACATTTGCCAAGCCTAAATAACCTTTGGCTCCTTTAATGGCATTGGAAGATTCTACAGGTATAAACTGTCCGTTGCCGCCATCAAATGAATAGTAATGCTCTACCTTCTGTTTGGTATAAAGCAAAGGTGTTAAACCAGCGCCTAACATCAAATGGCTATTTTGACTTAACCTGTACCTGTACTTCAAATTGAGAGGGATTTCCAGAAGCCAAGAAGTAATTTCAGCCCTGTTTAACTCCCCTAAACTTTGATCTTGAGCCGGTAAATCTAACTGAGAAACATCGTCAGCAGGCACATCATAAAAGTACGTGGTAAACATGGCACCAGTTTCAAAACTTAATGTTGGAGAGGTAATGAAGTTAACCAATAAACCGCCTCCAGCTCCACTGGAAGTCGTTCCTGGTTGGTGAAGGGTTCTATATAATTCTACAGCTGGCCCTACCTCTATTCCAATGCCTTTTTGATAATGTTTTTCTAATTCCTTTAATTGCCGTATGGATATTTGGACTGGTTTGGTTTGTACTTTCGAAATGAAGTTTTCGTCCACTACTAAGGTGGTGTCAATAACCAGTTCATATTCAGGTTTAATCGTATTAAACTGCACTCCTCTTTTCCTTCTAAGGTAAGGTTCCGAATAAGCAGTGACGTTATCATCCAATATTACAAATAGATACTCACCATCACGGATTACATTATGCCTGTTATTGAGCGAAGCTAAGACCTCAGACGGTAAATCTTGTTCTTTACCAAGTAGAAGGAGTTGTTTGCTTGTATTTAGATTAAGTTTAGAATTTGATGTATTCGTTAAGATCATCTGCCTTTTCAATGCCTGTAGTTCGTTCATCAAATCAACATAGTGTTGATCGTTTGCACTCCTATACTCCACAATCCTAATTGTATCTTGTACCTTGCTCTGGGCATTTAACTGCTCTTGCATTGCTGCAAGTGCCTTATTTTGATTTTGAAGATCCGCTAGTTCACTGTGTAATAAATGGTTATTATAATCTCCTATCTTCCATTGCCCCCAAAGCAAAATCATGGCTATAACCACTGATGCAACACCCACCAGCACCTCACTTCGATATCTTACATACCAAGGCGCTGTGTATTCCATGGCCATGCGGTAATGTAGCCCTGACAGTGCGGCAGGATCAAATCCCGGAGCTTCATACTCTCCGATTTTATCCCTGATTATATCGTCAAACCGCTGATCATCCATTGTTTCCGCCTGTTTTATGCTCTATTCCCTCCTTCATTAGTATTTTTTGGAGTTTACTTCTGGCAATTGATAAATTAGATTTAGATGTTCCTACGCTTATACCTAGTTTATTTGCTATTTCTTCATGTTTAAAACCATCAATTACATACAAGTTAAAAGCCAATTTATAAGAAGGTGGCAATCTACTCACGGCATCCAATATTTCTTCAGCAGAGAGGTTGTCTAATGCCGCTTCCGCAGTAGGTTGGTATTGAGCATAGGATATATCCAATGTATTATAATGCTTCTCATACTTTCTATAATGATCAATTGAGGCATTGATCATTATCCTTCTTAGCCAACCCTTAAATGGCCGTCCTACGGTATATTTATCTAGATTGTTAAATATTTTCATAAAACCATCATTTACTATTTCAATGGCTTCCTCCCTACTTTTTGAATATCTTAAACATACTCCCATTGCATATCCATAAAACAGCACATAGAGCTGATCTTGGCTCTTTCTATCTCCCTTTTTGCAGGATTTAATTAGTTGATATAATTCTTTCTCGGTAGTGATGGTGCGAAATTTAACTACAATTATTCTTTAGCTACACGGAATTTACTTAAATATGGTTGGTCTCGTAAGAATTCACTCTTCTGCACCAACCATTCAGAACTACACAACGTGTTGGCAATGGTTTTTAGTTAATAGAACTATTGTTAATTTAATCAATTAAAATGTGGCGCAAGTCACAGCCTGGGTTTGGAAGATGGTGCGAAAAATTTTTCCATTCCCAGGTTTTCACATTAAAAACTAAGCTTAGTGAGGAATTATCATCTTGGATTACATCTACTTTGCCTCACACTTGTCTTCAGTGCTTGTAATCAGGATGAAAACATAGTCAAGCAGTCTACCCCAGGTTTTCTCACTAAAAAAATTATTATTATCTCTATTGATGGTCCTCGATTGACAGAATCATGGACTTCAGCAACTGAAGAAAATATTCCTAATCAACGGCAATTGGCCACTCAGGGCGTCTTTTTTGAGAATTTCTACAATGAAGGCACTACTAAAACCATGTCAGGCCACTCTGCCATTACCACAGGTAGATATGAAACCATCGCCAATGATGGTTCCGAACTCCCCTTTCACCATTCCATTTTTCAACAGTTTCTTTCTACAACTGTATTGCCACCTGAGAAATCCTGGATTATTGGCAGTAAGGCTAAACTAGCAGCTTTAGGGGATACAAAAGATTTAAATTGGCGTGGCTCTTTTTCACCCAGCATTAATACGGAAGACCGTGCCGATGCAGAAACGATACTAATAGCATTGCAAGTGTTAAAGGAACATTCCCCCATATTATCGCTTATCCATTTCAAAGAACCAGATACCTATGGCCATGCCAATAATTGGGAAAAATATATCGCTAGTATTAGAGCAACAGATGAATATGTATTAGAAATATGGAATTACGTTCAAAGTGATCCTTTTTATCGTGATGAAACTACTCTCTTCGTCACCAATGATCATGGCCGGCATTTGGATGGCATAGGAAGTGGATTCGTTGGTCATGGCGATAAATGTGAAGGTTGTCGACATATCTCATTACTTGCTTTGGGTCCAGATTTTGATAAAAACAAAACAATATCTACAACCTACGGGCAAATAGATATTGCACCTACCATTGCTAAACTTTTGGGAATGGAATGGACAGGAGAAGGCGAACCGATAACTGAATTAGTAAAATGAAATATTTCATTCTCCAATCAATATTTATACTAGTTATCATCTCATCTCCTATTTATGCGCAGAATAACACCTCCATTAACGTGCAAACTACAGGAGCTTTTATAGGTCAATCATTGCGAATAGTATCATCTCCACAGGTGAGCATTAGAAGGTCGAAACATGAATGGTCATTAGGCCCGGCAGTACTCATAGGCACAAAGAAAACTGCTTCTACAATGAATTTTCCTAAATTAACTGGGCTACAATTTACTTATAAGTCATTTCCACTTATAAGCTACGGTGGAATCAACTTCTTTTTATTTGGCGACTTAATAGCTCAACGCCTTGTGGACAAATGGTCCGCAACAATATGGAGCGAAACCGAACAAAGTTATGTGGCTTACCAATATGAGAACGTTGAGTACGTTATACAGAACCACCTTGGTTATGGCTTGGAATTAAAATTGGGAAGGCACTTCCAATTACAAAATTCTGTAGGCATAGGCATCTACTATTCCTATACAAAAGGTAAATCTTTAACCGAAGGGGCTCCTGTAATACCACGTCAAAATGAAAATTTGAATGGCTACTCTCCCATTGGTTTCAGCTGGCAAATAAAACTTGGACTGGGATTTATATTATTATCTCAGAAGTAATAGAAAGAACGTACCCCGATAATAATTAAACCATAGACCCAATATCTGATCCCATTGAAGGATAGGAATAAACCATATTCCTGATATCAGCTACTTTTAATTTTGCCTTTATTGCCATTGCAAATAGATTGATCATTTCCTCGGCATGTGGGCCAATAATATGGGCACCCAAAAGGTAGCCATCATTATCAGAGATCACTTTGTATGCATAAGTAGATTCATTGATACGCTTAGCATTGTACCAATTGGAAGCCGAAGCGGATTTTATGTGATATTCAATGCCTGTGGTTATTACTTGTTTTTCTGTCATACCTACTGCGGCTAAACTAGGTAGTGTAAAGACTGCACTGGGCATTTCGGTATAATCTGGTTTTTTGGAATTGCCCTTAATGATATTTGCAGCCACAACATGCCCTTCCATTACTGCAATTGGGGTGAGATTTAGTCCTTCACTTGCAGCTGAATCACCTGCAGCATAGACGTTCTGATTGCTTACACTTTGTAAGTAGTCATTTATTTCAATTCCTTTTTGACTAAATTTTATATTTGCTTTTTCAAGGTTTAACCCATCTAATTCAGGTACTCTACTGGCAGCATTTACAACTAAGTTAGTCTCTATAGTTTGCTCTCCTTCAGGGGAATTGGCAGTTACTTTAAAGCCATTCGCTGATCTTTCGATATTGACTACATCAGCATCCAAATGAAGCTCAATGCCCAATTCTTTAGTCGCCTTCACCAAATGAGCCACAATGTCCTTATCAAAATTTTCCAATGGCAGCTTTCCTCTATGAAAAATAGCAACCTTACTTCCAGCTCTTGCGGCTAGGTGAGCAAACTCCAATGAGATGTAACCGCCTCCAATAAAGGTAATGTGATCAGGTAAGGATTCTAAATCCAAAAATTCAGTACTATCAATGGGTAATTCTCCACCTAATATATCGAGTGTGATGGGTCTAGCGCCAGTGGCTATAACTATCTTTTCGCCTTCTAAAATTTCATCCCCTATTTTAATGCTATTGGGTGATAAAAAGCTAGCTGCCCCATGATACATTTCAACTCCGGCTTTTTCATAACCCTTTTCAACTCCAATAGGCATTTTAGCTACAAAATCATTTTTGTAGGCCATTAATTGTTGCCAGTTAATAGAGACATCCCCTTGAATTCCGATACCTCTCATTTTATTGGCTCTATCAATAATTTCTGCAGCACCCACCAGAATTTTCTTAGGATCACATCCTCTTAAAGCACAGGTGCCTCCATAAGGGCGAGAGTCTGTTACGGCAGTTTTCAGGCCCTGTTTTGCACACTTATTGGCAATGGTCATGCCTGCCATACCGGATCCAATTACTATAACATCAAATTTCTTCATGAGCAGCAGTTGTTTTTACCGCCTTCCTGAATGGGTGGACAGGCATTTGTACCATAGCTACAGTAAACGCAGCAATCGTTGTTGATAGGCTTTAGCACTTCATGACAGTTTTCACATTCATAGAAATACTGGCAAGCGTCAGTGGGCATGGTTTCTTCTTTTTGATGCCCACATTTTGGACAAGTAATGATCGATTCTGCTATTATATCCTTTTCCATTTTTATTTTTCTTTAGCCGGTTTAACAACTGTATAACCTGTTTTATTTATAGCCTCTTCTATTTGTGCCTCAGATACCTTGTCAGTATTGTATTTTATAACTGCATTGCCTTTTTCGAAAGAAGCATTTACTTCACTGATACCTTCCAGATTATTCACTTCATGCTTTACATGTTCCTCACAACCGCTACAGGTCATTCCTTTAATGGCCAATTCAATTGTATTGTAGTTTGCATGTTTAAATAGCTGATTATCAGCTGACCAATCGGTAACCTGAGTATCCGCTACTTTATATCCTGTAGCATTTATTGCTGTTACTATTTCATCAATGGATACCAGTTGATCGTCATACTTTACATAGGCCATTCCTTCCTTATAGGATATGTCAACTTCCAAAACACCTTTTAATTCCAGACTGGCATGCTTAACGTGTTCTTCACACGAGGTACATGTCATACCATCAATTTTGAGTGTAGCTAGCTTTATATTCTCTTCCTGCAAATCAGCGACAACGTTCTGCTGCGTAGGTTGATTATAGAATAGATACGAATAGCTAGGAAATGCTAGCGTGACCATGGCAAAAACCGTTACAATGCCCAAGAATTTTTTGGATTGCCAAAACGAGGGTTTTTCATCTTCCCCGCCTGACTGGCGGACAGGCTCACAGGCACAGGCTATTTCTTCTTCCGTGCGTGGTCTAAGTTTTTGGTACCAGGCAAATGCCAGTACACCCATTGTCATGGCAATTAGATATGGCCTGAATGGCTCCATCCAAGAAAATGTAGCTGCAATACCACCAATACCCGCCAATAACGAGAATACTGGGGTGATGCAACAAAGAGAGGCTACCAGAGCTGCAAATAACCCAACTCCAGCTGATTTTGAACTTAAATTTGTGGAACTCATATTGATAATTGATTATTGTTTTCTTTTAATAGACTTTTAAGTGTGGGCATAAGGACTTCGCTTCGTTCTTCGACAAGGGAATAAAAGATAGTCTGACCAATCTTTTTATCCTTTACAATTCCAGCATCCTTCAGTTTTCTTAAATGTTGAGAGATACCCCCCACTGATATGTCAAGTACATCACTCAAGTCACAGGGGCACATTTCATCTTCCTTATTAAGTAGGTAGAGTATTTTTAGCCGCACTGCACTTCCAGCGAGATTATAAACCTTGGCCATCTCGTTCAATGAAGTATCAATTCTGCTGATACTCTCCCTGCATTCTTTTATTTGAACAGGGTCCGCCAATACTCTGATACATGTGTTACTCATAGTTTAGTATTTTAGTGATTGCTAAAGTAACGAAGGTAATGAAGCAAAGGTTTCATTATTTTAGACAATTCTAAAATACTATATAAAAAAGCTGTTCAAATTGATCAGAGGTTATTCCTGATGTATAGAATCTATCACAAATGAGTCTATATCAAGACTGTCTTTTGATGTATTCAGCTCCTTATCTACTGGTCTTTGGCCAGGAAATGTGGTGCGCGTAGATATGTCATAAGCCAGATAAAGCACCAATATAAAGAAGGTAAGGGCTATCGTTAAGAATATTTTTTTGGACTTTTTCATCTTAATTTCGGTTCTATCCACAAATATGCCATGCTAAAGAGGAATATCAAATAAAACCACCAATAGGAAAGATTGGTTTTTACAAATATCCCCTTTATTTCAATAGTGGGTTCCTTTTGGATGAATTGAATGTTCTTCTCCAATCTATTGGTCAATTTCTCCATTTTCCTCTCCCCCGACTTAAAAACATATATGGCCTGTTCCGTATTAGTATTTCCTTCAATTGTCAACGTTTCCCAACCTGCCTTCTTTGGCCAGTAAATACTCTGCCAATGCTCAGGGATTAATAAATCCTGCTTTAATGGCGTTACTTCATTGTTAATTCTGACAATTGCCGTTGGTTCCAAACTGGAAAGATAAAATGTAGTAGGCTCATCCACATAACTTAATTGATTTAATCTCACATTATTTGAAATCAATGGTCTGGCCGTACTTTCTAATAATTTTTTCCAAATCAATTGGTAATCGGACTCTTTACCTTCGAGTACCAATTGATAGCTGTTAGTGATTACTGAGGCACTGATTAAACCAAGGCCATACCTACGCTTCACTGCCAACGGCTGCCCTGTAAAAATAGCCTCTGCATTTAGATTCTCAATTAAATTGTATCCTGCGGTATTGACTATGACACTATCCAAATTCGCTTTCTTTTCCTTTGTTGTCTCATAGGCAAATGTGGCCCACTTAGGAATCTTCTTGGCGAGGTCTCCCTCATTAACCAGTATAAGTAACCCCACTCCTTTTTGCTCAATAGCACTTTCGAGTGTTTTTAACTCGTTTCTTTTCAGTTGTAACATCTGATTAACATCCAAAACTACTAAGTCAAAAGTGCTGAGCAGCTGACCCGTAATTGTTCTGTATTCTCTGGTACCAATATTATAGTTTTCAAATTTAAATCTGTCTGTAGAAATCTGGTTCCTAATTGACAAAGCATGCTCACTTTCTATCATGAAATTTTTGAGAAATTTGGTTTCAAAAGTGGGAAAGCCACTTAAAAATAAAATCCTAAGCTTCCTTGAAGAGTGAACAACCACAGGTAATGGTTCAGTATTGATCAGTTCGTTGGATTGATCATAGTGAAGTAGCTCAAAAACAAATTTTCCGGTTGTTTTTGGTTCATAATTTAAACTTACTTCCCTCATCCCACCTTGGTTGACCATTACAGAGTCTGATCTTTGGCCAAATGACCTAAGTACTAATTTATGTCCCGTCAACCCATTTACTTGGAAATAGATTCTTGATTTAGTTCCCAACCGCACCTCCTGCTCATACTTCACTTTCAATATCCCTTTTGGCAAGGGTGTTCTACATAATGTCACCTCCTTAGCATCGAGTTTCCACAGGTCATAAACAGGCAATCCGTATCCATCAATGATCACCTTGTTAGTAAGTTGTTTTTCACTGATACTATCTGACCAGTCTATAAAATGTGCATTCGGGTAAATTGCTGTAAGGCTATCCTCATGCGTATGCCCTTCGGTAAGTATTACAGAGGTATCCAAAGGTTTTTGGTTTTGGATGTAAGGCTTGAGTACAAGTAAACAAAGACTCGAAACAGCAATAAATGAAGCTATGATTCTTAGTGAAAGATGGCTTCTATCTTCCCTTAGGATCTCTTTAAGACAAAGTAAAACAAAGCCTAAAACTCCAATTATCGTCACTGTGAGCCACCAGTCATGATGCACAAATCCAAATCTCTCAATCATATGAACTGTTTTTTAGCGCTTCTAAATATGATTTAGACAATCCATCAAGCTCAATTGGCACTATATAGGGTGAAGGCAATGGCTTTGGTAGAGCTTCATTCAGTTCACCTTTCAATTGATCAAGTACATGAGGTAGTTGCGCTACCGGCACCTTCTTGATCGATATTTTTTGTAGCTTTTGTAACGTCTGTAAATATTTGCCTGGGGCTTCAATGGCAATTCCTGCCAGTTCATCGCCAGCTTTTTTAAATATAGCTCCATCATATTCAGTTAAATTTTCCGCCAGTAATTTCTCAATATAAGTGAGTGCATATCTTATGCTGGGATAAGACAGTTCATTCTCATTTTGAGTTTGTTTAGTAGTGGTTTTAACGTCTTCTATTTTACCAGTAAGCCTTTTATCTTCTTTGATAGGTGGCGGATCAAATCCCATTCTATGCACATATATTCTGGCGTGATTCTTTATTTCTTTGATCAATTCAAGTGCTCTATATTGATAAGGCAAAGATTTTTCAGGTTCGTAAAGACGTAAATACAATTCCGCATCCCACATTTCTGTCATCGCAGCTCGCAATTTACCTTTTACAGATGCTGTATAAAGCGTGGTTTCTTCAGGGTCGTCATGATTGTGTTTATAGTCATGTAAAGGATCTTCTTCCTCTTCACTAGGTTCAGCTACCAAGTTGTGCTCGTTATCGCTATCATGTTTATGCGAATATTCTGCTAATGGATCTTCGTCTTCATAGTCTACCGCGCTTTCAATTTCATCATGTTCTGGCTCAGCAGTTATGCCGGTTTCAAATTCTTCGCCCATAAACTGGCCATACTTTAAGCGCAATGTCTTTTGGTCGAAACCAAGTTCATTACTCTTAAAGTTGAAATCTTTTTCAGCCAACTTAGGCTTATCTTTAATTAGTTGTTCGGTTTCGATGATAATCTGTCGTTGACTTCTGAAGTACTCTGGCATCAATTCTACGCCTAACGCACCTTCCAGTGAAAATTCATAGTTTGTAGTGTCCCTGATGCTTATGAAATAGGTCTCCGTTCGATTTCGGTTTGGACTTGGCAGTTTGTTGTCATACACTTCTACATAAAAATAAAGCTCATCGCCTGGGGTCATTTTCAACGCATCAAGATTGATGGATTTAGTTAAAGTGGCCCTCTTCGATCCTTTTTCCAATGGTTTGTCAAAATCCATTCTTTCTTCTCTAAACTTCACCGACTCGCCTGTGCCTTTACTTACAGTGGCAATGATGGAAGTAGATGCCAATCCATAGTCATCAGCCAGTAAGGTATTGAAACTGATATTTTTGTTATCCTTAAACTCTAAAAGAGTAAATCGATCTAGATTGCTGATAGCTACTGTAGGCGATTGATCCTTAAGGGCAATTAATTGAAAAATGTTAGACTCGTATTTTCTATCATTAACATCTGTGTAGTTAAACTTATAAAATCCGCTATGCGCTAATGTTAAAGTAAGCTGGTAAGCTCCCTTACTGAGATTCATCGAGTGTGTACTCTTCCCTATCGACACCAAACTAACCTCTTTCAATGGTGCTGAAAACTTTAAACTCCAGTTCAAAACTGAGCCCTCCAAAGCTTTGATATTCATATTATCGGAGGAAATGCTTGCCGCCTCAGTGTATCGTGGCGGCTTAATGACTACGCGTTGGCTGGTGATTTTTACATTTGATTGAGTAGAAATTGAATCCGCAGAAGTGAAATTAATAAATGGATTAGGGGTTTCAATTTGAATGGAAGCCTTAGAAAAATCAATATTGTGAACGCCAAAGGAAACTGATAGTAACACGATCAAACCTATAATGCCCCTAAATAGATGATGAGGTATTTTAACCTCCTGCTGGTGAGTAGAAAGTAGGGAATCGACTCTTTTCCTTTGAATCTGGGCTATTAACGACAGTGAACCGGCCCCTTTATTTAATAAGTAAGTGCTGTTTTCAACTGCTGCTAATTGAGAGTCAATGTAGCTTGCAGTAGATTTCTTATCTATTTTCCACGGTTGCATTATGAGAATGGTAACGATCAATAACAACAAAGCGATAAGTGTTACTGACCAAATCGAGGTACCCATTTCCAGTTCGACTAAGCACGTAATCACAAGCCACGTCAAACCAATCACCCACAGAATAGCCTCTGAAATGACCAGTAAACGCCACTTTAAAGTTAATTTATGCAATATGGTCTGGTCAGATATCATTGATTCCTTACCATGGATAAAGTACGCTCAACGAAGAATAAAACACCTAATACCAACCATAGCCAATGCTGATTTGCAGGTATAGAACCTTGGCTTGTTTTTTCGTTTGAAAATTTGGGCATAATTTGTCCAACAGCTACCTGTCTGGAATCATTCAAATCAATTTGATCAAAATCAAAAAGGATGTCTAACATATGGCTTGTCAGGTTTTGTTCAATTGTATTATTTGAATTCAATCGTTGATTTAGATGGTAGTCACTTTTTCCATTTTTACTAATCAACTTTTCAAAACGGTTTTCTTGAAACGACAAAATCTTCCCCTCCATTACAGGCATTTCCCTTGCTGATAACCAAAAGATCCAATCACCTTCTTTTGATAAATCACTTGTCCCATCTCTATCAATTTTGACGGGCAATTCTAAGTAGGATGAAATGGCTCGCAAGGCTGCTTCCAAATATTTTTGGTCACGCTCAAATCCCTTATCCGCAATAATATTAATGTGTAAAGTGTCAAATTCCCTAATGGCAATCTTCGCCCCCTTATTCCAACTAATAGAATCATTTTCAAGCTTTATGTTGCTTACTTTACTCGAGTAAAGTAATTTATATTCTGTCTTCAATGTATTGGTATTACCAACAATAATCTTTTGAGTAACTCCCGTTTTAAAAGCTTGAAAGAGATAACTTTTTGAATCCAACTCACCTACGCCAATGAATTTTACGATTTTGTTTGTAACCGGTCTTTTTCCTTTTAACCTACTGATATTCAATGAACTAAACACAGTAATGGTATCGGCATTAAGTTGATTAACTTGTTTGATTAGTCCCCAGATGCTTGATAATTGCGTGGTATCAGGCGCCACATTTTTGACATTTGGTAAACCGTTTTGCAGCCACCTTTTCTCGTAATTATCTAAGGTATCCAATGCCCTAATTACCCGCGAATCATTTGAAATAGAGGGATCTACTAAAACAACGGCTTTCTTATCAATCTCCTTTTCAGGCAGTAACCACCCCGCCATTAATATCGAAATTAAGGCCAGTATTAAACAGCGCAAGAGCAACAATATATATTCATTCAAATGAAGACTTCTAGAATGTGTCGACTCCGCTTCAGGCATGAATTGAATACTGCCAACGGCCATAACTTTGCCTTCTTTCTTATTGAGTAAATGGATTATAATTGGGACTATAAATCCCAGTAAACCAAATAGATATGTACTATTAGCTAAACTCATTATAGTAGCATTGATCTACGCTTTAGAAATAAATTAAGTGTGTCACCAATAGGGTCTTGCAATGAAAAAAGTGAGTAGTCAACGCCCAATTGCAGCATATCTTTTTTTACTGATTCGATGTATTCATTAAGTGTAGATCGGTAAACTTTTTCAGCCGACTTAACATCTACCTTAACCCTATTTTTAGTTTCTAAATCTTCGAAAGTAACCTGTCCTTTGTAGTCCATTTCAAGCTCCTGCTTCCCCATCAGATGAATTAGAACTACCTCATTCCTTTTCGTTTTTAACCTTGTAATAAACTCCGTTAATTCGTTGTTAACCTGATACATATCAGTAATGAGCACGATCAATTCCTTATGCTTTTTATTATGTAGAACATTTGTAGTCTCACTTTTTAAAGGCCAAGTACCACTGTTCTTAATGTCAACTAACTGATGAAGAAATCTGTTGAAATGTTGGGCATTCACTTTCGGAAACAATGAGTACAAATCATGGTCATTGAGAGCAAATAACCCAATGGCATCTCCTTGATGTTTAGACAAATAGCCTAAAGTAGCTGAGATAAATCTGGCATAATCCATTTTGCTGATGCCGTCTTCAGTATGTAGCATTGAATTACTCGCATCAAGGATAAATTTAACAGCAATATTGGTATCAATATCGGCTTGTTTGATATAATAACGGCCTGATCGGGCCAACATTTTCCAATCCAATAGCCTCAAATCATCACCTGGCTCATAGCTACGATACTGACTGAATTCCATACCCGATCCAACCCTTCTACTTTTGTTTAGCCCTGACAAATAACCCTCAACCACTACTTTTGCTATTAGCTCCAACCCTTTGATACTGTTGAGCACCTCAGGTTTAAGCAATTGGCGGTAGTCGGTTTTCATGAGGATAGTAAGTGCTTAGTCACGTCATCAGAAGTAATTTCTTCTGCTTCCGCTTTGAAATTGACCAATATTCTATGCCGCAATACTGGATAGGCAACATGCTCGATATCCGCTTTGGTAACTCCTAATCGTCCGTGCTGTAATGCTCTGGCTTTGGCAGTCAGTATTATCGCCTGTCCTGCTCGTGGGCCTGCTCCCCAACTTACCCATTCCTTTACATATTCGTTTTGGGTAGTCTCAGGCCTAGTTGATCGGACCATTTTATTAACAAAATCCACTAGATCATCACTGATAGGCACCTGGCGCACGAGACTTTGCAGTCTTACAATATCCTTTCCATCAATCACACAAGCGGGCTTTTCTTTTTTGCTTCCCGTGGTGCTTTTCAATATTTCAGACTCCTCTGATTCTGAAGGATATCCAATTCGGATATACAGTAAAAATCGATCCAGCTGAGCTTCTGGCAAGGGGAATGTGCCTGATTGCTCAATAGGGTTTTGTGTGGCCAATATTAAAAAGGGCTTATCCAAAGGGTAAGTATTGCCTCCATAGGTTACTTCAAACTCCTGCATGGCTTCCAAAAGCGCTGCTTGGGTCTTTGGTGGTGTCCGGTTAATCTCATCAGCCAATACAATGTTTGAAAATATAGGACCTTTGTTAAACTTAAAGAACTTCTTTCCAGTGGTGTGATCTTCTTCCAAAATTTCAGTACCCACGATATCGGAGGGCATTAAATCCGGGGTAAATTGAATTCGGTTAAAATCCAGATCAATGGCCTGTGATAACGTCCTTATCATCAACGTTTTAGCTAGTCCGGGTACTCCTTCGAGTAGGGCATGTCCACCTGCCAAAAAGGTAATCAACAATTGATCAATTGTTTCCTCCTGACCCACAATTACCTTGGCAATCTCCTTTTTAAGGTCGCCCAACTTAGCTACTAGCTCATTGAGCTCCTGCTCCACTTTTACTAACTCTTGTTCCATATATATAGCTTATGAGGTAAGTGCATACATCACTATGTTTACACCAAACCTTGTGTTATCAATTTTATACCATCGTTTATTCCTGAAATCGTAATCCCATTCACAGCCGTAATCTTTATTGCTGTAGAGTACTCCTATCCTACCATTAACTTCAATGGCCTTCAGGTATTCATGTACCAAGTCATCGCCCCAACCATTGAGCTCTTGAGATGTAGTGGGCGGCCCATTCTCAAAGGTGAAAAAGGAAGAATATATCTCGTGGTTGTTAGGAATTTTCTTTAATGCCTGATCGCCAAATATCTGTGCCATCTGTTCTTCAAAAGACTTGGCAAACAGGCCATCTATATCGTGGTTACAATCATCGGCAAAAACAAAACCACCGTTGTCTATATACTTCTTAAAATTCTCACGCTCTTTGGTTGAAAATTGGACAAGTTTATGCCCTGATATATAACAAAAGGGGCATTTAAAGATCTCATCGCTACTTAAGGGAACAATATTCTCCGTAGTATTGACGTCTAAAGTTGTGTACTCGATAAGTGAGTTCAGCAAATTAGAGGGCATACGTTGATCTACGTCCCAATCCCCCGACTCGTATTGGAGACGGGTGAAAAAGAAGGCATTACTGCCCTGCAATGAATTGGGAATAGAATTAATGGGTGCCATAAGTGATATCTAAATTGCACTTAATCGCACTAACCTAAAAATTACATTATTTAAACGGTGTTTAGATGGTTTGACTTTAAACCGAGATATACATTAGAGATTTTAGCAGATCAATTTTTTTCTAAACCACACGATATTAATTTAATTCCTCAATTTAACTTGGAGGATGATTGACCAATAACCAGAACAGCCCAAGTTCCACAACCGCCTTTGAAAAACTATCAAAATCCAATGGTTTAACTACATAGGCGTTAACACCTAATCCGTAACTTTCAATAATATCACGTTGTTCGGCAGAGGAAGTCATGATTACCACCGGAATTAGCTTTGTTCTTTCATCATTTCTAATGGCTTTCAAAACCTGAAGCCCATCTACTTTTGGCATTTTTAAATCAAGCAGAATTACCTTTGGCTTTTGTTCCATGCTGCGATGTGCGTAATTGTTGCGTGCAAAAATAAAGTCCAATGCCTCTGCTCCATCTGGTAGGTGAATTAGTTTATTCCCTAGGTTATGCTTTTTTAATGCTCTGGTTACTAGTCCTACGTCATCGAGATTATCTTCAACTAAAAGTACATCAACATCATAAATTTCGTCAGTCATATTTTTAGAGTTAAGTAATACATTTATTCTATTTCTTTTGAGTTTGAAGGCAAAGAAAAATAAAATGTGGCGCCATTATTTACTTCAGCTTCAGCCCACACTCTACCTTCATGTTTAGTTATAATTCTATGTACAAGCGCCAAACCAACACCAGTGCCCTCAAAGTCACCGTGATTGTGTAATCGCTCAAATACTCCAAATAGCTTATCATAATACTGCATGTCAAAGCCTACACCGTTATCTTTTACATAGTAAATATTATCACCATTTAAATGGTAGGATCCTACTTCTATTTTGGGCTCCTTTTCTTTCATCGAATATTTTAGTGCATTCGAAACCAAGTTGGTCATAACTTGCTTTATCATGCTCTTGTCACCTTTCGTCTTAAGCATCTCATTGATATTTATGTCAACCTGTTTGGATACGTCCTTAATTTCTTCTAGTACTTCAGTAGTAATCATTTCCATATTCAAAGGAATTTTGGACACTTCTCGTTTTCCTATTTTTGAAAAAGCCAAAAGGTCATCAATGAGCTGCCCCATCCTTTTAGCATTGGATATAATAATATTCAAATACTGTACAGCTTCGTCTTCAAGTTTATTCGAATAATCTTCCAGTACAATCATCGAGTATCCTATGACCGATCTTAACGGGGCTCTTAAATCATGTGAAACAGAATATGTAAAGGCTTCTAGTTCTTTATTTGCCATTTCCATTTCACTTGTTCTTTCTTCAATCCTATCCTCAAGGTCAGAATTAAATGATTTTATAGCTTTATTCTGTACTTGTATCTCATCTAGCATTTGATTAAATGCAGTAGTCAGTTCACCAACTTCATCGTTACCAAACTTAGTCGCACGTACTGTATAGTCCTTCCGATCAGAAATAGCCCGTGCAGTATTGGCCAGTTCCCCAATAGGCTTTGTTATTGCACCTTGCATTTTTCTTGATAATATAAAGGCCACTAAGACCGATACTAAAATTACAATCAATACTATATAACCGTATAATTTAAGTCTTTCAGTAATAGCACCAGTATTCGATCTAAGAAATAGGGTTCCAAGCCTATTCCCTTTGTTAATAATCGGTTGAATTCCGATAAGATATGAATCAATAAACCGATAACCACCTCTGCCTACTGAATCCGGAAGGTTACTTCCTTTTAGTTCTTGTGGATAGTAGGCGAAAAGTTCTCCTTCATTATCATAGATACCAGCAGCCTCTATATGAGGATGAGCTTTAAGGGAAGCTAATACCTCAAGAGCATCACTAGTGCTGTTAAAGGCTAAGGCTGCAGTACTGTTGTCAGCAATGATTTCTCCAATGATTGATAACTGACTTAGGGTGGATTGTCGAAAAGTGACAAGCTCATAGGTGAAAAAAGCAGAACATGTAATAAGTAAGACTGCCCCCGAAGTAAGAAGGATTGCTCTTAATAGTTTTCGCTTAATAGGTATATCCGCTAAGCCCATGAATCAACTTTTTTCAATT
Organism: Fulvivirga sp.; assembly: GCA_048268855.1. Taxonomy (GTDB): domain Bacteria; phylum Bacteroidota; class Bacteroidia; order Cytophagales; family Cyclobacteriaceae; genus Fulvivirga. The sequence continues at coordinate 539,315 of JBLWUR010000002.1, forward strand.
TGAGCCAAACGCAGCAATTTCGAACTGATTTTTAGCTCAGATGCTTTGGCTGCCTTTATATTAATTTGCAGTTGTATCTTACCCTTCTCAATGAAAAGCCGGATTACTCCACCTCTGTAAATGAAGTCATCAGTGTCACCTACTGTAAGCACATTTTTGGATTTAAACGAATCAGACATCAATTCCATCTCTTCCATCTTATCAGCACCTACAAACAAAATATGGCAATTCTCTATTGCACTTACTTCACTATAGTATTGGATGGTTAATGGGTGCGATTCTACCGTTTCGTTATTAATTATTTCTTCTAGATATGAACCAAAAGGATTTTCACCTAACACACCTACAACAAGAGGGGTGTCATCATTAAGTAAGGCATTCTGCGGCCATTCTACAAACTGTGTAAAATTGAATAAAAAGGCCGCTTTTACCTGGTATTCTTTAGAAATCGGATTTTGAGCAGAGCAGAAAAATGCACTCGCCAAGAGCAATGGTAGTACCTCCCGGTACATTATTCTATATTTATTATTTATGCTCATTATTAGTACCTCATTTTCAATATTACAGTGTTAGTGCAAACTTGATGTAAACACTTCGTTGAATGGCTTGTTGTGTTGGCCTAGCTATTCCATATTCTACATGTTCTTTATTTAGGAGGTTTCTCCCAGCTATTGAAAGTGCTAGATTCTTATTGGTTTTCCATGTGATCATTCCATCCAATTCAGAATAGGAAGGAACTGTTTCTTGCTCCCCTGAATTATTAATAGGCAGATCATCAACCCATCTAAATGATCCGTTCACACTAATTCCAAATGGCAATTCAAATGAAGACCTAAACAAAAATTGCCCTTCAGGGTCAGCTGTTTCATTAAGCGCATTATTAATATCAGTTTTCCCTTCCTTCACTCGAATGTCTTCACGCAGTAGATTATAACTAGTAGTTAGCTTCCACCAGTCAGCCACCTGATAAGTAATATTTACTTCAGCACCATAAGTTTCCCCCATTAGACCGTTATGAAAACTTAAAGGAAAGATAACATCAGGCTCCAGCTCCGTACTTCGTATGTAATCATATTGATTATAAAAAAACGAAATTGAAGTAGTTGCTTTGCCTCCTATTTTACCACGAAATCCAATTTCCTCTGCAATCACAGTTTCTGATCGAAACTCAGGATTACCAGAAAGTAAAACTAAATACGGAGGCGTTCCTTGAGTTATATCTCTATCTACTCGAGAAGGTACGCGAACCGCCCTTGAAATTGCCGCCCAGACCATCCAGTTATCACCTATTTCTTGTCGAATTCTAAGGCTTGGTTCTACTTCAAAACCAGTGTAATCATTATGTTCTAGTTTACTACCCAAAGTAAGAAAAAGGGATTTGTAAATATTAATCTCGTCTTGTAAAAAAACGCTAAAAAGATTCTGTTTTAGTTCTGTTGGCAGAAATCCTACGGAGGGTGAATTAGAAACTCTGTCATGTGTGTTTCTAAAGCCCATTCCCCATACAATTTGATTGTATCTCCCAAGTTTAAAGTGATGTTGAAAGTCTATGTCATAAGTAACTAGCTTATCTTTGAAGTTACCAGATGGAGCGATTTCATTCCCATCTATGATTAAGGAGGCAGTTGGAAGATCGAAGTCAGTTCGGTCATAATAAGTCTGTAATCGTATTTCTGAGTTGTCGCTAAAAGTATGTACCCATCTACCAAGTACATTTCCTCCAATTACTTCTGAAGTACCACCAGTAATGAGATCTGATTGGTTTTTATACATATCGCCTTGAATTGTAAAGGTGGATTGTTTTCTGTCTTTATCTATTCGAAAACCTCCTTGTATTGTATTCCAAGAGTCATTAGAATCTGTGCTATCAGAAAATACTACACCATCTCTTTTACCATAACGAGTGTATATTCTATAGTGCATATCGGAATCTATCTTTCCACCGTAGCGAAGTCCTGCCAATGCTTTCAATTCATTGCCAGTTGCTCCTTCGACATAAAGCCCTTGGGTCTCATCAGCTTTTTTGGTTGTAATATTAATAACACCGTTTACAGCATTGGCTCCCCAGAGTGTGCCTCCTGGTCCACTGATCACTTCTATCTGTTTCACATCTTCAAGAAGATAATCCTGACGATCCCAAAAGACCCCTGAATATAGTGGTGTGTATACAGTTCGACCATCCATTAAAACAAGAAGTTTGTTCGCTAATTCTGTGTTAAATCCACGGGCACTCACTCCCCAAGCATGAGATCCGCTTTGTGCCACTTGAAGATTCCCAGCAAGGGAAAGAGCTTCTGGAATGTTACTCGCACCATATTTCAACATATCCTCACCGGTTACTACTTGTATTGCTGAAGCTACCGCAAACAATTTCTCAGGAATTCTGTTAACAGAAGTAACTTCTATGTTCATTAAGTCCTTCATACTTAGGGACTTTAGATTTTTTGGCGAAAGTTTGTTTTCATTTTCTTGAGCTTTTAAAAGGAATGGCAATAACATCGCCAACATAGCAATAACTATCACATTGTGGGTTTTATTGGTTTGATCGTTTGTCATAAAAGCATTGGGAATACAATGGAGAAACCTATAACTTATTTTTTCAAAACCTTAATGTAGTTTATTTTAATCTTTATGAAAATTCTAATTACAATGATATCTTACATAAGAATAAAGAGTTATTTCTATGTCATTTACTACTAATATTTCCTAACTGATTGATTATAAAGCAGCTACTTATAATCTCGTAAAGTGTATATTTCATATTAGTATAAATATATTACATTAATACTAGTGTATTTAATAGATAAATTTTTCTGGTTTAATATTATTTGATCAAAATAAATAAGTATATTAACAAGCATGTAGTCGTTTGCCAATTTCACATGTCTACAATTACCCACAAGATTTATCGTAATTAAAGCATTATTCTGAACTAAGTAAGCTCAAAGAGAAATGGGAAAAAATGCAGAATCTCCACATCTAGAAATGTCACCAATTACAGAGGCCATTAAATTAGACAATGCTGAAATCCAATCTATGGTACAACTATCTGCTATCGGAGTGGCTGTAATTTCGGAAGACGCAAAATACACAGAGGCCAATCAACATTTTTGTACCATGCTAGGTTATACAGAAAACGAACTATTGAATCTTAGCTATTCTGATATAGTACTTCATACTGAATTACCAATTGTCGATTATGAGAATCACACTCAAATTAAAAAATACATATGCCAAAATGGGCAGATTGTCTGGGGTCGCTCCTCACTAAAAAAAGTTGTTGAGAAAGAGCGTGACACTATACTATTCATTGATCAGGTGTATGACATCACAAAAGAACTGATACTTGAATCTGCAAGTGATTCTATGACTGATGAGCTCAAAGCATTGAGTTATAGCGTTTCTCATGATCTTCGTTCACCCTTAAGAAGTATACATGGGTTTAGTCAGGCGCTAAAAGAAGATGAAATGGTCAACCTGAGTGGTGAAGGAAAAAACCATCTCACACGAATCTATAATGCCTCTATACGCATGGGAAACATGCTTGATGAACTACTAGAGTTAGCTCGTTTGTCAATGCAAAACTTCAGTTTACAGACAATTGACCTTACCCAACTCATTAAAGAGACAATTGACAGTTTCAATGTCGATTCAAAGTACAATATTGAAATAGAAGAAGGGCTAGAAATATATGGAGATCTCAAATCAATTAAAATTTTGATTGAGAATTTAATTGACAATGCCATTAAATTTTCTTCTAAATCATTTGAGCCTACTATTAAAATAGGTAGCACAACACTTAGAGGTTCAAAGACTTTTTATGTCAAGGACAATGGTGCGGGGTTTGACCAGACCTATGCAGACAAACTATTCGGTGCTTACCAAAGGTTACATACAATCGAAGAGTTTGAAGGTAATGGCTTAGGGTTGGCAAAAGTAAAGCGTATAGTAAGTAAGCATGGTGGTAAAATCTGGGCAGAAGGCCAGCCTACTCAAGGAGCTATATTTTATTTCACCCTTAATTAATCTTAATAATGAGTAAAGATTACCGGACAGGATGAAAAGGTATAATGTTAAAATATTGTTCATTGAAGATGATAAGCAAGATTATGAATTAATATTGCTTGCGCTGAAAAAAGCTAATTTTAATGTAACAAGCGATCGCGTGCTAACGGAATTAGAGCTTTCGCAAAAACTAAAACAAAAGTCCTGGGATCTTGTTATCAGTGACAACAAACTCCCCACACTAAGTGGATCACAAACGTTAAAAATTGTTAGGGAAATTGACCCCGAAATTCCATTTATATTAGTTTCTGGTACTATCGGTGAAGAAGCAGCTGTTGAGGCTATGCGTTCTGGTGCCAATGATTATATCCTCAAAGATAATTTGAGTCGTTTGGCCCCAGCCATAGAAAGGGAAATTAGGGAGGCTAAACTCAGATTAAAACAGAAGCAGAATAAGAGAAACCTGATATTGAGCGAGCTTAAATATCAATTGCTTACTGAAAGTATCAAAAACGTATTCTTTGCACTTGACCATGATCTAAAATTTACTTTTTGTAATGAAACCACACACAAGGAGTTTAATAAAAAGAAAATGGTTGACCTGTATTTTTATGACGTCTTTCCAGAATGGAAAGACAAAAACATTACCCGCCTCATATCTAAGACCATGGAAAATGGCAAAACGAACAACGTTTCTATTACCTATGAATCAAATGAATCTGAATACTATGAAGGAACAATTTTTCCAACTAGTGAAGGGGTTTCAGTGCTTCTCAATAAAGTAACCGAGCTCAAAAGAAATAGAGATAGTCTTATTCGATTAAATAATGAGCTTGAAACTCTACTATATAGAATTGCTCATGATCTCAGGGGCCCTGTGGCCTCTGTAATAGGCCTCATCAATATTTCAAAAAACGATTCCCATTTTCAAAAAGAGCAATTTCTTGAAATGATGAGCTCCAGTATGTCAAAACTAAATCACATTCTCAAAGAGCTGATAAATATCTCCAATATCAAACTCGGTAAACCACATATTCAGTTATTTCATGTGAAGCCCATTATAAATGAAATTATTGAGAATATTAAATTTTCAGACCATAATGATCAAGTAAACTGGATAATTGACATAGATGAAAATCTAGATGTATTGAGTGACATTAGACTGTTTAGATGTATCTGGCAAAATTTAATTGGTAATGCAGTTAAATATAGTAATGAAGGAAAAGTAAATGAGATCAAAATTTCGGCAATTAAAAGCAACGGAAAATTATATGTATCTATAAGCGATACAGGACAGGGCATTTCTGCAAAACAATATCCAAGATTATACGAAATGTTTTATCGTGGCAATGTTGCTTCCAGTGGTCCTGGCCTGGGCCTCTATGTTGTAAAAAATGCCTTGATGAAAATCAAGGGCGAAATAGAAATAAATAAGAATTATAAGAAAGGGGCAAGGTTCGATGTATGGCTTCCAGATTTTAAAAATAGAATAGTACCAGTTGTTCAAAGCGTGGCAATAGATTAACGTAACTGAAATGACAGAAACCAAAACACGGAACAGAAAACTAAAAGTACTTGTAGCAGAAGACTCTACTGATGATTATGAATTGATCATAACCAAAATCAAAAAGGACGGCTTTGAAATAGAATCTGCTAGGGTAGAAACTTCAGAAGAGTTTACGATGGCCTTAGCTGAAAAAGATTGGGATATAATTGTCAGTGATAATAGTCTCCCCAAATTTAATGCAACGCAAGCACTGAGTATTACAAGACGAATCTTGCCACATATCCCATTTATAATAGTTTCTGGTACTATTGGAGAAGATATTGCAGTGAATGCAATGAAGGCTGGAGCAAATGACTATATTTTAAAAGATAATTTATCAAGATTGACACCTGCAATTCATCGAGAACTGCGTGATTTTGAAAGCCACATGCAAAAATTAAAGGTGGAAAAGGATCTAAAAAAAATCCAACAGAATTATCAATATTTAGCAGAAAATGTTCAAGATCTTGTATCAGTTCATGACGAAAAGGGAGATTTTGTTTGGATAAGCCCCTCCGCTCAAAAAATACTTGGCCGGTCTATCGAAGAAATATTAACTCAAAAAGCATTTACTCAAGTTCATCCGGATGACCATGATAGGGTGGTAAATAATACCTATGAAAAAATACTAAGTGGTGATATAAGGGGCATGCAGCGATTTACTTATCGGTATATGCGAAAAGATGGTATCTACATTTATCTTGAGACTTTGGCTGAACCAGTTTATGAAGAAACCAAGTTAAAACGGATTGTCAGTACAACCCGTGACATTACCGAGCAAGTATTAGCGACCCAGCTTCTTGAAGAGAATCAAGCGCTATATGAAAGTGTACTGGAGTGTCTTTCTGAAGGGGTAATATTAGTGGATAATTCGAATAGAATAAGAACTTTTAATCGCAGTGCTAAGGATATACTAGGCATCAATATTAGAAACAATGATGTTCTGACTGACTTATTCGATAATGGTTTTCATCTTATAGATTCTCAATACCAGCGCATTGAGACAATAGAGTTTTTTCAATTTGCAATGACTCATTGTGAAAAATCTATATTCAATAAAGTCATTGGAATTAAAAAAGACGAGGATTTACGCTGGTTATCACTTAATATAGCTCCCTATACCCTAAACGATGAAGTATTGGGGTCTGTGTTATCCTTTAGTGACATCACTGAATCGTTTAATAGTAAAGAAAAGACCAATCGATTGGCTGCTGAATTAGTAACCCTAATTGAAACGGCAAATGCCCCAATATTTGGTACTGATAGTAAGGGTAATATAACGGAGTGGAATAGTTATACAAGCCAAATAACAGGGTACTCAAAAGAAGACACTGAAGGTGAAAATTTATTCGACAAACTCATTTTAAAAGGTGAAATTAAAAATGTAAAAGCACTATTTGAAAGGGTTTTGCTTGGTGAAAACATAACAGACTATGAATTGCCAATTATTACCAAAAGTGGAAAAGTAGTAACCATATTATTCAATGCTACAATAAGAAGAGATTATAATAACAACATAATAGGGATGGTGTGTGTTGGTCAAGACATCACTGAATTAATAGAATATAGGAATCAACTTGAGAATAAAGTAGTAGAAAGAACCTTAAAACTTAATGAAGCCCTTCAAAATGAAAAAGATCTTGTGAAACTTAAGTCAAAATTTGTTTCCATGGCCTCACATGAATTTAGGACTCCCCTATCAAGTATCAAATTCGCATCAGATTTTATACGGAAATATCATGACCGAACAGATTGGGACAACCTTTTGACCAAGCTTGACAATATTGATGAACAAATAAAACACATGACCTATTTACTCGATGACGTCTTAATAATGGGTAAAAGTGATGCCGGTAAAATAAAAATTAACGAAGCCCCTGTTGACATTAAGGCCTTCTGCACCAAAATTACAGGAGAAGTTGAATATATGTTGAATAACACCCACACCATTGAAACTAAAATAAATAGTGATATAAATCTCATCAGTTCCGATGAAAAATTACTACGTAATATATTGATTAACCTTTTAACTAATGCTATTAAATTTAGCCCTAACAAAAATAAAGTTGGGCTAACAGTGACCTGCAATAAAAACTACATGCAAATACAGGTCGAGGATTGGGGACTAGGTGTAGATGATGAGGAAGCAGAACAAATATTTGATGCCTTTCACAGAAGCAAAAGAGTAACAAACATTGATGGTACGGGTCTTGGCCTTTCAATAGCTAAAAAGGCGGTAGAGTTACTGGGGGGCACTATAAGACTTATTAGTGAATTAGGTAAAGGCACCACTTTTGTAGTTAATTTTCCTGTGGTCTATGAAAATCAAGAGAATAGTTTAAATTGACTGAAATCATCGAATTTTATTTTTACGAAAAAATGAGTTCATTAGAGAATTAATAACGTACATAGTGATAATCTGCAAAATGAAATAACAGTAGAGAGTCCTCAACATTCATGGAAAAAATAAAGATAATACTAGTCGATGATCACCTTCTCCTTCTAGAGGGGATTGCTTCTATGTTGCAGAATATCGAATATATAAAAATAGTAGGAAAAGCATCAAGTGGTGAAGAGGCCATCAATTTGGTCAATGAACTCAACCCTGACATTGTATTAATGGATATTGTTATGCAGGGTATGACTGGAATTGAAGCCACGAAGTGGATAAAGGATCAAAATGACAATGTTAAAATTATAATTCTTACAAGTGAGGTAAGCGAAAAATATGTTTCACTAGCTATAAAGGCCGGAGTTGACGGCTATTTGCCAAAAAATGTTGAGAAACCGATCCTAATAGAGGCCATTAATAAGGTAAACTCCGGGGAGCGCTTTTTTTCTCAATCCATTTCCAACATCATGCTGGATTCATTTTACAAACAAGAAAGTGGTGAGGTAAAATCCACCTCCAATGGTGAATTGACCAAGCGTGAATTTGAAATTTTAAAGCAAGTTGCTTTAGGAAAATCTAATCAGGAGGTAGCTGATGAGCTATTCATTAGTATTAAGACTGTCGAAACCCATAAGACCAACATCCTTTCCAAGTTAGGCCTTAGAAATACGGTAGAACTCGTAAGATATGCCATTAAGAATAAGGTAATTGAGCTTTAAAAAAATTACAGTCTTCCGAGTAAAAATGACGTTTAATCGACAAACAACAAAGGTTTGCCGCATTTCCCAAAACGACCCCCATGCCTGAAAGTCCCCTTTAGGGTATTTAGGGGTAAGTGTGAGGTGAAAATTCGATTAACCTTTTTTGATAGCTAATAATTATTAGTTTAACATCCGCAAATAAAATTATACCCACAGGAAAAATACTTAATAACCCTTCCTTTTTTATCAGGTAATACCCCGAGATCTTAACTTCCCTCCCTACAGTTTGACATAATCTAAACTAAGAAAGCTTGTTATTCCTGTCTGCAAAAGCATACTCCACTAGCTCTAAACATCTATTTTAAGAGGAATTTATACATATTATTAAAAATCAGGATTTCCCTGAAAGTAAATAATAAGCTAATTACAATCTTTGACTATCGGAAAAATAATAATTTAAAAACATGATAGCGATAGCAAATAATTACCCTAAACAAACAACATTCTGGTCTTCAAAACTCTATACCCTGAGCGGAAATGGAGGCAATAGAAACAATATTGACTTAGACTCTTTGAAAGATTCTCTATTGAAAGAACCTCGTCTGAATTGTATCGAAAATATTGATCTATACACTTCAATAAACGAAATAGTAAACCTGGCTAAAAACTACTCTCCCACAGAAAGTCTTGAAGTAAATGTTAAAATCGAACAACGTAGTTCTTTTTATACTGATAAATATCGGCTGTCATTAATACTATGTCACATTATTGAGAATGCCATCCTGTTTCAGGATTTAAAGAAGCAGGAGAACTTTCTAGATCTTAACGTTACAGTGAAAAATAATGAGCTGGTTATTGACTTACTTGACAACGGCATTGGTATGGTTAAGGCTATCCAAAAGGATATTTATAAAATGTTTTTCGTAGGATCAAAATTATCTATTGGATATGGAATTGGCCTGTACGTTGTTAAGCAATGTTTGGATCAATTATCAGGTACTATAAATATTGATTCAGCCGCTGGTGTTGGAACACACTGTATTGTAAAAATCCCAAACAGTTTTAAAATTGCTTAAGACGAGCTGTTAACTATCATATCCGACTTTCAGAAAAAGTGGTGGCATTATGTCATCACTTTTTTTGTGTTCAGACGGTTAAGAATATTAGATTCTAATTTCTCTTAGAATGTAGTCAAATACAATTTTTAAGGATTACTCTTATTATTTGTAAGAGATTACCCCGAGACCTGATTCCCCTACCCTGATGTAGTCCTTATCTCTGATGAATAAATTGAACTTGATTCAAGATCTAAAACCCCGTTCAGACGCATATATAGACATTTTTTGAGTGTTTTCCTGATTTTTTCAATTCAGGATTTCCCTGACCTTTTCCGTACGCCCAAGCCCCATATTTGGGTATATCAAAAAAACAAACGGAAGCTATGAAAAATCTAACTGTACTACTTATCACGTTCTCCTTACTACTTGCGCAAAACGTATTAGCGCAAGATGCTCACTTCTCACAGTTTTATGCCAACCCAGTAAACCTTAACCCTACTATGGTTGGAATGTCTGGTAATTTTAGAGCCATTGTAGCTCACAGACAGCAGGGCACTTCCGATGAAGGATATACTACATCCGCGTTTTCGTTTGATGCACCTATGGCTACAAACTCTGGTTGGGGTGTACAGGTAATCCATAGCAGCCAAATGAATGGAGTATTAAATACCACCTCTTATTATGGTTCATTAGGACACAGAATAGATATTAACAAAAACTCACAGTTTGGAGTTGGATTAAGATTAGGTGCATACCAAAAAGCTTTTGATTGGAGTCAATTAACGTTTGAGGACCAGTTAGATCAAAGAAATGGTACAGTTGGGTCTACAAATGAAAGGTTTGGAAGAAATCAAGTTTCTAACATTGATATAGCCTTGGGAATGATGTATACCTCTAATACGCTATTTGCCGGAGCCACCGTAAGTCATGTCAATCGTCCAAAAGAAAACTTCGCAATAGATACTGAAAACAGTGTGCCACTAAAGTATACCATACATGCCGGTGGTTTTATCAATCTAATAAATTACAGAAGACAAGCTTATGTACTTTCTCCTAATATCATTTACGAAAGACAAGGTTCATTTCAATACTTACACCTTGGTATGTACTATGGTAACGATGTTTGGACAGTAGGTGGCTGGTACAGAGTAAATGATGCCATAATCGCCTCATTGGGAGTGAATGTGTCCAAATTCAAAATTGGTTACAGTTATGATTTTCCTGTTGCAGATTATAAGTCAGTATCAGGCAACGCTCATGAGCTCAGTATAGGTTATCAATTCAAATACAACAAGAAGAGAAAAATTAAGAATACCTATAAAGGCAAATGTCCACCTTTTCAAAAACATCTTTTTTAAAATTTGTCGATTATAAATATTTTATCAAAAACTTAAAAGAAGAAAAGAAATGAAACGTTTAATAATACTAATATTTTTGATTATTTTAACTCAAAGTATGAATGCTCAAAATAAAAATGAGCCGATTCGATATAGAGTAGTAGCAGTGAATAGTACAGATAATACCATAGAGAGTGTTTCAAATGTAGTCGAATTATACTTGCCGATGAAAATATATTTGCCCACAGCCTTTTCTCCAAATGGAGACGGTTTAAATGACACTTTTGGTGCAGTAGGTGAAGGCATTGAAAAATTTAAACTTACTGTCTATAACAGATGGGGAGAAGAAATATTCGCATCAAATGATGTCTCAGCCAAATGGGATGGTTTACACAAGGGAACAGTTGTTCCATTCGGGGCATATAATTATGAATTACTCGCTTATGGTAAAGAATTTGGTGAAGTGCACAAAACAGGTCATGTAATTGTAGTAAACTAGTTTAGATCGCATGAAATTCATTAATACTCTTTTTTTAAGCTTAATTACCCTTACAGCTTATTCACAGTCTTCAGTGATCCAGGCTACCAATTACCAAGGCTGTGTCCCCTTACCAGTGAGTTTCGATGCGAATTTGACAAATGTCAAAGCTTATAATTGGGATTTTAAAAATGGCGATGTTTCAAGTATTGCAGCGCCTTCGATTCTATTCGAAACTGTAGGAGAATTTAATGTAAGCCTGACTGTAACATATAATGACAATAAGCAAGAGACCTTTAATATAGCCAACCCTATCAAAGTAGCAGATAAACCAACCCCAAATTTTACCATTGCTACTTCAGAATACTGTAATGATACACCAATCACCTTCACTAATATTACCTCAAACGCCAGTAGCTTTCTTTGGGACTTTGGCGATGGAGAATCTTCCACCCAGATCAATCCTAATCACGCTTATGATAATGGTGGTGTTTATACTGTTTCATTAATAGCCTATAATGACTTAGGTTGTGCTGGCCTATTGGTAAAGCAAAATCTAGTAAAAATTAATGAAGTAGACGGCCTTACAATTAGCACAAACAAAACAAGTGCATGCATGGGCAGTTCAACTATAGAATTTAACTCACCTGACACTTATACAAGTTGGCTATGGGATTTTGGCGATGGTAAGCAAGCAACAACGTCATCAGTAAACCATACTTATACTGCAGCAGGGAAGTATAACGTTTCATTACAGGTAGTGGATAAAAATGGTTGTACAGCCTCGATTATAAAGAACAATTATATAGAAATAAAAGCCACACCCGCCCCTTCCATTACCTATTCTGATAGTCTTCTCTGTGTTGGAGGACAAATATCATTTGAAAATAAAACTGCAAGTACAGAGAGTGTTCTCTGGTCATTTAGTGATGGTTTTAGCTCTGATGAAAACTCCATTTCACGTACATTTGACACTCCCGGTGTCTATAATCTTGTGGTCACTATCACCGGGGAAAATGGATGTTCTACGCAGTTGATCAAAAATCAATTAATTAGAGTAGTTGATGTTCAAACTCCTGATATTAAAATCACCAATACTGTAGGTTGTTCTCCCCTAACAAGTAATTTTATAAATAACACGCCTGATGCCGTTGCATATGACTGGGAAGTTGATGGAGTCAATTACACTTCTAAGTCATTCAATCACATCTTTGAACAACCAGGAACCTATACTATAGTTGCTAAAACAGTCTATAATTCCGGATGTGTGAATACCAATACCTACGAGTCATTAGTTGTGGTCAATGATGATAAAATAAGCATAGCGGCAGACAATTACACAGGTTGTCAGCCGATGACTACCCAATTCTCCTTTTCTAATAATAATATAAGCAATATAGTATGGGATTTTGGAAACGGTAAAACGTCTAATGCATTGACACCTACTGTAAAGTATAATAAATCTGGTCAATATACGGTAACGGCAACATACACCAATGAATATGGCTGTATTAAGACCATTTCTTTGAACAAACCTATTATAGTAAATAAAAACAGCATTAATTATAGCACTCCTGATAAGCCCATTTATACTTGTGAGGCCGTAAATGTTTATTTCAAGGGAGGAATGGGAAAAGACTTTTGGGAATGGGACTTTGGAGATGGGAGTACTTCAGATCAAATGAACCCTTCGCATTTCTACAGTGAACCAGGTAGCTATAATGTATCTTTAAAAACGAATAATGTATTTGGCTGTACTTCAGAAATTGAAAATTATAACCTTATTATAGTAAGCCAAATCTCAGCTTCATTTACATCAGCTATCATTGATACTTTAGCTGGTTGTCCCAATTTTACCATTCAATTTGAAAATACAACCACTAATGCCGTTAAGTATTTATGGAGGTTTGATGGTGGAATTACCAGTACGTCTCCTAATCCGGTTGCTTCATTTGCAACCAATGGTCAGGTATCTGCCTATGTTACAGCGTGGGATGATAATGGATGTTACAGCACCACCTCAGAATTAATTGCTGCACCATGGATTTATTGTGAAGTTGATTTTGATGGTCCTGGAGGTAGTACAATTCTTCCTGACTCGCTATTTGACTATCATAATTTCATCAATTTATGTTCCGCACCAACAGAGATAAAATTTGCTAACCCTGCTTCGGATGCAAAATCATGGAATTGGGATTTTGGTGACGGTACTAAATCAACGGAAAAAACACCCAGCCATGTTTATCAAAACGAAGGCATTTATCATGTCGATATAATTGTCGAATTTAATAATGGAAATATTGATACACTTGAAAGTTATACTGAGGTTGTAATCCAGAGCCCAGACATAGATTATGACTATGTGGTAAACGAAGTATGTGGTAATTACGAAGTTCAGTTTAGTAGTTTAGATTCAGACGCTTCCTTTTGGGATTGGGACTTTGGTGATGGAACTAACTCAGACGAAAAAGACCCTGTCAAGATATTCACGAATTCGGGAGTTTTTCAAGTTCAACTCAAGACGCGCGACACCCTGACTTGCGAAGTGCAAATAGTGAAAAATGTAATTATAGGAAACCCATATCTGCAATTTGATTACAGTAGTAACATATGTCAAGGAGAAACCATCAGCATAAAACACAATATTGAGGGTTTTAACAAGTTTTCGTGGGACTTTGGAGATGGCGTAATAGTTAATACTGAAGAACCATCACATGTGTATGCGAAACGAGGCACCTATTCAGTAAAACTAACTTTAGAAGATAAATCTGGTTGTTTTAAAGAGATCGAATTACCTAATCCAGTTGTAGTCAATGACCCTGTAGCAGATTTTGAAATAACTGGTAAAGACACAGGATGTAATTCTTTACCCGTTAAGTTTAAAAACAATTCAATAGGTGCCAATAATTGGCAATGGTTCTTTGGCAATGATTCTACCTCAAACAACAAGAATCCAACCATAACCTATAGTAGTGGCACATTTGATGTTACGCTCATAGCTGGGCAAACAGGATGCTATGACACGCTGAGGAAAAATAATCTTATTCAGGTGGATTATATAAATGCTGACTTTAGCTTTACTCAAAATCAAGTATGTCTACCTTCTGAAGTGGTTTTCACTGACAAGAGCACTAACGCCATTTCCTGGCATTGGGATTTTGGCGATGGCAACTTCTCAACAGCACAAAACCCAATCCATTCATATACAACCGTACCCGGAAAACCAGTTATACTAACAATTGAAAATGGTACGGGCTGTAAAACAAAGATAAATAAGTATCTGAATCCGTTCTACAAGCCCGACTTTACTTCAGATGTAGTAAGTGGCTGTGAACCTCTTGAGGTCAATTTTAATGCAGATAATAAGAATACAATTAGCTGGTTTTGGGATTTTGGTGATGGCAATACTGCAAATACTAAAACTGTTAGCCATGTTTATGAAACTAAGGGTAACTATACGGTTAAGCTAATATCAGAATCTAAATCTCACTGTTATGATACACTTATTAAGGAAAATTATATAAATGTAGAAGGAGTAAAATCTTTATTCAAAGCCAATTATTCAGAATCCACATGTGTGCCTTTTGTGGTCAGTTTTGATAATCAATCTGTAGGTGCCATTAGGTATCAGTGGATTTTTGGTGATAATTCCACTTCCTCTAGCCCCAACCCTGTTCATATATATTCAACCGTAGGTGAGTTTGACGTATCATTAGTTTCTTTCAATAGCGCAGGTTGCAGTGATACATTAACCCTTAAAAATTTGGTTAATGCCACAGGCCCAGATACGGATTTTGGAATGTCAGATACTTCAGTCTGCTACCCTCAACCCATTCAGTTTTATGATAAATCAGCAAGTTCTAACTCATGGAAATGGTTTTTTGGAGATGGGAATATATCAGAATTGCAGAATCCTGAGTATACGTACACAAAACCTGGACGATACGAAATAACCCTTTTGGCTACAGATATGAATGGGTGTCAGCAAATAGCAAGTAGTAAGTACGTCAATGTAGTGCCTGTGCCAGAAGCAAAGTTTGATGTTGACGATTATGACTATTGCCTTCCTGTTACAATCAATGTCAATAACCTAAGTACAAATCTTCAAAACGAATCCTTTACATGGGATTTTGGGAATGATTACGAAACAGATAGTATCAATCCTATTGTGACCTATAATCAGCCCGGAATGTATACTATTTCACTTCTTGTTACCAACGATGATATATGTGATGACACGTTCATATATAAGAAAGAAATAACGGTCTATGATACCGCTTATAGGGAACAGCCTAATGTTTTTGTTTTGACTGTTGCGAATGACGAATCAATAGAAATGCAATATGAGCCCTATCAATATAATAATTTCAAATACGAGGTAGTATACAAGAATAAAAATGCACTAGAAGTATTTGAAGTATGTGATACACTTCGTCATTCCAACTCCATGAAATACAACGACTCAGATGTATTTACAATGAAGAATTCATATGCCTATAAGGTACAATCCCATTTATACTGTAATGTCCCAGCACCTATCGAAGAGCTAATTACTTATAAATCCATATTGCTGACTTCTACTATATCAGAAACTATTGATAATGATATACACCTTAGTTGGACGGCATATAAGGGACATAGTTTTGACAATTATTCCGTAATAAGAAGTCAGGATAGTGGGCCATGGAAGGATATTGATAAAGTGAGTTCGGAAACACTTTCATATACCGATACCGAAGACTTATGCCCTGGCATATATCATTACAAAATATTGGCAGTAAATCTTGATAACAATGAATATTATTCTGCCAGTAATACCATTGAGGCATCTCCAAAAGAAAACGTTTTTCTAGATCAAAAAGTTGATGTGATTAGAACTACTATCGAAGAAAATAAATATACCTATACAGAATGGAAAGATCCTGAAATTGGTCCTGATAAAGTGCTTTTCTATGAGATTCTTAAATCTACTGATGGGGTTAATTATGAATCTATTGACAAAGTACCAAAAGGGATTAACAGCTATTTTGATCAAGATGTAGATATTGAATCAAAGCAGTATACTTACAAAATTGCCGTAACAAACACATGTGACGTTATTGGCAAGGAAAGTAATACTGGAAGCTCTATCAATTTACAAAAGCAGACAGATCAATATAAAAACAAACTGTTCTGGACGCCCTACTCAGGATGGGAAAGTGGAACGAGTAAATATCTGCTACAGCGACTTAATGAATATGGTCAATGGGAAGTAGTTCAAATCATAGATAGTACACAGGTAGAGCATATCATTGACTTAAGTAAAGAAAATTAGGTGATCAGTTATAACTAGTCAATTCAAATAAAGCATTTTATAATTTTAAAAATGATCGGAGAAATTATTTTTAAGGATTCTCGTTAGTGATTCTTTATTTAAATATTTGTTTTCAAAATCATTTACTATGTCATTTTCCAAAGCCTTTAATCTATCATCGGGATTCAAAGATGTTGTTAGCATAACAAGAATCAATTTGCCTTTTTGATTGTCATCCAAATTTTTATAGGCTTCTAAAAATTCCCACCCGTTCATTACCGGCATATTAATATCCAGAAAAATAATAGCAGGTTGTGGGTATTTACCCTCGGTCACAGAAACCAAAAAATCAAGTGCTTCTTGTCCGTTATTGGCAATTTCCACTTTGTCGGTGATCTTCATTTTCGTTAACAATCGCTTATGAAAATAATTGCAATCTTCATCGTCATCCACCAATAAAACGCAGTTTAATTTCTTTTTCATATTAATTCAGTTAAAATGGTAAAGTAAAATGTAGTTCCTTTATTTATTTTTGATTCAACCCTAATGTTACCATTATGAATCTCAATTATTTTTTTAACATGTGCTAGTCCTATACCAGTGCCTTCCAATTCATCCTTTTTGTGTGCCTTTCTGAAAATAGTAAATATCATCTCAAAATCTTTTTCGGCTATTCCTATTCCATTATCTTCAAATTTAAATTGCCAGCCTCCAATAATTTTTTCTGAACTCACATTTATTTCGGGGGCAATATCTTCTCTGCTAAATTTAATCGCATTATGGATTAGATTTTGGATTAACAATTTAAATTCCAAAGGATAGCCCTTTAAGATTGGTAAATTTTTGGCAGTAATTTGAGCTCGTTTAGACTCTATTAAAGAATTGAGATCGGCTTTAACAGATTCCAAAACCTCATTACAATCTATCATTTTCAGTTCTTTGGGCTTACTAAGTCTAGAATAATCAAGCAACCCTGAAATGAGTGATTCCATGCGATTTGATGCGTTTAATATTGAGTTAGTCAAGTGCCTCACATCCGCATTCATAAGGTCATGATACTCTTCAATCAATAATTGTATATAGTTTTTAATTGTCAATAAAGGCTCTTTAAGATCGTGAGAGGTGATATAGGCAAATTGCTCCATATCCTTACTTTTTGATTGTATCACATCCATTTTTAGTTGCTCAATTTTTCTGCGTTCAGTGAGATCCCAAGTCACTTTACTAAATCCAGTTAATCGCCCCTCTTCATCATATATGCTGGCAATATTAACTATTGCCCAAAATTTTTCTCCGTTTTTCCTTACTCTCCAACCATCATCCTGAATCTGCCCAAATTTAATAGCCGCCTTAAGCAATTCATCTGGTTTGCCTTGTTCACGATCCTCTTTTGAATAAAAATTTTTGAAACTTTTTCCTATTATTTCACTCTCAGTGTATCCTTTTATTGTCTCAGCTCCTTTATTCCAATTTTGGACTATGCCATTGGGGTTTAACAGTATGATAGCATAATCTTTAATTTCAGCTATTGCCTTATGGAAGGTTTTTAATGTGGCCTCTGACAGTTTCATATCGGTTATATCCCAATTGGTGCCAATCATTCTAAAGGCATTTCCATTTTCATCGCGTTGCACAAGTGCTAGTGATCTGATATAACGCACCGATTCATCTGGCCACAATACTCGGTATTCCGTATCAAGTTCCTTTTCACCATTTATGGCCATTCGCATTTCTGTGGTAATTCTATCACTGTCATCTGGATGCAGGCCATTTATCCATGTTTCAAAATCTCCATTATAGACATTTTTAGAAATGCCATATAGCTCCAACATCCGGTCATCCAATATTAACTTCTTACTTAGGATGTCATAATCCCAAATACCAATTTTTGAACCACGTGTGGCTAGTAACAAACGGTCAGCAGTTTGTTTTAGCTTTTTTTCTGCCTGCCTTCTCTCTGAAATGTCGTTTGACAATACTGTTACTCCAATTATCTCTTTATCATCATTTATTATTGGGTTGTACTTTGTTTCAAATGTGATTAATTCACCATAGACATCCGTTTCTGTATGATTTTGACCAGATAATGCTCGATCAAAGTTTTGCTTAGCTCTTTCACGGTCTTCTTCTTTAGTCATGTACTCAAGTATATTTTTGTGTACAGCAATGTCAACTCCATAAATAGCATCAGTGGCATTTTTAAATGCACTATTAAAATTTAATAAGTTATATTCTCTGTCAATAGAGAAGATCATTATATCTTTTAGGCTTTCAATACTGGAATAAAGTAAATTATGAGCTGTACTTATTTGCTGTATCGCATGTTTCTCTATTTCATTTTCTCTGTTTAAAGAAGAAATTATGAACCAAATCAAGCCCACTAGTATAATTGTAATAGACACAATCATTAATACAATACCGTATTCCATCGAAAACAAGTTCTTATTAAGAACTTCGAGCCAAAAATATCCAAGGCTCAATGGTGTTAGAATAGCAATTGGCAATAAAATCCGACCTACTCTCCCCCCTTCATATGGGCTGGTTATTTCCTTCATGAATCCTTTATCACTAGTTTGAAAAAAAATAGCTAGAGAAAAAGAAAAAAAACATGCTGCCGTGTGTATTGCCATTGGTATAAATGACAGAATACCAATGAACTCCTTTACATTAAATAAATAACCAAATATGGAATATAATGAGAATCCCATAATCACCATAGCTATAAATTGTAGCAGTTTAGCTAACCGTATTGACTGTGGAAGAAAAATAACGATACCTGACAGTAAAAATAGAAATGCGGTATTCGGTCCCATTCTGCTTGATAGGTTATTCAGATCATCTGCCCTTATCTGAGCCTCGAAAAGAATTTCATCAATTTGTGGGCTTACATCTAAAAAAGCTCCTGTAATCCGCCAGAGAGCAATTATAGTTAATCCGGCTATTAAGCTATTGACCACCCATTGGGTATGAACACCTTTATGATAAAAAGTTAACCAAGATGATAGACCCAATAAAATGAATCCAAAAGCTGTCATGGGATTCATTGCCACCAGCTTGGGTATTGGTCTTTTAATCTGATCTATTTCAAAGCACCATCCAGCCAATACAATTATTCCAATAAAAATAATAACACCTATTATCACCTTAGATAAAACTCTAAGTTTGCTATGAATGGCTTTATTTTGTATTTTATGGTGCCCCATATTGATTATTCTGAGAATAGATAAAAATATAAGTTTCCTAACACTAATATTTTGCCTAATAATAAGCAAAAGATTTATCATTTAACCTAACCCTTAATAGCATTAATTATTTCTATCAGAATATAAAAGATATTATTTATGGCAAAATGGATATCAATATTTTTGATATAGAATATAACTTATTGGAAACCAGCAAATTGCTATGTGGATCTCGTTATTGGTGCAAAGCTGTCATCCCTAATCCACTTGGCATAAAAAAAGCCCTACAAGTTTTGTAGGGCTTTTTAACTATGAATCCCGTTATTTATACCGCATCCGAGAGACTCGTAAACGTGAAATCCCTGATTTTCATATAAGGAATCAAGTTTCCATTAACCCTTTCTTGTTGTCCCAAAGTCTCTAGGTTATTAAGCATAATGATTGGACTTTCATTAAATCTGAAATTCTTGATTGGATGTTTGATTTTTCCATTTTCAATAAAGAAAGTACCATCACGTGTAAGACCGGTATATAACAAGGTTTGTGGATCAACGGTCCTGATGTACCACAATCGTGTTACCAAAATACCTTTTTTAGTACCCTTAATCATTTCCTCCAAGGTAGCACTACCTCCATCCATTATGCCATTACTAGGGAATGGCACAGGATCAACGCCCTTTTCCTTGGCCCAGAAGCGGCTATAGAACATATTTTTAGCCACTCCATTTTCGATAATAGGCATTTTCTTCAAAGGCTCTCCCCCTCCATTCCATGGTGATGAAGGCACTTCATTATTCAATGGATCGGTCCAAATATTCACCCGCTCATCTACTATCTTTTCACCTAGTTTAGTACCACCACCTTCTTTAGACATAAAACTTCTTCCTTCATCAGCACTTCGCGCGTTAAATGAAAATAACATGTTACCCAAAAGCTGCTCAGCTGCTGCTGGTTCAAGGATTACAGTATACTTCCCAGGCTCAATGGCCTTAGCCTCTCTCGACATCACCGCCTTATCAATTGCACGTTTTGAGGCTTTAGCCGCTTCCAGTTTATTAACATCCGTAACATCTCGACTTGCCCAACCTGAACCAGTACCATCGTTGGTACGCATTGTAACGGTAAAATTCGCATTGGTAGACCTATTATAAGCAAACAGTCCATTAGAGTTCATCATGGCACTAAAGCTATTAGAATCATTTAAGAATCCCGCAGCGGTAACATCCTTAGCGGCAGCTGGTTTGATACTATCTATGGCCACCTTTGCTCTAAAATCTGGGGTAATGTTGGCTGTTGACTCATTATAGGTTTTTGATTCTCCATAAGTTTGTGGACCCAATGGCTCCATAAACTCAGGATTTTCAGGCGATAGTTTCGCCAATTCCTCTGCTCTTTTTACCACTTTTTCTAGGGATGTATCATCAAATTCGTCAATAGTAGCATTACCTACCCTATTGCCAAAACTGCATTGCACAGCCAAATTTTGATTTGACCGATGTCCGGCAGTAGAAACGGTATTTCGGGCATATCGTATATTGCCACTTTCACTACCATTTAAATTTACTTCGCACGAATCAGCACTGGAGTAAGCAATCGCCTTCTCCATGATTTTACGTGCTTCTTGTTCAGAATATATTGCCATTTTATTTATTCAATTTTCGTTATACAATCATTAAATGGATCTTCCAGTATTGATCACGTTTACTCCGTCAAAGCGTGTAGTCGAGCTACCATGTGACACAGCACTGACTTGTGAAGGCTGACCTTTCCCATCGAAGAATGATCCGAACATTCGATAGTCGTCCTTATCGCAAATCTTAGAACATGAGTTCCAAAACTCTTGGGTATTAGACTGGTAAGCTACATCATTGAGCATTCCTTCTATTTTACCGTCTTTAATTTCATAAAAGGCTGTACCTCCAAACTGGAAGTTATAACGTTGTTGATCTATGGAGTATGAACCTCGTCCAGCTATATATATTCCTTTTTCAACATCCTTGACCATATCAGCAGCAGAATACTTTTCTTTTCCTGACTCCAGTGATACATTTGGCATGCGTTGGAATTGAACATCGTTCCAGCTTTGAGAGTAGCAGCAGCCATGTGATTCATTTTGCCCAATCATATGTACCTGATCTCTGATGGCTTCATAATTCACTAAAATACCATCTCTTATAAGATCCCATTTAGTACATTTTACTCCCTCATCATCGTAACCAACTGCACCAAGTGAACCTACTTGTGTTTTATCAGCCACTATGTTGACGATATCACTTCCATATTTGAAATCACCTGATTCCCATTTATCTAATGTGGCAAAACTTGTACCTGCGTAGTTCGCTTCATATCCAAGTACTCTATCTAATTCCAATGGATGACCTACAGATTCATGAATGGTTAATCCAAGGTGATTAGGTTCCAGTACCAAGTCATATTTTCCAGCATCTACTGATTTGGCCGTCAACATTTCTTTAGCCTGTTTGGCTGCCGTAGTAGCATCTTCCACTATGTCATAGCTGTTACGATATAGATTGAATCCAGCTGGACTAACCAATTTCTCAGAATCAGCCCCATCCATATACTCATACCCCATTCCCATAGGAGCACTTAAAGCCTGACGAGATTTAAACTTACCCCCACCAATGGCTGTTACGCCAAAAGTTGGCCAGATTCTATGAACGTCCTGATCTATGTAAGAACCATCTGTTGAAGCAAAATACTTCTGTTCATTGACCATAAATAAGCCAGAGTTAACATAGTTGGCTCCATTCTCCATAGCTGCGGCATTAGCACTTAACAACAACTCTACCTTCTCTGAAACAGGAACATCTTTAAAGTCTTTCTTAATTGGAGTCTTCCAACTCACCTCACCTACTCCTTTTACCGGTGCTAATTGAACAGGATCTGTTTGTATTTTTGAATTGGCCTTAGCAATAGCAATGGCCTGGTTAGTGGCTACTTTTATACCATCTGGTGACACGTCATTTGTAGATGCAAAGCCCCAAGTTCCGTTGGCAATTACCCGAATTCCTATTCCAAAAGACTCTGTATTAACTACATTTTGAACTTTATCTTCACGAGTAAAAACATATTGATTTAAGTACCTACCGATACGAGCATCCGCATAAGTTGCCCCTAATGATTTCGCTGTATTGAGTGCCACATCAGCCATCAATTTCTTTTGGGTAACATCCATACCGGGAGTTAATAAAGCTTCCGCAGAAATGGATCTTCCCATTAGTGTGGTGGGTAGCATCAAAGCCCCTGCACCTAGTCCGGCTAATTGGACAAAATCTCTTCTTTTCAAGTTTCCTCCTTTTTTTAAGTTTAGTTATTGATTTAATTTGAGCTTATACCTCGCATTTAAGTTGATCATATAATGAGCCATATCAAATTGTATTTATTTAAACGGTCGTATATAAAATTGTCAGGCTATTTATTTTTCAATAATCTTTGAGAAAAATTATCCATATCGACATGGATGCCTTCTTTGCATCAGTTGAACAAAGGGACAATCCTGATTTGAAAGGTAAACCCGTTGCCGTAGGTGGCTCTTCTGAAAGAGGTGTGGTGGCAGCAGCCAGCTATGAAGCTCGACAATTTGGTGTCAAGTCAGCTATGCCCTCTAAAATCGCAGCACGTAAATGCCCTAGATTGATATTTGTAAACCCACGTTTTGATGCTTACAAGGAGGTCTCATTACAGATCAGGGAGATATTCCATGAATACACTGACCTGGTAGAGCCGCTGTCTTTAGATGAAGCCTACTTAGATGTCACCTCAAATAAAAAGGGCATGAAATCGGCTACCAGGATAGCTCTGGCTATTAAAGAAAGAATAAAGGAAACTACTCTACTCACCGCATCTGCTGGAATATCCATGAATAAGTTCTTGGCCAAAACAGCCTCCGATGTAATGAAACCTGATGGCCTTTTCCTGATTCCCCCAGATCAAGCGGAAGCCTATGTTGAAAAAATGCCCATTGAGAAATTCTTTGGAATTGGAAAAGTAACGGCTGAGAAAATGCACAAAATGGGCATTAGTAATGGCTTTGATTTGAAAAAATATACCGAAAGTGACCTTATTAATAGATTTGGGAAGTCAGGGGGCTATTACTATCGAATAGCACGGGCTATTGATGAAAGAGAAGTTAATCCAGATCGCATAAGGAAATCACTTGGAGCAGAAAACACCTTTGAACACGACCTTATCTCCCTTGAAGATATACGTGATGAATTATTGAAAATAAAGGAGATATTATTGAGGAGGATGTTTTCATCACAAACAAAAGGTAAGACCTTAACATTGAAAGCTAAATATGGTGATTTCAAGCAAGTAACCAGAAGTAAAACAGTTGATTATTGGATAGAAAACGATGAGCAGATCAATGGGCTTTTTGAAGAGCTACTTTCATTAGTACCTATTGAAAACGGATTTCGATTATTAGGGCTTTCACTTTCAAACTTAAACCATGAAATACAAGAAGATGTGCCTAGAAAAATAATGCAACTCACACTTGAATTTTAAGTTTTGACTTCTAATTCCACAACAAAACTTGATCCTTTTTCTTTGTTTGGTTCAAACCAAACTTTACCATCAATCAACTCTATATACCGTTTTACTAGAGAGAGCCCCAGTCCGGTAGAGGATTCACCAGCAGTAGGCCTTGTACTAAGTTTTGAAAATTTTTGGAATAACTTCCCTTGTTCTTCTTCACTTATACCAGGCCCTTGATCCGATACTTTTATTCTTAACTTATTACCTTCATTTTCTACAAAAACTGTTACCGTTGTATTTTTTTCAGAGAATTTAATGGCATTTGAAAGAAGGTTCTCAAAAATTAATTCAAAATAAGTTTTATCGGCCATAACGATAGTACTACTGCCATTACTCTCTAATTTAAGTGCAATATTCTTACTTTCAGCAGTTGTTTTTATACTATTAATGACAGCGATTAAAAATCCTTGTACTTCCACCTCTTCCAAATGAAGTTCAACATCTTCTTGATTAGAGGCATCCATTTCCAATACACGGTTCACCAAATGCTGAGCTTTTAAAGAACTATCGTTAATCATTTCAGCATATTGTTTTTTCATTATTTCATCACTTTCAATTTCCATTAGACCCACCAAACTGGTTATATTCTTCAATGGATTTCGTAAATCATGAGCGAGTATTCTAATTATAGTATTTTTTTCTTCCAAAAGATTGGTCAACTGATCAGATTGCTTGGATATAGTTTCCTTTTGAATACTAAGCTGCTCATTCTTTTTAGTCAAAATCGTCAATGATTTTAACTGCATATCTTCAAAAACAAATGATATAAACAGAATAATCAGCAACAATCCTGGAAGAACAGTTATGTACCACAGCGTTCTTTGTTCGATATTATATTCAACAGGCAATGCTATTTCATTGTAAGCGAGCAAGCCAAACCAAATCATAACACCAAATGAAATGGCTCCCCAAAAACCTCCTGAAAATTTGTTAACCACCAATATGGCCAATATTGGAATGGACACAATCCATGGATAAATGGCTGACCAAACCCCTCCAGAAAAATAAGTAAGCACATAAATGGCAAATGCCCCAATGAATACATACACGTTCCCAAGCCAGACAATCGGCAACTTAGTTTTGGCCAGTAATGCTAAAAGGATAAACCCAACCACATTAAATAACATGAGGTATACACCTCTGTCATACTCAAAGTAAATACTTAGCCAGATGTATGTGGTGGAAAACAGACTGGTTAATAGACATGCTTTAATAAATAGGCGTGACTTTTTAAGTCCCTCCTCTGTATTAAACCTGTCTAAATGAAGAAAACCATCTATAAATGCTGCTATAGTCATGTATAAGTTTTTAAAACCTTACAATATACATATCTAAAGGATTACACCAGATTAAATGCAATAAATGCGCTCATTAAAATCCAAATTCCTTCAATAATCCCTAAACTTATTGTTTTGGTTATTTTATTATGTTCCGAATAGTAAATAATCAAAGGTAACGACAGCGAAATGAGTGCTTCACAGATAATCACATAAAGTGGTGCGTTCAATACCATGATTGTATTATCATGGTACCACCACCATCCAGCATCTTTTGCCAAGTGCTCATACATTGGAATATACATCCCACCAGCAATGCCTAAAATGATCGAAGCTTTTAGTAATTTAAACTTATCAGTAAGCAGGACTCCAATAAACCCTAACTGAAGAATAACATTAGACCATGCAAATGGCATATATGCTGGAGAACTCCAAATCATCGGCTCACTTCCTGGGTAAACCAAACTGTTAATTGTTGATACCAGATAATGGTCTGTAATAAGTTCAAGTATCCCTGCTACAGTACCGAATATGACCAATCTGAGTATCAATGGGTTTTTATATTTGATGGCATAAAACCAATAGAACAAATACAGTCCATAAGTAATTATACTAGCCGTAATAGCACCTGCATTAAGCCAAGAGCTTACCAATGACCAAGTCAGCAAAACACCCGATGAAATTAGGATGGTAATTGTAGTTTTTCTGCTGAGTCCCTCAACGGAATGTGTTGTCATAATTTTATTTCTTTTGCCAAACAATTCTATTATTCCCAAAACTTGGGGATACCCTATAATCTTGCCAATCATCAATTCCCCAATTTTTCTGCAATGAAGGGGGAATTGAAAAACGAACAGATTTGCCATCATTGTAATGATGAATGATGCTCCTCAATAGAATTTTATTGAATGCTTCACTAATTTTCTTCACAAACTTCCCATGTTCCAATTTGGATAATTCTCCAGCAACACTTTCTGATAAAACCAAAGCAATTTTATTACGCTTGTCTTCCTGAGGCGCTATCCCCAGACATTCGGAAAGATTAATCCCGGTTGATTTAGAAAAATCGCTTAGAAAATTATCTATAAAATAGGCCGGTAACTGTTTGAAAATATTGCCAGGCATAATGTCATTCAAAAAGGTAATACATGATGATGTTAACGCTTTCCCGGCTTCTGATTCCGCTGCCTGATGTTTCAATATTTTAGTGGCCAAGTCAAACCCTTCTTCATAAGTATTGGGTAAAAGTGGTTCTTTTATTCCCATCAAATAACCAACAACCTTCCAGGTATGCATATAAGCTTCGGACTGCTCCTGACTTAAATTAATATTCAGCTGTTTAAGTCCATTGATAATAACCGGACCAAAGGACATCAGTGTACCGGTCAAATCCTCTTGATTTATAGGTTCACCTAGTTGAATATTCCAAGGCTTACCGTCAAATCCTTTAGTTTTTAAGAAATAACGTATTGACGCATGTATCAGCCTGACTTTTTGGACAGTAACCTTTCCTTTTCCATTACTGGACAACCCTCCAGGAGAAAGTACATTTACTATCATTTGTGCGGTCTCCATTAGCCTTCTAGCTAGAGGATCAATATCTTTATTGTGTGTTAATAATCGGCCTGTATCATACAATACTTGCGACCCTTTGGCACAAGTGTAGCATAGTGGCAAGGAGCTTACATTAAGCAACATGAATATCTCTGGCCCATAAAGGCTAAAGACTTCCTCTCCTTTTTTAATTAATGATAAATCAGCCCAGATTGGCATTTGTGCCGAGACTTCAAAGTAATGGTCAAGGATTGTTCTCAATTCAGGATCAAATTCAACAAATACAGAATTGGAATAACCGTCATTTGTCACAAGTGTCCTAAACACATGGTTCAACTGCTTTTCATAACCCGAATTAATTATTTTTTGAACAGTTTCATCAGCTAATGTATCCGTGATAAGTCTGTATTTATCTAATTCCTCTATGGTGATGGCTGATGCATCAAAAAGTTCATTCATTGAGTAGAATTTAATTGCTAAAAATAGCTATTTATTGTATTTCTCCCAATCAAAATCCTTCTTCCTCACATAAACGATTTTGTCAACTTCAGTTACTACTTCACCTTCTGAATTTTTTACTTCACATAAAAAGGTATAATCCTTTTTACCAATACTATCTACTTCTGATTTTATTGCCTCTATTTGTTCAGGACTTAGCTCAAAAGTACATTTTAGTACCCCTGTTCCTTTTTTCAAGTATCTGATATTTGCTCCTTTATCAAGTGCTACATATTCTCGTCCCAAATTGGCCATTAGAATAAACATGTACCATGGGTCACACATAGAGTATAACGAACCCCCATAATGAGTTCCTATCAAATTCTTATTGTACCAGCGAAGTTTCAATATTACGTCAAATCGTTGTAGATCTTTTTGTACATATTTCAAGCTGATGCCCGTTCCGAGCATTGGAGGCCACCAGTTTATGAGCTTCATTTTAGTTCTTTGGCTTATCATGATTACAGATTTCGGATAAGTAATTAATAATCAGTGTTTTCCGTACATTAATGCAGCAATAATTAGCACAAAATAATAGCATTAAAATTAAAGCTAATTCACATTAATATCATGTATGTAAGGTTTTGATCAAATTTTACTTTACATATTTCTATTTTATAATAAAATTGTATTCAAACTATTTTTAACCAAAACCAAAAATATTATGAACAAGTTAAAAATTGGAGCAATAGCTTTTGCTCTTATCACCGTATGGTCATGTGAACGCGAATCCTTAACTCCACAACCGGAATTGGAAGAAGTTTCAACAGAAGTTATTGCCAAATTAAGTGAAGCTGGTTTCAATACAGTCAATTTTGATGTAAAAAAACTTGAAAACGGTTACATCGTTGAAAAGGATATTTTACTTACTGAAGATCAAATAGACAATCTGGTATCAAAAAAAGGCATCGCCTCAGTAGAACATTATAGCACAGATAATTTGGTTACTGGGACTCCTCGAACAATCAACGTATTTGTCAATATGCCACAAAAATATAAGGATGCCACCGACATTGCGATTACTCGTTATAACAACGAAAATTTAAATTTAAATTTTCAACAAATTTCAAATTCATCAAATGCAGATATAGTTATTAATTCTTCGCCTTGGTACTATTATTGGTTTGGTATATTAGGATCTGCTGGGTTCCCGACAGCAAATGGAGACCCCTTTAATGAAATATTGATGACACGTGCCTATTATGATAACGTGAGTAATATAAATGGCTTAGCAACTACAATAGCCCATGAAATGGGTCATTGCATTGGATTTAGGCATACCGACTATATGGATAGAAGTTATAGTTGTGGCGGAACTCCAGACGATGAAGGAGATGGTGGAATTGGTGCTAACCATGTGTCTGGTACACCTGTTGGTCCGGATGCCAATTCATGGATGTTGGCATGTGGAGATCCTGAAGGTAACCGTCCCTTTACAAGTAATGACCAAACTGCCTTGGCCTATTTGTACTAATCCTTATTACATATAGCAACAAAATTAAAGGAGGTCGCTATAACGCTACTTCCTTTATTTTATCCATTAATACTTGTTAAAATCTAAGGTTAATATTCAAAGCTTGTTTTTTTTAATACTTTTGCCCCCGGAAAAAAATAAGTACAAAAATAAACCTAACAATAAATGAATACGGCAGAGATAATTACAGGCAAAGGGACAATGAAAGTCGAGTTTTATGATAAAGATGCTCCTAATACTGTAGAAAATTTCATCACTTTGGCAAAAAAAGGATTTTACGATGGGCTTACCTTTCATCGTGTACTTCCTAATTTTGTGATCCAAGGGGGTTGTCCAGAAGGAACAGGTGCAGGTGGCCCAGGTTACAGCATTGATTGTGAACTGGATGGTGAAAATCAATTCCATGATAGAGGAGTGCTTTCAATGGCACACGCAGGTAGAAACACTGGAGGTAGCCAGTTCTTCATTTGTCATAGTAGAGATAACACTGCTCACCTTGATAGAAATCATACCTGCTTTGGTAAAGTAGTGGAGGGCTTAGAGGTTATAGACGCCATAAAGCAAGGTGACGTGATTGAAAAAATCGTAGTGACCTCATAAAATTTTTCATTTACTACTAGCAGCCGAGAGGCCGTCTAATAATTTTACAATAAACCCTACAAAGCATCAATGGCTTAGTAGGGTTTATTTTTTCCATTAAACGACATGATTTTTATTCAATTCAGAAAATTTTAATCCTGTTTATTTGATGAGTGGTTGAACATTAATGCCTGCTATTGCCTTAGATTTGCATACAATATTTTACAATGGGATCTACAGGAAAAATAATAGTTTTTGTCATAATTGCAGTGCTAGTAATAGGGTTTATTGTTTACCCAAAACTAAGTACTACTGACGATGCTCCACTACAAGCAACTTCAGTGGCTAACAAACTGAAAGTTAATGCTTTAAAGGTAAAAAGTGAGAAGCTAAATAATGACCTTCGACTCACGGGTTCTTTAGTTGCCAATGAATCCGTAGTACTTAAATCAGAAGTTTCAGCCAGAGTTGAAAAAATAAACTTTGCTGAAGGACAGAAAGTGACGAAAGGTCAATTACTTGTTCAGCTTGATGACAGTGAAATTCAGGCAGAAATTGCTAAACTGAATTTTACAAAAAAATTGAACGAGGATAATGAGAACCGCCAGAAGCAACTCCTCGCCAAAGAAGCCATTAGTAAAGAGGAGTATGAAACAGCCCTTACTACACTAAACACCACACTTGCAGATATAAAGGTAAAGCAAGTACAACAACAAAAACACCAGATAAGGGCGCCATTCGATGGTATTATTGGCTTGCGCAGCGTAAGTCAGGGAAGTTATATAAGCTCTTCAGATGAACTTGTTACCTTATATAACATCAACCCAATTAAAATAGATTTTTCCATTCCCGGCAAATATTCTGCATTAGTCAACCCAAATGATAAAATTCAATTCAATGTGGACTCTTATGAGAATGAAACATTCTTGGGTGAAATTTATGCAGTAGAGCCACAGGTAGACCCTAAAACAAGAAGTATCCGAGCCAGAGCAAAGAGTCAAAACAAAGAAAATAAACTATTACCGGGACAATTTGCTAAAATAAGGTTGACCCTTGATACGTTTAACGAGGCTATTATGATTCCTACAGAAGCCGTAATTCCAGAGTTAAATGGAAAAAAGGTATTTGTTTATGTAGATGGTAAAGTAGATTCAAAAAGCATTGAAACAGGGATTAGAACAGCAGATAGAATTCAAGTTACTTCTGGATTGAAAGTGGGTGATGTGGTACTCACCTCTGGAATATTACAATTGAAAATAGGGATGGAAGTGGATTTAAATCTGGGTAATGAGTAGTATATCCAATATAAGTATTGACCGCCCGGTATTGGCAATAGTTATGTCAATCTCAATTATAATATTCGGGATTGTAGGATTCAATTTTCTAGGTGTAAGGGAATACCCAAGTGTTGATCCTCCTATTATTACTGTATCTACCAACTATGCAGGAGCCAATTCCGATGTAATTGAAAGCCAGATCACTGAGCCATTAGAAGAATCAATCAACGGCATTTCTGGCATCAAAACGTTAAGTTCTACCTCCAATGAAGGCAGAAGTACCATAAGGGTAGAATTTGGCCTCGATACTGATTTAGAAGCTGCGGCCAATGACGTTAGAGATAAAGTTTCCAGAGCACAAAGAAACCTACCTCCGGATGCGGATCCTCCTATTGTGTCCAAAGCCGATGCTGACAACTCCCCTATTATAGCACTTAGAATTTATAGTGAGAAAAGAAACTTACTTGAACTATCTGAATTAGCACAAAATGTGTTCAAAGAAAACTTCCAGACTATTGAAGGAGTAAGTGAAGTGCGTATTTGGGGAGAAAAGAGATACTCCATGCGTTTATGGATGGATCCTGATAAACTTGCAGCTTATAAACTGACACCGTTAGATGTTTACAATGCTGTAAACTCACAAAATCTCGAACTGCCCTCTGGGCGAATAGAAGGTAATAGTACTGAACTTACTGTCCGTACTCTTGGCAGACTCAGTACTCCAGATGAATTTAACGATTTAATCATTCAACAGACTGATCAGAGTATTACCAGGTTTCGTGATATTGGACGTGCCGAATTATTCCCTGAAAATGAAAGAACACTGCTTAAAAACAATGGCATTCCTTTAGTCATGACGGCCATTACTCCCCAGCCCGGGAGTAATAACTTGAGCATTGCTGCTGAGTTTTATAAACGACTGGAGAGTATAAAGAAGAACCTTCCTGACGATATTGAAGTCAACGTAAGGTTTGATAATACCCGATACATAGATGAATCAATACAGGAAGTAGAACAGACCATTTATGTGGCCTTTGGTCTTGTGGTACTGATCATATTCGCCTTTTTAAGAGATTGGCGTACTACTTTTATACCTGTAGTAACGGTACCTATATCACTGATTGGCTCATTTTTCCTTATGTATGCCTTTGGTTTTTCTATTAACGTACTCACACTTCTTGGACTTGTTCTGGCCATTGGGCTCGTGGTTGATGATGCCATTGTGGTATTAGAAAATATTTATACTAAAATAGAAGATGGTATGACCCCTGCCGAAGCAGGAAAAAAAGGTACTGAGGAGATCTTTTTTGCTGTAATTTCAACTACAGTAGCACTCACAGCTGTTTTCTTTCCAATTATTTTCCTCCAGGGAATAACTGGTCGATTGTTCAGAGAATTTGGATTAGTTGTAGCTGGTTCGGTAGTGATATCAAGCTTTGTAGCACTAACATTAACACCTATGATGTCGTCAAAAATGTTAAAAAGACGTGAGCGACACAACTGGATATATAGAAAAACAGAGCCCTTCTTTGTTGGACTCAATAACCTCTATGGTAACTGGTTAGAAGGTTTCATGAAGCATAGATGGTTGGCGTTTGTTGTCATAGCTCTTTCAGGAGCAGGCATCTATTTCCTTGGTAAACAATTGCCACAAGAAATGGCTCCATTAGAAGACAGGGGTAATTTCAGAATATTCGCTACAGGCCCAGAGGGGGCTACTTTTGATTATATGGACTTTTACGTAGACCAAATGCTTTCTGTCATTAATGATGAAGTACCTGAAAGCGAGTCCGTCATCTCCATTACCTCCCCTGGTTTTGGCGCATCGTCATCGGTAAATTCTGCTATGCTTATCTTGAACCTTAGCGATCCGTCAGAAAGAGAACGTAGCCAAACAGAAATTGTAAATGCACTTAAACCAAAAATAGCAGAAAACACTTTGGCCCGAGCTTTTATTTCACAACCTCAAACTATTGGTGACCGAAGAGGTGGCTTACCTGTACAATATGTAGTGCAAGCTCCTGATATAGAACGGTTGAAAAAAGTACTCCCACGGTTTCAGGAAAAAGCCCAAGCAAGTCCTGTATTTGATTTTGTGGATTTGGATTTGAAATTCAATAAACCTGAACTCAATATCACCATCGATCGTGACAAAGCTCGTGATTTAGGGGTTTCAGTGAGAAATGTCGCCCAAACCCTACAATTAAGTCTAAGTGGCCAACGTTTTGGCTATTTTATAAAGGATGGTCGACAGTATTATATTATTGGCCAAGTTGAACGGAGCAACAGGAATGATCCTTTGGATTTGAAATCAATTTATGTTAAAAACGATGTGGGTGAATTAATACAAATGGATAACCTTGTTACACTTCGTGAAATGAGCACTCCACCACAGTTGTATAGATATAACCGATTTGCATCAGCCACTTTCTCTGCCAGTTTAGCACCGGGCTATTCACTAGGTGATGGTATCCAAGCTATGGACAATATAGCTGCTGAAGTACTTGATGGCTCCTACTCTACTTCGCTTTCTGGAAATTCACTTGAGTATAATGAAAGCGCCAATAACCTCTATTTTGCTTTTGCATTTGCACTTGTACTTATCTATTTAGTACTTTCCGCCCAATTCGAAAGCTTTAGAGACCCCTTGATCATCATGTTCACAGTTCCTTTGGCATTGGCGGGTTCACTTCTAACATTATATCTTTTTGGTCAAAGTTTAAACATCTTTAGCCAAATTGGAATTATCATGTTGATAGGATTAGTAACTAAAAATGGTATTCTTATTGTAGAATTTGCCAATCAAAGAAAAGCACAGAACATGACCATTACAGAGGCCATCATGGGTGCTGCAAAAGCACGATTTAGACCTATTTTAATGACCAGTCTTTCTACTATTCTAGGTATTTTACCTATTGCACTTGCCTTGGGGGCTGGCTCGGAAAGTAGAGTCTCTATGGGGATTGCCGTGGTAGGTGGAATGGTGTTCGCCACAATTCTTACACTGTTTGTCATCCCTGCCATTTATAGTTTTATTACTAGTAAAGAGAAACGATTAGCAAGAGTATGAAAAGCCAATCCATTCTATTATTCCTTTTGATCGCTGCCTTTCAATTGTCAGCACAAAATGTTCTTACGTTAGACTTAGCCTTGGACAGGGCGCTTGAAAACAACTATAACATTAAGATAGCTCGTAATAATAAAGAAATAGCTGATAACAATTACTCACTTGGTAATGCTGGATTTTTACCTTCTTTAAATGCCAATTTTAATAAAACCTATGGTAGCCAGTCATTTGACCGTGAACTATCATCAGGCGAAACTCAATCACAGTCAAATACAAAAAATGAACGCACCACTTATGGGGCATCATTGAACTGGACTATTTTCGATGGAATGAAAATGTTCACCACTTATGACCAACTGTCAGAGTTGAACCAACAAAGTGAAGAATCATTAAAAGCTGAGATTGAGTTACTTGTCTATAATATCACCTCCACCTTTTACCAAGCGGCACTTGAAAAAGAAAGACTTACAAGGTATGACAGTAATGTGCTACTTTCTGATGAGCGGTTAAGTGTGGCTAAAGATAAGTATGAATTAGGTAAGGCATCCAAGTTGGAATTTCTACAGGCACAGGTTGATTTGAATGCTGACAAGTCATTAAGAATTCAGCAGCAGCAGCAATTAGCTTTACGCAAATACGAATTGGCAAGACTTATGGCCGATTACTCAGACAGTATTGACTTTACTCTTCAATTTGAATTGGTAAACGATGATGATTTAAACTTAAGTGTTCTTATTGATAATTTAGAAGCCCAAAATCCAATATTAACCGCTGCCAAACGAGAAAAAGCAATAGCAGATTATAATACAAAAATAAATAAAGCAGACCGAATGCCTGTGGTTGGGCTTAATGCAGGTTATGTACATGGGAAATCAGTTATACCAGCTGGTGTTCCTCTTAAGCTCAATACTTCAAGTGACATCACTTATGGGCTTACTGCCTCCTGGACAATCTTCAATGGATTTAATGTAAACAGGCGCATTCAAAATGCCAAAATACAGAGTGAAAATTCTGAGTATCAATACAATAATCAATTGCTTGATTTCAACACGGCCATAAAAAGCCGTTACATCGATTATAAAAATAGCCTTGAGCTCATGGCACTAGAAAGTGAAAACCTTAGTGTAGCACGTGAAAATAATGAAATATCAAAAGCACGTTATGAAATAGGTCTTTCGACTGCCCTTGAACTTCGTGAAGCACAAATCAATTTCCTTGACGCAGAACTTCGTTTTCAAAATGCAGCTTTCAATGCAAAATTAGCAGCCATTGAATTAAAATATCTATCAGGAACCTCCCTAAGATAAATATTCTGTACTTGTGTTTAGATTATTGTTCAATATCCAAATAATACCCCAACCATAAGTAAGGTGGTCTTGATCGACAAGCCCCATAAGGGAATAAAGAGGGTTCATTTCGCAAGAATGTCAAATTCAAAAAAATCTTCTCTCAAACGTTATTAACTTTTAAGGTAAAATATTATAGGATTTACCCTGTTGCTAATCAAATAGTAATAGTTTCACTTCATTCTTATTCTAAATGAAACTATTATGTTCTCAAGATATATTGCATCTCTTCTATTACTATTTCTAACTTATGCTGTACAAGCACAGTCTGATACCCTTGTACTAAAGCCGGGCAATAAGCTAATAGATGGGACAATAATTAAACCCTACACCAATAAGTGGAAGGTAACCTATTTTGATGCTCAGGGTAAGGCTGTACCAAACAAAATATGGACTGATTATGGACAAATTATAAAGCTGGATGGTAAGCAGTATTTCCATAGAGTGCAAGACCTATATAATCCAAAAATGAATCTTTTAGTAACGTGGATCAATATGGTTGAATTGAAAACATTAATACCAGTAAGCTTTTCCACTATAAGTCCCTCTGGTGGTTTTTCTCATTATCAATTTGATGGAAATCATATTGTAGGCAGTGCAAATAATCTATCCAAAGAGTTGGAGGTTACTTCTATTGATAAAACTTTAGAGGAAAGTGTATATGACTGGAATTTGTACGGGATGCTCCTTATCGGTTTGCCTTTAAAGGTAAACTTAATAGTTAAACTCCCATTTGCTAACACACCTTCTGGGGAATTAAAATGGCTAGTGGCGCATGTTACTGGAAAGGTGCAACTACCTCTTCCTGATAATAAAACAATAGCAACATGGAAAGTCAATACCAATCAAAATTTAACCTTTTGGCTAAGTGAAAATGCTCCATATGTGATAAAACTAGAAGCTTACTTGCCAAACAATACTAAAATGGTATGGGAAATGATTTAAGACTATTCCAAAAAGACCCACTTCCCCGCCCATTGGCGGATGCCGAAAAGTCCCCTTTAGGGGATTTAGGGTAATTGTGAGTTAAATTCGATTAAACTTAATTCTTAATAACTAAATAATTCTTGTCAGACATTTAAAACCAAATAACTAATAACAACATGAAAAATATCTTAATCTTAATGTTGATCACTGGACCATTGTTGGCTCAGGATCTCAAACAATCGGCACTTGACCATTTTAATAATCAGCAGTGGGAAGCTGCCTCTAAAGACTATTTAAAATATCTGAAAAAGAATGAGAAAGATTCATCCGCATGGTATAATCTCGGTTTTAGCCAAATGAAACTAAAAAAATATGACCAATCCATTAAGTATTACAATGAAGCTAAAAAAAGAAATTTTAATCCGTTTTTTGTTGATTTCAGTATAAGTAAAAGTCACGCTTTAAACAATGATTCCAACGCCATGTTGAATGCATTAAAGATTGGTAGCGAAAACGGTCTCCCCTTCTACTCTACGCTTAAAACTGATTCTGCTTTTAAAAACTATTGGGAGAATAAAGAATTTAACGCCATACTAGAAAAAGTAAAGCTCAATGCCTATCCCTGTCTGTCAAGTAAAGAGCGCAGACATTTTGATTTTTGGTTGGGTGAATGGGATGTCTACGCCCGTGGTGGTAAAGTGGGTGAGAATTCAATTACTATGGCTTTAGGCGGCTGTGCCATCCATGAAAACTATACTACACCAGGAAACTACGCAGGCCAAAGTATCAATTATTACGATCCTATCGATAAAAAATGGCACCAACACTGGGTAGGTAGTGGTGGTGATGTTTACAATTACCTTGAAACTAAACGGGAAGAAGGCTTTCTTCAATTTGAAAGCAAATTTATGAACGCTCAGGGTGTTATTTCCCTTTCAAGACTCACCTTTACCCTTAATGATGACGGAACTGTTAGACAGCTCTTTGAAGGCTCTACAGACGATGGTAAAACATGGTCTCCACAGTTTGATGGTTTGTATAAGAAGAAGTAAACGTCACTGCGAGGACGAAGGACGTGGCAGTCCCATGATCTTTCTTTAAACAAAAAAGCCCTGATCCGGCAATTGTCGAATCAGGGCTTTTAAATACAGATCGTTGTTGAACTTACTTGTTTACTTTATTCAACTTCCAACCATAGCAACATTAATTACATTTTCCTTTCACTACTGGAATTATCTTTCACAGCATTTGATGGAAGCGTTACAAGATCATCGGTAAATGATTTTGAAAAAGACCAATGGCTGTAGTAATGAGTGCCATAGTCCTTTCCTTCCAAGTCAATCGTGATTATTTTGTTTGGAACTTTCAGGTTATCAACAGTGTCATAGCCTTCGATTTTCTTAATGAAAGGGCCCATGAATTTCACTTCGGAAGGAAGCTCCATCAGATCCAATAAAGCTCCATAAGTCATGATATACTCAAATCCTCGAAGAAGGTAAGTTTCTGGATCTATGTAAAGGTCATAATAGTCATTAGATGACTGTCCAACAGAGTTGTCAAAAGTCATTTTAACGGTCAAATACTCCTTTGGGTCATCCAACAATTTTCTTTTCCTTACTTCTCCTAGATTAACTCCTTCATCCTGAGTAAGCCATGGGATATTAGAAAAATACATAGCTAAATGAGCTGTGAATTTTGGCGGATTTGCTCTTGCTACCCAATTCACTCCATAGTAGCCCATCCCATCGTATATTATCTGTGCAGTGTCAAGTGGCCAGTTTTGATAAACTCGTCTTGATCCCTGCTCTATAATCTCATCGGATGTCCATGGGTCAGATGGGTCCCAGGGTCCTACATAAGAATGACGATAACTTATGCTCGGTTTACTTTGCCACTGTTCTAAACCACCATGTGCTGCGATCATTTTCTTAATTAATTCCTTACTTTCTTGAGTTGCATACTTTGGGCCAATGAAATACGCCTCCGTATTGTTCTTCATTGCCGATGCTGTGATGATGATCACCAATATGCTTAAGGCAAATATCAATTTAGTCTTCATAATATTATTTGTTTTAGTTCAAACAATATTACGCGGACAAAGGGCTTTTGGGCTGTTTCAAAGCACCGTTTGTGACAACCTGCTTGAAATAGTGATGGGCGTAGACTAATGTTCTGGGATACTTTGCAACTTTACCTTTTCAGCAATTTGTGATTTAAAGTTTCTACTACTGTTAAATTCAACACTTCCTTGAAGTAGAAATTTGTATTCGCCATTTTTCATATACTTCACTTGTTCAACAAAATTAAGATTGACAACAAGAGATCGATGTATACGAAGAAACATGGTACTGTCCAGACTTTCATATAATCCCCCTATTGTTTGACGAAGCAAATATTTTCTATCATTCAGATTAATTTCTACATAGTTACCGGCACTCTCAAACCATATCACATCTCTTGTGTTCAAGTGAGTAGTTATTCCATGATCCTTTACTTCTATTATCTCAATAGATTTTCCTGAATCAAAAATTCCCTTATAGAATCGTGGCCAATAGGATACTATAAAAATCTTCAGTCTCTCTTCATTAGTTGCAATAATGTACAATAAGAAAGTTATAACCACTGCCTCAATCGTTCTTATAAACAAACCACTTATTACCAGCTGGTAAAAACTAGTAATTAGCTCGGAATCAATGGTGGCCACCCCTCGAATGAATAAAATGGAATAGAACACCAAATTAGAGAGCACCTGATGCAAAATGGATATCATGAAACTCAAAACAAATGTCCTTAACAGTAAGACTAGTCGAGAATCACTCTTTAGCTTGATAGTAATATGATAAAGTTGGGGTAGAATAATTGCCCAAAGCATGATAACTATGACATAAAATAAACTATCATTCGCCCAATTAGGAAAATCTTCAGGGCGGAGTGAATACAGCATATATTCATTCAGCGCAACAACAATGGAAATAACCATGGCAATTACCAGAATAAATACTTTAATACTATTGTTCATTTATTGATGACGGGATTATATCTCCTAATATAGGAAGCCAAATAATGAATATACTACCGATTACATCCAAAATACAAGATTACACTATCCCTTACTCAGTATAACCAGATGCATCCATAAAACAAAAAGCCCTGATCTTCCAGTTGGAGGATCAGGGCTTTTAATACAGATCGTAGTTTGTACTTACTAGTTTACTTTCTTTACAATTGCTTCGAAAGCTTCTGGGTGATTCATTGCTAAGTCAGCCAATACCTTTCTATTCAAATCGATATTTGCTTTATTTAAGTTACCCATTAGCTGAGAATAAGACATACCATGCATTCTTGCACCGGCATTGATTCTTTGTATCCACAAAGCTCTAAAGTCTCTTTTCTTAGCTTTTCTATCTCGGTAAGCGTAAGTCCAACCTTTTTCAACAGCATTTTTCGCTACTGTCCAAACGTTTTTTCTTCTTCCCCAATAACCTTTAGCGGCTTTTAGGATTCTTTTTCTTCTAGCTTTTGACGCTACATGATTTACTGATCTTGGCATTTCTTTAATTGTTTTTGGTTAGTGGCGCTCCATCTTTTGACAGAATCTTTATTGGCCAATTAACCTGGTGAATAAATTAGAACCTTTTGTTGAATACTAGATATTCAACATCGTTTTAACATTAGACTCATCGGCTTTGTGAACCAATCCAGTCTTAGTTAAATTTCTCTTTTGCTTAGTTTCCTTCTTCGTCAGGATATGGCTTTTGAAAGCATG
Source organism: Fulvivirga sp. (assembly GCA_048268855.1). GTDB lineage: Bacteria > Bacteroidota > Bacteroidia > Cytophagales > Cyclobacteriaceae > Fulvivirga. The sequence continues at coordinate 579,629 of JBLWUR010000002.1, forward strand.
CTTTCTTTTAATCTTGCCTGTACCCGTCAGTTTGAATCTCTTCTTCGCTCCTGAAATAGTTTTTACTTTTGGCATTTTATTATTATTTGTCGATCTGTATTCTTATTTCTTTTTTGTTTTTGGTTTGGCCGTAAGGAACATAATCATTCGTTTTCCTTCCAACTTAGGCAGTTGCTCCACTTTTCCGTAATCCTCTAGTGCCTGTGCAAACTTCAACAACAATATTTCACCGCGTTCTTTAAACACGATAGTTCTTCCTACAAAGTGAACATAAGCCTTCACTTTTGCCCCTTCTTCTAGGAAATTGATGGCATGCTTTAATTTAAAATTAAAGTCATGCTCTTCAGTATTCGGGCCAAAACGGATTTCTTTAATTACCGTTTTTTGAGCCTTAGCCTTGATTTCCTTCTGTTTTTTCTTTTGTTCGTATTTGAACTTTGAATAATCAATGATCTTACAAACTGGAGGATCAGCCTTTGGTGATATTTCAACTAAGTCTAGATTTTGTTCCTTAGCCAATTTTATCGCCTGCTCAATTGGATATACATCCACTTCTACGTTCTCACCTACTACACGCACATTTCTGGCTGTAATACGTTCGTTGACTTTATAGGGCTCTTCTACTCTCCCTCGAAACCCTCTCCTCTGAAATTTTTGTTTACTAATTGTAACCTCCTTTTAGTTTTACCTTGAAAAAACAGTCTGCAAATATGACTATATATTTTCTATATGTCAATAAGACCTCGCTATTTAAAAACTTTATATTCTTAATTATTAAATATTATATCACACTTTTTTCTTCAAAATGCGCAATAAATTCCTCTATACTCATCGATCCAAGATCTCCTTCACCATGTCTACGAACAGAAACCAATCGGTCATTAGCCTCTTTTTCACCTACAATGAGCATAAAGGGCACTTTTTGAACCTCGGCATCTCTAATCTTTCTTCCAATCTTTTCATCTCGGTCGTCTAAAAAGCCTCTGATATCCTTCTCTAATAATAAAGCATGTAACTCGTTGGCATAATCTTGATACTTCTCAGAAATCGGCAATATTGCAATTTGATCTGGGGAAAGCCACAATGGAAAATTACCTGCACAATGTTCAATCAATACAGCAATAAACCTTTCCATAGAGCCAAACGGGGCTCTGTGAATCATGACTGGTCTGTGTTTTTGATTATCCGCACCAGTATATTCTAGTTCAAATCTTTCAGGAAGGGTATAATCCACCTGAATAGTTCCTAATTGCCAGCTCCTTCCTAACGCATCTTTCACCATAAAATCCAACTTAGGGCCATAAAATGCTGCCTCACCCTTCACTGCTATAGTGCTTAAACCTCGCTCATCTGCCGCTTCCTGAATTTCAGTCTCTGCCCTATCCCAAAGCTCATCCGATCCTATATATTTAGCTTTATTCTCTGGATCACGCAAGGATACCTGAGCAGTATAATTCTCAAAACCCAATGCCTTAAAAGTATAAAGTACCAAGTCAATAACTTTCACAAATTCCTCCTTCACCTGATCAGGACGGCAGAAAATATGTGCATCATCTTGTGTAAACCCTCTAACCCTGGTTAAGCCATGGAGCTCACCACTTTGCTCATAGCGGTATACTGTACCAAATTCCGCATAGCGTACAGGCAGATCTTTATATGATTTAGGTTTAGCCTTATAAATTTCACAATGATGTGGGCAATTCATTGGTTTCAATAAAAACTCCTCGTCTTCATTTGGTGTCTTTATAGGCTGGAATGAGTCCGCTCCGTATTTTTCATAATGGCCAGAAGTCACATAAAGCGCTTTACTACCAATATGTGGCGTTACTACAGCTTGATATCCAGATTTTATTTGTGCCCTTCGCATGAAGTTCTCTAATCTCTCCCTAAGTATTGTCCCTTTAGGGAGCCATAGAGGTAACCCTAAACCTACTTTTTCAGAAAATGTAAAAAGTTCCAACTCCTTTCCAAGTTTCCTATGGTCACGCTTTTTGGCCTCTTCGAGTATTTCTAAATATTCTGTGAGCTCTTTTTGTTTGGGAAATGATATGCCATAAATCCTTGTCAGTTGCTTTCGTTTTTCGTCCCCGCGCCAATAAGCACCTGCTACACTCATCAATTTAATTGCCTTAATCACTCCAGTACTTGGCACATGAGGCCCTCGGCATAAGTCGGTGAAATTCCCCTGCTTATAAAAAGTGATACTTCCATCTTCTAGCCCGTCAATCAACTCTAACTTATATTCATCATTTTTAGAAGTAAAGTATTTCAGTGCTTCAGCCTTGCTCACTTCACTTCTGATGTATTGATTTTTTTGCCTAGCCAATTCTACCATTTTTTCCTCAACAGCACCCAAATCCTCTTCACCAAATTCTCTATCACCTAGATCAATGTCGTAATAAAATCCACTTTCGATAGCTGGTCCAATTCCGAATTTCACTCCTGGATACAGCGCTTCCAGCGCTTCTGCCAATAAGTGGGCTGACGAATGCCAGAATGTCATTTTACCTTCTGCATCATTCCAAGTAAGTAATTGAACCGTAGCATCTGTATTTATTGGTCGGGTAGAATCCCATACTTCACCATTTACTTTTGCTGACAATACATTTCTTGCCAAGCCTTCACTTATGCTCATTGCAATGTCAAAGCCAGATACACCCTTTTCAAACTCTTTAACAGAACCGTCAGGTAAGGTAATTTTAATCATTCAATCTTCGTATTTAATTTTCTATTTCTTTTCTCTCTACAGCAGGTGGAGGACTGTTTCTGATGCTATCAAATGCTTTCTCTTGCCGCTGCAAACGCCACAAATATGCAACTTTTCTATTCAATATGTCCAGTTCCTTGGTTGCGATCTGAACAGTGGAATCATATTCTAAAATAGATTCATAGACTTTTTTCGATTCTTTGTAATTCCTCAATTTGTCCAGAGATCTGGCGGCTAGTAAATTTGCTTCTACATACTGGCTATCCAGTTCGACAATCCTATTTGCTATGAGTAAGGCAGAATCAAAATCAGTTAATGTATAAAATAAATTTCCATAGTCAACCAATAACTTCTTTTCTTCAGAATGAATAACATCGGCCTTATTATAGTAAATCAAAGCACTATCATAAGATTTTATACTTGCCATTAGTGAAGCCTTCAAAATCAAAAAATCAGAATCATCTTTGTTTTTTGCCAAATATTGATCTAAGTAGGATTCCGCCTTTTCAGTTTGGTTTTTTGAAAGATATATTTGATATAATTCTTTATATGGGCGAGAAATAGGATGCTTTTGAGCTATTGCCTTTTCATAACTATTGATTGCTTCCACGGTATCCATTAATTGCAAAAATATGTCTCCCTGAAGTGAAAGATTTTCTCCGTTTCTGTTAAACTCCAACAGTCTTTCAATTGAATTTTTGGCGTTTTCTGCATCATTTAATTTTAAATAATTCACTGCCAGCATTCTATATAGTTCATAATTATGAAGTCCCCGTTTTTCTGCTTGTAAAGCGGCTGTCAAGCAATCTTCTGGTCTATTTCTAAGATCAAATATTCTACCAAGTAGTAAATAGTAATCAGGATCAGTGGGATTGAGTTCTAGCGCTTTCTGAACATCTATTAAAGATCTTCTCGTATCTGAATGATCAAAATAAACTTGTGCCCTTTTAAACAAAATTTTAGGGTTATTGGGATCATCTTTTAGTAAATCATTCAAATATATGAGCATCTCATCGCCCTCTGTTATGCCATTACTTTCTATGATTTTATCTTTAGAATAGCGGTCACAGGATAATTGTGTGAGAAGAATGAGTATGACTATTGGGAAGTACTTCAAAATTATAATATAAACTGGAAGCTAAATTTAACTCCAAATTTACTAACATCTGGCTTATTCAGGTAGGTCAATCTATGGATAAAATCCACTCTAAGAACTTTGAAAATATTTTCTACACCATAACCCACTTCCATATAGGGAGTATTTGAAAATCCTCCAATAGAAGTAACTGGATTTCCTTCATTATCAAAATCAGGGATGATAGCTGAATTTCTAGCATCTAAACGTCCCCAAATTATATTTCCAGATGCCACCAGACGCCATTTTAGTTTTTTCATCAATGGAATCCTGTTCAAAATAAAGCCTTCAAAAAAGTGGTTATACTTTAAAAACACATAACTGTCACTAGCAAATTCTGAATAATTCATAAGGTTAAAGGCTGCCGTTGTATAAAATGTAGACTCATTACCTACATGTGCTTTTAACAATGGGTAGGGCAATGTTTCAAAGATATGTTCACCAGTAATATCGAAATTGGAAGTACCAAAAAGACCCATTCCAAGTCGTTTACGAATATTGAGTCCCACTTTATTATATTCAAAATCACTGCCCGCAATACCTTTAATTCCTCTGGTATATCGGACAGTAAAAATTGGCCACTTTTGTGTACCCAGACTTACTCTGTCATTGTCATTCTGTACAAATAATTCATCTTTTGCAAAACGAGACTCTATTGTCACTTCTGCCGTTTCAAAACTATTGGCAATTGGAGAATCAGAACGACTAGGATCAGTATAATAGGCAAAATTATAAAGAGGTTCAAAAGTTCTATAATTGAAAATTATTCGTTGGGTGTAACCTCTCACCAACTCACGCTGAGTTGTCAACTTTGCTTGATTATAATAATAAGGTCTGATTTGATTACCGAACTTAGTTGCTGCAAGAAATACACTGTTTCCAATAAGGTCATCTGCTGCGAGCCCAACCTGATCTAGATCTCTTGTATATTCAGCCCTTACCGTTGTCCATCGCTTGCGCGATAATATATGCTCAACAAAGCCACTGTATTTGAATTCTTCATCTAGTGTTCCATAAGCTGCCCTCCCACCTAATATCCAACTATTACTAAAATCTATATTGGTTTTAAAGCCCATTTGAAAACGATGGCCCTCAACTGAGTTATTTGAATAAATTGACAAATACGGACCCACATCAAGTTTACCGAACTTTTTGTAACCGTTGATGGCAATTTTCAGGATTTCAGTATATGTTTTTACAACAGGAATATTTCTGAGCGTGTCAATCATTCTATACACATTCATTTCGGCTGGGGTTAAAGGCTCATGCCTATTGTTTATCCAAAATTCATCGGTGTTGTTCAATTTAAAATCCTCAGCTACTTCAATGGGGTGTGCGTAAAACCGTGCTTCCTGTGGTTGGTTAACAACCACGTTCTTGTTTGAGGTGTAGAATTTAGCCAATACCCCGGCCATATTGTCTGTAATCTCACCAATATCTATGAGTATTCTACTTTTATTAGGTATCCAGGGCCCTGCTGTTGTGGGTTTCAGTTCTTGCTGAATTTTGATTTTCTCAATGTAATTTAAGTTGGCTGTCTCACTAATGGTGGCGTCTATTTGCTTTAATGCATATCCCTCTTTGGTAATCCACATAGTGCCCTTAAAAGCTAAATCCTGATCACGTTTAGGGAAAAAATCTAGCCTATAACTAAAGAAACCATCAATAACCGCACTATCAGTTAGGTCATATTCATAATATAACTTCCACCCATCGGCTATTGGCGATACGAAGTCTTTACTCACAATATTGAGCCAGTTGTTATAGAAATTATACTCCTGAAAAGAAGAGCCTATAAACTGTGATACCAATGACCCGTCTTCTACTCCTACACCAGTAATTTTAGACTTTACGATCTTTTCATGTTGCAGCTTGGGATTTTGCCTGTAATAGTATTCAGACATGGTTTCAGAGATAAACACGGGTAGAACGGGCTTTCCGTCCTCACCAGCCATTCGGTCTATACTATCAAGAACCTGAGTAATTTTCTTTACAAATTTCTTTTTTCTGAACTTGTCTGTTATGTTGTCAACGTCTACTTCAATTTTGGTATAGGTATCATATTGATACGCTTCTAAGCTCCTTTTATCATTCTTGTTTTTGTTTTCAACTACATTTCGCAAGATAGGGTATGCAGGATTTTCACCTGCATGAAAAACGATCTCCTGAAGTTTAACTACATCTTCAACTAACTGAAAATCGACTACCTGTGTCAGTCCATTTTTTACAGGTTTAGTTCTTGTACTATAACCAATATATGAGCATTGTATGGAGTCGGTATGAAGCCCAATTTGGACCTTATAATACCCCTCAAAATCTGTAGTGGTGCCTGTTGAAGAATTTTTAAAAATAACGTTGGCAAAAGGAATTGGATCACCAGTTGCCGCATCAGTTACACGTCCCGTAACTATCGTTTTTTGGGCAAATCCGGTAAATGAAAGTAAAACAAGTACTAATATTATGAATCTCTCCTGCACTAACGTCAACGATAAATTTTTAAATAGCAAAGTAAGTCAATAGAAGCCTAATGCATATTACTCATGCTCAATTTTTTACTAAATTAATTATAACGGAAAATTAAAAATCAAGTTCTATTGTATCACCAACATTATATCCACCTTGTCCATTTTTACCTTTAGAATCGCCCTCTTTTTTAGGCTCATTTTCTTTGGGGTCTTCTGCTTTTGCTTTTTCTTCTATGACCTCTTTCTTAGGGGTCTCAGCTTCTTTTTCTGTTTTTACTTCATCTGCTACTGTGGAGGACTCTTCAACATCAGCCTCTTCTGGTTCAATTTCTACTGATTCTAATTTCTGAGGTGATTTAGTCTGTGTATCCTCTCCTTTAACTGATTCAACTTTTAATAGGTTTACTTTTTTGACATTATGACTACTCAACCTATTTCCTAATGCTTTCCAACCTTTTACATCAATCAATTCTTCCAACTGCAGCTCATCCACTTCTTTGTCTTTGCTTTTTCCTCTTGTATATTCTACAGCTATGGTTGCTTTATCTTCAGTGGTGGCAATTATCAGTTTCGATCCACTAGCCTCACTTATAAAGCCAAATTTTTTGTCCAATGTGGTTGTTTCAACAGTAAATCGTTTCACAAGGTAATGCTTGCTATCACCATCATAGTGTATCGCGGATATCACTTTTCCAGGCTTAAACCTTTCAATAAGCAATATTTTTTCAGCTTCATATCTGTTGGTGAGCTCATAGGAGGTTAACTCATAACTCCCCTCTTTGTAAATAATTAAAATATTGTCATCACCATTGAATTTGCCGATATGTTTGCCCCTGCCATCCTTATTCAATCGACCAATAGACTCATCATACCAGATATCTAATCCACTTAAAGTGGAAACTCCTTCCGACTTCAACTCAATTTTTCGTACTGGATATTTGGTAAGAATGTTACCGCCAGCCCCCCTGCCTTTAATATCTAATTCTGCAAAATCAAAGTCAAATATTTTATTTCGGGCTTTGGCTCCCGAAGTAAGTTTTACAGTTACCAATTCTGCCTCACCATTAGGATTGGCCGTCAAATAAAGCACTTTTGATCCTTTAGCACCTTTGGTAAGGTCATATTCTTTATCTCTTGTAATGGCCGTAACATTGAATCGTTTCGACATAGACCTACCTGTTTTTCCGTCAAGGTAAACTAGATTATAGGTCATTCGATCATCGCCTTTTTTCCATACACCAACATAAAGGATGTCTTTTCCCATAAAGGTTTTCTCGGAGATTCGTGACACCATCATTTTGCCATCACTTCTTAAAGCTATGATATCGTCTAGGTCAGAACATTCCGTTACAAACTCATCTTTACGTAGTCCATAGCCCACAAAACCATCTTTGCGATTAACATAGAGTTTTTGATTATTGGCAGCAACTACTGTGGTGTCAATTGAATCAAATGATTTGATTTCTGTTTTCCTTTCACGGCCTTTGCCATATTTTTCAAGCAAATTGGAATAGTAAGCAATAGAGTAATCAGTGATATGTTCCAGATGATGCAATGTCTCCTTAAGCTCCTCTTCAAGTCTCTTCAATAATTCATCTGCTTTGAAAGCATCGAATCTGGAAATCCTTTTAATTTTTATTTCTGTAAGCTTAACAATATCCTCTTCAGTGATTTCCCTATAAAACTCAGGTTTGTATGGATCAAGACCTTTGTCAATAGTTGCTATTACAGCCTCCCAAGTCTCACATTCCTCAATATCACGGTATATTCTATTTTCTATAAATATCCGCTCAAGTGAAGAAAATAGAATCTTTTCCATGAGCTCGTTCTTCCTGATTTCAAGCTCTTGGGTAAGTAGACTCACTGTCTGTGCTGTATTGATTTCCAGTATTTCATTCACTTGAATGAATCTAGGTTTATCATCAATTATCACACAGGCATTGGGCGAAATAGAAACTTCACACTCAGTGAAGGCATAGAGCGCATCTATGGTAATATCGGGTGACTGACCAGGGGCTAGATCTATTACTATTTCAACGTCCTTAGCCGTATTATCTACTACGCGTTTGATTTTAATTTTGCCCTTATCATTAGCTCTTATTATTGATTCAATCAGTCCCGTAGTAGTTGTTCCAAACGGGATATCTCGTATAATAAGATTCTTTTTATCTAATTCCTCAATTTTCGCCCTTACCTTCACTTTGCCACCACGTATCCCTTGGTTGTATTCTGAGAAATCAGCCATACCACCTGTAATAAAGTCAGGGTAAATTTTTACTTTTTTACCTTTTAATATATCGATACTAGCCTTGATCAGTTCACAGAAATTGTGAGGTAGTATTTTTGTCGATAATCCTACTGCTATCCCCTCTACACCCTGTGCCAATAACAATGGAAATTTAACTGGTAAGGTGATAGGTTCCCGTTTTCTACCGTCATATGATAGTTGCCAATTGGTAGTTTGCGGGTTATAAAGAATGTCTAAAGCAAACTTTGAAGGCCTAGCTTCAATGTATCTTGGCGCTGCCGCACTATCTCCAGTACGTACATCACCCCAGTTACCCTGCGTATCAATCAGCAGGTCTTTTTGGCCTATATTAACCATTGCATCAGCAATAGAGGCATCTCCATGTGGATGATATTGCATGGTTTGACCGATGATATTAGCTACTTTATTGTACCTACCATCATCCATCTCCTTTAAAGCATGCATGATCCTACGTTGTACAGGTTTAAACCCATCACCAATAGCAGGTACGGCACGTTCTAATATCACATAGGAAGCATACTCCATAAACCAGTTTTCATACATTCCTGAAACTGGTATTACCTCATGGGTTAAGTCCTTGTTCTCTAATTTTTTGTTCTCCTGATTATTTTCTTCAGTCATCTATTTAATAATACTAAACGTTCTCCTCCACCACATCTTTTTCAATACGCAACCGCTCAACGATAAACTCTTGTCTATCGGGTGTGTTTTTTCCCATATAAAAAGTAAGCAGATTATTTATTGAGGTTTCCTTGTTTAAAATAATTGGATCTAGTCTGATATCTTCACCTATAAAATTACCAAACTCCTCTGGTGAGATTTCTCCAAGCCCCTTAAATCGTGTAATTTCCGGTTTGTTACCAAGTTTCTCTACTGCAGAACGCTTCTCTTCTTCTGAATAACAGTAAATAGTTTCTTTCTTATTTCGCACTCTAAACAATGGCGTATCCAGAATGAATACATGGCCTTGCTTAACTAAGTCAGGAAAGAATTGTAAAAAAAATGTAAGTAACAGCAGCCTGATATGCATTCCATCTACATCGGCATCCGTAGCAATAATTATTTTTCTATAGCGAAGGCCTTCAATTCCATCTTCAATATTTAAGGCGTGCTGTAAAAGGTTAAACTCTTCGTTCTCATAAACGACCTTTTTGGTAAGGTTAAAACAGTTCAATGGCTTACCTCTTAAACTGAAAACTGCCTGTGTTTGTACGTCACGGGATTTAGTTATCGATCCACTCGCTGAGTCACCCTCGGTGATGAATATCATAGTATCATCAATTCTGTCACCTTTTTTGTCATCATAATGTAAACGGCAATCACGGAGCTTTTTATTGTGTAGATTTGCTTTTTTTGCTCGCTCGTTAGCTAGTTTTTTGATTCCAGCAATTTCCTTTCTCTCACGTTCCGACTGCAAAATCCTCTTAAGCAATGCATCGGCTGCCGCACCATCTCTATGAAGGTGATTGTCTAATTCCTTCTTAACAAAATCATTTATAAAAGTTCTCATTGTAGGTCCGTCTGGACCCACATTTTGAGAACCAAGCTTTGTTTTCGTTTGTGATTCAAATACCGGTTCTTGTACTCTTACGGCAATTGCGGCTACTACACTTGCCCTAACATCAGCCGCATCAAAGTCCTTTTTATAAAAATCTCTAACCGTCCTCACTAACGCTTCGCGGAATGCCGCTAAATGCGTACCTCCTTGAGTTGTATACTGGCCATTTACAAAAGAATAGTATTCTTCTCCATATTGATTACAATGGGACATGGCCATTTCAATGTCATTGCCCTTGAGGTGAATGATTGGATAACGTAGACTCTCCACTTCTGTCTTTCTCTCCAGTAAATCCCTAAGTCCATTTTCCGAGTGAAATTTCTCACCGTTGAATACAATGGTGAGACCCGCATTAAGGAATACATAATTCCAAATCAGATCATTAAGGTACTCCGGAATAAAATGAAAGTTTTTAAAAATCGACTCATCTGGTTCGAACTGTACCAAGGTACCGTTACGCCCACTTGACTTGATTATTTTATCGTCATTGGAGATCACCCCTCTAGAGAATTCGGCTACCTTAGTTTCACCTTCTCTAAATGATTGTACTTTAAAATATTGTGACAAGGCATTAACCGCCTTCGTTCCTACTCCATTCAGTCCAACTGATTTTTGAAAAGCACCCGAGTCATATTTTCCACCCGTATTAATTTTCGACACACAATCCACTACTTTTCCAAGGGGAATACCACGACCATAGTCACGGATTTCTACACGGTGATCGGTAATTTTTACCTCAATGGTTTTACCATGACCCATCATGTGCTCATCAATACAGTTATCAAGTACTTCTTTTACAAGTACATAAATACCATCATCTTGAGCAGAGCCATCACCTAGCTTACCAATATACATCCCAGGCCTTAGCCTAATATGCTCTTTCCAATCCAGTGATCTGATACTATCCTCGGTATATGCTACTTGATCAACAGCCATATTTTTGATTCTGTTTACTTAGGTTAACGAGCGAAGAAACATGAAATTTTAGACTAATTCAAGCAATGATACTTATTGATTAACTAAAGATTTTAACATCAAAAAAGAATCAGAAGATGTTAAGTATCAGATAATTAGCAGATTAATACCTCTTCGATCAAACAAAGGTTTAAGCAGTATTTTTTAGTTTTAATAAATATATGGGTAATACCAACACCCATATGCCAATAATACTCAGTGCTATGAAAATTAAATTTCCTAGGTAGGTGAAATCATATACTTCACCAGAATTGTTGACCTGAACAAAAGACATTGAAATCACAAAAAAGAAATTCAAAACCACTGCAAAACTCATCAACCAACCATAAACAAACTCATCTATCTTATTATCCCGATCCTTAAGTTTTCTAGCTACTATATATAATGTAAAATTAGATAGGGTAATGATAGCCAGCGTTAAATAGAAAAATGATTCCCTCGAAACATTAACAATATTTTCCTGGATACTAACGATCTGCGCTTCAGCAAAAGAAGCATAAGTGTACAGTAATACCGCCAAAGTGACGAGAAGGGTTACGAACCAAAACGCTTTAATCAATTTATTCATAGTCTTTTTCGTTTGCGCGAAGTTATATTATTATTGTTAATTTTAGACCTTCTAATACGATAAGTCTTTATGAATTTAAGCCCGATAATATTATCCATACCTATTTACTTTTTGCTTATTGGCATTGAACTACTCATTCAAAAAATTACAAAAAAGGAGCTCTATAGACTTAATGATGCCGTAACTAATATCTCATGTGGTATCACCCAACAACTAACGGGTATATTTTTAAAAGTTCTTGGTGTTGGGGCTTATGCCTTAGTATATGAACATTTTGCGGTATTTGATATTCCTACGAATTGGATGTCAATCATTGCCTTATTTATTGGTGTAGATTTTTTCTATTATTGGGCTCACAGAATGAGTCATGAAATTAATCTTTTCTGGGGTGGTCATGTGGTTCACCATCAAAGTGAAGACTATAATTTCTCGGTTGCCCTTCGTCAAGGATCTTTCCAAATTATCTGGACATTTTTCTTTTATTTTCCATTAGCAATAGCGGGATTTAACCCGATAGATTTTGTATTTGTTTCCGCTTTGGTAACGGTGTATCAATTTTGGATTCACACTGAAACAATCACTAAAATGGGTTGGTTTGAAAAAGTGTTTAATACCCCCTCCCATCATCGAGTACACCATGGACGAGATCCAAAATATATCGACAAAAACCATGCAGGTATGCTTATCATTTGGGACAAAATGTTTGGCACTTTCCAAGAAGAAGAGGAAAAGCCTACCTATGGCATTACTAAACCGATTAATAGTTGGAACCCCGTTTGGGTAAATCTCGACCACTATAATCAGATGGCCAAACAGATAAAGACCATTAAAGGTTTTGGTAATAAGATGAAATTCCTCTTTTACAAACCGGGATGGCTACCCACTGAGTTAGGCGGATATCAGGCTGCCCCTGAAGTTGATAAATCAACATATAAGAAGTTTGATACCGGAGTTCCTACCAAACTTAATTTGTATGTGCTATACCAGTATGTTGTTGCGTTAGCAGTTACTGCGTTGTTTTTATTTAACTACACCAAATTGGATCTACTATTTCAGGGCATTGTAGTATTGGGCATTGTATCAACTATTGTGCTCGCTGGTTTATTACTTGAAAACAAACCGTGGGCCTTAATGATGGAACGAATGCGGATTTTAACCATTAGTATTGCGGTTATGTTATCCATATATTTTTTTGGGTTAAGCCTATGGTTTTATTTAATTCCAGCAGCTTATTTTCTAATCTCTCAAATCGTAATTCCTCAACCAAAAACTAGTTTAGCCAACGCATGAGAAGCATAATTTCCTTAATCCTACTGATTACTCTTATGGTGGGCTGCGACCAAAAAACAATTGATCTTGACAATTTTGATGAAGAAGCCTGGCGACAAGACATTGGTGGATGCAACTCGGTGCGATTAGGCATGTTGGAGGCACTAGACGCTGAAAAGGAAAAGTTAAAAACCCTGAATCAAGAAGATATTGTGACTTTGCTCGGTAAGCCAGATGCTAACCAATTATATAAAAGAGGCCAAAATTTTCTTATCTATTATATTACCCCAAAAAACTGTGGTGAAATCGAGTTTAAGGAGTATAAATATCTTAGCATACGTTTCACAGCCATGGGTTTGGCCAAAGAAGTGTTGATTTATACAGAATAATTCCTATTTACAATTCGCTTTTTTTTCGTATCTTATTGGCTAAACCAAACTATAGCCTATGAGCAGTATCCAGTTTCATCCCAATGAGCTTCTTCTGATTTACAACGATCCGAACACTACCACAGGTAAGCAAACCAGAGCCTACGCTAAATCGGTGTCTAATAATGTAAATGAAGTTGATCTTAGCAACGTAAAACTAACCACTACCCTTTGGAAGGAAATTGTGAATAAGTTAAAAGTACACCCTGAAGATATTATGAATAAAGATGGAGTTGATTATAGGGAAAAGATTCAAGGTAATAATTTTACTATGGACGGATTACTTGAAGTATTGGCACACTCCCCACAATTGCTCAAAGCGCCAATAGCCATTTATCATAACAATGCCGTTTTCTGTGAAAAACCGACTGATATATTAAAATTGGAAGACCAAAGTAGAGGTAGCAATAAAGTGCCACCCCATCTGCGTAGAGACTACAACGACTGATCAGGCCCTGAAATATGTAAATTCACTGTGGAGGAGTCTTGTTGAATAATTATCTCAAATAAATATTGATGAGTAGCCCATTCTGTACGTTTAAATTGTTCGAATGTGGTGATCAGCATATCGTCTTTATAAACCAAAAAAGTATTTAATCCCCTTTTTCTGAAAGTAGCAGTCTCCCTCCTTTCGCCATTATAAACAGTGAGAGTATCTACACTACCCTCTGCGGTTTGCCTAATTTTGATTCTATTTAATTCTATACCACGAGGACGTACAATGAATTGATCCTTGTATAAAAATTCTCTGAGCGAATTTTTAGAAGCAAATCCGATAACAAGGATTAGTGTTGTTATACCTAAAAGCCAAAATAGTGCCTTCATTCAATCAATTTGATACCCTCGTCTGTAATTTCAATTTTCTTCTGTTTATAGAGACCACCTGCTGCTTTTTTAAATGATTTCTTACTCATTTTTAGGCGTTCCATAATGTCCTCGGGATCTGATTTATCATTGATAGAAATAAACCCATCATGCTTAATCAGCAAATCCAGCAACTTTTTTGTATTCTCATCAATGGCCTCCACCCCTACGTGCCCTATTCGTAGATCGATTTTGTCGTCATCTCTCAATTTCTTGATAAAACCACGCATTATGTCCCCAACTCTGATGATGTCAAAAACTTCATTCTTATAAATCATGCCAGAATAGCTTTGATTGACAACAGCCATGTAACCTATGTCAGTGACGCCATATATAAGTAAATCCACTTCCATGCCTTCTTTGAGCTGTGAAAAATCCCTATTAAAAAATGCGTATAGTTTACTCACTCCCACCAATCGATCGGTTTTTTCATCCAAGCAAATCTTCACAACATGTTTTTCACCTACACGAAAATCTGTATGTTGCTCTTTTATAGGCACAAAAAGATCTTTCTCCAATCCCCAATTAAGAAATGCACCGTGGGGGGCAATATCCGTCACTTCAAGAGCCACAAAATCACCTAATTTTCCTAATGGCTTTAGTGTAGTAGCTATCAGACGATCTTCAGAGTCTTTATAAAGAAATACCTCAATCTCATCTCCTACAGCAGTACCTTCAGGCACATATTTAATGGGTAAAAGTATTTCTCCTCTTTCTGAATCTAAGTAAAGACCAAAATCAACCTCTTTGACTACTTCTAGTTTGTAATAATCACCAATATGCATGTCGGCAATTTAACAACATTTGAGGTCACAAGGAGCAAAATTTTATATATTTGCCAGCCTAAAACAATTACCCACAAGAAATATACTCTATGAAAAATATTGCAGTAATAGGATCAGGGACAATGGGCAATGGAATTGCTCATGTGTTCGCCCAAAACGGATACAATGTTGCTCTGATTGACATATCGGCACCTGCTTTGGAAAAAGCGGTAGCTACCATTACCAAAAACCTTGACAGACAATTGAGCAAGGGAGCTATTACTGAAACGGATAAGGCCAATGCTTTAGGCAATATCACCACCTATACTGAAACAAAAGAGGGGGTTAAGAATGCTGATTTGGTAGTTGAGGCCGCCACAGAAAATATTGACCTTAAACTAAAGATATTTAAAAGCCTAGATGAAGTTTGTGATAAAAACACCATTCTAGCCACTAATACCTCTTCAATCTCCATTACTAAAATTGCCGCTGTCACAAACAGAGCCGATAAGGTAATAGGCATGCACTTTATGAACCCCGTACCTGTAATGAAGCTGGTAGAGGTAATTCGCGGATACAATACCAGCGACAAAGTGACTGCTGACATCATGGAGATGAGCAAGAAATTGGGGAAAGCTCCTGTTGAGGTGAATGACTATCCTGGTTTTATTGCCAATAGGATTTTAATGCCCATGATCAATGAAGCTATTTACTCTTTGTATGAAGGCGTAGCCGGTGTGGAGGAGATTGATACGGTAATGAAATTAGGGATGGCACATCCTATGGGGCCATTACAGCTTGCTGATTTTATTGGCCTTGATGTATGTCTATCTATACTTAATGTACTGCATGATGGATTTGGTAATCCAAAATATGCCCCGTGTCCGCTTCTTGTAAATATGGTAGAGGCTGGCCATAAAGGCGTAAAAAGTGGAAGTGGCTTCTACTCTTGGGGACATGGAACTAAGGATCTGATTGTTGCGGATAGGTTTAGTAAATAATTTTCTCCCCGCACTTGTTGCGGGGTCCCTAAATTTCAGGATACTTCTTATACTTGTTTCAGGAATTTAGTATGAGAAAATACTTTGTTTATTATGAGATCCGAAATAAATCAGGCAAGGGCTTTATAGTGAATGCTTCCAGATTACAAATCTGAAAGAGAGTTAGGACTGATGTCGGTTGTCACTCTGAGCTTGTCGAAGAGTTACTTACAATACTTCTTTATCAGCTCATCGGCCTTTTCAACACCCAAAGTTTTAGCCATTCTAAAATCTGCACAGGCTTTACTAGTTTGTCTACCATATATCCTTAATGACCCCCTAGAAAGATAGGCTTCTGCATATTCTTTGTTCACACTAATGGCAGCATTATAGGCAGCCAAAGCTTCTTGTATATTACCTAATTTTTGATTTGCCTTCCCTTTTAGAGTGAAAGCGGTGGCATTATTCTCATCTAGTTTCAACACTTTCTCTGCATAAAATATTGTGTTCTCATAGTCATGCAGACGATCATAATAATCTGCTGTAAGGCTAAGTAGTGCATTAACATTTAATGGGTCGATTTTAATAACTAGATTGAAATCTTCCAAAGCCTCCTTATGTTTGCCCAGCTCTTCATAGGCTCGGCCTCTGTTGTATATGGTTTTAATGTCCCGCGGCTCCGTTGAAAGATAAACTGTATACGATTCAATCGCCTTTTTGTACTCCCCATTATTGAAGAACACATCCCCTTGTTGAGAATTCTCGTTTTTGCAGGCAAATGCCAATAGTATAATTCCAAAAAATAATAATCCCCTCATTGCATTCTTTTGAATAAAATTAGCTGCAAATGTAAAGAATTATTTAATTCAAATGGATTTTAAAAAGGCTTTTACTGCTTGCCAATACCCATCAGAATCAGGGTACTGTGACCATAAAGCTTTAGAACCATGGTTTCCAACTGATTCAGGTAAATAATAAGTTTTCTTATCAGATAAAATAGAAACATATATCCCCCACCAAGCATTTTTTTCTGATTTTGCAGAAGTTATAAAAGTTGGTTTAGATATTTTAACAGCATCAGAGGTAATATAATCTCTTGGCTTTCCTTGTGAAATAAAATACTCAGCCGGTGAAAAAGCCAATACTCCATCAATTTGATCGTCAATCTGACCTGCTAACTTGAGCGCTAATGCAGATGAATAGGAACTCCCCCAAATAATTAATTTTCCTTGGACAAAATTTTTCTTCGCATATTGTACAGCCGCACGCATGTCTTGCATAGCATCAACATACTGTGTAGCCTTCATGGCTTTTATGGCATTTAGCTTAGTAAGATTTGTAATGTTATTTATAGCACCACCAGATCTTAGATCAACGGCCATACAGTTATAACCAAGTGTATTCAATATTGGAGCGATCTCATTATACTCTCCTCTACTCCAATTGGCCTGATGAAACAATATAATAAAAGGAGCTGATTTAGCATGTATCTGATACAAATCAGCACTGATAATAATGCCGTCTTCTGAGGGAAATGTGATCATCTTATCTTTAGGTTGGGATACCGCCCATTGACTTGCCAACAAAAACAAAACACAAAGTGAGCTTTTCATTTTATGAATATAACCTAAAAAAATAGGATCACCGAATAATAGTTGGATCAATTGATTTTTATTTAATCTTACTCGTTACAGGGTGCTTCACATTGCTAAAATCCGATAGTTCAACACTAACGTTCCCAATGAACATTTTCGCTTGTACCTTCAAAGGAATTCTGTTTTTATCGTCAGTTACCCAGGCTAACACAGAGTCCTCTCCATCAAAAAGTTCATTGTCTGGTACTACTGGCGCTATTCTGATCGCATGAAACTTTCCCGCTTTAGTTTTTATTTTTTCCTTACCCCTATAGATCATCTCTAAGTCATAGAAGGCATCCTCAAAGAACCCGCTTATGGTAAACTTGTCCCCTTTTTTCATTTTTGAAAAATCGATAGTTCTTAAATAAAGAGCTCCCGCCATCATATCACGAACACTACTATCAGTAGCGACAAATATTTTTGGCTCCTTAAAACCTCCATTTTCTTTATCTACTACTTTGGCTTCTATCAATTTTACCCGATGGTCGAATCGTACCACTTCATCTTTACGATAGTTGCCTTCTTTGATATTTCTATATGAAATGTGAGGTAAAAGCGCAGCCGAATCAACATAAGCGCCCCAGTGGTCATTCACTTTAGCCACCCAATCTACCATACCACTTGTCCGGCCAAAAATATCAACCTTATAACATTTTCGATGATTGATTTTATAGAATTTGTCATCTATGATCATTTCGGCTTCACCTATAGGGAAAATACCGAAATTGATTTTAAACTCTAGCTTTTCACCCTTACCAAAGTTATCATAATCAACATTTACATATTGAACTTGATCATCGGCTGCAAAAGCTGAGATTATTAGAGCGAATAAAGATAAAAGGACAAGTTTTTTCATAATGACAACTATTTGTTAATACTACGCTGTCTTACAAAGTAAATGCCAGCTTTAAGCAGAAACGTTATTTTCCCGTAAAGCGTCATTCAAAGACGTTTTTTTATCTGTACTTTCTTTTCTCTTACCAATAATTAATGCACATGGCACCTGAAAATCACCAGCTTTAAAGGTTTTAGTATAAGAACCAGGGATCACTACTGACCTCTCAGGAATGTACCCACGAGTCTCTACAGGCTTATCACCAGTTACGTCAATGATCTTTGAACTAGCAGTAAGTACCACATTGGCACCCAATACTGCTTCTTTGCCAATCCTTACCCCTTCTACAATAATGCAACGTGAACCAATAAAGGCATTGTCTTCAATAATAACGGGTGCAGCTTGAACTGGCTCCAATACGCCACCAATGCCAACACCACCACTCAAATGGACATTCTTACCGATTTGTGCACAGCTTCCAACTGTAGCCCAAGTATCAACCATGGTACCTTCGCCTACATAAGCACCTATATTTACATAAGAAGGCATAAGTATTACTCCATTACTTATGAAAGAACCGTAACGCGCAACAGCAGGGGGAACTACGCGTACACCCAATTTCTCATAATTATTTTTAAGTCTGATTTTATCATGGTATTCAAACGGGCCAACTTCAATAGTTTTCATTTCCCTAAGTGGAAAATAAAGGATAACGGCCTTCTTGATCCATTCATTGACTTTCCACCCCAACACATCGGGTTCTGCCACACGCCTAATACCATTATCAAGATCATCTACAGTAGTCTTTATGGCTATTTGTACTTCCTTAACTTTCAGCAAAGAGCGGTCATCCCATGCTTTTTCTACTAATTCCTTTAATTCCATTTATGATTAACGATTTATCCTTATAATTACCTATAATGGAACTTCAAAAACTTGTGATAGCCTCAGTACTCAAACCGGTAACTGATACAAGAATGTATGAGAAATTTGGCCGTTCCATCAGCCAAGCAAAGAAATATGAGGTAAATATCATAGGTTTTTATTCAAAAAAAATACCTAAGGCTAACAATATTTATTTCCATCCACTTTTTCAGTTTAAAAGAATCAGCTTAAAAAGGATGTTGGCACCTTTTAAATATCTTTCGAAATTATTCGCTATTCAACCTGTGATCATAATTATCACAACACATGAATTATTAATACCAACCCTTATTTATAAATTGTGTTTCAGAGTAAAATTGATATATGATGTAAGGGAAAATTATTATCTAAATATTAGACATACTAACGCATTTCCTTTTCTACTTAGAGATGTAATTGCAAACTGGGTAAGGGTCAAAGAAAAGTTGACCAGTTATTTCGTTCACCATTTTACTCTGGCTGAAAAATGTTATGAAAATGAGTTATCCTTCATACAAAATAAATATAATATTATTGAGAATAAGGCTCTACGGATACAGCCAAAAATAGACCAAGTAACCGTTTACAAAAATGAAGTAATTAATTTGATATTTACAGGCACATTAGCTGAAAGTACGGGTGTGTTTCATTGCATTAGGTTGGCTGAAAATTTGCATAAAATGAATGGCTCTATTATACTCCATATAGTAGGTTATTGTAGTTCTAAAACTGAGTTGGTCAGAATCAAAAATGCTATAAAAAATAAGCCTTATATAATTCTTCAAGGTGGTGACAAAATGGTAGAGCATACTGCAATTTTAGAAGTTATAAATATGGCTGATTTTGGCTTGATTTATTATCCTCCAAATGTGGCTAATGACAATGCGATACCTACTAAACTGTATGAATACTTGAGTGCTGAGTTGCCCATACTTATAGAAGATAGACCGTCCTTTATTTCAATAACTAACAAGTACCCTGCAGCAATACCCATCAATTTTAACCGCTATAAATGCGAGCGACTGCTAGACCTAATGCAGTCTACTAATTTCTATACAATCAAGCCAGAAAATGAAGTTTTATGGGACTCAGAAGAGGTTAAATTGCTAGCCATTTTAGATACATAACAACCTAGCAATCAATATATTATAATTAGTTAATTGATCGAATACATTCATTGATTAAATTGCTCCCATCGGGGGATTTTTGTATCTCTGAAGCAATAAACACACGAATCTGTCATGAATTTCATTTTTAGACAAGCCTAACAATTACCAAGACGTAACCAGAAAGTTCTTCTAAGCATCAAATAACAAAGTTATTCAT
The DNA here is from genome assembly GCA_048268855.1 of Fulvivirga sp. Taxonomy (GTDB): domain Bacteria; phylum Bacteroidota; class Bacteroidia; order Cytophagales; family Cyclobacteriaceae; genus Fulvivirga. The sequence goes on from JBLWUR010000002.1 coordinate 600,312, forward strand.
TATTTTTAATATTAAATGAAAAATATTTTTAGGTTAATCTAAAAATGCTATCTTTGAAGAAATTTATTAAATATGCTGAGTTTCGCAGAGGAAAATTACCTCAAAACAATTTACCATCTTTCGCGAGAAACCGAAGGTGCTGTTTCTACCAATGCCATTGCTGATAGTCTAAATACTAAAGCTGCATCAGTCACTGACATGATAAAAAAACTATCAAAAAAAGGGGTCCTCTCCTATCAAAAATATAAGGGGGTTCAGGTGTCCGACACTGGCAAAATATCCGCTCTTCAGGTGATTAGAAAACATCGCCTATGGGAGACATTCTTAGTTGATAAATTGAAGTTCAATTGGGACCAAGTACATGTGGTAGCAGAACAATTAGAGCATATCAATTCTGACTTACTAATACAGCGTTTAGATGAGTTTTTAGCTTACCCAAAATACGATCCCCACGGTGATCCTATCCCCGATGAAAATGGTGAATTTAAATCAAAACCCCGGGTAGCATTAGACCAATGCGTGGACGGTCAGACTGGTATAATTGTAGCAGTTAAGGATAGTAATTCCGCCTTCTTGAAGTACCTTGATAAAATAGGATTATACCTAGGTGCAAAAATTAAGATTCTAGAAAAAGTTGAATTTGACGGCTCTATTGAAATTCAAATTGACAATAAAAAAAACACCTTTATTTCTAAAGAAGTATCAGAAAATATATGGATAACCGAATAGTTTTTATCTTCTCATTCGCAATTACTTTACTAGCAAGTTGCAAGCAGGAACAACCTGATAATGCACGTCTTCATATTGTCACTACAACAGGTATGATAGAAGATGCAGTAAAGAATATTGTTAGGGACAAAGCAGATGTTGAGGCTTTGATGGGTCCCGGTGTAGATCCACATTTATATAAGGCAACACAGGGCGACTTACAAAAATTAACAGGATCAAACATCATATTCTATAACGGTTTACACTTAGAAGGAAAGATGGGCGAGATTCTTGAAAAATTAGGACATCAAAAACCCGTTGTGGCTGTAGCAGCGAATATTGAACCATCAAAACTAAGAAAAGTGCCTGAGTTCAATAATAATTATGACCCTCACATTTGGTTTGATGTAGCACTCTGGTCAGAGGCTGTAAAAGAAATTAGTCGATATATGCAGTCTTATGATACTGCAAATGCACCGTTCTATGCTCAAAATGAAAGTCTATATCTATTGAAACTTGATTCTTTAAATACTTTTGTTACACTTAAAATCAATGAAATACCAAAACCACAACGTGTACTCATCACCGCTCATGACGCATTTGGCTATTTTGGAGATGCCTACGACATTGAAGTAAAAGGGCTACAGGGAATATCAACTATATCAGAATATGGCCTTAGAGACGTCTCGAATCTTGTTGATTTTGTTATCTCCAGCCAAATAAAAGCGGTCTTTGTAGAAACGTCAGTGTCTAGTAAAGCAATAAATGCTGTTGTAGAAGGGTGTCAACAACGAGGGTATAATATTGTAATTGGCGGTAATCTATATTCAGATGCCATGGGTGCCAAAAATTCACCTGAAGGTACTTATGATGGAATGGTAAGAGCAAATGTTAATACGATTGTATCCGCATTAAAATAAAAAATTATGATAGTTCAGGCAGAAGATCCTATAGTTGAAATACATGACCTTACGGTATCATACGACAAGAAACCGGTATTGTGGGGGGTTGATCTTACACTTCCAAAAGGGCAGTTAATTGGAATTATTGGCCCTAATGGTGCTGGTAAGTCTACCCTTATCAAAGCAATCATGGGGCTTATACCCAACAGCAGTGGGTACATAAAACTATTTGATGATGACCTAGCCAACGTGCGAGAGAGAATTAGCTATGTGCCACAACGTGAAACCGTAGACTGGGATTTTCCAGCATCAGTAATGGACATTGTGCTAATGGGTAGATATGGTAAACTAGGGATTTTTAAAAGACCAAGAAAAGTGGATCGAGAAGTTGCTTTGGATAGTCTTAGAAAGGTTGATTTAGAGGGTTATAAAGATCGACAGATATCGCAACTTTCAGGCGGCCAACAACAACGTGTATTTTTAGCACGCGCTTTAGCACAACAGGCAGACTTATATTTCATGGATGAGCCTTTTGCTGGAGTTGATGCTGCTACTGAAAAAACCATTATCAAATTACTTAGGGAAATGACTGAGCGTGGTAATACGGTAGTGGTCGTTCACCACGATCTGCAATCGGTAACGCAATATTTTGACTGGGTATTAATGCTAAATATGCGCTTAGTAGCCTCAGGCCCAACTGCTGAGACTTTCAATACTGAATTACTTCAGGAGACTTATGGGGGTAAATTAACACTCTTATCTGAAGTTGGGAATCTCTTAAAACAAGGTGCTTTCCCAAGTCGCGAAAAAAATGAACAAGTAAAAAATTAATGGAAACATTTATTGACTTCTTTTCATTTACCGACCCTAATGTGCGCTATGTTGTATTAGGATCAATTCTGATCACGGCAAGTTCGGCAATTGTAGGCACCTTCACATTTTTAAAGAAAAAAGCATTGGTAGGCGATGCGGTGGCTCATGCAGTCCTACCCGGAGTATGCCTTTCTTTTATTGTTTATGGTGAGAAAAACCCATTGGTATTAATCATTGGAGCATTCATTACTGGATGGCTGGCCTTAACCTTGATTGATATAATTTCTTCCAAATCAAAAATAAAAGAGGACACCGCTATTGGTATTATATTGTCAGTTTTCTTTGGCGTTGGTATTTTTCTACTCACCATCATTCAGAAATCAGGTAATGCTGCTCAAAGTGGATTAGATCAATTTTTATTTGGTAAAGCGGCCTCTCTGGTGGGCAGCGATTTGATCACTTTTGGCCTTGTTTCTGTCATATTGCTTGTGGCGGTATATGTATTCTTTAAGGAGTTTACCCTAATTGCCTTTGATAAAGACTTTGCAACCACCATTGGGTTACCAATAAAGACAATGGAGCTAATTTTGACTACGTTAACTGTTTTGGCAGTAGTAGTTGGCATTCAGGCAGTGGGTGTCGTACTCATGGCCGCCATGCTCATCACACCAGCGGCAGCAGCTCGATTTTGGACTGAAAAAATTCAGATCATGATATGGTTGGCTGCTATATTCGGTGCTTTTAGTGGTCTATCAGGAGCTTATATTTCATATGTAGCTCCATCCATGCCCACTGGTCCATGGATCGTGATTGTTATTTCAACCATTGCTTTCTTTTCATTTTTCTTTGCACCAAAGCGCGGTATAATAATTCGATACTTAACGCAGAAAAGAATCAAAAGGCACATTGTAGATGAAAATATATTAAAAGCACTCTACCATCTTGGGGAAGAAGAAAAAAACTTTTTTGATCAACGAACTATAGATACCATTCTATCAAAGCGAACCCTCCATAAGGAGGTGCTAATTAAAAGTCTGAGGCGCCTAAAAAGAGAGGGGTATTTAAAAAATAGCCGTGGTTATTGGTCATTTACAATAGAAGGTAAGAATAGAGGTCAACGGGTTGTAAAACTACACCGACTATGGGAAGTTTACCTTACTCAATATTTACGCATTGCTCCAGACCATGTCCATGACGATGCAGATACTATAGAGCACGTACTCACACCAGAACTTGAGGCCAAACTTGAGAAACTTCTCAACTACCCGGCAATTGATCCACACGAATCTGAAATACCCTATGCATAGTTTCCAAATCATACTTGCTGGTTCTTTAGTGGCCATATCTTGTGGGTTATTGGGTTGCTACCTAATACTAAGAAAAATGGCCATGGTTGGAGATGCTATTTCCCATGCAGTTCTACCTGGGATTGTACTTGCTTTTCTATTTACGGGTTCAAGAGATAGTGTAGTAATGCTGATTGGTGCAGGTGCCTTTGGTGTACTAACGACTTTTTTGATAGAATTCTTTCATAAAAAGGGTAAGCTGCAAACAGACGCATCTATTGGTGTGACCTTTACTTGGCTTTTTGCCATTGGTGTTATCCTTATTTCGGTATTTGCCGGAAAGGTAGACCTGGATCAGGATTGCGTGCTCTACGGAGAGATAGCTTACGTTCCAATAGATTTGTGGATCACAAAATCAGGGGTAATTATGGGGCCCAGGGTTTTGTATATAGCAGGTACCGTACTGATCATCATATTGGCATTTATATCCATCGGTTACAAGGAGCTATTTCTTACCACTTTTGACCCCTCTTTTGCAACGGCAATAGGCATTTCAACAATAACATGGCATTATCTATTGATGGGTGCCGTGTCCATTACCACGGTTGCCTCCTTTGAATCGGTTGGTGCTATTTTAGTAGTTGCGTTGTTAATTGCCCCACCAGCAACGGCCTATCTACTCACTGAAAATTTGATAAAAATGATGGTGATCACCTCAATTCTAGGGGTTTTGATATCTATATCAGGATATTACCTTGCTGCTGGTACTGATGGATCTATTGCTGGAGCAATGGCGGCAATGGCTGGCGTTTTTTTTGGGTTAGCTTTCTTATTTGCGCCTAAGGAAGGGATTATAATTAAAATGATGAAAAAACAAAAAATGCCCACCCGACCTTGAATAGTAAATGAATAAAACAAAAACAGAAATGATGAAGTCCCTATCTGAAGTAAACGCTTCGGTGGATGTAACCAATAAGAAGGGATTTTGGAAAAAACTTTTTGCTTTTATGGGGCCAGCTTACCTGGTGAGTGTGGGTTATATGGATCCGGGTAACTGGGCAACAGACATTGCTGGGGGTAGCCAATTCGGTTACACGCTCATTTGGGTACTTCTGATGTCAAATCTGATGGCCTTGTTACTACAGAGCTTAAGTGCCAGACTAGGCTTAGTGCGAAAAATGGATCTTGCACAGGCTTCGAGAGCTACTTACCACCCTGTCATTAACTTTTTTCTTTACATACTCGCTGAAATTGCCATTGCTGCATGCGACTTAGCTGAAGTACTCGGGATGGCCATTGGTTTACAACTTTTATTTGGTTTGCCCTTAATTTGGGGTGTAAGTCTCACCGTAGCCGACACCTTACTATTTCTTATCCTCCAAAACTATGGCATGCGTAAGATGGAGGCCTTTATAATAGCTTTGGTGGCTATTATTGGGGGTGCGTTTTTAGTAGAAATGTTTTTGGCAAAACCAGACATGGGCGAATTGGCAACAGGCTTTATTCCCTCATTGCCGAATAATCAAGCTTTATATATTGCCATTGGTATTATAGGGGCTACAGTTATGCCACACAACTTATATCTTCATTCTTCACTTGTGCAAACTAGAAAGATTGGACTTAGTTCAAAAAGCATCTGGACGGCCATCAAATTTAATATCATTGACTCCGCCATTGCATTGAACCTCGCCTTCTTTGTGAATGCCGCTATACTAGTTCTGGCAGCAGCTACTTTTTATAACTCCGGGTTATTTGATGTCACTGAAATTCAGGATGCTCATAAACTATTAGCTCCCTTATTAGGCACTAAGTGGGCCCCTATTCTATTTGCTGTGGCATTGATAGCGGCAGGACAGAGCTCCACTATAACTGGTACACTAGCTGGACAGATTGTGATGGAAGGCTATCTTCATTTACGCATTCAACCATGGCTCAGACGGCTGTTAACTCGGTTAATTGCCATCATCCCAGCACTTCTGGTCATCTCTATCTATGGAGAAGAGAAGACAGGTGAGATGCTAATTTTTAGTCAGGTAATACTGAGTCTTCAACTGGGCTTTGCCATTATTCCGTTAATTCACTTTGTTTCTGATAAATCTAAAATGGGAGAGTTTGCGATTAAGCCAATCATTCAAATCACAGCATGGACAATTGCACTTATTATCGTTTCACTCAATGTGAAATTAGTATATGACGAAATAAGTGAATGGCTTATCAATGCAGGTAACAATGCCTATATATTATGGCTTACCGCTGTACCAATAGCTTTGGCTTCATTTGGTTTATTACTCTATATCACATTCAGGCCCTTGTTTCAACGTAAAATTGCTAGTAAGCAAAAGTCACCTCATGGTGAGTTTATACCCTTAGAATTCGTTAAAGAGTCCGCTTACAAGAAAATAGCGGTGGCCATTGACTTTAGTGACATGGACTCAAGGGCTATCAATAGTGCTATTGCACAAGGAGGTAAAAATGCTGAATACTTGCTTATACATATAGTGGAATCAACTGGGGCATGGATGATGGGACATGAAGTATCGGATTTAGAATCTGATCTAGATCGTAAGAACTTGCAAAAATATGAGGATCAACTGAACGAAGCAGGCTACAATGCCAGTATAAAACTGGGCTTTGGTTTGCCTAAACAGAAGATTCCAAAATTAGTAGCTGAGTTTGATGCTGACCTATTGGTGATGGGTGCTCATGGCCATATGTGGTTTAAAGATTTACTCTTTGGCACTACGGTAGACGCGGTTAGACACAGGTTGAAGGTGCCTATTTTTATTATTAGAGATAAGTAGGATGTTAGATGTTTGTTAGACTATTGGTTCTTAAGTCTTGCGTCTTAGGTCTTGTGTCTAATTCCCTTTCTTGCGTCTAGCAACAATCGTCACATCTGCCCTTCTGTTTTGTTCAGGATCGTTACCCCCATCCGTTATGGAACCAAAACCACGGGCAACAATCTTATTTTCATCAAGTCCTTTGCTAATGAGGTAATCAAGCACGATAAGTGCTCTTTTGTTAGACAGTTCAAGGTTATAGCGTGGATTGCCGTCAGCACTGGCATAGCCTGCTATATTAATTGTAAGATCCTCATATTTATTAACCATTTGAACAATGCTATCAAGCTCCGCCCGATGAGTTGGCTCTATTTCGCTTTGTGAGCTATTAAAAAATATCCGATGGGTCTCGGCCATCAGTTTCTCTTCGTGAAGTTCATATTTCACTGATACAGGTTCCTTTTTGGTTATTACATCCGGTGTACTTGAAGCAGTTTTTGGATTGGATTCATTTAAAGAATTCCTATTATCTGCCAATAAATCAGCCTGATTCAAATTGTCACCATGATATCGTACCATAAAAATATCGGTAAACCCCAAACCCCCTTCTCGCACAGAAGCATAATAACCCGTTCGCTGATCTTGTGAAATATTAAAGGAAAATTCATCATCAGGAGTATTTACTGGGTAACCCAGATTTTCTGGTTCTGTCCATTCCCCCGCTAAACTATCATACACCGATTTAAAAATATCATACCCTCCATAGCCCTTATGTCCTGTGCTACTGAAGTACAAAGTCTTACCATCATAGGCCAAAAACGGTCCATCTTCATCACCTTTAGTATTTATTACCGGTCCAAGGCTTTTCGACTTGTACCACTCTCCTTTATCATCTTTGATACAATAATAGATATCAATCCCACCTTCACCCCCAGGGCGATTGCTGGTATAAAATATCATATCGCTCGATGAGGTTTCAGACACAGAGTTTTCGCTATACACACTTGAATTAACTTTGTTAGTTAAAAAGACTGGCTCCGACCACTGCTGACCATCAAAATCAGAATAATATATATCGCCATAACCGGTATCCTTATAAAGATAAAGCCGTTTTCCATCTGCAGATAAAGAGATATTTGCGTCATGGTAAGGGGTATTGATGGGTGGCCCAATATTTTTGGCTTGTGACCATTTGCCATTTACTTTTTTAGAAATAAAAACATCTTCAAAGTAAAAATTGTCCTTATCCACATCGGGGCTCGTATTTCCATCTTGCCTTCTTGACGTGAAGATCATTACATCTCCTTTTTTATTCAGAACAGGAGCATAATCAGGCCATGGAGAGTTGATTTCATCACCAATTGGCACAATGGAATATTGTGAAGGTTTGTTTATAATATCTTTGGCATTTTTGCATTCTAGTATCCGTCTGGCTACAGTTTGAGGCATCACACGGTCTTTACCCCGATAACTTCTATCACCATTTACTTTCTTTTGGTATCGCTCGTAGTAGTCGAGCGCATTGTCGAAGTCCAGTGCATAATGATAAGCTCGTCCGATCTGATAGAGTAAATCAAACCGATACCTTGGCTTAAGATCCATAATCTTCAATAAATAGGGTAATGCTTTGTCTTTATTAATAGTTTCAAGATAGAGGCTTCCTGCCATCCAATTAGCACGAAGGTTTGACGGATCCAACGATGCTGCCTGAACATAAAGTTCTTTAGCTATTTCAATGGCTTCCTTTTGTAACTTATAGATTTGATCGGCTTGCTCCAGGTAAATGTTGGCCAATGCAACAGAATCTTCCTGTGCCTTCGCACAATGAAATAAAGGCACAAAAAATAGTGTAATAAGTAAAGCCTTATTCAAGATTAAAAAATGTTAAACATAAGAAAATTCAAGCATGAATATAATTACTATATTTATGTATATCAAATAAACTAATGTGACCCCAGAGAGTTGACTCTCATTTATAGTTGTATGAATTCAAAAAAACAGAATTATATTCAAGAAGATGATAATGCGAATATTAGGTTAACGAAATTTATCTCAGTCGTTATTCCTTCACTATTTTTTATGCTGGGCATATTATATGCGATTTTTGATATTGCGGAAACTACATATTTATCACTCGAACTTTTTACAGTTTCACTACTATTTTTAGCTCCAGTAATCTTAAATAAGTATGGCTATTTTAAGGTGAGCAAAATAATACTATCTAGTTTATTGCCCTTTTTAATAATTGTAATTTCAATTTATAGTAAGGCAGACGTAATCAGTAAAAATATCATAAATCCAGTCAATTACTTCGATGTAAGACTTGCATTAATAAATGTAGCCATAGTTCCTATTCTACTATTTTCTTTAAAAGAATATGTCTATTTAATATTTGCAAGTCTACCTTCTGCAATTGCTATTATACTTTTTGATCCGATTCATAATGCTTTAGGAGTTGGATATTATCAAGCGGGTATGGACTCTCCCGACTACTATTTCTCAGCTAATATTTATACCGGAATAAGTTTTATTTTTATAGGCTCACTCATTTTGTTTTTAAAGTACCAGGTTTTAAATCGAGACCAACTGCAATCCCAACAAAATAATAAAGTCAATCTCTACTTAAATGAATTAGTTAAAATCAGTAGTTCGGATAATATTAATAAGGGTATCATTGAAAGTGCAAAAACCGATATTCTGAAGACTGCCTCTACTTGTTTAGGGATTTCTAGAATAAGCATTTGGTCTTTTAACACCTCAAATGACAGTATCACCTGCGATTATTTGCTAGAAAACGGTAAAATAACCTCCCCAAATACCGTTCTGTATGCAAAAGATAATCCCGCTTATTTCTTAGAAATGAAAAATGAGCAATTAATAATTGCGGAAAATGCTCGTGAACACCCCGCCACCACTGATTTTACAGAGGAATACCTTGGCCCTCTCAATATTTATTCAATTATGGATGCTCCCTATTTTGAGCGAGGAAAATTTGCAGGCGTGATCTGTTGTGAACATAGGAATGAGCATAAATCTTGGGGAGCCTCTGAAAGCTTATTACTAAAAGCACTGGGAGATCTTCTTACATATTCTATTGTAACCGACCTAAAAATCAAACAAACCATATTACTAGAAGAAAAAAATAAGGAAATATCACTGATCAATCAAAATCTTGAATCCAAGGTAAAAATCAGAACTTCTGAGCTTGAAAAAAAGAATAAGCAACTTACCGAATATGCCTTTATCAACTCTCATATTTTAAGAGCTCCAGTGGCACGAATAAGTGGGATTTACAATCTATTTAAAATGGAATACACCGGGGATGAAAAAATACTCGAACACATGAGAAATTCCGTGATTGAACTAGAGGATATTACCACTCGAATCAATAATGCCCTTGAGGAAAATGAATCTTTCGATAGAACTCACCTCAATAATTGAAACCCCTAAAGTAATTATTAACTTTGGCTTTCATTTAATCATTACATCTTGAGTTTTCAACATAGCCCTTCTGATACTATTGTTGCCCTTTCTACCGCACCTGGTGTTGGGGCTATTGCCGTTATCCGATTATCTGGAGATGATGCGATAAATATTACCAATCAAGTATTCAAAGGTAAAGACCTTGAGAAACAAGCGAGCCATACAGCTCACTTTGGCACAATCCGTGAAGGTGACCTACATGACGGCAAGGCAGGTAAAATCATTGATGAGGTATTGGTGACCATCTTCATTGCTCCAAAATCATTCACAAAAGAAAACGTAGTTGAGATCTCGTGCCACGGGTCACCATTTATCGTAAAACAAATATTAAAAACACTGCTTAACCATGGAGCTCGATTAGCAAAAGCCGGTGAGTTTACACAACGAGCTTTTATCAATGGCCAATTCGATTTGGCACAAGCCGAGGCCGTGGCCGACTTGATCAATGCGGATTCCGAAGCTTCGCACGAAGCGGCCTTGAAACAAATGCGGGGTGGCTTTTCAGATCAGATTCGTCAACTACGGGAAGAACTGATCCACTTTGCGTCCATGATAGAGTTGGAACTGGATTTTGGTGAAGAGGATGTTGAATTCGCTGACCGTGATGACTTAAAGAAGCTGATCAACGATCTCTTGTCTGTGATTGTCAAGCTGATCTCCAGCTTTGACTTGGGCAATGTAATTAAGAACGGGGTGCCTACCGTAATAGCCGGTAAACCTAATGCCGGCAAGTCTACCCTACTTAACGCCTTGCTCAATGAAGAAAAGGCCATTGTTTCTGAAATAGCAGGCACTACCCGTGACTTTATCGAAGATGAGATCAATCTCGGTGGCATCAACTTCAGATTCATTGACACAGCCGGACTGCGTGAAACTACAGACATCATTGAAGCGATGGGTGTAAAACGCACCCAGGAGCAAATGAAAAAGGCCTCGCTCATTATGTATATGGTGGACATGGCTAACGATGAACTGGTGGACATGCACAAGGAGATTAACAAATTGGAAAACCTTGGCATCCCCTTCATTGTAGTAGGCAACAAGCTCGACAAAGCAAAAGTGGATATCAAAGAAGCAATTGAAAAGATCAAAGGCTCTGTATTGATCTCGGCCTATACCAAAGATAATCTAGATGCTTTAAAGGATCGCGTATTGGAAGTAGTTAACCTAGATAACTTCAAAACAGGTGATACGATAGTGACCAACATCCGCCACTATGACAACCTCATCAAAACCAGAGATGCGTTAAACGATGTCCTCACCGGACTGGGTAGAAACGTGACGGGTGATTTCTTGGCCATGGACATCCGGCAGTCGCTACATTATTTAGGTGAGATTACTGGTGAGATCACCACCGATGATTTGCTGGCGAATATTTTCTCGAAATTCTGTATTGGGAAATAAATCTTTAATATAGCATCATGAGAGTATGCCTACTTGTTAGTCTTTTATGCCTATTTCGCGTCTCTCTGGCGCAGGAAAATACAGACAGTTTAAGGAAAAACTGGGAAAATACTGATCTGTCCGACAGTCTACGCTTAAAAAGTATCAATCAGTTAGCTTGGGAAGGATTTTTGTTTTCTGCACCTGACAGTGCCTTTTACTATGCACAGCTACACTATGAATTTGCTAAAGAAAGGAATTTAAAAAAAGAGATGGCAGTTGCCCGAAACACTCAGGGCACTTCGTTTTATATGATTGGCAATTACGCCAAGGCCATGGATTATTTTTATCAAAGCTTGAAAATAAAAGAGCAGATAAAAGATACCTTGGCCATAGCGGCCACTTTGAGTAATATTGGAATGATCAATGATAATCAGGGCCTTCAAAAAGAAGCCTATGAAAATTATACAAAAGCCATTGAATCTATCCAAAGGATTCGTGGATCCGATAAAAATCCAGAAATTCAACAAACATTAGTAGCTTCTTACCATAACCTTGGTTCACTCTTTTTAAACGACAACCCAGATAAAGCGCTGGAGTATTTCAATCTGGCATTAAGTATATCTGAAAAGTTTGGGTTTCGAAGGGAACAAGCCTATGCATACAGTAGTCTCGGACATATCTATTCGGATCGTAATGAAAGCGCAAAAGGATTAGAATACTATAATAAGGGTTTAATAATACTAGAAAAAATAGGTGATGAAGGTGCAATGATAGATGCGCTTAATAATTTGGGTATTCACTATTATGAAGAAGGCAACTACGCTCGCGCCATTAGTTATGTCAACAAGGCATTGGATATGGCACAAAGGAATAAGTTAAATTATGGAATCAGTGACGCTGCTAATATTTTATACTTATGTCACAAAGCTTTAAGTAACTATAAAAAATCATTAAGTCTCCTTGAATTGCATATGCAGACTCGTGATAGCCTACAAAGTGAGGAGAATAAGAAAGAGGTCATAAGACAAGGTTATAAATACAGATATGAAAAACGGGCTGCGGCCGATAGCATAGCTTTTGTTGCCCAACAAGAAATACAAAATATCAAAATAGCTGAGCAACAGAGCCAACTTAATTCTGAACAGACCCAACGCTTCCTTCTTTATGGCGTTCTGACAATGATTATTATATTATCAATTGTCCTCTACTGGGGTAACAAAAGAAAAATAGAAGCTGCCCAAATCATCGCACAGCAAAAAGAGGAAGTGGAAAGTCAACGTGACAAAATCATTGATCAGCATACACTACTGGAAGAAAAAAATCGTAAAATCACTGAATTCAATAATAATTTAGAAACACTGGTAGCTGAACGAACTATGGAACTTGAAAAATCCCTAGATCAGATCCGAAGTTACCAACATGACCTTGCTCATAATATTCGAGCGCCTTTCGTTTCACTCATGGGTTTACTTAATTTGATAAAAGATGATCGTTTTGATTCAGTTGAAAATGAGAAAATTCTTCTAGAACTGCAGCACACCAGTGACAAGATTGCTCTTGTACTAAAGGATATTTCAAAAGAATTGAACAAGCCTGAAGATAATGTAAACGACATTGAAAATGAGATTAAAGCTTAGTTGTTGCTAGTTAGTTCCGTCTCCTTTTTTTACCACTGAGCACACAGAGAAGCACAGAGTTTGATTAGTTTAGCCTCTGCGTCACTTCGTGGACTCTGCGGTTATTATTTGTATTCTATTCATCTCCATGCTAAATCTTATAAAGTTTACTTTTTTAGTAAACTAATTCTAAATTTGCGTGGCAATGGAAAGAAATATAGCATATGATATGGTGCCCGGATCGGCCATGCACCCTGGAGAGCTTCTACGTGATGAATTAGAGGCAAGAGAAATGAAACAAGTCGAACTAGCGAAGGCATTGGGTATTGCAAAAAATGTAATGTCTGAGATTATTAGTGGTAAGCGCAACCTCACTCCTGAGTTGGCGGTCAGACTAGAAGAAGCCCTTGGTATAAAGGCGGAATTCTGGATGAAATATCAGGTCTATCATGAGATTGATAAAATCAGAATTAAGAATAAAAAGGCTGTTGAAAAAGCTAATATTTCTGAGGTATCTAAGCGCAAATTGGCTACAGTTTAAGGAAAAAAATATACAAACTTAAATCCATTTTTTGGCAGAAACCACGACCGAAAATAAGGAGAAATATTTAAGAAAGTATTTCCATACCTTTTAATTACTAATAGTAAACTACAAAATAACCTTTGTTTTACCATGTTATATTTCTAAATTAACATATAATTCATTAATCTGGATTTGGCTAACTAAAATAATTCCTTGAAATACAAAATCACAATCGTTTCTATTTGGTTTCTATTTGCTTTATGCACTCATGCTTTGGCTGCTGGTGAGGATTGCTCTAATGCAACTATTGCAATACAGGGTACTAATTCCGTCACAACGAGCACCTCCGGTTCGTACTGGTATACATATACTATGACTGCATCGGATAAACTTGAAATCACTTCGGACAGCGATCTTCAATTAAAAGTATACACTAATAATTGTGAATTACTATGGTATGCAGCCAGTGGTTATCATGGAAATCTTGGTACTTCCGAGTTACATCAAGGTGATATAATTTACATTGAGTGGATTTTAATTAATGGCAATGACTTTGATTGGGTTTTAACTGAAAAACCAATTGAACAAGGGGACATTTGTTCACAAGGAATAGAAGCAATAGAAGGTAATTTAAGTACACCTTACATAAATAATGAATTAGTTTGGTATAAACATGAAATGACCAAGGACGGTAGCATTGAAATTAATTCATCTACTGAGCTTTCTTTATCACTATATATAAATGGATGCGATGCAAATAGCCCATATGCAAGTGGTTACGGTTTCTATACTTATCATGATTTAAAAGAGGGCGATGTTGTCAACATAAGTTGGGAAATCCAGAGCGGAGGTGAGTTTAATTGGTCCATAAGAGAACTTGGAACACAGGTTGGAAATAATTGTGAAATACCAGATATGGCAGTTTTAGGATCAAATACTTTACCTTCTGGTTTGAATACTTATTATTGGTATTCGTATGAAGTCCGAAATGATAGGAATTTAATTATTCAAGCGAATACTGAAAGGATAGTCACCGTGTTCAATGAATGTAACCGCGATTATCTACCAGATTATATTGCTGAAGGCACAGACAGTATAGTAATTACTGATTTGGAACAAGGAGACCAGATATTTATTCGTTGGCCTACAGATAAAGATAATTCATTAAGTTGGCAGCTAAGTGAAGAAAATAATGTTCCCGTTATTGAAGATCAAGCATTTACTATTCTTGAAGATAATTTAGATAATAACCAAGTGGGGTTAATAGTTGCAGAGGATCCAGATGATGACGAGATCCACTATTCATTTGTAGAAAAAAATGAGTTGTTTACCATTGATCAAATCACTGGAGAGTTGATAATAAGTAATAATGGCAATCTCCGATTTGATCTGGACGCTGTGCTCACATTTGAAGTAGAAGCTAAGGATGATTTTGGTGGATCTAGCAAGGCATTGATAACAATCAATCTTATCAAGTCTGAAATCAATGAGGTAACTAGTATAGATAAAGTTATTAAGGATGACCTGAGGTTATACCCCAATCCATCAGAATCTATCATCACTCTAAATTTCGAAAGTGCCGAAAAGAGGGTTGTATTTGTCATTGACTCCAATGGTAAAACAGTAATTACAATTAATAGTATTTCTCCCCAGTTAAATGTAAATATTGTGAGTTTAAATAAAGGGATATACCAAATAGGTTATTTTGAAAACAATCAGTGGGTACAAAGTAGATTTGTTAAGAAATAAGCTTAGAACAGATCAAATTCTGAATTAAGGGGTTTACAATCAAGTGGTAATCACTACATTTAATTAAAATCAATCCCACCTGCATGTTCATTATCTCATTTATTCTTTTCCACCTTTTAACGTTTTCATTTGCCAACACCGATGCCAATGAAAATTATAATGACGGCCCTTACTTCTTTCGACTGGAAGAAAAAATTGTTGGTATGTGGATTGAAGACAGCACTTTGATTCAAAAGATAATCACTCCCGATAATTACCCAAATCTGCAATCCAAATTCAACTTTAAGTTTGGGTTAGCCGAATTGCAACAATACTATACTATACCAATGGACTATGCCCAAGTATATGAAGGCGTTGACAGTCTTGTGGCCTTCAGTGATATTCATGGGCAATATGATCTATATCTTCGATTGCTTCAAGCCAATGGTATTATCGACAAGGAGTTAAACTGGAGTTATGGTAGTGGCCATATGGTGATTGTAGGCGATGTATTTGACCGTGGCCCTAAAGTAACAGAGGTACTTTGGCATATTTTCGGGCTAGAAAAACAAGCCCAACAAGCAGGTGGTAAAGTCCATTTTGTACTCGGCAATCATGAATTTATGGCACTTAACAACGACTTACGGTATATCCATGAGAAGTACAAAAACACTGAGAAGTTAACCAACATCTCATATGACCAGCTATATTCAGCCAATACCGTGATGGGTGAATGGCTACGATCTAAGCCGGTGGCGATCAAAATCAATGATATGATATTCGCCCATGGAGGACTGTCCCCCACACTTGTTAATAATAACATCTCTATTGAAAAGATCAATCGAACATTTACTAGCCAAATTATTGGACGCAATAAAGCAGAAATACTAAGCGATGAATTTTTAGAATTAATGTATCGTGCTAAAGGCCCTATTTGGTACAGAGGTTATTTCCGTGATGATAATTTCACAGAACAATCTATAGACTCGGTTCTTAATTACTATACGGCCAATCATGCCATTGTTGGCCATTGCTCTTTTGATAGCGTGACCACACGGTTCAACCACAAGATCTTTGGGGTAGATACAAGCATCAAAAATGGAGAAAATGGTGAGGTATTGAAATGGAACTCGAAAGGCTACTTCAAAGGCACCCTTTCGGGTGAGGTTAAGGAGTTATAGTTAGTGGTTGGTGGTAAGTAGTTGGTAGTTGGTAGTTAGACTTAGATTTCGTCATTGTGAGGGAGGTACGACTAACTAATATATAGAAATGAAAAATTGGAAGTGATAGTAAATGAACTAATGAGAAAAGTACGATATTTTGCTTTGTTAATTTTTCAAATTATAATCATAACAATTACAATGATTATCATGGGTGTTCTTTCTATAGATTAGTGACTAATTCCGATTAAACCCCAGAGTGTTAAAAAAAGACTCTGCGCAACTCCGTGGTCTCTGTGGTTAGATTAAAATCCAAAGTAGTTCACTCCAAAGTAATTAAAATCACACATTTGCAACTCCATTACCGAAAACAGACACATGATAATATCAGATAGCAAGATCAACACGACTATTACGCATTATGTAGGCAATAAACTGCGTGATGAGCAGTACACTTTGTCAGAAATGGCCAGTGATATTAGTGAAGAGTCTGAGGAATTTTATTTGAAATACTTCCTAGGTGTTTTAAAAACAGATGAAAAGTATAAGTTTTCTCATCCCACGGATACCAACCTCAATGAAGTACTACATAGTACAAAAAGGATATTTGAGAATCCAGATGAATTTCTTGAGGCCTCACAAGACATAGCCAAACTGCTCTACTCCCACTCCGTACATCCCAAAATCAATGAAGGGGCACTTAATATCGTTTCATTTTCTGATTTAAGTTACTCAGGAATGCAATGTGAAGCCCTCGGAATTTTTAAATCTGAAACCAATGTCCCTTTCTTGAAAATCGAACAAGGGAGTAAAAACTATACTTTGAGTCACGAATTAGGGTTTGAGCTCAATGGATTGGATAAAGGCGCACTCATCATCAGGGTGGCGGATGATGAATATGAAATTATAGTCTTTGATAAAAACG
Organism: Fulvivirga sp.; assembly: GCA_048268855.1. Classification (GTDB taxonomy): domain Bacteria; phylum Bacteroidota; class Bacteroidia; order Cytophagales; family Cyclobacteriaceae; genus Fulvivirga. The sequence continues at coordinate 617,622 of JBLWUR010000002.1, forward strand.
GCCTTCGAAACGATTCTAAATTCTGGATTGATGATTTTCTACAGTTGGAGCTTATTTCCAATGAATACTACCAGACTACTGAATTAATGAAGGTAACCAGAGAGTTTATTGGCAGTAACCTATCTGAAGAATTTGATATCAGTAAGCCCGACCAAATTGATCTTTTAAACCGATCAATAGACTATCTAAAAAATGTAGACACCTATGACCAACAGGAGTATTTGGATAAGGTAATCTATGACGAAGATTTAAAACAGTCGTTCAAAAGTTTTACGGGAGATCATCTGTCTGTGATGAATGTACCCGATCAATTTCCAATTTCTACCAATGCCGTAAAAAAGATGGCTCGTACCTTTAAAAGTGTATTGAAACTAGATAAAAACTTTCATGTGTATATCCATGGAGATAGAAATAAGATAGAAAAGGGTGTAGATGAAAATGGTAGAAAATACTATAAGATCTACTTTGATAAGGAGGATTAAGATATCATTATCAAATTCCTGAGCCTTACCATTTCATAACACTACCACCGGTACTCTACAAGAAAAAAACGATCTCATAAGATTGGGATCGTTTTTCTTTCACTTTCAGCTTTTTATTAGTTTTTGGTTTTATTAAAAGTGTAATCAATGCCTATCATAACCATGGAGGTAGTCATATCGTAAGATACTTCACTTCCGGGAATCGCTCCATAGGGAGGATAATTTTGTACAAATGCAGGGTTAAGTAGCTGTCCAGAAGTTTTACCTCCACTTGTACCATAGTGAAATACAGTATTAACTGCTATATTATTAGAGGGTAAATAGCTAAATCCTATCTGAAAAGCATTTTGAATAATGGCAGTTGCTGGGATATTATAAAATGCAACTTCATCTTCAATTGGATTAGTGTTATATGTATAACCAATACGTAGCGGTAATTTTTCTATTCCATTGTATTGAATACCTGCAGAAACAATAGACATATTCTTCCAACCAAAACCAGCAACTGAGGCTGTTGGTGTCCATCCAGTTTCAGAAAAACCATTTGTATTTTCATAATCTACCAACCTATAATCAACAGCAAGATCAATAGCATCAGTGGAATAACCCACTCCAAAAGAGAGTATGGCAGGGTAATCCATATTGAACTTATTTGTACCTTCAGAATTATCTAAATAGGTATTTTCGAATTCAAAATCTTCAAATATTTGAGTTGTTTTATAGGATGCTCCTGCTTTGAAACCGGTTCCTGAATCAAAAAATAGTCCAAATTGACCTCCATAACCTAAGGCCGTTGCTGCGTCCGTAGAGGGATAACCCGCCATAGTTGGATTAGCTGTAGGATTAGGCATCAGTTCTAAACTTGCATAGTCAACTGTTGGTGCTATACCAAAAGATAATTTCTCGGATAATTCATACGCCCAAGTGACCCCTACCTGGAAGAGAAAATAGTCAGATTCTACTCGTCCAAAACCACCCATGCTTTGCGGCATATTAATTGGGTTGGTCATACTTTCTGGGAATGTAACACCAAATCCTGCTATACCAATAGCAGAAACTCCAAATGTATGTTTACTGTCCTCCTTTCCCCATATCATTGCCAGTGCTGGCATTGGAGAAATACCTCTATCATCTTCAGTAGTTCCACTAAAATAATTTCCTGTTGGATTACCAGAGGAGTCGAATTCCGGAACCGTAGAATTTAATTCCAGTGACGAGAAAAATAAGCCAATATCAAACTTTATGATCTTATTATTAAAAGTTGAAATTGCTGCCGGATTCCAGTGCAATGCACCAGTAATATCCAACGGTTGGCCAGTTGCCGCACCCCCCATTGACATATTAACGGCACCCGCACCTTGCATAAGGTGACCTGTTTGTGAAAATGCCATCGTGGAAATAAGAAGTAACCAAAATGGTAACATGATATGTTTCATAGCCTTATAGTTTAAATGAATACTTACAATTAATAATCAGTTCCTAAGCTGATTTAAGTGCACTTTAAAATTGTACCGTATTCAAAAATTATAATATGAGCTAAATCAGTCAAATACATGTTTATTAGCACTTTTAGATAATTATTAAACTATTTACATCATTAATCACATTATAAATTTTCGTTCATTTTAACTCGTACAGAGCTGGACAAAAATTTTCTTATTCACATCGGGATAATAAAAATAAGGCCGAAATAGGCATGGAGTAAATTGAAAGAAGTACTACAAAATATGAACCCTTTTAAGTTTAATTCATTCGCTTATAAACCTGAATATTCCAGGGGAATTTTATGCTTTTATGAATTGGTTGAAAATTGTGTTCAATGATTAACTGCTCTACTTTTTTTGAAGGATGGATATAGGTCTTAAACGCACTTTTCTTAAAGTAAAAGTATATTCTGGCCGCATAATTCAGCCATTTTGAAATCACATTACTTAATGGATACGACAACGCAATGTACCCCTCAGACTTAGACAAGGCATTATTTAAGATCAATTCATAATCTGGGTAACAACAAATGACTTTATCGAGAGTTACAAAATCATACTTTGACAGTTGCCTTGCTATATCGTTAAAATCTCCTTGAATGAATGTTGTTTTATCTTGATAGTCATACTCTATGGCCAATGAACGAGCCATATCAATATAACCCGTGGCAGCATCAATATCAGTAACATGATCCGCCTGTTCCTTAAGAAATTCCCATTGCAGCACTCCTATTCCACCACCAATATCTAACAATGATTTGTCTTTCTTTGGAATACTTTCTAAAGCTTTAAGCATCGCCTTGGTAGTACCGGTTGGACCTTTCTTAAGATATTGCTTAAGCTCCTTCTTAGCATTTTTCACATCGAAGAATTTATCCGTATCACAGCAATGAGCACAAGTCATATCATAGGGTTTATGTTTTAAAATTATCAAACAAAAATTATAGATTCAAAATAAGTGGCAATACCAATATTCCTAATTAGAATACATAGTTAATTTTTGGCAACTTTATACCTTAAGATATTAATGAGATACTCTAGTTTGGAAATGAATCACTTAGCATGAACCTAACAATAGAAAACATCATCCTTATTGGTTCAGTGTTACTATTTATCAGCATTATAGCGGGTAAAACCAGCTATCGATTTGGTATACCCACTTTATTGTTATTCTTAACCATTGGTATGCTGGCTGGTTCTGATGGCATCGGTGGAATCTATTTTGACAATCCCCAAGTAGCTCAATTTATAGGAGTTGTTTCGCTAAATTTTATTTTGTTCTCTGGTGGATTGGATACGAGTTGGCAATCCGTTAAACCAGTTTTAAAAGTTGGAATTGCTTTATCAACGGTGGGTGTTTTGCTGACGGCTGTTGGTTTAGGATACTTTGTATATCTAATTACAGACTTTACTTTATATGAAAGCTTACTTTTAGGGGCAATTGTTTCATCTACCGATGCAGCAGCTGTTTTCTCAATTCTAAGAGGTAAAAATTTAGCGCTTAAAAAGGACCTAAGACCCACACTGGAGTTAGAAAGTGGAAGTAATGATCCCATGGCCTATGTGCTTACTATCGCTTTTCTTTCATTAGTTCAGTTTCCTGATAAAGGCATAGTCTCCGTTATTCCGTTGTTCTTAATGCAAATGGCTATTGGTGGAATTGCCGGATTTCTATTTGGTAAGCTCAGTAAAATCGTTATCAATAGAATCAAGCTAGACTTTGAAGGGTTGTACCCCGTACTGACCATTGCACTGATGTTCATTACCTTCTCGGCTACAAATGCCATTGGTGGAAATGGCTTCCTTGCCATATACATTTGTTCGGTTTTTCTGGGTAATACGAATTTGATTCATAAAAAGACAATCATGAAGATGTTTGATGGTCTGGCATGGTTGATGCAAATAGTACTATTCCTGACTTTGGGCTTGCTGGTCTACCCTTCCGAGATTGTTCCCTACATTGGAATAGGCCTTTTGATTTCTGTCTTTTTAATTGTGGTGGCTCGTCCATTGGCGGTTTTCGTTTCACTAATTCCATTTAAAATGAAACTAAGACGCAGATTTTATATCTCTTGGGTTGGATTACGTGGAGCCGTACCCATTGTATTTGCTACTTATCCGCTGTTAGCTGGAATAGACAAGGCCAATATTATTTTTAATATCGTATTTTTTGTATCGATAACCTCTGTACTCATTCAGGGAACTACATTATCTTTAGTCGCTAAATGGTTGGGAGTTGGTTTGCGTGATAAGGCTAAACCTTTATCACCAACAGATGAATTACTTGCCGAAAATCCCAAAACCATCATGAAAGAAATTCGCCTTAAGGAAGGTGCCCCAGTAGTAGGGTTAAAAATAGTAGACTTGCACTTTCCAAAAAATGCTATTATTGCAATGATTGAACGTAACGGAAATTATCATACTCCAAGCGGATCTACAGAACTTCATACCAACGATAAATTGGTAGTGCTGACTGATAAGGTTGAAATTCTTGATGAAGTATACGTGTCACTTAAAATAGACAAACCATGACAGACCCTCTATTACAAATGTATTTGCTCGCATTTATGCTTGTGACTACCTGGCTTATGGTCTTTTGGAAGCAGTTTAGAAAGTTATTTAATACAAAATTAGAACCTACTAAAATCAATGACTTAGTAAAATACAATAGATTAAAACGTATCAATAGCTGGTATTGGGCTATATTTTCTGCCTTTGGAGTTATGACAATAATCTATTCATTTGCTCCTGAGTTTTACTTTTTGTTTCTACCATTGGATATGTTCCATCATCCGGTAATCAATACAATAGGATTACTTATTTTGAAAATTTCTGTGGTGTGGATTGTGGTAGCGCAATTAAACATTGACAAAGAGTTATACAAATACTCCCGTAACATTGAAAGTCTGCCTGCTATGGAGTTAGTGAGCTATTCTGAACATATGCTGCTTTCTGGTATGTTGATTTTATTTGTTGGATACTTCACTACTATAACCAACATTATGGGACTCCTGTTGGTAATAACGAGCTTAATTATCTATGTAAAAGGGTTTATTAGAAAGTCTGTAAATCATGGTGTGCAAAACTGACTAGACAAATGATCAGAAACAATAATCTAAAATGGAAGTATTTAAACTAAAAGAAGCCGAATCATATATTGAGCTTAATAATTTACTCAAAAGATTCAACTGGGTGGCCAGTGGTGGCGAAGCCAAAACAGTTATTAAAGAAGGCCATGTAACTGTTAAGGGTGAGGTTGAAACCCGAGTACGTAAAAAGATGTTTGCAGGAGATACTGTTAATTTTGGAGAGAAGGAAGGTAAAGTGGAATAAAAGGTTATTTACAGTATTCAGCTAATGACTCTTTTCCATCTTCATACCCAAGGTCAACCGATTTTTTAAAATCCTTACATGCGTCAAAACGATCGTTTATGTTGATTTTAGATAAGCCACGCATATAATATATTTCGCCATCTTTAGGGTAGAGATTGATACTTGAAGAATAGTCTTCAATTGATCCTAAATAATCCAGCTTTCTGTATTTTGCCAATCCACGATAGTCAAAATATTCGGCCTTATTTGGAGCTAAAAGTATAGCTTCATCCAAGTTTTGAATAGCCTCATCATAACTGTTATCACTGATATATAACTTGCCAATTTCAAAAAATCCTTCAGCATAGGTCGTATCTAATTTAATAGCTTTATAAAAATAATGTATAGCCATTTTGGTGTTTTCCAATTTGGCATATGTTCTGGCCAAGTTGCCAAAATAATTCAATACCGGCTCTTTTGATTTGACAGTTATTTCAAAATCTAAAAGTGCCAATTCGTAATTCTCCATTCTGAAATAACATATCCCACGATAGTTGTTGGCTTCTACTTTGTCACCCACCTTATCGATATAGCTACTAAACCATGGGATAGCTTCAGAAAAATTTTGGTTTTTATAATTTGACAATCCTGCATTCCAATATGCTATATTAAACGCTGAATCAATTGCAATTACTTTTTCAAAATCCAAAATGGCAGAGTCATATTGGTTCAAATTAAAATAACATAATCCACGATAATTGTAATACCCGGGGGACGTTTCATTCATTGCTATTGCCTTAGTGAAATCAAGAATTGCCTTTTTATTATCACCAAAAAGCATTTTTGTATACCCTAGATTATATATGGCATCTGCAAAATCTGGAGCATATTGAATAGCAGATGAAAATGCAGTTAGTGCACCGTAGTTATCATTCAGTTTCAATTTAGTCAACCCTATTTTATTATGATATATGCCATTTGTTGGTTCGATTTCTAATGCAGCGTTATAATTTACAAGTGCCTGTTTATAATTCTGATCCAAATAATTTTTTTCTCCTTTTTCGTAATATTCCTTTGCATCAACAACATTTCTTTTATCCTCAATTCTGTTTGTCAGCGAATCTGGTATTTCAAATAGTGACAAACTATAAGCTTTATTGAAGTCAACAGAATCTACAAGCATAGTCATATCTTGATTCTCAGCCTTAATTATGACCTTGGTAGGTATTGGTACCCCTTTGAACTTTTTATAATCGTATAAGTACTGGATACCTATTTTTTTTTCGATTCTAGAAAAATAATAGGAATTAAGGTCTATATTAAAAATTATCCTCTCATCCTCCTTTGCCAACACAATTCTTAATTCATTTTTAGCTTCTAAGTGTTTAACATGAATAACTTTTAATTTGTCAAACGAACTTTGTGTGAGTTGCTTGTATTCTGAAAAAGGATCGAAATATTCTGATTCATAATCAACCTTGGTTCTATATACTTTATCGTCCATTGCATTATAAGACCAACCCAAAGTGTCCGAAACACCATCTAAAAATGTCCCCCCCATTATAAAGGTTCTACCTAACTGATAATGTGGTTTCATTGAATAATATTCCATTGGAAAACTGGCTTGACCAAGCTTCATTTTACCAATCATAGCTATAGATTTTAAGTTTATAAAATCCAATTCAGCCGAAGAATAATTTTCTTTAAATTTCGCGATAACTGGTTCCAATATAGATTCCAAATGCTTTTGATACTTTTTTAAAGCTTTTGAAGCATTAAAGTCATCCGCGTCAAATTCTTCTCTATTTATAGACTCAACTATATATTCAATAGTGTATTTATCATACTCGGCAATAAACTTAAGGGGAATCGCTCCTTTAGTTTTTGATAATATTTGATTCCATTGACCATAGTTGTGATTCTTAAATGAATCCGGTTCAACCTTGATACTATCATTGAAAAAACAAGTCATAGTATAAGTTTCATAAATCAATTTTATTGCCTTGCACTTAAGATTTAAAATTCTCGTTGTATCAGCAACTTCATCAATCCGAATTAACTTGGCTCCATCTCTTAATAGAGCTGCGTCATGAGATTCCTTCTCACCATCAGTTTTTATATAGACTATTTGGTTTTTGCGGCTCTCATAAATTTCCAACCAATTCTTACCTCCATCCGATATTGATTTATAGTATCCATCTGTTATGTAATAGTCGTACCAGACTGGATCAAAGCCATTAGCTGGTTCTATTTCCTCTTTATGATCATTAGAATAATATTTTATATGATAACTCAAGTGATATTGAGCAAGTACTGGAGAGCATAGAAAAGATAAAAGCAGTATTGATAATATTTTCATTTGATTGATTTTTCCAAACTACAAACCTAGTGATGTATGTGGACTTTAGGAATATTTAGTTTAATAATGTCACTTAGAATTAAATTATGAATTTTAATTAGCTGTATTGCTGTCCATTATAGAAAACATCTAGATATTAATTATAGAAACCTAAACGAGTCGATAGTCATTACGATGAGTGAGGTATGAACGAAGAAGTAATCTTTTGGTTCTGACTCCCTAGATCACAAGAAAGATTGGCATAAATAAATATTTTGTCCAACAAATAACAATCCAAATATTAACTGCAATTTTGCACGTATAAAGTATCCTATTTTGAAGCTCAATAAGAATATCATATCTACCACACTAGTTTTACTGCTGGGCTATGGCATCACATTGGGCTTCTCCAATGTATACTATCAACATTCCCATATTTCTAACTCTCAAACTAAAAACAATCAATATTTTAGTGCCTCTTCAATTGATCTATTTTACTTTAACTCACAGTCAGAGTGTCTATCATTAGTAGAAAATGTCACACAGGGCTCGCAAAGTCACGACACGGCTAAGCAGGTTATTGGCTATTTGAAGAACTACAATAAAGGCATCAATAGCCTCTATAAACAAAACGAATGCCTTATTTTTAATTTGAGGATAAGGCTTAAAAAAACAAACCTTCTATTTCCCTTTCATTTTTTCTGGTAATACCTAATACATTTCCAATAGTCTGATATTCAACGGACTAAAATAATTAGCAACCAGTCAGCTTATCATATCTACTGGTTCATTTATATATCAATAAACAAAATTATAATGGAATTAAGTACAACCATAATAGGGCTTGTTGCAATAGCTCTAATCTCATTGCCATTTTTGCTAATGAGTAAAAGTAGAAAGGACAGGGAAAAACAATTATTTAACTCACTCCAAACAATTGCCAATAAATTTAATAGCAACATCAATGAGTTTGATGTTGGCCCAGGTTTCGCCATTGGGCTCACCACTAATCAACAAGCTGTTGTCTTTTATAAAAATAAAAATGAAACCGAAGTTGAAAAGATAATTTCACTTGATGAAATTCAAAAATGTAAAGTGAATTCTATCAACAACAGTACTAAATCAGGTAGTAGCGTTGAATCCTTCGTTGAGCGTCTTGAATTAGCTTTTATTCCAAAAAATAAAAGACCTGACGATTTGAAAATCGAGCTTTATAATGCTAAAGACAGCTTTCAACTAAATGGGGAGTATCAACTTGCTTTAAAATGGGAAGGTCTAATCAACACCAAATTACAATCTAAGTAAAAGCAGTTATTACTTTTCAGCTTAAAAAAAGAGGCTGCCTAAAAGTCAATTAGACTTATTAGGCAGCCTCTTAAATTTAGAAACTAAACTGTTTCTGCAATAAGATTACTCAATTAAAAGCTTTCTTGTTTCCTTGATATTTTGACCTTTTACTACAACATAGTATAGGCCTTTTTGCATATTGCTCAAGTCAATTGCATGTTCGAAATTTCCAGCAGGAGCTGCTTTTACATCACTAGTGTAAACACTTCTTCCCATGGCATCAAACATTACGATGTTTACATCAGTAGCTATTGATAATGTAGCATGAACTGTAGTTTGACCAAATGCAGGGTTAGGGTACATTCCGAATGCAGCAATATTTGATTCTTCAATAGACCTAGCACCGCCACCTATGATCACAGTATAATCTTCCACTTCGCCATAGCTAAATGTTTCACATGGAGATGGGTTAGCATTATACTTCATAGAAACTCTCATTCTGGTAGCTCCAGACAATGCAGAGGTTGGGATAGTAAAGCTTCCACTCGCTGTTGCGCTAGTTGATCTACTCTTACTATAAACCTGCTCCCCTGAATCGTTAAAGTCTCCATCTTGGTTATAATCGATCCATACTCTATAGGCTTCACGGTATACAGTACCTGACCATCCTGGAGTGATAGTTATAGAATAACTTGATCCTTTGTTTACAGATGTAGACTGTGCAGTAAAATCTGCATAACCACCATTTGCTCCAGAAGTGTTATTAATAGTGCCAAAAACCACCTTTTGAATCCACTCATCGCTCACACTGTTACCTTGTGAAGCACAATAAGTTACTGTATTGGCCAATGTAGTAACGTTTACTGCACTTGCAGAGGATAGGTTTCCAGCAGCATCTTTCGCTTTAACTGATAATGCATAAGTTGTAGATGAAGCTAATCCAGTTACACTGTAAGAAGTAGAAGCAGTTGATCCGTTTAATGCACCATTAACAAATACATCATAACCAGTTACCCCTACATTATCAGAAGAAGCTGACCATGAAAGGCTCGCAGACGAGGTAGTTACATTAGAAGCCGCAAGACTACCAGGGGCAGTTGGCGCCTGAGTATCAGCAGGTGCTCCACCTTCAGTACAATATGTCTTGGTTTCTCCAGAGCCATAAGCACCACCGGTTGCAATTACATTATTGTTTGCGTCTTTCAATGTATATGATCCACTTCCATAAGAACAGCAGATACCATCTCCATAACTATCATTGATAGTAAATGAATAGGAACCGTCACCGTAATCTAAGGAAACATTATAAGTAGTATTATTACTTAATGATCCATTAGATGCTACTGTTGTTCCATTCTTTTTCAATGTCCAAGAAGTCTCAGAAGCATAATTATCAGTTACCAATGTTAAAGTCACCGGACCAACATTGCAATTACTTCCTGTGGTAGTTACCACCAAATTTGAAGAAGTAGCTCCACTACCTGATGAACAGTTAGCTTTTACATTACAAGTATAGGCTGTTCCAGCAGTAAGTCCACTTGCATTAAATGAAGTACCAGTAACGGTAGCTGATTGGCTGCCATAAGTTACAGTGTAGGAAACAGCACTAGACACTGCATTCCAATTCAAAGTAAAACCAGTATCTGTAATTCCAGATGAAGCTAAACCAGAAGGAGCTGCTAATGAACAACCTCCAGAAGTAGTTCCAAGGCCTTCTCTTGCTCCACCAGGCTCAAAAATTGCATCCATTCTAGCTTTCTGTCCTGCACTAAACATAAACATACAAGCATCATCAACATAGTCCATGTAGTTCATAAACATGTCACTTGAAAATCCTCCGTTGCTTGAACAAGACTTTGAAGGATAAGAAGGACATCCGTAATTGGCAGCTGCCGCTAATGGAGTGTCAGAAACAAAATCATCAACACTACATCCACCGTCACCCCAGATATGTCGAAGGTTTAGATAATGACCAATTTCATGGGTTGCAGTACGACCTTTGTTAAAAGGAGCACTTAGGTAGAATGTTTCGCCTGAAGGCTGCTTGTCTATACTACCACAATACTGCGGAGAAAACACAACACCATCTGTTGATGCTGGTCCACCAGGAAATTGAGCGTATCCTAAGATTCCACCCCCGATATTACAGATCCACATGTTCAGGTTATTTGCTGGATCTACAGGGTCTACACCACCTTGTGAAGATTTCTTCATCGCATCGTTAGTACCCCAAGAAGTTTTTGTTGTTGATTTTCTTGTGATATAGCTCAATGTGAACTGTATTTCAGTGTCAACAGCAGTAAACTCTGAAGGAGTATTCGATGCGTCACTGTTCAGTTTTCTGAAATCCTCATTTAGCACATCAATTTGTGACTGAATTTGAGCATCACTGATGTTTTCTTGAGATGTTTTGTAAAGTACATGAACAATAATAGGAATAGTTAACACTCCTGTTCGTGCATTGTAATCTCCTTTTTCTTTCCTTTCAAGAAATGCTCGTGTCTGTGCTTCAATCGCCTGTCTGTTTTGGGCAATTTTCGGGTTCTTGCTTTGTTGCTCGTAAATGTCTTGAGCAGCACAAGTCCGCGTAGGGCCACTTTGGGCATACATCACTGATGTTATGCAAATGGCCAGTCCTAAAGTAAGTAAATGTTTAATCATTGGTTATTGGTTTGGTTGAAAATAAAATTCATATATAATTGACTGTCAAATACTTATAAAACGACAGTAATAGAAATGATACAAAATAATAGAGAGTGCGGAGTTTATTATGCGCATTGTTCGGATTGAACGATTTAGTGGTTGCATTAATAAATATTGTTTCATTCGACCCTGCTATTTACAAAAATAATTCTAGACGCAATATTTTATTTTGCCTATTTTCTTACATGCAAAATCTTATACTTTTGAATCTCATTTTAACCCACAGATTATTAGGCTTTTAGGATATTTTCATTCCAAAAAAAAAATATTTTCATTTTGAAAATTATTCAATACATTGTATCGAACTCAATCATTTCTTGTGAAGAATGTACTTATTATTCTCGTTTTAGCGGTCCCTTACAAAGCTGTTGGTCAAAATCAATCAACACTTTCAATCACCCGAATAAATGAAAAAATCAATTTTGACGGTAAAGTAGACGATCCCATTTGGGATAATGTGCCCAATTTAACAATGACATCGCATTTACCGGAATACGGTCAGCCACCGAACAAAAATTCAGTGATTAAAGTAGCATATGATGATGATTACTTGTACCTGGCGGCAATATGTTATGAAGACAATAATAATATTCAAGCTTCTTCTTTTAAAAGAGACGCTAACTGGAATTTAAAATCCGATCATGTAGCTCTAATTCTTGATACTTATAATGATGCAGAAAATGGAGTAATGTTTGTAGTCTCCCCTTCTGGATCCCGTACAGATCAAACCATAAGAAATGATGGTATTGAAGGTAGTTTCTACAACGATTCATGGAATACTTTTTGGGATGCAGAAGTAAATCAATTTGAAGGTGGCTGGCAGGCGGAAATTAGAATACCTTTTGAAATATTACGATTTGATACAAAAGATCTACTTACCACCATGGGAATGACGGTATATCGTTACTCTGCTCATGATAAAATGATGGACATCTTCCCTGTTGTCTCAAATGAATTTGGTTTTTTCTCTTTTTCAAAGCCCTCATTAACTCAAGAAATTACCTTCCAAAATATTCAAAACAAAAGACCATTCTATTTTACACCTTATGTGTTGGGTAGCAGATCGGAGCTCACCTTTCTAAATACCGATGAAACAGCCTATACTTCGGAAGTAGATAAAGATTTTACAGGCGGATTTAGTGCGCAATATGCCATCAGCAATAACCTCAATGCCGACTTGTCGTTTAATACCGATTTCGCCCAAGTAGAAGCCGATAATCAACAGGTCAACCTGACAAGATTCTCATTATTTTTTCCGGAAAAGAGAAAGTTCTTTCAGGAACGTTCTTCCACTTTTGAATTTAACAATGATGAAAACAACAAACTGTTTCATAGCCGTCAAATTGGTTTAAGATCTGGGACAATCATCCCGCTTTGGGGTGGTGCTCGTGTAGTAGGGAGAGCTGGCAATGTAGATTTTGGTGTCCTTTCTATGCAATCCAAATCTACTACGGATTTCGATTCCGAAAATTATGGGGTCATCAGGTTTCGTAAAGACCTCCTTAATGACAATTCATACCTTGGAGGAATGCTGACTACCGTGGCTTCTAAAGGAGGTGCCTACAATTTAGGCTATGGAATTGATGCTTTGTTTAATGTGGTAGGCGATGAATATATTAAAGTAAATGTAGCTCAAACGGCTTCTGATATAGATTCATCTGGAAATGCCTATGATAAAAGTAGAATTTTTCTTCAGTGGGAAAAACGAAAAAATGTAGGCTTCGGCTATAGATTAAATTTTGGCCATGTGGGCAAAGATTACAATCCTGCTCTTGGATTTGAAAACAGGTATAATTACTGGCGTCTAGGTGACAAGATTTTTTATAATATTTGGATGAAAGAGAAATCCTCACTTAAAAAAATAGACTTATCTCTTAATTCAAATGCTTTTGTAAACCACTCTACTAGCGAGATAGAATCTGCCACTATTAATCCAGCATTCAATATGACGGGAAAGAATGAATTCTCACTTGATATTGGCGTAACCTCATTCTTTGACCACCCAATCGACACTTTTTCCATTTCAGATGAAGTTTATTTTGTACCTAACAAATACTGGAACCATTCACTAAATGTGAGCTACTCAACTCCACAGATCAATTTATACAGCTTTTCATTAGGTTATCAATATGGTAGCTTCTACAATGGCACAATTCATTCACCAAGCATAGAATTTGACTATCTGATTTCAAAATATATGCAGTTCAATATATATTCAGAATACAATCACATTCAGCTCCCTAGCTTTTCTGCTTTTGAATCGATGGTTACCCGTTTTTCACTTTCATTAGCCTTGAATGTTAAATGGACTATTACTTCATTCACTCAATACAATTCCACGCTCGATCTTTGGACTGTTAACAACAAATTGAGGTATAATCCGAGAGATGGTGTAGATCTTTACTTAGTTTATAATGGCAATTACAATGCAGATACAAAAAGAGTAGACCCAACCCTTCCAGCAACACAATCGAGTTTGTTCGTAGTAAAGTATAGTCATACACTTTCGTTTTAATAAATACTGACATTTTATATTAAGTATTATGGACTGATTTTTTCTCCAATACCTGTCCGTGTATTCTTAATTTATTAATTTGCCAATGGCAAATAGAAAATCAGTTCATACCCTTAACCATGATCGAGTTAACCCAAACAGCCAAACTTGCTGTTGATTATATTAACAACACCAAACGTAATATCTTCCTGACAGGAAAAGCAGGAAGTGGTAAAACTACCCTACTACATTATATTGTAAATAACACCCATAAAAACGTGGCCGTGGCAGCCCCAACTGGAATTGCTGCCATCAATGCCAAAGGAGTAACATTGCATTCATTGTTACAGCTTCCTTTTGGTACTTTCATTCCTGAAAACACGATCATGGCAGATGGTTATTACAGCGTTCAGTTAAACACGCCCAAAAGCTATCTTTCACAGTTTAAAATGAACAGCTCCAAACGTAAACTGCTGAGAAGTCTTGAATTACTGATCATAGATGAAGTAAGTATGTTGCGGGCCGATATGCTCGATTGTATTGACTTAGTGCTTCAAACTATCAGGAGAAACAAAACGGCTTTTGGTGGACTACAAATACTCTTTATTGGCGATTTAAATCAATTACCTCCTGTGGTGAAAAATGAAGAGTGGACGTTACTGGCCAAATACTACAATAGCGCTTACTTTTTTGAGTCGAGAGTATTAAAAAACGCTCCATTAGTTCATTTAGAACTGGATAAAATTTTTCGTCAATCTGATCCTGAGTTTTTAGATATCCTCAATAGACTAAGGTCAAACCAAATGACTGAAAAGGATACTGAAAAGCTGAACAGCTATTATTTAGAAGACTATGACAAAAAGGAACTTGAAGGATACATTCATGTAACCACCCATAACCACAAAGCAGAACTGATAAACAATGAGTCTTTAGCCAAACTAAAAGGAAAAACGTCTTCATACCATGCCAATATTTCGGGCGATTTCCCTGAAAATTTATATCCGTTATCTTCACAAATAAGGTTAAAAGAAGGCGCGCAAGTGATGTTTGCCAAAAATGATAATTCTGGAGATGGTCGGTACTTCAATGGAAAGATTGGTGAAGTTTGCCATCTTGATGACAAAGAAATATTGGTGAAAATAAGTGATCCAGATGATATCGTATCAGTTAAAAGATATCCATGGGAAAACAAGCGTTACACCCTTAATAAACAAACCAACGAAATAGAAGAAACCACCATTGGAACTTTTGAGCAGTTCCCATTAAAACTGGCCTGGGCCATTACTGTTCACAAAAGTCAAGGCCTTACTTTCGATAAAGCCATTCTTGATCTTTCAGATAGTTTTGCACCAGGGCAAATGTATGTGGCGCTGTCACGTTTAACTTCACTTCAAGGCCTTGTACTCTCCTCACCTATCCCTCAAAATTCACTAGATAATGACCAGGCTTTAAAAACATTTGAAGAGGCTAAGCCACAAACAGAAGATCTTGTGACACAAATTATAGAAGACCGAAAGGCTTATGTATTTGAACTTTCTAGGCAAACATTTCAATTTCAAGATTTAAAATACGCCATCAACCAGCACCTCAAAGAGTTTGACAAAGATGAAAACCGAAGCTCTAAACAGAAGTATTTAAGTTGGACAATGGAACAAAAAGTGGCTATTGAAGACATTAATGAAATAGGTAAGAAGTTTAGCCAGTCGCTGCGCAAATTCGAAATGGAAGGCGATTATCTTAACTTGCTTCATGAACGGTTGACGAAAGCTTCAGGTTATTTTATGCCGCTCTTAGAACATTTGTTGAAAGCATTTAATCAGCAGATTGAAAAGGTTTCTATTCAAAAGAAAGTAAAAGGATATATCGCTGAATTAAATGATATCACTCAATTAATTAAGTCCAAAATACTAATTATCAATAAAACTGAATTAGTTATTGACTCTGTAATCAACAACAAACCCCTGCTCAAGGAGGACGTTCGTTCTTCAACCATATTCAAAAGAACAGAAGCCGCTGTGGTGGAAAAGAAAATAAAAAAGCCCACTGCTGAAATCTCCTATGAATTATACAAAGCAGGGAAAACCGTTGAAGAAATCGCTACTGAAAGGGGATTTGTAGAAAGCACAATATTGGGGCATTTGTGTAACTATATTGCCACAGGTGAAATCAATGCCACCGAACTGATAGACAAGGAAAAATTAGAACAAATTTGTGCCGTTATTAAAGTGAAAGGTGCCGATTCATCTGGGGTAATTAAAGCAGCCTTATCTGATGATTTTTCCTACACGGATATTAAGATTGCGTTAGCCCATTATAGCATCAACACAGAGAGTAAAAAGGAAGAAGTCATAAAAGGCAGTTCACCTGTTTGCTATGCTGATGATGAAGAAATACAGGAGGATTATAAGTTAGATGGTGCGGAGGATAAATTATAATCTGGATTTAATCATCCCAATTTGGCCTAAGTGATAGATATCGTGATGGATAACTCCTTCAATGAGGCTTTGAATCGAATATCCTTCAGTGTACTCTTCTTTTAAGTTTTCCTGATTAATCTTTTCTAAAAGAACTAAAATCTGTCTTTGAGAGTCTGCAAACTCTTCCTTAATATTTTGCCACCCAATGTTCTTTAGATTATCATTGGTTTTCCAATTTGCTTCGTCATCAGTGCTATTTCTGTAGTCAAAATTACCTTGCAACCTCTTTATTAATGGTAACCTCCAATAGAGGCAGTGATCAACTAGTTGAGCAATAGATTTCATTTCGTTCTGTTGAAGAAATGCTTGAGCATCACTTATGCCTTTTAACTTTTCTACATAACTTTCACCAAACCAAGCTTCACCCTCATAGAGAACTTTAAATTGATTGATATAGGAGTGAATTAGTGGACTACTAGCCATTAAATAAAGATATAATCCAGTAGTCTTAACTGCAAATGCAAATAACATTAACTGTGCATATCACGATTCGATAATTTACAGATCGGCACAGAGAATAGGTTATTTTTTATTTAACGTCAGTACGATATTAACCCAATAAAAAAACGTTCCCGCGTCCTCCTGCGCCCTTGTACAATTAAAATTTTAGTATAAAAGGGCGTGAGTATCTCCCAATTTGAAGAGATTCCACGGCTTCCTACGCTCAACCTGCCCTTAGAGCCTCTGAATGACGGATTTTTATTGGGTTTATTTCTTTCTTATGTTGATCTCAGGTTATTTAGGAAAATTCGCATTCGCCTTTACTTCTTCAATCTGAGAAATGTGCCTTTTGCTATGTCCTGCCATAAATACCAGTACTTGATAAGAATCAGTAATACCAAATGGAAATTCACAGTAATGATTTCTTAAATCATCATCTGTCTTCTTTACATAGTCAATATGTTCTTTGCGCAATTTTTTATAAGCATTGAGTGTCTCTTCATAGGAACCAAATTTATTGCTTGGTTCAAATTCGGGACGAGTTTTTACCTT
The DNA here is from genome assembly GCA_048268855.1 of Fulvivirga sp. GTDB lineage: Bacteria > Bacteroidota > Bacteroidia > Cytophagales > Cyclobacteriaceae > Fulvivirga. The sequence goes on from JBLWUR010000002.1 coordinate 635,192, forward strand.
TTGAGAGCGATCTTGAATCAATCCCATAATCTGTTCATCCGTCATTTTCACTTCACCCCTTCTAGATGGATCGGCTTCTACTTTTAGCGATCCTTCAAGTATCCCAAATATACTGCCCTCTGTGATAGCAATATGTTCTACACATTGAGCTATAGACCAACTATCACTGGTGGCTTTAAAGTTCAATTGTTCTGTCGTCAGCCCTTTTACAGCTGCAAACAAGTCAGCATCCGTAGATTGTAAATATTCGATGGCTTTTGTTCTTTCTGCATCCGACAATGCATTTTTTGCTGTGTCAAACGACATTAATGGTGCTATCATGACCAAAAGAATAATTTGTATTGTTTTCATTTTGTAAATGTTTAATTGTTGTACTTCTTATTTAAGAAATCGCCCAAGTTAGACAGCTTATCTGACCAGAATTGTTCGTAACTGGCTAACCAATCATGAACAACCTTGAGGTTAACCGGTGTAGCCTTGCAGTATCTCTCGCGTCCTTGCTCTGTAATATTGATTAAGCCAGCATCTTCCAATGACTTAATGTGTTTGGTGATCCCTTGACGGGAAATATCAAACTGAGCAGTTATTTGAGTAATGGATAATGCTGTGGCTGCCACGATCAACACATTCATTATTTCTCTGCGTGTAGGGTCAGCTATGGCTTTAAATATTTTATCTATTTTATTTGACATGGGCAACTTTGTTGAGATACTTTTCAAGATTGGTAATACATCCGTCCCAACCTCCTGAATAACTATTGAACATGGTAGTAGCCAATTTTTCATCAGGATAATTGCTAATCCCGGTATGTTCTATCACCAATTTTGTACCGCCATCAGCTTCGGTAAGTTGCCAGCTAACCGTAGTTTCTACGTCACCCGTGCCACTTACTATCCAGGTATACACTAATTTGTTGACTGGAGAAGCTTCCAGTATTTTACCGCTTATAGTGGTATCCTCGTGCGTAAGCGTATACTGATAACCAATAGTTGGTTTGAAATCCGCTTTGAGAAACCATTCTGCAATTTCGTTTTGATCGGTAATGGCCTTCCATACCCTATCAATACTGTGTGTGTAAAAGTGTTCTTTTCTAAGTGAGTCTTTCATGATTATTAATATTTTGGTTCATATATGCAACTAATTGGTTGCTAATATAAACAAAACGTTTTAAGCAACTATATGGTTGCGTTTATTTTATAATAAATTTATTTATTATAGCTATTGAAATATTATAGCCAATTATTGACAATTACAAAATAGGCTGCTCCAGCCAAATACCCTAATAAAGCTAACCACGAAATTTTTTTAAGATACCAAAAGAAACTGATCTTAGTCATTCCCATAACAGCTACTCCAGCAGCTGAGCCGATGATCAATATGCTACCACCGGTTCCAGCACAATAAGCCGTAAACTCCCATATCTGATTATCCATTGGGAAGTCTGTTAGTGAATACATTCCCATAGTAGCAGCTACCAGTGGAACATTATCAATAACAGCAGAAAATATACCCATACAAAAAACAATTACATCAAGATTTCCAATAGTGTCATTCATCCACAATGCTAATTTCTCTAATACATGCGCGTTTTCTAAAGCACCTACCGCCAAAAGTATCCCAAGAAAGAAGAGTACACTTGACGTATCTATTTTACTAAGCGCATAAACTGCAGAGAAAGGTTTCTTTGATTCCTCGTCTTTTCTAAAGTGAATTAACTCAGAGAGAATCCAAACCATTGAAAGCCCGAGTAACATACCCATGTAAGGTGGAAGGTGTGTTATAGTTTTGAAAACAGGGACAAATGCTAGTGCACTTAACCCCCCGATCAACATGCGCCAGCTTCCTTTTACTTTCTCCTTCTTAAGTGCCTTTTCTTTATCCTTCTCAACTCGTTTTAAATCCCCCTTCATATTAAAAGTGAGTACAAACATCGGTACCAAAAGACAAATCAAACTAGGTATAAACAAAGTGGTTATGATATTATTGGCACTTACCTGCCCACCTATCCAAAGCATTGTTGTGGTAATATCACCAATTGGTGACCACGCCCCACCCGCATTGGCCGCAATAATAAGTACTCCTGCATAAAGTTTAACATCGTCCTTGTCATGAATCAATTTTCGTAATAATGATATCATTACAATAGATGTAGTAAGGTTATCCAGCAATGCCGATAAGAAAAAGGCTAGTAAGGCCGTCAACCACATCAGTTTACTTTTGCTGGTGGTATTTATTCTGTTTGTTATTACATCAAACCCACGATGAATATCGATGAGTTCAATGATGGTCATAGCTCCCATCAGAAAAAACAAAATCTCCGATATACTACCCAGTTGCAGTGTCAGTTCGGTATTGAACTCATCAGACACCCCGCTATGAACAGCATAAATAATCCAAGAAATAATGCCTGTATATAATGCTACAGCCGTTTTGTTAATTTTTATTACATCTTCTAATGATATGAGAAGATAGCCGAATATGAATGCAAAAATTATATAATAAGTCATTCAATTTTTTTAGTAAAACGAAAGGTATATAAAGCAGATGATTTCACAAAAGTGATAAATAGATGGTCAATTTTAATTAAAACAATTTGAATATTCTATCGTATGCTCCATAAAAAAAACGAGTTTTGAAACTTCTCAAATTGACTACTGACGATGACCCCGATAAAAATTCGCATAGGTGGCGTGCCGGAGCATTTTAACCTACCCATTCACTTAGCTATTGAGCAAGGTAAATTTAAGGATGCAGGCATAGACCTCACTTGGATTAACTATCCTGGTGGAACAGGTGAAATGACTCAGGCGCTTCGAAATGATGAATGTGATATTTGTATTGTACTTACAGAAGGGATAATTAAGGATATTATTCAGGGCAACCCTTCCAAAATAATCAGTAGTTATGTTAAATCACCTCTTATTTGGGGCGTACATACTGGTACCGATAATTCATTTGATTCTTATGATAAAGTCTTTGATCAAAAAATTGCCATCAGCCGAGTTGGTTCCGGTTCACACCTTATGCCCACAGTAGATGCATTAATGAAAGGAGAAAAATTGAATGAGAATCAGTTTGTTACCGTCAAAAATATAGATGGCGCCATTCAGTCGCTAAACAGTGGGCAAGCGGATGCCTTTTATTGGGAAAAATATACCACTAAGCCATACGTGGCTAAAGGCTATCTAAGAAGAATTGGTGAATTCATCTCTCCATGGCCTTGTTTCATGATTGCTGCTACTAATAAGCTCATAGAAGCGCAACCCTTGGTAATTGACAAAATCTTAAAAATTATCCATCACAGCTGTGATGAATTTATGCAAAACCCCAATGCAGCACAATTAGTAAGTACCAAATACGGAATTGGGATTAAAGACGCCAATTATTGGTTTCACGCCACTGAATGGGCGACTGACAGTTGGGTAAGTAATAAGATGTTAAAGAGTGTCTTTTTTACTCTAAAAGAGGCTGGAGTTATAGAAGAAAATACAAAAGGAGACAATTTGGTTTGGAAAAGGAAGTAATTAACTTAAATACCGCTCATCCAAACTAAAATTTTCTGGGTACTTACCAATTTTATCTTTGTAGAAATCCATTATTATTCTCATATCCTGATCAATGTTTCCTGTGGGCATAAAACACTTTCCCACACCTGTTACTCGGGTTTTATAATCCATAAATGAAAGGCATATTGGTACCTTCGCTTCAAGTGCTGCGTAATAAAACCCTGTTTTCCACTTAGTGGCTTTTGCTCTGGTTCCTTCAACAGTTACCAACATTGAAAGCGGTGTTTTTGCTTCACGAAACAGATCTGCCATTACTTGAGTCATATTTCGCTTGACTCCATCTTTTGGACTTCTGTCGATCCAAATAGCACCAAAATTCGTGGCTATTCCTCCAAATGGAAATCTATTAAGCTCTTTTTTTATTGTAAATCTTGGATTGACTCCAAGCAGTTGTAACGCAGTAATAGCATAGACAAAATCCCAGTTACTTGTATGCGGAGCAGCTACCATAACGCAATTAAAAGCATCTTTTGGAATCGGTTGATAAAGTTTCCACCCTTTCAATTTAAATATCAAGCGAAAAATCCATTTAAGCATACTCCGAAGCTAACAAAATAATCTAAGATTAAATTTTAAGGATTAATATTCTATTATCTCTGATAAAAAAGTAAATTACGCCCTAGTCCATTCAATTTTAAACGTGATGAAATTTACTGAAATCCTTAATCTCTTCAAGCAAGGAAAGAGTAGTGCACATAGTCACATGAAAAACCTGATTGAAATTGCAGCAGCTGATGGTAACTTTGATCAGGTTGAATATGACTTATTGTTGAAAATTGCCAAAAGAAATGGCATATCTTCTTCAAAGCTCAAGGCCATTAAAAATGATAATAGCAATATTGAATTTGAAGTGCCTGTCGATCAGTTGGAGAAATTTACACAGATGTATGACCTAGTTCATATGATGATTATCGACAACGAGATACATTCTGAAGAAATGAAACTTTGTAATTTATTTGCCATCAAATTTGGCTATGAAAAGAGTAAGATTGACGAGTTAATTTCTACAATAAAAGCCAACATTGAGAATAAAAATAGCCCTAAAGACACCATGCCTCGCCTAAAATGGTTGCTTGAATAATACTATCTGTATTTTGCGATCATCGATTCTGTCACATGATCCATTAATTCATACTTTTCGGCAAAGTCTCGGCATATCTGCTCTTCTTCGGGGTCAATATGTCCATCAATAGCCATTAGTATGAGTAGTTCATTAAATTGTTCAACCCTGTCTTCATATTTATCGGGTAATACAAAAGAAACCTGATCCAGATTTAATTTTATTTCCGCTACATCTTTGTCCTCTATGCCCAATCGATGCGCTATTGCTAACAGTAAATGCTCTTCGATTTCAGCTAAATGTCCATCTGCCAAAGCCAGTACCATTAAATTTTTAAGGTGACTGATATTTATTGAATTATCTTTTTTACCCTTCTTATTGAAAATCATAGCACGTATAGTTCCGCATGAAGATAGTGATTATTTGAAAAATTGCATACCCTTCAAATTACAAAACTAAATTCTGGCTATATAAATAGTTGACCGTTTATATTATTTCGAGTTGGATTCAGGCAAGCTTTTACTACTTTTAAAATTCAAATCTTAAACCTATGAAACATCTACTCTCATTGCTTTTTATTGTAGTTATTGCTTGCAAAGGCCCTATTGAAACGAATAATGCTCCACTAGAAAACGAGGTGCTTAGCCAACTATTTGAAAAAATTGGGAATTTTGGATCATCACCTGAAGACAGCCTTTACCGAGGTTTTCACCCTCATGGAGATTGGTCATCTATTTCGTATGCTCACCAAAAAGCTAACGCTGACAGTTTAAAAAGCTTCATCAATGAATTGGAAGGAATAGCTGACATGGGCTTATCCGAACAAGAAAAAATAAGTAAAGAGGTAATGCTGATCAGATTGAATGATCAAGTAGATGAGGTAAAATATAAAATAAACCTTATCCCTTTTAATGCGGAAGGTGGTTTTTATAACCGTATGGCTTACGTATTACCTAACCTACCCTTTAAGAATACCGATGATTACTATAACTACCTGGCTTGGTTGCCAAAGTATGAAAATCGAATAAACGAATACATTATTCTGATGAAAATGGGGATGGATGAAGGTATTGTAGCTCCAAAAATCATTGTTAACAATACACTTGAACTATTAAAACCATGGGTAGTAGATGACCTTAAGCAGTCTACCTTCTATAAGCCTATTAGTGATTTGCCACAAAGTATAAGTGAAACAGATCGATCTGCCATACAACAAGAAAGTGAAAAAGTGATTGGCAGCCTAGTTTCTACTTTTCAAGGACTTAATTCTTTTTTTGAAAATGAATATATGGCTGTTGCCAAGGAACAACCTGGCATTAGCTTTATCTCAGGAGGCAAGGAATATTATGAGAATAGAGTCCGACATTATACTACTCTACCTTTATCCCCGGATTCAGTTCATAATCTTGGCTTATCTGAAGTAGCGCGTATTCGTGCGGCCATGCAAAAAATTATTGATGACCTTAAATTCAAAGGGTCATTTGCGGATTTTATTCATTTCTTAAGAACAGATGATCAATTCTATGCCAAAACCCCTCAAGAGCTGCTTAACTATGCCTCATGGCTAAGTAAGAAAGCTGAAGGGCAGCTACCAAAATATTTTAATGAGTTATACTCATTACCCTTTACAGTGGAGCCAGTCCCTTTGAGTATCGCTCCCACTTATACTTCAGGCAGATATGTTGGTGGATCTTGGGCAACAAAACGTGCGGGCATATATTGGGTGAATACCTACGATTTAAATAGCCGTACCCTATACACACTTCCCTCACTAACTTTACATGAAGCAGTACCTGGTCATCATTTGCAAGGAGCTTTGGCGGCTGAAATTGAAGGGCTTCCAAATTTCAGAAAGAACTATTATATAAGTGCTTTCGGTGAAGGTTGGGGTCTTTATAGCGAATATTTAGGTGAAGAAATGGGTATGTATACTACACCCTATGAGCTATTTGGAAGATATACTTATGAAATGTGGCGTGCATGTCGATTAGTGGTTGATACTGGCATCCACTACAAAGGTTGGACTAGGGAGCAGGCGCTCAAGTTTTTAAGTGAGAATACAGCTTTATCCATTCATGAAGTGACAACGGAAATCGACAGGTACATTGGTTGGCCTGGGCAAGCACTTAGTTATAAGATAGGTGAAATTAAAATTAAGAGCCTTAGGAAAAAAGCTGAAGAAGTACTGGGTGATGACTTTAATATAGGAGAATTCCATAAGGCTGTATTGCAAAATGGATCAGTTCCTCTAACGATGCTTGAAAAGCAAATTGATGTTTACATTAACAACACTTTAAAAGACGAATAAGGTTTTGACTATGTTATAATTGGAAATTGAGCAATAAATGTGGATCCATTCGCAAATTCACTTTCAAATTCCAAAGTGCCATTTAATTTTTCCACGGCCTTTTTTGCGATGTATAATCCCAGCCCATTCCCTTGCGAGGCTTCGTTGGCACGATAATACATATTGAATATCTTACTTTTCAATTCATCTTCTATCCCTTGACCATTATCAGTTAATTTCAATTCCAGCATACCTTGTACCTCTTTTATTTCAATATTAACAAGGGAATCTACATCACTCCGTGAGTATAGAATTGAATTCTCCAATAAATTATCAAGTATAATTTCCATTAGATCATTTGACGATCGGCATTTCTTAACTGTTAGGTCAATGTTTACCGTTATATTTCTTTCTTTTATGATTTTCTTGTGCCTGATCAATTGCTTGCCAATTAATTCATTGAAATCTACATTGGTATAGATTATCTTATCAAATCCAATAATGCTGATAGCCTTTAGTTTCCCTACCATCCTATCAAGACTCCCGGCTGTTTCACTTACTTTCTCGAATAGTTCCAAGGCCTTTGGATCTTCAAGTATAGTATTAGCAATTTCCGCTAATCCCAAAAAAGTAGTCAATGGTCTTCTGAAATCGTGTGATGCATGATAGAAAAAAGTGTCTAGTTCTTTATGCGCATTTTTCAGTTCTTCGGTTCGTAATGTTACTTTCTCTTCTAACTTTTCATTAAGTGACAATATCTCTTCATGTGCCTCTCTGATCTCTTCTGATTGTGTTGAAATCTCTTCTGATTGCTCACTAATTTCTTTATTCATTTCAGTTAGTTCCTTATTGGCCTTATTCTTAATCATTAAAAGTTTGTACGTCACTAAAAATAAAACCACGACACTAAAAATTCCTACCAATATCAGTGCGATTAAAAACCGCTGATTACTTATTTTCTTTTTTTGAAGCTCTATGTTTTGTAACCTATTTTTATTTTCAAGGCTTAATACTTTGATTTCACGCTCTTTTTTTTCTATCTCAAATCTGGTTTCAATTTCCGCTATATGTATCTCCTTTTCAGTACTATGCACACTTTCGTTTATTTTATTGTGTTCTTTTAAATAATATAATGCCTTAGCAGGATTATTAACTGCTTCGTAGTAATTGACAAAAAGTTGCAAACATTCCAATAGATAACCATGAGCTTCTATCTTCAATAATTTTGTTCGTGCATTTTCCAAAAATAAAAGAGCCTCATTATATTTTCCCATTTTGGTATATAACCCTCCTAATGTGTACTCACTGATAGCTACACCTAATGTGTTCCCTCTATTTATTTCAATTGGGTAGGACAATAAGTACAGCTCTTCTGCCTTTTTGAAGTTTCCCATTTTTTCATATACTGTTCCTACATTAAATTCTGCTGCCAGGTATTCATAACCCAATTCTCTCCTCAATACAATGGCTTTGTTATAAGCGTATAATGAACTATCAAGTTGATTTTTAATAGAGTAGAAAGTGCCTAGATAATTATAGGCGATTGATTCAGTAAATTTATTCTCGATTTGTCTACTTATTTTTATTGATTCATTCAAAAACCCCATGGCTTTGGGCATATCGTAGCTAGAGTACATATAAGCCAAATCAAAATAACATTCGGCCAATTCTTTTTTATTGGATTGATCTTCGAAAATCTTAAGTGCTTCATAGTAATTATCAACTGACAGATCATTTTTGCCCAATTCTGCATATAAGTAACCAAGCTGATACTTACATTGCGCTATACCAAAAGGATAATTAGCATTTTTATAAATATTAAGAGCTACAATTATGGACAATAACGCTTTATCAAATTGCCCCAATAGAATATACGTTCTTCCAAGCTCCCTATTGGCATTGGCCATGTTAAGTGAATCTCCCTGCTCTTTATAAAATTTATTAGCCTCGTTTAGATACTTTAAAGCCAGTTTAAAGTTACCTGACAAGTTTTCCAATGCCGCCCTTTGCACAAGTTGGCTCGCCTTGGAAACCGCTTTTGAATCAGTCTGTTCCAAATAATCTAAAATATCTTTCGCCTCTTTAGATTCACCGAGTATAATAAATGCTCCGGCCTTGATTAAATTCAATTTTATTTTAAAATCCGTTGCTACATCCTTTTCGTTTAATACTGAATCAATCGATTTCATTAAACCTTTAAACTCACCCCTGTTTCGAAGAGTGACCACATATGACTGAAATATGTCATTGGTATTAATGTTATTGGCATTACCTAGCTTTATCGCCTTAAAATAATAGGAAATAGCCTTATCATAATCACCTAGAGTATAAGCAGCAATACCCTTATTTGTTAATGATTGAACTAATCCGGGTACGTATTCTTCTATAGTTGATGAAAGCTGGAAAGCAGAATCTGAGTAAAGAATGGCTTGTTTAGTATTTGTATGCCAATAATCATCAGCTAAGGCATTGTATATATCCACCTTATTTTTAGGATCATCAACCTTAGAAAGTACATTCAACAAACTATCCACGTGTTGAGCACGAACTGAAGTAATAATACAAAGCATAAGAACAGTTGCTCTCAACATAAACTAAAGGATGTAAAAACTTAATATAATGGAATACAGCATAAAATAAAATTTAGTACACGAATAAAACTTAATATATACTTAATCCACATAAACAGTAGGTCTTTAATACCTTTGTAAATGTGAAACTTGCAAAGCTAAACGGAAAGCCAGAAATATTTTACTCCATTCAAGGCGAAGGGAAAAGTATTGGTAAACCAGCCATTTTTATTCGACTGTCTCTATGCAACCTTCATTGTGTTTGGTGCGATACTGATTATACATGGAATTGGAAAAGTACTCCTTTCCCTCATGTTAAAGATTATCAAAAAGGTTATCAGAAGTATATAAAGAAAGATTGGATAGTTGAAGTTTCTGTTACTGAGATTATATCAGAAATAGTAGATTATCCGTGCAAAAGAATAATCTTAACCGGTGGAGAACCATTAATGCAACAAAAGGAGCTAATTCCTTTGGTGGAAGCACTTAAAAAATTAGATTATACTATAGAAGTCGAAACCAACGGTACAATAACCCCTTTGCAAGAGTTGGATCAACACATTGATCAATACAACGTTTCACCCAAACTTGAAAATTCAAACAATAGCAAAAGGCTAAGAGAAAAAACAAAGGCATATACTTATTTTAATGCTAATAAAAGGGCCGTTTTTAAGTTTGTAATTGACAAGCAGGATGATTTGGAAGAGATCGAAATGCTAATTGGTAATTATAAAATAGCGGTTGACAAAGTTTACCTCATGCCTCAAGGGACTACTGGCAAGCAACTCATGGCCAAGCAACAGTGGCTCATTGAGATTTGTAAAGCTAAAGGCTATAATTACACTGATAGGCTGCACATTCTAATTTATGGAGATAAACGTGGGGTATAAAAAAAGCCGCTTGAAGCGGCATTTTTTTTTATAAATCATGAATCATAATTTGTCTACATTTTAGCAGAGATTACTCCACAACCTACCCTTGGGCCTGCAGCTCCAGAAGGCTGGGATACAAAATCATCGGCTTTGCCGTGTAATATTATGGCTCTGCCTATTACATTGGTACTATCTGGTCCGCCAACTGACCATCCTTTTACCACCATTGTAAGTGTGCCAGTACTATCCGCACCAACAACAATATTATCAATATCACCTGCGTGAAAATCACCACCTTCTGTCATACGTTTGCCATGATCTTTCATTCCAGGATTCCAATGTCCTCCTGCTGAGGTAGCATCAGGGGCACTACAGTCTCCATTTTGATGTAAATGCAATGCATGCTCACCAGGTACGGCTCCCGCCACTTTTAAATTTAGCGTTACAGTACCATCTCCATTGTCAATAAAATCAGCCTGACCACTCATCGTACTTCCACTTGCGCTAGATATCATAGCAACGGCTTCAGGGTTTACTTCCTCTGCCATTTCAGTTTCTGGTTCAGATGCCATTTCTTCATCATTGGCTTCTTCTTTCTTCTGCGAACCACAGGCTACTAAAGTTATAACACCTGCGAACACGAAAATTTTACTTAAATATTTCATAAAAATTAATTGTTTATTTTCCAAAGTTGGTTTACTCAAAGTTTATTTAATTTTCAATTTAAAATCAAATTATTTAGTCATAATAGTGTTTGTAATCAGCCATACTTCTACGAATAATCTCATGTGCCTCAACTTTATCATATACATGGGTTATTTCCGTAAGTTTTGTTGACCCTTCTCCTGGCATTTGCTTATAAGTCAGAAAATAGTGCTTTAATCTGTTGATGAGTGAGTCAGGGCAATCCTCCATGGAGTTCCAATTGTTAAAAACCTCATCACCTTTGAGAATAGCAATAATTTTATCGTCTGCTTCACCACCATCTATCATTCTAAAACCACCAATGGGGATGGCAGGGACGAGAATATTACCATGCGTAATATTGCGTTCAGTTAACACACAAATATCTATAGGATCCTTATCGCCTAGGATATTCTTTCTACCTGTTTTCTCCATACAGTACTCGGCTACCTTTTCAGCGCAGTAAGTCCTTGGTATAAAGCCATATAAAGCAGGCACAATATTCGAAAATTTCTGAGGTCTATCTACTTTCAGAAATCCTGTCTCTTTATCCACTTCATATTTGACTGAATCTGAAGGTGTCATTTCAATAAAAGCATTAACAATATTTGGTGAATCAATGCCGTGTGAAATTCCATGCCACGGATGCGACATGTAGGTAGAAATTTGTGTTTTAGCCATTAGAAGTTTGTTAACTGTTAATTTAAGGAGTAGAATGACCAACTTCTAGCCTTTGCCAATATATTTATTGCTCTAATTATATAATAGTAGATATCGCTATAACCCCAGCCCAAAAATCCCGACCTTAACGCCTTATAGTTCCATTGGTCGAAAAATACATCGTTCTTTAAATACAATCGGCATAAAAATGAATATGGATGGCTATTTTTAAAATTCCTTTTATATAAATAAATATTCTTTAGCTATGAAAACCATATTACTTCTTTTTACAGTCATTTTGTTATGTTTCTCAGTACACATAGTGGAAGCTAAGAGTATTGAAGACCAATTCGATGAACTAAAAGAATCTTCAGAAACATTCAAGGAGTATAAAGTGATTAAAATCAAAACCCTTAATGATTTTTGGAAATCGGTATTGGACAGTATCAATGTCAAGGAGGCTGCCATAGCAAAATTGCAATCGGAAAATTCTGTTAATAAAACAAACATCGATCAGCTGAAAGCTAATATGGAGGTAAGAGATGCTGCCATTGAAGAATTACAATATGCTACCTCACATATTAATGTATTAGGCGTTGAATTCGGTAAGACATTCTACCAAATTCTTAATTTCACAATCATCAGTATCCTTTTAGTGTTTTGTGGTATTCTAATTGTCAGTTTAAAAGAGCGTAGGAACATCGCAAAAACAAAAATTAGCGCATTTGAAAAATTGGAGTTAAAATTTGAAGAATACAAAAGATCCTCGTTGGACAAGCAAATGAAACTGCGCAGAGAACTACAAACTGAAATAAACAAACGTGAACAAAAAAGGAGCATTTAAAAAATGCTCCTTTTAATAATAGTTAAATAACAAATATTAGCTAGCTAAGTAAGGGATCAACAATTCATTCTTAGGGTTCTTAGATAGTTTTCTAAGTGCCTTTTCTTTGATCTGTCTTACTCTTTCTCTTGTCAGGCCAAGGTTTTCTCCTATATCTTCTAGTGACAAACTTGTTTCCTCACTAAGTCCGAAATATTGATTTATCACTACTCTTTCTCTTTCAGTAAGTGTTGAAAGTAGACGTCCAACTTCTCTTCGTAAAGAATCCTTATAAACGATACTCTCAACCTCATTGCTATCTTCGTCTTCCATAACATCCAACAAAGAACTTCCTTCGTCTTCAGAAAATGGCTTGTCAATAGATACCTGCTTAGTTTGTGATCTAACAGTTGTCCTTACCTCTTCTATTGTCATATCAAGTAACTCAGCCAATTCTTCGTCAGTTGGCTCACGTTCGAACTTCTGCTCTAATAATGAAGAAGCTTGATCAATCTTTGATAGGGCTCCAATTTTATTTGAAGGAATTCTTACAATTCTTGAATGTTCTGCAAGTGCTTGAATAATTGATTGTCTGATCCACCATACCGCATAAGAGATAAATTTAAATCCTCTCTTTTCGTCAAATCGCTTGGCAGCCTTAACCAATCCTAAATTACCTTCGTTGATTAAGTCATTTAAAGGAATTTTGTTGGAGTAGTGATACTGCTTTGCTACAGATACCACAAACCTTAAATTTGCCTTTACTAGTTTCTCTAGTGCTGCGTCATCTCCTTCTCTAATTCGTTGAGCTAAATCAACCTCCTCTTCAGGAGTCAAAAGCTCATCTTTTGAAATCTCATTAAAATACTTTTCGAGCGTTCTACTATCACGGTTAGTGATAGATTGCGTAATCTTAAGTTGTCTCATTCTTGTTGTTTACCTGATATATATTGCTATTATTATTGTGCTAACCTGTTATTAACAAATTAATTAACATTTTGTTCCCTGATATTGATGATTATAAATATTTTTGGAAAGTATTTAAATACTTTTGCCGTTTCACACACACCTATTGTCCTTAATTTCTGTTGGTTTTCTGGAAATTTCGCATGATACAAAAAATAATTGATACTGGTAAGAATTATTTTCATTAATTACGAATGCACCTTATGACCGATTGATAACATGAACCATTTCATTAAAGTTTTGTATTCTTCTTATTTTTTTCTGTTTCTCTTTTTTTTTACTTCATTTAGCATGCTTCACGCTCAGGAAAATGCTCGTGACCTATACAACAAAGGTTACCGATACCTGGCTGCTGATAAGTCAAAGGCCATTGATTTGCTCACGCAAAGCATAGCTCTGGACTCTTCCATGGTTGACGCCTATTTTCATCGTGGTATTACATACTTTAAACTTGATAAGTTCGATAAAGCATTAGACGACTTCGATAAGGCAAAGTCACTCGATCCTAATTTATCTATTCTTTGGATGTACAAAGGCTTCGCTTATCGCAATAAAGGTGAATTAGATCAGGCACTTGATGCCTTTTCTAACTACATATCTTTAAACCCAACGGATACTTCAGCCTATTCGTATATTTTACGAGGCAAAATGAAATACGAACTCGGTGATTTTAATGGGGCTATCAAGGACTATGACATGGCTTCAAAGCTCAAGCCCTTCGAGGAAAAGTATAATTACTATCGGTTTGAAGCTCAATATGGAGCAAATCAATTAAAATCTGCACTGAAAAGTGTTTCCAATCTTATAAAGATCAACCCTGATTTTTATGGTTACTATTTTTATAAGGGAAATATCTTTAATAAAATGGAGCTCTATGATTCTGCTATATTTATGTACAATATAGCGGTCATTAAAAATTACCAAAATGCGGACAGTTATTTCTTTAGAGCACAGGCATATGCATCTCTAGGAAAATATGAAAAAGCCCTTGAAGACTATAATACGGCTATTGTTTTGAATAATACGGATGGTACCTATTTCTCAAAGCGCGGAAATTGTAAGTTCTCAATGGGTAATAAAGATGGTGCCTGTAAAGATTGGGATGAAGCAGGAGCTCTTGGATATTATGAAGACTTTGACAAAGTAAAACGTGTATGTGAGTAACTGGCTTTGAAATTCAGTTTTTGTTGCCCAATTTTGGCATTCACATAATTTACCAGAAAATGGACAACAGAAAATTTTTACCCTTTATTATATCAGCAGTAGTAGCCCTATTCTTACTTTTCGGACTATCATCAAGTATATTCTATACTATTGACGCTGGAGAACGAGCGGTGATTTTCAAAAAGTTTCAAGGCGGTTTGGATAAAGACAATGTAATTCAACAAGGTTTTGGGATGAAAGCTCCTTGGAATGATCTTTATGTTTATGATGTAAAGGAAAATTCCATTGACGAAAAAATGGATGTTTTGGATAAAAATGGATTGAGTATAAGTGTAGACGTTACTTTAAGATTTCATCCAATATATGCTCAAATAGGCTACCTACATGAAAATTTCGGTACCGGTTACATCAATACGTTGGTTATCCCAGAAGTTAGGGCAGCGGTTAGACAAGTTACTGGACGATTCACGGCAGAGGAAATTTACTCTACCAAAAGAGGTGAAGTTGAGTCTATGATTAAAACAGAGACTGCAAACAGCCTAAAAGAAAACAACTGCCAAATGCGTGCACTGCTTATTAGATCAATCAATTTGCCAGAACAAATAAAAACGGCCATTGAAAATAAACTAAAGCAAGAGCAGGAAGCATTGGCCTATCAGTTTAGACTTGACAAAGAAAAAAGTGAAGCTGAAAGAAAACGTATAGCAGCGGATGGAGAAGCAGTAGCCAATAAAATTATTAACAGTAGTTTAACTCCTGAATTATTAAAAATGCGAGGAATCGAGGCTACTTTGGAACTAGCAAAATCACCTAATTCAAAAGTAGTTGTGGTTGGCAGTGGAAAAGATGGAATGCCATTGATCTTGGGTAATAATTAGACACTTTTGTGCCTTTTATTTGACCTAAATTATTGCTAATTTCACGCACCTTTGAATAACTCTAAAAATCACAAACAATATGTCTAAAACAGCCGAAATTAAATTTGAAGACAAAACTTATACACTTCCAATTGTAATAGGAACCGAAAATGAAGTAGGGGTTGATATTGGGAAATTAAGAGGTGAAAGTGGGCTGATTACACTTGATCCTGGTTATAAAAATACTGGAGCAACAACAAGTGCTATTACTTTTCTTGATGGAGAAAAGGGTATTTTGAGGTATAGAGGGTATTCAATTGAAGAATTAGCTGAAAAGTCCTCGTTTTTAGAGGTGTCTTACTTATTGATTTATGGGGAACTTCCTACCGTTCCCCAACTGACAGATTTTCAAAATCAAATAAAAGTACATACACTCGTTCACGAGGATATTAAGAAAATCCTAGAAGGGTTTCCTTCTAATGCCCATCCAATGGGAGTACTTTCATCTTTGGTAACTGCTCTTACGGCATTTTACCCTGAATCATTAGATCCTAATCGTTCAGCAGAAAAAGTAAACCTGAGCATTATTAGAATAATGGCCAAAATGCCAACATTTGCAGCTTGGGCCTATAAAAATGAAATTGGTCATCCAGTAAATTACCCTGATAACACACTAGACTACTGTGGCAACTTCTTGAAAATGATGTTTGCCCTGCCTGCTGAAAAGTATGATGTAGACCCTGTAATAGCTAGCGCACTCAATAAATTATTGATCCTTCATGCTGACCACGAACAAAACTGTTCTACTTCTACAGTAAGAATTGTTGGTTCAGCACAGGCAAGTTTATATGCTTCTATTTCAGCCGGAATTAACGCCCTATGGGGGCCTTTACACGGAGGTGCTAACTCTGCTGTGATCAATATGCTGGAAAACATCAAGAAAGATGGTGGTGACACCAAGAAATGGATGGCGAAGGCCAAAGATAAAGATGATCCATTTAGATTGATGGGTTTTGGACATAGGGTTTACAAAAACTTCGATCCGCGTGCTAAGATTATCAAAAAAGCAGCAGATGACGTATTGGAAAAATTAGGTGTCAATGATCCTATTTTGGAAATAGCTAAAGGATTAGAGCAAGAAGCATTGAGTGACCCTTACTTTGTTGAAAGAAAGCTCTACCCTAACGTAGATTTCTATTCTGGAATCATTTACCGTGCTTTAGGTATACCTGTTGATATGTTTACAGTAATGTTTGCACTTGGTCGTTTACCAGGTTGGATCGCCCAGTGGAAAGAAATGCGTGAAAATAACGAGCCTATTGGTAGACCAAGACAAATCTATGTAGGTGAAAACCTAAGGTCTTACAAAGAGATGAAGAACCGTTAAAAACTAATTTTCTAATTCGAGGCTGTCTCAAAAAGATACAATGCCGTCATCGGGAGGAAAAGAAGCGATCCCAACACTGTTAGTAGTTACTTCAACAGAATTGCCTACAGCAAGGCAGGCTTCACAATTTTCACAATGACGATTCGCTTTTGAGACAGCCTCTTTTTTTATTTTAAAATTATGCAAGAATTCGAAAGTGCAGTAAAAAAGTCAAAGGATTTACCTCAACGTCCTGCGAATGATGAATTATTAAAATTGTACGCGCTTTATAAGCAAGCCACTGACGGGGACAACACAGAGTCGCGACCAGGAGGGTTCGACTTCAAAGCAATAGCAAAACATGATGCATGGGCAGAATTGGCTGGTAAATCGAAAGAGGATGCCATGACAGAGTATGTCCTATTTGTTGATTCCCTTTATCAAAAATATGCCTAGTGCAACTTTTTTATGAGCCAAATATAACTGGTGATCAATTTCATCTAAATGAAGATGAAGCACGGCATTGCATTAAAGTGTTAAGAAAAAAGGCAGGCGACCTTATCAATATCATTGACGGCAAAGGAACCTTTTATGTTTGTGAGATTAAAGAGGCCAATAGTAAAAGCTGTCACCTAGCCATTAAGGAAAAGACTTCAGAGGAAAAGAGAACCTTTAAAATTCACCTAGCCATCGCACCTACCAAAAATCTCGATAGGATTGAATGGTTGGTAGAAAAAGCTGTTGAAATTGGTGTAGATGAGTTAAGTTTTGTGATTTGTCAAAACTCAGAACGACAACATCTCAAATTTGAACGGATTGAAAAAAAGGCCATTAGCGCCATGAAACAATCACTTAAAGCCAGTTTACCCAAGATTAACCCCACCATTAAACTTTCTGATTTTTTAAAAGTTGACTACAAAGGAGAAAAATTTATTGGTTATGTGGATAGTACTAATCCTTTACACCTTAAAGAGGCTGCTAGAAAGAGTGAACACTATCATATACTTATTGGGCCCGAGGGAGATTTTTCAAATGTCGAGCTGTTAGAAGCTGAAAAAGCTGGGTTTAAGAAAATAAGTCTTGGCAAGAGTAGGTTAAGAACCGAAACTGCAGGGCTTGCAGCTTGTCATATACTAAATCTAATAAATGATTAATACGGATAGAACTATCACTTTATTCAGCTTTTTTGATTAGTTTAAATTCTTATGGTACTCAATTATATCTGGATCGGGTTTTTCTTTATTGCATTTCTCGTTGCATTAGTTAAACTCTTCGTTTTTGGAGATACTGAAGTATTCACCTCCATGGTGAATTCCACCTTTGATATGTCAAAAACCGGGTTTGAAATTTCGCTTTATTTAACTGGCGTAATGTCACTTTGGCTGGGACTTATGCGAATTGGTGAAAAAGGTGGAATGGTAAAAATATTATCCAGATTGGTTGGTCCATTTTTCAGTCGGTTATTCCCAGAAATACCCAGAGACCACCCAGCAGCGGGGTCGATCATTATGAATTTCTCTGCCAACATACTTGGTCTTGACAATGCAGCTACTCCGCTAGGTCTGAAGGCCATGAATGAGATGCAGGAGCTTAACCCTGACAAAGACAAGGCTTCCAATGCACAAATCATGTTCTTAGTCATGAACACCTCAGGGCTTTCAATTATTCCATTGACTATTTTGGTAGATCGATCAGTATTAGGTGCCACTAATCCTACGGATGTTTTTATGCCCATATTATTAGCCACCTTTTGCTCAACAATAGTTGGCTTAATAACAGTATCTATTTATCAAAAAATAAATCTATTTGACAGAGTGATACTTGCCTATTTAGGAGGCTTAACCCTTATTATTGGTTCTTTGGTTTATTATCTAACCCAGTTAAGTCAAGAAGAAATTGGCCAAATATCTACCGTGGCCAGTAATTTTATCATTTTTACACTTATTATGTGTTTTCTATTTCTAGGTGTAAGAAAACGAATTAACCTTTATGATACCTTTATTGAAGGTGCAAAAGATGGTTTTCAGATAGCTATTAAAATCATACCGTATCTAATTGCTATTCTTGTGGGAATAGGAGTTTTTAGAGCTTCTGGTGCAATGGACTATCTTATTGAAGGTATCAGGTTTGTTGTTGCTGCTGTTGGTATGAACACTGATTTTGTAGATGCTTTACCTGTGGCAGTTATGAAACCTTTAAGTGGCGGGGCTGCGAGGGGAATGATGATTGAGACCATAAAAATTCATGGTGTAGATTCTTTTGTTGGGCAAATGGCCAGTGTTTTTAGAGGTGCAACAGAAACAACTTTCTATATTGTAGCAGTATATTTTGGTTCTGTAAACATCAAAAACATCAGGTATGCTATAACTGCAGGATTAATTGCCGATCTTGCAGGAATAATTGCAGCAATAGTTTTTGGTTATATGTTTTTCCATTAAAAGGCAAATGAGTATATTTCAATTTGTTTAAAGTTGACAAGATGATAGATAAAAAGACTGAGATTCAAAAAACGATTTACGATAACGCGAAAAGCCATTTTCTTGGCAATTTTCCAGACTCACTTCCTATAGAACAGGCTTATGTCCATATAGGTATGTACCTAGGATGGGTGATTGACAATGACCTTTATTCTGAATATTTTGAAGAAGAGGCTGATATGCAAATCTTTAGATTTAAAAGACGAGAAATCTCCTGTACTATTTTAAGTGAAATCTGGGATGGCTATCTAGGATTTGAACTGTTCAATAAGAATGGCAACATGTTTACCTACTACTACTATGGTGGTGGCTTGTATAGAAATGACTATGATGAAGTACTGGTAAAGAAATTACCTTCCATTTATCATGTTAAAGACTCATGGGAACATTATGAAACCATTAAAAATAGAATTGATGTAAGGTATCACGATTGGTTAAAACTAGTCGGAAAGCAATAAGCCCTAACGGGCTTATTTTTTTACCTGTCCTTTTTTATCGAGCACTAACCTATCGGCAATAGCCTGAGTACCCAGATAATTGGCTTTGTCATAATCAATAATTAAGTCGCCAGTATTGCCATTAATCAACATTTCTTTTGGTGCTGTGGCAAGTGTAATATCTTTCTCCCAAGCTAGTCCGTCAGATGAATAAATTTTACATACGCTAGCGGCAAATTCTTCCTTTTCTGGCAGTTGACTATAAAACATCAAGTAGAATACATGGCCATCATCGTCTGTAGAGATTAACGTTTTTATTGCTTCAAGATTTTGCTTTTTGAAATTATCAGTATCTACTGTAAAAACCACTTTTAGATTTGGAACACGTTTATTATTAATGGCGGCAAAGTACCCTTTCGCTGGTGTTTTTCCTGAAAAGTATAAACCTGCAGTCAATTGATTATTAATCAATAATGGGGCATATTTTGTTTGTGCTGGATTGACTTCCTTAAATATTGGAATACTATCCTTACCTTCAATTAGCCATTTCGACCTTTCCGTCAATCTATTAAATTGAAGCTCTGTATTTCTTTTATCCTCCTGTACCTTATCCAGTCTTGATTTAATATAAACTTGCAATCCTGCAGCACTTTTAAATTGGTTGTTGATAAAATTAGCATAATTGAGTTCATCTTCCGCTTGATTTCTGGCTATCAATAAACTAATTATACTATCCATTCTATTCACATACCCAAGCTTAGAATTGGCATAATTTAACTGGTAAATTACATCTGCACTATCTCTGTAGCTCAAATGATCCATTTCCAATGATCCCTTCATTATTTCAGCCTTTTTCAAATTAAAAATTGCCTCAGGTAAAGGATCATTGTCATATTCTCTTAATTTGCTGATGATGGCTGACGATGGCTTGATTTTATCTGCCATTGACATGGAATCTGTCTCAAGCCGATCGATCAATTGATTCAACGACTGGTCATAGGCAACTAACTCAGATCTTAATGGGGTTATATTATTCTTTATACCATCATTTACAGATTCACCCCACTTTTCATAATCCCAGAAATTAACATTATCAGAAGTTAGATCAATGTTTGTTGAGCCATCCTTTTCATAGGAAATGATATCCTTCATATGTAAAGCAGGAGCATAGCCTGCCTTCTCAATTTTTTTAAGCGTTGCCTGAAACGAATCAAAATTTTGCAGTGCCAATTTGGATTTATTTTCTACCTCTCCTATTCTATTTAATAAATCTTCATTAGATCTTAAGTATAGTATTTTTTGAGTAGGAAAATCTTTCTTGATTTCATTGAAGCCTTCCAAGGCCTCATTATAGTTGCTGATGGTACTTTTAAAATAAACTTGAAGCTCTTGAACTTTAGTCTTCTTGTCTTTCAAGTTTGAGATTCTCTTTTCCAAATCAAATTGAACATCTGCCAATTTAATGCCGAATTTACCAGTTCTGATGTCACGCCTTTGGTAAGCCTGATAATATTCGTCATTCTTTTTGATCTCCTTTTCATCAATATATTTAAGTGCCAAACTATAATAAATCAGAGCCGAATCAGCATTGACGATCAACTCATCTGATTTTAATAAAACATCGCCATCATCAACTTTTTTGTTAAAAATAAATGCCATTTGCAGGTTGGCGTTGGCATGGTCTGCGTTTTTCTCTTCTTTTAGAAAATTCTTCAGTATAGGTTCACCATCATCATATTTACCAGTTTCAAGTAGTAAAAATAGATCCTTGTATTTTATCTTTTGGGCTTCGGTATCCAACGAAAAGAACACCAAAACAGCCAACAGTACTGCTATTTTTTTCATAATTAAAAGCCTATTAACTTGCAATTTAAGTAATTATATATGGTTTATCTATTAAACATGCCCTTCAACGCATTCAATTTTTGTTGCAGGTCTCCTTCATTAGCCGATTCCTTTTGTTTTTTTGGTTTTGACGTCTGTCTAACTACTGGTTTCTTGCCAAATGGATCACTTTTCATGGATAATCCAATCCTTTTTCTAGCTACATCTACCTCCATTATAGTCACAGTTACCTTCTGTTGTACAGATACGTGTTCAGCGGGATTTTTTACAAAAGTATCGGCCAAATGGCTGATGTGTACAAGGCCATCCTGATGAACACCTATATCAACAAATGCACCAAAATTTGTAACGTTAGTAATCAACCCGGGTAACTTCATCCCCACCTTCAAATCTTCCATATGATTAACGCCCTCTTGAAAAGCAAATGCTTCAAACTGCTCTCTAGGATCGCGACCGGGTCTTGCAAGCTCTTCGAAAATGTCAGTTAATGTAGGTAGGCCTACTTTATCTGTCACATAATCCTTCAAACTTATTTTATTTCTCAACTCAACACTATCAATAAGATCCTGAACAGAACATTGTTGATCCTTAGCCATTTTCTCAACTATATGATAACTCTCTGGGTGAACGGCTGACCTATCAAGTGGATTTTTAGCACCTTGAATCCTCAAAAAACCTGCTGCTTGCTCAAAAGCTTTATCTCCTAATCTTGGAACTTTGGTCAATGCCGCTCTAACGGCAAAAGGTCCATTTTCATTTCTAAATTCTACTATGCTCTTAGCCAACTGCGGCCCTAAACCAGACACATAAGAAAGTAATTCTTTGCTGGCCGTATTTAGCTCCACCCCAACGGAGTTCACACAGCTCATTACCACATCATCAAGTCCATGTTTTAAAGAATTTTGATCTACATCATGTTGGTATTGCCCCACTCCTATTGATTTCGGGTCAATTTTCACCAATTCAGCCAAAGGGTCCATCAACCTGCGACCAATAGATACGGCACCTCTTACTGTAATGTCCTGTGTTGGGAATTCTTCACGAGCCACATCAGAAGCAGAGTATATTGAAGCACCACTTTCATTCACCATTAGTATTAAAATGGAGGCTGGCAAATTAAGATCTTTGATAAATTTTTCCGTTTCCCTACCTGCTGTGCCATTTCCTATCGCTATGGCTTCAATTTTATATTGATCGCACAGCTGTTTAACAATTGCTCCTGCCTGTGTTATTTTTTTCTGAGGTTCATTTGGATAGATGGCATCATTATGCAAAAGTTTTCCTTGTTTATCAAGAACAACCAACTTACAACCTGTCCTAAACCCTGGGTCTAATGCCAATACATTCTTTTGTCCCAAGGGAGCCGCTAACAAAAGCTTTCGCAAATTGTCCGCAAACACTTTTACCGCCTCTTCATCGGCCTTTTGTTTACTAAGTACCCGCAGTTCAGTTTCCATCGAAGGTTTTAACAATCGTTTATAACAATCACTTACTGCCAATTCTACTTGCTCAGAAGCGTCATTTTTACTAGAAACAAATTGCTCTTGAAGTAGATTTACAGCTTTTTCATCATTAGGGGCAATATCTAAGGCCAAAATCATTTCTTTCTCGCCCCTTCTCATTGCTAATAAACGATGAGAGGGGGTTGCCGCTATAGATTCTTCCCATTCAAAATAATCTTTGAATTTCTGACCCTCCTCTTCCTTACCTTTAATCACTTTTGATGTGATAATCGCCTCCTTTTCAAAGAGTTTCCGCATAACCTTTCTTGCCTCCTGATTCTCATTGACCCACTCAGCAATGATATCTCTTGCCCCCTGCAATGCCTCTTCAAAACTAGCTACTTGTTTCTCCTCATCTATATATTTAGATGCTTCCAATTCTACATCAAAAGACTTCTGTTCAAAAATTAATTTCGCCAGAGGCTCAAGTCCTTTTTCCTTAGCTATACTGGCCTTAGTTTTACGTTTTGGTTTATAGGGCAAATAGATGTCTTCTAACTCAGATAAAGTTTCAGCTTTGTTTATAAGTGCTTCAAGTTCAGGTGTCAATTTTTCTTGCTTCTCAATTGACTTAAGAATGGCCTCTCTCCTTTTATCTAGCTCTCGGAGCTGCTCCACCCTATCTCTAACTGCAGCTACCTGTACTTCGTCCAAACTACCTGTGGCTTCCTTTCTATATCTTGAAATAAAAGGTACGGTGCCCCCTTCGTCCAATAAGGCTACCACTGCTTCTACTTGCTTATGATTTATATTAAGTTCCTTCGCTACTTTTAGTGTATTCTCAATCATTATTAATTTGTTATCAAGTCAAGTAGACAAATGTAAAAATATTGGCTTAGAGCCTTGACTCGATTCGCTAAATTTTTCGCCCTTATTTGGAATTTAGTCCACATTTCAAATTTGTTCAACTTTTAGTGAATTACTTTAGTACCATATGTGTTTACTTTACTTAAAATTGGAATAATGAATATTAAAAAAGAATTGAAATCTTGGGGCATTATAGGAGCTATATTCCTAGTTCTTTACCTAACGGGTCTCCACACACAAGTTGCTGCTTTTGCTCAAAGGGCAATATTGTCTACTGGCCTAATTACAGCTGATACTGAAATTTCAGATAATACCGAAGATGCAGACTTTGACTTTCAATTGAAGAATCTCAATGGTGAAGTCGTTAACCTTAGTGATTACAAAGGCAAAGTAATATTTCTGAACATTTGGGCTACTTGGTGTCCACCATGTATTGCTGAGATGCCTGGCATTCAAAGTCTATACGAGAAAGTTGACAAAGATAAAATAGTATTCGTGATGCTTTCAACTGATAATTCAGAAGAAAAAGCAAGGAAATTTATACAGAAAAAGGGATTTACATTTCCTGTATTTATGGCAGCTGGTAGGGTTCCAAATGTATACAGAGTCCCCTCGATTCCATCTACATTTGTCATTTCACCAGAAGGGAAAATAGTGTCTAAGGAGGTGGGGATGGCCAATTACGATAAAAAATCTTTTATTAATTTTTTGGGAAGATTATCAGAAGGGGTCAGTGATAATTAGCCTTTAATTCTAGAGCTATTTCTTTGAGGCCAGTGGTGGCTTTTGCATTTACCAACTTGATATTGTGCTTATCTTTTATGTAAGGCATGTTTGGATCAACCACATAAATCTCACTAGTATAAGGCACATAATCTATGAGACTAGCTGCTGGATAAACCGCCAATGAGGTTCCAACCACTATAAATATATCCGCTTGTTCACTAATTTTGGCTGCTTTTTCTATCATGGGTACCATCTCTCCAAACCAAACAATATTTGGCCTAAGTTGTGACCCTTTTTTACACTTATCCCCAAGTTTAATCTCCTGATTACCAATGTCATAAACCATATTCTCATCAACAGAGCTTCTAGCTTGAGATAGCAATCCGTGAAGATGAATGACATTAGATGACCCTGCAAGTTCATGGAGGCCATCTATATTTTGAGTTATTATAGTTACGTCAAAATCTTCTTCCAAACTTGCCAAAGCCAAATGACCTTCATTGGGTTTTGCCGCTGCAGCAATTGCTCTTCGTTTATTGTAAAAGTCAAGAACCAACTCCGGATTTTTTTGCCATCCTTGAGGTGATGCCACCTCCATTACATCATGACCTTCCCAGAGACCACCGGCATCCCTAAAAGTTGGAATTCCACTCTCTGCGCTTACCCCTGCACCTGAAAGAACAACTAACTTTAGCATAGTTTTAAAATACAATAAATATTATGTAATCTGAAATATTGGCCAGGATAATAAGGCTCCATTCACTTCCACAGCCATATCGATTGATTTTTTTTGTCCCCTAACAACATATTTATAAATACTTAATCCGCTAATACGATTGAAATAGTATAATGGTTGGTTATTGAAATTTAAAGTTTTAATCAACCCACCAAACCAAATTACTAGCCGTGTTGGGTAAAAACCCAGACAAACTTATGGCCAAGATCAGCCCCTTTTTACTAGTCGTTTTGTGTCTCATTACCTATCAAGCAAAAGCACAAATAGATTCGACATTAATTTCCAAACATCTGCAAAAATCAAATCTACAAAGGGCATTTATGACTCCATTACTATTCATGGGAGTGGGCACATTGACTTTTGCAGATATCGATTTTATAGGTCGTGAAGATATTTATGAAGAGCGAAATGAACGTGCCTCTAAATTTAAAACTCACGTTGACGACTATCTTCAATACAGTCCAATTGCTGCAGTATTGGGTCTAAATGCAATGGGAATAAAGGGGAAACACAGTTTTACCCGTCAAATGTGGCTACTGGTTAAATCAGAATTAGTAATGATGGCCATTGTTGTGCCGCTAAAACAAGTCACCGAAGTCCCCAGACCTGACGGCAGTAACTTCTCCTCCTTTCCTTCGGGCCATACAGCACAGGCTTTTGTAGCAGCCACCTTTATTCATAAAGAATATGGTGATAAAAATCCATTGTACAGTGTATTGGGTTTCGGATCTGCAACCGCAGTTGGGGCCTTGAGAATTCTAAATAACCGGCACTGGACTACAGATGTCTTTTTTGGAGCAGCTATCGGCATCCTATCTACCAACTTAGTTTACTTACGGGCCGACCGCGAAAAGATCAGGCGTCCTAAGAGACTGAATATCATTGCCATGCCCATTTATCAAAATGGAAATTTTGGTCTTGGAGCGATAATACCGTTAAAATAAACTGATAATAACACTTATTTCAGAAGTACATTTGACCCACTGGCAATACATGCTCCAGTATCATGTAAATTAGAACAGGAAACCTGTAAGGGTGATTTCTTATAATTTACTACCATAATACCCGTCAAGATTAGTATCATGCCTCCAATCATTGACAAACTTATTATCTCATTCATAAACAAAACACCTAGCGCCACCCCAAAAATGGGCATTAGATATGTCACAAGAGACAAAAAGGAAGTGCTCGCTACTTCTATCAATTTGTAATAGATTACAAAAGCGATGGCCGTTCCGAAAACAGCCAAAATTAGCACCGACCCGGTGGCCTGCCAAGATACATTGAGCAAATTGGAGGGTGAATCTACTAACAATGACAATGGAATTAAATACAAACTGGCCATCAGTAGTTGTGCCGAAGGGGCATGAACTGGGGGAGTATTTTTTAGGTATTTTTTAGAATACACCATCCCAATTCCATAGCTTATTGCGCCAAAAAACACGGCAAATATACCTGCCTGAGTTGCCTGTAGCCCATCAACCACATTAGGCATTACTAATACTACTAACCCTACAAAACCAAGAAGTACGCCCAAAAGATTTTTCTTCGTTAACTTCTCCTCACTGATCATAAAGTTAGCAAGTATGATTGTACTCAAAGGGGTAAGTCCATTTAAAATTGATGCTAAGCCACTGTCAATATACTGCTCACCCCAGTTGATTAAAATAAAAGGCAACGAATGTGCAAAAAATCCAGCGACAGCGACATATTTCCAAAACTTTAAGTTCGTTGTTAACCTTTGCCTTTTTAGTATTAAAAAGACGTTAATTAAAACAGCGGCAATTCCAATTCTTAAAGCGGCAAGCTGCAACGGAGAAATCTCTTGTACAGCCACTTTGATAAATAGAAAGGAAGGTCCCCAAAGTGAAGCTAGTAAAAGGAGTAGAAGGATGTTTTTAGTTTTCATAGTTACTATTTAGTAAATGCCGCTAACCCAAGATTAAAATCTTTAACGCTTCTTAAATACTCAGTGATACAAAAGGAAATGAACCTTGAAGTACGATTGCCTTGATTTACTGGTTTGTTGCTATTCATATTTTTCATGACTTTATTATTTATGGTGAATTTGATTTGACCAATTTAACGTCATAAAATTATTGCTGTTCTATTAATTTGATGAATTTATTTACTAATATTGATGAATATAACTAATACTAATATGGAGGTAAGGCATTTCAAACTCATCAAAGAGGTAGCC
Source organism: Fulvivirga sp. (assembly GCA_048268855.1). Taxonomy (GTDB): domain Bacteria; phylum Bacteroidota; class Bacteroidia; order Cytophagales; family Cyclobacteriaceae; genus Fulvivirga. The sequence continues at coordinate 662,797 of JBLWUR010000002.1, forward strand.
GAAAAAGGTAGCCTCACCAAGGCTAAAGACACATTATTCCTTTCCCAGTCAGCTCTTAGCCACCAATTGAAAGAAATAGAAACACAATTAGGCGCATCCCTTTTTCATCGTATCAATAAGAAATTAATTCTCACTGGAGCGGGTAAAATCATGTTGGAATCGGCACATAGAATTTTGGCTGAAATTGAAAAAACGAAACTTTCAGTGATGAGATATGTAGGTGGTGATACAGGTACGGTACGTATCGCAACTCAATGCTATACCTGCTATCATTGGTTGCCAGCTTTAATGATCGACTTCCATAAAGAGTTTCCGGAAATAGAAATAGAAATCTTCTCTGATGAAGATGTGGAAACAGAAAAACTTATTCTCGATGGAAAGCTTGATTTAGCTGTGGTGAGTGAAAAGCGTAATTATGAACAACTCACTTATCATGAACTCTTTCAGGATGAATCTATAGCATTGGTGACACTGGAACACCCCTGGGCCAAAAAGAAATACATAAACATTCAGGATTTTGCCACAGAAAATTTAATCATTCACTCCTACCCATTGGAAAGCATTGACATCTTCCAAAAATATCTGATCCCTGAGGGGATAAAACCGAAAAAGGTGATGCAAATTCAGGTGATAGATGCCGTGATACAAATGGTAAAAGCAAGAATGGGCATAAAGGTTATCGCTAAGTGGATGATTGAGCCTTATTTGGAAGACAATAGGCTCGTAGCCATTCCAATTACTAAAAAAGGTTTTCACCGAACCTGGTATGCTGTTACACTCAAAAAGAAGGATCCCCCACAATACCTGGCTAATTTTATCGATCATTTAAAATGCAATATAGGTGGGATTTGTAAGGTGTAATTTACAATGAACAATGGGCAATGAGCAATGAGCAATGAACAATGAGCAATGAATAATGAACAACGAGCAATGAGCAATGAATAATGAACAGTGGAACAATGGCTGGTCGTCACAATTTAACCACAAAGGACAAAGAGAAAACACAAAGTACACTAAGTAGTGCAAAGCATTTATCAGATTCTCCAAGTCATCCTAAGCCTGTCTTGCTTGTCGAAGAGTTTAGGCAACCATTTCGAGCTCTTAATTGTGTCTGATGTCATTCGGAGGGGGTATCTTACCATATATACACTAAACATACCAGTATACACTAAACATACCAGGTTATTATTGCCTTGGGGATGCCTACATATATTAACAAACAGTTGAATAAACTCGGCAAGCGTATTCTGTTGGCAGGTACTTCCCAACTTTGAACTTTACTCCAACACTTAATTTTTACTTCTTCTTCGCGTACCTCCCCTTCTTCTCTGGGGCTTTGGCTGCGAGTTCGAGGCATTCTTCCAAGGTTAAATCTGCAGGTTCTTTGTCTTTAGGAATTTTTACGTTCTTCTTACCGGCTTTGATGTAAGGGCCAAAACGGCCATTAAGTACCTGAATATCAGGATTTTCATCAAAGGTCTTTATGAACTTGTTTTTATCTGCCTCTATTTTGGCTTCAATCAATTCAATAGCACGAGCCGGCTCAATGGTATAGGGGTCATCTGTTTTTGGAATGGAAACAAACTTGCCGTCATACTTTACATACGGGCCAAATCTCCCCAAGCCAATAAGCATTGGGAGTTCTTTATAATCGCCTATTTCACGAGGTAATTTGAATAACTCTAGTGCGTCCTCTAGTGTAATGCTTTCAATAAATTGCCCTTGTCTAAGGCTGGCAAATTTTGGTTTAGAATCTTCAGTTTCTTCGCCTATTTGCACCAATGGACCAAACCTGCCCAATCTGGCTATAACTTTTAATCCAGACTTAGGATCAATCCCTAACTCACGAGAGCTAGGTACATCGGCACGTTCAATATTTTCAGTGAGCTCCACCTTGGCATGGAAATCAGTATAAAACTCTGCAATCATTTTATCCCATTCCTTGAGACCTTGAGCGATCTCATCAAATTTGGCTTCTACTTCCGCAGTAAAACTGTAATTGGTTACATTAGGAAAATTATCAACCAAAAAATCTGTTACCACCATCGCTATATTGGTAGGGAACATTTTATTTTTTTCCGCACCGGTAATTTCTGTCAAGGATTTCTCCTCTATTTTCTTGTCCTTTAACTTAATCACTTTGTAAGGTCGTTCTTTGCCCTCCCTCGCTTCCTTTTCTACATAATTACGCTTCTGAATGGTAGAAATAGTTGGTGCATAAGTAGACGGTCTACCAATCCCCATTTCTTCCAATTTCTTCACCAGGCTAGCCTCGGTATATCGTGATGGAGGTCTTGTAAACCCTTGACGTCCATTCATATAATCTAAGTTAAGTACCTGTCCAACTTTCAATGGAGGCAGCATCCCCTTTTGGTCTTCATCCTCCTCATCATCATCTGTACTTTCGAGGTATACAGAAAGGAAACCTTCGAATTTTACTACTTCACCTGACGCCACTAATGTTTCCGGTACAGTTGAAATTGCTATTGTGGCTGTTGTTTTTTCTATTTGAGCTTCTGCCATCTGTGAGGCAATTGCTCTTTTCCAAATCAACTCATACAGTCGTTGACCGTTCCTGTCTGCGCCCGGCTCGGTTTCAGCAAAGTTGGTAGGTCGAATGGCTTCGTGTGCTTCCTGTGCCGAATTGGATTTCGTTTTATAGTGTCTCACTTTTACAAAATCATCACCGTATTCTTTTTTTATCATAGCCACCGCACTGTTGATGGCATCTTCAGATAAATTTACTGAGTCTGTCCTCATGTATGAAATAATACCTGCCTCATAGAGCTTTTGAGCCACTGTCATGGTCTGTGAAACTGAAAAACCTAGTTTTCTACTAGCCTCTTGTTGCAATGTAGAGGTAGTAAACGGTGGTGCAGGAGATTTTTTGGTCGGCTTCTTTTGAAGGTCTTTAATTGAAAATTCTCCATTGGCGCAAGCCTCTAAAAATGCACGAGCCTCCTCTTCTGTATCGAATCTTTTTGAAAGTTCTGCTTGTAATTGCTTCTTATTTCCAAGATCAAAGTAAGCAGTGATTTTAAAGAAAGATTTTGCTTTGAACTTTTCTATTTCACGTTCGCGTTCCACAACAAAACGGACTGCTACGGACTGAACTCTTCCTGCTGAAAGGCCTGTTTTTATCTTTTTCCAAAGGATTGGCGATAATTCAAAACCCACTAGTCTGTCTAATACCCTTCTCGCCTGTTGGGCATTTACCAAATCCAAATCTATTCCTCTGGGTGATTGAATGGCGTTTTGGATAGCGCTTTTTGTGATCTCCCTAAATACGATCCTTCTAATTTTGCTATCGTCTAAGTCCAAAGCTTCTTTCAAATGCCATGAGATAGCCTCTCCCTCGCGGTCATCATCACTCGCTAGGTAAATTAAATCTGATTCTTTGGATAATTTTTTAAGTTCTTTAATTACCGCCTTTTTGTCTGCGGTCACCTCATAAGTAGGTTTAAAACCATTTTCCTTATCAATAGCCTTATCCCCTTTTGGCAAATCCCGCACGTGACCATAACTCGAAGCGACCTTATAATCCTTGCCGAGATACCCCTCTATCGTTTTCGCTTTTGCTGGTGACTCGACTATTACTAAGTTCTTAGACATAAAAAGATGGTTTGTTTGTCACAAAATTTCAAATATGGGCAATATTATTAAATATAAAATAATAAGCTCTGATTTAAATAAATTAATACCCTTGTCCATCCGCCTATCTCCATACCAATTAAAGACGTATACCGCATTTTATATTATATCATTAAAATAATCTATTCAGTTTTATTACATTCAACCTGTCATTGTCTATTTTGTTTAAAATCTGGCAGGTTATGATTAAAAACTTATACCTTCTTCGACACGCCCGTGCGGAAGAAAAAGCATCAGGGCAACAGGATATTGAAAGAATGCTAAATTCAAAGGGCTTGCAAAACGCAACTCGTATGGGTATTAATTTCAATCAAAAAAAGATTCAGTTCGACCTCATCATAACAAGTCCAGCTGAAAGAGCAAAGACAACCGCCTCATTAATTGCAGAGCAAATTAAATATGATACGGGCAGAATTCATGAAAACGCTGAGATATACGAAGCCTCGATTAGAACACTATTGCGCGCAATAAATCAGTTAAAAGAAGAATGGAATACGATTTTACTTGTTGGTCACAATCCCTCTATTAGTTATTTGAGTGAATATGTTTCCAATGGTGAAATTGGAGATATGACCACCTGTGGGGTGTCTCACATTCAGTTTAAAAAATTAGAATGGAAAGAAATTACTGAGAGCTCTGGACAACTAGTAAGCTATGAATATCCTGACTTACTTAATTTCTAGTGATAGATTAGACCTTCTTAGCTAATGAATCAATTTTATCACGGATTTCTTTTGGACTAAATCCCAATCTACTGCCAACCAAATTAATCAGTTCCCTTTCGGCATTGGCAAATTCGCCATCTAGCATAGCCAATTTTATCATGTCAGACATTTGTTTGTCTTTGTCTTCCTGATTCTGTGGGATTAAAAACACATATTCATTAGCTCGTTCAATCATCACATTTAACCGATCTAATGGAATACCATTTTCATAGGCAATTTTAGAAAGGGCTACCATCTCTACTTCGGCAATTTTTCCATCAGCCGCAGCCAAAGAAACAAGGTTTCTGAAATGTTCTACTTTAGTGTTTAGCATTATGATAATTGTTAAGCATACAAATGAATAATTGTTAAGATAATAGAATTTTTAATACATCACAGATTATTTTAAACGAATGTCCATGATTTGTATTTTCTTTGGGGGCTCTAACATTGTATTATGAATAAAAAAGAAGAGATCATTGCGGGCTTTGATGTTAACGGTCCTGGCTCAGTAGGAAATCTATTTGGTTTGCCATTTGGTTTGGATACAGCTGATCTGGCCATCATTCCTGTACCATGGGAGGTTACCGTTTCTTACAGCGCAGGAACAGCCGATGGTCCCGGTGCCATTTTGGATGCCTCTACTCAAGTAGATCTATATCTAAAAGACATTGAAGATGCTTGGAAGATGGGTATCCATCTCTTGCCGATTGACAATAATTTTGCTGAAGAAAATAAAAAATATCGGGATTTAGCTTCCAAATACATTAGTTGGTTAGAATCTAACGAAGAAGAATGGATTTCTGACGAGTTGAAAGTAATTCCCACTGCAGTAAATGAAATCTCTGAAAAACTCATCATATATGTAAAATCTCAAGCTTTAAAATTGATCAATCAGGGAAAAATGGTGGCCCTTCTCGGTGGAGATCACAGCACGCCTCTCGGTTTGATGAAAGCAATGGGTGAAACACATGAGGCCTTTGGAATTTTACAAATTGATGCCCATGCAGATTTGAGAAAGGCTTATGAGAATTTTACTTATTCCCATGCTTCTATTATGTACAATGCATTGAAAATAAAACAAGTTACAAAATTAGTACAGGTGGGCATTCGTGATTTTTGTGACGAAGAAGCAGCTTATATAAAAAATTCAAATGGCAGAGTCAAAACTTTCTTTGATGAGGATTTGAAAAACGCCCAAAATGAAGGAAAAACCTGGCGTCAACTATGTGATGCTATCATCAATGAGTTGCCGCCTCTAGTTTATGTAAGCTTTGACATTGACGGACTGGATCCCAAATTATGCCCTAACACAGGTACACCCGTACCAGGAGGATTTGAATTCAACGAAGTAGTTTATCTACTAAAACAAGTTGTGAAATCAGGTAGGAAAATAATAGCCTTCGACTTAAATGAAGTAGCGCCCGGAGAGGGCGATTGGGATGCTAATGTAGGTGCTAGATTGCTCTATCAAATGTCATGCATTATGGGAGTTTCTCAAGGTAAATTGAAATTTACACCCTAAAGCCTATTATCAAAATATCATCGGTCTGTTCAATATCTGCTTGCCATTTTGCTAAAGTTTCCTTGAGTACAATTCTTTGAGCAGTTAATTCAAGTGTATGAATATCATTGAGCAATTTCTTAAAATTACTCACCATAAATTTCTTATTATCAGGCCCCCCAAACTGATCTGCATATCCATCGGAAAACAAATAAAACATATCTCCGGAGGTTAAATCTATCTCGTGCTCTTCGAATTGAACTTCATAGGTTTCTACATCGCCAATGGGACATTTTGTTCCTTTGATAGTCTTTAATTCATGATTTTTAAAATAATAAAGTGGTCGGTTGGCACCTGAAAATTGTAGCTTTTTATTCTCTCTATCAATACTGCATAAGGCAACATCCATCCCATGATTTGAAGTTATCTTATTGTCTTGATTGATTGATCTACTTACATACTCATCAAGTTGGTACAGTATTTCCGAAGGCTTGCTGATCTGCTCACGATTTATAATTTGGTCTAAAGATGAATGGCCAATTACTGTCATAAAGGCACCCGCCACACCATGGCCAGTACAATCAACCGCAGCCACAATATGTTTATTGTTTAATTCTGAATACCAGAAAAAATCACCCGATACAATATCCTTGGGTTTAAAAAGTACAAAAAAGTCATTTTCTAAGTTTTCAGGTACATTGAATTGTAGTAAGGATTTTTGGACACTTTTAGCATAATCAATGCTTTCAGTTATATTTTCATTCTTCTGCTCAATGATCAACTTCTGCTCCTCCAACTCTACATTCTGAGCCTCAAGAAGAAGTTTTGTCTTCTTAATGGTACGTAATTCCCGAAATATAACAAGGCTCAGACCAACCACAATAAGAAAAACAATCACGGCAGAAATGATTACGATTTTATCATTTTTGATACGCAATTGTTGTAAATCACTTTGCACTTTTAACGACTCTATCTCAGATTGTTTCTTTTCTATTTCATAAGAACTCTCGAGTTCCGCAATTCGCCTACTGCTCTCCTCACTAAACAGCTCATCTTTAGCATTATTTCTTAGCTGCAAAAAACTATAGGCCAGAAATAAATCGCCACTAGTAAAGTAAGTCTCTGCCATTGATCCGTAAATTATTTCAATCAATCGCTTATTATTGGTTTCCTGCACTAGACCAAGTGCTTCATTAAACTTCTCTATCGCCAGATCATATTTTTCAGTCCGTTTATAAACAATGCCAATATTGTGCAAAGCATTGGCCATCCCATTCTTGTCATTGTTTAACTTTTCCAAATCGAGGGCACTTTCATAAAAGGCCATCGCATTGTCCCACTCTCCTTTTTGGAAATAGATATTTCCTATATTGCTGAAAGGCACAAATGCCTGCGAGTTGTCATCGAGTTCTTCATAAATCGTCAATGATCTTAGGTAATTTTCTAAGGCTTTCTCTTGATCTCCCATCTCACTGTATACATTCCCGATATTATTCAACGTACCAATGACTCTTAATTGGTGATTGATACTTTCAAATTGTAGTAGTGCTTTATTAAAATATTCTAGCGCCTTGGGGTACTCCGATTTTAAAGAGTAAATCGTCCCTATATTATTATAAGTATAGGGTAAGGCATCATTAAATTTATGTTCTTCCTGCAATCGCACTGATTTTAAATAATTTCCCAGTGCTTTATCGTAATCCCCCCTATTTTTATTGAGTACACCTAAGTTGTTATAACTTGAAGCCATCCCACTGGCATCATTCAATTCTGTAGCCAGATCTAAAGCTTGTTCGGTATATTCAAGTGCTTTTAAAGGATTGTTGTTTACATACTGCTTATAGAGCTCATTAAGTATAATCACTTTTTCTTTACCCTCACTCATAGCTAATTGTTGTTCGAGGCTATCTATGGTGGAGTCTGGTGGCTGAAGAGCAGTTAATAAAACAAGAAGTAAAAATTTGGGCATCAAAAAGATCGTTGGTTTACAAACTAATCCGAAAAGTTAAGCATTTACAAGAATACTTTACTTCGACCCATAAATTTATATCTTCGTAAGTAGAGTAAATTAAATGTTTTCATGGGACAATTGATTGTTGATTTTGCAAATTGGATTTGGGGTATTCCGTTACTCATATTGTTGATGGGCGGTGGCTCCTTTTTTCTAATATATTCTAGGTTATTACCATTCAAATACTTCATTCATGGCATTAAATCCCTTACGGGGAAATATGATGATCCTTCTGAAAAAGGGCAGATAAACCACTACCAGGCACTTTCAACACACCTTGCATCAACTGTAGGTATGGGCAACATTGCTGGGGTAGCTATCGCCATCGCTACTGGAGGGCCAGGAGCAATCTTTTGGATGTGGGTAAGTGCTTCAGTTGGTATTGCCACCAAGTTTTTTACCTGTACGTTGTCTATTATGTATCGTGGCAAAGATGAAAATGGCCAAGTACACGGTGGCCCTATGTATGTTATAAAAGAAGGATTAGGAAAAAATTGGATGCCTCTGGCCTACTTTTTTTGCGTTGCTGGTCTCATTGGTTGCTTACCTATCTTCCAGGCTAATCAACTTACTCAAGTGATTAGAGATGTATTGATTGTCCCCAATGGAATGGGTACTAATTTTTTTGATTTTATGGGTCAAAGTTTTCGATATTCTGATCTCTATACAGGGCTAGTCTTAACTGCATTGGTTGGTGTGGTAGTATTTGGTGGATTGCAGCGTATTGCCAATGTGGCAAGTAAAATGGTGCCATTGATGATCGTAATCTATTTTATTGCAGTAATGCTGATTTTAATCCTTAATTATAGCCAGGTACCTAAAATGTTTGGGTTGATCTTTCATGATGCTTTTACAGGTGATTCTGTTCTTGGTGGAGCTTTAGGGGCGCTCATCATTACCGGAGCGCGAAGGGCTGCTTTCTCAAATGAAGCTGGAATAGGAACCGCCCCAATTGCCCATGGTGCCGCCAGAACCGATGAACCTATTCGAGAAGGTCTAGTGGCCATGCTTGGGCCTGCGATAGACACACTGGTAGTCTGTACACTTACTGCCCTAGCTATTCTAATAACAGATGTATGGCAAACCACTGATTTAGATGGTGTTACACTTACTTCACGAGCATTTGAAACTGCTTTTCCTGGATTCGGCAATTACATACTTCTCTTATGTATCTTCTTCTTCGCCTCCTCATCGTTGTTTAGTTTTTCATGGTACGGATCAAGGTGCATGGCCTTTATCGTAGGCGAAAAATATAAAGGCATCTACAATTATGTTTATGTGATCACTATCATATTCGGCTCGATAGCTTCTTTAAGCACTATTTTTAGTCTAATTGATGGTGCATTTGCATTAATGGCCATCCCTACAATGGTTTCTGCTCTTATTTTGGCACCAAAGGTAACTGCCGCAGCCAAGGTTTATTTCAAGAAAATGGAAGGGAGAGTATAATTTTATTTTGTTGCTATCCGACCATTTAGTAATTTGAATTACAAAAAACGCAGAAATATGAGAGGCACGTTCAATTTAAAGATATTATCATTTGGCTTTCTAGGTTTAATACTGACTATAGATACCTATAGTCAGGGCTGTAGTGATGCTGGCTTCTGTACGATGGGTGCCATGAGACCAAGCCAAATTTATACTAAGGCTATCAATTTCAAATTGCGTTCAGCAGAATTATCCTATGGTACAGCAAAGACCAACCTAACTCCGAAAATAAAAGTAGTGACTTTGGATATGAATTTTGGAATCAATGACAAAACCTCGTTTCAAATCAAGCTTCCTTACCAATGGGTAAAAGGAAATTTAGGTGAAACTTCAGGAGCCTCGGACATCTCCTATAGCTTTACTAGAAATGTGTATTCCACTGAGAAATACCATATCAATGCCACTCTTGGTGGTAAAATACCAACTAACAACTCTGATAAAGATAGCGAAGTTAATTCTCAGCATTTAACTTCAGGAATGCCTGCTGGAACCTCAACAGATTTACCTATGTACTACCAAACCAGTCTGGGAAGTTTTGATATAGTTACAGGTGCTTCATTGATAAGTAAGAAATGGATGTTTGCAGTTGGCTTACAGGCTGCATTGACTAAAAATGAAAATGATTTCCGTTGGGGGCAATGGGGTCAATACCCAGATCAAGAGGGCTATTTGAAAGATAATTCCCTAGCCAACAACCTAAAAAGAGGTACAGATATTATGATACGTGTAGAAAGAGCCTTTCATTTTTCGAATGTTGATATAAGGTTAGGCATGCTACCGATATACAGAATCACCAAAGATGAGGTACTAGATATAAGATCAGGATCGCCTACAGAGGGAGAAAGAATTAAAGTGGACAAAACTACTGGGCTCGCGTTAACTGCTTTGCTCAATGTCGCTTATCACTTTAATACCAACCATAGTATAAAACTTCTTTACGGTAAAAAACTTACTGACAGAGAAGTCAACCCAGATGGATTAACGAGAAAAAATGTAGCCACTCTCTCCTATGAGATTAGATTTTAAGCATCTCATTGGTATCTCATCAGTTTTTTTTCTTGGCATAACTTTAGCCTTTGGCCAAAGCTGCCCAGAAATGGAGGCTCTTCTGAAAAGCGGTAGAATACTTGAAGCTGAAAAATTAATCCTAAGCAATGAGCAAACGTGTCCCAACTCTATTGGCCAGATATACTTACGCAAAGGCCGAAATGATTTAGCAGAACAATATTTTGATGTTGCATTAGAAAAAGCTGCCACCAATTCTGAACAAAGAGCTGATGCTTTGAATAACCTCGGTTTAGTCTATTGGAATACTGGAAATACGGAAAAGGCCAAAGATTTTATTTTAGAAGGGTTAAAAATAAGGATAGAGCTATTTGGGAGTTCCAATGAAAAAACTGCGGCTTCTTATAATGATTTAGGTTTGGTATTAAGTGCCAAAGACCCAGATGCAGCACTAGACTATTATGAAAAGGCACTGGAAGTCTATAGAAAAATTTATGGTGAAAATAATGAGAAAACTGCTCAAGGGTTAATCAACTCAGGCATTGCTTATCGTCAACTCGAGTTATTTGGTGATGCCACTGTTAATTTTGAAAAGTCACTTAGCATTTGGAGAAAGCTTTATCCTGAAGGGCATCCCAACGAAGCTTTTATTATCAACAATATTGGCAGAACAGAACAAATAACCGGCAATCTGAATGGTGCCTTATCAAACTATCAAACGGCCTTAAATCTATTCATTAAATTTTATGGAAGTAAACACCCGGAAGTTGCTGGAACATTAAACCTGATAGGAAACATTTATAATAGTAAAGGCGAATTTAATGATGCCCTCACCTACTATCAAAAAGCCCTCATTGCCAATTGTAATAGCTTCAATTCATCTGATTTGGATAAAAATCCGTCAGTAAAAGATTATCTAAGTGCGAATACACTACTGAACTCACTTTACTATAAATCAAAGGCCTTTGCCGATTTACATTATAACAAGACGTTGAAGTTCAATGACCTCAAAGCCAGTCTTTTTACGCTACAATCTTGTGATACATTAATTGATAATATTCGTCAATTAAGAACCAATGAAGCTGATAAGCTGGCTCTTGGGCAATTGGCAAATACTGTTTACGAAACTGGGGTAGAATTATGTAAAGGTATGGGCGATGTGGCCGTAAAAAAAGACAGCTATTATGAACTTTCATTCTACTTTGCGGAAAAGAGCAAGTCCGCAGTGCTATTAGAGGCGATTTCAGATGCTAATGCCAAATCTTTTGCTGGTATATCTGCTGACGACCTTACTAGGGAGAAAGAAATAAAATCTGAATTGGCCTTTTATGAAAGCGTATTGGTAAGTGAAGAAAATGACGACCTGAAAGGTCAATATAGTGAACAGTTATTGGAGCTTAGAAAAGAGTATGCAGATTTTATCGTTGGGTTAGAAACTAAATATCCCGAATACTATTCTTTAAAATATGATCAGTCTTTACCTACCATAGAGGATCTCCAATCAAAGTTGAAAGATAATGAAACGTTGCTTAGCTATTTCCTCACAAGTAACTCAAAGCGTGTGTACATCTTTGAAATCAATAAGAATCGTTTTAAAATTCAAAACAACCTTCAATCAGAAAATTTAGGTAGGTACATAAGTGGCTTTAGCAATAGTATTTATTTTAAAGAATATGATGTTTACTTACTCACAGCCAATCAGCTTTATAACGAGTTGATTCCCAAACGATTGGATAAAAATACAACGCATCTCATCATAGTTCCTTCAGGTAGATTGAGTACCATTCCGTTTGAAGCACTGCTTACTAGCAAGCCAAAAAATGATAATGATTACAAATCATTTCCCTATTTGATCAATGATGTCAATATAAGTTACTACTATTCCTCCACCCTATATTACAAGCAAAAAGCGAGCAAGTCTGCAGGTGGTGAAGCATTATTGTGCGCTCCTATCCATTTTACTAATTTACCAGATCTGCCGGGCACAGAAAGGGAAATAGAGACCTTGGAGACCGTTTTTAAGGGACAGGGCGTAACTTCAAAAACATTAATTAATTCCTTTGCTTCCGAGCAAGAAATCAAAACCATGGATTTTAGTAATTATAAGTACTTGCATTTTGCTACTCATGGCATTGTCAATGAAAAAGATCCTTCACAATCTAAAATCTTCCTGAATTCAGAACTAACGGAAGATGGAAATTTATATTCAGGGGAGATTTACAATCTTAATTTGAAAATCGATCTAGTTACCCTTTCAGCTTGCGAAACTGGACTTGGACAGTTGTCTGAAGGTGAAGGCGTAATCGGGCTATCTAGAGCTTTACTGTACGCTGGAGCAAATAATATTATTGTCTCACTCTGGAAAGTGTCTGATCAATCCACCTCCGATCTTATGATTGATTTTTATTCCAATAATAAGTACACGAGTTATTCCCTTCCCTTACAAATGGCTAAGAGAAAACTGATCAGCACAGGAAAATATGCAGAACCATATTACTGGGCACCGTTTATCTTAATTGGAGAATAATTTGAGAATTTGAAAATGTAATAATTTGAAGATATCTCCTATTATCAAATTGTGTAATTTTCAAATTTTCAAATTAGATAATCATCAAATTTGAGTTTACTCGTACTTCAAGGAGTTAACCGGATTCACGGTAGCGGCTTTTACTGTTTGAAAACTTACCGTGATAAGCGCAACAATGATTACCGACAGTCCTGAAACAATAAATACCCACCATGCTATTGGCTGTTTATAAGCAAATGACGCCAACCATTGATCCATCAAATAGTAAGTAAGGGGAATGGCTATTAAAGTGCCAATTAAAATGAGGTATACAAATTCCTTTGACAGCAATATAAAGATGTTGTTAATACTTGAACCCAATACTTTTCTAATCCCAACTTCCTTGGTTCGTTGTTGCGCGGTATAAGCTGATAGACCAAACAGTCCTAGGCAACATATGAAAATGGCAAGTATTGAAAATACAGCAAACAAGTCTCCAAAATGCTGTTCATTGGCATATTGCCGATTGAAATAATCGTCTAAAAAGAAGTATACAAAGGGGTTTCCTGGAAATGCCTTATCCCAAGATTGTTTTATTTGTGCAATAGCCTGGGGCAGGTTTTCCGTATTTAACCGTATTGAGTAGTATTCACCATTGTATCGCATACAATAAAAGACTGTAGGCTCCTGAACCTCTTGCAATGACACCTGGTTGAAGTCATTAACAACTCCTACAATAATTCCATCTAATCTGAAAACAGGTAGTGAAATAGTTTGTCCTATGGCATCTTCAGGTTTATCAAACCCAAGTAATTGTACCGCAGACTTAGTAATAATCATTGCGGTATCTATATCACTAGGATAATCAGCCGAAAAGCCCCTTCCAGCTATCACCTCCATTTTAAAAAGGTCTAAAAATTCATAGTCCATACTATTGTAGCGAAGCACTTTCAGCTCGTCATTGCTTTGTCCATAAAGCTTTACCCTAGCCTTTAACTCTCGCTGATTGCCCGGAACCGTTTTGGACATACTCATATATTGCACAGCACTATTATCCTTTAATTCATTTCTGAATACATCCACATTATCAAAGAAATCTTCGCTGTCTTCAGGGATGATACCTGGTCGCTCAATTACCAACACACGATCTATGTCCAACCCAATGTTTTGGTTGCGCATGAACTCAACTTGATTAAATACGATGATGGTAGCTGCTATCAACCCTATGGAAGTAATGAATTGTAGCACAACTAACGATCTGCGTAGTAATATTCCTCCTTTATTAGTCATCAACTTACCTTTCAAGACTGAAACTGGATTAAATGAAGAAAGCACAAATGCTGGATAAAGACCAGACAACAACGTGCCTACACCCCAAAGCCCAATAATCAAAGCTATACTAGTTGGGTTGAAAAATTGAACAATTGTAAAAGAGTGGCCTGATATTCTATTAAATAGGGGTATTGCCAATATTACAAATAGAACCGCGATCAGAATTGATAAAAAATTTATAATAGCAGATTCCAAAAGGAATTGACCTAACAATTGATTTTTAAATGCCCCCATTACCTTTCTCACCCCTACCTCATTAGCTCTTTCCACAGCCTTGGCTGTGGCGAGGTTGATATAATTTACCCATGCAATGATCAAAATAAATATAGCTATTAATCCTAATGAGGAGACCGATTCGGCATCACCATTAATTTCGGGCTCTTCAGAAAGATTAGAATGCAGATGGATAGATTTTAATGGTTGAAGAATCAATATATCTTCACGATTGCGCTCGGCCAAAGTGGGCGAATATTTATTTACCAATTCGGGCAGTTTACTCTCTATCTCTTTCGGGTCAGCATTTTTTGCCAGTTTCACATAAGTGAACATATTTTTTCTATTCCATGACCGATCATAAATTTGTGGTGCCCAGTCTCCTCTGGTATACAGGGTATTGTAGGAGAATAATATTTCAAACTTAAGATGAGTATTTTCAGGCAGATCCTGAAATACCCCAGTTATTATGCAGTCCTCATTAAAGTTATCATCGGCTTGCAATCGCAAAATTTTACCAATCGGATCAGCATCACCAAAGTACATTTTGGCATGCTTTTCAGAAATAACAGCTGTATTCGGTTTGGCCAATGCACTTTCCACATCCCCTTTGATCAGTTTATAACCAAACAGGGGCAAGAAAGAACTGTCAGCATATAGAAACTTTCTCAGTTTGAATTTTATTGGCTGATTTCCCTCCTCTTCGTAAGAAATCACCACATTGTTTTTGTACCCGACATTGTAAAGACGTGCATAATCTTCCACACCGGGAATGTCAGCCTTCATGGCAGGGCCTACTCCTGGGTAATTCTCTGCACTACTAATACCTATTTCACCATTAGAATATTGGTCTAGTCGAACGCGATAAATGTAGTCTGAATCCACTACAAAATCGTCATAGCCTTTTTCGAAGCTCACGTATTGAATTAGTAACAAAAATGCAGCAATACCTGTAGCTAGTCCAAGTACATTCACTATTGTGAAAAACTTATTTTTTAAGATACTTCTTAGCGCAATTTTAAAATAATTCTTAAGCATAATTTAATGGCAAATACGACATTAAGTTCAGTCTGATAATATATATAATTGATAAATCTATAAAAAATATTTCGCCAAAACTTCACCTACATAATAGGCAAGAAATGCAGCCAATCCGCCAAGTAAAAGCGTTTCAAAGATTCCTTTGATAGATGGTTTTTCTGTTACACGGCTTTTCATAAAACCAACAATCATCAAAGCCAAACCGGTCGATAAGCATGAAATTAGGAAAAGATATTCTTCTGACCATCCAAACATAATTGCTAAAACATAGGACAACAGTGGTATAATCCCTACCACATTAAAAGAAAGAAACGTGGCAATAGCTGTATTCACTGGCGTCTTGTCATCCTTACTCATCTCCAGTTCTTCCTTCATCATGGTATCCACCCACACATCTTTATCAGATATAATTACTCCCACTACTTTATCAAGAAGTTCACCTTTAAACCCTTTAGCTTCATAAATCTCTCTTATTTCTTCGATCTCTTTTTCACGCATATGTTCCACCTCCCAATACTCAATAGCTTTATGCTTATCATAATTATCCCTATCTGCCCTCACAGCAAAATAATTACCTACTGACATCGAAAAACCATCAGCAATTAAATTAGCAAATCCGAAAATGAGCACCCAGTACAAAGCCGCATCAGCTCCTGCTGCACCTGCTACTACAGCAAAAGTTGTGATGGCACCATCAATGCCGCCATAGACAAACTCTGAAATGTAATCCTTATTAAATATCCAAAGGTTTTTACCCGAGTGCAATTTATCTTCAATCTGTGCTTTCATTTTCTATTATTTTCAAATTCCACTCTAGCTTTGTATTATAATAAATATGGCCTTTCTCAATGGTGAGGGGCGAATCTATATTATTGTGGTACAGCTTACCTGTACCCAATCCCTGATAGTTTATTGCATTTGTTTCAGCCGCCAATTGACATATCGCATTTAGTCCAATATTAGACTCTAGAGCACTGGTAATCCACCAACCAATGTTTAATTTGTTGGCTATCTCAATCCACTCCATTGAAGATTGTATCCCTCCTATCAAAGTGGGCTTTATAATGATGTATTGTGGTTTTATTTTTTTGAGTAATGCTTCTTTATCTGCTTTGGTATTGATCCCAATCAAGTCTTCATCAAGTGCAATATCAATAGGCGATTTAGCGCACAATTGCGCCATCAAGTCATACTGCCCTGCTTGAATCGGTTGTTCTATTGAGTGAATCTTATGGCGGGCCATCGCATCTAATTTATACATAACATCCTCTGGTTTAAAAAAACCATTGGCATCTACTCTTACCATAATATCCTGCGTATAATATTTTCTTCTTATATAATGAAGAATGTCTATCTCCTTTTCAAAATCCAACGACCCAACTTTCATTTTTATACAATCAAACCCCTCTATTATCTTATCAGAGATCTGAAGTAACATAGCTTCCATATGACCCATCCATATTAACCCATTGATGGGAATTTTAGAAGAAGTGTTGAAGAAAGCATTGTCAAATATTTTCCTTTGCCCACCATTCTTTAAGTCCAGTAAGGCAGTTTCCAGTGCAAACCTTAGAGCCGGAAGATCATAACCAGCCAATTCAAAAGCCAGCTTAAAAATAGCCTCAGTCGACTTTGGCAAGTTGTTTTTTTCTAATTTTTTAAGGATAGCTTCAATATGCTCAAGCAAATTTTCATCATCATCAATACTCAGTTTACTCAAGGGCCCACATTCACCCCAACCGATACACTCAGGCTTTTTAGAATCCCATATTTTGATGAAATAAGTTCGCTTTTCCTTTAGTACGCCTCTTGAGGTACCTGCCGGAAATTTGAATTCTAAAGTATAATGAAGGGCTTTAGCTTGAAGTGACATTTAATAGTTTACCTACAATTTGAACGTTTTATTCAACTTAATCAATATTCGAAAGCTATATTTGCACGAAATGAAACAAATGCTCGTCTCCATTAGTCTAAACGACTATAAATATGATCTTCCAGAAGAAAAAATAGCAAAAGTGCCGCTAAAAAACAGAAGTGATTCCAAGCTTCTCACCTACAAAAATGGCACAACAACACATGCGCAATTTCATCAGATTGACAAACATATTCCTGACAATTCCTTGTTGGTTTTCAACAACACCCGAGTGATTCCGGCAAGGCTGCATTTTGTAAAGGATACTGGTGCGTTGATCGAAATATTTCTTCTTGAGCCAATAGCACCAACAACAGAAGTAGCCAGTGCCATGCTTGTTAAAAAAAAGTGTGACTGGAAATGCATGGTAGGTAATCTGAAAAGATGGAAAGAGGGTCAAATTCTAAAAATGACACTGGAATCCTCTGAAACAGAATTACAAGTAGAACTTGTTGATCGAGAAGAACAGATTGTGAGTTTTAGTTGGCCTACGGAGGAAGAATTTGTCCATGTGATTGAAGCTGCTGGAAAAATTCCATTGCCTCCCTACATTAACAGGGAAGTAACTTATGACGATCAAGAGCGATATCAAACAGTCTATTCTCAATTCGATGGTGCTGTGGCAGCTCCCACCGCGGGCTTGCACTTTGATCAGGGGGTTTTTGATAACTTAAAACAGAAATGTATTCAGGTCGATTACCTCACCCTACATGTAAGTGCAGGCACTTTCCAGCCTATCAAGGAAGACAATGTATTAAACCATAAAATGCATGGCGAGCAGGTCATTGTAACATTGGCAAATATCGATAATCTGATGGCTAAAGATTTTATAATAGCTGTAGGCACAACTTCCATGCGCACTATGGAAAGTCTTTATTGGTACGGGGTAAAAATTTTACAAGGGGAACGTGACTTTGTAATTGAGAAATTACAGCCTTATGAATTAGATAAAGCTTCACTACCTTCAAAAAAAGAATCTCTTCAAGCTGTTAAAGATTATATGTTGGAAACACAGGTAAACCAACTTACGGGGCATACTGAGATATTTATTTTTCCGGGTTACGAATTTAAAATTTGCAATGGATTGATTTCAAATTTTCACCTACCTGGATCAACCCTCATTTTATTAGTAGCTGCATTCATTGGCGAAGATTGGAGACATGTATATAAAGAAGCTTTGACAAACAATTACCGGTTTCTCAGCTACGGAGATTCGTCTTTGCTGCTTCCTTGATAATAATTAAAGTCCTTTCCACCATTCGCCTTTGGGGTAACTTTCAGCACCTATGATTATTGGTTCACCAATTAAGGGCGTTGCTATTGGCATACCCAATTCATTTGCTTTGATGGTTACACGTTCTATCGGATCGGTCCAACTGTGCATGGCTAAACGAAATGAAGCCCAGTGAATAGGCATCATAATAGCCGTTTTTACGTCTACAGCAGCCAGAGCAGTTTCTTCTGGCATCATATGGATATCATGCCATCGATCATCGTATTGACCGCACTCCATCATAGCAAAATCAAAAGGGCCATACTTTTCACCAATCTCTTTGAAATGAGAACCGTAGCCGCTATCTCCACTGAAATAGATGGATTTATTATGAGATTTTATTACCCAACTACACCATAAAGTTGAAAATCTGTCTGTCACCCCCCTACCCGAAAAATGTCTGGCTGGTGTACTCACTAATTGTAAATCATCGAATTTAATTTCATCCCACCAATCCAGTTCATGAATTTTATCAGCATCTACTCCCCAAGCTATCAAATGTGCTCCGAGGCCAAGAGGTACGTAATACTTACCCACTTTGCTTTTTAACTTTTGAATGGATCCGTAATCTAAATGATCATAATGATCGTGAGAAAAAATAACCGCATCAATAAAAGGTAACTTCTCTACTGCTATTGGTAGTTGATCTGTAAATCGCTTCGGCCCTAACATAGGATGTGGAGCTGGCGATGGGCCAAACATAGGATCAATAAGTATATTTTTAGAGGCTATTTCTAGTAAAAATGCTGAGTGACCAAACCATGTAAGTCGAGCAATCGAATCTCCTTTTTGCGTAATATTTAAGGAGTCAATGGATGCAACAGGAACTGTATTTTTTTTTGGCTCCCTGTTTGGAGCTCCTTTTAGAAACTGGTAGGCCACTTTAACAGTTTCACTAAAAGACATATCCATTTTTGTAGGTATATTATTAATGAAAATACCCTTTACATACTGGTTTGACCTAGTATATTCTTCCTTCTGCTTATCCGTGGGTTTGCCTCCAAATTCAGGACTTAGGTTGATAAATAAAACAGCTACAATAGCAACTAATGCCACAAGGCTTAGAACGGATATTAATATCATTTTTAGGGTCTTTAGAAAGCGGGTTTTGATATTCACAATAATTAATACAATTATTGCCCCGCCAATTCCACGAGTTTCACTTCGACTCGTCTGTTTTCGTCTTTATTACCGCCTTCATTTTTAGTTGCCCCAAAAGCCTTGGCTACAATACGTCTTCTCACTATTCCCTTTTGATTAATGTAATCAAGGACGGCTATAGCACGTTTGTTCGAGAGTACCTTATTATATTCTTCATTTCCCTCAGATGAAGCATAGCCAGAGATTTGAATCCCTAGTTCTGGATACTTAGATAGAGTAGCTATAACCTCATCCAAAACCGCATGATATGACATTTTAAGATCACTTTGAGCCACATCGAAATAGAGCTTAGTAACTTTGTTTAACAAAGCCGGATCATAGGATTTTGTTTTTGTTACCGCTTGCTTTTGTTTTAACGCTTCCTCTGTAACAAACATAGTCGGCAAAGCAAATATTGTTTTGCCATCCACTACTTTCTTTTCAAATTTACTCTCATCACTTTCATCATAATAATATACCCTGGTAGCTTGTTCGAGCTCGTCACTTGATTCAAAGCTTACATCGTCAATTGGGTTGTTCATGTAAATCAAGCTAGTCAAATATTCAATCCCTTTTTGATCATTTGAAGCAATTAAATCATTCATCATTTCATACACATCAATGCTGTCATTTTTAATCAAAGCAGCCTCATGTGTTTTTCTTACATCAGTTACAGCATCTTCATGTGTATCGTAAAACGCATTATTTACCTCAACAGACTGTCCAACCACTACATCAAATTGCTTAATAGTTCTTAACACTATTTTTTGGTATAATTCATAAAAATAGGTTTGTCCAGGAACGTTTATATTCAAAGTATAAGGTAAAAACCCTTCAGACTCAATAATCATATCATAATTCTTAGCTGGAGGAAGGATAATCAAGTAATTTCCTGTTTTAGGATCAGGTTGGTACACAAAATCAAGTTTTTCTCCTGATTCATTATCGATCATATATATTTTGGTAGGGAGTGCCTGATTGGTTTCACCGTCCAAAATTTTCCCTTTAACCATGGTTAAAGGGACGTTAGCTTCCTCTTCGGGCATATCTATGGTATAGATATCTTGTCCACCTGTTCCTCCTTTTCGGTCAGAGGAGAAATAACCTTTACGACCATCAGCTGTCAATGTAAAGTAATTATCATTGGCCGTTGTATTTATAGGATAACCCATATTTTCTGGTGTTGTCCATTCATTGTTAAAAAGACGGGTAACAAAAATATCCCTGCCACCCATGGTGTTATGGCCATCTGAAGTAAAGAATAATGTCCATTGATCAGGGTGAATAAATGGAGCATCTTCATTATATTTTGAATTTACTGTTGGCCCAAGATTTATAGGGGCACCCCAATCTCCCGACTCCAATTTTGTGATTTTATAAATGTCCAATCCTCCAAATCCACCAGGCCTATTACTGGCGAAATACATGGTTTTACCATCGGGGGTTATACTTGCTGTACTTTCCAGATACCTTGAGTTTATTCTATTTCCAAGTGTAACGGGATTCGACCAATCTTCCCCTGACTTGTCTATTGAATAAAGATTTCCACCTCCTTGTGGGGCTCCAATAAATATCAACATTCTTTGTCCATCGGCAGAAAGCCCCGCAGTGCCAATGTTAGCATCACTACTAATCTCAATTTTCTTGGGTTGTGACCATACACCAGAGTTATTGTAGGAAATATAAATTTCCTCAATGAATTTTTCGCTTGATCTTGTTTTACCTGTATTTGGTCTAAAAGCCGTATAGGCCATCACACTTTCATCAGCAGAAACAACAGGGTTATATTCCGTATATTTTGAATTAATAACTGATCCAAAATTGTGTATTTCAATGTCTCTAGGGCTACTCATCAATGACAGTGCATTGTTTGCGATTTCAAGAGATCGATCTACTCTTTGAATTTCATTTCTATCATTTTTAATTGCCTCTTTATATTTGCCATAATACTCAATGGCTTTTTCAATCTGTCCATCTTTATGGTAGGCTGTCGCTAAATCATACAAAACTTTAGGAGGCAGCTTGTTGGCATCCAATTGAAGTGCCTTTTCGATATATGGTATAGCTTTTACCTGTTCGTCAATATCAAAAGATTTTTCATAGCATACCCCTGTATTGTAATAGACCATCACATCACTGACTCCTGCATCAATCGCCTCTAAGTAGAGCTTTAAGGCTTCGTCATAATTGCGAATGTTGAAGTATTTATCAGCATTATAAACTGTTTTGCTTACATCTTGTGCCTTTACCGATGCTACGGTAAAAAAGGCCAGTAGCATAATAATTACTTTGTAGTAGTCTGCGTTTTTCATTTCTATAAAGTTTTTCATTTTGGAATCAATTAATCTCATTGTTCGATTGTCCTGAACCCACGAATCTTCGAAAGTAAGATAATTAAACAAAAAATTATAACTGATTAGAATTCAAAATTAAAGTATAATGCCTTAATTTTTAATATCTTAACCATCGGGCTCTCAATATACCATGGAAAAATTTAAAATTTTTGTGCAAAACACAGTGGATTTTCTTGAAAAATTAGGGCATTACTTTACCGTCAAGTTGTTTTCCATTGGTAATTCAGATATTACATTAAGCACAATCGCTTTTCTGATAGTTTCGGTATTTATACTTATTTACCTTTCTCGTAAACTAAGTGAATTTATTGGCAAACATATCTCACACCGATATGGAACAACTGAAGCCACTACTCAATCCGTTTCTACCATTATTAGATATGCTATTCTTGTTATTGGCTTAATGGTAGTGGTTCAAACAGCCGGTATCGATTTAAGTACATTAAGTATACTGGCTGGCGCACTTGGTGTAGGAATTGGGTTTGGCCTTCAAAACATTACTAATAATTTTATTTCAGGACTAATTATCCTTTTTGAACAGCCAATTAAAATTGGTGATCGTATTGAGGTAGGCAATATCGTGGGTGAGGTAACAAAAATATCTGCTCGAGCAACGAAAATACTTACTAATGACAACATCATTGTAATTGTGCCTAACTCTGAGTTTATAAGCTCTAAAGTAATCAATTGGAGCCATAATGATAGAAATGTAGCTTTTAGATTTCAGGTTGGAGTCGCTTATAAAGAAGATCCTGTATTTATTAAAAAACTTTTATTGGAAGTTTCTAACGAAAATAAAGGTGTATTGAAAAATCCTGCTCCAGAAGTATTATTTGACGAATTTGGCGAAAGTTCTCTAAATTTCAACCTTCGTGTTTGGACCCATGAATATGCCAACAGACCAACCAACCTAAAAAGCCAACTATATTATTCAATCTTTGAAAAGTTTAAAGAACATGGTGTTGAAATTCCTTTTCCGCAACGAGACTTACATCTTAAATCAGGAATCGAAAAAATACGATAATAGTGCCAACTACCCCAAACGTACTTTTAGGTATTAAAATTCAGTCACTTATTAGAGAAATTGTTTAGAATTTGTTGATTTATTACATATCTTGACCCGATTATTGTAATTCTGGATGGAAATAAAAAGAACATTACTTAAGGTACTGGATATTAATGAAGAAGAGTCCTCCCAGACTTTTTCATTGTTGGGAATGGGTTTCTTCATGGGTATTTTTCTGGCCACCCTAGATGTCGGGGCGGCCAGTTTGTTTTTGAATAACCTTGATCCTGATCAGGTAAAAGAACAACTTCCTCTTGCTATTTTGGTTGGTGGTATATTGGGTATCATTTTCACAGCGGTTTACAATTTTTTCCAAAATAGGATTTCCTTCAAAGCACTGGGCCTTACCTCCCTATTTATTTTGACATTGACTTTGTTTGGAATTGAAGTAGCTTTTAGAATTTTAGAAGATCCACTCCCTATTTACTTTTTTGCATTTACGTTTGTAATTCCTGCCAATTTCATTGTTCTTTTAGTTTTTTGGGGATCATTTTCCAAAATGTTCACTTTACGACAAGCCAAGCGAATCATAGGTGGAATCGATACTGGACAATTGATTGCTTCTATAATTGCACTGTTTTCTATCCCAGTTATCTTAACTTATACTTCCACACAAAATCTACTTTTTATAAGCCTTTTTGCCATAATAGGTGACTTTTTAATGTTTTTATACATTACAAGGAGTAATCTGTTTATCACCGTTGGTCAAGTAGAAAATAAAAGTATCTCCTACAGTAAAATAATACAAAACCCATACATCGCTTTGATGGCTTTGTTTGTGATCATATCCATGGTGGGCATCAACTTCGTTGATTATTCATTTCTGACAGTTACCACAACTAAATTTGATGAAAATGAACTCCCAACATTTTTGAGTCTTTTTGAAGCAACAGTCGTTATTTTCAGTTTTTTATTTCAAACCTTTATTACTGATCGGATTATTGCCTTGTATGGACTGAAAGTGTCGTTACTTGTCAACCCGGTACTACTGGGTATATTCACTGCCATTGCCATTCCAATTGGATATTCATTTGGCTATACTGCTGGTAGTGAGACCATTATCTTCTTCTTTATCATTATTGCCATGAGTAAGTTATTCATTTCGTCATTAAAGGACGCTTTGGATGGCCCAGCATTTAAACTATACTTCCTTCCAATTGATAGTACTATCCGCTTTGACGTGCAAACAAAAATTGAAGGGGTAGTAACTGCATTCGCAGGTCTTGTTGCAGGGGGTTTGATTATCTTGATTAACAAAGTGCAAGTATTTTCATTGATACACATCACCATTTTTACATTGCCAGTGCTAGCCTTATGGTACTATGTGACAAGAAAAATGCACAATAATTACAAACACACTTTGCAAGACACTCTTGTGAAAAATAAGGAGAAATCAGAAAACACAATTGAAAAAGAATACTCGGTAAATAAGGTCCTAGAAAATGAAATCAATAGTAAAACAGATCAAAAAGTAATCTACGGGCTTAAATTAATGGAGAAAATGGAACCAGCCTTATTTGAGTCTTCTATTGTTAAACTGTTGGAGAGTGATTCACGTAAGATTGCAGATTATGCTAAAGAAAAGATAAAAATACTTGATTTAGAATTTGAGAAAGATTCAGAGTTTAGTAGTCTGGCTAAACGAGCAGTACAGGACTCTGAAGATAACGATATCATTTCAGTACCCGCTGATAAATTAGGAAGATTAAGTAAAAGCTTCAAAAGTCAAGATCGAATATTAGCAGCCAAATTATTACGCAAGCTAATTAATCCCAAAAACATCTTTATCCTTCTCGAGCTTTTAAGAGATATTGACCCTAAAGTGAAAATGGAAGCGGTCATTACGTCCAGAAAGGTTAAAAGACCAGAAACTTGGGGTATTTTAGTAGAACTGTTGAATTCTCCTACATTCAGCAATGCGGCTGCCTCGGCTCTAGTTGAAGCGGGTGAAGCGGCCCTTTTCACCTTAGAGACGGCCTTTCACAAATCTGGTCAAACCGATCATGCTCGATTAAAAATTGTTCAGATAATTGGACGAATTGGTGGTCCCAAAACGGTGGACTTGCTATGGAATAAAATTGAACACCCTGACAGACGTATTGTTAGGCAAATTCTCCTATCCTTTCGATATTTTAACTATCAGGCCTCTGACAGACAAGTTTCTATTCTTACCAATTTGATGGAGAATGAAATGAGTAAAGTGCTGTGGAACCTAGCAGCACTTACTGAAATACCAAAGTTAGACCATTTCAAATACCTTAGAGACGCTATTAAAGAGGAAATAGATGAGAATTACGACACCGTTTATATGTATATGTCTATTCTTTATGATCCACAGTCTGTACAGTTGGTAAGGGATAATATTGAATCTAATACTTCAGAAGGAATTGCTTTTGCTATCGAACTATGTGATTTATTTGTTTCACAGGAGCTGAAACCCAAGTTATTCCCACTTGTTGATGATATTCCTATTCATGAAAAAATCATTCAACTACAAGGATTCTTTCCACGAGAAAATTACAATCTCGTGCAAGTGCTCAATTATTTACTGAATAAAAATCACAATCAAGTCAATAGATGGACTAAGGCCTGCACTATCCATTCTCTTGCTTTTGTTGATGAATTTAGAGTTAGCCGCGGATTAATTGCGCAGCTGTTTAATAACGATGCCTTCTTACAAGAGGTAGCTGCTTGGGTAATGTTCTATAAAGATCAAGATTCCTTTAATAAGATAAGCGAAAGGCTTAAACCAGAAGTACGCAAACTACTAAACGACACAGTTGAAAAAAACAGTCTTGAAGAAGGGCTTTACGATGGGTTTTATATGGGTATCGAAATGGTAATGTACTTAAAGACTGTTCCTTTCTTTAAGGACATTAAAGGGTTGCTCCTCTGCGATCTGGTTGATAAAATGAGCAACACAAACTTGAAGCCCAATGAAATATTGGCTATCCCTAAAAGTGAAGCGGAAGAGAGAATCTATGTTGTGGCAGATGGAGAAGTATTTATAAAAAAAGGTGGAAGGGAGATCAATAGAGTCAAGAAAGGAGCCGTTTATGGAAATCTTTTCAAATTGGAAGGATTAGATGATGGTGACGAGATTGAAGCCTTTGGAGATGCCGTTGTCTTCCACATTTCTGTTTATGATTTTTATAACGTAATGGCCAATCATCATGAACTGGCACAAGGATTTATTAAAAATATTGAAGAAACGCTTACCAAGGAGGTAGCAGACTAACTATAGTTTATATGGCTTTTGAAATTGACGTATTAATAACTTTTGCAAATGAGGATAACCAACAAAAAGGAGATACTAACGGTTGGGTAACTGATTTTAAAAGATTTCTTGAATTAATGTTAGTTCAAGTATTAGGTAAAAAACCAAACATCATGCTCAAATCTGAGCATGACAGCATTACTGGCGGTAACCTAAGTAAAGTAGCTGTATTGTTACCTATACTTTCCCCTGCATTTATAGCATCTGGAGAATCTCTTGATACATTAGAATCTTTTCTTACTTCAACTAAAAAAGATGCCACCCAACGGGTTTTTAAGATATTCAAACGTCCTGTTTCAATGGAAGAACAACCAGCGAAGTTGACTACTATGCTGGGATATGAGCTATTTGAAATGGATCAGGATTCTGGGGAAATTGAAGACTACATTGATTTCTTTAGCGCAGAAGCAGAGCGTGATTTTTGGATGAAAATGGTGGATTTAGCTTATGATATTCATGAATCTCTAATGAAACTCAACCAAATTGAGAGTCCTAAAGAAATCAAAAAAACAATCGAAAGACGATGTATATTCCTTGCTGAGACTGGTCATGATTTATCTATCCAAAGAAACATTATTAAAAGAGAATTGCAGCGTCATGGTTATAAAGTACTCCCCGATCGCACTCTTCCTCAAGATGTAGAGGAACTTAAGAAAGAAATTGAAAGTGAGTTGGAAATGTGTAGTCTTTCCATTCACCTTATAGGAAGTTCGTATGGTGACATTCCCACAGGTAGTGATAAATCTGTTGTGGACATTCAAAACCAAATCGCTTCACAAAGGAGTATTAATTTAAAGGACAAAGCCAAATTCGCTAGGTTAATCTGGATATCAAATCAGCTAACTCAGGCAAGTGAAAAACAAATGTCCTTCATCGAAAACATCAAACGGGATTTAGCCTCTTCCGAAGGTACAGAGATCCTGCAGACAGCTCTTGAGGACTTTAAAAATATCATTAGAGAAGAGTTGATTGAAGTTGGGATAGACAAAAGGCTTGGTAAGGGACAAGTTTTAAATGATAATGGAAAACCTATAGTCTATTTATTACATGATAAAATAGATAGTAAACAAGTTAAGCCTATTAAAGAACAAATTGAAAAAGCAGGATATACTGTTTTGGTGCCTACTTTCGAAGGTGAGTTACTTGACCTGAGAAGGGATCATATTAATAATTTGAGAAGTTTCGATGCGGCTATCATATTTCAAGGAGAAGTGAATAACCAATGGGTACGTATGAAACTATTGGATTTACTTAAAGCACCCGGATTTGGAAGAAGAAAAACGATTAAGGGCAAGGCAATAGTGAGCAACAAAAAAAATCAGTTGGATATAACTGCTTATAAGAACTATAATGTCACACTAATTAGTGGAGACAGTAAAGCTACAACAGACTCGTTAAACGGGTTTTTAGAAGAAATTAAAGAATAATGCCATGAGTGAAGTGTTAGAAGATACAGGTCCTTTGTCACCACTCCAAGAACAGAGTGTTGATAATCCCTTTCCAGGATTAAGGCCATTTAAAATCGAGGAAAGCCATTTATTTTTCGGACGGGAAGGTCAAAGTGATGAAGTTCTCCTTAAATTATCCAAACATCGCTTCGTAAGTGTGATTGGCCCTTCTGGTAGTGGTAAATCATCTTTTATTTATTGTGGGGTTTTACCTATCCTTTATGGTGGTTTTTTAACTGACGCAAGTCCCAATTGGGAAGTAATAGTTACACGTCCAGGTGCCGGGCCTGTTGATAACCTTGCAGATTCTATTATCGAAAAGGATCCAGCATATCAAGAATCTGATGACGAGGAAAAGAAAATAAAAAAGACCATCATTACTACACTTCTTCGAAGTAGTTCATTAGGTCTTGTTGAAGCAATTCTGCAATCTAGAAAGTCCGAGGATAAGAATTATCTTATCTTGGTCGATCAGTTTGAAGAACTTTTCAGGTTTAAAGACAGTGATGACTCCGGAGCTGTAAATGAAACATTAGCTTTTGTTAATTTATTGATTGAAGCAATGAATTATAGTGATGTCCCTATTTATGTGGCCATTACTATGCGTTCAGATTTTATTGGAGATTGTTCTCAATTTCCTGATCTAACAAAAAAAATCAACGATAGTCACTACCTGATTCCTCAAATGACCCGCGATCAAAAGCGAAGAGCCATCGAAGGACCTGTGGCGGTAGGACAAGCGACCATTGCACAACGTTTAACACAACAACTACTTAACGATTTAGGCGACAGCACAGATCAATTGCCTATTTTACAGCATGCGCTTATGCGTACCTGGTCATATTGGGCCAAATACAGGGAATATGAGGAAGAAGCAATTGACATAAAACATTATGAAGCAATTGGAACCATGGCAGAAGCCTTGTCCATGCATGCCAATGAGGCTTACGATGAACTTACTGATGATCAAAAATTAATATGTGAATTTCTATTCAAGGCCATCACCGAAAAAAGAGGTGAAAATTTTGGCATTAGAAGACCCACTCGCCTTGGGGAAATTGCGGCTATAGCCGATGTATCGGAAGAAGAAGTAATTGCCGTAATCGATAAGTTCAGAGATCCAAGTAGGTCTTTGCTTACCCCTGCCCACCACATAAAACTTAATGCAAAATCCATGATCGACATCTCTCACGAGAGTTTGATGCGAATTTGGGTTCGATTAAAAAACTGGGTGGATGATGAAGCTGATGCAGTGCAAATGTACTTGCGATTGTCTGAGGCGGCTGCCATGTATCAAGTAGGTAAAGCAGGTCTTTGGAGGCCACCCGATTTACAATTGGCTTTGAACTGGCAGGCCAAACACCGCCCTACCCTAGTTTGGGGACAGCGGTACCATCCGGCTTTTGAGCGAACTATGATCTTTTTGGAATACTCCAAAAAAGAATTTGAGACCGAACAGCGAATAAAAGAGCTTCAGGCTAAAAGAAGGCTTAGAAATGCACGGATTATTGCACTGGTATTGGCTACCGCTACGGTAGTTTCCCTTGGTTTCTTGATTTTTGCATTCTATCAGCAAACTCTGGCAGAAAATGCACGTATTGAAGCTGTAGAAAATGAAACGCTAGCCAAGAAAAATGCAGAGGAAGCTAATAAACAACGAATAGAGGCTGAAGCTCAAAGAAAAATTGCTGTTGAACAAACTGAAGCGGCTAAAATTGCTGAAGCTGAAGCAACAAAACAAAAGGAGTTAGCCCAAGATGCACTAAAAGATGCTGAAATTCAACGACATCGGGCTGAGTTGGGAGAAAATGCAGCTAAACAAAGTGCTGAAAGAGCCCGTATTGAGCAGCAAAAAGCGGAAGAAAGTGAAAAAGTAGCTCAAGAGCAAAAAACTGCGGCACAACGAGCCAAAGAAGCTGCTGATCGGTTAAGATTACTGGCAATAGGAAAGTCAATGGCCATTAAATCTACGCAATTGCGTAAAGAACAAGCTACTTTAAAAGGTTTGCTTGCGCAACAGGCGTATATTTTCAATACGGCCAACAGAGGGGATGAATACGATAATGACATCTATGATGGGCTGTACTATGCGATAAAAGATCTTGGAGATCCATTAGTGGAAAGCCTAGGTGGCCATGATAAAGGCATTCGAGCAGTTGCATCTTCCACTACGGGTGATAACATATTTTCTGCTGATACTCAAGGAAAAATATTAAAATGGTCACTCCAAGGGGTAAGTAGAGTAGCTGATACCATTGTTACCACTCGATTGAATCATATTATAAGAACCATTGATGTGACTTCAGACAATTCGAGACTTATTGCTGGTGGAGAATATCCAAAAACAAATGGAGCTTCATTTATTGAAATCTTTAATATCAATAGTCACCAAAGTACTGAGCTTTCAGGCTTTCAAGGAGACGTTTGGAACCTAATTATAACACCAGGTAACAAATCCTTTATTGCATTAGACAATGGTGGAACGGCAATACGAGTTTCAGATTTTAAATCAGTAAAAGAAGTAGCTAAAACATCTACAAGACTTAATGACATTGCATTATCTAAAGATGGTAACTATATTATTGGAGCTGGTAACAACGGTAAAATCTATATGTATGATATTAATAATGCCTATAGTGAATCAGTTATCTATGACAACAAAATAAAAGTCCTTAATATCGCCATCAGTGATAACAATGTAGTGGCGTTAGGTGATGAAAGTGGTATCATAAAAATGTTTAAACTTTTTGGAAATGAGCCAGCTATCAGGTTAGTAGGTCATAGCTCCCCTATTGAAGATTTGAAATTTAGCACAGATGGGAGATTTTTGGCCTCTGCCTCAAGAGACAAGACGGTTAGATTGTGGAACAGAAATAACCCTACTGCTCAACCAATAACGCTTAAAGATCACCCCGACTGGGTATTTACAGTAGCTTTTAGCCCTGATAATTCGCAGGTATTAGCAGGTACCAAGGAACAAGTGGTACGTGCTTGGCCAACAAATATTGAGGTAATGGCTGATAAAATATGTGGAAAAATAAATACAAATATGACTCAGGACGAGTGGGACACTTATGTATCTGATGATATTAATTATGAAAAAACCTGTGATCAATATGACGAAGGTAAATAGAGCGGCTAGCCTTTTAACAATATGCTTATTAACAGTTTGCGCCTTACAATCTAAGGCGCAAACTGCTTGTACTCAAACACTTAGACAAGCTCGTACCGTTTTTGATGAGGGTAGAATACATGAAATAGAGGGGCTTTTGGCTGGTTGTATTAAAAATGGTTTTAATGACGAGGAACGTACAGAAGCTTACAGATTACTGATCCTCTCCTACATTTATTTGGATGAAACTGAAAATGCCGACAAAGCTATGTTGGCACTACTCAAAGATAATCATGGATTTAGTATCAATCAGCAAGCTGACCCTACTGAATTAATTAACCTATATCAAACTTTTCGAACCAAACCTACTTTCTTTTGGGGGCTAAAATTAGGAGTTAACACAACATTTGTAAACGTCATCGGTGCTTATGGAGTACATGATCAAAACAATACAAATGCGAAATATGCAAATAAGATTGGAATTTCTGGTGGCTTACTAATTGAAAAGAATTTTGGAGAAAGAATAACCTTACGATCTGATTTTCAATACATTACAAATAGCTTTGACTTTAAAAACAGCTTTTTCAAAAAGACTAGTGACGGTTCTGACATTATTAACTCCACCGCTACTGAAGCTCAAACATCATTGGGGTTATCCTTAATGGCTCAGTATAAATTATTTCAACCTAAAGAGGATAATAGGAAAAGTAAAATTGAAAAATTTAATCCTTATATAGGTATTGGTGTAACGGGACAAAGTTTACTCAGTAGCAATCTCACCTTTGACGTGAGTAATAGTGTGGGCTCTTCACCTGATGGCCCAAGTGAAGATTTAATTGGCCCGGGAATTAGGAAAAAGTTCAACCCTACGGCAGATGTGGAAATAGGAATTAAAAAATCAGTTAGTCTAAGTTATTTCACTTTGGGGCTGAGGTATAGTTATGGATTTCTTGATATAACAGACCGAAATTATGATAATGGCAGATTGAGTACCTATTTTGGATATGCAGCTAATGATATCAATACCCATAGCATAACTTTATTTTTTGGAATACTTATTCCTAATTACAGTCCTAAAAAGCTTAACAAATAATGAAGATTTTTTATATAGTTGTTGTCCTTTGTTCAATAATTTTCTATGGTTGCAATGATGAAAATGCCGCTGGACCAGGCACATCAGATTCATATATCAAACTTTATGGAAGTGAGAATAATGAATCAGCTAACGATCTTTTGGAAACAGCCTCTGGTGGTTTAATTATACTTTCTACTTCTGAAATTGAGGAAACCGTTGGTTCATCCTATAAAATTAAAGTTAGAAACACAGATGTCTTGGGTAATCTACTTTGGGAAACGACTTATCCCGAGGGATCATTTGAAGAAACAGGCATCAGTTATAAAGCAAGTTCTCTAATTAGTACAGCAGCAGGTTACATAATTATAGGCGATCGTATAAATGCGAACAACACAACCAGCTTACTAATTTTGCAAATCGATCAATTAGGTACGGAGATCGCCAAAACCAGTTTTACATTGGGAAATACCAATGATACTACGTCATTGCATGGGGTAGATTTGATCATTAATAGTGTAGATGAGATAAAGGCAACTGCACTTATTGATACCACCACACAAAATTTATGGGTAGGCACTTTTAATGCCTCAGACCTCTCTCACGAGCCAACATGTTCATTCCGTTATTCAGCGGCAGGCACTAACCCAAAAATGCTTAAATCAATAGCATTAGATGCTTCAGATAAAATAACATTTGGATTAAGTACAGGAACCAATCAAGGTAAGGGTCGAATAGTGAGAGTACCCTCCTGCCAAGGATTACAGGAAACTGGAGCTGGTGTAGATTATATCGCCAATCAAATTTGCGAATCTTTATCAGGTTTTGCTATGGTGGGTACTACTACGCGAAATGGCAATGGAGATGTCTTTTTAGCTCGATTGGATAATAATGGTCTTCTACGGGATTCGGATATCATTGTATTTGACAATCCGGAAGATCTACCGGAAGGAAATAGCAATTTAAATAGCAATGAACAAGGATTAAGTCTGATACAAACTGCAGATAACGGCTTCCTCATGGGTGGCTCAACATTAAATAGCAGTAGTGGGGAATCAGATATTTTACTGATTAAAACAGACTTTTTCGGTACCAAGACATGGGCTCGAAGATTTGGCGACCAAAATGACGAAAGTGCCTTGGTATTAAAACAGGCAAGTGATGGTGGTTACCTCGTATTAGGTAATACTGATTTTGGAGGAATAAGCACCCTTATTTTAATAAAGACCGATAAAATGGGTGATGTGAAATAAATCACCCTCTTAAAATAATTTACTATAGTTGAAGATTTTACTGTGAAAGAAATGAAAGGCTTTTTTCGAACACTTTTTGAATTTATAATGACACCCAAAACGATCTTACTCGTACTGAGTGTTTTATACTCCTCACATTATTCTGTGGCTCAAATCGCGACTTATGATTTTGCAGGCGGTGATGGTTCTCAAGCTACCAATGTTGCTGCAAGTTCTGATGCTAACCTGACAGCTGGCGACATGTCCAAAGGATCTGGCCTTACAACATATAATGGTTATTCAGGAGGTTTTAATGCTTATGAATGGGGAGCGGCTGCTACACTGGATGCCAATGATTATTATGAATTCACAGTTACCCCTGAAGCAGGATATGCAATGACTCTTACCAGTTTGGTCTTTGATGATAGATGGGTCGATCCACAGGCTAACGACACCTATTTTTGGGCATTAAGATCCAGTATAGATGGGTACAGCTCAGATATTGACGTTCCCATTGGTTCTGCGGTCACACAAGCTGGCAGTCCAGACTTTCATACAAACCTCACTTTTACATTGCCCGGGGGTACTTTTACTGATCTTACCACACCTGTCACTTTTCGGTTATACGGATATGACGTAACCAACCCCAATAATCTCGAGTTAGGAATTGACAATGTGGATTTGAATGGATCAGTTTCATTGTCAACTGATATCTTGGCCATTTATAATTTTGATGGAAGTCCCGGCTCAGGCACAGCTAATGCAAGCGCATCAAACATTACTCCCACACCGTTTAGAGCAGTAGGTGTAGCAATTGATCAAGATCTTGCTCCACAAACAGGAACCTTCAGTTGGCAAGCATGGGCTGATCAAACAGCTGTCGATCTTGGGAAATACTACGAATTTTCAATTGCACCAGATGCAGGTTATGAATTTACATTGACGAGTCTTCAATTTAAAGAACAAAGAGAACATTCGGCTCAGCCCACTAAATGGCAAATCAGATCTTCCCTGGATAATTATACAACCATTATTGACAATGGCAACACAACTGATAATTCATACACAACACATTCCATAGACCTCACAGGTGGAACCTATGACAATTTGAATTCACCGATATCCTTTAGAATCTATGCTTATGATAGGTCTTCCAATAATGCTAATAGGGAATGGTTTATTGATGATGTTATACTAAGTGGAAGCGCTACTGCACCTAGTAAAACTTCAATAGCAACCATTGACTTTGAATCGGTAAACTACACACTTTCATCACCTTCATCACCTGATGGGGATTCATTTTGGGCCGTTTTTGCTGCTTCAGATCATGGGACAGGGCATACATTTGCAAACGGCCCACTTGCAGGAACTCAAGGTCTAAAATATTTGGGCTATAGAGATGGAAATACTGTTGGAACTAATACCGTGGTTAACTCAAGCTCAATTGATGTTTCAACTTATGATAATCTCGATTTAGTATTTTCTTTAGCTGCTACTAATGGAGTCAATTATGAAGATGTTGATATTATATTGATAGATTATCAATATGATGGAGGTGGATATCAAAATCTTACTCAGTGGTCAGGTAATTCGACTCCAGCCCTTATGACAGAAGATTCTGATTTTAGTGCTGGTGGAGATGGTGTGGCAGCTACCCAATTAGGTGCGCTTTTTAAATCTTTTACTCGTACAATACCAAAAAATGGCTCTTTGCTCGATATAAGGTTTACAGTGACTACCTCAAATGAAGATGCTATAATAGACAATATTGGGCTATTTGGTGATAGTGATGTTACTCCACCGGAAATTACCTCTATTGTTAGACAAACACCTTCAAATGCAGTTACAAATGCTTCTTCAGTAACCTATCGGGTAACTTTTAATGAGGGAGTACTAAATGTAGGTACGGGTGACTTTGTTTTATCAGGAACAGCTTCTGGAGCAATAAGTACAGTAACCCCCAATTCTGCGACTGAATACGATGTATTGGTAAATACTATTACTGGTGACGGAAATCTTAATCTTGATTTAGCAGGTGGTCAAGACATTACAGATATTGCAGGTGTAGCGTTTGCCGGTACCATAAATTCAGAGGAAGAATACACCATTGATAATACAGCACCTGAAGTAACCTCAATAATAAGGCAGGCACCTATGTCGGCTTCCACCACGGCTACTTCGGTGACTTTTAGGGTGACTTTTGATGAACCTGTTGTTAATGTAGGTACAGCCGATTTCACTTTATCAGGAACTGCATCTGGATCAATAAGTACCGTTACACCTAATTCAACTACTGAGTATGATGTTCTCGTTAATACTGTTTCTGGAAATAGCGACAATCTAAATCTTGATTTTGCAGGTGGACAAAATGTTGTAGATAATGTTGGAAATGCATTTATAGGAACTATAAATGCCGAAGAAGAATATACAATTGATAATGTCGGACCATCAGTCCTAACCGTTGGTAGTGTTGTGACAACAGGTGGAGTTATTGTAGCAAATTATTGGAACTCGAGCAATTCGGGATTAAGTATTACTGTCCCATTGGATGCTGGTGATGCGACTTTGGACAATGGTTCAATTCAAATACAGGCCAGAGTTGATGCAGGTACCTTTGAAAATTTAGGTGCTACTGTCTCTATTACAAATCTTGATAGAACCAATGGATTCAAAATAGTTACTATTGCTGATAATACCCCAGCTAATGGTACGGCCGATACTGAAGAAATAACTGGGTTCGTTGAAGAAGGAACCCTTGAGTTTCGGGCACAAGTTTCTGATAATCCAGGAAACACATCCACATATAATGCAAGTGCTACCCTATTGGCTGTTGACCAAACATTACCTACCATTTCACCTGACGAAATAAGTTTAATTTCATCGGGTGAAATAACCTTTACTCTTAGTGAGCAACTAAATTATGGGCCTGGTGCTTCCACAGGTTTTAGCACAAATGATGGAACATTAAGTACACAGGATTATTCCGGTGTCGGCACAAGTAATACAATTACGATGTTAGGAAGTGGATGGAGTTTAAGCACATCGGTAAGTTACACTGGGGCGGGTAATATAGTTGATTTAGCAGGTAATTCAATGGCTGCTGTTGTGAACCACCCTGTAACATTAAATGTCATTAACATGTCGGCCGGGGATGCAGCATTTACGTACTACAGGTCTGATGACCCTAATGAGTTTGCATTTGTTCTTTTAAAGGATATTCCTATTGGCACCCAAATTAAATTTACCAATAACGGTTGGAGTGAAACTACAATTCCTCCCTCATTCAGAACCTCAGAAGAAACATTGATATGGGAAGCAGATGCGAATTATTATGCAGGTTTAGAAGTAAGAATTAATGGAACAACTCCGACCGTTGGAAGTGTAACGGGAAGTGAACTTACTCTAAGTACAGACGGTGATCAAATATTTGCATATCAAGGAACAAGTATTAATCCAACTTTTATAGCAGGTATTCATACTTACGGAACGTGGGATGCGAACAATAGTAACCAACAGGAATCTATGCAGCCTTTACAGTTAATTACCGCACCTCCATCCTCATTTAATATAGCTCATTCTGATAATTATAATTATGATAGAGGGGTTACAACTGGATCCGTTTCAGCTATTCTAACAGATATTAACAATTCAAGTAATTGGGATGCGGATAATAACCCAAATAATATAACTCCACCATCAGGAGGTTTAGAAGAATTTGTATTACCTCCAAGTGTAGATGCGCTCATTCCAGCAAATGGTAGTACTGTAATAGCAAGTACTACCACTCTACAAATTGATTTTAATGAAAATATGACTAAGGGTCCTGTTTTTGGGGGTAACGTTACAATTTCAATATCTGGTGGAGCAACTATTGCAACCATACCTGTAGGTAGTGGACTTATTACTATTAATAACGATATAGTATCTATAAACATTTCAGGGTTAACCCTTAATGATGGGGTTACATATGAGGTGGATGTGGACGGATTTTTATTCCAAAATGCAGATGAGAATCACAATGTGCCAATAGATGGTGCCACAGAATGGTCGTTTACTGCGGATGGAGTAGCCCCAACTGTAAGTTCAATCAACAGAGGTACTGCAACTCCGCTGAACGCTAATTTTGGAACAACGGCTTCTTCAGTAACGTATACTGTTGTATTTAGCGAGGATGTAAATCCAGCAACAGTAACTACTGCTGATTTTACAACTAAAGGTGCCGCCTCTGGAGGAACTGAAACAGTCTCAAACGTAACTGGAAGCGGTGATACATATACTGTAACAGTAAGTAGTATTAATAAATTAGGTGACCTTACCATTGAATTCAATGCATTAGGGGCAGGTGCCGTTACTGACCTTGTTGGAAATGTGGGTACCACATTTGCAACAGGTGATCAATCTTTTTATATAATCAATCCAGAACCAAGTCAGCAACCAACTGCATTACTTACTTCTGAAGGCGCCAATACATTCACTATTGATCTTTCCTGGACAGCTGGTGCCGGTGGGCAATTGGCAGATGGGTATTTAATTTTATACAAAACTACAGCAGGTTCATTTCCTGCCGACCCAACTGACTTAATAGCACAAGGAAATACCTTTGATGGAACCAATGGTGTTGTGAATTCAGCATCCACTTCCATAAGCATATCCGGACTTGCCTCAGCTACCAATTATGATTTCAAAATATACCCCTATACCAATAGTGGAAATCAAACTGACTATAAAACTGATGGTACTATCTTAGCAGGAAGTCAAACTACAGGTGCTGGTGAATTGTCTACTTTGTCGTTATGGAACTTATCGACTACAGTATCTTCACTAACAAATAGCCAGGCAGATGCAGCAGCCCTTCCAGTTGCAAACTTTGTTGTAAGAGTAGTTGATGATGGATTAAACGCGGCTATTGATAATGCTCCTACGTTATTATCGGAAATTTCATTTTCTCCCGATGCCGGTAATGCCATTAATTGGGTAGACGCAATTGAAGGCGCCCAGCTAGATGATGGGACAAATATTTGGAATACCGATGTTAATGGTGGAGATATCACCATTGACAATACTCAAATTACATTTAGTAATCTTCCAACCGGATCTGGGCAACTAGGTGAAATATTGGACAATGGGACCAAATACTATAACTTACGGATTTGGCTTAAAAGCGCCATTGCAGACGCTGTGCTTAGAAACACAATTGATGGAATGAGGTTTGTTTTTGAGGTGAATGCAACTAGTTTTAGTTATGAAACGGGAAGTAGTAAAATAGAGGGAACCCAAACCGCTAGCTCTAGCGCATACCCAACATACAATATAGTAACTGTAGTTGCCACTGACTTGAATTGGGAAGCACAGCCACCAGCTACTGCAGGGGTACAAGCCCCTTTTACTTCTACACCTGTTATAGAAGCAGTAGATGCTAATGGAAACAGAGATATAAATTATACAGGTGCTGTAACAACTGTTACCAACACAGGTACAATTGCAATGAATAACAACCCTGATGCCTCTGATCTTGCTCTGTCTTTTGCTTCTGGAATTTACAACTTCGATATTACTGCTTCAACAGGATTCAATTATCAGGATGCAGGTGATGGAACATTAACTGTTACTTCAGGTACTTTGAACCCCTCTCCTGCTTCAGACCCTGTGGCTGTGAGTTATTCTGACGGAACTACAATCACCGCAGGACCATTGACAGAAGAACCCAATATTACCCCTGTATTAGGTAATTATGCTATAATAAAGGAATGGATTATAACTGATGACGCATTAGCATCAGTTGATGACAAAGTGCCTACTAAATTGACCCAAGTTACTATTACGGCAGGTCCTGGAACAAATGCAATTACTAATAATTGGACTGAGGCTTTTCAGGATGTTGTACTTTCAGATCCTACAACTACTTATTTTACCACAGGAACGGTAACAAGCAACTCGCTTATCTTTAATAGTATTAACAATGTCCCTGATGTGAACAACAAGGCAATCGGGTTTATACCAGATGATGGTACTTGGACCATAAGACTATATGCTGATATGAATGAGGACTTTGGGCCTAATCTTGAAAAGATAATTGACAATATGAACTTCGTTGTCTCAATAACTACAGCTAATGTAGCCACAGAAATAACTGGAAGTAGTTCAATTGCTTCAGGTCAATCAGTAATTTCAGATGATACTAAGAATTTTGTACGAATAACTGCTACTCAGTTAGTATTTACACAGCAACCTCCAAGTATAATCGATGCTCAAGTTGTTGTTAGTCCTGCTCCAATCGTTGAAGCTCATGACGCTAATGGCAATTTAGATTCTGATTTCTCAGAAGCTGTTGTTTCAGTTACAAATGCAAGACTGCCTTCTCCAATTCCAATGACTGACGAGCCTGATACCGGGGACTCCTTTTCTTCAGGGGTCCTAGATTTTGCTACAGTAGCATCAGTATTCAGCTATGATGAGCC
The DNA here is from genome assembly GCA_048268855.1 of Fulvivirga sp. Classification (GTDB taxonomy): domain Bacteria; phylum Bacteroidota; class Bacteroidia; order Cytophagales; family Cyclobacteriaceae; genus Fulvivirga. Next base: position 702,596 of record JBLWUR010000002.1, read on the forward strand.
TAGTTTAATCAATGGCGATGCTCAACTGACACTATCTACAACTTCATTCACGGCTGTTTCAGATCCTGTAACGGTTGTGGTATCGCAGTTATCCGACATTATTGAAGATGGAAGTTTTACTTATCCAACAAATGGTGATTTTACCTATTTAGATTATGATACGGAGAGTGATTATTTAGAAATAGCAAGATTTATAATCACTGATGGTGGTGATGGAAACGGAAATGACAGTGATAATGCAGCCACCAAACTCAACTCACTAACATTACATTTTGCTAACTTCAATTCAATAAGGGAAGTTGGAATATATGATGGTGGATCACTTGTCAGTGCGATCAAAACATTGGATCCATCAGGTAACGTAACCTTTGCGGGAGCTGAATTGACTCCTATAGTAGCCTCTGATAATGGAACGAAAACTTTTAATGTAAGGGTAAATTTTGACCAATCCGTAGTGGACAACGAACAGTTTACAGTACAAATATCTGGTGCCGTAGCTGATCCACTATTTTCTAGATTTGCAGCACCAGATGCTGGTGGAGCAATAACTACATTGGCTGCTAATGACAATAAAATTAGTGTTTTGGCAACTCAGCTTGTTTTTACAACTAACCCTCACCCTACTAATATTAGTACTTTTACTAACATTGATAACCCATACATAGTTTTGGAGGCACAGGATGTTAATTTTAATACTGATGCAGATTATACAAGTGCAATTGGCACCGTTACAACACAGAATTTTAGCCCTAGTAATCCACTAACATTCAATTCATCACCGTCAGGTAATTTTACTGCAGGAGTTTATGATTTTGCTGTTAAAGCACCTACATTAAATTTTACTACTGACGGATTAACTGGTGAAATGGTGGTTTCGGCACCTGGACTAACAGACGGTATTAGTACTACCTTCAGTGTTGCTGCTTCAGAAGATTCGTACATTACATACGTTTCTGATGGTGGTAAAATTCCCTATATAGATTTTCCGACCAATGCGGATCTTACTAGTGCAAATAGCTATGCAATCGCGCAATTTCAGCTCCATGATGGTAATCCAGGGTTAAACGGAGATGAAGATGGTAATGGTGGAGATCTTGACGGGGCATCAACCGTAATTAGCTCAATTACAATATCAATTACGAATTCTGGTAATCTTGACAAAATCGGAATATTTGATGCTGGTGGTACACAATATGGCATCGACATGACGGCAGCTTCATCCGTCACTTTCAACAGTGTGAATTTTGTAGCTCTGGATAATCAAACTAACAATTTCTTTATTCGAGCCAGTTTTAAAACTACGTCAGCCGATATAACAGACAATGCCCCAATAGATATTGCAATAACATCTGTAACAAGTGGCGGTGGATCAAAATTTGATGACGATGTGAATAACAACGGAGGAGAACCCGATGGATCAGGTGGGTTTATTACGCCAGCAACACCTTCAGGTAATAATAAAATTGCAGTAATAGCTACTAGGTTTGATTTTACTGTTTCGCCCGGTGCACTTGAAGGAGTAGATATCGCATTGTCAACCTCTCCATCTGTGCGAGTAGAGGACACTAACGATGTCTTAGATATGGACTATCCGGGGGATTATTCACTATCAACCCCTCAAGCAACATTAGATCAATCTAATGTAGTAGATAATTTTTCTGGTGATGGAGTTTTGGATTTAAGTCCGTTAAGATACAGCTCTGTTGGAGTAGGTACAATCACCATAACTGGAAATTCACTTGATATCCTAGGAATCCCATTTGCTATGACCAGTGATATATCTAGCCCTCCTGTTACCGATGTTATAAATACTGTTGGAAATCAGCTATACTCGGGAATTGAAGCCAATGACGTCCCAGTCGTTTCTGGTAAACAAAATATAGCCATATTAGGTTTTTCACTTTCTAGCGCATTCAACAATGGAAGTGACCCTAGGTTTAATGAACTAATCATTAATTTTGTTAACCCTTCTGACTTAGTGACACCTGTAGACGTCTCCTCTACATTTCAAAATTTTAGATTATTTCAGTCATTAGATAATTCTATTGATCCAACATTTGCAAACACATTGGATATAACAGCTACAACTCCAGTTCTATCTAATGGAAACTCTACATTAACTTTTTCTGGCTTTAATTTTCAGATAGATAATAATCTCGCGAATCAGTATTATTTTTTAGTAGTAAATGTTAGTGTAAATGCAGATGATCAAACACCACCGGTAGTCCCCCTTATAATTGATAATGATATAATCATGAGTGCCGGAAGTTTTCAAGTAGTGTCCCCAATAATAGGATTGGAATATGAATTTGATGATCGTAAAAAACCAGAGATTGATTATCCTAATTTAACTCCTTTGGATAATTCTCTTAGTGTTGAACTTGATACTGATTTCATATTAGCTTTTGACGAAGATGTAACTTCATTAGATGGAGAAATATATCTGTATCGTCAAGATGATCCTGATGGCACCCCAATTACATTAATTCTAGATCAATCAACCAATAATTCTCAACAGTTATTATTTGAATTACCTTTTATCGATGACGACAATAATCCAGTAACACCTGATGTACAGGTGACGTTGGAAGCAGAGGTAGATTATTTTATAAATATTGCACCAGGTGATGGGGGTAATTCAACTGGTATTGTGGACGGTTCAGAAAACTATTTTGGTGGTATAAAAAATAATACATCATGGAATTTTAGAGGGAAGGACACCACACCTCCGAATTGGCTTTCAACTGACATTGTTATATCGAACGAAGATGATGACAGTTTTGCATTTACTGTTAATATTAATGAGTTAAGTACCGTTTATTGGGTATTGGTTGAAAGTGGGTCAGGCTTTAATGTAGGGTCGGAAGATCTATTTACAATTGATGGAAGTGAACCTGGTTATATTTCCCATGGCCAATTTGATGTTAATGTTTACGGTCAAAATATAACTAATTACTTGTTCAATTTATCAGGAGGACCAAACTACGAATTATATGTAATTGCTGAAGATATTGTAGGTAACAAACAAAGTCAGGTTGATGTTTCAAGTATAGGTGGAGAGGGTTATCTCACTTCAACCGTAATAACAGGATCTTCTCCTCCAAATAGTGGCATTAGTGTAGTAACATCTGAAACATCCATTTGCGTGGGTGAATCTCAACCTCTTTTAACCCCTATCTTTATAAAGGAAGAGTCTGATAATGAGTTTTCTAATAATCAAAACGGGGTTGAATTATTATTGGCTATCCAGACTGATATTAATCCTTCAACAGGTAAAAAGTATAACATCTCATTTGATGATACTTCAATTCCAATAATAAGTAGTGAGTCTTCAGCTACATTTGACAACCTAAATTATGACTATGTTAGTGATAAATTATTGAGAATAACATTGGATATCGGCAATGCCGCTAATAGGGATTACCTTTTATTGAATGGAATAAAATTTACAACACCAAATGGAAACGCCACTGGACGAGTAATAAATGTTTCATCCGATCCTACCTTTCCTAATACATCAGCTGATATATATGTCGAAATCAACAGTTACAATTCTAGTGTAGTTGCTTCATTCCGTTTTGAACCTAATGTTACCTCTATAGGTAACGACCAGCCCCCATTAATTTTGATACCTTCGGCTGATTTATTGGGTGGTACTAATTCTTTTTCTGGTAATGGTGTATATGAGCAAAACAGCAGTTATTTATTTAATCCGTCTATTGTAAATATCACTTCACACCAGATTCAACTCAATCATATTGATGTAATCGGGTGTACTGCCATTGCATTTAAAACAATAACTGTATTTGATGCCGCAACATCCATTACAGGTATTGAAAGCCAGTTATGTATTGACAAATCATTGCCATTTGACATTAATAATGAAGATACTTATGAAATAATAGGTAAAACAGAACAAGATGCTTTTATAATGGATACCCTTTACATAAGTATTGATCCTTTAGATATAGGTGCAAGTGCCATTCCAGCAAATTTCGATCCGGCTAATCCAAGTTTAGTGCTTGAAAAAGATGTTGCTACAGGAGACTATATTTTAAAAACAACAGTAGCTGGTCAATTTGTAAATCAAAATACCGTATCTCTTCAACTCATTGGACAATTCAGAAGTATATTTAACAGCGCTGAAATAATTGAACTTAAAAAAATCATTGAATTTTCTGAAGCACCCAAAATAAATGATTTTTTCGTTCAGGGAGCAAGTAATTTTTCCTTTAATACTTTAGATTTTTGTGAAGATGATGCTAAAATTCAATTAGCAACACAAATTGACCGAGATTATAATAATCCAAGAACTGAAACAATAGAAATGGTTCAGTTTAATTCAAGTTTGAATAAATATGAACCAGCTGCTGACGATGGAGGTAGCTTGGATGATAATGGTGCTGGTGCAGCCATTATTGATCCATTATTGATAAAAACTAACCTTGGAAGTGGTCAATATGTATTTAGGTACACTCTTAAAAATTTAAATACTACATGTTCAAACACAGATACCTTAAAAATTAATATAAATTCAAAACCTGTAGCAGATTTTGATGCTGGAACTGCCTGTGATGGAAATGATGTTCAGTTTACTAATACCTCAACACCTTTAGTATCTATAGTTGAAAATAACTGGACATTTGAAGATGTAGCATCTATTGACGTTAATCCAAAATACACTTTTTCAAATACTGGTAATTTTAATGTAGAACTGAAGGTTACAACGGATGTCGGTTGTATAAACAATATTAATAAACAAGTTTCGGTGGGAGGAATACCACAAACTCAATTTGCCTATACTGGAGTAAACTATGGTGATACTTTTGAATTTACAAGTAGCACTGTCAAACCAGGTACTCTTATTGATGATAAAATCTCACATTTCATTTGGGATTTTGGTGATGGCACAATCGATTCAGTCAATGTGGCTGATGGTGTAACCGACAGTCATATATTCACTGACAATTTAGATGGTCCACTTATTGGTACTGTCAAATTAAATGTAGTATCAACATTGGGATGTGAAAACACATTGGCTAAGCCAATTGCTGTTCTCGATACAATTAACGTGTTGCATTCAGATAGAGCTGGTGGTGATTTTAACAATGGTCCGGAAGGTTGGACTATTTTATCCTCGATTGATAATTCATGGGTATTATCCTCCGAACCCGGTCTTGGCCAAAGTAATAACAATATGTGGGTGACTGGTGATAATGGGACCCCTTATAAGCCTAAAGAAAAATCCTATTTATATAGTGCTTCTTTGGATATCAGTGGAATACTTAGACCACTAGTACAACTAGATGCATATTGGGACATGGCACAAGGTGACGGTGCAATTCTTCAATATTCAATTGACAATCTAAATGCAGCGGATCCACTTAAAGTATGGAATACGGTAGGTCAATTTCAATCCGGTGAAGATTGGTATAATAGTAATGCACTAGATTTTCCAGCACAAACCTCTTCAAGAAATTCATGGGCTGGTATAAATCTAGAAGCTCAACCTAAACACGTTCTTGATAGTATCCCTAATGCTTCTAGAAACAGTGTAAATTTTAGATTTTTATTTCTATCGGATAGAGCGACTCCAGCCAATGAGGGCTTCGCTTTTGATAATTTTATTATCGGAGAAAGAACTCGAACCGTACTGTTAGAGAACTTTACCAACACTTCAGAAACCACTATTACCAAAGCTGAAAGTGATTACTTGAAAGACTTTAGCATCAATGATACTGAAGGAACAGTTTTGGTTAAAATTAACTATCATACTGATTTCCCAGGGAATGATCCTATCAATACCGTTAATAAGGTAGATCCAAGTGCGAGAGCATTATTTTATGATGTAACTAGTACTCCTATGGCCATTATTGATGGTATGATCACTGATCCAGAAGGAAGACCTTTTTCACAATGGGGTGAAACAAGCTTCAATTTACGTTCATTGATTCTTGCTCAATATAAAATAGACTTAAACGTAACTACTGATGGTGGAGCTATTAATATTGAAGCTATTCCAACTCCTCAAAATAATAGTGTGATAGGTAAGAACACAATTATGTTAGCAGCGGTATTAGAAAAAGATGTTGATTTAGGTTCTGTCCCTAGTAAGGAGGAAAGTGCTGAATTTGTCTTAAGAAAGCTACTACCCAATGCAGCAGGCACGGTGCTCAATACTGCTAATGCTTCTAATGGACAACCGATGGCTGCCGTTAATTTCTCTTGGGTACCAAATAATGTGGTAGACCTAAGTGATTTAGCAGTAGTAGTCATTATTCAGGATGAAGACACTAAGGAAGTTTACCAATCAGAATTGTGGTTAGATGTACCAACACCAGAAATAGTAACGGCTGTTGATGAAGCTAATAAAAATCTATTTAACCTCTACCCTAACCCAGCAAGTGATCAATTGCATATTTTACTCAGTCCAAAATTAGGTCAAAATTCAGTCTTGAAAATCTATGACAACTTTGGTAAAATAGTCTATGAGCATGTAATTAGTGAAACGAATATCATTTTGGATACGCAAGACTTTGCATCAGGTATGTATCATGTGCAAGTAACCAATGAAAAAGAAGTGATCAGAAAACGATTGATCATTAGCCATTCTGATAGATAAAATATACTCACCGAGTGACTAGGAGTCACCCGGTGAGTCGTTGACTTTATAATCTATCGGATGGCTTAAAGCCATCCGATAGATTACTTTGAGTATCTCAGTGAGCATTTTTATCTCTTAATAAATTGCTCCTGTCTATTTTGAATATTGAGGAAGTACTTACCTGGCTTTAGACCCACCAACAAAATATCTCTACCTGACCCCTTCTTCACCACTTTACCATAATAATCAGTTATCACATAAGAGGTAGAATCAGAAAGTACTAGCTGAGAGCTTGCAATGTGCGGGTAAAAAGTGATGTAAGTATCTGCAGCTGTGTATAAAAACTCAATAGAATAATAGGTCTTTTGATCGAAGCTGTCATACCTTATTCTATAGCTATTCTCACCTTTTAAATGTGCAGGTGGTATAGCATATTTATTGATTTCGAAACTTCCTTTACCTCTGATTGTATCCACAACAGCCCAGTTTTCATTTTTCCATTGGTGTTCAGTATAATAAACACCACCGGGTATTTCCCCTCGTGTAGTCCATGTAATGGAATTGTTGTCTGCCTGAGCAGTTAGGAATTGAAAACTTTGAGGTGCTTTTAACACCTGTGAGTTAACAATTATTGGTTTACAGCCGTCTGAATAGGTAATCCTTATAACCACCAGATCTTCTAAATTCAAAAATGACAAATCTATTTTGTAAGCTGATACTTTTGGATGGTCGTATACTTGCCTGTCATTGACAAACACTGATTCTGTACAGAAGGCACCAGATGATTTATTAAATGGATTTTGAACAAAAATATCTTTCCCCTGATACGAACCTGTGAGCACTATTTCACCTGCTAAGGAGTATGTAACTATACATAAAAAAAATAATGACAAGCAACAGGCAATCTTCATAATGCCTAATTACGCAATAAAATTAATGATTCATAAAATATTAGACCGCTTATTCGAATCGTAATGATTCGATAGGATCCAGTTTAGCAGCTTTATTTGCAGGGTAATAGCCAGAAATTAGGCCTACCACTATACAAACAATCATTCCTACTGATACCCACATCCAAGGCACTACAAAGCCATCTACTCCAATAACTTGAGAAATAAGGTTTCCAATGCCAATGCCTAAAATTACCCCCGCTATTCCTCCCATCAGACAAACGACAATGGCCTCAATGATAAATTGCTGCCTTATTCGTAATGGAGTAGCCCCCAGCGCCTTCCTTATACCTACTTCCCTTGTTCTTTCGGTTACTGATACCAACATGATATTCATTAAAGCAATAGATGCCCCTAATAACGTAATAAATCCTATTCCTATCCCTCCGATACGCATCACACTGGTGATGGACTCTAAACGTTCAGCAAGTGATTCACTTTTTGCTAATTCAAATGAATTGACTTCTCCTAACCTATCTTGTCTAATTTTTCTCATCAGAGCAGTTGCTTCTCCCATGGCCATTTCCATTTGTGTAGGGTCGGTTATTCCAATAGTTAAACCATAGCTTAAAATCCGTGATGAAGAGAGTCTACTTGCATTGATGACAGGTATAATCACAGAATTATCAGGTCCACCACCTCCTCCCATTTGGCCACGTTCTTCAAGTAGACCAATGATTTGATATTTGCCACCTAAAACTGAGATCTCTGCCTTTAATGGATCTTCATTGTCATCAAAAAGTGCTTTTATAACATCTACTCCAACAATTGCCACATTAGTCCCATATTGAATTTCAACAGTAGAAAAGTTTCTTCCTTTTTCAATATTAAGACCTTCTAGTGCTACATATTCGTTGTTTGCACCTGTTATCATCACATTTGGATTCGTCTTTTTTGATTTGTATTTCACCTCAGCGATTCCAGTTACTCTAGTAGAAAGACTTACACTAGCAGGAAATCTATAATTTTCAATAAATCTCATAGTCTCTTTCAGGGTAACGGGAGGCTGAGGTTTTTCTATGATCCCTGAATTTCTTCCTCCTCTATTACGTTTTGAGTAAATATCAAAGGTGTTTACGCCCAAATCTGAAAGTGAATCGGTAACTGAATATTGGATACCATCAATAGCGGTAAGTATTCCCACCAATGAGGTAATCCCTAAGGTTACAATCATGGCCGTAAGTACTGTTCTCAATAAATTGGCATTTATTGACCTCAAACCTTCTCTGATATTTTCCGCTAAATCCATTTTTTATTAATATTTGAAACTAAATTAAATAATTCTATCGTTGAAGTGGTTGTAAATTGTATGATTAGATATAATTGCGTTTTATCGGTAAATTAGAAAGTTGAAATTTTGCTATGCGTTCCTTACTGACTACCATACTTTTTGTTTTATTCATTTCCCATAGCTATGCGAGCTATTTACTTATCCCTATGGATGAGAAACAGTCGAACCACCTGAAAGCATATGGCATTGCTTATTGGGTATTGCAAAATGATATTGAAGTAGATTGGCTACTGAACTATCGTGGTGGAAGCTTTATGGTAAAATATTATCAGAAATTCGAAAATGAACTGATCATAAGGGGCGTAAGTTATGAGGTGATTTCTGATGCACAGTCAACAAATATTATTCAACAAATAGCTAGTCCGTCTTCAAATACTGATGTGATGCGGCTTGACAAATTTCCAAAAATTGCCGTATACTCTCCTAAAAGCAAACAACCATGGGATGATGCCGTTACTCTGGTTCTTACTTATGCAGAAATTCCCTATACCGTCATTTTTGATTCAGAAGTACTCAATGGGGATTTACCAAAATATGATTGGCTTCACCTCCATCATGAAGATTTTACCGGGCAGTATGGTAAATTTTACAGATCATTTAAAAACATGCCTTGGTACATCGAGCAACAACGTGAGTTGGAAGAGTCTGCACATGAGCATGGCTTTAGCAAAGTGTCCCATTTGAAACTCGCATCGGCAAAGAAGATAAAGGAATTTGTTTCTGGTGGCGGGTTTCTATTTGCCATGTGTTCAGCTACAGATACTTATGACATTGCGCTAGCTGGTGAGGGAATTGATATGATTGATCGCATGTATGATGGTGATCCTGCAGACCCAGATGCACAGCAGAAACTTAACTTTTCTACTACTTTTGCTTTTGAAAATTTCAAAATTTCAAAGGATCCATATGAGTATGAATACTCAAATATTGATAATAACTTTACTGAACGTGGGTTGAGAGAAGAGAATGACTATTTTAATTTATTTGAATTCTCCGCGAAATGGGATCCAATCCCAACTATGCTTACACAAAATCACACTCGGGTGATAAAAGGTTTTTATGGACAGACTACTGGTTATAAAGAAAGTCTCATCAAATCTGATGTTATTATTATGGGTGAAAATAAATCAATAAAAGAGGCTAAATATTTACATGGAGTATATGGAAAGGGATTTTGGACTTTTTACGGTGGTCATGACCCTGAAGACTATCAGCATCTGGTAAATGAAGATCCAACTGATCTAAACTTACACCCAAATTCTCCAGGTTATAGATTGATATTAAACAATATTTTGTTCCCTGCAGCTAAAAAGAAAAAACAAAAGACTTGAGTTAATGCATCCTGTCCCCTCGAACTTCTAATGTTTTGATAATTTCTGCTTCTTCTTTTAATATCTCTTTCCAGCGCTTTAACACGTACTTTTCTGGCAGATACAATTTTGCTAGGTGAATGAAGTTTTTATAATGTAACGCTTCTGATACCATCAATTCATAGTAAAATTTTTGTAGGGACGTATCAGTTAAGTTTTTCCATAATAACCTGAACCGTTCACAACTTCTAGCTTCAATAAGTGCGTTTATTAAGAGTTTTTCTACAATTTGTTGATCTCTACTCCCTCCTTTTCGTTCTACTTTAGCCAAACGAGCTACATATTCGTCTTTTCTTGCTGGTCCCAGTTTAAAACCACGTTTGTTTAATTCCTCAAGTACTCTTTCGAAATGCCCCCATTCTTCAGCAACCACAGGTGTCAGCATTTTCACCAATTCTTCTCTTTCTGGATACATAATAATTAGTGAAATACAGGATGAGGCAGCTTTCTGCTCACAATAGGCGTGGTCAACTAAAATATCCTCAATGCTTTTTTCGGCAATATTTACCCATCTTGGGTCCGTAGGTAGAGCCAGACCCAGTACATGTTTACCAGAATCAATCATAAAGCGCCCAATCTATACCAAAATCAAGAATGGTTTTTTGTGCAGGGTATTCTGGGGTAAGAAAGTAGCCCGTACCTTTAAATAGCTCATTTAGGTTATTGAATTTTAAGAAAGCACGCCCTCTATTTATTTTGATATTTGCAAACACATCTATAATAGGAAATGAAGGTACTTCAAATCGATCTTGCACGTAGTATTGCATGATTGAAGGGTCATAGGCATCTGCAAAATAGGCTGAGTGTTGATGAAAATCTACTCCCAATTGTAATTGTAAATTACCATCGTAGAGAATGTTAGTATAAGCGATTTGGCCGTTAATAAAATAACGCGGCAGGTTAATAGATTGTGCCGAACTTCCAGCAACTTCAGAATAGATAATTTGAGATTTAATTGTAAAATGTCTAAGTAAATTTAATCCTAAATTTAGCTCACCTTTAATTATACTAATATCACCAGAAGCTTGTACGGGTTGATATGGCCTTTGAGTAGAGTCTAAGCCATCAAGCTTAGTGAAGTAAATATAGTCTGTAATTAAATTATAACTTACTTTAGGTGAAAGTACCAGTCGGCCAACCTTCAAATTCAACCCACTTTCAAGTTTGGTATTTATGGTCGATTCAAAATTGTTTTGCCAACTATCGTGTCTGCTTAAATAAGCTCGTTGTACATAAGTGGGTAGGTAACGCGAACTCCGGCCTTCAGCAAAAAACCACTTATTCTGAATCCTGGCTCCTATCTTGTAATTTTCACTTTCCGGTAGGTATTCGGCATAGGTACTAATATAACTAGTTGCATAATTACCAAACCTAAATGCCACTCCCAGATAATTTTCCATATAATAGGTTCCAAAATTCAAGGAATCCTCTTCAATAAATTTATAATTTAAATTCACTTCTCGACCTCGATAGTAAAAACTATAAAAGGTTTTACCAATATCTCCCTTGATTCCTACTTCATGTTGTCTATAAATAATTTTAGTTCTGTCCCTAACCGGAAGTGTATCAAGGGCAATCTGATTATAATAATCAGCATTGGTCTCTACTGTTTTTGCAGATGTATTGTTGAAATCATTGAACTGTTTATACCTATCATAAACATGATATAACTGTATCAAGTTATTAAACTTATATTGTTGATAGACATGATAATTCGTTCGTAATTCTATTGTCTTGGTAGCTGAAAGATTCGCTTGCCTATTGTCCTTAAAATAAGCATTAAATGAGGAATCCTCTTCTAACAATATCCCTCCATACTCGTTCACAACGTGTCTATTTCGTGTGAAATTCCCTAAGACAAAGTATTTACCATCTTTAGTGCCATAGTTGGCACCAAAGCTATAGTCCGTTCCTAATACATTTCTATCACCCCTTCTCTTCCTTTCTATTTGCTTATCAATAAAGAGACCTCGGTATTCGAAACTCACATTTGACCTTTCATCAATATTTCTTGAATAAGCAGCCTCCGTAACAGACCTACCTTGACCGCCCCAAATAATACCAAACATCGAGTAGGGCGATTTAGTGTCGTAAATCTTGATTTCTTGTGGGCCTTTATAGTAACTATCATACAAATCAAAGCCCAATCTGGCACCTATAATTTCGGGGCTAGTTGGGTAAATAGACTTCATGGCCGTTCCAATATTCCCAAGATCTTGATAAGTATTACTCTTTTTGGCAACAAACTGGTATTTATGAAAATCAAATACGGAAGTGTCTATGTTATGCCACTCAGGATTATTAAATCTCAGATTTTTCTCATAAGTAAATCTGGTGGTATTTGGTCCATAAATTTGCTTTGTGGAATCATCCAATACACTGGAGCCAACTCTATTGGCATCCTCTTTATCACCTTCAATTTCTACCGTCCGTTGTCCAAATAATGTTTGGGTCAGACCTACACAGGCTATAAAAATAAATAATCCTTTCTGCACGCTCAAATGTAGTTAAATAGGGTTGTCAGAATATTTATTAATCGATTTTAAGACCTTCTCATCAAATGTCTTGCCGTTTCTTATAAAGTAGGTTTCTATGGGAATATAAAAAACAGGAAGGTGCTCAATTGTGCTCCCCAACGTAGAGTTTAAAAGCTTTATCATATCCTTTTCTGTAGTCAGTAGGCATTTATCCGCCATTGGCATTCTTTGAAAACGTTCCTCTATACTCTGTAAATCCTTTTTTGTATATCCATGATGGTCAGGAAAAAAATACTCATCCATTAGTGCAAAATTTGTCGACAAGTATTCCATCAGATGTTTGTTATTTGCTATCCCAGAAAATAAAATGATATTCTCAGAAAACTTGCTGTTCCCAAAAACAGGCTCAGCAGGCAAATACCTAATTCCTGAGAAGGTCACTATGGAATTAGGGGCATAAGTTAGGATTTGCTTTTCAATAGCATCCATTTCATTTTCGGAAATATTATCAGGACACTTTGTTACCACAATTACATCTGCTCTGTCAGCCCCTTTTCGAGCTTCTCGCAACCTTCCTGAAGGCAAAACATAATCATTATAAAAAAGTCTTGAGTAATCAGTGAGCATAATATTAAAAGAAGGCTCAACATACCTATGCTGAAAGGCATCATCTAGAATAATGATATCCGGATTCTTTTCAGCTATTATAAATGGGATGGCCACGGCCCGCTCTTCACCTACCGCTACTGTAATGTCTTTAAACTTATTATAAAATTGGTAGGGCTCATCACCCACGGTAATGGCATTATCATCTTCATCGGTAATCTTAAACCCTTTTGTACTACGTCCATACCCTCTACTCAGTGTAGCTATGCTATATTGAGAAGAAAGTAATCGGATAAGGTACTCTACCATTGGGCTTTTACCCGTTCCTCCTACGGTAATGTTACCTACACCTATCACATTGGCTTCAAATTTAAAGGAGCGCTTATAACCACTGTCAAATAAATAATTTCTAACACGAGTAACCATGTCATAAATTAATGTAAACGGAAAGAGTAAGGCGCCTAAAAAATTCATATTGGATGTCCGACCTTTTTTATTTTTATATATTTGACAAAGCGCAAAATTGGGCATTTATGAGTAGAATAAAAGATATTATTCAACATTTAGAATCAGTTGCACCATTATCATACCAGGAAAGTTATGATAACTCGGGATTATTGACTGGAAACAAAGAAAATTTAGTTACTGGTGTATTGATTACCCTTGATGTAACAGAAAAAGTAGTGGAAGAAGCATTAAGTACGAATTGCAATTTAATTATTGCTCACCATCCAATCATTTTTAAAGGGTTAAAATCACTTACAGGCAGCAACTATGTAGAGAGAACGATTATAACGGCCCTTAAAAATAATATTGCTATATATGCTATCCATACCAATTTGGATAATGTAAGTACTGGCGTAAATAAGAGAATTTGTGATAAAATCGGACTTATTAATACACAAGTGTTATCACCCAAAAAAGATACATTGGCCAAATTAGTAACTTTTGTGCCGAACAGTTCAGTCGAAAAAGTCAAAACGGCCATTTTTGAAGCAGGTGCTGGTCAAATTGGAAATTATAACGACTGTAATTTTGTCGTACAAGGTGTAGGAGAATTCACTCCCAATGAAATGGCCAATCCAACAATAGGAAAAAAGAACACCCCCGAGCAAGTAAACGAATCCAGAGTAGAGGTTATATTACCTTCTCACCTCACTTCTAAGGTATTAGCAGCTCTCAATCATGCTCACCCATATGAAGAAGTAGCCTATTACCTTACTCCACTAATAAATAAAGATCAATCGGTTGGTGCTGGAATGATTGGGGAGTTGGAAAAGGCTATGCCAGCTAAGGCATTTCTTAATTATTTAAAAGAAAAAATGAACCTGAATACCATCAGGCACACAGCCATTATAAAGGAACAAATTAAGACAGTAGCTGTTTGTGGGGGAGCAGGAAGTTTCCTTTTACCTGTGGCAATAAGTAGGCAAGCAGATGTTTTTGTCTCTGCAGATTTCAAGTATCACGAGTTCTTTGATGCAGAAGATAGGATTGTAATAGCCGACATCGGGCATTATGAAAGTGAGGTATATACAAAAGATTTAATAATTGACATTTTAAGTGAAAAATTCTCTACCTTTGCACTCAATTTGTCAAAGACAGTAACAAATCCAATTAGCTATATCTAAATACATGGAAAACAATACCGTAGCACAAAAACTAGACGCACTTGTAAAATTACAATCCATAGACACAAAACTAGATCAACTTAAGAAATTAAGGGGAGATTTACCTGATGAAGTTCAGGATCTGGAGGACGAAATTGAAGGTTATAACACACGGCTAGGGAGATTCAACACTGAGTTAGAAGACCTAGAAGAAAGCATCAAAAATAATAAGACGGGTATCAAAGATTCTGAAAAGCTAATTGTTAAGTATAACGAGCAGCAAAAGAATGTTAGAAATAATAGAGAGTTTGATGCCATTACAAAAGAAGTAGAACTCCAGGAGCTTGAAATACAAATTCTTGAAAAGAAAATAAGAGAAGCAGGTGATAATATCGAAAAGAAAAAAGTAGAGATCACTAATATCCAAGAAATAATAAAAGAACGGGGTGCAGATTTGGATAGCAAGAAAAAAGAATTAGAAGACATTCTTTCTGACAGTAAGGATGAAGAGACCAAACTAAACTCTGATAGAGAAAAAGCTACAAAGAAGATTGAAGAGAAATTACTTAACTACTACGAAAAATTAAGAGTTAATCTGTCTAATGGGCTTGCTGTAGTAACTGTAAAGCGAGGTGCTGCAGATGGTTGTAATATTGTAATTCCTCCGCAGAAAATAGCTGAAATAAAAGAAAGAAAGAAGATTGTTATTGATGAGCACTCTGGTAGAATATTGGCCAATGTGGATGTTGAAGTCGAACCAGAAGTAAAACCAAAAAGAACAACTAGAAAAAAGAAAGAAGCATAATTTGAAAGGCTTTTTAACAGATATATATTTAAAAAAGGTAAACTTAACAGTTTGCCTTTTTTTATTATACAACATTGTAACTGCGCAGGTACAATGGGAGTTTTCCAATCAAGAACTAACCTCCTATAAAAACCTGATTGAGAATAATACTCCATTGTCAGCGCCTTCAAGTGATTCACCTGCTTCATTATATCTTGATAACCTACAAGCCTCATTACACTTATTATTAACTGAAAATAAGACTGAACTCGATTCTTATGAAGATGATTTTGAAGAGTATCTGAAAATAATCGAAGGAACTAATTCAAGTAGCCCTTATAAAAATTTTTATTTGGCAGAAATACGGTTGAGAGCTGCATTTGTTTATTTGAAATTTGATCGACAATTAGAATCAGGATGGCAGTTTCGTCAGGCATTTCGTTTGATTGAAAAAAATGTATCAGTCTATCCTAATTTCGTTCCACACCTCAAAACGATTGGATTAATCCATATATTGGTTGGTTCGATTCCAGATAAATACCAATGGATACTTTCTGTTGTTGGATTAAAAGGATCTGTAGAACAAGGTAAAAATGAACTCGAAAAGCTGATTCACGCAGGCAACACTTTTAGCCGAGAAGCCCTACTCTTACTTAGTCTCTCAGAAGCCTACATTCTACAAGAACCCGAAAGTGCCAAAAATAGAATAGAGCATATAAATTCCGATAAAGGTCAATTACTAATCTTGACTAAAATGAGTATTTATATTAAGAATAGTCAAAGTGAATTGGCAATAAAACTCTTCGAAAACATTATTCAATCAAATAATCTTCCTCATCTTAACTATTTGGCAGCTGAGGCATACATGCAGAAAGGTGACTATAACAATGCAACTAAACTTTACAAGAAATACATCATCGAATATAACGGGAATTCAAATGTAAAAGATAGTTACTTTAAGCGCTATTTATGCAAATACCTAAGCCAGGATACTACTGGCTTAAATGGTTTATTACAGCAAGCCAAATCAATAAAAATAGAAATAACTGAAGCGGACAGATATGCTACTAAGATATTAGAAAAAGAGGAGGTTGTAAATGTCGGAATTATGAAACTTAGACTTGCTACTGACGGTGGATTCTACGAAAGAGCAAGAGAAATATTGAATGAAAAACCTATTTTATACAACAAACGCGACTCCGTAGAAATTATTTATAGAGAAGCTCGTTTAGAACACAAGTTAAACAATATGCCTCATGCAATTGCACTTTATGAAATAGCAATAAGCAAATCAAAAAATGAGAACTGGTATTTCGCACCCAATTCAGCACTCATGCTCGGCCATTATTATGCTGAACAAAAAGAATATAAGCTTGCCAAAGAATATTACTTAATAGCCAAATCTTATCGGCACCATGAATATAAAATTAGCATTGACACTAAGGCACAAGCAGGTCTAAACTTAATTAAAGACCTTTAAGATGATCGGTATTGTTAAACATTTCCACCGTAAACATACTTCCAGTGTAATTCAGTTTATACAAACATAAATTAGTATGCTCAAATAAATCCATGCAATGCAATGGATAATTCAATAGTTGACATAGCAACACGCGCATTGCCCTACCGTGCATACAGATAAGAATGCACTCTTCCTCCTTGTTAGATAATATTTCATCCATTACCACCTTTTGGCGATTGAATACATCTATTGGAGACTCCCCTCCTTCTATTGGAAAATCCACTTTTCCTTCTTGCCACCATTTTATTACCTGATGATAATAAGCATCTTCTTCTGGAGTAATCTTACTCCCCTCTCTGGTTCCCCAGTTGATTTCATTCAATCCTTCAAAAGCTTGATGGGGTTTCCCATCATCTATAAACCCAGCAACTGATTGTATACTACGCTGAAGTTGCGAAGTATAGACTTTATCAAAAGGCACATTTTTATATTTAGTATAAAAAGCATTCGATTGTGCCAAACCCGTAGCATTAAGCGAAGAGTCTACCCCACTACCCTGCACTATTCCTTGTAGATTATAGTCCGTTTGGCCATGCCTTATTAAATATATTTTTTTGCTCTTCAATTTGTAATTATTTTTGGTGCGCAAAAATAGACTTTTTATCGATATAGGATGATCAACTCTGCAATAACAGTTAAGCAACTCAATGACATGACCAAAAATACCATGATGGAACATCTTGGTATTGAATTTACGGCTGTGGGCTCAGATTTTGTTTCGGCAAAAATGCCTGTTGATAATAGACATCATCAACCCTATGGACTTCTTCATGGTGGTGCTAGTGTTACATTAGCAGAAACATTAGGTAGTGTGGCTGCACATTGTTCGGTAGACTCTACAAAATACTTGTGCGTAGGATTAGAAATCAATGCCAACCACTTGAAAAGTGTGCGAAGCGGTTTCGTCTTTGGCACAACAACACCTATTCATGTCGGGCGATCTACGCAAGTGTGGGAGATCATCATTACAAATGAAGAAGATCAAAAAGTTTGTGTAAGCCGAATTACCATATCTGTTATTTCGAAAAAATAATGCATAAACTACACCATACCGATATTTTAACACATAAACCGATTGACACACTAATTGATGGATTAATAAAATTCTGCAAAGTCAATCAATATTCTTTTGCCACTTGGAAAAATCCGAATTCTGATGTGATTAACCTTATGGTTGATTTTTCATCAGGATTACCAATAGATAGTATCAACTTAGAAACCAGTCCATCTGGTTTTGTTTTCTCACCTTACGATCCCCAAAAAGAAAAACTGTTCTTAAAAAAAGATTTATTCGTTCAGTGGGGTGATTCAACTAAAATCGAATGTAAAAACTCAACTCTAACAGATAGTTTATTATCATTCTTAGATCATGAAGTTGTAGAAACAGATAAAACGTTAACTTTTACGAATCTTCCTGAAGATGGGGTTAGTTTCAAATCCCTAGTTGCTTTAGCTATTGAAAATATTAAGTCAGGCGTATTTACTAAGGTTGTGCCATCGAGACATAGAAAGTTAAAATTCAATTCTCAGCAATCATTTGGAAACCATTTTTTGCAATTAACAAATACATATACCAATGCATTTGTATCTATCGTCCATACACCCGCTACAAATACTTGGATTGGAGCAACTCCAGAACTGCTTATAAGTACTGAGGGGGACATATTTAAAACAGTAGCATTGGCAGCCACACAAATTTATGATAGTTCCAAAACATTGGCAGATGTGGCCTGGACTCAAAAAGAAATAGAAGAACAGGCCTTAGTAAGCAGGTATATCATCAATAATTTCAAAAAAATAAGATTGAGAGAATATCAGGAAAATGGTCCCAAGACGATAAAAGCTGGTAATTTAATCCACCTCAAAACCGAATATCTGGTAAATATGAAGGAAACTAATTTTCCTGAATTAGGAAGTATTATGCTCAATCTTTTGCACCCTACTTCTGCGGTATGTGGGATGCCTTTAGAGTCTTCCTATGCTTTTCTCCAGCAACATGAGGGCTACGATCGCGAGTATTATAGTGGCTATTTAGGCCCGGTAAATATTGATGAATCAACTAATTTGTTTGTTAACCTAAGGTGCATGAAAGTGGAAGAAAATGAAATTACCTTATTCGCAGGTGCGGGTGTCACTGAAGACTCTAACCCTGAAAAAGAATGGAGTGAGACGGAAATGAAAATGAATACCCTACTAAATGTAATCACCAATTGAATTATCCTCAAATATTCAATATCCCAGAAATTTGTGCTCAGTTAGGCGTAGTACAGGCGATCATCTCTCCCGGCTCAAGAAACGCACCACTTACAATAGCCTTTGCGAGAAACGAAGTCATTGACTGCAAAGTAATACCAGACGAAAGGTCAGCAGCCTTTATAGCGCTTGGCATGGCCCAACAAACAAATAAGCCAGTAGTGCTGATTTGTACCTCAGGATCAGCTGCGCTAAACTATAGTCCCGCAGTGGCTGAAGCCTACTTTCAACAAATACCTCTACTCATTTTTACTGCCGATCGACCTCCAGAATGGATTGACCAACTTGATGGTCAAACCATAAGGCAAGAGAACATATATGGCAAGCATGTCAAGAATAGTTACAACATGCCAGTTGATTCAATCAATGAAGATGCTTCATGGTATGGACAACGGATGATTTCTGAAGCAGTGAACCTCTCAAACAAATTTCCTTGTGGACCAGTACATGTCAATTTCCCTTTTCGTGAGCCACTATATCCAAATACAGAAAATGAGGTAAAGACCGAAATAAAAGTAATAACACAAACCAGCTTTTTTCCACTTTTGGATGCCCAGACAAAAGAGGAATTAACGACACTTTGGAAAAGTCATAGTAGAAAATTAATAATCTATGGTCAGGATATACCTAAAAAGGAGGAACTTGATTTATTAGAACAATTAACCAAGGAACAGAAAATTCCGATTGTTGGAGATATCATTTCAAACATTCAATCCTCAACAGATGTAATTCTGCATTCAGATGTTTTTCTTGGGTCGGCCAAAAAAGGCTTACACGAGAGTTTGCAACCCGATCTTCTTATTACATTTGGTAAGTCAATGCTATCAAAGAATCTCAAGTTGATGTTGAGAAAGTATAAGCCTAAAGCCCATTGGCATATCCAACAAGCCGGTCAAGTAGCCGATACCTATCAATCACTTACTAAGGTTATAAGGACAACCCCACAAAAATTCCTTGAAGAAATTACTCAGGTTGACAATGATGATAATTTCGATGATCAAAAGCAGGAGAACTACTTCCATATTTGGCAAATTGAAGAACGTAAAGTAAAACGTTTATTAAGCAATTTCTTCCCACAAGAGCCGCTGGGTGAGTTCGAACTAGTTAAAGAAGTACTAGACTATTTACCAAAAAACTGTAACCTTCATTTGGCAAACAGTATGAGTGTACGCTATGCTAATTTCATTGGTCTGGAGGATATTAAACAAATCAATGTCTATGCAAATAGAGGGACTAGTGGTATTGATGGGTGCAACAGCACCACAGTAGGTGCTTGTTTGGCCAATGATAAATTAAACGTATTGATTACAGGAGACCTTGCGTTTTTATACGATCGTAATGCTTTCTGGCATAATTATCCAATGCCCAACCTACGAATAGTTGTCCTTAATAATCATGCTGGGGGCATTTTTAGAATAATCAAAGGCCCTGATACTTTACCAGAGCTAAAAACTTACTTCGAAACTGAGCAAAAATTAACCGCAGCAAAAGTGGCCGAAGAATTTGGAATGGATTACTTACTCTGTAACAAACGAAGCAAGCTAAAAAATTTCTTGAATCAATTTTTCGAGTTAGATGGTAAGCCTAAGATATTGGAAATGGAAAGTGATAGTAAAGAAAACAAAAGAATATTGGAAGATTTCAAAGCGGCATTCAATGAGTTGAAATAAATGGCTTGGGTACTATTCGATACTATTAAGCATCCCATTGATCAGTTAGATTCTGATATTGCCGCAAATCCATTTCAAAATGAAGTACTGACATTTATAAATCAGTGGTATAATGGGCAAACGACTTTTAGATTAACTACTTCAGGTTCTACAGGAAAACCACAAGAAATTGAAATCTCCAGAGAGCAAATGGCCATCAGTGCTAAAAACACCATCAATGCGCTTAATCTACTTCCTGATCAGACTGTACTTCTTTGCATTAACCCTGCGTTTATTGGAGGAAAAATGATGCTTGTTCGAGCTTTAATTAATAACATGAATATCGTTGCCCTAGAACCTTCATCAAACCCACTAATTAATATGGGCACCCCTGTGGATTTTATTGCTGTTGTTCCTTTGCAACTCACAAACATTTTAAACAACGAACAAACTAAACAGAAACTCGATGAGGCTAAAGCTGTCATTGTTGGTGGTGGTGAAATTGGTCCTGCATTAGAAAAAGATTTACAATCAATTACGACATCTATTTTGGCCACCTATGGCATGACGGAGACTGTTTCTCATATTGCATTACGCCAGGTGAACGGAGCGGCTAAATCTAAGTATTTTACTGCCTTTGATGATGTAATTCTTTCGGTTGATCATAGAGACTGTTTAACTATCTGTGCTCCAGTCACTAATAACCAAACTATTATCACCAATGACCGCGTAGAATTAATTGACTCGCAACGATTTCAATGGCTAGGGCGTGTGGATAATGTAATCAACACGGGAGGCATCAAAATTCAGGCAGAAGAGGTAGAGCAAAAAATTGAACCTATTATCTCAAAAATAAGCTCTTCAAGATTTTTCATTTACGGAATTTCTGATGAATTGCTTGGCCAACGGGTCACGCTATTTATTGAAGGTGAAGAGAAAAACGGTATGTCTATACTTATTGATCAATTCAAAGCTGTATTAACACGGTTTGAACTCCCAAAAGACATTGTGTTTATACAAAGGTTTATAGAAACCGATAACGGCAAGATTCAAAGACAAAAGACGATAGAGTCACGATAATTGATATTGAATCTTTTCACTGATTAAATTAATTACACTAATTCTATAACAGTGAGAGGGTCTTTGTTATGAAGGTCATTCCGAAGGAATCTTTCTAATCATGTAATTCTGGCTTAACGCAACTAAATGGTTGTTACTCTGAGCCTGCCTAGCCGACAGGCAGACTTGTCGAAGAGTATGGACAACCGCTCCCATCTTTTTTATATATCTATATTCATCTGTCAACCTTTAGAGACATTTTTTAACTTCTTAAATTCCATTCCGGATTACAAATCTGATAGAGTGGGGCTAGTGGAAACCTGTAAGGTTTATAAAACCTTACAGGTTTTGACTTTATTCATCGGGTGACTTAGAGTCACCCAGTGAATGTTCGTTACAAATTTGGAAGAGATTTTACTTCGCTTTATCCTTCAAATGAATAATCTCTTTTTGAAGATCTAGAATTATAGAGGCCAACTGCTCAGTTGAAACCTCATTGGAAGAATCAGCATCTGGAAACTGCACACTGATATAAGCTTTACTAGACCAAACTTCTAAAACCTCCTCAAAGTCCAGTTGATAGGGTGCATAATTCCTATTATCGGATACCAAAAACAATTTACCAGTGTCTTTAATGTAATTAAAGACTCTTTTATACACTATACCCTCGCTTTTTGTCACCAACACATAAGTCTTTCCATTTTTGATGTCCCTAACATCATCAATATATTCTCCGATTATAATGGTGCCCGGCAGTATAGGTAACATCGAATCACCTGTGATTTCAAATGCTCTATAGGTAGCATTAGAGGGTAGCATAGGAAGTTTAAATTTAGGAAGCTCTTGGATAAACTCCCGATCTGCATAGCCATTAAGATATCCTGCAGCCGCTTTCTGAGGAACAAGTTCAATATTTTCTTTTTGATCATTGTCCACAGTGATGGCCAATACCTCTTTGCCCCTTTTAAACTTGCTCACATTTAACTCTGCATCTCCAAGTTTAGCAACATCTTTATTGATCAATATATCAACAGATGTCCCAAAAATATCTGCCATATTAATCAAATTGGTAATCCTCGGATCTGCCCTACCCTCTTCATAGGCACCTACTAAAGATCGCTTGATTCCGATACGTTCCGCAAATTGCTCTTGGGTCAGTCCAAGCTTTTTTCGCAAATATTTTATATTATCACTTATCAGGCTCATGGTTAACTATTGAAAATTAAAATCTCTTCATTTTGCTGTTTCAAAGCTAAGTTATACAAATGGCTATGATAGTATTCGCCTTCACCCCGGATTTTCACCTGCCGTTCAATCTTTTTTACTACTTCTCTTAAAGTAGTACCAGACTCTGTGAGCATATAACCATACATTTTCTCTTGAGCTGATTCAGATATGATAAATTTAATCTGACACTTACCGGATCGAAGCCGTTTACTCAATAGACTTAATTTAAAATCTTCCATAAACTAATTTTATTAGCAATATATATACTCGTTCAATAAAAACAAATATTTTTTACTAATTTATTTAGTATTTTATGGTATTCATTTTTTATTTTGTATTCGTTACACTCGTTCAAATCTTATTTAAAATTGAATTTAAACTCATTGATAACTTTTTAACTATGTTCCTCTAACTTCGTGACCTGAATATGGAAGACAGTTACAGACACAGAGGTATGCGTAAGGCCTTAGTTCGCATAATTAAAGAAAAAGGGATAACAAGTCCTGGAGTATTGGCGGCTATTGGTAAAGTAGCCAGGCATCATTTTTTTGATAATGCCCTTGTAGAGCATGCCTATCAAGACAAGGCCTTTCCTATTGGTGAGGGCCAGACCATTTCTCAACCTTATACGGTGGCTTTTCAAACAGAAAAGTTAGAACTAAAACCAGGCGACAAAGTGCTTGAAGTAGGAACAGGTTCTGGATATCAAGCCACCATCCTTATGGAACTTGGTGCCGATGTCTATACAATAGAATTTAACAAGCCACTTTACGAACGCACCAAGAAATTCCTTCCAAAGATGGGCTATGCCCCTAAGTTCTTTCATGGCGATGGTTCAAAAGGTTTGGCTGCACATGCTCCCTATGATAAAATCATAGTTACGGCAGGGGCACCTACGGTTCCTACAGAATTGATTAAGCAACTCAATGTAGGTGGTATTTTGATTATTCCCGTAGGGGATGAAAAAAAACAGAAGATGGTGAAGATCACTAAACAGTCAGACAAAAAAATCAAAAAAGAAGCATTCGATTATTTCAGCTTCGTACCTTTACTGGGTGAACAGGGGTGGAAAAAATAGGAGCATAATTTCTAACTTACTTCTTACTACTAACATTCTTACTACTAAAATAAATGGCAAAAAAGGCAAAGTTCGTAAGTGAATCATTTGTAACAATGACGGAATTGGTATTGCCTAATGATACCAATACCCTTCACAACCTTATGGGGGGAAAGCTCATGCACTGGATGGATATTGTATCGGCCATTGCAGCTCAAAAACATTCGAATAGAATTGTAGTGACAGCTTCAGTTGATAATGTATCTTTTGAAAAACCCATCTTATTGGGTAATGTCGTTACCTTGAGAGCTAAAGTTACTCGCGCATTCAACTCTTCCATGGAGGTACGTATTGAGGTCACTGGGGAAGATATACCGAACGGGAAAAAATTTGAAAGTAATACAGCCTATTTCACTTTTGTTGCAGTAGACCAATCAGGCAGGCCTATTGATGTACCTGAAGCAATTCCAGAAACACCAGAAGAGAAAGAATATTTTGCAGGGGCATTACGAAGAAGGCAGCTACGACTGGTACTTGCTGGCCGAATGAAACCTGATGAAGCCAATGAATTAAAATCCATTTTCAACTTAGATGTAAAATGAGTAAGTCCGCCTTTTTAAAGCAGTTTATTACAGAAGAAGTATATGTTATTGACAAACATAATAACGCTGTCCAAGATAATGCAAAGGTGGCCGAAATAGTAAAAGAACCCAAAGTCGAATATCCAGAAGAGAAAATCGCTGCAAATGAAAAGTCTACGAGTGAGACGATTGCCGTAAATTATAAAGGCGCCAATAAAAAAGGAATTGCCATTATCGTAAATTACCCCGATCAAGACTTTATCAATGCAGAAGATGAAGCCTTTTTACTCAAAATATTATCCGCAGTTAAATTGACTGCTGAAGATGTTGCCATTATTAATAAGGCAAATAACAAGAATTTAAATCCTCTAGAAGTGCTGGAATCATCAACTTGCCTAATTTTTGATGAGAAATCGGATCTAACAAACGCTCTTAACCCCTATTCCGTGACAAACAAAGATGGTGTTGATATACTTTGGGGCTCGCCACTTACTGCTATCGCTACCGACAAAGTACAGAAGAAGCTACTTTGGGAAGCCTTGCAAGCTTTATTTTTGAAATAACTCCATCACAGGATGTTTTCTTGTTTTTATTTTATAATCAATAGGGTTCTCCTATATTTGCGCAGTTTTTTCAATGAGGGCATTGTGCCCTTTTTGAATTTTCAAGAGTATATAAACTAATTTTTTAAAAGAAAGATGTATAATATCATTTACGCAGTTCCACTTCTGGGTCTTATTGGCCTTATTGTGATGGCCGTTAAATCTAGTTGGGTAAAAAAACAAGATGCCGGTGACGAAAAAATGCAAGGCATATCCAAAGCAATTAAAGAAGGTGCGCTTGCCTTTTTGAAAGCTGAATACAAATTGCTACTCATATTTGTAATAGTAGCATCAGTAGCATTATTTGGAATATCCGTGATTGTAGACTCTACTTCATGGATGATCGTTCCAGCATTTATTTTTGGAGCTATCTTCTCTGCGCTGGCAGGAAACATTGGTATGCGTATCGCAACTGAATCAAATGTAAGAACAACACAAGCAGCCAGAACAAGTCTACCTCAAGCCTTAAAAGTATCCTTTACAGGCGGTACTGTTATGGGATTAGGAGTTGCTGGTTTAGCTGTATTAGGATTAAGTCTGTTTTTTATGCTTTTCCTCAATGCGTTCATGGGCGCTGAAGGCACTTTTTATGGTAACATGACTATCGTATTGGAGTCTCTTGCAGGTTTCTCATTAGGAGCTGAGTCCATTGCATTATTTGCCAGAGTTGGTGGTGGTATCTATACCAAAGCCGCTGACGTAGGTGCTGACCTTGTTGGTAAAGTAGAAGCAGGTATTCCAGAGGATGACCCTAGAAATCCAGCGACAATTGCAGATAACGTTGGTGACAATGTAGGTGACGTTGCTGGAATGGGTGCTGACTTGTTCGGTTCTTATGTTGCAACAGTACTAGCCTCAATGGTATTGGGTAATTATATTATTAAAGACATGTCTGAGGCTGCTGGTACTCAGTTTACTGATGCATTTAACGGAATGGGTCCAATTCTATTACCTATAGTAATGGCAGGTGTAGGAATAATTTCTTCTATTATTGGCACCTTCTTTATCAGAATAAAAGATAATAATGCTAAAGAACCTGAGGTTCAAAAAGCATTGAACATGGGGAACTGGGTATCTATTGCACTTACTGCAATCGCTTCTTACGTTCTTATAACATTAATGCTCCCTGAAACCATCACCATGAAATTCTTCGGTGAAGGAATGAAGGAAGTATCCAATCTAAGCGTCTTTTATGCAACGTTAATTGGTCTTGCTGTAGGTGGATTAATAAGCGCATTTACTGAATACTATACGGGTCTTGGTAAACCACCTGTAATGAATATTGTTAAAAATTCATCTACAGGAGCTGCAACTAATATCATTGCTGGTTTATCTACTGGTATGATATCAACATTCTCATCAGTGCTTTTATTTGCAGTAGCCATTTGGGGGTCTTACGAATTGGCTGGCTTTTATGGAGTTGCTATTGCGGCTTCAGCCATGATGGCAACTACTGCTATGCAGTTGGCCATTGATGCTTTCGGGCCAATCGCGGATAACGCTGGTGGTATTGCTGAAATGAGCGAATTGCCTAAAGAAGTAAGAGAAAGAACTGATATTCTTGATTCGGTTGGAAACACAACAGCTGCGGTAGGTAAAGGATTTGCCATCGCATCTGCTGCACTTACAGCATTGGCATTGTTTGCGGCTTACGTAACATTTACTGGAATTGACGGTATCAATATTTTCAAGGCTGATGTTTTAGCGGCTTTGTTTATTGGTGGTATGATTCCAGTAGTATTCTCTGCCTTGGCAATGAGATCTGTTGGAAAAGCAGCCATGGAAATGGTGAACGAAGTAAGAAGACAATTTAGAGAAATACCAGGTATCATGGAAGGTACGGGTGTACCTGAATATGGTAAGTGTGTTGATATTTCTACTAAAGCTGCTCTTCGGGAAATGATGTTGCCTGGTGCATTAACTATCATCACTCCTATTATAATTGGTTTCGTAATGGGACCAGAAGCTTTAGGAAGTTATATGGCTGGTGTTTCTGTCTCAGGTGTGGTTTGGGCTATTTTCCAAAACAATGCAGGTGGAGCATGGGACAATGCTAAAAAATCATTTGAAGCAGGTGTAATGATTGATGGTGAAATGACTTACAAGGGTTCCGAGGCTCACAAAGCAGCAGTAACTGGAGATACAGTTGGTGATCCATTCAAAGATACTTCTGGTCCATCTATGAACATCCTTATTAAATTAACTTGTCTTATCGGTTTAGTTATTGCTCCGATATTAGGTGAAATATACGGAGGCACAAGTCACAACATGGAAGAATCAAAAGTGACTCCTATTGAAATTAAAATACAAGAATCTACTGATACAACTGCTCCAACTGAAGTAGTCAATGTAGCAGAAGAAGAAGCAAACTAGAAGGAATCGTTTCCTTTCAAGAGGCTATTTTGAAGTGATGACGGGTTTGATGCCAAACTTTTTCTCCCTTTGGAGGGAGATAGAGGGAGGATTATAAGTGAACTATCAAACGCGTCATCAATAACCTAATCAGAATTACAAATAAGCAAGGTTTCAAAATAGCCTCTTTTCATTATATCAAAAAGCTCTCTCAGAGCTTCCCTCCTGTCTCTTTTCAATACTTTTCTAGTTAATTACTAAATTGTAGAACAAATAAAATTCTTGTCCGTATATTAGTTCTACAATTTAGTATGTAATAAATTCTAACGTTTAACCATCGCATGGCTGTGAGCCATCCGATGGTTAAGACTCACTATTATGAAAGAAACACGATTAGGAGAATTCGAAGAGGTCATATTATTGATCGTTGGCATCCTAGGTGAGGATGCATATGCGCTGAGGGTAGCTGATGAATTTGAAAGTCAAACCAAACGTGCCGTCTCCATTGGCGCTGTTCACTCCTCCCTCAACAGGTTATCAGAAAAAGGATTCCTTAAGTCTGATATGGGAAAGTCCTCACCCGAACGAGGAGGACGAAGGAAGCGTATTTACACTATTACCGCAGAAGGCAGTACTGTATTAAATAATGCGCGTGACTTTAGATTATCACTTTGGGATCAATTCCCTGATTTTTCAACAAAATTTGTAGGAATCAGTCACCTATAATGGCCTCCAAAGCACATACTCCACCTAAACTAGCCATACGCTTACTACAATTGTTCCTACGAAACGATCTGGCTGAAGAAGTGTTGGGTGATTTAGATGAAAAATTCCAGCATATAGCAAACAACAACTCAACAAGAAAAGCAAAACTCAATTACTGGTATCAGGTCTTTAATTATATAAGACCCTTTGCCTTAAAACACAACAGGTCAAACTCAAATTATTTTATCATGTATCAACACAATCTCAAACTCACTTATCGAAATTTATTAAAATACAAAAGTTCATTTATCATCAATGTTATTGGCCTCTCCACTGGACTGGCATGCGCCCTACTTATATTTCTATGGGTCTCAGATGAAGTTTCGATGGATAAATTCCACAAAAAGGATCAGCATCTGTACCAGGTATTTTTGAATCATGATGAAAATGGATTACTAAGAACAGGCCCTGAATCACCGGGAATAATGGCCGAGGCATTACAACAGGAGATTCCTGAGATAACCATGGCTGTAGAAGACACACCGGCTGAATGGTTTGATGAAAATTTTAGCTTATCTGATGGAGAAAATTTCATAAAAGCTAAAGGGAAATTTTCTGGTAAGGACTATTTTAATCTGTTCAATTTCCCGTTTAAACATGGCGACCCATTACGATCTTTAACTGACAAAAGTTCAATAGTGATCACTGAGTCATTGGCGCTAAAATTATTCGGAACAACGGAAAACCTGTTGGGCAAAATGGTGGATTATCATTTATTGCACCTTAAAAAACAAGCCCAAATTACCGGTGTTATCAAAGACCTACCCATTAACTCAACCATTCAATTTGATTTTGTATTACCTTTTGAGGTCTTTAAAGACATTGTTGGAAAGGGTATGCATTGGGGAAATTACAATGCAGTGACATTCGTAGAGTTAGCCAGTGGCACTGATGTAACATCACTTAATAAGAAGTTGGGAAACTTCATTAAGGCAAAATTAGAAGGCAGTAATGTGACTCCATTTGTAAGCAAATTTTCTAATAATTATCTCTATGGCAATTATGAGAATGGAACTCAGTCAGGAGGGCGTATCACTTATGTAAAGCTATTTTCATTAATAGGCTTATTTGTTTTGGCCATTGCGTGCATCAATTTTATGAACTTAACCACTGCCAGAGCCTCTAGACGATTGAAGGAGATTGGAGTGAAAAAAGCCCTCGGAGCGCAACGATCAAGTTTGATTGTACAATTTTTAAGTGAATCTGTAATGGTCACCGTTTTTTCTTTACTTGTCGCTTTTGGGTTGGTATGGACCGTACTGCCCCAGTTCAATGGAATTACAGGAAAATTTCTTAGCCTTCAGTTTAATACTAATTTGATAGTTGGCACACTAGGCATCGCGCTTGCAACCGGACTTTTAGCTGGTAGTTACCCTGCTCTTTATCTCTCTGGATTTAAACCCATCAATATTCTAAAAGGCAAATTAAATGCATCATTTGGAGATGTTTGGATAAGAAAGGGTTTGGTAATATTTCAATTTTCATTATCCATTATAATGATCGTTTGTGTTTTGGTGGTATACCAACAAATCGAATATATCCAATCAAAAAACCTTGGGTATGACAAAGAGAATATTTTATCTATCCCCATGGAAGGGCAAGCCGTATATAATACGGAAGCCTTTATGACGGAACTGAAAAAAGTACCCGGTGTTATCAATGCCTCATGTACTTCCCATACTTTGGTCAAAAGTGGATCTTATACTACAGGAGTTACCTGGCCGGGTAAAAATCCGGAAGTAGAGATTCGTTTTGAACAAGCCGCAGTCTATTATGGTTTAATTGAAACATTAGGTATTGAATTACTTAAAGGAAGAAGTTTCTCTAAAGAATATGCCTCAGAAGACTCTAAAATCGTATTCAATGAAGCAGCAATAAATGTGATGGGACTTGAAGATCCCATTGGCAAAACAGTTAACCTGTGGGGGGATGACATGGTGATCATTGGCGTAGTCAAAAATTTCAATTACGCCTCACTTCACAGTGAAGTTGAGCCGATGTTATTTAGAATGAATGAAGAATTTTACCCTTATGGATTCATCAAAATAAGTGGCAATGACATAGCAACAACTATACAAAATATTGAAAATTTCTATAAGAAATTCAATCCTGAATATGCTTTTGAATACACTTTTTTAGACCAAAATTTTCAAGCTCAGTATATAGCAGAAGCCAGAGTATCTGTGTTATCGCGCTACTTTGCTTCTATAGCGATTATCATTTCCTGTTTAGGCCTATTTGGTCTGGCAGCTTTTACGGCTGAGAGAAGGCAAAAGGAAATAGGTGTTAGAAAAATACTTGGCGCTGGTAATCTCAAAATTATCGGATTATTGTCAAATGACTTTACCAAAATGGTATTAACAGCTATTCTAATAGCACTACCTATTGGTTATTACATTTCCAGTAACTGGCTTGGCACTTTTGCCTATCATATTCAATTGAAATGGTGGTTTTTTATGTTATCAGGGCTTTTGGCACTTACAATAGCTTGGCTTACCATAAGCTTTCAAACAATTAAAGCAGCTAACGTAAATCCTGTAAATTGTCTTAAAGATGATTAATCTTAGTTAATCAAATGGTTTTCCACTCTCTGACCGATTAATTAAAATCTACTCTGTTTTTTTAGTTTATAGGTATTTAGATATATTTATCTACTATAAATCAAATCAGAGTGAAATACATACCTTTATTTATCGCCATATATTTAATTTACCCTAGCGCATTACTTGCACAATCATCTGTTATTGGTAAATGGAAAACCATAGATGATGAAACTGGAAAAGCTAAGTCCGTAGTAGAATTGTACGAAATGGATGGAGAACTTTTTGGTAAAATCATAAAATTATATCGAGAAAAAGATGAGGATCCTGATCCTATATGTGATAAATGCCCAGTTGATGATTCCCGTTATAAATCCAAAGTCATCGGGATGGTGATTATTAAAAATATGAAGAAGTCTGGGGATGAATATGAGGGAGGAACTGTTTTAAAGCCGGATGAAGGAAAAATATACAAATGCAAGATTTGGCTTGACGAAGGTAATCTACAAGTTCGAGGGTATTGGGGCATGTTTTACCGAACACAAACATGGGTAAAGTACCAATGAACTACTTAAATTACCATTTAAACGCAGATTTTGGTTCCTTATCCAAATAGTCATATTTTGTCGTAAATAAGAGGGTTACCAATTATTTCAAATTTGTATAAAACAAAGAGCTCCATGAAAGAAAATGAAATTTTTGAAAGAATATGCAAGGGAGACGAAAAGGCCCTTGATATTATCTATCAAAAATACTATCGGATGATGACTAAGCTCGTTATCACCAATAGTGGAACTGAGCAGGAGGCCAAAGATATTTATCAAGATGCTTTAGTAGTGTTTTGGCAAAAGTCGGTAAGTGGAAATCTGGTGCTTACATCAAAAATAAGTACCTATTTGTACAGCATCTGCCAGAACTTGTGGAGAAAGGAGCTCGATAGAAAGAAAAGGCTTTCAAATGAAGAAAAGGATTCTATAGAAATACAGGATCATGATAAAGTAGAGAGAGCTAAATTAATTAACCTATGTATTGACCAAATGGGTGATACATGTAAAAAAGTACTAATGTATTATTATTTCGATGGTTTATCGATGCAGGACATAGCCGACAAGCTTGGTTTTGCTAACACAAATACTGCTAAAACAAAGAAATATAAATGCAAACAAAAATTAGATGAATTAGTCAAGTCTCAGTATACTGAGCAAGACTTTCTTGATTAAATAGATTATGAGTATAAAAGAATTGGTAAACGCCTATTTTGATGGAGAAATGACCGAGGGAGAACGAAGCGATTTTTTGAATAAAGTCTCGCAGGACACCGAACTTAAAAAAGAGTTTCAATTTCAATCTGAAATCGTTGAAGGGCTTAAATCCGCAAGGGTGTCACAACTCAAAGCTAGATTGGACAATGTGCCAGTTGGTGGTGGATTCTCGTATGGCATTGGAAAGATAGCCTTTATAGGTGGAGTAATTATTCTATCTGGACTGTCCTATTTGTACATTTCCAATGAAAATAATGAGTTGCCTATGGCAGAGCCTAAAGCAGTTGATGACGCTTATGATGAGCTAATCTCAAAAGCCAATGAATCCGTTGATAGTGATGAAAAAATGGAGCTACCAAAAGTAACGAGTACACAGAAAACTATTGCTTCTAAAAATACAACTTCCCGCACGGAAAGAAATGCTGTTGCAACGGCCCCACAAATAAACAAACCCAACACAGTAGAACCTTTGGAACTGGTAGAAGAAACAAATGATGAGTTTGATGTGCCCGAATCAGGACTAAATGAAAACAATGCCTCCTCCTTATCAACAATTGATATTGATGTAGACAATAGTAAAAAGAAATATTCGTTTCATTATCAGCTAAAAGAAGGAAGGTTATTCTTATATGGATCGTTCGATAAAGGACTCTATGAAATCCTTGAGTTTAATTCTCCTGATGGTAAAATCTTATATTTATATTATAAGGACAAGTATTACGGATTGAGAAAAAATCAGTCTGAAATAACACCATTGGCAGAAATAACAGAAAGCTCATTGATCTCAAAATTAGAAACCGCAAGAAAAGAAATTAAGGAGTAAACTTTTATTTTTAATGCAGACCCCTGTTTGAGCCGCCTTTCAAGCAGGGGTCTTTTTTTATATTTCATTTTATCCTCACAAATATTTCGATTCATTATATAATCTCTGTTCACAAGCTATCAGTAACAATAAATTACTTATTTTTGAGTCGATAAATTAGAACTGTGGATAAAGAAAAAAGGTCAAGAAAAAAGAAGAAGTTAGGGAGTTATCCTTATGTGAGCGTGGTATTCAGCATTACCCTCTCCCTTTTTGTCATTGGCCTTTTCGGGATGTTGATTCTTCATGCAAACAAACTAACACAGCTCATCAAAGAAAATATAGAGATTCAAGTTTACCTTAATAAGGATGTAACTGATAATCAACGTATTCAAGTTCAAAAGTCTCTCTCCTCAAAAAAATATACTGCTCGCAAAGGAGATGAAATACAAATAAGCTTTATTTCTAAAGAAGAGGCTGAACAGCAATTTATCGAAGAAACTGGAGAGGATTTTAGGAAGTTCTTAGGTGACAACCCATTGCGTGATGCTTTTGTTGTTAAAATTGATCCTCAATACCAAGATGCCAAACAACTACGTGGCATTAAGACAGAAATTGAAAGCCTCAGTGGCGTCTTTGAGGTGGAATATGTGGAAAGTTTAGTAGATTCTATCAATCAAAACCTGACTAAAATGAGTATCGTACTGCTTGGTTTCGCAGGTATACTCCTATTAGTGGTAGCCATATTAATAAATAACACCATTAAATTGGCGCTATTTTCACAACGTTTTTTAATTCGAAGTATGCAGTTAGTTGGTGCCAAGTCAAGTTTTATTCAAAAACCATTTTTAACAAGAGCACTGTTTTATGGTGCTTTGGCAGGGTTCATCGCCTCCGCTATGTTATACGCGTTGATGAATTTCGCCAATCGCAAAATTGAAGATTTAGCAACCTTACAGGATAATGAAAAAATATTAATATTGTATGCTGGTCTTTTAGTGGCGGGCGCAATAATTGGCTTTTTAAGTACATTCAGGGCTATAAGAAAATATCTGAAGTTATCACTTGACGAATTATACTAGTAAAATGGAGAATAATCTACCTTTCGGAAAGAAGAATTATAAGATCATGTTAATTGGCCTTGCCGTACTTATTTCCGGCTTTGTGATCATGAGTTTAGATCAAGAACCATTTGGTTTTGGATTTCTTGGTCTTACCCTTGGCCCAATAGTAGTTATGGCTGGCTTTATTATAGAAATAGCCGCTATCCTATACAATCCAAAAAAATAAATCATGGGTTATTTTGAGGCGCTTATCCTCGGGGCAATTCAAGGTCTAACAGAATTTTTACCTGTAAGTAGTAGCGGCCACCTTGAATTAGGGGCTCATTTTCTCGGAGTAAAAGATAGTGACAACCTTCTATTTGCCATTATCGTCCATGCCGCCACCGCATTAAGTACAATTGTAGTTTTTAGAAAAGATATTTGGTTGATCATTAAAGATTTGTTGGCTTTTCAGTGGAATGAGAGCACACAATTTACAGCTAAAATAGTGCTATCCATGATTCCTGTTGGTATTGTTGGGGTATTATTCGAAGATCAAATCAGTGAAATATTTTCAGGAAGTATAATTTTTGTAGCTAGTATGTTGGCCATTACAGGACTGCTTTTGTTGTTGACTCATTATGCCAAACCACAAAAAGGCAATGTTACTTTTGCCAAATCACTAATCATTGGTATCGCTCAGGCAATTGCCATTCTCCCCGGAATATCTCGTTCTGGATCTACCATTTCTACCGCATTATTGCTGGGTGTTGACCGTACTAAAGCAGCTAGATTTTCTTTTTTAATGGTTCTCCCTCCTATTTTAGGGGCTGCTCTTCTGAAAGTATTGGACTTTATAAAGGCTCCTATTTCAGCGTCAGACATGGCCTATGGTCCTATAATATTGGGGTTTTTAGCCGCATTCTTTTCAGGTCTCATTGCTTGTACTTGGATGATTAATATTGTAAAAAAAGGTAAACTAGTATATTTTGCCATTTATTGTTTTGTCATTGCAGGAGCAGTACTTTTAATTACTCTACTATAATGGATCCTAATGCAACTCCACAGCCACCCGGTACGGTCTTATTAGTAGACAAACCTCTGACATGGACTTCTTTTGATGTAGTAAAGAAATTAAGGTCTCATTTAAAAGTGAAGAAAATTGGCCATGCCGGTACATTAGACCCGTTAGCTACAGGCCTATTGATATTGTGCACGGGCAAAATGACCAAACAAATAGAGAAATATCAGGCACAAGAAAAAGAATACACTGGCAAATTCACTATTGGAAGTATCACTCCATCCTATGATTTGGAAACTGAACCTCAAAATGAAGTTTCCTTCGATCATGTACAAGAAAAGGATATAATAGAAGGGGCAAAACAATTAACAGGTACAATCAACCAAATCCCACCCATTTTCTCGGCAATAAAAGTGGATGGCAAAAGGGCCTATAAAAGTGCCCGTGAGGGTGAAGAAGTGGTACTTAAATCTAGGTCTGTTGAGGTGAGTTTGTTTGAAATTACAAGTATTGATTTGCCTAAAATATCGTTTAGAATCGTATGCTCTAAAGGCACTTATATAAGAAGTTTGGCTCGTGATTTCGGTGAAATCTTAGGTGTTGGAGCTTATTTGTCCGAGTTAAGAAGAACGCGAATTGGTGAATTTGAAGTATCAGAGGCCAAAACCATAGAAGAACTTACAACAATATGAAAATATATCACGGCATTGAAGATTTTAAACCACTTGATTACGCGGTAGTAACCAGTGGCACCTTTGATGGCGTTCATATAGGACATCAAACAATATTAAAACGTGTTAATGAGATCGCTAAAAAGCATGGTGGAGAAAGTGTATTAATAACATATTGGCCACATCCTCGTCTTGTCCTATATCCTGATGATACGGATTTAAAGCTTTTAAATACTTTCGAAGAAAAGGCCGAATTACTGCGTGATCAAGGCATCGATCATTTAATACGAATTCCGTTCACCAAAGAATTTTCAAAACTCACTTCTGAAGAATTTATTCAGAAAATTTTGGTTGATACTTTGGGTACAAAAAAATTGGTCATAGGCTATGACCATCGTTTTGGTAACAACAGAGAAGGCCGATTTGAACAATTAAAGGCTAATGCAGGTAAATACGGGTTTGAAGTAGAGGAAATTCCTAAGCAGGAAGTTGATCATGTTGGTGTTAGCTCTACTAAAATCAGAACAGCTTTGCTGGAAGGGTTGGTAGATGCGGGTAGAGAATTGCTCGGAAATGAATATTCCATTGCAGGAAGGGTAGTTAAAGGAGAGAAAATTGGTCGTATGATTGGATT
The DNA here is from genome assembly GCA_048268855.1 of Fulvivirga sp. Classification (GTDB taxonomy): domain Bacteria; phylum Bacteroidota; class Bacteroidia; order Cytophagales; family Cyclobacteriaceae; genus Fulvivirga. The sequence goes on from JBLWUR010000002.1 coordinate 739,328, forward strand.
TCCAACCGCCAATATCGAAATTGATTCCAAGCATAAGTTAATTCCTGCTGATGGTGCTTATGCAGTACGGGTAAATACAAATGGATCGACTTACCAAGGAATGCTCAATATCGGTTATAGACCCACTGTGAGTGGGAAAGCCAAAACAATAGAAGTTCATATCTTTGATTTTGACAAGGAGATTTACGGTGAGAACCTGACGATTAGATTTGTTAAGAGAATAAGAGAAGAAATAAAATTTCAAGATATTGAAGCGTTGAAAAAACAGTTGGCACTTGATAAAAAAGTGGCTATTAGTATATTAAATGATTAAACCATGATTGACAAATTAGTGAAAAATGCTGATGAGGCCGTTAAGGACATTCACGACAATGCTGTGTTAATGTTAGGAGGATTTGGACTTTGTGGAATCCCGGAAAATAGCATTACTGCTTTACTTAAAACTGGAGTTAAAGGGTTGACCTGTATTTCTAACAATGCAGGAGTTGATGATTTTGGTATTGGATTGATGCTTAAAACTCGTCAGGTAAAGAAAATGATTTCTTCCTATGTTGGAGAAAACGCAGAATTTGAAAGACAACTTTTGGCAGGTGAACTTGAAGTTGATTTGATACCACAGGGTACTTTGGCAGAACGAATAAGAGCTGGTGGAGCAGGTATTCCTGCCTTCTTTACACCTGCTGGTTATGGTACAGAAGTGGCAGAAGGCAAAGAAGTTAGAGAATTTCATGGCAAGAAATACTTGATGGAATCGTGGCTTAGAGCAGATTTCGCCATTGTAAAAGCATGGAAGGGAGATTCTGCAGGAAATCTTGTTTTCAAAGGTACCGCTAGGAATTTCAATCCAATGATGGCTACTGCAGGCAAAATTACCATTGCAGAGGTGGAGGAACTAGTACCATTAGGCGAACTAGATCCAAACCATATCCATACTCCGGGTATTTTTGTTCAGCGTATATTCCAAGGCAAAGGGTACGAAAAAAGAATAGAGCAGAGAACGGTAACAATTTGATAATTAATTTGAGGATTTGAGGATTTGATAATTTGAGGATTTGAAGATTTGATAATTTGGTGATTTGGTGATTTGGTGATTTGAAAATGAAGAAATTTGATAATGTATTAACAATGGAATGAGGAATGACAAGGAAAATATCATAGTTAATTTAACTTTTCAATTTGCATTAGAGATAATTGAATTTACTGAGGAAATTAAATTAAAGAGAAAGTATAGTTTAGCTGATCAATTATTTAGATCAGGAACGAGTATTGGAGCAAATGTTCGTGAAGCTCAAAATGCAGAAAGTAAGGCGGATTTCATTCATAAACTAAAAATAGCTGCTAAAGAAGCAGACGAAACAGAATACTGGCTATGTCTCTGTAAAGATTCAAGCCATTATCCAACCAATGAAAAATTACTGATCGACATTCAATCAATAATAAAAGTATTGTCAAAAATTATCAGTAGTACAAAGGCAATTAAATAATTTTCAAATCAATTCATTTTCAAATTAATTTGACATGTTAGACAAAATTGGAATAGCAAAACGAATAGCCCAGGAAGTAAGAAATGGCTGGTATATCAACCTCGGTATTGGGATCCCCACTTTAGTGGCCAATTATATACCTGATAACATCAATGTAGTTCTGCAATCTGAAAACGGGCTGCTGGGAATTGGCCCTTTCCCGAAAGAACAAAACATTGATGCCGATTTAATCAATGCTGGAAAACAAACAGTAACCATGATGCCTGGATCAGCACTATTTAACTCTTCTGACAGTTTCGGTATGATCCGTGGCGGCCATGTTGACCTCACTATATTAGGGGCAATGGAAGTTTCTGAAAATGGTGACATCTCCAACTGGAAGATTCCCGGTAAAATGGTAAAAGGAATGGGCGGTGCGATGGATTTAGTGGCATCAGCAGAAAATATCATTGTGGCCATGCAACACAAAAGCCGTGATGGACAGTCCAAATTATTAAAAAACTGTTCCTTGCCAATAACAGGAATAAAATGTGTTAAGAAAATCATAACCGATATGGCCGTATTGGACATACTGCCGGAAGGAGGCTTTAAATTAATGGAGCGTGCACCTGGAGTAACAGTTGAAGATATAAAGGCGGCAACAGAAGGGAAATTAATTATCGAAGGCGATATTCCTGAAATGGTTATTGATTGATCGTTAATAGAACTGAATTACTAAATACTGACTACTAAATACTAATGAAACAATCTGAAATTAACTTCACTGTTGCACTTGATGATGATAATATCCCAGAAAAAATAACGTGGGATGCTACTGAAAAAGGAAATGACCAACCTGAAGAAACCAAATCAATAAGCATCTCCCTGTGGGATCATGAACAACAAAATACAATGCGCATAGACCTTTGGACTAAGGAAATGCCAATTGATGAAATGAAACGATTTTATATTGACTGCCTTGGTGGACTCGCACAAAGTGTCCAAAATAGCACTGGCGATGAATTCATGTCAAAACAAATGAATGACCTGTGTGAAAAGCTGGTTGAACATGTAAAAAAAGAAAATCAAGGATAAACCAGTTCTAAGATAACATGGCTTTCATCCTGAAAATGGTAGGCATGCATAACATTTGAGTTAAAAACTTTCCGAAATAAGGATTTTAATGTTTATATTTCCTTTAAACTATAATTTGAGCAATTTGTTCTCCTTAAACCATATACTTATGAGCAAGATTTTTACTAAAGTGCTGGTCGCAACATTTTTTATTATTTGTGGTTTTATACCGGATACTTTCGGACAAACCACAATTTCAGGTAAAGTAATAGATGCAGACACACAAGATCCTTTGGCGGGTGTTAACATCATTGTAAAAGGTAAAGTAATAGGTACAATCACCGATATTGATGGTGGTTATAACCTAAAGGTTGAAAGCGCACCTCCCCTAACACTTGTGTTTTCATTCATTGGATTTAGTACTCAAGAAATTGAAATTACTAATGCCAATACTACAGGACTAAATGTGACATTAGAAGAACAATCCCTACTTGGACAAGAAATAGTGGTTTCTGCCTCCAGAGTAGAAGAAAGTATCCTTCAGTCACCTGTTTCCATTGAAAAGATGGACATTCTTGCAGTTCAGAATACTTCTGCCGATAACTATTATAAAGGTATTGCTAATTTGAAAGGAGTAGATGTTACGACAAGTAGTATTAACTTTCAAATTATTAATACTCGGGGATTTGGATCAACAGGTAACACACGATTCGTTCAATTGACAGATGGAATGGATACACAGGCACCTGCTTTGAACTTCCCAATAGGAAACCTTAATGGGCCTTCAGAATTAGATGTAGAAAGTGTGGAATTGATACCTGGTGCTTCGTCTGCTTTGTATGGCCCAAATGCCTTCAATGGTATCTTACTTGTAAATAGCAAGAGTCCATTTGACTATCAAGGTGTTAGTGCCTTTGCGAAAATTGGTGTGAATCATGTTGGTTCTGAAGCGGATCAGGATATGGCTCCAATGTATGAAGCTTCAGTGCGGTATGCTAAAGCGTTTAACAACAAACTGGCATTTAAATTAAATTTCTCATATATGCAGGCAGACGACTGGCATGGGACAAGTCAAATAGATAGAAATGCTGGCTTGAATCCATTTTCCAGTATAAATGGTGAAAATCCTGGTGCAGAAAGACATCATGTTATGGGTGATGAAGCTACGTTGAATCTTAACATACTGCGATTTAGTAGAACTGGAAATGGAAATGTTGGCTGGGAATCAGTGGCCTCTGCCAAAGTATTTGAACCCGGAATGTCGGCCTGGTCGTTTGCTCAAAATGGTTTCCTTCCAAATCATGTATTAGCAGCCCCTGGATACCAAGAAGTTAATATTGTAGACTACAAGGCGCAAAACATTAAAGCTAATATTGGCTTAAATTATCGTCTGAATGACAATGTTGAACTGAGTTATTTATTTAATGGCGGTTTCGGAACTAGTATTTATACAGGGGCACAACGCTATTCTTTAAAGGATTTCAGTATTGCTCAACACAGATTACAATTGAGAGGTGATAATTTTTATGTTCGTGCGTATACCACACGTGAAAATTCTGGAGATTCATACATTGCTGAGTTTTTAGGTAAAAAAATCAATGATGCGCGATTCGGAGGAGACGTAGCCAATTACTTGACGGAATACCCTTTGTTCTATCTACAATCTCTTTACGATCAAGGTTATAGATCAGATAACCCTATGCCGGTTGACATTAATGATTCTTATACCGCTCATCAATTTGCTCAATCCACAATGTTAGCCAAATACCCCCTTGTGGAAGGTTCTGCCGCTTTCGAAAAAATAAAGAATGACAATTTAAATGGTGTAGTTCCTGCCGGACCAAAATTTAATGATGCAACGAACCTTTACCATGTTGAAGGACAATATGATTTTAAAAATCAAATCGATGTAGTTGACCTACAAGTAGGTGGTAACTACAGATTGTTTGATTTAAGATCTGAGGGTACCATATTTCCTGATAAGGATGGAGGAATTCAAATTGCAGAATACGGAGCTTATGCTCAAGCTGCTAAACGTTTGTTAGATGAAAAATTGAAATTGACAGGATCTGTTCGCTACGATAAAAACGAAAATTTCGAAGGTCAATTTAACCCTAGAATTTCAGGTGTATTTACTGTTGCTCAAAATCATAACTTTAGGGCCTCGTATCAAACAGGCTTTAGAATACCAACAACACAAGGCCAATTCATTGATTTGGATATAATATCAGCTAGATTGTTAGGAGGGCTTCAAAGTAATTATGATAAATATCAATTAACCACTAATGCTTATACCATCGAATCTATTAGGGCATTTACCGGTGTTATATTTTCCGGAGGTGACTTTGCAACCGCTATTGCACAGTTAGACCCATTTACTGATGCCAAGCCCGTAAAGCCTGAACAAATCAAAACAATTGAAGTTGGATATAAGAGTTTGATTGCAAATAAGTTGTTAGTAGATATGGCATACTATCATAATACATATAATGACTTTATTACCCAAATACAGGTTCGAAAAGCAAGTGACAATGTCTTTACTAATCCGGCAGCAGCGTCATCATTACTAAATGGCTCTGCCTTAACATATGTAAGTGACGGAGTATTTACTGGGAATACCGCTCAAATTTATACGAATTTTGATGAAGAAGTTACTTCACAAGGCGCTGTAATAGGTTTAACTTATAGTTTGCCAGGAAACTATACTATTGGCGGTAATTATAATTGGAACAAATTAAATACTGAAATAACTCAAGGGTTTTCAGAATTTAACACACCTGAACATAAATTTAACCTCAGTTTTGCCAACAGAAAACTAACTGATAAACTTGGGTTCAATATTACTTATAGATGGCAAGAGGAGTTCTTGTGGGAATCGTCCTTTGCCACAGGAGACGTTCCTGCGTTTAGTACCCTTGATGCTCAGGTTAGTTATAAACTAAAAGGACTTAAGAGTATGCTTAAAGTCGGTGGGTCAAATATTTTAAATGAACGATATATCCAGAGTTTGGGAGGACCAAACATAGGAGCCATTTACTATGTATCTATTACATTTGATGAATTAATGAACTAGTAGTTTTATTTGATTCTAAAATCAAAAGGGGTCTTACCAAATTGGTAAGACCCCTTTTTTAGTTTTCATAAATGGCTAAACCTTACTCAGTTAAATTCAATTTAAACAACAGTTATTTTTGATTGAACACCACTTAACAAACATCACTTATTTGTCAATGGTAAAAATCTATTAAATAGTACTCACTATATTTTACAATTTAGAACAGTTTATTGGGATGTCGATTAGTTATATATATTCAAATGTCCATAAACTGTGTATTGCCGACAACAATTAATTACTAACATTTATACTCTCCATTATTGCTCATAAAAAAAGCCACCTCAAATTGAGGTGGCTTTTTTATAGTAAATTATTTTATTATGGTTGCAATACACCAGCAACTACGTGCATCACTCCATTAGATGCAGAGAATGCGTTTAATATTACTATTTCAGCATTTAGACCAGATGCTAAAGAAGCACCGCCATCTTGCAATGTACAATCAACGTCTCCGTTTGAATCAATATAAATACCTGTACCAGTAGTTTCATCCGTTCCATCACCATCAATATCATACTCTCCTGCAGGAACTACTGCCGTATTATTAAATATCTCTAAAACTCCTACTGAGGTAGTAAACTCTTCACAAGTGGTTAAATCTGCCTCAACAACTAAACCTGAAACCAAATGATTCGAAATAATACCGTACCATTCTTGTCCAGTAAAAGTAGCTGATGTAATAGATCCTTCTTCAAAAGTTGCATTAGATGGAGCAAATATTGTGTAATTATCACTACCTGCCAATATAGAGCTTATTGTTGTCAATGATGCCCCTGCTGCAAATTCATCTGCTTTTGAAATTCCAGCTGCAAGAGTTGTAAAGTCAGCACCTAATAACACAGCTTGAGATAGTTTGCCCAAATTAACACCAATTGATGAAAAAATTGTTGGTGGAATTAGGATCGTCTCTATAACGTGCATTACACCATTGGTTGCAAGATTATCTGCACTAAGAATAATTACTTCATCGTCAGAACCACCAGTTTTGATAGTACCAGAATTGGTAGAACTAATATTCATTTCAATATCCTCACCTTGTTCAGTAGTGGCTGTTACAGCAGCAACCAATTGGGCTTTTGTAAAAACACCATTTACAAAATGGAATTTTAATACTGACTCAATAATTGAAGGGGCAACAGTATGCAAATCAGTAACGCCCAATGTAGCCTTTAGCTTATCAAATGCCGCATTATTGGGAGCAAAAAATGTCGTGGCCGTTGTTCCTTTCAATGAAGCATCTAACCCAAGTTCATCTATCCATCCTTTTAATTGGCTAAGTTCTGAATTATCAGTCATTAGTTCATAAATGGTCTGTGTTGGTACAACTACCGGATCATCATCGCTGCTACATCCCATAAAGCCAAGCATAGCGCCTACCAACACAACCGTAAGAAGTCTCCCTAAGAGTGTTGTTAAGTTTAAGTTTTTCATAAAATTTGGTGTTTAAGTTTTTAATTCAATTTTAGAGTAACAAATTAAACAAATTATTCGATGCAAGCTCGCTATTCGTCAAAAATAATTATGCATGCCGAGTTGTTTGTTGATTTAAACGCATTAAACGGCTATTTATTATATTTCAATTCATTATTAAAAAGCCTTTATATAAGCCCAATCATAGATCGAATATTATATACCCGCTAAATTTTATAACTTTTGCTAAGTTTTTGTTAATTGCTCGATAAATACATTAAATTCATAAGATTGTTTGTTTATTGCTACCGATGTTAAAACCTTTATTGCTTTTTCTATTACTCCTCCCAATCCTGAGCATTGCGCAAATAGATCAGGAAGCAACCCGAATAGAAGCAACCCGAATAACAGAATTATATGACCTCATAGATAACAAGACCGCTTTGTTTGGTACTGAAGCACTTATTTATGATTATAAATTAAAGGGCCGTAAGATATTAAAAGACAGTACAATGGTGGCACGTATTAGCATTGTGGATAACCATGACAAAGCCAAAGAATACCATTATGATACAGCCAACCTTACGGTCATTAAATATGAAATGTCAAACGCTGGTAAGCTGCCTGTATTAAAACTGACGCATGATGCACAGATGCATGTGATAGAATCAGCAGTGGTCAATGAACAAATGGAAGAATTATCAAAGACATTTTATAAGTATGAAAATGATCTGTTAATAAGTGAAGAGGCCTACACAGGCTATTCCTATCTTGATAACCCAAGAAATTTCTCTAGAATAGATTATAAGTATAAGGATGGACGATTAGTTGAAAAAGATAAAAAATACAGTCTGAATGGTACCCACTGGATACAAACCTGGCTAACACGGTATAATGTGAAGGGCGATATTATATACCTTGAAGAAACCAATGAAGATAATACTGTTATCTATAACTATACTTATGAAGATAACTCCCTAATAAAATGCCTTATCAATGACCCGGAAAATAAAAAAAGTATTAAAGAGATTGTCTATAACAAAGCCGGATACCCCATTTCAGTTTATTGGTACCTTCAAAAAAATAAAAAACCACTTCGGCTGACTAAGTATTTTTATAAGAAGTGATCGGTTTTTTATTTAGCTGCTACTTCAATTTCTGTTTCCTATCCACTCCTATGTACCAAGTACAATTCAACTTATAAAAAAATTAATAATATAAGATTATTCTACCTGCTCACCATGTTGACTCAAATCCAAGCCAACTTCTTCTTGATCTTCACGCACTCGCATTGTCAATAAGATATCAACTAATGTGTATAGCAAATAACTTCCTCCAAAACAGAAAATAGCCGTAATGGCTAATGCCAAGAGATGATAAAGGAATGTGGTGGTTTCACCATATACCAGCCCTACATTTGCTGCAAAGACCGCGGTAAGTAACATTCCTACAATACCACCAATGCCATGACTTGGAAAAACATCTAGGGTGTCATCAATGTTAGATTTGTTCTTTAAATGAATGGCCCAGTTAGATATAATAGAAGCTGCAAATCCGATAAACATGGACTGCCCTATATTGACAAACCCAGCAGCAGGAGTTATTGCCACTAAACCGACCACTGCACCAATACACGCACCAACGGCAGACATTTTACGCCCTAGCATTCTTTCATAAAACACCCACGTAATCATTGCAGTTGCTGATGCAATATTTGTGTTTGCAAATGCTATAACGGCATCAGCATTAGCCCCCAAAGCAGATCCAGCATTAAAACCAAACCATCCAAACCAAAGTAGTCCTGTTCCTAAAATAACATAGGGTACATTGGCAGGACTCTGAAAAACGGTTTTCCTTTTTCCTAGAAATACAGCTCCTGCTAGAGCAGCAAAGCCAGCAGACATGTGCACTACAGTGCCCCCGGCAAAGTCTAATACTCCCCAGTTTCTAAATAAGCCATCGGGGTGCCAAGTCATATGTGCCAACGGGCAATATATAAATAGGCTGAATAGTACCATGAAGAAAATATAACTTCTAAAGCGAACACGCCCGGCAAAGCTACCAGTAATCAAAGCTGGTGTTATAATTGCAAACTTTAACTGAAATAGTGCAAATAACAGGAAGGGAATACTTGTAGAAAAAGCGGCATTTGGCTCGGAGCCTACATTTCGAAAAGCAAAATAGGTGAAAGGATTCCCAATTATTCCTCCAATACTATCGCCAAATGCCAGACTAAACCCAACAACCACCCAAAGTACACTAATTACACCCAGAGCAATAAAACTTTGTAGCATGGTTGAAATGATATTCTTTTTGTTTACCATTCCCCCGTAAAAGAAGGATAATCCGGGTGTCATCAACAAAACAAAAGCACTGGCCACCAACATCCATGCAGTATCTCCAGAATCTATTGATGAAGTTAATTCTTTGTATTGTGTTGCTGAGTATGCACAAACAATTACTAAAATGGCTAAAACGATAAAATTTACTTTCTTTCCCATTTCTCTTGATTATGATTAATAATTAGTTATTATTCTAGGTCTATAATAATTCAATCTTCTACATGTGATATCCTGATGACTGCTTAGAAGATAGTGTTTCTTGGTTTTTAGAAAGATAAACATCCACTTCCCTTGCTGCTTCGCGCCCTTCATAAATAGCCCAAACTACCAATGACTGACCTCTTCGCATATCTCCAGCAGCAAATACACTTTCTTTTGAGGTTTTAAATTTATCTACCTTCACGTTACCGCGTTCATCAAGTTCAACATTCAATTGGGTAAGTAATCCTTCTTTTTGTGGGTGTAGAAAGCCTACTGCCAATAGAGCGAGATCACATGGATAAACTTTTTCAGAACCTTCGATTTCTTCAAATCGTGTACCTTTCCATTCTATGTCAACGGTTTCTATGCCTTCAACCTCCCCTTTCGAATTTCCTATAAAGGCTTTTGTGAGAATTGACCATTCTCGTATACAACCTTCTTCTTGAGAAGAAGATGTCCGTAATATAAGTGGCCATTCAGGCCATGGATTATTGTTAGTTCGGCTAATGGGTGGTTGCATCAATAATTCAAACTGAATAACTGATTTTGCTCCTTGTCGTTTGGAAGTACCTATACAATCGGAACCAGTATCGCCACCACCAATTACAATTACATGTTTGTCGGTAGCTAAAATGTCTTTCTCACTAAACTGAATATTTGAGACTCTTTTATTTTGTTGAGTTAAAAACTCCATTGCGAAGTGTACACCCGTTAAGTTTCTTCCTGTTATTGGTACATCTCGTGGAATAGTGGAACCACCAGTAAGTATCAAGGCATCAAACTCATTCAGTATTTTATCTCCTGTAATATCGAAACCTACATGACAGTTATTAATGAATTCAACACCTTCCTTTTTCATTAGGTCTATTCTTCTTTCCACTACCCATTTTTCTAACTTAAAATCCGGAATTCCGAAACGTAATAAGCCTCCTGGTTGAGGGTCACGTTCATAAACTGTGACATGATAACCTCCCTTATTAAGTTGATCGGCAGCAGCTAGTCCGGCAGGACCGGATCCAACAATGGCTACTTTCTTGTTTTTGCGATCACTAATTTGAATTGGCTGAATATATTTCATTTCAAACGCCTTTTCAATAATTGATTTTTCAATTAGCTCAATGGCAACTGGAGGTTTATTTATACCAAGTACGCATGATCCTTCACATGGAGCTGGGCAGATCCTTCCCGTAAACTCTGGAAAATTATTAGTCTCTAGCAATAGATCTGTGGCTCTTTCCCAGTCTTCCTGAAAAACGGCATCGTTGAAATCAGGAATTAAATTTCCCAGAGGGCAACCATTATGACAAAAAGGAACACCACAATCCATGCATCTACTGGCTTGTTTGATTGTCAATTCTTCAGAGTGAGGGACATACAATTCTTTGTAATCCTTTAGTCTACTTTTTATCTCTCTTGTATCAGGGAGCTTTCTGTCCGTATCTAAAAAACCTGTTTTACTTCCCATCTTTATGCGGTTTTAACTTTATCCTTATTTGCCTCCAGTACTCTTTTCAATTCAAATGGCATAATTTTTAAAAAGGTTGTTTTCTCAACAGACCAATTATTTAATATGGAGGTAGCTAAAGGACTGCCTGTATACTCCTGGTGATTCAATAGTTTTGATTTGAGTAAATCAAAATCATCCTGACCAAGTGATTCTATGCCTATCATTTCTGGGTTATATCGATTTTTAAAATTTTCTTCTTTATCCCAGATATAAGCATTTCCTCCACTCATTCCAGCACCGAAATTATTACCCACAGCACCTAGTACAATCGTTAACCCACCAGTCATATACTCACAGCCATGATCTCCAATTCCTTCTACCACTGCAGTGGCTCCCGAATTCCGCACACAAAACCTTTCTCCACCCATTCCATTGATATAAACTTCTCCAGATGTGGCTCCATACAATGAAACATTGCCAATAATGATATTTTCACTGGGAATGAGGATTGATTTCTTTGATGGCTTGATGATGATCGTACCCCCCGAAAGCCCTTTAGCTACGTAATCGTTAGCTTCACCTTGTAATTCGAAATGAATGCTTTTAGCTAAAAAGGCACCAAAACTTTGTCCTGCAGAGCCTGTAAAAGTAGCCTTGACATCTGTTTTTAATGTTTTATTATTAATTGTGAAATAGTGTGACAACATAGTTCCCACTGCCCTATCCGTATTTTGAATTTCGTAATTCAATTGATACGGTGGTTTGGAAGCTTCTAAATCTGCGATGATTCTTTTATCCAAAATATCATCCATTTCATGATCCTGCTCTATTTGCTTGTGAGTTCCAATATGGCTAGGAACTTGATTATAGTATAAGATTGGAGTGAGGTCTAGCTTATTGATTTTCCAATGATCTTTCCCGATGTTGGGTTTTATTTGCAATATATGAGAATGGCCAACCATTTCATTGACAGTTCTGAATCCTAGTTGTGCCATAATCTCCCGAAATTCGGTCACTAGAAAAGTGAAAAAATTGACAACATGATCAGGATTACCTGTGAATAACTTTCTTAAATCAGGGTTTTGTGTGGCAATTCCCACAGGGCATGTATTCAGATGGCACTTTCGCATCATAATACAGCCTTCTACAATTAAAGCAGCCGTACTTATTCCATATTCCTCGGCCCCTAGTAAAGTCGCGACTGCCAAGTCCTTACCCGTCATAATCTTTCCATCGGTCTGAAGTGTTATCCTATTTCTGAGATTATTCTTTACCAATGTCTGATGTGCTTCTGCCAAACCCATTTCCCAAGGCAAGCCAGCATGACGAATTGAACTCAAAGGACTTGCTCCCGTGCCGCCATCTGCGCCAGAAATTAGAACAACATCGGCTTTGGCTTTCGCTACACCTGCTGCAATAGTTCCTACCCCAGCTTCGGATACTAATTTTACATTAATGCGTGCCTCTGGATTTGCATTTTTAAGATCAAATATGAGTTGCTTTAAATCTTCAATAGAGTAAATATCGTGATGCGGAGGTGGAGAAATTAAACCCACCCCGGGAGTACTGTTCCGTACTCGGGCAATCCATTCATCTACTTTATGCCCTGGGAGCTGCCCTCCTTCTCCTGGTTTTGCTCCCTGCGCTACCTTTATTTGTATTTCCTCTGCTTGATTGAGGTATTCGATGGTAACACCAAATCTTCCGGATGCAACTTGCTTAATAGCCGATCTTTCCCAATCGCCATTTTCCTTCTTTTCGAAACGTGCAGGATCTTCACCACCTTCACCGCTATTACTTTTTGCCCCGATACGATTCATGGCAATAGCCAATGTACTATGCGCTTCATGAGAAATAGAGCCGAATGACATAGCACCAGTTGCAAACCGTTTTAGTATTTTTTCTACAGGTTCAACTTCATCAAGTGGTACAGGCTGACGTTTTTTAAATGTCAATAAATCACGAATATTAATTATTGCACTTTCTTCGTTTTGGAGTTTCTTAGAATACTTTTTGAATAAGTTATAATCATTGAGTTTCGTAGATTTTTGCAATAGATGAATAACTTCTGGACTTAGTAAGTGTTTTTCACCCTTATGTTTCCATTGGTAGATCCCTCCAGTCTCTAATAGCTTCCTATTCTCATCTTTATATGCTGAGGTGTGTCTTGTAATGATTTCTTTTTCCAAATCTTCAAAATCAAGACCATCTAATCTACTTATGGTTCCCTTAAAACATTTAGAAATTACTTCCTGTCCTAATCCAATGCACTCAAAAACTTGTGCTGCCTGATACGACTGCATTGTACTAATCCCCATTTTTGAAAGCACTTTAAGCAAACCTTTACCAACACCTTTTATGTAGGTATCTAAATAATAAGAAACAGGTTCTTTATGATCTAACTTTCCTGTATTGTAGGCATTGATAATAGTGTCGTAAGCTAGATAAGGATAGACTCCACTGGCTCCATATCCTACCAGCGTTGCAAAATGATGTGTTTCCCAGGCATCGCTACTTTCAACTATTAGGCCTGTTTTTGTTCTAAGTCTTTTACTCACCAAATGATGATGAATGGCACCAATGGCGATTAATCCAGGTATAGGAGCAATGGTTTTAGTTTCTTTTCTATTAGAAAGTATCAAAATACTAGCACCACCTATCACCGCATCTTCGGCCTCCTTACAAATTCTCTCTACTGCCTGCTCCAGTTTTTCCCCTGCAGCCACATCGAAAGTCACGTTGATAATCTGATGTTTAAAACCTTCTTTGTCTAATGCCTTTATTTCGTAGAAATTTTCTCTGGACAGTATTGGTTGTGAAATATGCACCAGTCGTGCGTGCTCTGGTGTTTCGTCTAATATATTTTTCGACTCTCCTATTTTAGTGAAAAGTGACATCACCAATCTTTCTCGAATCGGATCAATTGGAGGATTACTTACTTGAGCGAAAAATTGTTTGAAGTAGTTAGATATGTGCTGGCTTTGTTTTGAAAGCACCGCCAAAGGAATGTCAGCTCCCATAGAGCCAAGGGGTTCTATGCCACTTCCAGCCAATGGAAGAATTATCATTTTCACATCTTCTTCTGTGATGCCATTTGAAACTTGACGGGTGCTTAAGCGATAAGGCTTGATCGCCTTTTGTTCCAATTTTGGAATGGCTATTTCACGAAGTTTTAGTCGATGTTTTTTTACCCAATCATTATAGGGCTTAGCTGTATAGACCTTTTTCTTTATCTCATTGTCTGTAAATATCTTTTGTTCGGTAAGATCGGCCATTAACATTTTACCTGGCTGTAACCTTCCTTTCCTTAATATCAATTCCTCATCAACTTTTAACGCGCCTGCTTCTGAAGCCATTATTAGTCTATCGTCAGTAGTTACGCAAAAACGAACAGGTCGAAGTCCATTTCTATCAAGGGCGGCTCCAATTTGGTGGCCATTTGTAAAAAATAAAGCAGCAGGACCATCCCAGGGTTCCATAAGTCCAGAGTGATATTTATAAAAAGCTTTCCGGTCCCTATCCATTCTATTGTTGTCTTCCCAGGCTTCGGGCACCAACATCATCAAAACATGTGGCAATGAACGTCCTGATAAGGTAAGTAACTCAACTAAGGCATCTAAATTGGCGGAATCGGAATTATTGGCATCGGTAACCGGAATTAGAAATGAAAGCTCCTCTTTTGTATAAAGAGGAGAGCTCATTAATGCTTCCTTCGACTTCATTTTGGTTACGTTCCCTTTAATGGTATTAATTTCACCATTATGAGCTATAAATCTGAAGGGCTGAGCTAATCTCCAATTGGGAAATGTATTGGTTGAAAATCGTGAATGAACGATAGCCAAGGCAGAAGTCAATTGTTCATTCTGTAGATCGTAATAGTATTTTCGAACTTGACCTGTTTTTAGTTGTCCTTTATAAATTACAGTTCGAGCTGAACAGCTCACTACATAAAATTCATTATTTTCTCCGTCTACTAGACTTTTTATTTGGTGTTTTACGTAGTTACTAAGTACAAATAGTTTGCGTTCAAGGTCATCGTCACTCAGGTTTGCATCGGTATGTTTAATGAATAGCTGTTCAATAAAAGGCTCAACTGACCTCGATTCGTGACCAATGGCATCGTTGTTTGTAGGTACTTCTCGGAAGGCTATTATTTCGAACGCCATTCGTGCAACACAATTCTTAATTACCTCTTTACATTTTACTCTTGTTGCTTCATGTTTTGGAAAGAAAAACATACCTATTCCATAGCTTCCTTGCTTAGGTAAATTAGGAATTTCTTGTTTGTAAAAATTATGTGGAATTTGGATAAGTATTCCAGCACCATCACCGGAATTTGAGTCAGCACCTGTGGCCCCTCGATGTTCCATGTTGACAAGCATATCTAGTGCGTCAGCTACAATTTGGTGCGACTTTTCACCCTTAGTATTTACAACACAACCAACGCCACAGGCATCATGTTCCAGCTCTTTACAGTACATGCTTTTTCCCATTTGATTTCCTATATTCATAAAAAAAAACTAATTACCGAAGCCTTCTTGAGTAATTAATATATCACATCCAAAAGTGAAGTAGATGAAGCCGGTAAGTAAAGCATTCAACTTAAACCAGCCTATTCTTATCTTTCAATAAGACTTATTCTCCACTGATTGAAGTTCAAATGCTAACTGCAGCATGATTGAAAATATTAATAAAGCGCTTCATTTAATATAGACAAAATTTTGATAGTTAGCACACTCTACATCAAAGGTGTTGATATTTAAATCTAATGAAGATCTATATAATCAAATGAAGGTTTTATATATTAGGAAGAAAAGAAGGTGTATTTCCTGAACAACAAAAAAGTATATTGCAGATCACAAAATAAAAAAACCCTCTCAGTTTATCACTAAGAGGGTTTTTAGTAGCCCGTAGGGGAATCGAACCCCTGTTGCCGAGATGAAAACCCGGTGTCCTAACCCCTAGACGAACGGGCCGTTTGATTAACGAGATGCAAAGATATTACGGTGGATCAATTTTGCAAAATCTTACCCAACTATTTTTCATTTATTTACAATCTTTTTTTTGCTCACCTTTTTATTGGTTTTACTTTTTACCTATCGTACTTTTGCGGCCTAACAGAAAAAACTAACTTTTAACCCACATAGATATGACGAAAATTGCAATTAACGGTTTCGGTAGGATTGGTCGTTTGGCCTTTAAAGTTCTACTAGAAAAAAGCAATGTTGAAGTTGTGGCCATCAATGACCTTACTGACACCACTACCCTAGCCCACCTATTGAAATACGATTCTGTTCATGGCCGATTTAATGGCACTGTTGAAGTAACAGCTGATGGATTCAACGTAAACGGTAAAGCCATTAAGGTAACTGCTGAACGTGATCCAGCAAACTTGCCTTGGTCAGAACTAAAGGTGGACATTGTTTTAGAATCAACTGGATTCTTCGTTGATAAAGAAGGTGCTTCTAAACATTTACAAGCTGGAGCCAAAAAAGTTGTTATTTCTGCCCCTGCCAAAGGAGATATACCTACGGTTGTATTAGGCGTTAATGAAGATATACTTACTGGCAACGAAACAATCCTTTCGAATGCCTCTTGTACAACTAACTGCCTTGCTCCTGTTGCTAAAGTATTAAATGACACTTTCGGTATTGAAAAAGGTTTCATCACTACTATTCATGCCTATACTTCAGATCAAAACCTGCAAGATGCTCCTCACAGAGATTTGAGAAGAGCTCGAGCTGCGGCCATTAATATGGTACCTACTACCACTGGTGCGGCTAAAGCAGTAGGTCTAGTACTTCCTGAACTTAACGGTAAGCTGGATGGTAATTCGGTTAGGGTACCTGTACCAACAGGATCTCTAACTGACCTTGTGTGCATATTGAAAAAGGAAGTTACAAAAGAGCAAATTAACGCAGCCATGAAAGCGGCCTCAGAAGGCGCTATGAAGGGTATTCTTGAATACACTGAAGACCCAATTGTATCTACTGATATAGTTGGCAATCGTCATTCATCAATATTTGATGCAGGCATGACTTCTGTCAATGGCAATTTGGTGAAAGTAGTAGCTTGGTATGATAACGAAGCCGGCTATTCCAACCGAGTGGCAGATTTGATTGCAAAATTAGCTTAATAGGCTATTTATATATTTTTAAAGGCCGTTTTTAAGAATATTGTCGTTCCAAACTTGATTTGGAACCCCTGAGTAAATAATTACTCTTAGGTAGGGATTCTGAATCAAGTCAGAATGACAGCGTATATGTTTTTAAAAACGGTCTTTTTAATTACACCTTTTTGGTAATATAATTCTTATACCAAACATTAAGAAATACACCCGCCAGCATAATGCACATACCTATATAGGTCATGGCATTAAACAACTCCCCAAAGAATACAAACCCTAAGCCCAATGCGTAAATAATTCCAATATAATTGAGACTGGCTACTTTCGATAGTTCTTCAGCCTGGTAGGCTTTGGTCATAAAATATTGTGCAAACTGTGTCAATACTCCTACCAGTATTAAAATCATCCATTCCCATCCAATGGGTTGAATCCAATTAAAATAAGATATCACTCCTGTGATTGGCAGTGTGACCAAAGGGAAATAGAATACTACCACCAAGGGATGCTCTGTCAGTTTTACCTTTCGGATAAAGTTATAAGACAACCCAGAAAATAAAGCAGAAGTAATACCCAAGCCGAAGAGAAGTGGAGTAACCCTTGGATCAAATCCTTTGATCATAATAACTCCAGCAAATGCCATTAAAAAGAATACCCATTGTAAGGGTTTAACCTTTTCCTTTACAATATATATTCCCATTATAGCGGTAAAAATGGGTGATAAGAATTGAATAGTAACGGCACTAGCCAAAGGCATTGCCTGAAGGGTAGTAAAATATAATATCAGGGCAATGGCTCCACTCATCCCCCTGAGTATTAAGTATTTTTTTCTATTGCCCCAGATATTTACACCCTGTACTTTTAGAAAAAAATAGCTTAAAACCAGTGAGACTATCGACCGGAAAAATACGATCTCTACTGCCGGAATATTGGGAATCATTTTTACAAAAACGTTCATCAACGAAAAGAAGAACGTTGATAGAAGCATATATTGAATCCCTTTAGTAAACATTCGGCAAATAAACTTTATTTTGGTGCAAAGGAATCATTAATACCAGAGATTTTTCAATATTCAAAAACCCTGAATCTAAATGCATCCAGTACTATTTAAAATTGGAGATTTTTATACTGTCTATTCCTATGGATTTTTCATTGTCATTGGAGCCATTTTAGGGGTTGCCTATTTAGCATGGCAAGGAAAAAAGCAATTCAAACTCACTTTTGATCAAGTCAACACTCTGTTCTTAATGTTGTTATTAGCTGGGTTAATTGGCGGGAAGTTTTTTTTGTTTTTTGAAAACACTAGTTACTATTCCAAAAACTTCTCAGCTCTACTGACTGGGAGAGGTTTTGTTTTCTATGGATCACTACTTTTTTGTATCCCAACTATGCTCTATTTCTTCAAGAAGCAAAAGTTACCCACTATGCCAATGCTTGATATTATGGCGTTTACCACCTGTATTGTACATTTTTTTGGTAGAATAGGGTGTTTCATGGCAGGCTGTTGCCATGGCATAGAATGGCATGGTCCCTTGGCTGTTATATTTACTAACAAAGAATGTTTCGCTCCTCTAAATACACCTCTACATCCTACACAATTATATAGTGCATCGGTCATCCTGTTTATCATGATATTGCTTCTGATTCTTAAAAAATATCAAAAATTTGATGGGCAGTTATTCTTAACTTATTTGATGCTTTATGCAATTGGCCGTTCCATCTTGGAAATATTTAGAGGTGATTTAAGTCGCGGTTTTGTGATCGATGGATATTTATCTAACTCACAATTTATATCATTAATCATCTTTATTATCACGGGTTTCTTATATGTAAAGTATTGGCGAAAAGGGAAAAGGACTATTGAATAAATTCTCAATTGCGTAAATTGTATCATGTTTGATTATTATCAAATATTGGGGGTTGCAAAAAATGCTGATCAGCAAACCATTAAGGTTGCCTATAAAAAATTAGCACTTAAATATCATCCCGATAGGAATGCTGGTGATAAAAACGCGGAAGAACAATTCAAAAAAATCAATGAAGCTTACCAAACCTTAAGTGATATTGAGAAGAGAAATCATTATGATTTTTTGTTAAACTACTCCTATCAAACCACTCAAGTATATACCAGACCCACTCCTCCTCCCAGACCCGAAAGCGATAAAACAGTTTATAACCGATATGGTAAGTATAATTGGCGTAATGCTCCTCGTTACAAAACTGCTCCGGTTTATAAAATAGATAATAATTACTTTCGTAATCAGGTTATAGCACTAGTGGCCATGTTAGTCCTTAGCTCTATTGCCATTGGCATCGCTCAACTCAATGCCTATTTTGATAAACAAGAGGCACTTCGTATTGAACAGAAAAACAATCAGCTTCTTGCCAATGCTCAATCACTTTATGATCAAAGGCATTATCGACAGTCGTTGGAAATGATAGTGAAACTTGTGAATGAATATCCAATTGAACACAAGTTTTATCAAAAGCAGGATCAGATGTTAAGCAAATTGAATGCTTTAGCGATCAGTCAATTTGAACAAAAAGCTTACTTATCAGCTGTTCAAAAACTGGAAGTTTTAAAAGACTTTCAAAGACCTATGCGACTAAATACATGGCGACTGATGGCTGAATGTTATATGCAGCTAAAGGAGTATAGAAAGGCAGTCCATGCATTTGATTATATATTAATTAGAGAGGATAGTAATATCGATCTAATGCTGAAAATCGCTGATATCTATCAGTATGATATTAAAGACTACGATAAAGCTATTGATTATTATAACGAAGCTAGGCATACATTTAAAAAGTATCAAAGTGATGTGTATGGTAATGCATTTGAATTTGTCATAAAACCTAATGAAGTACCTGAACCTTATTTTAAAATGTTTACCGTTAGAGCCCACCTATTATTTGATAAAGGGGAATATGAAGAAGTCATTAAGGATTGTAATTGGGCCATATTCTTAAGGCCTCAGCGAGCGGAAATGTATTATTTGCGAGCTCAGGCTTTATTTAAACTTAATAACTTTAATAGAGCTTGTAATGATATCAAAAGAGCACTTGAACGAGGTTTGAATAGAGGATTGATAAAAATTAATATTAAATGCGACTAATTTTGATTTAATTTTGTTAATTCAGTTCTAGCAATATTCATAACATTTTAAAATATGGAATTAGAAAAAAAAGAATTAGCATCGATAAAAAAGAGTTTTTTTAATATTCTAGCCTTGTTTTTAAAACAAAAACAAATTGAAAGTAAGTACGTAGTTTGTTTAATGAAGTGGAGTGCTCAATTGAATCTATCTCAGGACGATCTACATAAGATTACGGGAGAATTTAATGACCTAACCTTTCAGTCTCCTGAAGGTAAAGTGGAGAGAATGGAAGCTATTTATCATCTTGTTCATATGATATATCTTGATAACATTGTGGAAGATATTGAATTAGAGGTGGCTACAATCTATGCAAAAGAATTAGGCTTTAAACCTTCCATAGTAGGGGAATTATTCAAAGCTATTGCCACAGCTCCATTCGATGGAAAAATGGCTTCGGTCCGATCAAGCGTCAAGGACTTTTTAGAACTTTATGAAGTGGATTAATCCGCGGGCATTATAACCCATAGTATAATATAGACCAGTGTACCTGGAAACCCTACACTCAAAATAGAAAGCAGTACATAAACTAGCCTCACCCTGCCGGCATCCCAACCAAAATACTTTGCCAATCCAGAACATACTCCGGCAATGACTGCGTTACTTTTTGATCTTTTTAATTTGTTATCAGACATAAATATATATTTTGAGTTTTCACTGGTTAATATAGTTGATTGTCAGTTAAATAGAAAATAAGCAAATTATTAATGGCTCTACTTCAGACCAATCTTGGAAGTAATATGTAAGTATTGTATCGAAAATTGACATTTTAACCATGTCGTAAAAGTAGAATTATACTAGTACTGACACAATTGGTGTGTAAAACATTATTATGTCAAAGTAATTATTTGATTATCAATGTTTTATAGCTATTTGAAAACAAGAACAGCTAAATTACAATATGTAAGTGTTAAGCTAAATTAGATTTGTAGCCATATTTAGTAAGTCCGTACTTGCAAATCTAAATTGTCATGAAATGCGCTTTAAGATATTATCCTCATTAATTTTTACTCTTATCATCTTTTTTTTCGCCAGTATGTCCACTCATGCGCAGCGAAAAGGTAAAAGTGCTCATAACAAAAATAATAGGAGCTATTATAAAAAAAAGTATGCCAAGTCTACAAAAAGAGCCCGTGCCCAATGTTCTCAATTGTATAAAAACAAGCATCAAAATCGTAATAGAAAAGTTGCTGTTGCCTCCAATAAAGGCAAAAGAAATAAGACTTTACCATTAGCTGAAGTAGATATAAATGAAAAACCAATACCATCAAGTAAACCTGCAACAAAACCCCAGCCCACAGCTACAAACACAACTACAACAAAAATACCGGAAACCAAGCCTTTAAACATTTCTCAACAAACAGAAGATGATGTACTTAAAAAGAATAATTTGCCGGTACCTTCAACTGATAAGCATAGGGAAATAAGAGAAGAGATAGAAAACCACCTGAAAAACTTCGCGAATGAAAAACCTATCAAACTTGAACCTTTATTTTTTGTTACGGGACAGGATGAGTTCGCCTTTGTGGATATGGATCCATTTTTGATGGCAGCAGAATACGCCATACATGGCAAAATGATTCTGATAGAGGGTTATACTGATCCGGTAGGTGATTTCAAAAAAAATGTAGCCCTCTCTATTAAAAGAGTTGAAAAAATAAGACAACTCATGTTGGACATGGGTGTTCCGGATGAAAACATTTCTATTGTGGGTTATGGTGAAGAACTTTCGAACAAAACCAATGATACCGCACAAAACCAAAATGATAGAAGAGTAGATTTTACTGTATTCTAATTGCAGGTATTAGCTTAGTTTTGTATCATGAACTACAGCCATCAGACTTTTCTGAAGAAAATTGCTCAAACCACCGAATCCCCTTTTTTAATAGACATAGAAAGAGCCGAGGGTCTGTATCTCTACAGTCCAGATGGAAAGAGGTATATGGATTTAATCTCTGGAGTAGGTGTCAGTAATATCGGTCATCGTCACCCTCATGTAATCGAAGCTATTAAATCTCAATTGGATAAGCATTTACATGTAATGGTTTACGGTGAATTTGTGCAATCAAGTACAAATATGTTAGCTGATACATTGGCAACACTTTTACCCGAAAAACTCAATTGCAGCTACTTTACTAACAGTGGGACAGAAGCCAATGAAGGTGCCTTAAAATTAGCAAAACGATATACAGGAAGATCAGAGATAATTTCCTTCAAAGGTGCTTACCATGGAAGCACTCATGGCTCTTTAAGTGTTTCGGGTAATGAAACTAAGAAGTCAGCCTTCAGACCTTTATTACCGGATATTAAATTCATTGAATTTAATAAAATAACGGAACTTGATAGGATCACAAATAAAACAGCTTGTGTAATTATAGAACCCATTCAAGGAGATGCAGGTGTAAGAATCGCTACTCAAGAATTTTTGGAGAGTTTGAGACACAAATGTGATGAGACCGGAACGCTTCTGATCTTTGACGAAATTCAATCTGGAATTGGAAGAACAGGTAAAATGTTTGCATTCGAACATTACAATGTGATCCCGGATATCCTAACTTCTGCCAAAGCACTTGGTGGTGGGCTACCAATTGGGGCATTTATCTCATCTTATGAGATCATGCACTCACTTACTCACGATCCAATGTTAGGGCACATCACCACTTTTGGTGGAAACCCAGTTTGTTGTACTGCGGCCCAAGCTACACTAGAGGTGATTGAGGACGAAAAATTATTGGAATCTGTAGAAAGTAAAGGTGCACTTTTTGAACAACTCATTTCCCATGATAGAATAAAAGAAATCAGGCGAATAGGACTTATGTTCGCCATTGAATTTAAAACTACCAAAGAAGTAGCCCAAATAGTAAATTACTGCCTTGAACATGGTGTTATTTGCTTTTGGTTCTTGTCATGTCCCAATAGCTTTAGAATCGCTCCACCACTAAATATTAAAACTTCCGAAATAAGAGAAGCCTGCCGAGTTATCAAGGAGGCTATAGATAGTCTGAATTAAAACATAATTAGAGTATATCTAATACTCTTTCAGGAGGTCTACCAATTATTGCTTGATCACCTTTTACTACAATGGGACGCTCGATAAGGATGGGGTTTTTAACCATCACTTCTATCCATTGGTCATCAGTAAGGTCTTTACCTTTATATGATTCCTTGAATATCGATTCTCCTTTTCTAATCAATTCGAGTGGCTTAATACCTAATTTTTTAATAATCGACTTCAACTCCGCCTTTGTAGGGGTGTCAATTAGGTAATTAACAACATTCGCATCGATATTCTTATAATTTAAAATATCTAAGGTACATCTGCTCTTCGTGCACCGAGCATTATGGTATATTGTTAGTTCGGCCATACTATTCGATGTTTTCAATAATCAAATTGTGGTTGGTATATATACAGATATCAGCTGCTATATTTAGGCTTTCACGGACAATTTCCTCAGCTGACAAATTGGAGGCATGCTTTTTCAATGCCAAGGCTGCTGATTGTGCATACATTGAACCCGAGCCAATAGCTGCCACTTGATTATCCGGTTCAAGTACATCCCCTGTTCCAGACAATACCAATAACTCATCTTTATCAGCAGTGATCAACATGGCCTCAAGTTTCCTTAAATACCGGTCTGTTCTCCAATCCTTAGCCAGTTCTATAGCTGCACGTTTCATATTGCCTCCATAAGCGTTAAGTTTTTCATCAAACCGTTCTAAGAGAGTAAAAGCGTCTGCAGTTGAGCCAGCAAAACCCGTTACAATTTTTCCGTCCTGTAGTTTCCTTATCTTCTTAACGTTACTCTTAGCCACATAATTACCCATAGTAGCTTGTCCGTCAGCCCCAATGGCTACTTTCCCGTTATGAATTACTGCAAGTACTGTAGTGGATCTTATTTTTGTCATTTTAATTTATTTTTATAGATATGAAAGTGATATAATCCTCTCATCAAATAGTACGGTCAATAACCAAAATGGATTGAAAGATTGGCAGAAATAATCACCTTATGAGATTATTTACACTAAAATCCTGACAGGATTTTCCAATAGGCCTTTAAGTGTCTTTAAGAAAGCAGCGCCCAGTGCGCCATCTACTACTCTGTGGTCACATGACATAGTCACCTTCATCACACTACCGGGAACTAATTGGCCATCTTTAACAATAGCTGTTTCTTTAATTCCACCTACAGCAAGAATACAAGCATCTGGTGGATTTACTATTGCAGTAAACTCTTCAATGCCAAACATTCCAAGGTTTGAAATGGTAAAAGTATTGCCTTCCCAATCCGTTGGTTGCAATTTCTTGCTGTGTGCCTTTTCAGCCAATTGTTTTACTTCACCAGAGATATGAGAAAGAGACTTGTTATCTGCAAATCGAATAACAGGTACCAGTAGACCTTCGTCAACTGCTACCGCCACTCCGATATGAATATGATGGTTATATCTAATTTTATCGCCCAACCAAGAAGAGTTCACTTTCGGATGCTGACGTAATGCGGCTGCCACAGCTTTAATTACGATATCATTGTAGCTGATTTTCACTGGTGAGAATTCGTTCATAGCTGTCCGCGCCTCAATAGCCTTGTCCATGTTTATCTCCATGGTAAGGTAAAAATGTGGTGCAGAAAACTTACTTTCAGCAAGACGTTTCGCAATGGTTTTTCTCATTTGAGAAACACTCACCTCTTCAAATGATTCTTCACCTACTACTTGAGGCATGCTAATGGCTGATTCCTCGGCCGTTACACTTTTGGCTGTTGAAGGGGTATACTCTTCAACATCGCGTTTTACAATTCTTCCAAAATCTCCTGATCCAGAGATATCACCTAGGTCATATCCTTTTTCTTCGGCCATTTTTCTCGCAAGTGGCGAAATCTTTATTCTTCCATTATCAGATGCAGAAGCCCCATTCTTTTGTTCTACTGCTGCCGGTTTAGCTACTTGACTTGTTGAAGCTGAAGCTGTCTTTGGCTCTTCTTTTACTTCAGTAGTTTTTTCTGCTGGTTTGGCTGATTGTGCTTTTAGCAATTTTTCATAATCAGCGCCTTTTTCCCCTACTACGGCCATCACAGCATCAACGGCTACTGACTCACCTTCCTTCACACCTATATACAATAGTGTTCCGTCTTCATAAGCCTCTAGCTCCATTGTTGCTTTGTCAGTTTCAACTTCAGCCAGTATATCTCCCGACTGCACTTTATCGCCTACTTTTTTCAGCCAAGAGGCAATAGTACCCTCTGTCATGGTATCACTCATTTTTGGCATGGTAATCACCTGAGCTTTTATATCTGACACATCTATTGATTCCTCATTAGCAACTGGAGTGGATTTTTCCTCCTTTTCCACAGACTCAGTATCTACTGGTTTGTTTTCTTTAGCTTCCTTGAGCAAACTGCTAATATCCTCTCCTTTTTTACCCACAATAGCAATAAGACCATTAACTGGTACAGATTCTTTTTCCTTGATTCCAATATGAAGCAATACGCCATCTTCATAAGACTCTAATTCCATGGTAGCTTTATCGGTTTCTACCTCTGCCAAAATATCCCCAGATTTAACTGTATCTCCTTCTTTAACCAACCAAGAGGCAATTACTCCCTCTTCCATGGTATCACTCATCTTGGGCATTCTTATTACTTCAGCCATAATATCGTCTTCTTAATTAAGCGTTCAAAAATAGGTGTTAATATGAGTTTATTCAACATAACTCAATGAAATTTAAAAGGCAATATTCACCACCAAAAAATCTACTCTATACTTCTGAGTAGTTAACAGGTAACTGTAACGTGCCCCTAATGTTATTAATGAAGAGAAACGTAATAAGTTTATATCTGCGTTTAATTCTATTCCTACAGAATGATAGTTTTTATCGAGTGGGTTAAAAAATACTCTTGATGGGTCTTCTTTATAAGCAATATAATAGTCCTTACCCAAACCTTTTCCTAAATCATTAAATGCGTTAATCCAGATTCTCTGGAAATTTATTATGGGTCCGATTGCAATATCTGGATACCAGATTGGCATGGTGTAATTTACCTGCAAGGATGTAAATTTATCATGATTTGGATATGAATATCCACGCGGTTTAAATATCCTGTTTCTAAAATAGTATAAATCATTACTTAAATCTGCCTTTAAGGATTGATAACCAAATCGAAAATATAAGGAATGTTGTTTTGCCAGATTAGGTATTAAACTCAATGGTGAAGGGAAAAACATACTTATTCTAGTTGCAAATAACCTCCCGTTAAAATCTCCATCATAGGGAGTGTTATAGAGTTCCATGGTCAGGGATTGACCATACCTGCTATGAATATCACGCTTACTACGCTTCATAAGGTTTGAAAATGTTATGCTAGCTTTATTATAGTATAATTCACCATCGTTTAATGTACCTCTATAAAATATTGCCAGTGTATCATTCACTGGTATGAGTCTTGAGTTGCCTAATACAGAATTATCAAATTCACTTATCTTCTTGTACCCTAAAGTATTATTAAAAATAAGGTTTGTGTGGTATTTAGATTTTGTCAATAACAATGGCAGACTTATTCCCGCTTCTAACCCCGTTTCATTCCACTTGAATTTAATATCCTGGCCATTGGCAACACCTTCGTTACTAGTTCTATTTCCTTTTTGAACCTCTAAGTCAATTACAGGATACCAGCCCTGATAACTTACCCCTGCCGATGCATAGCCACTGCCTTCATTGATATCGTAAGTATAACCCAATGATATACTTGTGGTGCTCAACACATCCCTTGAGAAGACACCAAACTGGGCTGTATTAAGATCGGTGGAGGCAAATGGCCCCCAACTGTGAATATTAATCATGTGCCCCAACTTGGAATACTTCTTTATAGCATATTGGGTATCAGTTCTAGAATCCAACAAATTCGTTAATCCCTCCTGCTCTACTATGGGTTCAATATAATTTACATTCCTATCTTCTACTTCCTCCAAAGGCTTCCACTCAGCTGGATTATTTTCTATTTTAACAATACTTAAACCATTGATTGTGTGTTCGTTGTATACAATTTCATCCTGGCCTACACTGGCATTATAAGCTCCATATTTACTGCTCGTCACCTGATATCTCTTTCCTGATTTCAAGTCTTTTGCATAAATATTGTCAATCCCATTAAATGGAGAATTATAGAACAAGTAGTCACCCGCTAATACCGGATAACCAATATTCTCAAAACTGGTGTCAATCAGTGTACTTGACATTCCTGTTTCTACATTAATAGTAATTACAGATTTGCCCTGATCGGTAATTTTCAACACAACAATGCTTTTACCATCTTGTGACCATTGGGGCATTCCCAACTCAGCGTTTTCAGGATTATCGAATCTTTTGATTTCTTTGCCAGAAAAAGCATCTATAATCACAAGATTGACTTTATTATCAATCGAATTATTTACAGTGGCTACTTTATAACCATCGGGCGAAATAGCTGCACCTGAATATCTCGTTTTGGAAGTAACTCTTTTTAACTTGTTAGTTGCGAAATCATAAGATTTAATTACAGAATAGGTTTTGGCCCTCCATCGTGGATCAAACTCGTTTTCGTTCCAATATACTTTATATTGGGTGGCACTTAACATCCCAGTGTTGCTCATCACACCAGTCACCATTTTGGCTATCTCCTTCCCATTGGCATCCATTCTTACTAGCTGACCCATGTCTGCTAAACCTGATTTAAAGGCCACTATCGAACCATCTTCAAGTATTTGTGGGAAAGCATAATCAGTATAGGTTGAATTACTTCTATTAGTTATGGTCTGGTACTTAGTAAGTTCCAAGTCCTTCAACTGTTTCTGCCATTCCTTTTTCAGGTCCTCCATCATCATATTGTAGTTCTCTACTACAAAATGTCCAGTATGTTTTTTCATTGCATTTGAAAACGTAAAAGGAATAAATGGCGTATTAAATGCACTTTTAGAGATATCATTCCAAATTTCCGGTTGGCCCGTTCTCCTTCTCAAATGAGCTACCATATAATAACCCATCTTATAGTGATCAGGAATAAAGTCCTTATAAGATCGCAAATACTGCTTATGGTAATTGATACGTTTTCCTTCAAGCAGATTAGCACGGAAAACACGGTCAAATGAGGGTATTCTTCCTCTTCCACTTTGCGTAATAGCCGTTTCCATTAATGTGGCATCACCTTCCCAAAACCATTTTGGCGCAGCGGTAAAAGCCATTCCTGCCTGTGTATTTTCCCCAAACAAATAGTAAAAGGCCTTGTTAAAGCCTGTTTTACTCCTCTGAAATTGAACAATATGTCGATACTCATGTACCGCCAAAAGATCTAGCCATTTATTGGTACCTGCAAAATTATAATCTTGTGGTGGTAATGTATAAAACTCAGATCTTCTTGGCGCCAAGGTCACAAAACCATTAGAAAGAGCACTGTTGTTTTGTAGTACAATAGATATTCTTTTGGGTGATTTTTTACCCATTGTTGCGGTTTCTGGCTCTCTAATTGTTTCAAGGGTATTGGCCACTTTATTAGCTGTTTCCTCAAAGCCCTTAGGGAAAATAATCTTAAATCCTGGTGTTTTTATCTGCTCCCACTTTGTTGATGTCGGATTGTTCTCTAATATTTGAGATTGAGAGATGGCATTAATGACTATGAGAGAAAGAAGAAAAGAAAAGAAAAATCTAAGCGTATATTTCATATCAACGAGTAAATCTCTAAAATAGAAGATTTTAGATTGCTAGTAATATTAATAAGCATTTTAAAATATGATCAGCCATAAGAAAAGAAGAATCAACAATATGGTGATTACTCGATAGGTTTTACTAAAAACGGCAAATTCATAACCACATATTGGACATGTTTTAGCTGACTTCTCTATTTCCATTGCACAGGACGGGCATTCTTTCTTGGCCATAAATAAAGATAAAAAATGATACTGATTTTATAGACTTAGTTTATAAAATTATTGGAACATTAATTCTTTAATTTTATATTCCTTTATTTCGCAATAAGTGAAAATTTTAAAAAATATCTCCCTCCAGCCTCACAATACTTTTGGTATTAACGCCAAAAGTCAATTTTATTTAGAAGCCAGTAATGTTGAAGAATTACAAGGGGTTTTAAAACTGTCCGAGTTAAAGAATAACAAATTGCTTGTTATTGGTGGTGGCAGTAATATTCTACTTACAAAGGATTTTGATGGGTTTGTGATCAAAAATAATATCCTAGGGAAAACCATAAAAGAGGACACGACTGATTATGTGTTGGTGAAAATTGGTGGAGGTGAAAATTGGCATGGATTTGTACAGTATGCTATTTCCAATAATTGGGGTGGTGTTGAAAACCTTTCACTCATACCCGGTACAGTAGGTGCTGCACCCATGCAAAATATTGGTGCTTATGGGGTTGAAATTAAGGAAGTGTTTGATTCACTTGAGGCCCTAGAAATAGCAACTGGGAAGCTCAAAACTTTCAATTCGCAAGAATGCCAATTTGGATATCGCGAAAGTGTTTTTAAAAAGGAAGCCAAGGACAAATATATTATTACCAGTGTCACGTTAAAGCTTACTAAGCACAGTCATCACCTAAATACCTCTTATGGTGCTATCAAAGATACTTTAATAGAGCAAGGGATTTCCAATCCAACAATATCAGACGTAAGTAATGCTGTCATTAGCATTCGTCAAAGTAAACTACCTGATCCAAAGGTGATTGGTAATGCAGGTAGCTTTTTCAAAAACCCCACAATTGACAAACTAGATTTCGAAGGATTAAGACTTGAATTTTCTGACCTACCAGGTTATGTAGTTTCACCAACAGAAGTTAAGGTTCCTGCAGCTTGGCTCATCGAGCAATGTGGATGGAAAGGGGTACGAAGAGGCAATATCGGTGTGCACGCTAAACAAGCCCTTGTATTGGTGAATTATGGAGGTGGGGATGGTAATGAGATTAAAAAACTATCTGAAGAGATTCAAAGCTCAGTAGTAGAAAAATTCGGAATTGAACTGAGCACAGAAGTGAATTTCGTTTGATTAAATCATACTGGTAATGTTGGTCAACTCACCCTCGTATTTCTCTACTTCTACACCAAATTTCCTCAAAAAATCAAGCCCTTCGTCACTAGCTATGCCCTTATACTCTGCATAGGAATTTAGATAAATTACTTTGCTGACACCCATGGTGAATATGATCCTCGAACAGGCCAGACATGGTGACAATGTTACATACATGGTAGCTCCCTTCACTTCCGTTTTGTTTTGAACGGCATAAAGCAATGCGTTTTGTTCTGCATGAATGGCCAATGAACACCCTCCTTTGGAATCTCTCGGACAACCGGTTTCTGGCCATTCTACATCACAATTGTTTGTCCCTGCTGGTGGCCCATTATAACCAATAGATATTATCCGGGTTTCCTTTGTCAGTACCGCCCCTACATGTCTCTTTATACAATGTGACCTTCTCGCTAGATTTACTGCTAGCTCCATAAATATATCATCGAATTTTGGTCTTTCCATAGTGCTTACTTGAACGGTACAATATTTGAATAGAAGTTGATTATCTTTAATTTTAACTAATTTATTCGATCACAAAGCTAGAAAACAAATATACATATGAAATACAAGCATTTTATTTTGGCAAGTTTAGTTCTATTTAGCATCAACAAATCAGTTGCACAGGAAGCTATAACTCAAAGACCGAGTCCACTTGCCATTGTCACAATGAAATATGAAGATGCATATGTTAAAATCACCTACTGCCAACCACATAAAAGAGATCGTAAAGTTTTTGGAGACCTGGTGCCTTTTGGTCAAGTGTGGAGAACAGGTGCAAATGAAGCGACAGAAATTACTTTAACTGGTGATTTACTTATAAAAAAAGACACTTTAAAGGCGGGTACCTATGCTATTTTCACTATCCCTCAGCCAGATAAATGGACAATTATTTTCAACAAACAATTAGGACAATGGGGTGCCTACAACTATTCTGACAAGGCCGATGTACTTAGAGTAGAAGTGCCTGTCCAAAAATTGACTGGTGTGGTTTATGAACCTTTCACCATTTCGTTTGAACAGAAAAACGACAAAGCTGAAATGCAAATGATGTGGGAAAGTACCAAGGTATCACTGCCCGTATCTATACTAACTGAATAATTCAAAATGGAAAAAACATACCAAATTCAAAATGGAAAAAACATACCAATCTCTCAAGGAGTTTTATCCTTTCTACCTAACCGAACATAGTCACCCTACCAGTAGGAAGCTACATTTTGTAGGCACTGGATTGGTCTTCATAATGTTATTTATATCAATCTATACACAAAACTGGTGGTTATTAATTTCCATTCCATTATTAGGCTATGGGTTTGCATGGGTCGGTCATTTTTTCTTTGAGAAAAATAAGCCCGCCACATTCCAATATCCTGGATACAGTCTGGCTTCAGATTTTATATTGTTTTTTGATCTGCTGCTAGGTAAGCAAAAATTTAACCCTAACAGCTAATGGCTCCCGCCTTTAACAACTGGACGTTCATATTCCTTTTGGCAGTAGCCCAGGGGTTATTTTTGAGTATTGTTATTTTCAGTCGAAAATCTAAAGTGAGCAATTTATTGGCAACAGTAATTTTATTGTTTTCCATCATGCTTGGTTATTATGTCACTTATTGGACAGGGTACAATTTAATTTTGCCACGATTTATTGGCGTTCTAGGTGGTTTGACTTTTGTATTCACCCCTATTCTATATTTTTATTTGAAGTCAGATAAAAATCAATTTCATTTTAACATTCTCCATTTCATCCCCTTTCTACTATTTGCCATCTATTATTTTACAGGCCCCTATTTAAACATTAAGAATAATTCCATTTTAAGTGCCTTAGTGGCGGTTGCTCAGTGTATCCATTTGATGGTTTATTTTCTATTAATGTATCCAAAAGCTATAGGAAAACCTTCGAAAATAATGAAATGGAAAAAGTTAATCGCATTGTCATTTATGGGCTATGCCCTCACCTTTTTGCTTTATTACATACTGGTTTGGACAGGATATATAAAAATAGAATACGATTACATGATCTCAATGGCATCGTCATTCTTCATATATTTTGTTGGATATCAGAGTTTTAGAAATCCTGACATTCTTAAAACACTTGAAGGAAATAAATATAGCAATACCCAACTTACTGACGCTGCCAGCCTCTCCATATTAAAAACCATTGAAAATCAAATGGTTACCAACAAACCTTACTTAGATAGTGATTTAAAATTACACCAATTGGCAAAGCAACTATCACTATCCACTAACCAAGTTTCTCAGGTTATTAATGAGCAATTGGGCTTAAGTTTTTCTGACTATATAAATAAATACAGAGTAACGGAGGCAATGCAAATTTTAACTGACCCAACTACAGCAAAAATTAAACTAATTCATTTGGCTATTGATGTTGGGTTTAATAATAAAGCTTCGTTTAATAATGCCTTTAAACGGCTAAATCAATGTACTCCAACGGAGTTTGTAACAGCTAATAATCGAGGCCAAATAATAACTACCGCTAAGGCTGAAACTAAAGTTCCTGATTTTAGCCGCAACATTGCGAATTGAATTTAGGCAGTATACCTTTGCAGCCATGTTATCAATCAACAACCTTTCCTATTACATTGGTGGCCGTGCTCTATATGAGGACGCTTCACTGCACATTAAACCAAAAGACAAAATTGGACTAATCGGCCTCAATGGAAAAGGCAAATCTACGCTTCTGAAGCTAATCGATGGAGACCTTACTATTGATGGCGGAGATATTAGCAAAGGAAAAGACTGCACTATAGGGTTCTTGAATCAAGACCTACTATCTTATCAAAGTGAAGATAGTATTTTGAATGTGGCTATGATGGCATTTGAGGAAGCTGTTGATGCACACAAAAAAATTGAGGCCATCTTAAAGAAGTTGGAGACGGAATATTCTGATGAGCTCATTGAAAAATTGACCAAACTTCAGGAAAAATTTGAGCGATTAGAAGGGTATTCCATGCAAGCCAAGGCCGAGGAAATACTAGAAGGAATTGGTTTCAATACTTCAGATCTAAACAGGCCTTTAAAAGAATTTTCAGGTGGGTGGCGAATGCGAGTAATGTTAGCCAAACTATTACTAGAAAAGCCCTCCTTACTTATGTTGGATGAACCTACTAACCACCTTGACCTACCTTCTATAGAATGGATAGAAAATTATCTTAGAACTTATGAAGGTGCCGTGATTGTGGTTTCTCATGATAGACTGTTTCTCAACAATACGGTAAGTAAAATTGTAGAAGTGACCAACAGCCAGCTTACCTCCTACGAAGGTAATTATGACTTCTACATGGCGGAAAAAGAAATGCGTCAGGGAATTCAAAAAAATGCTTTTGAAAACCAACAACAAAAAATAAAGCAAACTGAAAAATTCATTGAAAGGTTTAGGGCAAAAGCTACCAAAGCCAAACAGGTTCAATCGAGAGTGAAGTCATTGGAACGTATGGACGTAATTGATGACATTGTAGATGAAAATGCGGTGGTCAATTTCAAGTTTGATTTCAAGCAAAAATCAGGAAGGCACTTAGTGATGTTAGATGGTGTGAGTAAATCCTATGGCGATTTAAACATCCTTAAAAATTCTACAGCACAAATCGAGCGCGGAGATAAAATAGCATTGATTGGAGCCAATGGTAAAGGGAAATCCACACTACTCAGAATAATAGCAGGTACAGAAAAAATCCAAGGAAAGCGTGAACAAGGCCACAATGTAAATATGGGTTTCTATGCGCAACACCAGTTAGAATCTTTGAAAGTAGACAATGAGATAATTGAAGAATTAAAACAAGCGGGCACCCAAAAAACTGAATTGGAATTGAGACAGGTATTAGGCTGTTTCTTATTTAGTAATGATGATGTCTTCAAAAAAATAAAAGTGCTCTCTGGTGGTGAAAAATCACGTGTAGCTTTGGCTAAAACGTTGATCTCTGAATGTAACTTTCTTCTATTAGATGAACCAACCAATCACCTTGATTTTCAATCGGAGAATATTCTAATTCAGGCACTACAGCAATATAAAGGAACTTTTATAACTGTTTCACACAACAGACATTTTGTAACGCAGGTAGCCAATAAGATTTGGTATATCGAAGACCATCAGATCAAGCAATATCCTGGTACTTATGATGAGTACAACTATTGGCGCAGCCAAAATCAGCCCCAGGAAGTAACGCCTAAGCCCAAAGTAGAAAAAAAGGAAAAACCGAAGCGTGTTCGCAATGTGCAGGAAGAAAAACAGTTGATCAATGCCCAAAAAGAATTGACTAAAATTGAAAAAAGCATTGAAGAAGCGGAATTGGCTTTGGCTAATTGTGAGGAAGAGATGTCTAAACCTGAAGTCTATAGCAACCCTGATCAATTACTCCAAGTAAACACTCAATACGAAAAATTGAAAGCTGAGCTTGCTTCTCTCAATACAAAATGGGAGCAAAAAGCTGAGGAGTTAGATGCGATGGAATAAGGACTAAAAGCCAATACCTATTTTAAATTCTGTTCTGTTAAGTGTCCACTTTGTTGTTTCTACATAATAGAATGATGAAGGCATTGAATTATCAAACAAATAATAGTTGTAGGGTGTAGAGGTGGTGGTGGCCTGTTGCCTTTTATACGACATGGTCAAACAAATGCTGATTTTATCAAGTTTCCATGAATAGCCCGCTCCAACATTAAACGTTTTCCCTCCTTCTATTTCATCATTTCCACTATTATTCCTATCCCACAGATGAGCATAACCCCCGCTGAGATAATAAAACGGTCCGCTGTCAGCTTCTAGTAACTCACCTCTATAATAAATAGACACGGGCATTGCTTGAAAAAAATCATAGTCATCAAAACCTACACCAAGCCCTATCTGTAGAAACCTACTAAATTTATAGATTGCAACATGATTTGTAGTTAGCCCAAATTTTGCATTTTCTACATCTGAAGAATGTGCCATTAAACCAGCATTAACCTCAAAGGCAAAACCTTTCTTAAAATGGTAATTAACCGTATCCTTTTGCGCTAGAGCATAACTAACAACGAACAGATTAAAAAGAATCAGAAAATATCGCAAAGTCCTATTCATGTGAAATGTCAATTTTGCTAAGCAACTTGACATCAGATAAATCGGAGTAATCATATTGAAACAACCCATCTGCCCCAATCATCATAGCAATATTGTTAAATGGTATAATATCATATGCTTGGATATTATCATAATGGGCAATTATATTATCATTAATGGCACTTAAATCTGCGGCATCAAATACTCTCAGTCCCGCCTCACCATCACAGATGAATAGTGTGTTACCATCCTTTCCCAACCCATGTGGATTGGTCATTTGATAGGTAAATTTGAGTTGTGGATCACTTAAATCAGAAATATCGATTACCTCAAGTTGATTAGTAAAACCCTGGCATTCTGTGCCTGAACGTAAAGTGACAAAAGCATAATCCCCATCTACTATCACTGGATCACAACTTTGGATATGTGCATAATTAGAAATTAGTGTTGGTGTAGATGGGTTTGTAATATCCATGATATGCATCCCGTTCTGAGCACCTATAAATAAGGTATTCCCCTTTGGAAATATTGTCTCTATTCCCCAATCTATATAAGTAGATGTGCCGACTTGAAGGCTACTCACATTGGAAACATCAACTGAAAGAATAGCACCTGTAGCCAGTGCGTATAAGTAATCATTCGACAAGGCAAACCGCGCCATTGAGCCACCCATTCCGGGGTTGGTTGGAGCTACGGCCGAGGCACTATTAAAGGCGGCAACATCTGTAGTCAATAACCCATATTCATAATACATTCCCCAATCATTTCTGATTGCCTTACAATTAGATTCCGTAATAGTGACTTCGCTTGTTTGCCTCCAACTGGTCACCACACCAAGTTCATTTGTGGCATAGAATCCAAAGGAATTATAGTCATTAAATAAGTCATTTAATCTGCCTACTTCATGTGCCATATCAATATTACTTATATCAATCGCTACAAGATCCACATAGCTATCAGAAAAAAGAATATTGCCTCTAACAACTAAGTCAAAGGCACCAGGTATATTTATAAATGATTTGTTAATTGGATTTGATGGATCCTTGTTATCGATAACATGTACTCCTTCATTTGGCTCGTTGATAAACAGATAACCATCTTTAAAAAACAATTTACCTACTTGCTTAATTTCCACAGGGGGCAAAACTGCTACAGCCGTTCTCAAATCTTCCATAGTGGTATAAACTGGTTCAAAATAGGTATAGGTATTCTCTTGCTCGCATCTATCTGTACAAGCTGGAAGAATCAAAGACATGAACAATAACAAAGCAAAATAGATCAGCAATTGAATTGTGATCACCTTTTTATTCGACATTTTTGAATAGTTCAGTTTCATGATTATGCATTTAATTTTCAACTTCTTAATACATGACACAGGCTATTAACAAAAGGTTGGAAAAGCGCTAAAACATGCCGTGTCATTTTGTCAGTTATAGTTTTTAACTAATTATAAATCAGTTATTTATAATACACTTCTTAAAGTAAGATATAAAACAAAATCAACTTACTCCACAACAAGCAATACACCCTACTTAATGATGTATTTGAACTTAAAACCAACCTCGAGCACTGTAGGTTTATTGTCATTTGGTGTAAATGAGGTGAAGGCTTGCCTTACCTGAGGCTGCAAAGAAATGGAGTAACTCTCACTAATGGCATAGCTCAATTCTGTCCCAAATAACCCACTGATAGAATAGATCGAATAGCCATTATCAGTGGCTGTGGCTGTTGTACTATTGGCATCACTTGCATTATCAGTAACTCTTTTTTGCAAAAACAAATCATTAGCAACTCCTCCTAAAATCATGATATCAAAACGCCTGTCAAGAAGAAGATATCCAGCTTGAATAGGAATTGAAATTATCTCATAAGTGTTATTAATTTCATAGGTATCTGTTAATTCTAGTTGACTGTTGGCTTGAGCTGAAGCAAGGTCACTAACCGTGTAGCGATCGGTACCTTTTGATGCCACAATATTAGACTGTGAAGTGGTGGTTTGCTGTAGATAGTTAAACCCACTGAGCAAGGCAAATTTGTTAGTCATCTGTTTACCCACATTAAGACCTACCCCTATTGATCTACCCATTTGTTCATCAGTAATAACAGCTCGTTCACTACTTGATCCACTGCCGACATTTGTAAGGGCTTCTGAAGCGAATCCCTTGCTTCCATTTTGATTTGGTTGATAATTTCCTGCTGACATATTGATTCCTGCCCAAAGGTTACTAGGATTAGTTCTTCTTTTTGAATTCGAAACATATGAAAGCCAAGGCACCATTTTAAATTCCACAATTGATGGCTCCTCTAAATCCAAGTTGATAGTTAAGGCTACTAATTCATTTGGAGTACTTTGTTTATCTAACTGATTTGAGATCTTAGTTTGCTCTAAAACAACTACTGATGATACTTCTTTTGAGTTGGCTTTGCTTGTAGTCTTTCTAATTAATGGATTGAAACGCTGTTCTAGAATGGACGGATCCGTTTTACTTAACTCATCATTAGTAATGGTGCCTTGTCCACCTGTTGATTCTCTACTTTTTGCATTTGCATGCGCTTCAAACTTTTGGTTGTCAAATTGGTTTAATTCCATTGAACTCTCTGGAACTACTTTACTCGCGATGGCATAATTCGAAGGCTCTATAAAACTCTCGTATACCTGCCAGCCTCCAACGATCATGGCAAAAGAAACAGAGGCTGCAGCAAGTATTTTAAATATAAATAACCGCCTTTTAAATGAACCTCCCTCAGCATTAGCCAGAGTAAGCTCCACCCTAGTCCAGAGGTTCTCAGAGGGCACTAGCTCTGCATTGTTAAATGCCAGCTCCCATTCATTCTCAAAAATATCTCTATTTAACTCTTTCATAACTGAGTGTTTCGTCCTTTTTGATTCGAGCCATTAGAAGCTGCCTCGCTCGAGCGTATTGTGATTTAGAAGTTCCAATACTGATTTCAAGCAATTCTGCAATCTCCTTATGAGAGTAACCTTCGATGGCAAAAAGATTGAATATTATTTGACAACCTGAAGGCAACTCCTGAATTATTTTTAATAGTTCCGAAAAATGGTACTCCGATAAAGAAAAATCACCTCGAAATTCGTTGTGCATATTTTCAACATCCACCATTGGAAACATATAAAGTTTACTTCTTTGGTGATTGAGGGCAGTATTTACCACTATACGTTTTATCCAAAAACTTAAGTGAGACTCCCCGCGAAATGTTTTTATTTTTTCAAAGACTTTGATAAACGCCTCTTGAAGCACATCTTCAGCTTCTTGTTCAGATTTTGTATATCGCATTGACACCACCAACATTTTACTTGCATATTGATCAAAAAGCTGCCGCTGAGCTTTCCTCTCACCCTTTATACATGCTTCAATGAGGTTCTTTTCCGAATCCATCTATAATAATTCAGTATCGATCGTGTTTAATAGACACACCTTTATTGATATTGGTTGGAATACTTATCTTCGCTTTATTAAAATTATTAATTTATTCGATGATCTCATATAGGACCTTCATACTACTGTTTCTCACTATTCCATTCCATCTAGGACTAACTATAGTACCACAACAATCGAGCAAAAAAAAATTGCTCTATACAGATGCCTCCTACGAACAAGAGATTAGAACAGTAAGACTGTACCCAAAAAAAGGTGAGCCTGCGGATGTTTTTGCCTCTCCTGTTACCAAACTAGGACAGAATAACTTAGTGTTAGAGTTTGATGACCTGGTTGCGGCCAACGAACAGTATCGAGTCAAAATAATCCATTGTAACACTAATTGGACTCCTTCCCAATTGAGCAACTTGGATTATCTCTACGATTTTAATGAATTTATTGTTACACAATATGAATATTCAACAGATACTAAAATTGGCTACGTCCATTATACTTTTAAGGTACCGAGTGTCAAATTACCTGGCAATTACCTGCTAGTGGCTTATCGGGGTTATGATCAGGAGGACATCATCCTTAGCAAACGATTTATGGTCTATAGTTCAAATATCAACATTGGGATAATGAGCAACTTAATGGGCTTGAATTCAAATAACAGACTTAATCAACAAATCGATTTTAAACTCACATATGAAGATTATGAAATCATCAACCCAATGGACAACATTAAGGTGGTGTTAAGGCAAAATCAGCAGTGGTTTAATGCCATTACAAACCTGAAGCCTACATTTTTTCGTGAGGGCGAACTTGATTATCGATTTTTTAATTATGAAAACAATTTTAGTGCAGGCAATGAGTATCGATTTTTCGATATGCGATCATTGCGCTACCCCGGGCAACGAGTAGATAAAGCTGACTTAACCGTTAGACCTACAAAAATAAACTTGATGGCGGATGGCCCACGTATTTATCAAGCTTATGCGCAATATGATGATTTAAATGGTGATTTCTATATCCAAAATCAGGATACTGGAGGATCATCAGAATCAGATTATGTATATGTTAAATTTACATTGGTACTGAAAGAGCCTTTAGACGATGATATTTATGTGGTTGGTAAGATGAACAACTATGACATGAATGAATCGACCAAAATGGTTTATGATAAGCGAACTAAAAGCTACACTAACACCCAACTTTTAAAACAAGGGTGGTTTGATTATAAATATGTAGTAAAAAGTAATACACTTGATATCAACTACCTAGAAGGCAATCATTTTGAAACGGAAAATGATTATGAATTACTGGTGTATTATCACCCACCAAATATGCGTGGTGATTTGCTTGTTGGTTATATGAACCTCACGCTGAATAAAAGGAATTAGGCGTAGCTGAACTCATATTTCAAAACTCTGTTGTTTGGGTTTGAGTTTGCCACATCCAACATGCCGAATCCTTTGTGAGTAAACTGCCCTAATCCACAATGAAATACAAATTCCTGCACCTCAGGAGCTGCGTAGAGTGTAAATGGGAATGTATAACCTCTTACCTCATATTTTACATCCTGATCAAAAACAGGATAAATACGGGCAAATTTCTTTTGCGCTGCAGTAAGTCGTGCTAAATAGCTCTTATCTGGAACTAACTGAAATTTATAAAAACTTGTTAGTTGTTCTTCTGTAAAAAGTCCAGTTTCCTGCATTCTTTGTATGGTAGATTCATAGAGCACGTCAGAGAAACTATCCGTTTCAGGTTGAATAAATCGCTTGGCGGTACTATCATTAAATGATGAGCTTAGCAAAACCAAAGGCGAAATACAGATAAACTTGCTTGAGTTCTCAAACGTGATGGCCTCTTCCAATTCAACAGATTCAGGCTTCAAAAATAAAGTCCCTATCTCCACTTGTTCGAAAGTGAATAAATTGGACAAGAAGTAATCAATAAATGCTTTATTAGGGCTTGAAAGAACTAGCGTAACTCGAGAAGAATAATAGTGTAACCCTTTTCTACTAACTTTTGTTTGTCCTTTAAGGCCTGAAAAATTGTAGAAACCATATTCAATCATTTCCTTATTTCCTCCCTTCATCAGTATGCCCTTCATCATTTGCGCCAGCATATACTGGTGATGAAAAGGAACATAGCTCCCTCTGTTCTTTAATAGAAAAACGATGCGGACTCTCAATTGAATAAAAATTAACCGTTCTAAAAAAATATGGGCTTCGGTCGCACTAGAGTTTTCATAAACTCCATCTCAAAAATCAACTGCTTTTGTTAAAGCCAAATTGTTTATTTAAACAATAGTAAATA
This sequence comes from Fulvivirga sp., assembly GCA_048268855.1. Lineage (GTDB taxonomy): Bacteria > Bacteroidota > Bacteroidia > Cytophagales > Cyclobacteriaceae > Fulvivirga. The sequence continues at coordinate 780,453 of JBLWUR010000002.1, forward strand.
AAAATAAGGCTAAAAAACCAATTCTAAAAGTGCATGTAATATATTATTGTTATTTATACGTTAAATCTGAAGTGCATAATGTCTCCGTCATTAACAATATACTCTTTTCCTTCTACTGACATCTTCCCTGCTTCCTTACATGCAAGTTCTGTTTTATACTTCTCATAATCAGCTATTTTTATCACTTCTGCTCTAATAAAGCCTTTTTCAAAGTCTGTATGAATTACCCCTGCAGCCTGTGGTGCTTTCCAACCTCTTTTTATGGTCCATGCTCTTACCTCTTTCACCCCAGCTGTAAAATAAGTTATCAAGTCCAATATAGTATAGGCAGCTTTAATCAATTTATTTAAACCTGATTCTTTCAACCCATATTCTGATAAAAACATGGCTCTTTCATCAGGATCTTCTAATTCAGCTATTTGAGCTTCAATAGAAGCTGATACTACAACTACCTCGGCCTTTTCATTTTTTACGGCTTCCTTTAGTTTTTCTGATAACTCATTACCATTAGGCAAAGCACTCTCCTCTACATTGGCCACATAGATAACAGGTTTAGCAGTAAGCAATTGAAGCTCTGCAACCACTTTCCTATCTTCAGGCTCCACCTCTATAGTTCGAGCGTTCTCCCCACTTTCCAAATGCTTTTTATAATGAAGTAATACAGCTAATTCCTTTTTTGATTTAGCATCACCAGTTTTGGCTTGTTTTTCTATTTTAAGAATCTTCTTATCAACGGATTCAAGGTCCTTAATCTGTAATTCAAAATCAATTACTTCCTTATCTGAAATAGGATCGACCTTGCCTTCAACATGAACAATGTTGTCATCATTAAAACATCTGACCACATGAGCAATGGCATCTACTTCCCTTATATTAGCCAAGAATTGATTACCTAAGCCTTCTCCTTTACTAGCTCCTTTTACTAAACCGGCTATATCAACAAATTCGATGGTGGTGGGCAAAACCCTTTCTGGATGAACCAAATCTTCCAGAACTTTCAATCGCTCATCGGGTACTGTGATGATCCCAACGTTTGGTTCAATAGTACAAAAAGGAAAATTGGCTGCTTCAGCCTTGTTATTTGAGATCGCATTAAATAGAGTCGATTTACCAACATTTGGTAAGCCCACAATACCACATTTTAGTGCCATTGAAATTTATTTTTTCTGAATTTTAAAAATTTTGTAGCTTCTGTAACCCTCATACAATTCTGAAAATGAAACCCTCAGAATAGTGTAAAATGGAATGGCAGCTACCATACCAGGAATGCCGGCTAATGAAGCGCCTGCAAATATAATTATAAATATCTCTAACGGATGAGCTTTTACACTTTTAGAAAATATGATAGGTTGTAAAAACACATTGTCTACTACTTGAACTGTACCAAATACGGCAGCAATTTTCAAAAATAGTATAAATACAGATTGGGCATCAGCAAAATCAACCCCTGTTGAAATCCCTACTATCACCCCGAAAGTGGCTCCTAATATTGGTCCCATGTAAGGAATCAGGTTGGCTACAGCAGCAAATAGTGCAATGGTTAATGAATATTTGATCCCAACTATACTCAACCCAAGAGCAGCGATGCTAAATATCGAAAACATTTGAAACAACAAGCCTGTTAGGTAGTTGGTCAAAAGTATTTCTATCTTATTATAAGCTGTAATTGTAACCTCAAAATATTTATTCGGAATAAATGATATCAGCTTCTTCCTCATCGCACCCATTTCATAAAGAAAGAAAAATGAGATAAACGATACGGCCAAAATAGCTACGAAAAACTTGCCTGTAAAGGAAATTACCGCGTTAAGTATATTCCCTACTTGTACAGTAGAAAGTAATCCCATAATGTTTTCCTTCAAACTGTTTACAATAAAACCGGGTTTTTCTGAAGACAATCCATTGGTAATTAAAAAGTTTTCAAGATTCTGAAGCGGGACGGTTACACGTTCATACAGGTTTTCATAATTAACACTAGACAATACTTGTACCTGTTCTGAGATTAGGGGAATAAAAAGTATAAAAAAGGAGAAGAATAGTAAGGCGAGAATAGCAAAGGATAATACCACTGCCAATAGTCTGGGTAATTTAAACCCGAACAGCTGAACACTAGTTAAATAATGCATTAAAGGGCGTAATAATGAGCTCAGCACAATGGCAAACGCCAAATACAGGAATATATCAGAAAACAGCCATGCTAAAAAGATCAGCAGGGCAAAACCTAGTAAGACATATAATATTGTATTTCTAATCATCAGAAGTTAAACAAACATAAATAAAAAAGGCCTCCCAATTCTAATGGAAGGCCTGTAATCTCAAGTATTTTAATTTAATCCCATTTTAACTCAGTATCAGTATCTGTTGTTACCGTTTCAGCACCATTCTCTTCATGATCTCGATCAAATTGCGCAAAATCTACATCCGGTAACAGCTCTTCTTTTACATGGTTTACGGTATTGTTTAAAGCTTCTAAAAACTTATTGAAATCTTCCTTATAAAGGAATATTTTATGTTTTTCATATGTATAACCGTCATCTTTATATCTTCTCTTACTCTCAGTAATAGTCAGATAATAGTCATTCGATCTAGTGGCCTTCACATCAAAGAAATATGTTCTTTTTCCTGCTCTTACCCTTTCAGAATAGATTTCTTCCCTTTCATTGTTATTCTCTTCCACAATCCTAATGTTTTAGTTATCTTTTGGTTGCCAAATTTCAGTTTAAATAGATTCTAAATATAGTATAATATTTGTGGTATATCCAAACTGGTATGGCTAATTGTACAACATTTTTGACATAAATTCGTTGCGCGGTCCTTTATTGATCACTGATGTAAACACAAACAATGAAATTAGATATAGGCAAAATAAATGAAATTGGTAATATCGATTTCCTTGCGAAACAGCTCGTTGAGGGATTTGTTACGGGTTTACACAAATCCCCTTATCATGGGTTTAGTGTGGAGTTTGCAGAACATAGGTTGTATAATAATGGCGAAAGTACAAGGCATATTGACTGGAAAGTTTTCGCTAAAACAGATAAGCTTTTCACTAAGAGGTATGAAGAAGAAACCAATCTCAGATGTCAGATAATCATTGATAACAGTTCTTCTATGCATTATCCATTACCCTCTCGGGGTAAAATTGGATTTAGTATAGTAGCTGCTGGTGCCTTAGCCTATCTATTACAACGTCAGCGCGATGCCGTGGGGATTTGTTCTTTTTCAAATCAATTAGAAGTCAATACTGAGATCAAATCTACCACTACCCATCTCAATAAATTAATTACTGAACTCCAAACTATGTTTGACCAAAAGAGTGAAAGTAAGACCACCAATGTGGCCAAAATACTACATGAGATAGCAGAGAAGACACACCGTAGGTCATTGATTATCATCTTCAGTGATATGTTTGACAACTCCACAGAACTTGATGATATATTTGCTGGTTTACAGCATATGAAGCATAACAAACATGAAGTACTCTTATTTCATGTTACAGATAAGGCGACTGAATTTGAATTTGAATTTGAAGATCGTCCTCATGAATTTATCGACCTAGAATCGGGCGAAAAAATTAAACTTCAGCCAGCGGACATAAAGGAACATTATAAAACACAGGCAACCGCCTTTTATCACAATCTAAAAATCAGATGTGCTCAATTAAAAATAGATTTTATTGAAGCTGATATCCATAACGACTACAATGAGATACTTAGAGCCTACTTGATTAAACGATCGAAGATGAGGTGACGAATTTAGTTCTAAGTACAAAGTTCTAAGTTTGAAGCGCAACATTGAACTTAACATTTTAAACTTTATAACTGTTTACTCATTATGCAACCACGCCTTCTTGTTCAATAGCTCTTCTTCCTCTTCTACATAATCAGGGTCTGGAATACAACAATCAACGGGACAAACCGCAGCACATTGTGGCTCTTCATGGAAGCCCATACACTCTGTACACTTTCCTGAAACTATAAAGTAAAACTCATCAGAAACTGGCTGTTGAGGCTCGTTTCCATCTATTACAACTCCATCTTCTAACTCTACTTCTTTTAATGTTGTTCCCCCACTCCAATTCCATTCTATTCCGCCCTCATAAATTGCCGTATTAGGACACTCTGGTTCACATGCCCCACAATTTATGCATTCGTCTGTTATCATTATTGCCATTATAGCTAGTTTTAATCCTTCACTTATTTTATCAACTTTGCAAAAGTATAAACTATCTGCATGCATACCAACATCACATCGATAGTAATGGTTTAACTTCGCATATGAATCTTCAAAAAAGAATAGAATCTTTCCAAAAATTAGGTAGTATCTTGTCAAATCTAACTTCTTCAGAATTAGAGAATTTAGCATTAGATGCACAAAATAGTAATACTTGGTTTACACCCACCAATGTAAAACTCGCCATTGAAGGCATTGGTAAGTTTTTAGATAAAACTATACTTGAAAATTGGTGCGCTCTGTATAATCTTCCCGATCGCCCGAAAGAGATAAAGACAATTGGGGTAGTGATGGCTGGAAATATCCCTTTGGTAGGATTTCACGATCTCTTGAGTGTGCTTGTTAGTGGCTCCAAGATTAAGATCAAACTAAGTTCACAGGATGCTCCACTTATGAAATATGTGTGTAACACATTGAGTGACATTGACCCTTATTTTTCTGAGCATATTGAAATTGCTGATCAGCTAAAGGAGGTTGATGCCATTATTGCTACGGGTAGTGACAATACCTCCCGATATTTTGAATACTATTTTGCCAAATACCCGCATATTATTAGAAAAAACAGAACTTCAATTGCCATTTTAACGGGCAATGAAACCAAAGAAGAAATTCATGCCCTTGGTAAGGATATTTTTACTTTTTACGGACTGGGTTGTCGTAATGTATCTAAACTATATGTGCCAAAGGGTTATAATTTCGACAAATTCTTTGACGCCATTGAAGAATACTCACCCATCACCCAACATCATAAGTACAGTAACAATTATGATTATAACAAATCAATTTATCTGATCAATGGGGTGAAGCACTTAGATAATGGATTCCTTATGGTTACTGAAAGAGAAGAGCTTGTCTCCCCTATTTCAGTGCTTTATTTTGAGTATTATAATAGTGAGGAAGAACTGAGTACGATGCTAAAAACCAATACTGAAAAAATTCAGTGTATTGTGTCAAAAGAAGGCAATTGGGAGAATAGTTTTGCTTTTGGGTTAGCTCAATCACCAAGTATCAATGACTATGCTGATAATGTTGATACGATGGAGTTTTTGAAGGCTATTTAGCCTATCGATATCTCACACTCATCCTCATTTATAATGAGGTGAGTGTGAGATATCAGGTTAACTTTATTTCTTCCCTTCATTAGGCTTGCCACCCTCCTTAGGTAAAGGTTTTACTTCCTGAGGTTTATCAGATTTTGTAACGGTTGCGTCTTTTACCCCTTTAGCCATCTTGTCTATTTCCTCCTTTGATTTACCTTTTAAATATTCTGGCAAATCCATACCTGCCATATTAAACATTTCTTGTAATGGCGGAACAGATTTATAAAGCCCTGAAATGAAATTAGCTGTAGACGTTTTATCATCACCGCCATTTCCACCGTCCCAAACAGTAATTTTATCGATTTTGATATTTTTAATGGCCTCAGCTTGTAGTCTTACTAATTCTGGTAATTTATCGGCTATTAATAGTAATACTGCATCTTTAGAATTATCACCTGCGGCATTTACAATTTGCTTTAATCCTTCCGCTTGCTTTGTCAATATTTCCAAAAGTCCCTGTGCTTCCGCTTGCTTTTTGAATAATATCGCATCTGCTTCCCCTTTTGCCCGTCTTCTGATCATCTCAGCTTCTGCTTCAGCTGCAATTTCCACTCTTTCTTTATCTATTCTTGCAGGGATCACAATATCAGCTGTTTGTGCTGCTTTATCACGGGTAGCCCTTGCATTCTCTGCTAACTGCTCTGCAGCGTAGGCTTCTTCCAATGCTTTTGCAGATTGTACTTTTTCCGCAGCTGTAGAAATACGTTTTGCTTCTGCTTCCTTCTCGAATCTTGAGGCATCAGACTGTGCCACTTTAATTTTTGCCGTATTTTCCCCTTCTACGGCACGTGCATTGGCATCTGCCACTTGAACCCTTTGATCTTGATGCGCATTGGCTTCTCCAATGGCTCCATCCCTATCCTTCTCTGCTACCGATTTCTTTGCATCATTGATCGCTTTTGCCGCAGCTTCCTTACCCAATGCTTCAATATATCCGGACTCGTCCTTGATATCCGTTACGTTTACGTTAATAAGCTTAAGTCCTATCTTCTTGAGTTCAGCTTCTACATTAGAAGCTACATTGGCTAAAAATTTATCTCTGTTACTATTGATCTCCTCAATGTCCATCGTTGCCACCACAAGCCTCAACTGACCGAATATAATATCTTTGGCTAAGTCATGAATATGCTCCTGAGAAAGACCCAAAAGGCGTTCTGCTGCATTGTTCATGACGCCAGGTTCAGTGGAGATACCTACCGTAAATCTTGAGGGAACATCTACTCTTATATTTTGCTTACTTAATGCATTACTTAGCATTACCTCAATTGAACTAGGAGTCAGATCAAGGAACTCATAATCCTGAAAAACAGGCCACACAAATGCCGCTCCTCCATGGATACATTTGGCGGAGTCCGTACCAACTTTTCCATATACAACTAATATTCTATCTGAAGGGCAGCGCTTGTACCTTCTAATGAAGGTAGCTATGATGATAAAAATGAATAATGCGACAAACGCAAATACGGGTAAGGCTAAAACGCTCATTATAGTTTATTCTTAGTTACAATTAATAGATTATCATTTACCAAAGCCGATACGGTTACTACCGAACCCGCTTTTAAATCTTGTTCATCATCAGTGACAGCTTCTAACGTTCGAAGTGTCCCTTGTACTTTCACTTGAACTTGTCCGATATTGCCTCTTAAGGCTTTTACTTCCAAATATACTTCACCGACCATACCAATGGCATTTTTCATTTTCAGTGTGCCACTAGAATCAGCTTTGTCCATAAAATAAAACATCCCTCCCATAATGAGCATCATCATCAGACCCGCAATCACCGAGATCAAAATAGAAAGGCCATTAGATAAACCTGAATCCAAACACGCAATACCTGTCCAAGCAAATATGGTAAAGAAGGCTACTAAATTTTTTACAGTAAAAAACTGAAATCCAATACCATCGTCAGTTTCAATATCAACATCCACCGAGCTATCATCCGGAATGTCACCTCCAAAAAAAGTAAGCACAAGCTGTATTATAAAAAAGAAGGTAAAAGGAACTGCAAATCCCCAATAGATTTGTTCTAATGACTGCAGTGATTCCCACCATGAGCTTATATCAGTCATAATGAAATGATTGTGGTTTAAATATCGAGCAAATTAGATTATTTGCTTTGAATGAGAAACAAAACTGGAAGATAATTGTACATTTTAAAAAAATATTGGCAGTATACATCTTTAATAAAAATAGGCTACAATATTTTATTAAATGCCGTAATTGATTTAACTAAAGGATCCAATTAAATAAAGAATGCTTACGAATAGAAATACATTAACTTTCTTTTTTTTATTATTTGTCCTCGGCTGTAATAATACTAAAAAGCCAAGTGCTGGAATTTGCCTTTCTTTTGATGACCGTTACATAGATGAATGGTATCAAATGTCTGAGCTTTTAAATCAATATAATGCAAAAGTCACTTTTTTTATTACGCAATTTGATTCTTTGACTGAAGAAGAAATAGATAAATTAAAGCAACTTAGGGCTCAGGGCCATGAAATTGGGAGTCATGGAAGTATGCATGTTATTTCTGAATATTATATAAAAGAGCATTCTTGGAATGAATACATAGACAATGAAATCATTGCAAATAAGTTGGCCATGCAGGCCAAGGGTTTAGAGCCGGTTTCATTCGCCTACCCGTATGGAGCCAAGTATTGGTTTACCGACTATCTTATCTCACGCGAACACAAAGCGATACGCTCTGATTTGCCTGTAAATGCAGAGAGAGATTTGACCAAAATGGACGGCATCTATTATGATTTTGATGGTGATAATGAATTTTATTCCATGGGTTTTGATAGCAATTATCACCTTACTCATGAAATGATAACTCAGGCTATGAAACGAGCCAAAATGAATAATGAAGTGCTGTTTTTACATGGCCACGTGCCGGACAATGGTCAGGCAGCGAAGTACGAATTCTCGATGGAATTGTTGACGTTTATCTTAATGGAAGCCAATAGACAAGGTCTGGTTTTTTATAGGTTTAGTGATTTGGTCGAGTAAATCTCAATCAGAAGAGAAATGTCAGAATCAAACAAGTGTATACTTTGTAATCGAAATATAAATTCTAGAATCAAACATCAACGTTACGATGCTAACGAGGAGGTTAGCTTTATTCTTTATGTTAATAATTAAAAAAGGCAGCTCTAATTGCCGCCTTTCAAATTCAATATGAATTTAATATTCTAAGGTTTGACTCCTTTTATTACTTCTACCCAACCAGTATAGATTTTACCGGCTGCTTCAAGTTTATAGAAGTAAATGCCTTCAGGCGTATCTTCTCCACCCCAAGCAGTATCGTTAGTATAATTACTACTTTTGAATACTTCTCTTCCCCATCGGCTTGTAATTACTATTGTCGACCCCTCATCAGGAAGATTTCTGATATAGAATGTTTCATTAGCATCATCTCCATTAGGAGTAATTACATTAGGTATAAATAAGGTAGAATCTCGACCTACTATCGGGTTCAATATTTGCGAACAACCATTCGCATCTAATACAGTAAGATCATATAAACCAAAACTCAAATCATTAAAAGTTGTACCTGATCCATCAGTAAGATTGACTGACAAGAAAATAGACCTATTACTACTTTCTACTCCCTCCAACTCCACTAAAAATGGTGCAGTACCCCCTTTAATACTTTCAATTTCAATTGATCCCGTTGCTTTATCTGGCAATGAAGCATTGATAGAACCTAAAAGAACATTAAGTTCATCCGGTTCAATAATTGTTATCCTTTCATTCTTAACTGAATTACAACCTCCATTTTGTTTTACTTTTACTTCATAAGTTCCCTTTGAAAGATTAGAGAATGCAAAGCTAGTTCCATCAAAATTTTCTTCTCTAATAATTTCTGCCCCATTAAGAGATAATGTAATTGTTAAATCAACACTGGCATCTTCTGAACCAATGATGTCTGACAAACTAATTTCACCATCTCCATCCAGATTACACGTTACATCAGTTTTTTCAAAATTGAAATCTACTAAACCAAAACCTGTAACGGTGGCCACTTGTTGAGTTAAGCATCCATCATCATTTAAATCCGGTTTCATTACCACCTCATGTACACCAACAGACAAGTCTTTGATTGAAAAATTAAACCCAGGGGCCTCTATGAAGTCATTTCCATCCACTGAATAAAAGAATGGTCGTGTTCCTGAAGTAACATTTACATTAATTACGCCATCCGTTCCGTTTCCAGCACAAGTTGCGGCACTAGTTTGTATAAGTGTAAAATCCACAGTACCCGGAGCCTGAATGTCAAACGCCTCATTAACAGTACATCCTGAGATATCCCTGATATAAAGTGTATAATTATCGGCACTTAGGTTATTGTAAATGATATCTTCATTAAAAGTCCCGAAATCTCCATCCGTGATAGCACTTGAAGTGCGTTTAAAAGCAATGAACCAATCATCACTACCAGTATTGGCTCCCCCCGAAGGTGGGAAATCAACTGATACCTGTCCATCACTGCTATCACAAGTGGTCAGATTGGAAGGTGTAGCATCTACTGTTATAATAGGATTAACAGAAGTAATAGTAGCATCAATAATATCTGGACAAGGATCATTGACTATCGCTCCGAGTCTAATGCTTGTTATTCCAGCTTTTAATCCTTCTACCCTGTTATCTCCAGGTAAGGATACCCAAGAAGCGCCCCCATCAATGGAATAGAAATACTGACCTAGCACTGGAGTTATATTGGTTAACGTTACTGCTCCTGTTTCTCCAAAACACGAGATGTTTTCTGTTGATCCACCAAGTAATTCACCTTCAACGGTGCTGAGAATATCTAGTACAACAGATCTACCATCATCACAAATATTACTGTTTCCTAAATCTGTGACTTTATAAGTATAAATCGAAGGTGACAAATTGGTAAAAGTAGGCATAGCTGATTGTGTACTATATGGGTCTCCATTCGAATCTGTCATTTGCACTAAATAATTACCTGTTCCACCTTGAATGTCAAATGCAATTGAACCATCGTTATTATTTGTACAAGTTGGGCGTGTTAATATTGGGTTGATGGCTGTGAATGCGCCACAATCGGTAGGGCCACAAGTACCGGGGTCATTAAGTGTTACATTAATTATTTCGCTGGATGTACATGCACCATCAGTAATCGTGATATTATTATAAACACCTGCAGTTAATCCACTTATAGTAGCTGTACCCCCACTTATATTTATACCTGTAAAAGTCTGAGCAGTAGCACTACCGTCAATATAATCTAAGTCATAAAGTCCATCAGTGACATTTGTAAATATTAAACTTATAGAGCCGTCTGAGCCACTACATGTTGTAGGTCCACCGTTCCCTGTTAAATTAATTGTTGGTCCATTTGGATCCGAAATTGTTACGTCAATATCATCTGTTGAAGTACAACCACTTATAGTTAATTTTATATCATTATATGTACCTGACGATAAGTTGTTAATTGTAGCTGCATTGGCAATAACATTTACTCCTATAAATGTCATAGGGCTTGCGGTGCCATCCAAATAATCTAAATTATACGTTCCATCTGCAACATTAGTGAAATTTAAATCGATAGAACCATCTGTTCCACCACAAGCAGTTGGAGAATTGTCCACCGCATTAACAATTGTGTGTAAAACAGGGTCTACTAACTTTACATCAATATCATCTACAGAAGTACAACCCACCACCGTTATTGTAATATCGTTATAATCACCTAAACTAAGTCCGCCAATGGTTGCAGAACCACTACTAACAACTACACCTGTAAATGTTTGTGCTGAAGGTACCCCGTCTGTATAATCCAATGTATAGCTACCATCAGGTACACCTGTAAAGGTCAAATCTATTGAACCATCATTGCCTCCACAGGCAGATGGATCATTAGCTGATAACAACGTCACTGTTGGTAAGTTCGGATCAAATAAAGTCCCATCGATATCCTCCGTTGAGGTACACCCTGTAATAGTTAAAGTAATATCGTTATAAACACCCCTTGAAAGACCTGTAACTGTTGTGCTATTTGCCACTATATTAACTCCAAAGAAAGTTTGTATCGTAGCAAATCCATCAACGTAATCTAAGTTGTAAACTCCATCAGCAACACCTGCAAAAGTTAAATCAATTGAGCCTTCTGAACCACCACAGGAAATAGGGTTATTATATACAGCACCAATTATTGAGTGAGGTACTGGATCAACCAATGTTACATCAACGTTCTGTAAAGTTGTACAACCCCCAATTGTTAATGTGATATCATTATAGACCCCAGCATTCAAACCATTAATCGTTGTTGCTCCACCAGTAATATTTACTCCAAAAAATGATTGTGCTGTTGCACTAGCATCTAAATAATCTAAAGTGTAAGATCCGTCCGGTACATTCGTAAAAGTTAAATCTATCGAGCCATCATTTCCACCACATGTAGTTGGATCAAACCCAATTGCACCATCAATAGAATGAGACACGGGATCCACCAATAACACATCAATATCTTGAAATGAGGTACAACCTCCAATTGTTAAACTTATGTCATTATATATTCCAGCAGATAATGTTGTAACTGTTGTTGAATTACCAGTAATTATAACTCCCGTAAATGTCTGAGGAGTTGCAGATCCATCCAAATAATCCAATACATAAGTTCCATTAGGCACATTTGTGAATGTTAAATCTATAGAACCGTCAGTACCACCACATGACGTGGGGTTATTACCTATAGCACTAACTATTGTATGAGATACCGGATCATTTAGTGTTACATCAATATTCTCTACTGAGGTACATCCTGATATTGTGATCGTTATGTCATCGTAAGTACCTTGTCCCAATCCGGTTACTGTACCTGCTCCTGCTGTTACATTTATCGGTAATGCGCCAAAGG